>NZ_JBWKLJ010000005.1:0-320756 GCF_056430285.1 Streptomyces sp. NPDC045998
AACCCCGGCACCTGCCCGGAAAGAACCCCCGGCACCCGCCCGGAACCCCCGGCACCCGCCCGGAACCCCCGGCACCCGCCCGGAACCCCCGGCACCCGACCGGAACCCCCGGCACCCGCCCGGAACCCCCGGCACCCGCCCGGAACCCCCGGCACCCGCCCGGAACCCCCGGCACCCGCCCGGAACCCCCGGCACCCGCCCGGAACCCCCGGCACCCGCCCGGAACCCCCGGCACGCACCCGGCGGCAACCGAGGCCCCCGCTCAGCCCGCCAGCTGCGCCGGGAGGTCCGCCGCGTGGACCACCGTCAGGCCCGAGACCGCGCGGGTCAGGGAGACGTACAGGCGGCGCAGGCCCGTGCGTTCGTCGGGTTCGCCGTCGACGATGGCCGAGGGCTCGTCGAGGACGACGTAGTCGTACTCGAGGCCCTTCGCCAGCGAGGCCGGGACCAGGGTGAGGCGGGAGTCGGCGGTGGTTTCCTCGCCGGGGGCGAGGTACGGCAGGCCCGCCTCGGTCAGCGCGCGGGCCAACGGTTCGAGGCGGGCGTCCGCCGCGATGAGGCCGATCGAGCCCTCGTGCTCCAGGGCGGAGAGGCATGCCGAGACGACCCCGGGCGTTGCGTCCGGCGCGTGCCGGACGACCTCCAGGGAGCCCGGTGCCTCGCGGACCGACCGGACCTCCGCGAGGTCCGGCGCGATGTGCGGCAGGAGCCGGGAGGCGTACGCGATCACCTCGCGGGGCACGCGGAAGCCGGCCGTCAGCTCCTCCACGGCCGCCTCCGCCTTGCCGAGGTGCCGCAGGGCGTCGGCCCAACTCGCCGTGGCCCACGGGGTGGTGCCCTGCGCGAGGTCGCCGAGGACCGTCGCGGAGCCGGTCGTGCAGCGGCGCCCGACCGCGCGGTACTGCATGGGCGACAGGTCCTGGGCCTCGTCGAGCACCACATGGCCCAGGGAGTGCGTGCGCTCCACGAGGTCGGCGGCCTCGTCGACGAGGACCGCGTCCGCCGCCGACCACGCCGCGGACTTCACCGACCGCGGCGGCTTCGGCCACAGGACGGCCTTCTGCTCCTCCGCGGACAGCAGGCCCTCCGCGTGCGCGGCGAGGAACTCCGGGTCGGACAACAGTCGGTACACCAGTTTCGCCGGCTCGACCGGTGGCCACACCTCCTTGACCACGGCCTTGACGGCGGCGTTGCGCGCCACCGCGTTCTGCACGCGGTCGTCCGGGGCCTCGCCCGCCTGTTCCATGCGGACCAGCACCGCGTGGGCGATCCGCTGCGGAAGGGCCTCACGGGCGGCGCCGTAACGGATGTCGCGGTCCAGCAACTCCCGCACCATCTCCTCGAGTTCGTACGCGGGGACGCGCCAGCGCCGGGAGCCGCGCACGACCATCAGCGGCTCGGTCGGCAGCGTGACGTGCGCGTACAGCGCGCGGCGCAGCACCTCCGCCATCCGGGCGTCGCCCTTCACCACGGCGGCCGCCGCGTCGTCGACGCCCCGCACCTCGACGCGCGTGGCGACCAGGTCGTCGACGGTGGTCTGCTGCACCTCCAGCTCGCCGAGCGCGGGCAGCACCTGCTCGATGTAGTGGAGGAAGGAACGGTTCGGCCCGATGACCAGGGTGCCCGTGCGGGCGAGCCGCTCCCGGTGCGCGTACAGCAGGTAGGCCACCCGGTGCAGGCCGACGGCCGTCTTGCCCGTGCCGGGACCGCCCTGCACGCAGACCGTGCCGCCGAGCCCGGACCGTACGATCTCGTCCTGCTCCGGCTGGATCGTCGCGACGATGTCCCGCATCGGCCCGACGCGCGGGCGCTCGATCTCCGCCTGGAGCAGCTTCGAGGTGCGCTCGGCCTCGTCGGGGTCGGAGAGGCGCTCGTCCTCGTACGCGGTGAGCTCGCCCCCCGTGTAACCGAAGCGGCGCCGCAGCCCCACGTCCTGCGGGTCCTTCTTGGACGCGCGGTAGAACGGCTGCGACACCGGTGCGCGCCAGTCGACGACCATCGGGTCGCCGTCCCCGTCGTGGACGTGCCGCCGCCCGATGTAGAAGCGCTGCCCCTCCTGGGTCGTGGGCAGGTAGTCCAGCCGCCCGAAGAACAGCGGGGTGTGCGAGAGGTCCGCCAGCGCCTTGATGCGCTGTTCGATCTGCGCCTCCAGGACGGCGGCGTTGACCCAGTTCGCCGTCACGTCGGTGATGTCGAGCGCCTCGACGTCCTCGCGCATCGCGCGCAGGGCGGCGCGGGAGGCGGCGAGGTGGGCCCTTTCGCGGGCGAGCGGGTCGGGATCAGGGGAGCCGGGCAGGTCGGCGGGCACGGCGGAGCCTCCGTCGGTCGTACGGGTGGTGGTACGGCGGGGCCGTCCGGTTGCCGACCGGACGGCGGCGCTCCACGAACGGGAGGCGGGCAAGGCGGGGAGTCTAGCCACCGGCCGGGCGGCCCTCCACCGAATTACGGGACCGGGCGGACGGGCCGGGCGCCGAGACACCCCCTACGACCCGTAGGGGACGCCGTATGCCTGGAGTCGTACGCGGGCGGCGGCCGGGTTCGCTCTGCGGACCGATGTGCCGCGCCCGTACGGGAAGGATCCTGGACACATGACCACAGTCACGTACAACCCCGGTGCCCACGGCCGGCCCGCCCCCTCCGGCCGCCTCGGCAACGCCCTGCGCGCGGTCAAGGTCTTCACGACGGCGGCGCTGGAGGTCGTCCTCCTCGGCGAGTACACCGAGGAGGCGGAGGCGGAGGCGAAAGCGGCGGCGGCGGGCGTCAGGCGCCGCTGAGGTCGGGGTCCGCGTCGCGGTCCCGCAGCAGCGCGTCGGAGTCGACGATCCGGTACGCGTACCCCTGCTCCGCGAGGAACCGCTGCCGGTGCGCCGCGAAGTCCTGGTCGATGGTGTCCCGGGCGACCACCGAGTAGAAGGTGGCCTTGTGCCCGTCGGCCTTCGGCCGCAGGACCCGGCCCAGGCGCTGGGCCTCCTCCTGGCGGGAGCCGAAGGTGCCGGACACCTGGATGGCGACCGTCGCCTCGGGCAGGTCGATGGAGAAGTTGGCGACCTTCGACACCACCAGCACGCTCAGCTCGCCGTTCCGGAACGCGTCGAAGAGCTTCTCGCGCTGCGCGTTCGACGTCTCGCCCTTGATGACCGGGGCGTCCAGGTGTTCGCCCAGCTCGTCGAGCTGGTCGATGTACTGGCCGATCACCAGCGTCTGCTGGCCCCGGTGCTTCTCGACCAGCGCCTCCGTCACCTTCCGCTTCGTCGCGGTCGTCGCGCAGAAGCGGTACTTCTCCTCCGTCTCGGCGGTCGCGTACGCCAGCCGCTCGGAGTCGGTGAGGTTGACGCGCACCTCGACGCAGTCGGCGGGCGCGATGTAGCCCTGCGCCTCGATCTCCTTCCACGGCGCGTCGAACCGCTTGGGCCCGATCAGCGAGAACACGTCCGACTCGCGCCCGTCCTCGCGGACGAGCGTCGCCGTCAGACCGAGGCGGCGGCGCGCCTGGAGGTCGGCGGTGAACTTGAACACGGGCGCGGGCAGCAGGTGCACCTCGTCGTAGACGATCAGGCCCCAGTCGCGGGAGTCGAAGAGCTCCAGGTGGGGGTAGATGCCCTTCCGCTTCGTCGTCAGCACCTGGTACGTGGCGATGGTGACGGGCCGGATCTCCTTGCGGGTGCCGCTGTACTCGCCGATCTCGTCCTCGGTGAGGGAGGTCCGCTTCACCAGCTCGTGCTTCCACTGGCGGGCCGAGACCGTGTTGGTGACGAGGATCAGGGTCGTGGCCTTGGCCTGCGCCATGGCCCCGGCCCCGACGAGCGTCTTGCCCGCGCCGCAGGGCAGCACGACGACGCCCGAGCCGCCGTGCCAGAAGCCCTCGACGGCCTGCTTCTGGTACGGGCGCAGGGCCCAGCCGTTCTCGTCCAGGTCGATGCGGTGCGCCTCGCCGTCCACGTAACCGGCGTGGTCCTCGGCGGGCCAGCCCAGCTTGAGCAGCGTCTGCTTGATCTGCCCGCGCTCGGAGGGGTGCACGGCGACGGTGTCGGGGTCGATGCGCTCCCCGACCAGCGGCTGGACCTTCTTGGACCGGAGGATCTCCTCCAGGACCGGGCGGTCGGTGGTGGTCAGCACGAGCCCGTGCGTGGGGTGCTTGGCCAGCGTCAGCCGCCCGTAGCGGGCCATCGTCTCGGCGACGTCCACGAGCAGCGCGTGCGGCACGGGGTAGCGCGAGTACTCGACGAGCGCGTCCACGACCTGCTCGGCGTCGTGCCCGGCGGCCCGGGCGTTCCACAGGCCGAGCGGCGTCAGGCGGTAGGTGTGGATGTGCTCGGGGGCCCGCTCCAGCTCCGCGAACGGCGCGATGGCGCGGCGGCACGCGTCGGCCTGCTCGTGGTCGACTTCGAGCAGGAGTGTCTTGTCGCTCTGGACGATCAGTGGTCCGTTCACGTACGTGTATCCCTTCGCACGGGCCAAACATCCAGTGTGCCTGATGCGGGAGCGATCATCCCGGGCCCGAGGAAGGCGAGGGCTACGCTCCGATCCGCCTGCGTACCCGGTCGGCAAGATCTAGCGTGTCGGCGGCCCGCCTCGCGTCACCGGTGTGGTGGTACGTCTCGGCGGCGATCTCCAGGTTCTCCAGGGCCTCGATGTTTCTGCCCTGCCGGAGAAGGGTGATCGCGAGCTCCGTGAACTCGGCGGCCAGGGCGTGATCGTCCTTGCTGTCGAGGAACGCCTCCAGGGCAAGGGTGTGCAGCCGTACGGCTTTCTTGCCCTTGCCCTGTTCCCGGCGTGTGACGGCCATGTTGCCCAGGACCATCGCCTCGCCGCGGCGGTCGCGCAGGCGCCGGAAGGTGTCCAGTGCCTCCTGCTGCGCCGTGAGGGCCGCCCCCACGTCTCCGGCGGTGATCAGGGTGCTCGCGAAGTTGGACAGCTCGACCGCTCGCTCGTGCGGGAGGAGGGGGCCGTCCGGCATGTCCAAGGCACGTCGGTGCAACTTCAGTGCCTTCTCGGCCTTGCCTCCATTGCGGGTCACCTTGGCGAGGCTGCCCAGGGCAAGGGAGTAACCTCGCAGGTCGCCCTGTTTCCGGAAGGTCTTCACGGCCTTGCGGAGGGCCCGGCCTGCTTCCCGCGCGCGGTCCAGCTCGATCAGCGTCTCGCCGATGTTGCTGAGAGCCTGCGCCGCTCCGCGCTGGTCACCGGCGCGCTCGAACAACTGTGCGGATTCGGTGTGGGCCGCCACGGCCTCCTCGAACTTGCGCTGCTCGTGCAGCGAGAGCCCGAGGTTGTTCAGCGCGGAGGCCAGGGCCTGGTGCTCCTTCAGCCTCCGGCAGATGGTGATGGCTTCGGAGTGCGCGCGTACGGATTTGCGCAGCTTGCGCATATCTCGCAGCACCACACCGAGGGAACTCAGCAGAGAGGCCTCGTGGAAGGCGTCTTCGCTCCGTCGGCTCGACCGGATGCCCGCCGCCAGTACCAGCTGCGCGTCCTCCAGGTAGCGCATCTCCATCAAGAAGACGGAGGTGGGCACGGCCAAGGCCACACACACCAGGTCGTCCTCGGCCTGGTGAGACCAGAGGACAGCCGCGACGAGGCTGTGCCGCTCCGCCTCCAGCCAACGCAGCGCCCTCGCCCGGTCGGGGAAGGCGGGCTCCGGCGTAGGCTGTGGCGCCACGCGGGCGAAGAGAGACTCATACGCCAGGGTGCTCATCTTGTAGAAGTGGACCAGCAGTCGCTTGAGGCCCTCGCCCCAGGAGTCGTCGGCTCCCATGAGCTGCCCATGGGAGTAGAGGCGTACCAGATCGTGCTGCCGCCAGCGGCCGTACGGCTCTCGTGACTCGACCAGGTGCCGACGGCCCAAGTCCAGCAGGAGCTGCTGGGTCACCTCGTCGCTCTCGCCGTACAGCTGAGCAGCTGATTCGGTGGAGAAGTCCGGCCCGGGAGTCAGAGACAGCAGCCGGAAGAGCCTGGCCTGATCGTCGGTGAGCCTTCGGTAGGACAGTTCGAAGGCGGCGGTCACGGCGCGCTCCTCCCGGCTCAGCAGCGGGAGCAGGGAGTGCGCCTGTTCGAGGTCCTGGCGGAGGCGGGACAGGGGCCGGGTCGGTGCATCCACGAGCAGGGACGCCAGGATGCGCAGGGCCAGCGGCAGCCCGCCGCACAGCGCGACGAGCCGGTCGGCCTCGCCGGCCTCGGTCGCGACCCGCACGTCCTCGGGCAGAGCTGTGCGGAGAGCAGCGTCCAGCAGCTCCCGGCCGTCCTCGGTCGGCAGCTCGCGCAGGGTCAGCACCAGGGCTTCGAGCTCCGCCAGGGAGTGCCGCGATGTCATGAGCGTGGCCGTGCTCGGGTCGCCCGGCAGGAGCAGGCGGATCTTGTCGGTCGGGGGTACGTCGTCCAGGACGACGAGGACCCGACGCCCCGCGCCGGCCAGTGCGGCGAGCGCGGAACGGTAGATGCGCGCGCGGTCCTCGGCCCCGAGCGGAATGTGTTCCGGGGGGATGCCGAGCGCCCGCAGCATGGTGCCGAGCGCACGCTTCGGGGAGACTTTGCGCTCCGCCGCGTCGTGGCCGTGCAGATCGACGTGGAGGACTCCGCCGGGGAACCAGCCCTCCTCCCGCAGCGCGCGGTGCGCGGCCTGGAGGACCAGTTCGGTCTTGCCCATCCCGGCGAGCCCGGACACCGCCACGGTGGTGGCGGCTTTTTGGTCTTCCGCGTCCGGCGCCAAGGACGCGAGGATCCGGTCCAGCTCCGTGCGGCGTCCCGAGAAGCCCGCCGACTCCCGTGGAAGCCCGGCGAGAGCGGGGTCCGGGCGGTCCGGGAGCGTCAGGTTCACGGTCTCGCCTTGGACGACGAGACCGAAGAACACTCCCCCGCTGATGTGGTTCTCGGTTCTGCTGGTCATTCCGCGGCCTGCCGGTGGCGGGCGACGGCCCTGCTGAAGGCGAGCACCTCGGCGGTGGTGAACGTACTCCGGTTCATCTCGGTGACCACGTACCCGAGCTCGCGCCAGGCGTGGAGGAACGCCGGGTCGATGCCGATGTCGGCCGCGCGCTCCGCCATGTCCAGCAGTACGCCGTCGAAGTGTTCCTTGGTGAGAGGGGTGGGTTCGTCGGCGTCGGGGTCGAAGAACAGCGGGTCGCCCGGCCCTGGCTCGCGGCCGAACTTCTCCCGGAAAGTCTCGAGCTGGCTTTCCATGGCCTCGATCATTTCCTGCCCGCGCGGGTTGTCGGCCGACATGCGGATCACGGAACTGCCGTCGGCGTCCCAGAGGTGCTCGACGGGGCTGTCGGACCGCCGGTGCGTGGCCGCTGCGCCCCCGGACTTCTTCCGGACTCTTCGGAGCACCGCCTCGCGCACGGCCTCGCGCCGCTCGGCCCATCGCTCGTCCGAGTCCTCCCGGGTGTCGTCGTCCGTGACGTCCGGGCTGACGTCCGTCTCCTCCGGATCGGCGTCACTCTCGCGGGCGGCGGCGCTCAGGCGCATTCTGGCGTGCATGCCCGCCCAGTCCAGGAGGTCGGGGGTGAGCTCCTTCTCCCGCGTGGACACCTCGGTCTCGCCCAGCTCGAACGCCAGGCGCGGCAGGGCGAGACCAGGAGAGCTGGTCCACAGCAGGGCCTCGGCGGGGATCGGCTCGGTGAAGGCGGGTACGGCGAGGAGGTGTCCGAGGGTCTCGGTGACGGTCAACTCTCGCTCGGCGGCGACGAGGAGGACGTCGAGTACCGGCACCAGCGGTGACGCCTCGTCCAGGGAGAGGGCCCACGCCCAGGCGTGCGCGCCCATGTCCTCCAGGATCTCGCCCGGCTTCGCCAGGAGCGCCGCGTACAAGGCAGGCAGCAGCACGCCGGATTCCTGCTTCACGGGGAACCCGGCGTCCTTGAACCTGCGCAGCCCGTCCCGGAGGATCGCCAGCGGCGTGTCCTCGCCCCACCACTGCTCCGCTTCGTCCTTCCAGAAGCGCTTGACCTGCTCCTTCGCGTCCTCCGGAGGTCCGGGGAGCGACAGATCCAGGGAGGGCCCCCAGACCGCGCGGGAATCCTGGAGGGCCACCTCGGGCAGCATCCGCCTGGGCAGGCGGCGCTGGTCGAGTCCGGCCGCTTCGAGCCGGCCCGCGAGCGCGAGCATCAGGTGCCCGTCGTCCACCGGGAGCCCGAGCTCCTTGCTCGCCGTGACCGCCTCGCGGACGAAGCGCTGGATGCCCTTGCCGTGCACGGTGCCGCGAAGGAGCCGCAGCCACGCCTCACGGGCGTTGGCGAACTGGAATTCGTCCTCGAAGTTCTTGGGCCAGACCGTTCCCAGGAAGAGGGCGTCCAGCGGGTCGATCTCCTGGTACCAGTGCGGACCGGTTCCTTCCTGCTGGGCGAGTCCCAGCGCGGAGTAGCCCCACGCGTAGGCACCGGCGAGGCTCAGCTTCCCCGGTTCGTTCGACCGCAGCAGCCGCGCGAGCCCCTCCGCGCCGAGCGCTTGTGGGTCGTCCCCACCCATTGCTCCGGGCGCGGAGACCGACGGCTCCGCTTTCCGCGGTCGCTGTTCCCGCTTCTTCCTCGATGCCTTGCCCATCTGTCCCTCCCCGGTGCAAAGAATGGCGCATCGAGCAAGGTTCGGACCGGTATTACGGGAAAACCATGAGTACGGGTGCTGCCACGGATGAGTACGGGCGCGGGTGGGGCCGCCGGGGTGGGGGCGGTGGGATGGGGGCATGCGACGAAGCCGCCCCGCCACGAACCCCTTCCCGCCCCACCTGCTGCCCTCCGCGCCTGCGCCCGCGCCCGTGGCGGCGCGGGCTCCGTACGACCGGCACTGGTGGGTGCCGCCGCTGGTCGCGACGGTGCTCGCCGTGGTGTTGGCGGTCGTGTGCTCGGCACCGCTGCGGGAGGGCGGGGAGTGGACCCCCTTCGTCCTCGGCTGGTGCCGGTGGGGATGGTGGCGGCGAGCTGGTTCGTCGACCGTACGACGGCCGGGCGGGGCGCGCGGATCGGGCTGGGGGCGGCCGGGTGCCTGCTCATCGCGTCGTACACGACGCTCATGACGTTCCTGGCGCTGATCGTCTTCTTCGTCATGCTCCTGACCGGCAACGTGACGGCCTGACCGCCGCGGTCAGAGCATGATGCTCTGGATCAAGGGCCCCTCGATCTGCAGGTCGCTCAGCGGGCCGCTGATGGGCGGGAGCACCGTCCCGGCGACGGCGAGGAAGACGGTCACGGCGGTCACGGCGAGGGTGAGGCGACGGATCACGGCGGGTCCTTTCACGGGGACAGCGGCCGGGCCCGCACCGGTCGGACGTCGGTGGGGACCGGTCGCAGAGGGCTGGGCTGAGGAGCGGGACCGCCCCGTGGCTGCCCGTGCCACGCCGAGAGGATGCGGAAAGTCCCCCGGGGGTGCGGATTCGCTCACCCCGGAGTGGTAATCCGACCGGCCCGGCGCATGATCGGCGCCGGACCGTTCAAACGGTCAGAGCTGGTCCTCCGCCACCTCCGCCACACCCGTGATGCGGTGCAGCGGATACGTGCGGACTTCGTCCGCCGTGTGGTCGTACGCCGTGACGAAGCCGCCCTCGACCCGTACGGGCGCGATGACGCGCTGGCTGGCGGCGCCGTCGGCGTTGACGTAACCGATCCAGACGGCGGAGCCGGTCATGGCGGCGGCCTGGACGGTGGCGAGGGTCTCGGCGGCGGAGGTGCGGGGCAGTTCGCCGCCGTGCCGCTCCCGGCCCAGGGCCCCGTCCTCGCCCTCGCCCTGGTCCGTGGTGTCCTTGCGCACCACCGACGAGGCCTGGTCACCGGCGCGGATGGCCCGCACGGCCGCGCCGAGCAGCGTGGCGTCCGGCACCGGCGGGCCGTCCGGGACCGGCGCGGGCGGCGTCCGGGGCGGGGTGCGGCGGGCGTGGGCGCGGGTGACCAGCACGTCCCCCTCCGCCGACTCGGCGGCCGGCGCGAAGCCCATGGACCGCAGGCCCTCCAGCAGCGCCGCCGGGTCGGCCTGCGCGGCCAGCACCGTGGGCGCGAGGCGCCGCAGCCGCAGGGACGCCGACCGCTTGTCGGCGAGGATCTCGCCGAGGACGGCGTCGTCGTCGCAGCGTACGTAGGCGGAGGCGGCGCCGACGCGCAGGTGGCCGTGGCGGCGGGCGACGTCGTCGATGAGGTACGCGAGCGGCTGCGGGACCGGGGTGCGGGAGTGCGCGGCGAGGAAGGCGTGCAGGTCGGCCGCCGCCTGCCCGGAGTCGAGCGCGCGGCGCACGGAGGCGGGCGTGAAGCGGTACACGGTGGCGCCGCCCTTGGACTCGACGTCCGCGATCACGGCGAGCATGTCGGCGAGGGGCCGCTGGAGGGGACCGGGGGCGACGGCGGTGAGGTCCGCCTGGAGCAGCACGTGGTCCACGGGCTCGGGCAGCAGCGGCGCGAGCAGCGCGGCGGCCCGCACGGCCCCGGCGGCGGCCTCCGCGACGGACACCCCGTTCTCGGTCGTGACGCCGTGCCCGGCCTGCTGCGAGGCCCCGGCGTGCTGCGAGGCCCCGGCACCTGCGGCGCCCGGCGCTCCCGTGCCTCCGGCAGCGTCCGCCGTGCCGGCCGGCCGCTCCGGAGGCACGGCCTCCGGCAGCAGCGCCCGGCCGTGCGAGGACAGCGCTCCGCGGCCCGTCACGCCCAGCAGCTCCGCCTCCGACAGGGTCCACCGCGCCAGCCGGGCGCGCAGGTCCGTCCCCGACGCGGCCGCGCCGCGCAGCGGGCGCTCCCAGCGCAGCCGGGCCAGCAGGGTGTCCGGGTCCGGGGACGCCCCGGCCGGGAGTTCCGCCAGCAGGGCCAGGACCCGGCGGCGTACCTCCGGGGCCGCGCCCCGGTCCAGGTCGGGGCCGAGCGCCGAGAGCGTACGGCCCTTCGCGTCCTGGCCGCCGACCAGGCCCGGCGTCCGCGTCCCGGGCAGCCACGCCGCCAGCAGGCGTCCCCACCGCTCGGGGGCCGGCAGGTCGAGCCACTCGTCGAACGCGGGCGTCGGCGCGTACCGCTCGTCGGCCTCGCCGTCCGGGGCGATGAGCCCGGCCGCGTACGCGAGCTCCACCCAGAAGGCGGCCATCGGCTCCGACACGTCCAGCGCGACGGCCGTCCGCTTCAGGTCCCGTACCGAGAGGCCGCCCGCGCGCAGCACGGCCGGACCGCCCTCGTTCCACTCCTTCAGCAGCTCCTCGACGGTCGCCAGCGCCGTGTACGCCTGACCGGCCGCCGTACTGTCCACAACCTGTGGACGGTTTTCCCTCGCCGCCGCGACCGCCGGCGGCACCGGCTCCGGCGTGCGGTGCGCCCGCCCCCCGCGCAGGTGCAGCGCCGCCTCGCGCGGCAGCACCACCGTGCGCGCGGTCGCCGGCAGCAGCAGCCCCCGCTCCCGCAGCCACCGCACCGGCGGCGCGGGGTTCGGCGTGATCTCGCCGTACGGCGGCCCCCACACCAGGCGGTCCAGCACTGCCAGCGCCTCCATCGGGGCCGTGTCCAGCAGGGCGCCCATCCGCTCCCGGTCGGTGAACAACGCCGTCAACGCCGCCACCGCCGACACCGGATCGTGTGTCGTCGGCAGGCCGGCCGCCGCGAGGATCTCCTGGAGCCGCCCGGGGGACATCCCCGCCGTCGCCTCCGCGACCGTCGGGCCGAGCCCGGTGGGCGACGCGTGCTGCGACGACGGCGCGAGCAACTCGCGGGCCGTGCGCACCAGTCGCAGCCGCTCGTCGTCGCCCCACACCAGGGCCTGGTCGCGCAGCAGCCCGACCGCGCCCGGCAGCGCCGCCTCGACGGCCGGGTCGCCCTCGTCGCCCGCCATGAGGGCGAGCAGCACGGAGTACGGCGCCGGGTCCGGCGCCACCGCCAGCGCCTCCGCCGTCTGCAGCGCGAACCGGTCCAGCCGTTCCAGCGCGCGGACGACCGAGGCGCGCGTACCGGCGCGCGTGGCGAGCTGGGTCAGGTCGTTCGGTACGGGCACGAGCAGATCCGGCCGGGCGCGCAGCAGCACGGCCAGTCCCTCGTCACCGCGTGCGCGGAGCGCCTCCGCGAGGGTGCGCGGAGCCGCCGTGACGCCCTTGCCTTCGTTGCCATCGGTCCCCATCCGGACCACGTTAGCCCCTGCGCGCACGCTAACGTCGGGACGTGGGGATCGAGAGCGACCAACTGGTCTTCGACTACCTGAGCCGGGTCGGTGACCTGGCCCAGCGGCAACAGCTGCCCTCCCAGGCGCGGATGAGGCTCGTGGCGTCGCTGCGCGGCGAGATCGAGCAGCGGCGGGCGAAGAGCGACAGCCCGGAGGCGGTGCGGCGGATCCTGACGCGCCTCGGCACACCGGACGAAGTGGTGGCGGCGGCGTCCTCGGGGCGGCTGTCCGTGCCGCCGCAGCGCACGGCGAAGACGCCGGACCCGGCCGGCAGTCCGCACCTGGCGGGCACGGACGAGGTGGGGTCGGGCGACGTCCAGCCGGACTGGTGGCGCGTGGAGGACGTACCGGCGGGCTTCCACGGCGGCGTCGAGATCCCGGAGATGCTGAAGCCCCCGGCGCCCGAGGACCCCGAGGACCCTGACGCCCCGGAGGGCACGGAGGACCCGGAAGCCACGGAAGCCTCCGACGCCGTGGCGAAGGCCCGCCGCCTCCCGCGCCGCCTCCCGCGCCTCCGCCTGGGCCGCCGTACGCCGCCGGAAGCGGTAGCCGCAGCAGCCGCGCCCGCAGCCGCGGCCGTGCCCGCGAAGGCCCCGGCGCGGATCCGCAACCCGTTCCTGCTGCTCGCCGCCGCGCTCCTCCTCGTCGGCGCGGTCCTCGGCTCCTGGTACCCGCTCGCCGGCGGCTGGCTCCTCGCGTACGGCTCGCGGCGCCTGAGCCGTACGGAGGCGAAGTGGGCGGTCATGTGGCTGCCGGGGCTGGTCGCGGCGGGCGCGGCGGTGTGGCTGTGGGGACGGACGGAGGGCCGCTGGGGCGAGCCGCTCGCGGCGGGCGCGATGGGGGAGGCGGTGTCGGAGACGTGGCCCTGGGTGGTGCGGGGCGCGGCACTCGCGTCGGCGCTGTTCCTGGCCTGGCGCTCGCGCCGCGCCTGAAGCCCGCCCCGGAAGCGCCGGGTGGCCGGAAGCCGCCGCCCGGCACAATGGCCCCCATGCCCGCAGACCCGAACGCCCCGCTCGCCGCCCCGCTCACCGTCGGCTTCGACCTCGACATGACGCTGATCGACTCCCGCCCCGGCATCCACGCCGCCTACCGGGCGCTCTCCGCCGAGACCGGCGTGTGGATAGACGCCGACCTGGCCGTCACCCGCCTCGGGCCGCCGCTCGAGCTGGAGCTGGCGCACTGGTTCCCGGCGGACCGGGTCCAGGAGATGGCGGACCGCTACCGCGCGCTCTACCCCGCGTACGCGATCGAGCCGACGCTCGCGATGCCGGGCGCGAGGGATGCGATTCAAGCCGTTCGCGCGGCGGGCGGCCGGGCCGTCGTCGTGACCGCCAAGCACCAGCCGAACGCCGAACTCCACCTCACCCACCTCGGCATCGAAGCCGACGCGGTCATCGGCTGGCTGTGGGCGGAGGCCAAGGCCGAGGCGCTGCGCGAGCACGGCGCGAGCGTCTACGTCGGGGACCACACCGGCGACGTACGCGGCGCCCGCACGGCGGGGGCGCTCGCCGTCTCCGTACCGACCGGCCCCTGCGGCGCCGAGGAGCTGCGGGCGGCCGGCGCGGACGTCGTCCTGGACGACCTGACGGCCTTTCCTGCCTGGTGGGAGGCCTACAGGGCGGGCTTGGCGGTCGGCTCGGCGGCCGACTTCGCCTGACGGCGCTGCGCCGCGATCGAGCGCAGCACCCCCGCCGCGGCGATGACGAACCCGACGCCCATCAGCATGCACACGGCGTATGCCACCGGGGGGAAGGGGTCCGTGCCCAGGAAGAGGGGCGCGACCGTGACCAGGGTGGCGATGGCGCCGACGATGAAGACGATCCCGCCGGCGCGGACGAGGCCGTCACCGGGGGCGGCGCTGCTCGCAGGGGTTTCACTACGCATTCGGCCAGGGTAGTTCCCCGGCCGGAGGAACAAACCAGAGACGTCTTGTCACCAGGCCACGGACCATTAGCCTTGATGTTCGGCGGGTCCTGGCGACCCGCTGTAGTGCTATCCAGAGCCATTTCATGGCGCCAGATCGAGTACGAGGACGAGGACAGACGTGCCTACCGGCAAGGTCAAGTGGTTCAACAGCGAGAAGGGCTTCGGCTTTCTCTCCCGCGACGACGGCGGCGACGTCTTCGTGCACTCGTCGGTGCTCCCTGCCGGGGTGGACGCCCTCAAGCCCGGCCAGCGCGTGGAATTCGGCGTCGTGGCGGGCCAGCGCGGTGACCAGGCGCTTTCCGTGATCGTCCTGGACCCGACGCCGTCGGTGGCGGCCGCGCAGCGGCGCAAGCCGGACGAGCTGGCGTCGATCGTCCAGGACCTGACGACGCTCCTGGAGAACATCACCCCGATGCTGGAGCGGGGCCGCTACCCCGACAAGGTCCACGGCAAGAAGATCGCGGGCCTGCTGCGGGCGGTCGCCGACCAGCTGGACGTGTAGGAGTCAGACGAACGACAGCGCGTCCGGGCCGAGGGGCGGGACCAGCCCCTCGGCCGCCGCGCGGGTGAGCAGGCCCCGCACCGCCGCGTAGCCGTCCTCGCCGAGGCCGGCCGTGAACTCGTTGACGTACAGGCCGATGTGCTGATCGGCCACCGCCGGGTCCATCTCCTGGGCGTGCTCGCGTACGTACGCGCGCGACGCCTCCGGGTCGTCCCAGGCCATCCGGACCGACGTCCGCGCCGACTCGGCGAGCAGCCGCAGCGTGTCCGCGCCCAGGGAGCGCTTGGCGATGATCGCGCCGAGCGGGATGGGCAGGCCCGTCGTGGACTCCCAGTGCTCGCCCATGTCGGCGAGGCGGTGGAGCCCGTAGTCCTGGTAGGTGAAGCGGGCCTCGTGGATGACGAGCCCCGCGTCGACCTTGCCGTCCCGTACGGCCGGCATGATCTCGTGGAACGGCATCACCACGACCTCGCCGACGCCGGCGGGGACGACGTCCGCCGCCCAGAGGCGGAACAGCAGGTACGCCGTCGAGCGCTCGCTCGGCACCGCGACCGTCTTGCCCGTGAGGTCCGCCTCCGGCTCGCGCGTGAGGACCAGCGGGCCGCAGCCCCGGCCCAGCGCGCCGCCGCACGGCAGCAGGGCGTACTCGTCCAGCACCCACGGCAGCACGGCGTACGACACCTTGAGGACGTCCAGCTCGCCGCGCTCCGCCATGCCGTTGGTGACGTCGATGTCCGCGAAGGTCACGTCCAGCGGGGGCGCGCCGGGGACGAGGCCGTGGGCCCAGGCGTGGAAGACGAAGGTGTCGTTCGGGCAGGGCGAGTACGCGATCCTCACAGGTCCTCCAGGAAGACGGTGGTGGCGATCAGTTCGAAGGCGTACCGCAGGGAGTCCATCGCCCGGCCGATCTGCCAGGCGGCGCGGTCGCGCGGGCCGACGGCGTTGGAGACGGCGCGGAGCTCGACGACCGGGACGCCGTGCGCGGCGGCCGCCTCGGCGACGCCGTAACCCTCCATCGCCTCCGCGGCGGCCCTCGGGTGGCGGGCGACCAGCTCGGCGGTGCGGTCGGCGGTGCCGGTCACCGTCGACACGGTGAGGACGGGCGCGACGACGTGCCGCTGCCCGCCCGCCCGCAGGGCGGCGGCGATGCGGCCGGTCACCTCGGCGGGCGGCCGGTGTACGGAGCGCCCGAAGCCGAGCTCCTCGACGGTGAGGTAGCCCCCGGGCGTGTCGGCCCCGAGGTCGGCGGCGACGATCGCGTCGGAGACGACGACGGCGCCGAGCGGCGCGTGCGGCGGGAAGCCGCCGCCGATCCCGGCGGAGACGACGAGGTCGTACGCGTACGGGGCGGAGGCCAGCGCGCTGGTGGCGCCCACGGCGGCCGCCGCGGGTCCGACCCCGGCGGCCACGACGTCCACGAGGACGTCGGGCACCGTCGTACCCGAGGCTCCCGGCGCCGGGACGCCGTACAGGCCGCCCCACCGCGTGTGGGACACCGTGTGGCCGGAGCGCAGGTGGCGCGGCGGGCCCGGCGGGGCGAAGCCCGCCAGGCCGCGCATGACGGCCTCGGCCTCCGCCGGGACCGCCGTCACGACGAGGAAGCGCAGCGTCAGGACGTGGCCTTCTTCAGCTCGAAGTGCCAGATGCCCGTCAGCTTCTTGCCGGTCGTCTCGACGATGCTGATCTGGGCGGTGTTCGTCGTCTCGCCGGCCTGCCCCGACAGGAAGGCGTTCGCCGGAATCGTCCGGTACGTCTTCTTGAAGGGCTCCTGCTCGGCCTGCTGGCCGCCGATGAAGAGCGTCCAGCCGTTCTCGGCGATCTCCGGGTCCACGCCGAAGCGGATCCGGTCGTCCAGGGAGACCTCGATGGTCTTGCCGGACTTCTTGTCCAGGCACTTCTGGATCTCCGACTCCTTGATCGGCTCGCCGTCGTTGTAGCAGGTCGCCTCGGCGTGTACGGAGTCGGACCCGACCGTCACGGTCGCGAGCGGGGTCGGCTTTTCGCCGCAGGCGGAGAGGACGAGGAGTCCCGCGGAGACGGCACCGAGAGCGACGCCGGCCCGGCGGGCCCTACCGGAAATGAACGCAACGGTCATGGCTCGAAGGCTATACGCCACCCCGCATCACGCCACGCGGGGGTGCGGCGTGCCGCCGTGCCGGGCCGCCGACAGCAGGCCCCGGACCGTGATCAGCGCGCCCGCCGCGAGGATCGCCGCGGCGACCGACATGCCCAGGGAGCCGTTGAGCGGCAGGGCGATGCCGATGGCGCCGCCGACCACCCACGCCATCTGGAGCAGCGTCTCGGAGCGGGCGAACGCCGACGTACGCACCACCTCGGGCACGTCGCGCTGGATCATCGCGTCGAGCGACAGCTTCGACAGGGCCTGCGACAGGCCGGCGACCGCGCCGAGGGCCGCCACCGCGACGCCGCCGAAGAACACCGCCGCGACGACCGTCGCGGTGAGCGCCAGCGTCAGCACGGTGGCGACGATCACCTCGGGCGCGCGGGCCCGCAGCCAGGCGCCGATCGCGGTGCCGCAGGCGTTGCCGACGCCCGCCGCGACGCCGACGATGCCGAGCGAGACGGCCGCGCTCTGCCCGGACAGCGGGTGCTCGCGCAGCAGGAACGCGAGGAAGAAGATCAGGAAGCCGGAGAGCGCGCGGTGCGCGGCGTTCGCCTGGAGGCCGTGCAGGACGGACGGCCCGACCGTGCGCAGGCTGGGCTTGCGCTCGCCGTGGGTCAGGATGTGCGCCTTGCGCTCGCCGCGCGCCGAGTCCACCTTGTGCGGCATCGACAGCGCCAGGAACGTTCCTCCGACGAAGAGCACGCACGCGCCGTACAGCGGCCACCGCTCCCCGAGCAGCTGCAGCCCGGCCCCGACGGGCGCGGCGACACCCGTCGCCAGCAGGCCCGCCAGCGTCACCCGCGAGTTCGCCTTCACCAGCGAGAAGCGCGGTGGCAGCAGGCGCGGCACGACGGCGCTGCGGACGACTCCGTACGCCTTCGACGCGACGAGCACGCCGAGCGCGGCCGGGTAGAGCTCCAGTCCGCCGGTGGCGACGGCGCCGGACATGGTGAGCGCGAGCACGGCGCGGGTGAGCATCGCGCCCGCCATCGCCGCGCGGCGGCCGTGCGGGACGCGGTCGAGGAGCGGGCCGATGACGGGGGCGAGGAGCGTGAACGGCGCCATGGTGATGGCGAGGTACAGCGCGACGCGGCCGCGCGCCTCGTCGGTCGGCACGGAGAAGAAGACGGTGGAGGCGAGCGCGACGGTGATCATGACGTCACCGGCGCCGTTGAGGGCGTGCAGCTCGATCAGTTTGCCGAGACCCGATTCGCCCGCGCCCTGCGCGTGCGTGGCGCGCCGGATGCCGCGCGCCGTGCCCGTGATGGGCAGGTGCAGCGCACGGCCGATCCGCCCGGCCGCCCTGCGGAGCGGCCCGGCACCGTCGGACGCGTCGGAGGACGACCTCACGGCTGCCACCCCGTCATAGTGCCCCACGTGCCACTTCGATGAACCGGTATGACGGCTACTTGGGGCGGGCAGGTGGGCGGCGGGCTGCGGAGGGGGTAGCGTGCGTAGCGCGCCACCGGCGGCTGTTCTCGGCCGCGCGCCTCTTCGGCATCCCGCAGAATGGATGACGATAGGTGTGCCCGGGAAACGGAAACGTCGGGCGCGGACGTCGATGCGGCCCCCCGGTCCGCTCCGCCCGCCGCCCAACATCGCGACTCGGCCGGCGCATCTGTGAGACGGCGTAGGAGAGAAGCGAGACCTGTGAGTGCTGCGACGACGCGAAGCCGTACTGCGCGTACCCCCGCCCCGGACCGGCTGTGCGCGGAGGCGGTAGACCTCGCCAGGGAGGCGGCCGAGGAGGTCGCCGCGCCGGGCGTCGTCGGAGAGCACGCCGGAGTGGTCGCCGAGGGTGACCGGGTCGTCACCCATTTCTTCGCGAGCCACGAACCCGGCTACCGCGGCTGGCGGTGGGCCGTCACCGTCGCCCGCGCCTCCCGCGCCAAGAACGTCACCCTCGACGAGGTGGTGCTGCTGCCGGGCTCGGACGCCCTCCTCGCCCCCGAGTGGGTGCCGTGGAGCGAGCGCCTGCGGCCCGGGGACCTCGGGCCCGGTGACCTGCTGCCCACGGAGCAGGACGACCTGCGCCTGGAGCCGGGCTACACCGGCGAGGACGAGCCGCCGCCGAACTCCCCGGTCTCCGAGGAGGTCGCGGAGCTGGCCGCCGCCGAGGACGCCGAGTTCGTCGCCCGCACGCCCTCGCGGGGCGCCATCGCGGCCGTGGCCGAGGAGCTCGGCATGCGCCGCGCCCGGGTCCTGTCGCGGTACGGGCTCCACGTCGCGGCCGACCGCTGGGAGGAGTCCTTCGGCGCGAAGACCCCGATGGCCCAGGCGGCTCCGGCCTCCTGCGCGAGCTGCGGCTTCCTGGTGCCGCTGGGCGGTTCGCTGCGGCTGGCGTTCGGTGTCTGCGCCAACGAGTTCTCCCCGGCCGACGGGCGCGTGGTGTCCCTCGGGTACGGCTGCGGCGGGCACTCCGAGGCCGCGGTCATGCCGAAGCCGCCGCGCCCCGCGCCGCCGGTCCTCGACTCGATGGGCGCCGACGCGTTCCCGCTGCGCCCGGCCCGTGACGAGGGCTCCGTCCCGGCGACCTCGCCGGACGCCGCCTCGGAGGACCTGGGCCACAGCTAGGTCGTGTCCGCAGGGCCCGTCTTTCGGATCAGGCCCTGGCCCGACAAGATCCCGGTCGCTCTCACGCGGTACCTTCGGGCCCCGTACAGGCACAGTCCACGAGAGCGGAGCACGACGTGAGCGTGAGGGCCATGGCGACCGAAGGCGCGGCCGACCCGTTCGGGACCGCCCGGTTGCGGCGCGGGGTGCTCGACGCCTGGGGCGCCGCGCCCGCCCGGTTCCGGGAGGACGCCAACGCCGAGGAGGACCTGGCGCTCGGGGGCTACCGGGACCGCCTGGTGGTGGAGCTCGCCCAGAACGCCGCCGACGCCGCCGCCCGCGCGGGCGTGGCGGGCCGCCTGCGGCTGACGCTGCACCCGGCGGACCCGGATCCGGCCGGCGACGGCCGCGCGGTCCTGGTCGCCGCCAACACCGGCGCGCCCCTGGACGCGACGGGCGTCGAGTCGCTGTCCACCCTGCGCGCGTCCGCCAAGCGCGAGGGCCACGAGAGCGCGGTCGGCCGCTTCGGCGTCGGCTTCGCCGCCGTGCTCGCGGTGAGCGACGAGCCCGCGGTGGTGGGCCGCCACGGCGGCGTGCGCTGGTCGCTGCGCGAGGCGCGCGTGATGGCGGCCGACGCCGCGAAGGCCAGCCCGGGCCTCGGTGACGAGCTGCGCCGCCGCGACGGCCACGTGCCGCTGCTGCGCCTGCCGCTGCCCGCCGAGGGCACCGCGCCCGAGGGCTACGACACGGTGGTGATCCTGCCGCTGCGGGACGCGGCCGCCGTGGACCTGGTCGAGCGGCTGCTCGCGGGTGTCGACGACGCGCTGCTGCTGACGCTCCCGGGCCTCACCGAGGTGGTCGTGGAGACGCCGGGCGGCAGCCGCGTCCTGACCCGCACGCGGCGGGACGGGTACACGCACATCGAGGACAGCGAGACCGGGACGCACCGCTGGCGGACCGTCAGCCGGCAGGGGGCCATCGCGCCCGACCTGCTGAAGGACCGGCCCGTCGAGGAGCGGCTGCGGCCGCACTGGTCCCTCACCTGGGCCGTGCCCGTGGACGAGGAGGGCGCGCCCGTCCGCCCCCGCACCGCGCCCGTCGTGCACGCGCCGACGCCGACGGACGAGCCGCTGGGCATCCCGGCGCTGCTGATCGCCTCCTTCCCGCTGGACACCACGCGCCGCCACCCGGCGCCGGGGCCGCTGACGGACTTCCTGGTGCGGCGGGCGGCGGAGGCGTACGCCGAGCTGCTCGCCGACTGGCGGCCCGTGTCGACGGGCACGATCGACCTGGTGCCGGGCCCGCTCGGCAAGGGCGTGCTGGACGGCGCGATCCGGGGCGCGGTGCTGGAGCTGCTGCCGCGCGTCGCGTTCCTCGCCCCGGCGGCCCCCTCGGAGGAGCTGCAGGCCCTGCGCCCGTTCGAGGCGGAGGTCGTGGAGGGCGCGGGAGCCGAGACCGTACGCGTCCTGGCGGAGGTGCTGCCGACGCTGCTGCCGGCCGGGCTGGAGCGCCGGACCGAGCTGCGGGCGCTGGGCGTGGCGCGGCTGCCGCTGGGCGAGGCGATCGACCGGCTGGCGGGCGTCGAGCGGGCGCCGGAGTGGTGGCACCGGCTGTACGAGTCGCTCGCGGGCGTGGACCCGGACCGGCTGACGGGCCTGCCCGTGCCGCTGGTCGGCGGGCGCACGGCCATCGGGCCGCGCCAGGTGCTGCTGCCGCTGCCGGACACGCCCGTGGACCTCACGCGCCTGGGCCTGAAGGTGGCGCACCCGGACGCCGCGCACCCCGTCCTGGAGAAGCTCGGCGCGGTGGCGGCGACGCCCCGCGCGGTGCTGACCACGCCTCAGGTGCGGGCGGCGGTGGCCGCCTCGCTGGACGCCGAGGACGTCTGGGACGAGGACGCGGGGCTCGACGCGGACGAGCTCGCGGACGCCGTCCTCGCGCTCGTACGGGAAGCCGGCCTGGAGCCGGGCGACGAGCCGTGGCTGGGCGCGCTGGCGCTGCCGGACGAGGACGGGGAGCTCGCGCCCGCGAGCGAACTGGTCCTGCCGGGCAGCCCCTTCGCCTCGGTCATGCGCGAGGACGAACTGGCGCTGGTGGACCCGGAGCTGGCCGAGCGCTGGGGCGAGCAGCCGCTCGCCGCCTGCGGGGTGCTCGCGAACTTCGCGCTCGTCCGCGCCACGGACGTCGTGCTCGACCCCGACGAAGTGGAGCCCCGCGAGGGCGACTTCCCCGAGCCGGACGACGTGGGCCTGCTGGACGCCGTCGACGTGTGGTGCGAGGACGTCCTGGACCGGCTGCCGGACACGCCCGTGCCGCCGGTGGCGACCGAGATCGTCGCCGTACGGGACCTGGACCTGGTGGACGACGACGCCTGGCCGCAGGCGCTCGCGCTGCTCGCGCAGCCGCCGCTGCGGGACGCGCTCACCCAGCGGGTGCGGATCCTGCTGCCGGACGGCACGACCGAGACCGTCCGCTCCTACACGGCGTGGTGGCTGCGCGGCCACCCGGTGCTCGACGGGCGCCGCCCGGCCGGGCTCCGGGCCGCCGGGGCCGACCCGCTGCTGGAGGGCCTGTACGACGGGGTCGACACGACGGGCTTCGCGGACGCGCAGGTGCTGCGCGCCCTGGGCGTCCGCACGTCGGTCGCGGCGCTGCTGGAGGAGCCGGGCGGCGCGGCGGAGCTGCTGGCGCGCCTCGCGGACCCGGAGCGCGAGGTGGACGCGGCCCAGCTGCACGGCCTGTACACCGCGCTCGCGGACCTCGACCCGGAGCAGGTGTCGCTCCTCCCGGACGAGCTGCGCGCCGTGGTCGACGGCGAGGTGCGGGTGGTCGACGCGGCCGAGGCGCTGGTCGCGGACGCGCCCGACCTGCTGCCGCTGGCCGGGGGGCGGGCGCTGCTGCCGGTGGCCCCGTCGCGGGCGGCGGAGCTGGCGGAGCTGTTCCAGGTGCGGCGGCTGAGCGAGGCCGTGGACGCCGAGGTGACCTCGGAGGGCGAGGTCCACGACGTACCGGAGTCGGTGCACGCCCTGCTCGGGGCCGGCACCCCGGAGACGTACGTCGAGCACGAGGAGCTGCGCGCCGGGGGAGTGGAGCTGGACTGGCTCCGGACCCCGGACGGCACGGTCCACGCCGCGACGCTGGAGGGCGTGGCGGCGGGTCTGGCGTGGGCGGCGGGCCAGTGGCCGCGCCGCTTCGAGGTGGCGGCGCTGCTGGAGGACCCGTCGCGCACGGAGGAGCTGGCGCGGGACCGCTGGTTCGACTAGGGCGCGCGGGACCGCTGGTTCGACCAGGGCGGCACGACCCGTTTCGCCAACGAGCCGTCAGGCGTTGGCCGAAGCCCGGGTCCGGACTTCACTCATATATGCGGTTTACCTCCTTATGAGCCCACTTCAGACCTTGTCCGTGGTGGGCTGGTAGGCGTTCCATCCCCCCACATCAAGGAGCGAACATGCCTGCCGCAGTAGCCGACTTCATGGAAGAACTGGTCACTCAACCGCGCCGACAGCACGCCTTCCGCCGCTCGGCGGAGGCGTACGTCGCCGGCAGCGCCCTGACCGCCTCGGAGCGCGAGGCGGTGGTCTCCGGTGACGTGGAGCGCATGCGCGCCGCGCTAGCGGAGCACAGCCAGGTCAAGGAAGAGGCCCACGGAGTTCTCCTCGTCGTCATCATCTTCAACCCCGACGAGGTTCCGTCCGGCGCGTGAGTGAGCAAACACACGAGGGAGTCGGTGGTCCGGTGAGGGAAACCATGGACAATGCGCAACTGGTCGTCGTGGGGACCGGATTCCGGGCCATCGGCGACCTCACCGTCGAAGCACGGGCCTGTCTGGAACAGGCCGACAAGGTGCTGTGCCTGATCGGGGACCCTCTGGTCACCCGCCACATCGAGAAGTTGAACGCCTCGGTCGAGACGCTCGACGTCCACTACGCCGTGGGCAAGCCGCGCTCCGCCTCGTACGAGGACATGGTGGAGCACATCCTGTCCGAGCTGCGCCGCGACCAGTTCGTGTGCGTGGCCCTGTACGGGCACCCCGGGGTGTTCGCCTACACCGGGCACGAGGCGATCCGGCGGGCGCGCGGGGAGGGCATCGCGGCGCGGATGCTGCCGGCGTGTTCCGCGGAGGACTGGCTCTTCGCCGACCTGGGCCTGGACCCGGGAGAGCGGGGGTGCCAGAGCTTCGAGGCGACCGACTTCCTGATCCGCCACCGCGTCTTCGACCCCACCGGCCTCCTGATCCTGTGGCAGGTCGGTGTGATCGGCATGATGGACCGTGACCCCGGGTACGACGCGCGTCCCGGTGCCACGAGTCTGACCGATGTCCTGGCCGCCGCCTACGGCCCCGATCACCTGGTCACGGTCTACGAGGCATCGCCGTACGTGACCGCGGAGCCGCGCACGACGACCGTTCCCCTGGCCGAGCTCCCCGACACCCCACTGTCGGCGGTCTCCACGCTGGTGGTGCCGCCCTTGCCGCCGCGGCCCGTCGACCGGGAGCTCCTGGCCCGCCTCGCCGCCCGCCCCTGACGGGCGGCGGGGGACACGTGCCGGTCGTCGCCGGGCGCCCGGCGACGACCTCAGCCGGCCGGCGGCGCCGGCCGGGCATCACCGCGCACCACGGCCAGCACCTCGATGTCGCGCCAGCCGCCCCCGCGCCAGACCGCACCGCGGGCCGTGCCCTCGTAGACCATCCCCGCCTGCTCGGCGCAGAGGCGCGCGGCCTTGTTGCCGACCTCCACGTGCGCCTCGACGCGGTGCGCCTGGGTGTGCGTGAAGAGGTAGTCCACGAGCGCGCGGCCCGCTTTCGACATCACGCCGCGCCCGCGGGCCTCCGGCAGGAGGTAGGCCCCGATGTTCCAGCACTGCGACACCCCGTTGTAGGCCACCGGGCGCCAGGTCACCGCGCCCACGGCCGTGTCCCCCCGCACCACGGCCAGCATGCCGAGCTCGGGCGACAACAGCCGGTTGGCCTCCCACCGCTGACGCAGCGTCGATGTGCTGCCGGACCAGCCGGTCCACGCGTACTGCCCCATCACCTCGGGGTCGTTCAGCGCCCGGTCCAGCACCGCGAGTTCGCTGTCCTGGAAAGGACGGAAGGGAACACCACTCCCCATGCCCGGTACCTCGCTCATCTCTCGCCTCACCCTTCGGAAATCCTCACCGGAGCCGGCGTCCGGAGTGTCGAAAGCCGCCCTCGCCTGGACCCTGGCGGGCGCCACGGCGGCGCTGGAGTACGGACTCGAAGCCAGGTGGGCGCTGCGCCGGCGGCGCGAGGACCGCCGCTGTCCGACCCAGCCGCTCGCGCGGGACCGGCGCAGCACGTACGTCCTGCTCGGCGCCATCGTCCTCGGCGAAGCCGGCGCGGCGGTCCTGATGCGCCGCGTTCCCTCCGCCCGCATGACCGGGGACCGCGCGGCCAACACGCTGATCGCCCTGCCCGGTGTCTGGGCCGGGATGGCGCTGCGCCACTGGGCGGTGGGCACCCTGGGCGAGCACTTCCGGGGCACCGTGGACGTCCGTCCCGGCCAGCCGGTGGTCCGCACCGGCCCCTACCGCCACCTGCGGCACCCCTCGTACGCCGGAGGGCTGCTCATGATCGCCTTCGCCGGGTTCGGCCTGGACCACCCACCCGCCCACCTCGTCCTGGTCGGTGGCACCCTGGCCGGGATGCTCTACCGCATCCGTACCGAGGACGCCGTCCTGATCTCCGCGCTGGGCCCGGAGTACGCCCAGTACGCCGCCCGCACCGCACGTCTGGTCCCCGGTGTCTGGTGAACCGTCGGACCCGGTGGCGGAGCGGGGTGCGGAGCTCATGCCCGGTTACCTCGGCCGCGCGACCACCCCTCATGCGACGGCAGGGCGCATACCGCCCGATGGAGTGAACGGACGGACCGGCGCCCGCTCCTCGCGGAACCGGGGTCCTGCGGATACGACCTAACCGGCCGCCGGGACCTTCCGCGGCACCAGGCGCCACGCGACCTCCAGCACCGCCGCGCCGAGTGCGGCGATGGCGACGGCGGCCCACGGCATCGTCGTGCCCACGAGCTTCAGGGCGAAGAAGTCCTGGAGCCAGGGCACGACGAGGACGACGAGGAAGCCGAGGCCCATCGTCGCCACCAGGCCCACGCGCCACCAGGTGTAGGGGCGGGCGATGATCGCCAGCACCCACAGGGACACCAGGAAGAGGGTGAGCGTCGCCGCGCTGGTCTCGGCGGCGAGCGCGCCCTCCCCGCTGTAGTGGGTGCGGGCGAGCAGGTAGGTGGCGAAGGTGGTGGCGGCGGCGATGAGTCCGGCGGGGATCGCGTACCGCATGACGCGGCGTACGAAGTGCGGCTGGGCCCGCTCCTTGTTGGGCGCGAGGGCGAGGAAGAAGGCCGGGACGCCGATGGTGAGGGTGGACAGCAGCGTCAGGTGGCGGGGCAGGAAGGGGTACTCCACCTGCGAGCACACCACCAGGATCGCCAGCAGCACCGAGTAGACCGTCTTCGTCAGGAAGAGCGTGGCGACGCGTGTGATGTTGCCGATGACCCGGCGGCCCTCCGCGACGACGGACGGCAGCGTGGCGAAGCTGTTGTCGAGCAGGACGATCTGCGCGACCGCCTTGGTGGCCTCGGAGCCGGAGCCCATGGAGACGCCGATGTCGGCGTCCTTGAGGGCGAGGACGTCGTTGACGCCGTCGCCGGTCATCGCGACCGTGTGCCCGTGCGCCTGGAGCGCGCCGACCATGTCGCGCTTCTGCCGGGGGGTGACCCGCCCGAAGACGGCTCCTTCGTCCAGGGCCGTGGCCATCTCCGCCCGCTCGGCGGGCAGGCGGCGCGCGTCGACGGCGCGGTCGGCGCCGTCCATGCCGAGCTTGGCGGCGACGGCGCCGACGGAGACGGCGTTGTCGCCGGAGATGACCTTGGCGGCGACGTTCTGGTCGGCGAAGTAGGCGAGGGTGTCGGCCGCGTCGGGCCGCAGCCGCTGTTCCAGGACGACGAGGGCGGCGGCGCGGGCGGTGGAGGCGACCCCGGGGTCGTCCAGCGCGCCGGTGACGCGGGCGAGGAGCAGCACCCGCAGGCCCTGGGCGTTGAGGTCCTCGATCTCGTCCAGGACGGGGTCGCCGTCGGGGAGGAGCACGTCGGGCGCGCCGAGCAGCCAGGAGCTCGTCCCCTCCGGCTCCTGGAAGGCGGCGCCGCTGTACTTGCGGGCGGAGGAGAAGGGCAGCGTCCGGACGCAGGTCCACCCGCTGTCGGGATAGGCGTCGATGATCGCCTGGAGGGAGGCGTTCGGGCGGGGGTCGGACGCGCCGAACGCGCCGAGCACCTCGCGTACGTACGTCTCGTCGTACCCGTCGAGCGCCCGCAGCCCGGTGACGTCCATGCCGCCCTCGGTGAGGGTGCCGGTCTTGTCCAGGCAGACGACGTCGACGCGTGCGAGCCCCTCGATGGCGGGCAGCTCCTGGACGAGGCACTGCTTGCGCCCGAGCCGGATGACGCCGATGGCGAAGGCGACGGACGTCAGCAGCACCAGCCCCTCGGGCACCATCGGCACGATGCCGCCGACCGTCCGGGCCACGGACTCCTTGAGGTCGGTGTCCTTGACGACGAGCTGGCTGATGACGAGCCCGATCGCGGTCGGGACCATCATCCACGTCACGTACTTCAGGATCGTGGAGATGCCGCTGCGCAGCTCGGAGTGGACCAGCGTGAAGCGGGACGCCTCCTCGGCGAGCTGCGCGGCGTACGCCTCGCGCCCCACCTTGGTGGCGGTGAACGCCCCGCCGCCCGCGACGACGAAACTGCCGGACATGACCTCGTCGCCGGGTTTCTTCACGACGGGGTCGGCCTCGCCGGTCAGCAGCGACTCGTCGATCTCCAGGTTGTCCGCCTCGGCGATCACGCCGTCGACGACGACCTTGTCGCCGGGGCCGAGCTCGACGCAGTCGCCGAGCACGATCTCGGAGGTGGAGAGCCGCGCCGCGACGCCGTCGCGCCGGACGGTGGGCTTGGCCTCGCCGATGACGGCGAGCCCGTCGAGGGTCTTCTTGGCGCGGAGCTCCTGGATGATGCCGATGCCGGTGTTGGCGAGGATGACGAAGCCGAAGAGGCTGTCCTGGATCGGCGCCACGACGAGCATGATCACCCACAGCACGCCGATGATGGCGTTGAAGCGGGTGAAGACGTTGGCCCGGACGATGTCGGCGGCGGAGCGCGAGGAGCGTACGGGTACGTCGTTGACCTCGCCCCGCGCGACCCGCTCGGCCACCTCGGCGGCGGTCAGCCCCCCGGGCCGGTGCCGCACGGGTGGTGCCACCGGGTGGACGGGGTCGAGCTCCGCCCCGGCGTCGATGACGGGTGCCCCCGGCTCGGGGCCGTCGGTGTCGATCTTCGCCCGCTGCGTCATGTCTTCGACGGTACGGCGGGAGGCGGGCGTTCACCCCCCGAGTAGGGGGAAGATCCGACCACGGGAGGACGGGGATGGTCCCGGGGACCTACGGGGTGCCCCTACGGTCAGACGGCGGTGCGCCTCGGGCGGCCCTGGTCGTCGCAGGGCAGGCGGCCTTTGCCGTACGTGGCGATGAAGTCCTCGGTCACGTCGTCCTCGACGGCCGCGATGGCGCTGGGCTTGATCTGGACGACACCGCTGAAGGGCCGGTCGACGTCCCGGATGACCAGCATCACGCTGGTGAGCAGTCCCGTCAGCACCACCAGGCCACAGGCGACCAGCACCGGGTTCTTGCGCGGCAGGCACAGCGCCAGGGTGACGACCAGCACCGCGAGGGCGGCGAGCATCAGGAAGTACACGGTGTTGGGGATCGTGGGGGAGGCCTCCGCGATGCGGGTCTGCCGGGCCTGGGAGCGGTCCTTGTCGGCGGAGACGAGCATGCCGAGTGCGGGGGAGTCGTTCATGGCCTGGAGCCCCGCGCGGAAGTCGGTGGTCCAGTTGCTGGGGACCTTGGAGCCACCGCCGTGGGCCATGGCGGGCCACTCCCAGGTCTGTACCGCCCGCAGATAGCAGACGACGTCGGCCTGCAGCCGCTCGCGCTGGGCCGCCGGGGCGAAGTCCGCCGCCTCGAACATGTGGTCCACCATGCCGGCCTCCTTGCGCACGGCCTCGTCGGCCTTGCCGTTGGAGCTCGACGCCGTGACGAGGACGAACGCGAGAACGAAGATCACCAGCGACTGGACCGGGATGATGAAGTCCCGGATCGCCAGGGGCTGCATTCCCGTGGACTCGATCCGCTCGCGCATGAGCCAGCGCGCGAGCAGTCCCACGACCAACGCCGTACCGGCCACCGCGAGGGTGATGAGCATGACGACCCGCCTCTGATCGACCCGTGGTCGGACGAGCTCATGATCACTCCGGCGGTGCGCGGCGCGGGTGGGGCGACACGCGGCGGGCGCGGGCCGCCACCTGATCGGCGTCAGGAGTCGGACGGCTCCCGCGCCGCGTCCGGGGCCTCGGCGCGGGCGCGCTTGATCGCGGCGTCGCGCTTGCGGACGTACCAGATGCCGATCAGGCCCAGACCGCCGCCCGCGAGGCAGGTCCAGACCCACCAGGTGAGGTCGCGGTCGGCGAACCAGCCGTAGAACGGGACCTGCACGAGGAAGAGGGCGAACCAGAGGATCGTGCCACCGGTGATCGTGCCGACGACGGGCCCCTCCAGGGGCTCCGGTGCCTCGTGCTTGGGGGTCCACTTCGCCATGCGGCGAGTCTATGCGGAGCGCCGACGGGCGTCCGAGGCGCAGCGGCGTCCCACCCACCGGACGCATCTACGCGCGGAGATACCGATCTTCGCATGATGCATTCATACTGAAACGGCTTATGCCTGACCGGTTTCTTTCGTGTGAATGAACGAACACGACCGGTCAACCCCCTTCCCGCCCCCCGCACCCTGAGGTTTCGCATGCCCTCCTCGGTCCCCGCTCCGCTGGACACCGGCGCCACGCCGCCGTCCCCGCAGCAGCCGATCAGCGGCCTGGACCGCTACTTCAAGATCACCGAACGCGGCTCCACGGTCGCCCGGGAGGTACGCGGCGGCTTCGCGACCTTCTTCGCGATGGCGTACATCATCGTGCTGAACCCGATCATCCTCGGCAGCGCCAAGGACATGTACGGTCACCAGCTCGACGGCGGCCAGCTCGTCACCGCCACCGTCCTGACCGCCGCGCTCTCGACGCTCCTCATGGGCGTCATCGGCAACGTCCCCATCGCCCTCGCCGCCGGTCTCGGCGTCAACACCGTCGTCGCCCTGCAGCTCGCGCCCCGCATGTCGTGGCCGGACGCGATGGGCATGGTGGTCCTGGCCGGCATCGTCGTGATGCTGCTGGTCGCGACGGGCCTGCGCGAGCGGGTGATGAACGCCGTGCCGGTCGGGCTGCGCAAGGGCATCGCCATCGGCATCGGCCTGTTCATCATGCTGATCGGCCTGGTGGACGCGGGCTTCGTCTCCCGCATCCCGGACGCCGCCCACACCACCGTCCCGCTCCAGCTGGGGTCGAACGGTCACCTCTCCGGCTGGCCGGTCCTGATCTTCGTGCTCGGCGCCCTGCTCACCCTCGCGCTGATCATCCGCAAGGTGCCCGGCGCCATCCTCATCTCGATCGTCGTCATGACGATCGTCGCGATGGTGGTCAACGCCGTCGCCACCATCCCGTCCTGGGGCCTGACCACCCCGACGTGGCCGGGCAACCCGGTCGCCAGCCCCGACTTCGGGCTGGTCGGCGAGGTCAGCCTGTTCGGCGGCTTCGAGAAGGTCGGCCTGCTCACCGGCTGCCTGTTCGTCTTCACCGTCCTCCTCTCCTGCTTCTTCGACGCCATGGGCACGATCCTCGGCGTCGGCGACGAGGCCAAGCTGATGGACAAGGACGGCAACTTCCCCGGCATCAACAAGGTGCTGCTCGTCGACGGCCTCGCCGTCGCCTCCGGCGGCGCCACCTCCTCCTCCGCCACCACCTGCTTCGTGGAGTCCACGGCGGGTGTCGGCGAGGGGGCCCGTACCGGCCTCGCCTCGGTCGTCACGGGCGCGCTCTTCTCGGTGGCGCTGTTCCTCACGCCGCTCGCCACGATGGTCCCGTCCCAGGCGGCCACCCCGGCCCTGCTGGCGGTGGGCTTCCTGATCCTGGCCGGCTCGGTGAAGGACATCGACTGGAGCGACTTCACCATCGCCGTGCCCGCCTTCCTGGCGATGCTGATGATGCCGTTCACGTACTCGATCACCAACGGCATCGGCATCGGCTTCATCGCCTTCAGCGTGCTGCGGCTGGCGGCCGGGCGCGGCCGGGAGGTCCCGGTGGCGATGTACGTCGTGTCGGCGGTCTTCGTCTTCTACTACGCCATGCCGTCGCTGGGCCTGACGTGAGCCGCGTACGTCAGGTGAGGCCGTAGAACCTCTCCGTCTCGTCGACCGCCGCCTGGAAGCGTTCGTCGAAATCCTCCCGAATGAGCGTCCGGACGACATAGTCCTGGACGCTCATTCCGCTTCTCGCCGCGTGCTGCCTCACCCGGTCGAGCAGCTCCCCGTCTATGCGCAGACTCAGCACCGTCGATGACATGCCGGTCAGGGTGACCGCCCCGCCTGGCCGCGCGCGTCACTTTCCGGAAATCTCTCACCCGTTCGGGTGAAGCGTTGGTCTTTAGTCAGAGTAATGAGTTATGCTAAGGAACATGCCTGACCTCTCCCACGGCGACCCGGTCGACACGGCCGCCGTGAACTCCCTCCGCTCGGCCGTCATGCGGCTGGGCCGACGCCTGAAGCACCAGCGCGTCGACGAATCGCTGAGCCCCACCGAGATGTCGGTGCTCGGCACCCTCGCCCGCTGCGGCTCGGCCACCCCCGGTGAGCTGGCCCGCAAGGAGCACGTCCAGCCGCCGTCCATGACGCGCATCGTGGCGCTGCTCGAAGCCAAGGGACTGGTCCGGCTGGAGCCGCACCCCGACGACCGCCGGCAGAAGGTCGTCAGCTCGACCGAGACGGCCGAGACCATGCTGGAGGAGTCCCGCCGCAAGCGGAACGCCTGGCTGGCCTCCCTCGCCGAGGGCCTCGACGAGGACGAGTGGGCCAAGCTGCGTGCGGCCGCGCCCGTGCTGGAGAAGCTCGCGCACCTGTAAGCACACCGAACCAAGGAGGCGAACCCTTTTGAGTACGGGAAACGGAGCAGACTCCGCACCCGCACGCATACCCACCCACGACACCCGCACCACCGAGAAGTCGACCTTCGCCTCCCTGAAGATCCGCAACTACCGGCTGTTCTTCACCGGGGCCATCGTCTCCAACACCGGCACCTGGATGGCCCGCATCACCCAGGACTGGCTGGTGCTGAGCCTCACCGGCTCCGCCGCCGCCGTCGGCATCACCACGGCGCTGCAGTTCCTGCCGATGCTGCTCTTCGGCCTGTACGGCGGCGTCATCGCCGACCGCTACCCCAAGCGGCGCCTGCTGCTGGCCAGCCAGGCCGCGCTCGGCCTGTGCGGTCTGGCGCTCGCGGTCCTGACCCTCTCCGGGCACGTCCAGGTCTGGCACGTGTACCTGATCGCGTCCCTGCTCGGCATGGTCACGGTCGTCGACACCCCGGCCCGCCAGTCCTTCGTCTCCGAGCTGGTCGGCCCGGCCCAGCTGCGCAACGCCGTCAGCCTCAACTCCGCCAACTTCCAGTCGGCACGGCTCGTCGGCCCCGCCGTCGCGGGCGCGCTGATCGCCTCCATCGGCAGCGGCTGGGCGTTCCTCGTCAACGGCCTGTCCTTCCTCGCCCCGCTGACCGCGCTGTTGCTGATGCGCACCGGTGAGCTGCACAAGGCCGAGCGCGCCCCGCGCGGCAAGGGCCAGCTGCGGGAGGGCCTGCGGTACGTCGCCGGGCGCCCGGAGCTGATCTGGCCCATCGCGCTCGTCGGCTTCATCGGCACCTTCGGCTTCAACTTCCCGATCTGGCTCACCGCCTTCGCGGACGGCGTCTTCCACGTCGGGCCGGGGACGTACGGCCTGCTCAACACCCTGATGGCCGCCGGCTCCCTGGTCGGCGCCCTGCTCTCCGCCCGGCGCGGCACCTCGCGGCTGCGGCTGCTGGTCGGCGCGGCGATGGCCTTCGGCGTCCTGGAGATCGCGGCGGCGCTCGCCCCGGCGTTCTGGCTGTTCGCCCTGTTGCTGGTCCCCATCGGCATGCTGGGCCTCACGGTCAACGTCACCGCGAACGCGTCGGTGCAGATGGCGACGGACCCCGTGATGCGGGGGCGCGTGATGAGCCTCTACATGATGGTGTTCGTCGGCGGTACGCCGCTGGGCGCGCCCCTCGTCGGCTGGATCACCGACACCTACGGCGCCCGCACCGGGTTCGCCGTGGGCGGCGCGGTCTCGCTGGCCGCGGCGGCGGTCATCGGCCTGGTGCTGGTCCGGGCGGTCGGCCTGCGCCTGAAGCTGGACATGCGGCGGGGGCACCCGCACGTGCGCTTCGTACCGCGCGAGCAGCTGGCGACGGCGGCGTAAGGCCGCGGGTAAGGCCGCGCGTAACGCCAGCGTAAGGCCCCGGGGCGCACTCGGTGCGCCCCGGGTGTCACACCCGTCGCTCCAGCACCTGGCCCGGCCAGTCGCCGATCGCGAAGGTCTCCGTCGGCGTGAAGCCGTTGCGCTCGTAGTACCGCACCAGGCGTCCGTCGCCGCCCGCGAAGCAGTCCACCCGCAGCAGCGAGACCCCCTGCCGACGGGTCTCCTCCACCGCGTGCGCCAGCAGCGCGACGCCCACGCCCCGCCCGTGGTGCCGGCCCTCGGTGGCGAGGCTGCGGACGAACACCTCCGGCTCGGCGGCGGGCGGGACGTGCGCCCCCGGGACCGGCGCCAGCGTCATGGTCCCGGCGGGCACGCCGTCGATCTCGGCGATCCAGGGCGAGCACTCGGCGACGTACCGGTGGACCCCCTCCACCAGCTTCGGACTGGCCGAGAACGGCTCCGTGCCCCACTGGGCCGTGATGCCCCGCGCGTTCAGCCAGACGACGGCGCTGTCCATGATGGCGAGCATCGTGGGGACGTCGTCCGCGACGGCCTTCCTGATGGTGATGGGCATGTTCATGGCCTGAGAATAGGGGCGCGCGATCATGCCAGACTCGCGTCATGAGGCTTTTCGCTGCCGTGCTGCCGCCTCCCGCGGCCGTCGACGAACTCGCCGCCGAGGTCCGCCGCCTGAAGACCCTCCCCGGCGCGGACGAACTGCGCTGGACCGGCCGGGAGGGGTGGCACTTCACCCTCGCCTTCATGGGCGAGGTGGACGAGCGGCTCCTGCCGGAGCTGCGCGGCCGGCTCGCCCGCGCCGCCCACCGCACCGCGCCTTTCCCGCTGCGCCTCCACGGCGGCGGCCGGTTCGGGCGCCGCACCCTGTGGGCGGGCGCGGCCGGGGCGCTCGACGACATCCGGCTGCTCGCCGAGCGCACGGAGGCGGCGGCCCGCCGCACCGGTATCGCGATGGACGAGCACCGGGCCTACCACGCCCACCTGACGCTGGCCCGCGGCCGTACGCAGACCGTCGACCTGCGCCCGTACGTCGACGAGCTCCAGCACTTCGAGGGCGCGCGGTGGCAGGTCGGCGAGCTGGTCCTCGTCCGCAGCAACCTCGCCGCGAAGGGCGAACCCGGGGGCCCGCCCCGCTACGAGACCCTGGCCGCCTGGCCCCTGGGCGAGTAACCCTCGCTAGCAGTGGTCGGGCAGCCAGCCCTGCTGGACCGCGCGTACGCCCGCCTCGAAGCGGCTGCGCGCGTCCAGGCGTTCCATCAGGTCGGTGGCGATGCGGCGCGCCGTACGCGGTGAGACGCCGAGCCGCTTGGCGATGGCCTCGTCCGTGTACCCCTCGGCGAGCAGTCGCAGCGCCGCCGACTGCTGTGCCGTGAGGCCGTGCGGCCCGAGCGCCGGCACCTCGGCGAGCGGCTGCGCGGCCGTCCACGTCGTCTCGAAGAGCGCGCACAGGGCGGTCAGCATGCCCGCGCCGGTGAGCAGCACCGCTCCGTCCGCGGAGCTCTCGTTGCTGACCGGGATCAGCGCGGTCGTGCGGTCGACGATGACCATGCGCGTCGGCAGCGAGGGGGCGGTACGGACCTGACCGCCCAGCCCCGCCAGCCAGTTGGCGTGCTCGATGGAGGGGCGGCTGTTGCGCACGCTGTCCAGGTAGATCGTGCGCATCCGTATCCCGCGCCCGAGCAGGTCCTCGTTGAGGGGGCGGGACGAGGCGATGGCCGACTCCGTGAGCGCGGCGTCCGGGGAGAACGTCATGACCTCGGTGGTGACGCTCCGGGTGAGCGCGATCAGCCGGTCGCGCACCTCGTCGAGGCCGACCAGCTGCTCGACACCGGGGGTGCCGCCCGCCGGGGTGAGCTCGGTGTACTCGGAGATGAGCTGCGCGGCGGCGGCCCGCGAAGCCTCCAACCGCTGCTGCTGCGCCGCGAGTTCGGCCTGCCGCCGGGCGAGCAGGATGTCCATGCCGACGTCCGGCGAGACCGCGCGCAGCCTGCCCTCGTCCTCGGCGGACGGCCGGACCAGGGCGAGTTCGCTGAGGTCGTCCAGGGCGTCGCGTACGGCGTCCTCGGAGGCTCCGATCGCCGCGGCGAGCGCCACCACGCCGGCGTCGGGCCGCGACAGCATGGCGCGGTAGACGGCCTCCGCCGTGACGTCGAGACCGAGCTCGGTCAGCATGTGTCCCCCCGGATCGCTGAGGTCATCGCGTACATGACGTGCGCACGTGATCATCGCAGACACCCCACGACATCACACAAGGCTCACACCTTCGTGAACACCGACATGGACGGAAGCGGCCAGTGCCCGAACAGGCCGCCTTCGTCATGGCGTACGGCGGTTCATCCGCGGCGAAGGTGGAAAGCATGTATCTGGTCCACGCCCACTTCGAACTCGTTCCGCCGCATGAAGTCCCCGGCGGCCTACGTGAGTTGGCCCGCGCATCGATCCTCCCGTCCGACCGTGTGGAGCACCTCTCGGTGCATCCGCGCTCCCCGCACGCCTTCACGCTCGGCTTCTACTCCACGGCCGGCAGCCTGGCGGAGGCGGAGAGCGGAGCGACGGCGGTGTGCCGGCGGCTGCTCGCCGAGGCCCGCTGGCTGCCGCCCGCCCGACTGACCCGCGTAGGGGTCCCGCTGATCGCGCCCGCGCTCCTGGGCGACTGGCCGAGCCGGCTCTGAACGGCCCGCGCCGAGCGGGGGGTGGACGCAACCGTCCAGGGCCGATTCCGGCCCGGGGGAATCTCTTCTCACCCCGCTGACCTGCGGCTTAGCTATGGATCAACGGCCGGAACGAGCTCGATGGGCGTCACCGCGGAACGCCTGACCGAACCGGCCGGTCACCTGCCACGCCAGTCTTCCCGAAGGGGTCTCAGCACCATGAGCCGCATCTCCGCCACCCGGGCCGCCGCGGTCGCCGCCCTCGCCCTCACCGGCACCACCGGCACCTCCGGCACCACCGCCCGGGCATCCGCGGGATGCGCCGACGACATGAGCTGGCAGTAAGAACCGCCGCCCTCTCCACCGCACTTCCTACTGCCTGCCACCACGTCCCAGGGGGGACCTCCGCATGAACGCCATCCGCACGACCGCGCGCCGAGCCACCGGCATGCTGCTCGCCGGAGCCGCCGGGGCCGGGCTGCTCACCGCCGCCGGCATCGCCACCGCCACCACCGCCCAGGCCGCCACCACCTGTTCCGGCACGGTCTCCATCTACGGTGTCCTCGGCGACGGCCGGCTCACCTTCAGCGCCATCAACCCCTCCGGCGGCGACCTCGCGAAGGTCCGGGTGGGCCAGGACCTCGGCTTCGAGCCGAAGGCGATGGCGACGCTCAACTTCAACACCATCCTGGTCACTTCGACCACCGGCGCCCTCTACCGCGTCGACGTCAAGACCAACAACGAGACCCTGGTCCTGGAGCGCAACCCCGTCCGCATCGCCGACAGCGGCTGGACGCACGACAAGCTCACGTACGACGGCCACGGCCACCTCTACGGCACCACGGCCGCCGGCCTGCTGCTGCGCTACAACGTCACCGAGGACAAGCCCGCCGGTTCCCAGCACATCGGCGCCCGCACCGAGATCGGCACCGGCTTCACCCTGAAGACCCTCACCGCCACGGGCGACGACCGCCTCGGCGCCACCACCTCCGACGGCAAGCTGCTCGACTACGTCATCTCCGGCAGCACCTGGAAGCGCAACGACCTCAAGGCCGACGGCTGGTCCGCCTTCGATCAGTTGGTCTCGCCCGGCGGCGGCCTGTACTACGGCCGGATCGCCACGACGGGCGCCATGTACTGGTACAAGGACGGCAACCCGACCGACGGCAGCGGCGCCGACATCACGTACAACACCACGGACCCGGTCACCGAGTCCGGCGGGACGCAGAAGCTGCTCTCCGCGCAGCCCGCGACGTTCACGTGCGTCACGACCACCGAGACGCTCGACCCGAACGACATCCCCGCGGTGAAGGCCAAAGCCCGCGACATGATGATCCAGCAGGACGCGACCTGGAACACCACCACCCAGTGGAACTGCCTCGACGCCCTGTGGCAGCGCGAGAGCACGTGGAAGTGGAACGCCGACAACCCGACCTCGGACGCGTACGGCATCCCGCAGGCGAACCCCGGTTCCAAGATGTCCGTCTACGGCGACGACTGGCGGACGAACCCGGTCACCCAGATCAAGTGGGGCCTGAACTACATCGAGGACCGGTACGCCACGCCGTGCGGCGCCTGGAACCACTCGCAGTCGGTCGGCTGGTACTAGACCCCCAGCCCGGTCGGCGCCGGGCCCGGTGCAGGGCTTCGTCTCCCCGAAGGGCTGACGACTCCCCGACCCGCCGACGGCCGCGCCCCCTCACGAGGGGGCGTGGCCGCATTGGGTCAAGGCCGTTTCGGTCCACCGGGGACCTCTTCCACCGGCTCCCACCTGCGACGAAGCTAGGGAGCACCGGCCGGAACGCGCGTCACCGCGGGACGCGGGCCCGACCGGGAAGCCACCTCAGCCCTCGCAGCGAAGGAACGACACACCATGATCCGCACCCGTATCGCCCAGGCCGCCGCGGTCGCCGCCCTCGCCCTCGCCGCCCTCCTCGCCGGCGACGGCATGGCCGTCGAGCCTGCCCCCGCCCTCACCGTCGCCGGTGACATGAGCTGGCAGACCGCACCGGCGGGCACCCTCGGTGACATGAGCTGGCAGTAGCCCCGCACCGCGGGTCCCTCCGGGTGGTCCTTCCCGGCGGGCGGTTACGCTCGACGCGTGGACCCGAAAACCCGAAACCGGATCATGGCCGGTGTGCTCGTACTGATGTTCCTGATCGTCGCGGTGGCGTCGGTCGTGTGACCGCCGCCTACCAGGCGAACGCCTCCGGCGACGGCCCCGTCCCCGGGAAGATCGCGTCCAGCCCCGTGAGCACCTCGTCCGAGAGGTCCAGCTCGACCGCGCGCAGCGCGGACTCCAGCTGCTCGGCGGTGCGCGGCCCGACGATCGGTCCCGTCACCCCGGGCCGGGTCAGCAGCCACGCCAGCGCGACCTCGCCGGGCGCGAGCCCGTGCTTGTCGAGGAGGTTCTCGTACGCCTGGACCTGCTCGCGTACGGCGCTGTTGGCGAGCGCGTCGGCGGAACGGCCCCGGGTGCGGCGCGCCGTACCCTCCGCCTCCTTCTTGATCACGCCGCCGAGCAGTCCGCCGTGCAGCGGGGACCACGGGATGACGCCGAGGCCGTAGTCCCGCGCGGCGGGGATGACCTCCATCTCGGCGCGGCGTTCGGCGAGGTTGTAGAGGCACTGCTCGCTGACGAGCCCGACCATGCCGCGGCGGGCGGCGCTCTCGTTGGCCTGGGCGATCTTGTAGCCGGGGAAGTTGCTCGAACCGGCGTAGAGGATCTTGCCCTGCTGGATCAGTACGTCGATGGCCTGCCAGATCTCCTCGAACGGCGTGCGCCGGTCGATGTGGTGGAACTGGTAGAGGTCGATGTAGTCGGTGTTGAGCCGCCGGAGGCTGCCCTCGACGGCCCGCCGGATGTTGGCGGCGGAGAGCCGGTCGTGGTTGGGCCACGCGTCCCCGTCGCCGCCCATGGGCCCGTACACCTTGGTGGCGAGCACGACCTTGTCGCGCCGTCCCGCCTCCTTGGCGAACCAGGAGCCGACGATCTCCTCGGTGCGGCCCCTGTGGTCGGTCCCGCCGTAGACGTTGGCGGTGTCGAAGAAGTTGATCCCCGCGCCGAGCGCGGCGTCCATGATGGCGTGACTGCCGGCCTCGTCGGTCTGCGGCCCGAAGTTCATGGTGCCGAGGACGATGCGACTGACCTTGAGTCCGGTGCGTCCGAGCTGCGTGTACTTCATGGACGTACAGCCAACGCCTTGGAGCGCGCTCGAAGCAAGGGCGCGTGGGAACACGGGTGTTGGGCCCGCTCGTCGGCGCGCGGCGCTGAACCGTCCCCTCCTCTTCCGCGCGGTCCCGGGGTGCGGTGCGCGCCCTCGGGACGGGTGTCCATTCTGTGAGATGAGTGCTGGTCTGACTGCGGAGCGCAATATACATTCCCGAAGGAATATTTCTCCTGCGGGAGAGTGCCACGCGCTGCGCATGCGCTGCAGCGTGACAAATGGGGGGATTTGTGATGTCTCGTACGTTGTCTTCGCCCGCTGAGGAACGCCTCCGGGTGATCCTGCCCTCACCGGCCCCGGCAGAGCCCCTGGGTTTTGAACGCACGGTTCCGCGCAGACTCGTGCACCGGGCCTCGGTGACCGAGGTGTTCGTGACCGACGGCCGCTCCACCGGCCCGGGGCGCGCGCTGGTCGCGGCCCAGTGGCCGCGGACCCACGCCCTGTACGGCCCCGACAGCCACGGCCACAGCGATCCGCTGCTGCTCGTGGAAACGTTCCGCCAGGCCGGCATCTACGTCGCCCACCGCTACAACGACGTGCCGCTCGACCACCGGTTCGTCTTCTGCGACCTCGACCTCCGCATCGACGACCCGGCCGCGCTGAAGGTGGGCGCCGATCCGCTGAAGGTGGTGCTCGACACCACCTTCACGCCCGACCCGGACAAGCCCGCCACGCCGCAGCGCGTCCAGGCGCGCTTCACCGCGGACATCAGGGTCGGCGGCCGCCCCTGCGCACGGATTTCGGGGCGCCTGGTGACCCTCGCGTCGCGGGCGTACCGCGCCCTGCGTGCCCGAGGGGCCGCACGGACGGCACAGCCCGCGGAGGTACGTCCGGACAGGGGGACCCCGGTGTGCGGTGCCCGCGCCGGCCGGCCGAACCCCCAGAACGTCCTGCTCGCCGTCGCACCCGGGCTCGCGGAGAACACCTACCTCCTGCGCCTGGACCCCGATCACGCCGGTTACTTCGAGCACGCCTGCGACCACGTGCCGGGCATCGCGCTGACCGAGGCGTTCCGCCAGGCCGCGCACCTGGCCGCGCCCCGGCCCACCGCCGCGGAGCCGATGACGCTGGCCGCCGCGCTGATCAGCTTCGACCGGTTCGCGGAACTGGACGCGCCGGTGACCATCACGGTCGAGGACACGACGGAGCTGCCGCAGGGCCACGTGGTGCGGCTGACCGCGACGCAGCACGGCGAGGCCGTGGCCCGCGCCGGCCTGGCCCACCACTTCGTCCGCTAGAGCTGCTGCTGCGGGCCGGACCTGACCAGGCCTGACCAGTCCTGACCAGGCCCGCTCGTATGCCGGGCCGCGTGAGCCCGGCAGCCCCGGGGAACCCCGGCCGCCGATCGACGCCGATCGTCGCCGCTCCCCGTCGCTCCCCATCGCCCCCATGCCGGCGCCGTCCCGCCGGTGCCCGGGCGTGCCCGGGCCGTGCGCCACGGGCGAGCGAGTCCCGGGCCGGTCCCGGGCGTTCGCCGCTGCTCCCCGCCGTGCCCGGCGCGGAGCCCTGCGAGCGCGCCCGCCGTTCCCGCCGTTCCCGCCCTTTCCGCGTTTCCGTCGTTTCCGCCTTCCTGCCGGGCCCCGACGTGCCCGCTTCCGTTCCGTACCCGGCGGGCGCCTGACCAGCTCCCGCCCCGATTCCCGGACTTGAACTGATGTCGACCACCCACAAGCATTCCGTCCTCGCCTTCTTCGACGTGGACGAGACCCTCATCACCGGCAAGAGCATGCTGGGCCTGCTCGATCACCACTTCGGCGACACCGGGGCCCGCGGCCGCCCGCCCGCCTCCGTGGTGCGGGCCGAGCTGTTCGCCCTGCGGGCGGCGGGCGCCGCCCGTGCCGACCTCAACCGCGCCTTCTTCCGCCGGCTGCGCGGCCACCGCGAGCGCGACCTGATGCGCAGTGGCCGGGCCTGGTTCGAGGAGGAGCTCGCCCGCGGCGACCTGTTCCACCCGCCGGTCCGTGCCGCACTGGACCGGCACCGCGCGGCCCGGCACACGATCGTGCTGCTGTCCGGTTCGTTCGCCGCGTGCCTGGACCCCATAGCCCGCCATGTCGCGGCGGACCGGACGGTGTGCACCATGCCGGAGGTCCGCCGCGGAGTCCTCACCGGTGAGGTCGACGCCCCGGTGATCGGGGAGGAGAAGGCCCGTCGGGTCCGCCGGCTGATGCACGACCTGGGGGCACAGCCGCAGGACTGCTTCGCGTACGGGGACGACGCGGGGGACATCGACGTGCTGCGCGCCGTGGGCCACGCCACCGTCGTCGGGGACGACCCGGTGCTCCGCGCGTGGGCGCTGCGGACCGGCCGGCCGCGGCTGCCGGGGGTGTACGCGGAGGCCGACGCGGCCTGAACCCGCGTGACCGTACGCGTACGGGGCGCCGTCCCCGTACGCGTACGGCCGTCGTGCGTGAGGTCAGCGGCGGATCGCGTACAGGAACAGCTCCCGCAGCTCCTGCCAGCGCTGGGCCAGGTCGGCCCGGCCGGTGAGGGTGGCGGAGACGTGCTGGGTCCCGAAGAACGACGCCACGATGAGGCGCGCGAGCTGTTCGGGGACCATGCCCTCGCGCAGTTCACCGGCCGCCTCGGCCTCTTCGAAGAGCTTGGTCATCACGCCGATCCAGCCCACGTACGGGGTGGGCAGCTCCACCCCGATGGACGCCTGCTCGTTCTGGAGCCGGGCGCCGGCGATGGTGATCGGGTCGTTGCCGAACGCCGCGGCGACCCGGTCCATCACCTCCAGGGCGGTGGCCAGCGGGGACAGGCCCATCGCGGCGACCTCGTCGAGGACGTGCGGCCAGCGTGCGTAGTGCTCCTCCACCAGGGCGAGGGCGAGGACCTCCTTGGTGGGGAAGTGGTGGTAGACCGCCCCCTTGGTCATGCCGGTGCGCTCGGCGACGTCCTTGACCGAGGATTCGCGGTACCCCCGCTCCGCGAAGACCTCGGCAGCCGCGCGCATCACCAGCTCCCGCGTCCTGGCTGACCTGTCCTGCCGGGGGTCGGGACCCCGCGGAACGTCCGACGGCGTCTTGAGGGCTGGTGGTGTCACGGCTGTCTTCCGTCCGGGCGTCGGCAGCGCCGAGCTGTTCGTACTGTGCGTCACGACATACCTTCCGAGAGGTATTTTTCTCGTCAGCGGTAGCGTACGGCACCTCCGCGACCCCCCGTCCAGTCACACTTCGGCCGAGGTCGCTTCGGATGGCCAGAACATTCCTTCCAGAGGGAATTTTTCCCTGCTAGGCTGTGCGCCCGGTCGGCGCGGCAGAGGAACGGTGAGGGCGGCGTGGTGAAGCAGGAGCGGGCGAGGCGTACCCGCGAACGGGCGCTGGACGCGGCAGCCCAGGAGTTCGCCGCCCATGGCTATGCGCATACGACGCTCAACGCCGTCGCCGCCCGGCTCGGCATGACCAAAGGGGCGCTGTACGGCCATTTCGCGTCCAAGGACGAGCTGGCGGAGGCGATCCTCCAGTACGGCGACGCGGCCTGGCAGCGCATCCTGGCGTCCCCGCCCGCCGGGCGCGGGCCCGCCGTCCCCGGGCGGCCGCCGGTCGGCGAGCCCCTCGCCCCCCTCGGCGCCGTCACGCTCGCGCTCGCCCGCGGCCTCGCCGACGACGTGCGATTTCGCGCCGCGTACCGGCTCGCCGCCGACGCCCTGCTGGCGGGGGAGCGCGAGGGCAGGCTGCTCCTGGACATCCAGTCCCATATGAGCCGGCTCGTCGGCGTGGCCCAGGAGGCCGGGGCGGTGGCCCTGCGGTGCTCGTCCACCGTCATCGCCGAGGTGCTGCTGGCCCTCGTGGCCGCGGTGCGCTCGGCGACGCTCGCGGCGGCCGGTGTCGACGCGGTGGCCTGGCTGGAGGCGGTGTGGGGCGCGGTCGGCGGCGTACTGGCCGACGGTAGGCTCCCGGAGGAACTGCTGGAGGGCCACCGGCCCGCCGTGGTGCCGAACGTGGCGCCGCCGAACGGGTCCGCGGCGGAAGCCGGTTGAGTTCCCCGGGGCGCGGTGCCGATCCTGTCCGTCCACTGGTCAGAGCCTTGGCAGATTCGTTTCGGTAGGTATATTTCTCCCCGGAGCGCGGACGGGGGGTCCGCGTCGAATGACGGGGGAGTTCAGGGGCTGCGATCGGCCGCGGGGGGTAGGCGGCGGCCGGACCGCACCACGCCGCAGCACGGCCTGGCACGCTGCCGGTCGCTGCTGTCCCTCCCCTGGGGGAGGGAACCCATGGAGATCCACCACCTGCGGGTGTTCCGCGAAGTGGCCAGAGAGGCGAGCTTCACCCGGGCGGCGAGGAACCTGCACTGCGCGCAGTCCACGGTGACCGAGCAGATCAAGAGTCTCGAGGCGTCACTGGGGGTGGAGCTCTTTCACCGGCGCGGCCGTCGGTCGACCCAACTGACCGACATGGGGCAGCTGTTGCTGCCTCTGGCCGAGGAGATCCTGGACGCGGTCGAGGCGGCGGGGCGCGAGATCCGCAACGCGCTCGTCGACCGTACGAAGGCGGCCTGCCGCACCGCACGCCCTGCCCCGCCCGGCGCGGCACGCCTGGTGCCGCTCCCGCCGGGAGACCGCGCGCCGGTCTGAGCCCGGACGTCGGGCCCGCGGGATGCCGCGGGCCGGGGCGTCACGCGGTCCGACGCGCAGGCCGCGCATACGGCTGCGCATCCGGCCGCGGGTGCCGCCGTCGGGCCGTCCGGCCCGCGGAGGCGCCGCGGGGTCGCTCCGCGGCACACGCCGCGCTCGCCGGGCGGTCCTCACGGTCCCATCCCCGATGGTCCTGTCCTGACGGTCCCGTCCTGACGGTCCTGTTCCGACGGGGCCGGCGGGATGCCGCGCGGGCTGCCCCGCCGGGTTCCGGTGACCTCACCGGGCCGAGTGGTGGCCCTGCGGGCTCACCCCGGGCCGGCACGCGCTCACCGCGGGGCCGCAGGCGCTCGTCGGCGGCGGCCCGGTGCCGGCCGCGCGCCCGGAGGGACCCGCACCGGCCGCTTCCGTGTCCCTCGCTGTCCCCACCGCCACCCCACCGCGCTCCGCGCAAGAACCGCATCTCTGCACGAACCACTGCCCATTCAGCGAACCGCACAGCACAGCAAGGGAGTTCACCCATGCCCGCTGCACTGCTCGAGGCAACACCAACGGCAACCGAGGGGGTGGCCGCACCGGCGCCCGCCCCTCGGGCCGGGGCCGCCGCCGAGGCCGCCGGACTGTACGCCGCGCATGCCGAGCGCACCCGTACGCTGCACCCCGACACGGCCGGAGCCCTGGTGGAGGCGGGGTTTGCCCGGCAGTTCGTGCCACGGCGACTCGGCGGGGCCGGCGGCACGTTCACCGGTCTCCTCCACGCCGTGGCCACGGTGGGCGAGCACTGCGCGTCCGCCGCCTGGTGCGGCGTCCTGCAGGCCATGCACGGCCGCCTCGCCGCGCTGCTGCCCGAGGGGGCGCACGCCGATCTGTGGGGAGCCGGTCCGGACGTGCCCATCGCGGCGGCCGTCGTGCCCCCGGCCGGCGAGCTGCGCCCGGTCGACGGAGGCCATCTGCTCACCGGCCGCTGGGAGTTCGCCAGCGGCGTCGACCACGCCGACTGGGTGCTCATCACCTCGGTCCTGCGTACGGACGGGGGCGCGGTGCAGAAGGTGGTCGCCGTGCCCCGCCGGGACGTCCGGGTGGTCGAGACCTGGGACGGCCTGGGCCTGCGCGGCACGGGCAGCCACAGCATCGCCGCGGACGGCGCCTTCGTACCCGCGCACCGCATGGTGGACCGGGACGTCATGGCCGCCGGATGGCGCGGCGCGGGCGCCGACCGCTGCCACGGCCTGCCGTACCCCCTGGTCACCTCCGTGCTCCTGGCCGCCCCCGCGCTCGGTGCGGCGCGCGGCGCGCTGCGGGCGTGGACGGAGGGGGCGCTGCGGCGCACCACCCCGCAGGGCACGCCGCTGCTCGACACCGGCTCCGCGCAGGACGTGCTCGCCCGTTCGTCGGCCGAGACGGACGCCGCGCAACTGCTCCTGGAGCGCGCCGCGCTGCGTGCCGACCTCGCCCCGCTCGACGACCTGCCCGTGGCGCAGAACCAGCGCGACGCCGCGGTGGCGCTCGACATGCTCGTGGGCGCCGTCGAGCGGCTGCTGCGCCACGGGGGCGCCCATGCGCAGCGCTCCGCCGGCGATCTGCAGCGCCACTGGCGGGACGTGCACGCCGTCGCGAGCCACGCGGCTGTGCAGCTCGCGCCCGCCGCGGCCGCCTACGGGCGCCATGTCCAGGCGGGCTGGGGCGGGGCCGCCGCGGCATGACCGCGGCCGACCGGGTGGCCCCGCCGACAGGCCACCCGGCCTCACCCCTCAGCACCTGACCCCACCCCACCCCTAAGCACCCGGCCCCGCCCACGCACCACGTGGGCGGGGCCGTTGGTCATGCGGCCAAGGCCGGCTCCGGCTCCTGTGCCGGCGCCTCGCCGAGATGTGCTGTGAGCTCCTCGCGCAGCCGGTCCAGATCGCGGGTGTGGCCGTGGGCCGCGACATGCCCGTCCGGGCGGATCAGGTAGTACCCCTGGTGCCGGCACCCGGTCAGCCGGGCGGCCGGTCCCGCGGCCAGGTCCACGACCCGCAGCCCGGGGCGGAGCGCGGCCACGGCGCGCAGTTCGGCACGCCATGCGGCCGCGTCGCCCCGGCAGACCGCGGCCAGGGTCCACGTCGTCGGATCGGCGGCCGGCCCCTGGATCTTGTGGGGCATCGCGAGTTCCCGGGGGAAGACCGCGCCGACCCGCACGGCGTTGCGGACGCCGGGCAGCAGTTGGCAGGTGGTGCGCCCGCCGGGCGCCTGGGTGTCGCGCACCGGTGGATAGGCGAGCCGGCGCCCGGCCATCACCGGGGCGTAGAACTGGGAGAACAGCCCGGTGCGGTCGGCGATCCGGAACGCGGCGTCCCGCAGCCCGACCTTGGCCGGAGTCCGCACCAGCCAGGCCCGGGTCTGGATGTCGGTGTCGCGCACCACCCGCTTGGCGACCGCCGCGCGCTCCGGGCCGTAGCTGAGGAGCAGGTCGGACGGTGCCTCGCCGCGGAGGACGGCGGCCAGCTTCCAGGCGAGGTTGTGGGCGTCCTGGAAACCGGTGTTGAGGCCCTGGCCGCCGGCGGGGCTGTGGACGTGGGCGGCGTCACCGGCGATGAACACCCGGCCGAGCTGGAAGTCGTTCGCGTGCCGGGCGTGCACGCGGAAGACGCTCTGCCAGATGGGCTCGGCGATCCGGACGCCCTTGGGGCCGCGCTCGTCCACGATCCGCTGCATGGCGGCCACGCTGACCTCCTCGCCCGGGGCCAGGCTGGAGAAGAAGCGGAAGACACCGTTCGGCAGCGCGACGATGACCAGCGCCCCGGCCGGTGACTGGTAGTACAGCGCCTGGTCCGGTGGCAGGAAGCCCTCGATCTCGGCGTCGACCAGCGCGAACGCGGTCTCGTACGTGGACCCCGAGAAGCCCGTGCCCAACTGGGCGCGGACCGCGCTGCCCGCACCGTCCGCGCCGATCACGAAGGGCGCACGGGTGCGCTCGATGGTGCCGTCGGGGTGCTCGAGGACGGCGGTCACGCCGTCGACGGCGTCGATCCGGCCCGAGAAGTCCAGCCCGTCGAAGGTGAGCAGCCGCACCCCGCGCTCGACCCTGCCGCCCAGCTCGTGCAGCCGGTCGCGCAGGATGCGCTCCGTCTCGTTCTGCGGCAGGCACACGGGGCTGAGCTCCTGCGGGAAGTCGAAGGTGGCCAGGTGCTCGCGGTCGGAGTAGTAGCTGAACGCGTTGATCTGCAGGCCCGCCTCGCGCAGCCGCGGCAGCACGCCCAGGTCCTCGAAGAGGTCCAGGCTCCGGGGCCAGACGAGCAGGGCCTTGGGGAACGGGGACGGTTCGGGGGCGCGGTCGACGATCCGGACCCGGATGCCCCGCCTGAGCAGTTCGCAGGCGGCCATCATCCCGGTCGGTCCGCCCCCCACGACCAGTACGTCGTACGCGTCCGAAGCACCCGGGTCCCCGCTGGTGCGGGCGGTGCTCGCTGGGTTCGGCATGGTGACTCTCTTTCCGTTCCGTGGTTCCGTTCCCGGTCGTTGAAGGTAAGGGACCTTCATGCCCTAGCATTGACGATATCCATAAGATCTCTTACAGTCCATCGACAGCGAAAGAACTGGGACCTGCTGAGCGGAGAGAAAGAAGCCATGAGCATCCAGACCGATTCCCGGCGCCCGGTGCCGGACCGGCGGCAGGAGGCGAGCGGAGCACCCACGCTCATCGCCGTCGCGCTCGCCAGCATCCTGCTGCCGCTGGCGGTCACCGCACCGGCGGTCGCGCTGCCGGATCTCACGGTCGACCTCGGGGCCGGCGTCGCCGCCGGTCAGTGGGTGCAGAACGCCTACGGCGTGACGTTCGCCGCGTGCATGCTCGCGGCCGGCGCGCTCGCCGACCAGTTCGGGCGCCGCCGCATCCTGGCCATCGGCGCCGTCGTCTTCATGGCGATGTCCGCCGTGGCCGCCGTCTCCACGGACATCGTCGTCCTCGACATCGCCCGCGCGCTGCAGGGCATCGGCGCGGCCGGCGTGCTCACCAGCGGGGCCGCGATCCTGGCCGCGTCATTCGAGGGCCGCAAGCGCACCCAGGCGTTCGGCGTGCTCGGCGCCTCCTTCGGCGCCGGACTCGCGCTCGGCCCGATCCTCGGCGGCGCGCTGGTCAACCTGGCCGGCTGGCGGGCCGTGTTCTGGCTGAACGTGTTGGTCGGCATCGTGGCCCTCGCCTTCATGTCGAAGATCAAGGAGTCCCGGGACCCGGACGCGACGAAGGTCGACTGGGGCGGTCTGGTCACCTTCAGCGGCAGCCTGTTCTTCCTCGCGCTCGTCTTCGTCGAGGGCGGTGAGAGCGGCTGGCTCAGCGCGCCGACACTCGGCTCGCTCGCCGGGTTCGTGGTCTTCATGGCCGCGTTCGTCGCGGTCGAACTCCGCGTCGCCCGGCCCATGTTCGACCTGGCGCTGTTCCGCAACCCGACCTTCGTGGTGGTCGTCTGCCAGCCGTTCACCATCACCTTCGGCTTCGTGGTGCTGCTCAACTTCCTGCCGCCGTACTTCAACGGCGTCGGCGGCCAGGGTGACACCGCCTCCGGTGCGCTGCTGCTGCCGCTGACCCTCCCCGTCTTCGTCCTGCCGCTGCTGGTCGGCCGCCTGGTCGCCGGGCGGGTCTCGTCCCGGATGCTGCTGACCGCGAGTTCCCTGCTGATCGCCGTGGGCTCGCTGTGGCTGGTCGTCCTGGAGCCCGGCCGGCCGTGGTACGAGGTGGCGGGTCCGCTGGTCGTCTTCGGCCTCGGCGTGGGCTCCGCGTTCGGAGCCATGGACAACGCCGCCGTCAGCGTCGTCCCCGTGGAGCGCGCCGGCATGGCGTCGGGCATCTTCAACACCATGCGCATCGCCGGCGAGTCCGTGGCGATCGCCTCGGCGGGCGGCTTCCTGACCTCGCTGACCCGCAGTGACCTCGCCGAGCGCTCGCCCGAACTCGCCGACCAGGCCCAGCGGCTGGCGGGCGAGGCCACGCAGGGCCGGCTGGACGAGGCGCTCGCCGCGGTGGAGCCCGCCCAGCGCACCGACGCCCTCGACGCGGTGGCCGCGAGCCTCACCTCCAGCATGCACACCGCCTTCATCGCCCTGGCCGTGCTGGCCCTCGTCGGAGCCGTGGTGACCTTCCTGGTCATCAAGGACAAGGAACTCGCGGACGCCGCCGGCTGAGCCGGCGGGCGTACGCGCCCCGAGCCGGAGGGCCCGGGTCGTGCGGCTCCTCCCCCCCGCCGCCGCCCGAGCCCTCCACATCCCCCTCCCCTTCCCCGCCCCCCGCGCCTCCCCGTCCCCCCGTACCCCCCACGACGTACCCACCGATCGATAAGAGAGCAGGAGAACATGCGTTACCGCTACCTCGGCGACACCGGCCTGTCCGTCTCAGAACTGTGCTTCGGCGCCATGACCTTCGGCGGCGGTGCGTCCTTCCTGGGCGCCGAGGACCGCAACTGGTCCGAGTTCGGCACGGTCGAGGACCAGACCGTGCTGCGGATGATGGACCAGGCGCTGGACGCCGGGATCAACTTCTTCGACACCGCCGACGTCTACAAGAACGGCATGGGCGAGGAGTTCTTCGGCAAGACCCTGAAGAAGGTCCGCGACCGCGTCATCATCGGCACCAAGGGCCGCTGGCGCATCACCGACGACCCGAACGACATCGGCGCCACCCGCCACCACCTGATCGCGGCGGTCGAGGGCAGCCTGCGGCGCCTGGAGACCGACTACATCGACGTCTACCACCTCCACGGCTTCGACCCGCGGACCTCGCTCGACGAGACCCTGCGCGCGCTCGACGACCTGATCAGCTCGGGCAAGATCCGCTACATCGGCGTCTCCAACTACGCCGGCTGGCAGCTGATGAAGGCCCTGTCGGTCTCCGAGCGCCGCAACCTCGCCAAGTTCTGCGTCTACCAGGGCTACTACAACATCGCCGCCCGCGACCTGGAGCGGGAGATCATCCCGCTCGCGGTCGACCAGAACGTGGGCATCACCGCCTGGTCGCCGCTGGCCGGCGGCTTCCTGACCGGCAAGTACCGCCGCGGCGAGGGCCGCCCCGAGGGCAGCCGCCTGGCCGAGCGGACCCCCGCCGAGTCCGCGCCGCTCACCGACGAGAACCAGGCGTACGACATCGTCGACGAGATGGCCGCGATCGCCGAGGAGCGCGGCGCCACGGTCGCCCAGGTGGCGATCAACTGGGTGCTCGCCAAGCCGGGCATCACCTCCGCCGTCATCGGCGCCACCAAGCCCCACCAGCTGGACGACAACCTCCGGGCGATGGAGTGGGAGCTGACCGCGCAGGAGCTGGAGCGCCTCGACAAGGTGAGCGAGACCACCGCTCCGTACCCGTACTGGCACATCGGCACCGTCGGCGCCGACCGCAAGCTGCCGGGCGACGTCTACCCCGCGTGACCCGCTGACGGAGTGAGCCGCAGGACGCGCATGGAGGGCCGATCCCACGTGGACGGCCCTCCACACGTAAATCCCCCCGCACGTGAGGCCCCACGCCCACGCGTCCCGCGACGTAGCGCCCTGCCCCGCACGCGCCTGCTCCCCGGGGCCGCCGGCCGGCCACCGGGGTCTTCCGGCACGACCGAACAGAAAGCGAACGTCACCCATGACCACCGCAACAGCAGGACCGGAGCCGCGGTCCGCCACACCGTTCCTTCCGTCCGATCCGGTTCTGGACTACACGCGCACCGTGGACCGGCTGCTCGTACACCGGGACGCCCTGGGGGAGGTGTTCCTCACCGACCTGCGGCAGACCGGCGAGGACCGCTACCTCGCCGGGGCGCAGCTCCCCCGGTCGCACGCCTACTACGGCGACCACCTGCTCCGCCCGCTCTCGTACGACCCGCTGCTCATCCTGGAGGCGTGCCGCCAGGCGGGTCTGGCCGGCGCCCACCGCTTCTTCGGCGTGGCGGCGGACAACAAGTTCATCCTCACGCACCTGCGGCTGCACGTCTCGCACCCGCGGTGGGTGACGGTCGGCTCCGCGCCGCTGCCGCTGGCGATGGAGGCGCGGATCGTCAGCCGCAAGGAGCGCGACGGCCGGGTCACCGGCCTCGACTACGAGTTCGCCCTCTCGGCGGGCGGCACGCAGGTGGGCACGGCCCACCTCGGCCTGCGCTTCAAGACGCCCAACGGCTACCTGACGCTGCGGCTCAACAACCGCGGCGGACTCGCCCTGCCGTCCTCCGCCACCCACCCGCAGGCCACCCCCGGCACCCTCGTGCCCCCGCACCTGGTGGGGCGGGCCAACCCGGACAACGTCGTGCTCGTGGAGCCCGCCGTCACCAGCTCCGCCGCCTCGGCCCTGCTGCGGGTGCCGACCGGCCACGCCAGCCTCTTCGACCACCCGCAGGACCACCTGCCGGGCATGGTCATCGCCGAGGGCGCCCGTCAGCTGGCGCTGTTCGCCGCGCTGGAGCTGCACGGCATGTCCACCGCGAAGACCCTGGTGACCGATGTCGACGTGCGCTTCACCCGCTTCGGCGAGCTGGAGGACGACACGGTCCTCACCGCGGAGATCGGCGAGCCGACGGCGCCGGGCGGCGCCGTGGACGGGGTCCCGTACACGCTGGGCGGTCCGCTGGAGGCCCCGGCGGACGGCGCCGCGCACCAGGCCCACCAGGTGCCGGTCCGCGTGGAGGCCACCCAGAAGGGCGAGAGCCTCTGCGTCTTCACCTTCCGGCTGACCCGCGTCACGGCCGGCTGACCGGCCGTGGGGGAGGGAGAAGCGCTGATGGGCGTCCCGGCGATCGCCTTTTCGGACGTCGACGAGACGCTGATCGACGTCAAGAGCATGTTCCGGTTCCTGGAGTTCCACCTGGACCGGCGCGGTGAACCGGCCGGCACGTACGACCGGCTGGTCGGCGAGCTGCGCGAGGCGGTACGACGGGGTGCCCCGCGCGCGGAGATCAACCGCCGCTACTACCGGCTGTACGCGGGCGAGGACGCCCGCACCCTCGCGGCGTCGGGCCGCGCGTGGTTCGCCCACGAACAGGAGACGCGGCCCGGGGGGCTGTTCATCCCCGCGGTGGAGCGGTCCCTCGCCGGGCACCGCGCGGCCGGCGACACCGTCGTGCTGGTATCCGGGTCGTTCTTCGCCTGCCTGGACCCGGTCGCGGCCCACGTCGGCGCGGACCGCGCCATCGGCACGCGGCCGCTGATCCGCCGCGGCCGGCTCACCGGCGAGGTGCTGTTCCCGCTGATCGGCGCGGCCAAGGGGCGGGTGGCGCACGCCGCCGCCGCGGTCCTCGGGGCCGACCTCGCCGACTGCACGGCGTACGGCGACCACATCAGCGACCTGGACCTGCTCGCGGCCGTGGGTCACCCGGTCGCGGTGGGTGACGACCCGGACCTGGCCGCACACGCGGACCGGGCCGGATGGCGGCGGCTGCCGACCGGGCGGACCGCGGCGGGCATCTGAACCGGCCACCCCGGCACTTCGCCGTCGCCGAGCAACGGCGGCGGGCCGCCGTGCGGCGGCCCGCCGCAGAACAGGAGGCAGTATGAAACCCATCGGAATCCTGGGAACCGGATCGTTTCTGCCGGAGCAGGTGGTCACCAACGAGGAGATCGCCCGCAGCACCGGTGTGACCGACGAATGGATCGTGCGCAAGACCGGCATCAGGGAGCGGCGCCGCGCCGACGACCGGCACGCCACGTCCGATCTGGCGGCGCACGCCGCCCGCCGGGCCCTCGAACAGGCCGGTGTACGCCCCGAGGACGTGGCGTACATCGTGGTGGCGACCTCGACACCGGACCACCCGCAGCCGGCGACGGCGAGCATCGTGCAGCACCTGATCGGGGCCGTCAACGCCGCGGCGTTCGACGTCAACGCGGTGTGCAGCGGGTTCGTGTACGCGATGACCGTGGCCGAGCGGATGCTGCGCGGCGCGCCCGAGGGCAAGCACGCGGTGGTCATCGGCGCGGACATCTACTCGCGGATCCTGGACTACTCGGACCGCAAGACGGCGATCCTCTTCGGCGACGGGGCGGGGGCCGTCGTCCTCGGACCCGTCCCGGAGGACCGGGGCGTGCTGGAGACCAGTCTGCTCACCCGCGGCGATCAGTACCGGCTGATCAGCGTGCCCGCGGGCGGCAGCCGGATGCCCGCGACGGCGCGCACCGTGGACGAGGGCGGCCACTTCTTCCGGATGGACGGCCGCGGTGTGCGCGCCTTCGTCCAGGAGAACCTGCCGCAGGCCCTGGGCGACCTGCTCGTCAAGGCGGACGTCCACCCCGACGACGTCGTCCACTTCGTGCCGCACCAGGCCAACGGCGTGATGCTGGCCGACGTGTGGCCCTGGCTGGGCCTGCGGAACGCGACGCTCCACTTGGCGCTGGAGAGGTACGCCAACACCGGCTCCGCGTCGGTGCCGATCACGCTGGACCTCGCGCACCGCGAAGGCGCCCTGACCGACGGCGACATCGTGCTCCTCGCCGGCTTCGGCGGCGGCATGACCGTCGGCGCGGCCCTGCTGCGCTGGGCGCCGACCCGGTACGCGCGGCCGGAGCACCGCGAGCGGGAGCTTCAGGCCCCGGTCGGCTGACCCCGCGCCCGTGACGACGGCAACGGCCCCGGGAAACCGGGGCCGTTGTCCGGTCCGGGGGCGCATCCCCCCAGGAGAGGAAACCGAGGAACCCATGAGCACGCACACCGTCCTGACCGACCTCGACCCCGAACTGCAGGCGCTGGTCGCCCGGCACGTGGCCGCGCAGCGCCGCGCCCGGTTGCGCCAAGGGGCCGAGGACGCCCTGCACTCACTGGTTTTCGGAGGAATAGGAGGAGAACGCTTCCATGAACCCTTCACCGTCCACGCGCGCGCGGCAGCGGATCGCGAGACAGAGGTACCGGCACGCCCGGCACATGGCGCTGCGGTGCCGGCTGCTGCTGGCGCGCGCCGTGTTGCGCGGGTGAGCCCCGGCCACCGGAGGACCGCGTCATGACCACCGGACACCTCCGCCCCGGCCGTGCGCCACGCCCTGGTCGTACGCCCCGCCCCGGCCGCAGGGGGCGCCGGAGGCCCGCGGCGCGCCGCGCCGTCGGCGGCGCCCTGGGCGCCGCGGCGCTGGCCGCCGTGCTCACCGCGTGCGGTACGCCGGGCGCCGGCGCGCCGGAGAGGGCCGCGCCCACCTCCGCGCCCGCGCTCACTTCTGCGCCCACCTCCGCGCCCGGCGGGGGCGACGGCCGGGGCGCGCGCCTCGACGGCGTATGGGCCGCCGCCGACGGCAGCCTGCGCCTCGAACTGCGCGGCGACGGCACCTTCAGCGAGGACTACAACGGACAGAAGGCCGCCTACACCGGCCGGTACACCCTTGAGGGCGCCGCCCTCCGGCTGCGCGCCGACTCCGGCGCCGCCGCCGACGGCACGGTCGAGGGCGACACCATCACCCTCAGCGGCCGGACGCTCAGGCCCTCCTCCTGACACCCGCACCCCGCAGGGCGAAAGCGGCGGGCCGCCACGGTGGATTCCGTGGCGGCCCGCCGCTTTCGCGCCGCGCTCGCGTGCCGTCCGGCAGGCGGTCAGCCCTGCGCCTCGACGGCCACGTCCTGCCAGTCGGCCCAGGTCTTGAGCCGGTCGGCGTAGACCTGCGGCAGCATCTCGTTGCCCTGCGTGCCGAAGAAGACGCGCAGCGGCGGGTTGTCGGAGTCGACGACCTTCAGCAGCGCACGGCCGGCGGCGGCCGGGTCACCGAAGTCGAGCGTCTGCATGAACGCGCCGAGCGCCTCACGGACACCGTCGTACGCCGGGATCGGCTCGGACTGGGCGGCGGACGGGCCGCCCCAGTCGGTGGCGTACGCGCCGGGCTCGACCAGGGTGACCTTGATGCCGAGGTGCGACACCTCCTGGGCCAGGGACTCGCTCAGGCCCTCCAGGCCCCACTTGGAGACGTGGTAGCCGCCGACCAGCGGCCAGGCGGCGACGCCACCGGTGGAGGAGATCTGGACGATGTGGCCGCTGCCCTGCTCCCGCAGGTACGGCAGGGCGGCCTGGGTCACCCACAGGGCGCCGAACAGGTTGGTCTCCAGCTGGTCGCGCAGCGCCTGCTCGTCGAGCTCCTCCACGGCGCCGAAGAGGCCGTAGCCGGCGTTATTGACGATCACGTCGAGGCGGCCGAAGTGCTCCTTGGCCCGCTTGACGGACGCGAACACGGCGTCCTTGTGCGTCACGTCGAGGTCGAGGGTGAGCACCGCGTCGCCGTAGGAGGCCTTCAGGTCGGCGAGGGACCGCGCGTCACGGGCCGTGGCGGCGACCTTGTCGCCGCGGGACAGGGCCGCCTCGACGAACTGGCGGCCGAAGCCGCGGGACGAGCCGGTGACGAACCAGACCTTGCTCATGGGTGTCTCCATTCCGTATTCCGTGTGTTTCCTGTACCGGGAAAGTCCGTCCCCGCGTGGGGGACGAAGTCAGTTCTGGAACTTGGTGACCAGCGGGGCCACGGTGTCCAGGAAGCTCTTGACGCCGTCGGCGCCGACGGGGGGCGCGTACAGCACCGCGCGGTGGACGCCGAGGTCGCGCAGGGCCTCCAGCCCCGCCGCGTCGGGTTCGGCGCCGAAGACGGTGACCGGGACGTCGTCGGTGCGTCCGGCGTCGCGGCCCGCCTGCCGCAGGGCGTCGATCCGTGCGGACAGCTCGTCCAGCGGCATGCCCGCGTGGGGCATCCACTCGTCGCCGAAGTCGAGGACGCGGCGCGCCACGTTGGCGCCCGAGCCGCCGACGAGGACCGGCGGGTGCGGGGTCTGCCGGGGCTTGGGCCAGGACCAGAGGGGGCCGAAGTCGACGTGGCGGCCGTGGAATTCGGCGACGTCGTTGGTCCAGATCTCCCGCATGGCCTTCACCCGCTCGGCCAGGACGGCCCACCGCCGCCCGGGGTCGGTGCCGTGGTTCTCCAGCTCCTCGGGGATCCAGCCGGCGCCGACGCCGAAGAGCACGCGGCCGCCGGAGAGCGCGTCGAGCGTGGCGACGGCCTTGGCCGTGGCGATCGGGTCCCGCTGGGGGACCAGGCAGATCCCGGTGGCCACGCGCAGCTCCGTGGTGGCCGCGGCGGCGTAGCTGAGCGCCACGAACAGGTCGTGCGTGTGCGAGAAGTGGTCGGGCAGCTGCCCGACCTCGCCGCGGGTGCGTTCGGTCGCGGGCAGATGGGTGTGCTCCGGCAGGAAGAGCGACTCGAAGCCGCGCTCCTCGACTGCCCGGGCCAGTTCGTCGGGGCGGATCGCGAAGTCCGCGGGGAACATGGCGATGCCTAGCTTCATGACGTGTCTTCCTCCGTGGCGGTGCCGAAGCGGTGCTTTAACGTTAAGGAGCGTTGTGTATACGCTCCATGACAGAAGCTCTAGAAAAATTGCCCGAGCGTCTCATGTCGCGTTCGGATGTGTGGTTTTCCCGCTAGGGTGTGCGACATGGACGTACTCGCCGACGTACTGGCCACCACCCGGTTCAGCGGAGTGCTGCTGGCCCAGTTGCGCGCCGGCCGCCCCGACTGGGGCTGCGGGCTCGAACAGCTGCCCACGGCGGGCTTCCACCTCGTCGCCGAGGGCACCTGCTGGCTGCGGACGCGGGGCCGCCCGCCGCTGCACCTGGTGCCCGGGGACGTGGTGCTGCTCCCGCGCGGTGAGCCCCACGAGCTCGCGGGCGCCCCCGACGCGACGGCGGTGCGGTACGCCGATCTCGAATCCGCCCATCCGCCGGGCCGCGACGGCGTCATGGACCTGGGCGGCGCCGGTGCGGCCGTCCGCATCGTCTGCGGCAAGTTCTCCTACGAGGGGGAGGCGGGCCGGCACCCGGTGCTGTCCGTACTGCCCGAGGTCATCCACGTACCCGGGATGAGCGCCGACCCGGATCTGCAGGGAACCATCCGGCTGCTCGCCGCCGAGACCGGCAGGAACCGGCCCGGGGCACGCGCCGTGGCGACCCGCCTGACCGACGTGCTGTTCGTGCAGGTGGTCCGCGCCTGGCTCGAACTCCACGAGGACGGCGGCGGGGACGGTGGTGGGGACGGCGGGGAGGGCCCCGGCCCGTCCTGGCTGACGGCGCTGCGCGACCCGCGCATCGGGACGGCGCTGTCCCTCATGCACGAGGAACCGCAGCGCCCCTGGACGGTGGAGAGCCTGGCACGGGCCGCGGCGATGTCCCGCCCGGCCTTCGCCCGGCAGTTCAAGGCGCTGGTCGGCAGCTCCCCGCTGGCGTATCTGGCGCGGCTGCGGATCGACCGGGCCGCGAGGATGCTGCGCGACACCGACGAGCTGGTCGGCGACATCGCGCAGGCGGTGGGGTACGCCTCGGAGTTCGCGTTCTCCCGGGCCTTCTCCCGCCAGCGCGGCATCGCGCCGGGCCGCTACCGGCGTACGGTGCCCGAGCCGGTGGGCGTGTGAGCCTCCGCCGCGGTGTGCCTCCCGGCGGGTCACGCGTGCCGTCCCGCGGGGACCGGCTCCGGTTCCGGCTCCTCGATCTCCTCGGGGGCGAAGTCCAGGGCTGACGCCTCGTCGTCGGACGGGCCGCCCGCGGCGGACCGGGCCCGGCGCCGGTCCAGGAGCAGTGCCACCACCGTGGCGAGGGCGTAGAGCAGCCACAGCGGCGCGGCGAGCGCCAGCATCGACAGCGGGTCGGTGCTCGGCGTCGCGATGGCGGAGAAGAGCGTGACGCCCATGATCATCCAGCGCCACCAGCCGAGCATCTTCCGGCCGGAGACCACGCCGCACACGTTCAGCATGACCAGCAGCAGGGGGAGTTCGAAGGCGAACCCGAAGACGACGACCATGCGGACGATCAGGTCCAGCAGCTCGTCGAGCGGCAGCTGGTTGTCCACCTGGGCCGGGGAGAAGTCCAGCAGCACCCGCGCCATGACGGGCAGCGTGCGGTACGCCAGGAAGCCGCCGGCCAGGAACAGCGGGACGCCCGCGCCGACGAAGAGCAGCGTGTACTTGCGCTCGTGGCGGTGCAGACCCGGGGCGATGAAGGCCCACAGCTGGTAGAGCCAGACGGGCGCGGCGACCACCAGGCCGGTGGCCAGCGAGACCTTCAGGGCGAGGGAGAACGGGGCGATCAGGCCGTTGAGCACGAGACGCGCGCAGGTCTTGTCCTCGCCCCGCGCCAGCTCGGCGAAGGCGGAGCGGCAGCCGACGGCGTCGAGGATGGGCCGGGTGGCGAAGTCGGTGATGGCCTCGTAGAAGAAGGCCGCGGTGACGGTGACGACCAGGATGGCGGCGACGGCGATGGCGAGGCGCTTGCGCAGCTCGCGCAGGTGCTCGACGAGCGACATCCTCCCGTCACCGCCACGCGGGTCGCCGGTGCCCGCCGCCTGAGCGGGCCGCTCCGTGGACACGTCCCCGGGGGGCTGCGTGTGCAGGCGGGCCGACTTCAGCATCTCGTCCTCGTCTCGTGTGGTGGAGTGGTGGAGGGTGCCGGGTCCGTCAGTGCTGGAGGCCGGCCGGGGCGGCGGACTCGACGGGCGTGCGGACGACGGCGGCCTGCGGGGCCGTGACCGGGCCGGGCGCCGGGGTCGTGGCGGGGCCCGTCGCCGTGGCGGGGGCCGTCGCCGTGGCGGGGGTCGAGGCCGCATGCGCGGTGACGTCGGACTTCATCGCCTCGGCCTCGCGCTTGAGGATGCGGGCGGAGCGGCCCAGCGCACGGGCCATCTCCGGCATCTTCTTCGCGCCGAACAGCAGCAGGACGACGATGAGGATGAGGAGGATCTCGGGGGCGCCGATCTTTCCGAACATCGGGGGCTCCTTCCGGAACGGGGGAGAGCGGAGCCGGCCGCCCGGAGCGGGGCCGGCGTGCGGGCGACGCGGCGTGCGGACGCCACGGCCGGGTGGACGGCACGGCCGGGTGGGTGACGCGGCCGGGTGGACGACGCGTCCGGGCGGCCGCGGTGGGTGGCGGGCCCGCGGCGCCCGCGGGCCGAAGCCCGCGGGCACCGCGACGCCGTGCGCGCCGTACGACCGGGGTGCGGTCCGGCTCAGTAGATGCCGAACATGCGGACCGGGCCGCTGAAGCCGCCGATGTGCTTGAGCAGGCCGATGACGGCGATGGCGCCGTTGTCCGGCAGCTGGTCCATGTTGGCGGCCCACTCGATGCCGTAGTGGCCCGTGGGCAGCAGGATCTTGTGGCTGCGCGGGTCGACGACGTCGTGGGCGCCGGAGTCCATGCTCGGGGCGTCCGTGGCGATGCCGACGACGTCGCGCTGCGACTCCAGGAACTCCGCCGCGTCCCAGCCGATGCCCGGGAAGTGCGGGTGTCCGTCCGCGTCCCGGTTGAAGATCAGCTCCGGGGTGTGCAGCCGCTTGTACCAGCCGCTGTCCAGGCAGACGATGGCGCCCTTGGGGATGCGGCCGTAGCGCGCCTCCCACTTCTTCAGGTCGTCGTAGGTGAGCAGCGCGTCCGGGTCCTGCTTGGCGCGCTCCTCCAGCCGGATGATGACCATCGGGGCGATGAGGTCCTCGGCGCCGATCTGGTCCGTGGTGATCTGGCCGTTGGCGAAGTGCTTCGGGCCGTCCATGTGGGTGCCGCTGTGCTCGTCGATGGTCATCAGGTTGGTGTTGTAACCCTCCTTGTCCACCGAGGCCACCTGCCAGATCTTCGGCGGGGCGACGTACGGCTGGTAGACGGGGAAGTCCTCGCCCCACGGGTGGCTCATGTCCACGACCTTGCGGCGGCGGGAGAACAGCTTGTCCACGTTGCCCGCGGCGGAGCTCGCGGCGACGGCCGGCTTGGTGCCGAACAGGCCCATGCCCGCGACGGTGGCGGCGAGCGCGCCACCGACGCCGAGCAGCTTGCGGCGGCTGGAGTTGGCACCGAAGCCGGCCTTGCGGGCCTCCTGCGCGGTCTGGATGGTCTGCTCGCTACCCGCCTGGCGGGTGGGGATCAGATCGTGCTCGGCTCTGAAGTCATCGCCATAGACGGCGTTCATGATCTGAGGTCCGCACATGGGGATCTCCTCTCAAATGCTGCGGGCAGCCAAAGGCCGGTACCCGAAGTCGAGTTGGCGAGGGGGAACGGTGGAACCGTAGCCGAGATTCAGGGATCGATCAAACTTCCGGCTACGAATAACCATAAGAGATCGTATAGTTCTGGTGCTGCCGCGCCACCGGACGCCCCGCGACGTACCCGCGCGCCGCACTCCCCGTACGGCCTCTCCAAGGAGCACAGACGTGATCGAGACCCTGGTCCGCCCGCTGGCGGACGGCTTCATGCAGGTGGGTGTGTTCGTGGCCCTCCTGGTGGGAGCCTTCGCCTGGTTGCGCTGGCGGTACGGTGACCGCCTGCTCGCCCTGCTGGAGCGGCGGCGCGGCTTCGGGCCCGTGGTGGGCGCCCTCCTCGGGGTCTCGCCCGGCTGCGCGGGCGCGCTGCTGCTGACCCCGCTCTACACCCGGGGCGCCATCTCGTTCGGCACGGTGGTCGCCGGTGTGGCCGCCACGATGGGCGACTCCTCCTGGGTGATCTTCGCGGCGCAGCCGCTGATGGCGCTCAAGGTGCACGCGCTGCTCTTCGCCACGGGCGTGGTCACCGGTTACGCCGTGGACGCGCTGCGCCTGACCCCGGAGCGCCTCTCCTCCCGGGGCGCGGGCGACCACGCGCCCGCCGAAGTACGGGAGTTGGTCCTGGTGGGCGGCGGCGCACGGCGGACGGTCGGCGCGCAGGCGTCCGCGGGCGGGTCGCTCAAGGGCGGCGCCGGCGCGTGGACGCCCGGCGGTGTCCCCGGTGCCGCGCCGGGTGCCACGTCGGGTGCCGTGGCCGGTGGCGCGGCTCCGGCGGCCACCGCCGCGGGTGCCTTGAGGCTCGCCCTGTGGGTCGTCGCCGGGCTCTCCGCGCTCGTCGCCGTCCCCGTGGCGTTCCAGCTGGTCGACGCGGCGACGCTGACCCGGATCGCCGGGGGCTGGGACCCGTACCTCGTCCTCGGCGCCCTCGGCACCGTGCTGTGCGCCATGGTCCTGGTCGCGCACCGCGGCACGGCCCAGCACGACGACGGCATCTCGCCGCAGCGCCCCTCGATCGCGCTCGCCGCGGGCGCCCGCGAACTGGCCTTGATCGTGGTGTGGGTCTCGGTCATCTACCTGGCCTGGACCCTGGTGGAGACGCTCACCGGGTTCGACGGGAGCCAACTGCCGCTGCACGGCTGGCTCGGCGTCGTGGTCGGGGCGTGCATCGGGCTGATACCGGGCTGCGCGGTGCAGATCGCGTTCACCACGCTCTACCTCGCCGGCGGGGTTCCGCTGCCCACTCTGGTGGCCAACGCCGTCAGCCAGGACGGTGACGCCCTGCTGCCCCTGATCGCCCGGGACGCCCGCGCGGCGTTCCTGACGACGGTCCTGACGACGGTCCCCGCCCTGGCGGTGGGCGCCGTGCTGCTGCTGGCGTCCTGAGCCGCGGCCCCGCGGGGGAGCGGTACGAGGGGGCGGTCCCGGTACGGATACCGGGACCGCCCCCTCGCGTCGTACGCCCCCGCCCCGTACGGACTCGCGTCGTACGGGGCGGGGTGCGCCATCAGGCCGCCGCAACGGCGTGGTCGTCGACCCGTGTGCCGCGGATGAGCCACGCCGGGCCCTCCGCGAACTCCTCGATCACCGCGAAGAAGCGGGCGAAGTGCTCGCCGGCGCAGTGCTCGTCGAACGCGGCCTCGTCCTCGTACGCCTCGTTGAGGTAGAAGCGGTTGGGGTCCTCCGCGTCGGTGATCAGCTCGAACCGCCGGGTGCCCGGCTCGTCGGCGAGGGAGTCGCGGCCGTCCGCGAGGGCGGCGGCGATGAACTCCGCGCGCCGCTCGGCCGGTACGTCGAAGGCGACGGCGATGTGGTACATGACGGCTCCTCAGGTACGTGGCAGGTCAGGTGCGTTGGGGGCAAGGGGGAAGCGGGGGGCGCGCGGGTCAGGGCCGGACGGGACCGGACCCGGCCCCCGTCGCCTCGATGGCCGCCGCGATCTCGGCGAGGTCGGCGTCCGTCAGCTCCAGGGAGGCCGCGGCGATCCAGCCGCCGACCTGCTGCGGCGTGCGGGCGCCGACGATGGCGCCGCTGACACCCGGCCACGCCAGTACCCAGGCGACGGCGACCGCGCCCGTGCTCACCCCGTGCCGTTCGGCCACGGGCCGCAGGGCGTCGGCCAGGCGCAGGTTCGCCGACAGGCCCGTCGTGAAGTCGGGGTGGCCCGAGCGCCAGTCGTCGGCCGGCAGGGCCGTCGCGCGCTCGGCCGAGAAGGCGCCGCTGAGCAGGCCCGACTGCATCGGCGAGTAGGCGATCACACCGGTGCCGTGCGCGGCGGCCCAGGCGATCTCCTCGGCGGCCGAGCGGTTGATCGCGGAGAACGGCGGCTGGATCACGTCGACGTGCGCGATGCGCTCGGCGGCTTCGAGCTGTGCGACGGAGTGGTTGGACAGGCCGATCGCCCGTACCTTCCCCTCGGCCTTGAGGTCGGCCATCACCTGCCAGTACTCCTCGAGCGGTGTGGCGTTGGGGGAGACCTCCCCCTCGGGCCCGCCGTACTCGAGCGACTCGCCGGTGTCCGGCCAGTGCACCTGGTAGAGGCCGATCTGCTCGACGTTCAGCCTGCGCAGCGAGTCCTCCACCTCCCGGCGCACGCTTGCGGGCTTCATGATCCGGTGCGGGGGCGCGGCCGGGTTCGACGCGTCCCATACCAGGCCGCACTTGGTGAAGACGTGGGGGCGCGCGTGCGGCGGCAGGGAGGCGAGTGCCTTCCCGATGATCTCCTCGGAGTGGCCCAGTCCGTAGACGGCGGCCGTGTCGATCCAGTTGATGCCGCTGTCGACGGCGTGGTGGATGGCGGCGATCGACGCGATGTCGTCCTGTGCGCCCCAGCCGTAGCGCCATCCGTCGCCGCCGATGGCCCAGGCGCCGAAGCCCGTGCGCGAGATGTCGATGCCGGTGGAGCCCAGGGGCTGGGCGGGCAGCCTCATAGCGTGGGATGTCCCTTTCGTTGTGAGTGGTGTGGTCGGGGATCGATGCGGGTCAGAGCCGCGCCACACCGTCCCGGCGCGCCTGCTCGGCGACGGCCGCGGCGACGGCGGGGGCGACCCGGGGGTCGAAGGGGCTCGGCACGATGTGGTCGGCGCTCAGCTCGTCGTCGCCGACGACGGCGGCGATGGCCTCGGCCGCGGCCAGCTTCATGCCTTCGGTGACGGCGGTCGAGCGGACGTCGAAGGCGCCGCGGAAGATGCCGGGGAACGCCAGCACGTTGTTGATCTGGTTGGGGAAGTCGCTGCGGCCCGTGGCGACCACCCGGGCGTGGCGGGCGGCGGCGTCCGGCGCGATCTCGGGGGTGGGGTTGGAGAGGGCGAAGACGATGGAGTCGGGGGCCATCGCGGCGATGGCGTCCTCGCTCACGGTGGCGCCGGACAGGCCGATGAAGACGTCGGCGCCCTTGAGCGCCTGCTCGACCGAGCCGGCGTAACCGGCCTTGTTGCCGTCCCGGGCCAGGCGGGCCTTGACGGGGTTGAGGTCCTCGCGTCCGGTGTGCAGCATCCCCTTGCTGTCGGCCGCGGCGAGGTCGCCGATGCCCGCCTCCAGCAGGATCCGGCTCACGGCGATGCCGGAGGCGCCGGCGCCCGCGACCACGGCGCGCAGGTCGGACAGCGAGCGGCCGGTGAGCCGGGCGGCGTTGCGCAGCGCGGCGAGGACGACGACGGCGGTGCCGTGCTGGTCGTCGTGGAAGACGGGGATGTCGAGGGCCTCCCGGAGCCGGTCCTCGATCTCGAAGCAGCGGGGCGCGCTGATGTCCTCCAGGTTGATGCCGCCGAAGGAGGGCGCGAGCCGTACGACGGTCTCGACCAGGTCGTCGACGTCGGTGGTGGCCAGGCAGATCGGTACGGCGTCGACGTCCGCGAACTCCTTGAAGAGCAGGGCCTTGCCCTCCATCACCGGCATGGCCGCGGCCGGGCCGATGTCGCCGAGACCGAGGACGGCGGTGCCGTCGGAGACCACGGCGACCGTGCGCGCGGCCCAGGTGTAGTCGGCGGCCAGGTCGGGGTCCTCCGCGATCGCCGTGCACACCCGGGCGACGCCGGGGGTGTACGCGAGGGAGAGCTGCTCCGCGTCGGTCACCTCGACGGTGGAGCGGACGGCCAGCTTGCCGCCGCGATGGAGGGCGAAGGCGGGGTCGCGGTCGAGCACGGACGGTGGCGTGGTGGGCATGGGGGCTCCTCGGTTCACGGGCCGGCGGCGTAGCCGGCCCTTCACCCCCAGTATTAGTAAGATGTCTTATGGATGCAAGATGACTTACTGCTCAGTGGGTAAGAGGGCCTAGGGAAGTAAGACGTCTACAGGTAATCTCAGCCCATGGACCCGTCGAAGCATGAGCGCCTGGGGCAGCACATCAAGCGAGTGGAGCAGGAACTGACCTCCGCCAAACACGCGGTGCTGCGCCCCTTCAAGATCAACGTCCCGCAGTACAGCGTGCTCTACGCGCTGCTCCAGGAGCCCGGTCTGTCCGGCTCGGTGCTCGCCCGCCGCTGCATGGTCACACCGCAGACCATGTCCTCCGTGCTCTCCACGCTGGAGGGGCGCGGCCTGGTCGAGCGGAAGCCGCACCCGATCCACAGCCACATCCTGGAGGCCCGGCTCACCCGTACCGGCCGCTCCCTCCTCCAGCGCGCGGACGCGGCGGTGGAGGAGGTGGAGCGGGCGCTCACGGACCACTTCGAGCCGGACGAGGCCGAACGCTTCCTGGAGCAGCTGTCCCGCTGCTCCAAGGCCCTGGCCACCCTCCCGGGCGCGCCGGCCAAGCCGTCGTCCTCCTGACCCGCGGCGGCTCAGGCCGCGGGTGTCGCCTCCGCCATCGCCTTCACCCTCACCGGGGCGGGCCCGAAGGACAGCTCGCCCGTCGTCAGCAGGTCGAGCAGCTGGGCCAGCTCCCGGTCGCCGGGGGTGGCGGTGCGGAGGACGAAGTGCCGCAGGCCCGCCTGCTCCGGGCCGCCGAAGAACCGGAAGAAGCCGATGTCGGCGCCGTTCGCGGCGAAGCTCTCGTAGAGGAAGACCACACCGCCCCCCGCCACCAGGCCCTGTTCCACGGCCGTCACGTCACCGGAGACGGCTTCGTACACCACGTCGAAGACGCCCTGCGCGTCGGCGGCGTCGGTCACGACCCGCGCGGCGCCGAGCGAGGCGACCGGCCCCGCCGTGGCGGGGTCCTGCACGACCGCCGTCACCTCGGCCCGCACGGCCGCCGCCAGCTCGACGAGCAGGCGCCCGATGCCGTGCTCGGCGCCGGTGACCAGGACCCGCCGGCCCGCCAGCGGACCGGCACCGCGCACCAGGCGCAGGGCCGTCAGCACCGCGACCCGCAGCGCCGCCGCCTGCTCGAAGCTCACGTGATCGGGCAGCACGACCGCGTACTCGGTGGCGAGCGCCATGCACGGGGCCCACTCGGCGCCGGTGGCCAGGCCGACCACCCGGTCGCCGGGCTTGGGGCCGAAGCCCTCCGGAGCCGCCCGCAGCACGACGCCCGCGACGTCCCAGCCCGGCATCCAGCCCTCGGGCAGCGGCTCCGCCCTGATCACCTCGTCGTGCTCGGGGGCGACCGCCCGCACGGCGACGAGGATCTCGTCATCGGCCTGCGCGAGGGGCGACTGCTGCGTACGCGTGCTGTGTTCGGACATGCTTGGTTCCTTTCGTAGGGCTGCCAGGCGGCGTGGTGTGTGGTGGGTCAGAACGTCTCGTGGACGAGGGCGGACCCGGCGGAAGCGCCGGTGGACTCGTCGGCGGTGACGACCTCGAACGCGTCCGGGTGCTCCAGCACGCAGCCCGACATGACGAGGTGGTTCTCCAGCACCTGGTAGCGGATCCAGTCGAGGGTGTAGGAGTCGTCCGGTACGCCCGGCGCCAGCCGCACCCGCAGCTGCGCCCGCTCCTCGTGCCCCGCCCGGTCGACGGCGACGTGCGCCGCCACCACGTCCCCCGTGCCGAGGGCGAGTTCGACCAGCTCCTGGGCCGACACGGTGCGGCCGTGGAGCCGGAAGAAGGGCGACGAGGGGTCGAACAGGCGCACCGCCGGGCCGGGCCGGCCGCAGACGCAGCGCGCGTACTCGCCCCGGTCGCCGGTGTCGTACCGGATGAGCGGCGGTTTCCGGCCCGGGTCGAACGTCGTCACCAGGACCCGGCCGTCCGCGACCTCCACGTGCTGGTGGTCCAGCGGATGGTAGACGTCGGCCAGGCAGAGCGGCCCCCGCTGCCCGATCGGCCCGGTGGCCGGAGAGCCGTACAGCCGCCAGACCTCGGTGTAGGGGAAGCAGTCGGCGACGGCCCGGTCCGGCGTCCGGTCGAGCCCCGCGCCGCCGAGCAGCAGCGTCCGCAGCCAGGGCAGCGGGCGCCCGGCGACCGCGTCCCCGAGCAGCCGGCACACCGATTCCGCGGGCGCGGCGATGGCGGTGACGCCGAGCCGGGCGAAGAGGTCGGGCCAGTCGTCGTGCTTCCCGCTCGGCAGGCGGCCGAACGGCAGGGCGGTGGCGCCCGACTCGGTGGTGAACCGGTGGAAGAACTGGTGGTCGGGGCGCATCCGTTCCAGCGGGTGCAGATTGGCCACCACGTCCGCGGGGCCGACCGGGCTCCAGCCGCGCCGCACCTGTGCGACGTACAGGTCCTCCGGGAGCAGGCTCAGCCCCGGGGAGCCCAGGGAGCCCCCGACGGCCCAGAGCGACGACGCCTCGCCCCAGGTGCGGCCGAGCTTGTTCAGGGCGATGACCTCCTCGACCGCCCGCGACAGCTCCTCCCGCCGCAGCACCGGCAGTGCGTCGAGCGCCGGCTCCGCCCCCGGTTCGTCCAGGAAGGACCGGTACTTGACGGCCAGTGAGGGAATCCGCGAGGCCTCCCGCAGCAGCTCCCCCACCCCGTGCGCCGTCGGGGCCCCGCTCCGGGACTCGTCGGCGAGAGGCTGCCACCGTGTGCGCGCAACCATGGATCCCCCGTCTCTCGCGTGTCGGTTCCTCGACAGGAAAGCATTCCTTCGGGAAGGTATCAAGTATTATCGGGAAGCCCGATGACGAGGCCTCCCCGCGGCCGGCGCGGTGGGGCGCCGGACACGGGGAGGCGGGTGCGGTGAGGGGCGTGGGGCTACGCCAGGCCGAGGGAGAGGTAGGTGGCGTCCAGCTCCGCCACGTCCAGGCCGGCCGCGCGGCGGACCATGCGGATCGCCCGGTAGATCTGGTTGATGTGCGCGATGTCGTGGCCGACGACCTTGCGGATCATGACCTCCATCGTCTCGCCGCCCTGCTCGCCGTGGCGGCCGGTGCGCTGCCAGGCCTCCGGCGGGAGGGCCCCCAGCAGGGCGACGTTGGAGGCGCGCAGCCCGGTCCACGCGTCGAGCATCTGACGGAACGGAAGGCGCGGCAGCGGCGCCCAGAGCTGCTCGTCGTACCCGGGGTAGACGGGGTTGTCCTCGGTGGCCACCAGCCGCCAGCGGAAGCCGTAGACGATGTCCACGTCGAAGAGGTGGCCGACGGTGAAGGCGGCGGGCCACTCGCCGGGCTCCGGGGCCGTCTCGGCGAGCTCGGTGGGCAGGTCCGCGAAGAGCTGCCGGGCCCAGACGGGCGTCTTGGCGAGGACCTCGAACGGGTCGCGTTCACCGGCGACTTCGAGGAGCGCGGTGACGTACGCCGCGGGGTCCTCGGTGGCCGACGGGATGTCGATCCGGTGGACGTCCGCGTCGCCGAGGACGCTGTCGAGTGTGGTGGTCGTGCTCATGTGCTGGCATACCTTTCGGTGGTGGGGGAGCGCCTGCCGCGTCGGGGCGGTGGTGGCTCGGGTGCGGAGGATGCGGCGGCCGGTGGTCCGGCGGCTACGCGGGGCCCGTGGGCGCGGTGGCGGGCTCCACGGGGACGGTGGTCGGGGCGGCGGCAGCGGGCCGGGCCTGTGCGGGCTCGGTCGCGGCGGGCGCGGGCCGAGCGGGTGCGGAATCGGCCGGGGCGGGCGCGGGGGTGCGGGGCTTCGCTCCCAGGACCAGCAGCGCGCCCAGTACGGCGACGGCCGCGCAGACCACCCAGTGGAGCGGGGCCGAGATCCCGTAGAGCAGACCGCCGACCGCCGGGCCGAGCGCGCCGCCCAGGGTGTGCGCGAGACCCTCCGCGCCCTGGTAGCGGCCGCGCAGGTGGGCGGGGGAGAACTCGGCGGGGTAGGCGTTGGCGATCGGCGTGTAGACGGTCTCCGCGACCGTCCACACCACCACCGTCAGGGCCAGCAGCCACACCGCGTCCACCGCACCGGTGAGACCCATGCCGACGCCGAGCAGCAGCAGCCCCGCCGCGATCACCCGGCGCGGGGTGCGGTGCTCGGTGTGCTTGGTGAGCGGGAGCTCGATCACCACGCAGAGCAGCGCGTTGAGGCCCAGCAGCAGACCGTAGACGCTGTTGTCGAAGCCCGCGTCCCGCACGTGGAGCGGCAGGGTCGCGGTGGACTGCCCGTAGACGAAGGTCGCGGCGACCATCGAGCCGAGGAAGAGCAGGTACGGCCGGTCGGAGAAGACCTCGCGGTACCCGCCCTTGCGGGACGGGGCCGCCGCCCCGGGGACCGGGGCCGGCGCCGGACGGCCGCCCGGGAGGGTGAGCAGCGCCAGCACGCCGAAGGCGAAGGAGAACAGGGCGTCGCCGATGAAGACGTACGTGTACGAGTGGCCGCTGAGCAGACCGCCGACGAGCGGGCCGATCGCCATGCCCACGTTGATGGCGAGGCGCAGCACGGCGAACGCCATGACGCGTTGCGCCTCCGGCACCACGTCCACCAGCAGCGCGCCGGCCGCCGGCCGGTACAACTGGGCGAAGACGCCGACCAGCGTCACCAGCAGGGTGGTCGACAGCAGGCCGTCCGTCAGCGGGACGGCGACCGTCGCGGCGCTGCTGCCGAACATCGACACGGCGATGGTGGTCCGCCGGCCGAACCGGTCGGCGACCGTGCCACCGACGGCGTTTCCGATGAACGCGCCGACCCCCACCAGGCCGAGGGCGGCACCGGCCTGGAACGCGGAGAAACCGCGCGAGACGAGGAAGAGCACGAGGAAGACGTTGAGGAAGTTCCCGAACTTGATCAGGAACATGCCCGAGAAGATGACCCAGGCGCTCCGGGGAAGTTCCCGCAGCCGTCTGTGCAGCGGGGCGGAATCCGCCATGACTGTTGCTCCTTGGAGAAAGGGGTGAGGGGTACGGCCGTCAGCGGGCCCCCGCGGGCTCCGCCCGGTGGGCGGTGTCCGCGTCGGCGGGGGCGTCGGCCTCGGAGGCGGCGGCGGTACCGGTACCGCCGCCGGGACCGGACGAGCCGGCATCGGGGCCGGAGGGGTCGGTATCGGTCGCGTCGGCTTCGCCGGTCTGCGCCGCCTCGGGGACCCGGCCGGCCAGCACCAGGACGCAGGCCGCCGCGGCGAGGCCGGCGCAGCCCAGCGCCACCACCGAGTAGTCGTGCGTCGCGTCGGCCATGACCGCGCCGACCTCGCTGGTCAGCGCCGTGCCCAGGGCGTGCACCGTCCACACCAGGCCCATGCCGAAGCCCCGCACCTCCACGGGCAGGACGCGGGCGGCCCACATGGTGGTGGCGATGACGGTCGCCAGGTAGCTCACGCCGAAGACCACGCCGAAGGCGATGACGACCGCACCGGTGGGGTTCAGCGCCACCAGCACCATCGCCACGCAGCGCACCGCGTACGCGCTGAGCAGGACGCCCTTGATCCAGCCCCGGTCGCACAGCCAGCCGGCCAGCAGGCCGCCCGCGATCTCGAAGACGCCGAGCAGCGCCACGGCCGTGGAGCTGACCGTGTGTCCGAGGCCGTGGTCGTGCATGAGCGGCATGAAGTGCACGTCGATGAAGGCCATCGTGGCCCCGCAGGCGAACAGCGCCAGCGAGAGGCGCCGCATGTCCGGGTTCCCGGCCGTCAGCCGCAGCCGCTCGCCGAACGACAGCCGCCGGAGCGCCCGCGGTCCGGGATCGGACGAGGCGGTGTCCTCCGCCTCCGGCCGCGCGGCGACCCGGTTCGACCCCCGGGCCACCAGCATGGCCAGCGGGGCCAGGACGCACAGGAAGACCAGGCCCACCACGAGCAGCACGTCCTGCCACGACGACCACGTGCCCAGCCAGGACCAGAGCGGCACCAGCACCACGAAGCCGACCGCCGCGCCGTTGGTGAGCAGCGCGTACATCAGGCCCTTGCGGCCGTCCCGGAACAGCTCGTCCACCAGGACGCCCAGCGGTACGTACGACAGCATGGTCGAGGCCAGCGCGGCGATGAGCGCGTACACCGCGACGAACAGCCACAGTTCGCCGGCGAGCGCGCAGCCGATCAGCGCCACGCCCGACAGCGCGGTGCCCAGTGCGAGCGTGGCCGCGCCGCCCAGCCGGTCCGCCAGGGCGCCGACGAGCGGGGACGCCACGGCGACGGTGACGGCGAAGAGCGTGGTGGCCCAGGCGAGCGCGCCCCGGGAGCCGCCGAAGGTGTCGGCCATGGGCACGAAGTACACCTGGACGGTGTTCTTCAGCGCCGATCCGGCCAGGGTCAGCAGGAAGGCGGCCGCGCTGAGGACGATCAGCAGCACCTTGGCGTTCGGCGAGGGGCCGTGGGCGGCGCCGGCGGTCGTGGCGGCGGGGCGGGACGCGGGTCTAGGCATGGGAGGCCTCGGAGGGGGAGAGGGGGTTGCCGTCGGGGTCGAAGGGGTGCTTGAAGTCGAAGGCGTGCGCGGTGGGCCCGAACTCGTTGAGGATCTCGAGGCGCAGGCAGGCCTCGCGCCAGGTCGGGACCACGTCGTCCGCGACCCACCAGGCCGCGTAGAGCCGGTGGGGGAGGGAGACGAACCAGCGCCGCCGGTCGCGCAGCGCCTGCCGGTGGATGCCGCTGTAGGCGTAGGCCCGTACCGATGACAGGTCGGTCCACAGCGAGAGGGTGGAGGCCCGGGTGTCGGTGTCGTCGTCCCTGCCGCCGGTGTAGAAGGAGGGGGCCTCGAATTTCCCCCAGGCACCGTAATCGCGGCCGAAGTTCGTCCACTTGGTGTCCGCCGAATCGACGGCCTCGGCCCGGCCGATGAATCCCGGGCTGCTTTCCGAGGCGCCGAAGGCCAGCGGTTCCAGCTCGTTGAAATCGGTGTTGGAAAGGTGCGGGTAGGGCTGTTTGAGCACCGCGAAGGTGGTGAAGGCGATCCGAGGCATGGCGCCGAGCATGGGGGCGCGTCCGGTGCGGCGCAATGGCGGTGCGGATGCACGGTTGTGCCTGGCACGAACGTGCCGGAACCGGGCCCGCCGGTGACCTCGGCGGTATTTCGTGCCGGGGCATTCTTGTGCCACCGGAAACGTATTCCGGGGCCCCATTCGATGTCGCAGAGTCATATCCATGACCGCTCACCTGACCGACAAAACGCTTCTCGTCGTCGGCGGCCGCATACAGACGCTGCGCAAAGCCGCGGCGCTCGGAATCCGGTTCGTACTGATCCAGCACCCGGACCAGTTCGTGCCGGAGGCCGCCCGGCTCGCCGCGGCCGTGATCATCGCCGACTACACCGACTGGAACACCACCCGCCCGCTCGTCGAGGCGGCCCACCAGGCGTACGGGTTCACCCGCGTCGTGTCCATCACGGAGCCGGGTCTCGTGCCGGCCGCCCGCATCAGCGACCACCTGGGGCTCGGCGGAACCACCGAGCACACCGCCGAACTCCTCCGCGACAAGCACGCGATGCGCCGCCACCTCGGCGCGCACCCCGACCCGCTGGTGCGGGAGCTGTCGGTGGCCGCCGCCGAGGTCGCCGACGCCGACGACCTGGTCGCCTTCGGGGCGGCGCACGGCTACCCGTTCGTGCTCAAGCCCGTGGACGCCACCGCCAGCCTCGGCGTCGTACGGATCGACGGGCCCGAGCAGGCCGCGGCCGCGTGGGCCGAGGTGGAGGCGCTGCGCGCCCGCACCGACCTCCAGTGGGGGTCGTTCTTCACGATCGGGCGGTTCATCGCCGAGCAGTACATCTCCGGTCCGGAGTACAGCGTCGAGACGTTCTCCTTCGCGGGGCGGCACATCGTGCTCGCGGTGACGGAGAAGCTCACCGGCGGTGACGGCCCGGACGCCGGCCCGGACGCCGGCCCGGACCGCGCACCGGGCGCGGGCGAGGGCTTCATCGAGCTCGGGCACGCGCTGCCGGCCCGGCTCGCACCGGCCGACGAGCGGCGCGTGGAGGAGAGCGTGAGCCGCTTCCTCGACGCGGTCGGCCTGACCGACGGCGCCGCCCACACCGAGCTGCGCCTGACCCCGACGGGGCCCCAGATCATCGAGGGCCACAACCGGATGGGAGGCGACCGGATCTTCGACCTGCTGGACGCCGCGTACGGCATCGACGTCGAAGAGTGGATCGTGGCCTGGCAGTTCAAGCTGATCCCGGCGCTGACCGAGCGGCCCGTCCCCCGCCGCTCGGCCGCCACCCGCTTCCTGTCCGCCCGCCCCGGCACGGTCGTGGAGATCCAGGGCGCCGAGGAGGCCAGGGCCCTCGACAGCGTCCTGGACGTGGAGACCACGGTCGCGCCCGGCGACACCGTGGGCGAGCTGCGCGGCAACTGGGACCGCGTCGGCCAGGTGCTGGCCACCGGTGCCGACACCGCCGCCGCCGTCGCCACCGCGGAGCGGCTCACCGAGAAGGTCACCGTCGTCACCCGCGCCCCCGGGCGGCGGCAGGAGGAGGAAGCGGCATGAAGATCCTGCTGATCATGCGGAACACGTACGCGTGGCACCGCGAGCACATCGAGACGCTGGAGCGCATGGGCCTGGAGATCCACCTGGCCACCCAGGTCGCCCGGGCCGAGGAGGACGGCCGGTTCGCCTCCGTGGTCCGTCTGCCGGAGGACCTGGACACGACCGGACTGGCCGAGTTCTGCGCGGACGCCGCGCGCCGGCTGGGCATCGCCACCGCGATCACCTTCTACGACTCCGACATCGTGGTTACCTCGCTCGCCAACCGGCTCCTCGGGCACGCCTGGCCGCGCCCCGAGGCCGACGAGATCTCGCGCGACAAGCGGCTCCAGCGGGAGTTCCTGGAGGAGCACGGCCTGCCCGGGCCGCGCGCGGTCGCCGTTACCGGCGTCGAGGAGGGGCTCGCCGCCGCCGAGGGGTTCCGCTACCCGTTCATCGTCAAGCCCAGCGCGCTGGCGGCCAGCATGGGCGTCACGCTCGTCCACGACCGCGACGCGCTGCGCGCGGCGCTGGAGGACGTGGCCCGGCTGGTGGAGGAGTGGGGCGGCTACTTCCCCAGCGACGGCCCGGACATCGCGCTCCTCGAGGAGTTCCTGCCGGGCAAGGAGGTCACCCTCGACGGCGTGGTCCTCTCCGGCCGGTTCCACCTGGTCGGCGTCACCAACAAGATGCAGATGCCCGGCCCGTACTTCGAGGAGGACTTCTACACGCTGCCCTTCCGCACCCCGGAGGAGGAGCCGGAGCTCGTCGCGGTCGCCGAGGGCATCGTCGCCGCGCTCGGCGTCGAGCACTGCCTGTTCAACGCCGAGTTCCGGCAGGACGACCAGGGCCGCTACCGGGTGGTCGAGTTCGCCACCCGGATGAGCGGCGGGCAGAACTACCGCAACCTGCGCGAGGTCCACGGCATCGACGCGGTCCGGCTGTACGCCAAGGCCGTGCTCGCCGGCGACGACACGGCCGCCCGGGCCGCGGTCCTCGACGGCGAGGTCCGGCGCGCGGCCGCGCCCCGCGCCGCCACCTGCATCAAGTTCGCGTACCGGACCGGGAGGCTGGTGCGCAACAACCCGGGGGACGCCTTCCACTCGCCGTACTTCCGCTCGTACATCCCCGCCTCCCGCCCCGGCGACCGGCTGCGGCGCGCACCGGAGGGCTGGTACGAGATCGCCGGCTCGCTGGCGGTCGCCGCGCCGTACCGGGAGCCGGCCGACATCGACCGGGTGGAGCGGATCGCCGCCGAACTCGACGAACGCCTCGACGTCGTCGTCGTACCCGCCTGAGAGCCGAAGCGAGAACGATCACTGTGCACACCGACGACCCCGTGTTCCGCATGGGCATCACCGAACCGACCGCGATCGACCCCTACAAGGCCCAGGAGGGCGAAGGCATCCTCGTCTGCAAGGCCCTGTTCACCGGCCTGCTGGCGCTGGACGACGACGGCGCGCTCGTCCCCGCCACCGCCACCCGCTGGTGGACCGACGACGCCGCGCTCACCTGGACCTTCACGCTGCGCACCGACACCGTCTTCAGCGACGGCGAGCCGGTCACCGCGCACAGCTTCGTCCGGGGCTGGGCGCGTGCGCTGGACCCGGAGGCCAACACCGAGACCGCCTACCACCTGGCGGGCGTGCGGTCCTTCACCGCGGTCGACGACGCCACGCTCGTCGTGGAACTGTCCGAGCCGGACGTCCAGTTCGACCTGAAGACCCTCCAGCCGATCTTCAGCCCGGTCCCCTCCTGCGCGGGCCCGGCCCTGAACCCCGCGTACAACGACCTGCCGATCGGCAACGGGCCGTTCGTGATGGACGGTCCGTGGCGGCACGGCGAGTCCATCCGGCTGCGCCGTAACGAGCGCTGGTCCGGCCCCGCACCCGAGGTGCGCGAGGTCCACATCGACATCCTCGACCCGGTCACTGCGCTGGACGACGAGTACGAGCGGTTCCTGGCCGGCACGTACGACTACGCCCGCGTCCCGCCGTCCCGCACGGCCGAGGCGGCGCGACTGGACGGGTTCCTGGAGAGGGACGGCGCCGGGCTGTTCTACCTGATCCCCTTCTGCCACCAGGCGCCGATGGACTCGGTGGACGCCCGCCGCGCCGTCTCCGCCGCCATCGACCGGCATGCCCTGATCGACACGTACTTCCACGGCCGGCGCACCGCCGCCCACTCCCTGCTGTCGCCCTGGTTCGGGACGGCGCACACCCCGCGCGGGGAGTGGGAGGAGGACTGGACCGCGTACGCGCCGGGACGGGCCAGGGCCGCCGCCCTGCGGGCCGGCCTGCCGCCCGGCACCCGCGTCGACCTCGCCTACAACACCGGGGCGGGCCACGACGACTGGGTGCACGCCCTGGCCCGCGGGCTGGAGGACGTCCTCGGCTGGCACGTCGACCTGCTGCGCACCGACGGGCGCGGCCTGGTCGACCACCGCACCTCGATCGCCGCGGCCGGCCTGTGCCGGGCCGGCTGGGCCTGCGACTACCCCACGCCCGACAACATGCTCTTCCCGCTGCTGCACTCGTCCTGCACGGCGCCCGACGAGCGGGGCACGGCCCACGGCGACAACGAGGGCCGTTACGACAACCCGGAGTTCGACGCCCTCGTCGCCCGGGCCCGCGCCTCCACCGACCCGGCCGAGCGCGCGGACGCCTGGCGGCGCGCCGACCGCGCCGCCATGGCCGACCTCGCCCTGATCCCCCTCTGGTACCGCACCGACCAGCGGGTGTACGCCGCCGACCGGATCAGCGGCCTGCGCATCGACTTCGACGGCAACCCGACCCTGACCACGGTGACCGCCACCACCACCGCCACCACCGCCACGACGACCACCGCCCCCGCGATCGCAAGGAGCACCGCACGATGAGCGAGACCACCACGCCCGGCACGCCCGACGTCCACGACATCCTCGGCATCGGCTTCGGACCTGCCAACCTCGCCCTCGCCATCGCCCTGGAGGAACGCGACTCGCCGCTCACCGCCAGATTCCTGGAGGCCCGGCCCAGCCCCGAGTGGCAGCCCGGCATGCTGCTCGACGGCTCCGACATCCAGAACCACCCCAGCCGCGACCTGGTGACCCTGCGCAACCCGCGCAGCCGCTACAGCTTCCTCAACTACCTGCACGAGCAGGGCCGGCTGCTGCGCCACCTCAACCTCCCCTCGGAGTTCCCGCTGCGCAAGGAGTACGCCGGCTACATCCGCTGGGCGGCCGGCTTCTTCTCGCACCTGGTGGACTGCGACCAGCGGGCCGACCGCGTCCGGATCACCGAGGTGGCGGGCGAGTCGCTGTACGAGGTGACCACCGTGTCCGGCCGCCGCTACCTGGGCCGCACGCTCGTGATGGGCCCCGGCCGCACCCCGTACGTCCCCGCCCCGTACGACACCGCGCGCAGCCGGCGCGTCTTCCACCTCACCCAGTACCTGCCGCGCCTCGCCGAGCTGACCGGCGGCACCGGCGAGGGGCGCGAGCCGGAGTCGGTGGCCGTCATCGGCGGCAGCCAGAGCGCCGTCGAGCTCGCCCTCGACCTCAGCCGCCGCTTCCCGCGCACCCGCGTGACCACCTACACCCGCTCCCACTCGCTGCGGCTGAAGGACACCAGCCCCTTCAGCGAGGAGGGGTACTTCCCCGAGTTCACCGACTACTACTTCCGTGCCTCCCGCGAGGGCAAGCGCGCCCTCGACGCCTACATGCACCCCACCAACTACTCGTCGGCGGACGGCGACGTGCTGCGCGAGCTCTACCTGACCATGTACGAGCAGGAACTCGACGGCGACCAGCGGGTGTTCGTCCGCGGCAACCACGAGGCCGTACGGGTCGCCGAGACCGGCGACGGCCGGATCGCGCTGGACTTCCTGGAGCGCCACACCGGGGAGACGATCACCGACACCGTGGACTTCGCCGTCCTCGCCACGGGCTTCCGCAACATGGGCCCGGGCCCGGACGAGGAGCTGTGCCCGCCGCTGATGGCGTCGCTCGCCGACCGGTTCGCCACCGAGCCGGACGGCCGCCTGGAGGTCGACGCCGACTACGCGCTGCGGCCGGTCGCCGACGGCATTCCGCCGCTGTTCCTGAACGGCCTGTGCGAGTCCAGCCACGGCATCGGCGACGCGGGGTCCTTCAGCCTGCTGTCGCTGCGCGCCGCGACCCTGGCCGACGCGCTGGCCGGCCGCCTGGCGTCCGCCCCCGGCCGTACCGCCCCCACCCGTACCGACCGCGCCGCCGCCCTCGCCGCCGCCTGACACGAGAGGTCCCCACCACCATGACCGCCCCCACCGTCGGCCACGCGTCCCCCGCGGAGGCCGCGGCACCCCGCTACGCCGGGCCGCGCGTGACCGGCGCCCTGCCGGGCCCGCGCAGCGCCGAGCTCCTCGCCCGCCAGGAGCGGCGCGAGTCCAACTCGCGCTCGTACCCCCGCAAGCTCCCCCTCGCCATCCGCCGCGCCCGGGGCAGTTACGTCGAGGACCTCGACGGCAACGTCTTCCTCGACTTCCTCAGCGGCGCGGGGGTGCTCTCCCTCGGCCACAACCACCCCGAGCCGCTCGCCGCCGCCCACCGGCAGCTCGACGAGTTCGTCCACGGCCTGGACTTCCCCACGCCCGTCAAGGACGAGTTCACCGAGCTGACCATCGGGATGCTGCCGGAGCCGATGCGGGAGCGCACCCGCATCCACTTCTGCGGCCCGACCGGCGCCAACGCCGTCGACGCGGCGCTCAAGCTGTGCAAGACCGCCACGGGCCGCGAGGAGGTCATCACCTTCCAGGGCGGCTTCCACGGCGCGACGCTGGCCGCGATGAGCGTCACCGGCCTGGTCGAGCAGAAGGAACCGGTACGCGGCCGGATGCCGGGCGTGCACTTCTTCCCGTACTCGAACTGCCACAACTGCCCCCTCGGCCTCAAGCGGGACAGCTGCGAGGTCAACTGCGCCGCCTTCCTGGAGCGCGCCCTCACCGACGTCAACGGCGGCATCACCCTGCCGGCGGCCGTGCTGATGGAGCTGGTCCAGGGCGAGGGCGGGGTGATCCCCGCCGAGGTGGAGTTCGTGCAGCGCGTCCGCGAGGTCACCCGCGAGCTGGGCATCCCGCTGATCGTCGACGAGGTGCAGAGCGGCTGCGGCCGCACCGGCACCTGGTTCGCCTTCGAGCAGTACGGCATCGAGCCGGACGTGGTGTGCGTGTCCAAGGCGCTCAGCGGCATGGGCCTGCCGGCCGCCGTGATCCTCTACGACGAGAAGCTCGACACCTGGAAACCGGGCGCCCACACCGGCACCTTCCGCGGCAACCAGCCGGCCTTCGCCGCCGGCGTCGCCACCCTCAAGGTCGTCCGGCGCGACCGGGTCCTGGAGAACGTCCGCGCCCGGGCCGACCAGCTGATGGTGCACCTCCAGGGCCTGCGCGCGCTCAGCCCGTACGTCGCCGACGTGCGCGGCCTGGGCCTGATGGCCGGCGTCGAGCTGGCCGACCCGGTCACCGGGCTGCCCGCCACCGCGCTCGCCAAGCGCGTCCAGTGGGAGGCCGTCAGCCGCGGCCTGATCCTGGAGCTGGGCGGCCGGGACGACTGCGTGGTGCGCATGCTGCCGCCGCTGAACTGCACCGCCGAGGAGATAGACACCGCCGGGCTGATCCTGCGGGAGGCCCTGTCCGCGGCGCTGGAGCCGCTGGAGCCGATCACGGGGAGCGCCCGATGACGTACACCGACGCACGGGTCCACGACCTGGTGGTGGCGGGCTTCGGCCCCTCCGGCATCGCGCTCGCCGCGGCCGTCGAGGACCACGACGACGCCACCGGGTCCGGGCCGCTGGCCGCCCGCTACCTGGAGAAGGCCGCCGACTCGGCCTGGCAGCCCAACCTGGTCCTGCCCGGGACCGACATCCAGCACCACTTCCTGCGCGACTTCGCCACCCCGCGCGACCCGCGCAGCCGCTTCACCTTCCCCAACTACCTGCAGCAGAGCGGGCGCTTCTACCCGTTCACGCTGATGGGCGGGTACGTCAGCCGGCTGGAATGGTCGGACTACGTGCAGTGGGCGGCCGGGCAGGTGCGCGGCCCCGTCGACTACCACCGCGAGGTCCTCGCCGTCGAACCCGTCACCGACGCCGACGGCCGGGTGCGCACCGCCCGGGTCGTCGCCCGCGACACCCGCGACGGCGCCACCCACACCTTCCACACCCGCAACGTCGCCCTGGCCACCGGCCACGAGGCGTACGTCCCCGACACCTTCCGCCCGCACCTGGGCGAGCGGGTGTTCCACGCGAGCCGCCTGCTGCCGAGCCTCGCCGCGCTGGGCGAGAAGCCCCTGCGCAGCGTCGCGGTGATCGGTGCCGGGCAGACCGCGGGCGAGATCGTCCTGCACCTGGCGGCCGCCGACCCCGGCACCCGCATCCACTCGGTGGTCCGGCACGCCGGCTTCCGGATGTACGAGCTGGGCCACTTCTCCAACGAGGTCTACTTCCCCGCCGAGACCGACTACTTCTACGGCCTCGAGGACGAGCAGCGCGCACGCGCCCTGGACCAGGCCCGCGCCACCAACTACGCGGCCGTGGACCCCGATGTGTCCACCGCGCTCTACCAGGCGGTGTACGAGGACCGGCTCAGCGGCCGCGACCGCCTCCGCATGCACCGGCGCACCGAGGTCACCGCCGTCGAGCGGACCGACGACGGCGCGGTGCGGCTGCGCACCGAGGAGGTCTTCACCGGCGAGCGCGGTCTGATCGAGGCCGACGCGGTGGTGCTGTGCACCGGTTACCGGGAGCCCGCCTTCCCGCGCCAGCTCACCGCCTTCTCCCCGTACCTGCGGCTGGACGCCGCCGGACGCCCGGAGGTGACCCGCGCCTACCGCGCCGAGACCACCGAGGAGTGCGAGGTCGGCATCTACCTCGACGGCCTCACCGAGTGGCGGCACGGCATCGGAAGCGCCACCTCCTTCAGCCAGATGGCCGCCAAGGCCGACACCATCCACCGCGACCTGCGCAGCCGGCTCCGCGCGCCGGTCGCCGCCTGATTGGACACCCGCACATGCACGTCTTCACCACCGGCGACGACGACATGGTCTTCGAGGAGGCCTACAACGTCAGCGGCCGGCGCATCTTCCCCTGGCCCGAGGCCGTCGAGACGCCGGGCTGGGGCGGCGCCTGGGTCGACGTGGCGCCCGGCGCCACCTCCACCCCGCACCACCACGACGAGAACGAGATGTTCTTCATCGTCGAGGGCAGCGGCGTCATGCGCATCGGCGACGAGACGCGCCGCGTGCGCGCCGGCGAGACGGTCTTCATCACGCCGTTCCAGGACCACGACCTGACCAACGACGGCGACACGCGGCTGCGGTTCGTCACCATCTGGTGGGGCGGCGCCGAGGCCATAGCCCGTGAACGCGCCAAGTGGGCCGCCCGGTTCGGCATCGACGACGCCTCCCCGATCGCCGGCGAGGCGGTGTGGGGATGAGTCCCATCGTGCACGCCCACGCCGACGCCGTCATCGTCGGCGGCGGGGTGATCGGGGCGGCCATCGCCCACCAGCTCGCCCTCGCGGGGATCGGCCGGATCGTGCTGTGCGACCAGGGCCGGGTCAACGCCCAGGGCGCCACCTCGCGCTCCGGCGGCCTGCTGCGGCTGCACCACACCGCCGCCTGCGACACCCGGCTCGCCGCCCGCAGCCTGCCCGTCTTCGAGCAGTGGTCGGACGCCATCGGCGGCGACTGCGGATACCGCCGCACCGGCTTCGTCATGATCGTCGGCGAGGACCACGCCGACGACCTGCGCCAGAACGCCGCCGTCGCCACCGAGGCGGCCGGCTACCGGCGCGTCGAGGTCATCGGCCGGTCCGAGCTCAAGGAGCTCTACCCCGGGCTGCGCACCGAAGGCGTGGCGCTCGCCGCGTACGAGCCGGAGGGCGGCTACGCCGACCCCATGGCCGCCTCCGCGTCGCTGCTGACGGCCGCGTACCGGCTCGGCGTCTCGCCCTCGGAGGGCATCCGGGCCGTGAAGGTCCTGGAGCACGCGGGCACCGTCACCGGCGTGCTGACCTCCATCGGCCGGATCGACGCGCCGCTCGTCGTGCTGGCCGGCGGGGCCTGGGGCTCGGCGCCCGCCGAGTACCTCGGCATCCACATCCCGGTCACCGCCCGCCGCATCGGCCTTGCGCAGGCCGAACTGCCGGGCGCCGGGCGGCGCGGCTCCGGTGCCTCCGTGCCGACCTGCATCGACGACACCACCGGCAGCTACTTCCGGCCCGACGGCCTCGACCGCTTCTACTTCGGCGTGCCGAGCAAGCCCGACACCGTGCTGGGCCGGGACGTCGAGCCGCTCACCTCCGCCGAGCTGGAGCAGGCCATCGACGCCATCGCCGACCGCGTCCCCGCCGCCGCCACCGCGCCGCTCGCCGGCACCCGCTCCGGCCTCGACGGCTACACGCCCGACAAGCGGCCGGTGGTCGGCGCGGCCGGACCCGACGGCCTCTACCTGGCGCTCGGCTTCAGCGGCGGCGGCTTCAAGCTGGCGCCGGCCGTCGCCGAACTCGCCGCCAAGGAGATCGTGGAGGGCGGCGCCGTACCTGGCAAGGCCGTCCAGGAGCTCCTGGAGCCGTACCGGCCGCAGCGTTTCCTCGCCGGCCACCCGATCCGCCCGGAGGCCCCCTATGACCACATGTAGACGGACCACCTTCAGGCACGTCCGGTCGGTGCTGCGGGAGGACGTCGAGACCGTCCTCGCCAAGGACCCGGCCGCGACCTCCCGCGCCGAAGTGCTGCTCTACCCGCACATCCACGCCCTGTGGACGTACCGGGTCGCGCACCGGCTGTGGCGGCGCGGCCACCGGGTCACCGCCCGCGCCCTGTCGCTGCTGGCCCGCGCGGTCTCCGGGATCGAGATCCACCCGGGCGCGCGCATCGGCCGCCGGTTCTTCGTCGACCACGGCACGGCCGTCGTCATCGGCGAGACGGTCGTCATCGGCGACGACGTGATGCTGTACCACCAGGTCACGCTGGGCTCGGTGGGCTGGTGGAAGGACCTGCGCCGGCCCGCCGGCGCCCGCCGCCACCCCGTCATCGGCGACCGGGTGGTCATCGGCACCGGGGCCAGCGTCCTCGGCCCGGTCACCGTGGGCGAGGACTCCCGCATCGGCGCGCACTCGGTCGTCCTGGACGACCTGCCGCCGCGCACCCGGGTCGTCGCCGCCACCTCCGACGCCCTGCCCCCGCTCGACACCGCTCCTCTCGTCCTCCCCGAGGGCCTCTCCGAAGGAACCCCCACCTCATGACCTCGTACGTCGTCACCAGCGCGCCGCCGAACCCCAACGGCGACCTCCACCTCGGTCACCTCTCGGGCCCGTTCCTCGGCGCCGACGTCCTCACCCGCCACCTGCGCCGCCGCGGCCACGACGTGCAGTACGTCGGCTACTCCGACGAGCACTCCTGCTACGTCCCGCGCCGGGCCGCCGAGATCGGCTCCACCGCCCACCGCACCGCCCGCATGTTCGGGGACCGCATGGAGGAGACCCTCTCGCTGGGCGCCATGCACCACGACTGGTTCACCCGCCCGCTCACCGACGAGGCGCACACCCTGTTCGTGCAGCGGTTCTTCCTGGAGCTGTGGGAGGCGGGCGCCCTGGAGGTCCAGGAGCTGCCGGTCTTCCACTGCGCCCCCTGCGACCGCTACCTGTACGAGGCCGAGGTGCGCGGCGCCTGCCAGTTCTGCGCCGAGCCCTCCGACGGCGTCTACTGCGAGGCGTGCGGCCTGCCGCAGGACCCCGCCGGGCTCGCCGACCCCCGGTGCACCGCCTGCTGGACCACGCCGGGCACGCGCACCATGCGCCGCATCGTCTTCCCGCTGGAGCAGTACCGCGAGCGGCTGCAGGAGTACTACGACGACGCCCAGTCCCGCGCCGAGTGGCGGCCCCGGCTGCGCGCGTACCTGGAGGGCCTGTTCTCGCGCGAGCTGCCCGACACCGCGATCAGCCGTGAGGCGTCGTACGGCATCCCGGTCCCGCTCCCGGGCTGGGAGGGCCACATCCTCGACACCTGGTTCAGCGGCATCTGGGGGTACGTGGCGGCCACCGCCCGGCTCGGCGAGGCCGACGGCGACGAGGGCGCGTGGCAGCGGCGGTGGACCGACCCGGAGACCCGGATCGTGAACTTCATCGGCTTCGACTGCTCGTTCTCGCACGCCGTGCTCTGGCCCGCGCTGCTGATGGCCCAGGGTGAACTGACCCTGCCCGCCCAGGTGGTGATCAACGAGTTCTACCGCCTGGAGGGGGAGAAGTTCTCCACCAGCCGGGGCCACGCGATCTGGGGCGGCGAGTTCCTGCGCCGGGTCAACGCGGACGCGCTGCGTTTCCACCTCTGCCTGACCGGACCGGAGCGGGAGCAGAACAACTTCTCCATGAAGGAGTTCACCGACACGGTCAGCACGGTGCTGGCGGGCGGCCTCGAGGCGTGGACCGACACCGTGCTGGACCTGCTCGCCAAGGACTTCGACTCGGCCGTCCCCACGGCCGCCCCCGAAGGTCCTCTCGCCGCCGAACGGGCCGCGCTGCCGGGCCTCGTGGACGACGCGCTCGCCGCCGAGACCTTCTCGCCGCAGCGCGCGGCCGCCGTGATCGCCGCGGTGGTGGACCGGGCCGTCGCGGACCTCCAGGAGCTGGCGCTGCTGGGCGCCGCCGGACCGCGCGAGCGGTACGCGGGACGGCTCGCCGCCTCGGTGGAGCTGCTCGCCGCCGTCGCGGTGGCGGCCGCGCCGCTGATGCCGGGCTGGTCGGCGTTCCTCGCGGCGCAGCTGGGCGTGGCGGTGGACGCCGGGACGCGGATGCCCGAGTGGTCCGCGCTGGACGGCGCCCTGGTGCCTGCCGGCACCGTGCTGCCGTCCGATGTGCCGCTGTACTTCCACGAGTTGTCGTGACGCAGGGCCATCCGGTGGCAGGTCCCGCGTCCGGCGGTGCTGCGTCTGCGGGTGCGGCGTCTGCCGGTGTCGCGTCCGCGGGTGTCGCGTCGGCCGGTGTCGCGTCCGCGGGTGCGGCGTCTGCCGGTGTCGCGTCCGCGGGTGTCGCGTCCGCCGGTGCCGCGTCGGCCGGTGCCGCGTCCGCCCGTGCCGCGGCCGTACGGACCCTGGCGGCGGTGCTGGGCGCCGGGACGCTCCTGCTCCCGGCGGCACTGGCCTCCGCTCCGCACGCCCCGGCCGTCGCCGTCGCGCTGGCCGCCGCCCTGGCCGGCTGGTGCCTGCTGCTCGCCGCCTCCGGCGGGACGCGGGCGGCGGGCCCGGTGGCCTTCGTCCGCGACCGGCTCGGTCCGGGGGCGGGACGCACCGTCACCGCGCTGTACTTCGGCGGCTTCGCCACGGGCCAGGCGGCGGTGGCGCTGTCGGCGGGCGAGTTCGCGGCCCGGGCCTGGGGGCCGGTGGGCGCGCCGGTGCCGTACGCCGTGGCCGCGGTCGTCCTCGTCACCGCCGCCGTGGCCGCCCGGTCGGGCGCGTACCTGCTCCGCCGGGTCCGGTTGGCCGCGGTCCTGGTCCTGGCCGGTGCGTGGTGGGCGCTGGGCGGGCTCCCGGCGCCGGCCGGCCACGCGCCGAGCGCCCACCCCGCGCTGCTCGCCGTGCCCCTGCTCTTCGGCTGGGTCGGCCTGGAGTCCGCCGTACCGGCCGCCCGCGCCCAGCGCCGCGTGCTGGCCGGAACCCTGCTGGGCGTGGGCCTCGCCGCCGCGCTGTACGCCCTGCTGCTCACACCCCCCGCCCCGGCGCCCCCGGCCGTCTCCGCGCTGCTGTTCCCCCCGCTCGCCCTGGTCTCGGCGCTCGTCTGCTGGACGTACTGCCGGACCAACCTGCGCGTGACGGGCGCCCGTTGGGTGGAGCTCACGTCCGGTCGCGGGGCGGCCGACGGCGCCTCGGCCGCCGGGCCCGGCGGAGGGCGCGGGAGGGGCGACGGCGCCTCCGCCTCCGCCTCAGCGTCCGGGTCCGCCTCCGGCGGCCGGCGCGGGGCGGTCGTCGCCGCGCTCGTCGCCCTGGCCGTCCTCGGCCTCGCCCACACCGCCCGGTGGGGCGTGCCCGCGCTGCTGCTCGGCCCGGGCGCCGCCACCGCCGCCCTCTACGCCCTGCTCGCCCTCGCGGCCCTGCGCCGCCCCGTCACCCATCCCACGGAGGAAGACCATGACCACGACCACCGCTCCCTCGAAGGTGCTGCGCGTCCCGCCGGCTGACCCGGCCACCGCCGCCGCGCACTTCCACCGCCGCTTCACCTTCGAGGCCGACGCCTCCGACGTGCACGCCGACATCGAGTCCGGCGCCGCCTCCTTCGTCCTCGTGGACACCCGCGGCCCCGAGGCGTGGGCCCAGGGCCGTATCCCCGGCGCCGTACACCTGCCCACCGACGACATCGCGGACCGCGCTGCCGAGCTGGTCCCGCCCGGCAGCGTGGTCGTCACCTACTGCTGGGGCCCCGGCTGCAACGGCGCGACCCGCGCCGCGCACGCCTTCGCCACCGCCGGTTACCGGGTCAAGGAGATGCTCGGCGGCTTCGAGTACTGGTCCCGCGAGGGCTTCCCGGTCGAGGACGCCCAGGGCGTGCGCCGGTCCGCCCCGGACCCGCTGACGGCTCCCGTCACGGGCGCGTCCTGCGCCTGCTGACCAACAGGCGTCACAGCAGGCCGTGTTCGGCGGCCCGCTGTCCCAGCTGGAAGCGGCTCTGCGCGTCCAGTTTCTCCATCAGCTCCGAGATCAGCCGCCGTTCGCTGCGCAGGGAGATGCCCAGCCGGCGGGCGGCGGCCTCGTCGGTGTACCCCTGGGCGAGCAGGCGCAGCAGCTCCCGGGGCTGCGAGCCCGGGTCGTCGAGGCTGCGCCGGGGCGGCTCGCCGAACGGCGTCGCGGTCGCCCACACCGCCTCGAACAGCGCGCAGAACGCGGCCACGGCCCCCGGCTCGCGCAGCAGCACCGCGCCCTTCGCGCTGTCGGCCGGGTTGATGGGGACCATCGCCGACTTCCGGTCGGCGATGTACATCCGCATCGGCAGGGCGGAGACGGTCCGCACCTGCCCGCCGCGCTCGGTCAGCCAGCGGGCGTGCTCGACGCTCGCGGGATCGTTGCGGATGGAGTCGAGGTAGATGGTCCTGATCCGCACGCCTCGCGCGAGCAGCGCCTCCGAGAGCGGCTCGCTGGCCTTGTAGGCCTCCGAGGTCTGCGCCCCGCCGGGCGCGAACGCCATGGATTCGGACCGGGTGCTGTCGTTCAGCTGCTCCATCTTCGCCCATACGGCATCGATCCCCTGGAGGCGCTCCGCCTCGTGGGTCTCGCCCGCCGGATGCAGCTCGGCGTACTGCGACAGCAGTGCGCCCGCCGCCGCCTGGCTCTCGGCCAGCGCCCGGTGCCGCTCGGCGATCTCCGCCTGCTGGTGGGCGAGCAGGGCGTCGAGCGCCGCCTTCGGGTTGACCACCCGCAGGCGGCCGTCACCGCGCCAGGACGGTGCGAGGAGGGAGAGCCGCGTCAGCTCCTCCAGGTCCTCGCAGATGTCCTCCTGGGGCCGGCCCAGTGCTTCGGCGAGGTGGGCGACGGTGAGATCAGGCCGTTTGAGGATGAACCGGTAGAGCGTGTCGGACCGCTCTGTCAGCCCGAGAGCAACGAGCACGGGAAGTCCCCCCAGGTCGCGGAACGGAGCGGCGCGCATGGTCGGCCGACAACGCTGGCGGCAAGGCGGGCCCTCAGAGGCGATCTTGCACGTGGATTGTCCACATCCATCGCTGCCTGCACAAACAGTGTCCATTACGTGGACGAACCGTGTCAGGAGCGTGCCCCCCTCATGTGCATGTCCGGGGGCGGCGGACGCGCTGGCACGGATGTGTCGGGGAGCTTTGTGCCAGCGGAATCAAGCGACAGCCGCCTCTGCGGCTCGGCACGATGGCGATGCGCCGGGACGGAAAGAACCGGCCAACTCCCCGCTCTCCCTTCCCAGATGAAGAGGCTGTCCCATGCGCCGTAAGGCCGTTACGAAGCTCGTCGCCGTCACCGCCGCCGCCCTGCTCGCCGCCCTGACGGCGGGCCCCGCCGACCAGGTACTCCGCGACCCGGCCCCCCGTGTCTCCGTGGCCGCCGCGCAGCAGCCGGCCGGGGACTCCGCGCAGGAGCCGATCTGGTGCTGAGGCGGCTCGGGCCGGGGCGTCGTCGAGGTCGATGTCCTCGCCGGCGAGGCGGGCCGTGGTGAGGGCCGGGGACGTCGCGGGTCAGTGTGCCGCGCAGGGACTCGACGGGCGGGTCGCGCACCGGGGGCAGATGCCGGCCCCGGGGAACCCGGACGGCCGTCGTAACGATCCGCGGCGGGGGCCGAGGCGGAATGCCTTTGCCTTTGAGGCGCGAGTGCTTTCTCCCACATTTCCTTCTCGTCGTTCCGAAGGAGTGTTCGTTCCCAGTACAGTCATCCCGGCATATTCGAAGATGCCTCGTATCTCTCGCATGCCTTTCCGATCCCACATGTAGCGCGTTGGGCGACCGCCCGTCGGCTTCAACGGAGGTTGCCCCATGTCCGGTGTATCCCGTCGTGCTGCCCTGGGAGTGATCGGCCTTGGCGCCGCGGCGATGACCGGATGCCAGGCGGCGAGCGAGCCCGCCGGGCCGCCCCCCGTGCGGCGGGCCGTGCGTACCGGTGACAACCCTGTGGCCCTGGAGAACAAACTGGCAGGGAAGGCCGACTGGAAGGTCGGCATCGACGGCATCCGGGCCGCGGACGACACGAACGGCCAGATACACGGATACACCTCCACCACCTCCGTGAGTCCCGGCGAGACCATCGACTTCCACGTGTCGGTTCGCCCGGCCGGCATGTTCAATGTGTCCCTCTACCGAATAGGCCATTACTCCGGCGCTGGTGCCCGGCGTCTGGCGGTGAGCCCCCGACTCGAGGGCAAGCCGCGGCCCACGCCCGAGGCCGCGGCGGGCTCACGGGTCCTCGCGTGCGACTGGCCGGTGTCCTGGAGTTTCGAGATACCGAAGGACTGGGTGTCGGGCCTCTTCCTCGCCGTCTTCACCACGGCCGACGGCCACCGCAGCTACTCGCCGTTCGTCGTCCGTGACCTGCAGCGCACCTCGGACATCCTGATGGTGGCCCCCTTCACGACGTACCAGGCGTACAACCTGTGGCCCAGGGACGGCCGTACGGGCAGGAACCTCTATCGCGGGCACCTGCCCACTGGCGGGCTCGGCGCCAACCCCGAGCGGTCCTACGAAGTCTCCTTCGACCGGCCGTACTCCCATGACGGCCTGCCCATGGTCTTCGACATGGACATGTCCTTCGCTCGGTGGGCAGAGGAGTCCGGGTACGACGTCACCTACGCGACCAGCGTCGATCTGCACGAGGGGCGCGTAGCCCCGTCCCGGTACAGGGCCATCGTGTTCCCGGGACATGACGAGTACTGGTCCAAGGAGATGCGCGACCACACCGAGGCGGCCTTGAAGGCGGGCACGCACCTGGCGTTCCTGGGGGCGAACAACATCTACTTCAATATCCGGCTGGAGCCCTCCACCCGCGACAAGGCGAGCCGCGTGGTCGCCTGCTACAAGGAGGAGCCCGACCCGAACCCGGGCGCCGGAGGCCCCACCATCCGATGGCGGCACCTGGACAAGGACCACCGCCGCGCCGAACAGGGGCTGCTGGGCGTCCAGTACAACGGCATGCTGAAGGACCCCGTGCCTCTCGTCGTCAAGGAGAGCGGCCACTGGCTCTGGGCGGGCACCGGTGTGCGTGACGGCGATGAGATACCCGACCTGGTGGCGATCGAGGCCGACGGATTCGACCCCAAGATGCCCAAGCCGCAAGACGTCGAGCAGACCCTGCTGTCCCACTCCCCGTACCCCGACAGCATGGGCAGGGGCACGAAGATCCAGAACACCAGCCTGTGTGTGGACCGGCGCGGCACCATGGTGTTCGCCGCGGGAACCTTCAACTGGCCCATCGCCCTGAGTGCAGAGGGCCGTGTCGATCAGCGCATTCGCACGGCGACGAGCAATCTCTTCGACCGGATGCTGCAGTCCCGCGCCTGACCCGAAGACGACCGTGGCCCGTCCTCACGTGAGGACGGGCCACAGTCGTTCATTCGGTCACCACTCGGTGATCGTCAGTTCTGCTGCTCCAGGAACGCGACCCTGCTGAAGGTCCAGTTACCGGTAGGAGCCGACCAGCTTCCGACGGGACCGTTCAGATTGCCGTCGGTCCTGGCCGTCCAGGTCCACATGCGGACCGCGCCGTCGTCGTACCCGTACATGGCGCCCAGGTCGTCGCGGCCGTCGCCGTTGTAGTCACCGGTGACCAGCTTGACGCTCTCCCGCCACCAGTTTCCGGCCGGAGTGGTCCACGCCTCGTAGACCGAGGCGAAGGCGCCGGTCGCCGTGCTGGGGAAGACGTGTACGGCGTCGTGGCCGTCCACGTAGTCGTACCAGGCCGCGAGGTCGTCGCGGCCGTCGCCGTTGAAGTCGCCCGCGTGCAGCGAGGTGCGGCCCCATTCGCCCCAGCTCGTCGCCGACCAGGAGGCTGCTGCGACGAACTTGCCGTCGGCGGTGGCGCTGAACGTCCAGATCTTCTCGCTGCCGTCCCCGTATCCGAAGAACGACGCCAGGTCGTCGCGGCCGTCACCGTTGAAGTCGCCGGTGACGGTCTTGGCGCGGGACTGCTCCCAGCTGTTGACCGCCGTCCAGTAGCTGACCGGGTTGTTGAAGCCGCCCTTCACCGCACTGGTGAATGTCCAGATCGTGTCGTGCTTGTCGGCGTAGTCGTACCAGACGGCCACGTCGTCGCGCCCGTCACCGTTGAAGTCACCGCTGTACGGCGTCATGCGGGCGAAGGTCCACGACCCGGCCTTGACGTTCCAGGACTTGAAGGGCGCGTTGAAGGTTCCGTCGCCCTTGCCGGTCCAGGTGAACAGCGCGACCGCGCCGTCCGAGTAACCGTAGAAACTGGCGACGTCGCCTATGCCGTCGCCGTTGTAATCGCCGGTCACCCGCTTCATCGCCGAGGCCGTCATGTTTCCGGCCGGGGTGGTCCAGGCGGTGTTTGGGGCCAGGAACGTGCCGTCGGAGGCGGCGGTGAAGCTGTGGATCGAGTCGTGCCCGTCGCCGTAGTCGTACCAGTCGGCCATGTCACTGCGGCCGTCGGCGTTGTAGTCATGGCGGATCGAGCTGCCACTGGACCACTGGGACTGGCTTCTGACGTTGAAGACGACCAGATCGCCGCGGTCCTGCAGCATGGCGTAGCCCTCGGGCGCGCTGGTCTTGGACTCCCAGGCGACGGTGGTGCCGTCCGCCTTGTAGACCACCAGGTTGCCGTCGCTGCGCATGACGGCCTTGGCCCCGATGTTGCCCGCGGTCTTGGAGGACCACAGCACCTTGCCGGCGTTCGAGGTGACGACGAGGTTGCCGTCGTTCTGCATCGTCAGCTTGGCGGAACGCGAGGTGAGCGACTGCCCCCCGGTCAGCGTCGTACCGGACGGGATGCGGGAGCCGCCGACGATGCCGTCGATGACGAAGGGGGAACCGAGGGCGATGGTGCTGCCCGTGGCCGGCACCTTGCCGGGGTAGCCCACCATGGTGTTGTCGGCCTTGCGGGCCCACAGGTCCGCGAGGCCGTCCCCGGTGATGTCACCGACCGAGCCGACGCCCGGGTAGGAGGCCGCCGTGAAGCCGGTGCCGATCTTCACCCGGCCCGCCACGTTGCCCCAGGTCGTGGGGTCGAGGTAGCCGTTGCTGCCCTTCTTGCCGTACGAACGCCAGAGCTCACCGGTGGCGTTGTCGCGCAGCCACAGGTCGGCGATGGCGTCCCCGTTGAGGTCGCCGGGGGCGATCACGGTGAACTTGTTCCAGTCGCCGCCGCCGACGAGCACGGGCTCGCGGACGTCGAGGCTGTACGCGGCACGGTTGCCGTAGTAGGCCCACAGGAAGGTGCCCTGCTTGACCAGCAGGTCGGGCTGGGAGTCGCCGTTGAGGTCGCCGGCCGCGACGATCTGCTCGGCGTTGTGCCAGTGGTCGTCACCGGTCCACTTCTCGTCGCCGATGCAGCCCAGCTCCTCGTTGACGACCGGGCAGGCCACCGTGAGCTCGGTGTAGCTGTCGCTGATGACGCCGCTGCCGTTGTTGGGGTAGGTCCAGAGCCGCTTCTTCTTCTCGACGCTGTCGTACTGCAGCGCGACGAGATCGTTGTAGCCGTCCTGGCCCCAGTCACCCCGCGAGTCGACACTGGTGGAGGGGAAGTACTTGCCGCCGTTGGTGGCCGCGGCGAAGTCGCCGTTGCCCTGTCCGGCGTAGGTGAGCAGCGTGCCGTTGGAGTCCGTGCTCCAGATGTCGCTGTTGCCGTCGCCGTTGAGGTCCGTCGGCCCGTCGCGCGTCTGGGACCGCCCCGCGTAGTACAGGTAGGACGTCGTGTCCGACCGGTTGCCGACCTTGTCCACGCTGTACGCGTAGACGAAGTGCGGGCCGTAGCCGGGCGGTGTCACCGAGGCCGGCACGCCCGGCAGCGCGTCGTTGGTGTCCGGGTCGTAGTCGGTCCACCAGACGTAGTGGTCCACGTCGGTCACGCCGTTGGGCGAGAACGTGAACCTGCCGGTCTCGCGGGCCTTGCCGGTCACCGCCGGCCAGCCGTTCTCACCGGACGGGAACTTGTTGCCCTCAGACGCGATCAGCGGTGGCTTGCTCGGCCGGGTGCGGTCGATGGTGAACTTGCACGTGGTGGACCAGGGGGAGTACGCGTTGTCCTGGTCCTTGCCACGGACCTTCCAGGTCCAGTCACCGGACGGCAGGCTCGCGTCCGGGACGGCCCACGTGGTCACCTTGCCCTTGTTGGCCGGGAGGATCTGCGTGACGGCGGGCGTAGTGGTGCCCGCCTTGTACAGCTGGAACTCGGCGCTGAGGTTGCCGGCGTCCTTGTCGTCGAACGTGGCGTAGAGACTGACCCGCGTGTTGCCGATCAGACCACCGGCGGTGCACTGCGTCCGCGGGTTGGTGCCCAGGCGCTCCGGCGTCTTGGGCGGGTTGTTGTAGGTGGTCTCCAGGGTCGCGCTCTTGGCGTCGAACTTCTTCCAGCCGAAGGTGTCGGTCTCGTCTGACGCATACAGGCCGAGGGTGATCTTCGCCCACCCCTTGCGCGCCGCCTCGCGGATCTTGTCGGTGGTGTCGAACTCGAGGTGGCCGGCCTCGCAGCCCGGGGTGGTGTTGCTCCAGCCCTTGGCGTCGTTCACGGTGGCGAGTTGTGCCTTCTTGGCCGGCTGGTTGTTCCAGGTGGTCTTCTTGCTGATGGGACCCACATGCCACAGCTCGACGGGCCTGTGCTCGCAGGACCACGACCACATGTTGTGGATCCGGAAGACAGAACTGATGACCTGTGCGTCCGTAACGTCGCTCGTGTTGAGCTGGACGAAGGAGCGGCTAATGCGGTTGGAGCCTCCGGTCTCCGCCTCGTATCCGACGCGGATGGGGTCCTTGGTGTTCCAGAAGGACATGTTCGGGTAGTACTTGTACACCCGAGTCCAGTTCTGCTGCTCACCCCAGGCCATGGACGGGTCGATGAAGACGGGGTACTTCGTCTCCGCGCCGGTCAGCAGCGCTTGGTCCGGCTTGATCTCCAGTGTGTCGCCGGACACCGTGGTCGGCATCTGGGCGTCCTGCGAACCGGGCGGCGGCTCGAACGCGCCGGCCGGGTTGTCGCCCGACGTGGTCGCCGTGCTGAACGTGGTGGTCGCGGGCGCTGGGCCGGCGTTGTTGGTGGAGGAGTCCCACATCAGCGGCGACGGACTGGTGAAGACCGTCTGTCCGGCCGGGTTGACCGCGCTGACGCTGCCCGTCTCCGGGTCGGTCGACACGTCGAGGCCGACCGTGTCCAGCTTGTACTTGAGCGATGCGAGCGCCGGATTCTTCGCGGCCTCCGCGGTCTTGACGACCAGCAGCTGGGAGAAGGCCTCGACCTCCGCCTTCAGCTGCAGGTCCACACCGGGCAGCACCTCGGCATAGGTGGCCACGTTCTCGGCGAGGGTGGGCTTTGGCAGCGGGTTCGGCCACGTCATCGACAGCGTGCGCCCGTCTTTGACGCCCGTGAGCAGCGGACCGGTGCCACCGCCGGAGAACGTCACGTCGACGGTGGAAGCTTTGGGTGCGACTGTGCCGGTGGCCGTGAAGCCCAGCGTCGGGTCGGTCGACACCCAGGCACCGCCCCGCAGCACCCGCACGGCCGTGCCGTACCGCTTGACCGACCACTTGCCGTCGGGCAGGGCCCAGGTGTCGGTCGACTCGGTGCGGGCGGAGGTCAGTTCGTAGGGCTGGCCGGTTGCCTTTGCCTGTTCGAGCGCGAATTCTTCTTCGCTCTTGGAGCCTTCGGCGACAGGATCGGGCGATGTGCCGACGGCCATCGCCGTAGTGGAGGGCAGTATCACAAAGGTGGTTGCTGAAATTGCACTTGCCAAGGCGAGGGAAATCGCCCGGGCGGCGAGGCGTTCCCGCGGCCTCTTTCGAATAGGTCTTTCCTGTGTCACGCAAAACCTCTCAGGGACGGATAAGCGGCGTGACTCTATCCGCCTCTTAGTGGAACCACCATGCGTGAGCTGCGCTTTTGCGTCGATCTTGAGCTCTAAGTCCGAATTATGCGCCATGGCGGCATTTGATTTCGGCTCCTGCATCGATGAGTCGTGTCGATTGGGCCGGAATGAAAAAATCCGTTTGTGGGGGGAGCGCGTACTGCTAGCCTGCGCTGGTTTTTTTGAGTGCGTTTTTATGAGGGGGTACAGGGTGAGACGTTTCGGCGTGCGCGGCCTGCCGACGCTCTTGGCCACCGCGGTTCTTGCCGGGGTGTTGCCAGGTGTCGCGGTCGCTGCGGGGCCGGACGATTCGGTGACGCTTCCGAAGTTGAAGCAGCCGAAGGCGGTTCCGGTGGAGAAGGTCGCCGCAGGGGGTGCGAAGCGGCCCGATGCGGCTGCTGCCAACTCGTGGCGGAAGAAGACGCCGAAGGTCAGCTGGCCCGGTGCGGGTACAGCTGACATATCGCTGGACAAGGGCGGGCGTGCGGGTTCGCTGCCCGTGTCGGTCAGCGCGGTCCCGACTGCGAAGGGCGCCCGCAAGACCGCAGGCCCAGCCAAGGACACCGCTCCGGCGAAACTCAAGGTGGCGGTCGCGAACCGTGCGGACGCTAGCAAGGCGGGCGTCGAGGGGCTGCTGCTGTCGGTGCGCCGCACAGATGGCGGCGCCGGGGCCGTTCCAGCTCGTGTCACGGTCGACTACTCGTCGTTCCGCGGCGCGTACGGCGGTGACTGGGCGGCCCGGCTGCGCCTGGTTCAGCTGCCGGCCTGCGCGCTCACGACACCGCAGCTGGCCGAGTGCCGGGTCCAGAAGCCGTTGAAGACGACGAACGACACCCGCGGCGGCACAGTGACGGCCCAGGCACCGACGGCGCGCACCGCAATGGTCCTCGCGACGACCGCCGACGCGGCAGGCCCGACGGGTGACTACAAGGCCACGTCCCTTCCGGCGGCAGGATCTTGGAACGCGGGTGGCTCGGCCGGCGCGTTCACGTGGTCGCACCCGATCAGCGTTCCGACCGTCCCCGGCGGCCTGGACCCGAAGATTTCGCTGGACTACAACTCCCAGTCGGTGGACGGCCGTACGGCCGTCTCCAACAACCAGCCCTCGTGGATCGGTGACGGCTGGAGCTGGGAGCCCGGCTTCATCGAGCGCAAGTACAAGTTGTGCAACGACGACAAGACCGACAGCACGAACACCACCAGGGTCGGCGACCTGTGCTGGTTCAACGACAACGCCACCCTCTCGCTCGGCGGCAAAAGCACCGAGCTCGTCTACGAGGAGGGCAAGGGGTGGCACCCCGCATCCGACTCCGGTGAGAAGATTGAGAAGCTCACCGGCGCCACCAACGGGGACAACAACGGTGAGCACTGGAAGGTCACCACAACCGACGGCACCCAGTACTTCTTCGGCCTGAACCGACTGCCGGGGTGGAAGGACAACGGAACCGCCACCGACGACCCGGTAACCAACTCGGCGTGGACCGTGCCGGTCTTCGGTAACCAGTCCGGTGAGCCCTGCTACACCGCTTCCTTCGCTTCGGCCTGGTGCCAGCAGGCGTGGCGCTGGCAGCTGGACCACGTTGTCGCGCCGACCGGCAACGCCATGGCGTACTACTGGAAGTCCGAGGCCAACAACTACGGTCGCAACGTCAGTGAGACCACCGGCAAGGCCACGGTGACCTCGTACGACCGGGGCGGCTACCTGGAGCGCATCGACTACGGTCTGCGCAAGGACGCCGTCTACAGCGGCAAGCCGATGGGCCAGGTCCACTTCGGCGTGGACGAACGGTGCCTGTCCAACTGCGGCACCTTCGATGCGACCAACGCCAAGAACTGGCCGGATGTCCCCTTCGACCGGTACTGCAAGGAGGGTGCGACCGAGTGCAAGGATCAGTACTCTCCGACCTTCTGGTCCCGCAAGCGCCTCACCTCGATCACTACAAAGGTGCTGACCGGCGGCGTCTACAAGGACGTCGACACCTGGACCCTCGGGCAGGACTTCCCGGCCTCCGGGGACGGCATCTCCACCCCGATGTGGCTGAAGGCCATCCAGCACACCGGCAAGGTCGGCGGCACGGCGCAGACGCCGGCCGTGACGTTCGCGGGGGAGCAGCGGGCCAACCGCGTCGACAAGCTGGGTGACGGTCTCGCGCCCTTCGTGCGCCTCCGCCTGTACCAGATCACCACGGAGACCGGCGGCACCATCGGCGTGACGTACTCGCAGCCCGACTGCACCGCCACCACCCTGCCCCCGGCTGACGGTACGAACACCACGCGCTGTTACCCCGTGAAGTGGGCCTACGAGGGCGACACCGCTAAGCAGGACTGGTTCAACTCGTATGTCGTCACGCAGGTCGTCGAGGGTGACAACCTGGTGGAGTCGCCGGACAAGGTGACCTCGTACTCATACCTCGGCGGCGCCGCCTGGGCCAAGAGCACCGACGAGTTCACCAAGGCGGAGAACCGCGTGCACTCCGTCGCGCGTGGGTACTACCGCGTCCAGACCCGCACCGGTGCGGCGAGCGACCTCAAGACGCTGACCGAGGCCCGGTACTTCCGCGGTATCGATGGCGCCGCCGTCCAGAACAGCGCGGGTGTGGCGGTCACTGACCGTGAGCAGTTCGCCGGCATGCAGCGGGAGACGGCCACCTACAACGGGGACGACACGAGCAAGCTCGTCTCGGCGACCTCCTACACGCCGTGGCGGTCGGCCGCCGTCGCCACCCGCACGCGCTCCGGACTGCCCGACCTGGTGTCGTACAAGACGGGCACGGAGAAGGAGTCCACCCGCACCACCGTCACCGGTGGCACCCGCACCATCGAGAGGATCCATCACTTCGACGGCCACGGCATGGTCGACTGGGTCTCCGAGACCGGCGACACCGCCAAAACCGGCGACGAGAAGTGCACCACGACCAGCTACGCCCGTAACACGACCTCGTGGATCCTCGACAAGGTAAGCCGCGTGGAAACGGTCGCCGTCCCGTGCGGTGCCACCGTCGCCCGCCCGGCCGACGTGATCGACGATGTCCGTACGTACTACGACAACGGATCCCTGGGCGCGGTCCCCGGAGCGGGTCTCGTCACCAAGACCGAGCGGATCAACGGCACTGGGACTGGTTACGACGTCCAGACCAGCGTTCCCAGCACCTGCGGGTCCACGGGCACACAACTCTGCTACGACAGCTACGGCCGGGCCCTCGCCGGAGCCGACGCGTTCGGGAAGGTGACGACGACGGTTCACACACCGGCCACCGGTGAGGCGCCGACGACGATGCAGGTCACCGACCCGAAGGGTCACACGACCACCACGACGGTGGATCCCCTGCGGGCACAGGCCGTGCAGGTTGCCGACCCGAACGGCAAGGTCACGAAGACGGTGTACGACCCGCTGGGCCGGGTCACCAAGGTGTGGCTGCCGACTCGTTCGGCGACCACCTACCCCGATTCGCCGAACTACGTCTTCGAGTACCTCGTCCGCAACGACGGGCCCACCGTGGTGACGTCCAAGACGCTCTCCCACGACAGTAAGTACGAGGTCAGCCACTCCTTCCAGGACGGCATGCTGCGTCCGCGGCAGACCCAGGAGAACTCCGCGGACGGCGCGGGCCGCCTCATCAGCGAGACGTTCTACGACACCCGTGGCCTGGCGTGGCGCTCCTCGGGCACGTACTACGCCGAGGGCCCTGCGGAACCGGTGCTGGTGACCGGGCAGGAGCTGAACTACCCGGCTTCCGCCGACACACAGTACGACGGCGCCGGCCGCGTCACCGCCGTCATCTCCAAGCGCTTCGGGGACGAGGTCAAGCGCACCACCACCAGCTACACCGGCGACACCACGACCGTGGTCCCGCCACGCGGCGGCACCGCCACCACCACGGTCAAGGACGCCGTCGGCCGCACCGTCGAGTACAAGGAGTACACGGACTCCGCGCGGACCGCGGCGCAGACCACCTCCTACGGTTTCGACCGGCACGGCCGCCTGCAGCGGATCACCGACCCGTCCGGCGTCACGTGGACGTACGGCTACGACATCCGCGGCCGACGCGTCCAGACGGACGACCCGGACAAGGGAACCACACGCACCGTCTTCGACAAGGCGGATCGCCCCACCGACAGTACGGACGCGCGGAACATCACGCTGCACACCGATTACGACGAGCTGGGTCGTCGCACGGCGCTGAAGTCGGGCACGACTACGCTCGCCACGTGGGAGTACGACACGGTTGCCAAGGGACAGCTGAGCAAGTCGGTTCGGTACGCGGACGGCAAGGCGTACGAGACGGCCGTCACCTCGTACAACAGCCTCTACCAGCCGGTCGGGACGCAGATCACCATCCCGGACAGCGAGGGCACGCTGGCGGGCGTCTACAAGTGGATCACCTCGTACAACCTCCACACCGGCCAGGTGATGTGGGTCCAGCACCCCGCCATGGGCGGGCTGCCGGCGGAGAAGGTCACCAATACCTACACCCCGGTCAGCGGACTGCTGAACACCGTGGGTGCGGGCACCGACCCGCTCGTCTCAGGGTCCACCTACGACCACTACGGGCGCGAGGCGCGCCGTCAGTTCGGCGCGTTCGGTCAGAGTGTGTGGACGACCAACGTCTATGACGAGCACACCGGCGCGGTGACAGACAGCTACCTGGACCGGGACACGGCACCGCAGCGTGTGGATGACACCCACTACCGATACGACCCTGCCGGGAACATCACGTCGATCTCCACGTCCTACGGCCAGGACGCGGCCCGTACCACCGACACCCAGTGCTTCACCACCGACGCCCTGCGCCGGATCACCGAGGCCTGGACCAGCAGCACCGCCGACCAGTGCGCCGACGCGCCCACGGCTTCGGCGGTAGGTGGTCAGGACGCCTACTGGACGACGTACACCTACGACGCGGTCGGCAACCGTAAGACCGAGACGAAGCACAAGACCGCCTCAGGCCCGGCCACGGACTCCGTCCGTGCCTACGCCGAGCCGGCCGCCGGCAAGCATGGGCTGCCGAAGGTCACCCAGACCGGAGCCGACCCGCGTGAGGAGCTCTTCACTTACGACGAGACGGGCAACACCAAGACCCGCAAGATCGGCACCTCGGCCCTGCAGACGCTGGAGTGGGACGCGGAGGGCCGTCTGAAGTCCACCACCCAAGGCACCACCACCAACGCGTACCTGTACGACACGGAAGGGGAGCGCCTGGTCCGCAGGGACTCCACCGGCACGACCCTGTACCTGCCGAACGGCAACGAGCTGAAGCTCGACAAGGCCGGCACAGCCACGGGCACCCGCTACTACTTCGCGGGCGAAAAGCAAGTGGCCGTCCGTACCCAGGGCAAGCTCAGCTTCACCTTCACCGACCACCACGGAACCGGTACGACGCAGATCAGCGCGGACGCCGCGCAGACGGTCACCCGTCGCAAGACCTCGATCTTCGGGGGACCTCGTGGCGCCCAGCCGACCGGCTGGACGGGGGACAAGGGGTTCATCGGCGGCATCCGGGACACCGACACGGGCCTGACCCACATCGGTGCTCGGGAGTACGACCCCTCTACCGGTCGTTTCATCTCCGTGGACCCGATCCTGGAGGCCGACAAGCCGCAGACGATGAACGGCTACGGTTACGCCGCCAACAACCCGATCACCTTCTCCGACCCCACGGGCGAGGCCCTGGCGGAGTGCGCGAACGGGATGTACCGCTGTCAGGGCGGCACGAAGGTCGTCGGCAAGGGCAACAGCTACGACTCCATCGTCGCGCAGGAGAAGCGGAACGCCGAGTACTACCAGAAGAACTCCCAGCAGAACCGGCGTCAGCAGGAGTTGGGCCGCCGTGCCACGGCGGCGTACCGCGCCGGGGCACCTGGGATCACCCAGACCCATCTGAACCCCAACGCCACCCAGGTGGTCGCGATGTGGTTCATGGGCGCCACGCCGCCCGCGTATCACTTCGGCCCAGAGGACAAGTTTACTGCCGGCGTACAGAAGCACATTTGGCTTGACGTGGTGCGCAAGGTGCTGCAGCAGCGCAAGAACAAGGTGGGGGAGACGCTTATTGGCCTCGACTACAAGACGACAAACGGTGCAGCGATGTACGACCTGCCCCTGAAGGGCATGGTGGCCGGAGAGCTGTCCTCGGCGATCTCGCAGTTCTTCCTCGGCAAAACCGACGCGGCCACGGAGGAGGGCGCGACCCGCGCCGCTCTCGGCTCCTTCAACCTGAAGGCCACCGTAACCAGTTACAACTCCCTGACCAGGACTGGCACGGTCGAGTACGAGCTCACCCAAAAGATGACTGTCGAGTCGCTGACCCGTGACGTGTCCCCGCAAGGGTACGAGAGCGGGGCGAAGGACCCGAATGCCATGGCTCTGCATGAGAGCGCCAAGGCCATCTTCCCGAACGGTCAGCGGGACCTGCAGTTCACCGTCCGATGGAGTGAGACCATGCGGATACGGCCGCCGGCTGAATAGCGTCGGGCCATAGCACGAGTGGTACAGCCGGGCGGGTGGAGGATGTCTCCGCCCGCCCGGTCTGCCCTGTCAGAGAGGTTGCGTATGCCCACCCCGATCCGACGCGTCCTGGCCGCCGCGGCCTTCGCCACCGCAGTCCTCACCGGGACATCCGCGTGCGTCGACAGCCGTACCGCCCCGCCGCCTCCACCAGTCGAGGTGACGGCGGCCGACCTGTACGGCACTTGGAAGGGGTGGGCGGGCAGCTCACTGACACTGCGTCCTGGTGGTGCCGCGGAAGTCACAGACCTTGATGGTCAGGAGTTCCGTTTCGACGATGGCTGGCGCATGACAGGAGCGGGAACCTGGTCGCTGTCGGCGCCCGGCACTTACAAGGGTGGCAATACGGTGGGCGCCGGCTCTGTGGTGCGCGTCAATGTGAAGCCCGAGAGGTCCGTCACATCCGGGAAGCTCGTTAAGCCGACGGGATCCCCGTCCCCGATTCCGACCGATGCGGCAACGCGTACCGCCCCGCCGCCTGAGGCGGCCTCCTGGGACCTCGGGGTCACCAAGGACAAGGCCGGACGCCTGGCACTGTTCTTCCTCACCTCGGACCCGGATGTGCGAGACACCTACTACCTTTCTCGCTAGTGGTGCCAGAAGCGGCCGCCCGTGTTGTGGATGAAGCGCTGGAGCACCTTCATGGTCGTCAGGTACTCCTCGTCGGAGATGTCCGCGTGCCGTTCCGCCCACAACTCGTCTTGCAGGGCAGCGGCCTTGGCGTAGAAGGCGCTGCCTTCCGGAGTGAGGGCGAGGTGGCCCTCGGGGTCCTCGGTGATCCAGCCCTGGGTGATGGTGGTGTCGATCTCCGCATCCATGGCCGCCGCGCCCGTGTCCAGGTAGTCCCGGAGGAGACGCGAGACCTCGGTGCGGGTCTTGGGGCTGTCGGCCCGGGCCACTTGGGCGAGCACCCACCACTGGGGCTGCGTGGTGCCGATCTCGTCGAGCGCGGCGCGGGTGCGGGTGACGACGGCCTTGTAGGCGGCCCAACTCCAGTACCCGATGGGCTGCTTGATCAGTTCGGCGTCGCTGTGCGTGTACTGCATGGCTGGTCCCTCCCGGTGGTACGCGGTTGGTTCGCGTTCGGTGGCACTCACCGTAGAAACTCAAGTCCACTTGAGGTCAAGGCGTGAGCGTGCCCGTGACGCGGAGGGCGTTCGCGGTGTCGAGCCCCAGGCGGGCCGCCCAGGCCAAGGCGTCGTCCAGGACGGCGTCCTCGTCGGCGAGACGTGCGGCCGCGAGGCCGGGAGGCACCGCGCCCGCGTCCAGCAGGGCGGTCCACTGGCGACCGGTGAGCGCGAGGTAGCGCAGCTCCGGCAGGCCGGCCAGCGCGGTCAGGTCGGGGGTGTCCGCCCTGGAGAGGTCGAGGCCGCGTAGGTGGGGCACGGTACGCAGCGGGGTGAGGTCGACCGGGGCCGTGGTGGTCAGGTCGAGCGACGTGAGGTGCGCGTGCCCGGCGAGCGGCGCGAGATCGCCGTGGGCGAGCGTGACGCGCAGGGACTCGACAGGCAGGTCGCGCACCGGGGTCAGGTCACCGGTGGTGGAGCGGTTCAGGTGCAGACGGCGCAGCCGGGGCGCCGCGGTCAGCGGGGCGAGGTCGACGACGCCGGGGGCGTCGTTGATGTGGAGCACCTGGAGGCTGGGCGGGACCTCGTCCGGGATGCCCCCGACGATGTCCCGCGGTGCCGCTTCGCGGCCGGTGTCGAGCAGGGCGATGCTGTCACCGCGCAGCTCGTACGCGCCCTGCTCCAGCAGGTCCAGGTACTGGCCGAGGAGCGAGGTGACCGAGTCGGCGACGTAGGAGGGACCCCTGTCGTAGTCGCGGCCGGTGCGGACGACCTGGCCGGGACGCCCGTCCCGGGCCGGGACCGTGTCGACGGCCAGGTAGTTGCCGTCGTACGCGGTGGCGAAGCGCAGCCAGCCCGGATGGGCGCCGCAGCGGCGGACGGTGTCGGCGGGGGTGGTGTCGAAGACGACGCCGTCCCACTCCAGGTCCCAGCCGAACCAGGGCCGCTCGACCGCGTACCGGCCGGTGCTCTCGGCGACGAGGCTCTTCAGGGGCAGCCAGGTGTGGCCCCGGAACAGCCCGACGTGCTTGTCGCCGTCGGCGAGCGCGTACAGCGCCCGCAGGTCGGCGGGCAGGCGGCGGCCGAGGCGGCCCTCCGCCTCCGCGATCTCCGCCTCGGTGGCGGGCGGGGGCAGCTCCTCCGGGTGCCCGAGGATCGCGGCACGCCGTGCGAGGTACGTACGGAAGCGGGTTACGGCCAGCTCCGGTTCCCCCGCCGGAGCCGCCGTGCCGGACTCCTGGTGCGCGCCGGGCTGAGGAAGCCGGTAGTCGGGGTCCAGGACCACCTGGTAGCCGCCAGCCGACCCCGTCACCCACGTCACGGAGTCGTCGAAGGCGGCGAACCGGTACGCGCCGGTCGGCAGGCACCGGACCTCCACGCTCGCGGACTCCCACCCCCGCTCCTGCCGCAGCGCCTCGCCCAGCATCATGAGCTCCACCAGGGGATGGGGCATGGGGTTTTCCCAGGGGTTGCCCCGCGGGGTGTAGCCGCCGGTCACCGTGATGCCACCCCGGCCGACCCGCCCGTGCATCACGGCGTGCGCCCAGCCGCTCGGCACTTCCGCGACGATCGCCTCGACTATCGCCCGTACTGCCTGCTCCACCATGACCGACCGCTCCCGTGCTCTCGCTGGTGCCGCGCATCATGGCAGGGGCCACTGACAGCGCCGTCGTCCGGCGTCAGGCGACGGCCGCCGCGAACCCCAGCAAGTACGTCAGCGCGAACGCGAACGGCACCCACTGCTCGACGTGGGTCAGCGGCAGGTACTTGCGCCAGTCCCTCCCCTCGCCGAGGGCCTGCCACTCGGCGCGGGAGTACGCGTACGCCGGTAAGCGCTCCTCGAACGCGCCGATCACCGCGTACTTCGCCGCGGTGAGCAGGCGGTAGGAGCGGATGGTGACGAACCAGGCGACACACTGGGCGAACAGGATCGCCAACCCGCCCAGCAGCGCCCAGAGCGGTGCGTGGGTGAGGCCCCCGCCGCCCAAGCCGGTCAGCATCGCGGCGATGACGCTGTTGAGGGAGAGGAAGAAGGTGTTGGTGAGGTTGCGGCGTGAGCTGGTGCGGTCGGCCATCTCCACGCACAGCTTGTACTGCTCCAGTACGGCGGCCTGGTACTGCTCACCCCCAGGCTCGTATCCGGGCGCGTACGCGGCGGGACGGACGGTGGCGTTCCAGAGCGCGTCTCCGATGTGGGTCATGCCCGCATCATGTGGGCGCGCCCCGGACCCTGTCAGGAGCGCCTTCGCCTCAGCTGTCCTGGGCGGCGGCGAGGAACGCGGACCAGGCGGTGGGGGAGACGGTGAGGGCGGGGAGGGTGGTGTCCTTGGAGTCGCGAACGTGGATGGTGTGGGGGCAGGCGGCGACCTCGACGCAGTCGCCGCCTTGGTCGCCGCTGTAGGAGGACTTGGTCCAGCAGAGAGCGACCTCGACGCAGTCGCCACCCTGCGGGCCGCTGTAGCTGCTCTTGACCCAGTTGAGGTCGCTGTTCATAGCGTTCGTGCCACCTGTTCGATGAGTTCTGCCGAGTCTTCCGGGTTGAGGGCTTGTGCCCGCAGGGAGCTGTACCGAGCGAACACGTCTCCAAGGTCCGGTTGTTCGCTGAGAAAGTACCGTCCGCCCTGTCCTTCGACATAGACCAGTTGTCCCCGCCGCTCGGCTGTATCCAGCAACGTGAAGGGGCCGTTCAGGCCGGCATGGGTCTGCCGGTCCTCCGGCATCACTTGGATTTGCACATTCCGTAGCTGCCCGATCTTCAGGATGTGCAGCAGGTTGTCTCGCAGGACCGCCGCACCACCGAGCGGTTTCGTCAGTGCTGCCTTCTCCAGGACGAAACTGATGAGCGGCGTGGGCTTGCGGTGGAACAGCGCCTGACGCGCCAACCGCGCTGCGACGCCGGCCTCGATCTCTTCGTCGTCCAGGGGAGGACATGCGCAGCCGAAGACCGCGCGAGCGTAGGGCTCGGTCTGAAGCAGCCCTGGGATCACTTGGTTCTCGTACTTGTGAACCCCCGCAGCCTTCGCCTCTTCCTCCAAGTAGTCCTCGAACCAAGCGGCCACGCCGCTCGCCTTCAGCTCCTGCGCCACCTCGATCAGTGCACCTTGTGCACCCAGGAACTCGTCCGACAGCGCCACGAAATTGCCCCTCGGGCGCCGCTCCCCGCGCTCGATCATGGCCACTTGGGACTTGGAGTAACCGGTGTGGCGGCCCAGCGCCTCCTGCGAGACCTTCGCTCGCTCCCGGTAGAAGCGGAGCAGCCTGCCGAACGCCTTCGCGGCGCCTGGGGTTCCCTTGTTCCCGACTTTCACGTACGTCCTCCCTGTTCACACAGCCCCTCACAGACCGCCTGTGGTGCTGGTCACAGTAGAACCGGAAGGCCAAGCTGGCCGCATGAATCAGCGCAATTCGCTTGACAGGGTGCCTTCTTGGGTACCTGCTTCCGGGCACGCCCTGCGGCACGCGGGCATCCACTTCGACGCCGTACGCATCGGCGGGATGCTCGGCGAGGAGATCGCGTACGAGCTCATGCAGTTCACCGACTTCGAGGCGGGGCCCATCGTCCGGGAGCTCGCCGGGGAGCAGAACCTCTACTTCCTCCTGCCGCCGCAGACGGCACGCGCGTACGCCTGGCCGGCGGGGGCGAGGGCGCTGAGCCGGAACGGGCGGGAGTCCGCGTTCGTCGGGGTGCCCGCGCTCGACGGGCTGACGTGGCCGCTGGACTGGCGGTCGCGTCCCACGGCGGAGGCGCCGTTCGTGGAGCCGGACCTGCTGCATGAGACGGTGGTCCGGGCGGTGACGGGCACAGTCGCCTGAAGCCGGTCCTGACCGGTCCAACCGGCCCCGAGGTGCCCATGGCGTGCCTACGGGTGGCTGGGCTGGGTGGGAGGTTGATGGACCGGCTTGGGGTGCCGGCACCGACCGAGGCCCGACAGGGCGATCCCGCCGAGATTGTCGGCCGCCTGGGCCTTGAGCTCCGGCGGGACAGGCCCTCCAGCGATGATGGCCCGCCAGGGGCTCGCGCGGAGGTAGATCTCGGTGCCGTCGGCGCGGATCTCGCTCTCGAGCATCGACAGCCTCCACCCGCGCTCTTGGAGTTTGTGGACGACCGTCACGAGGTCCGCACGCTCGGGAACGGCACGGGTCAGTACGGCGAGGTGCATGACGCAGTGCTGGTTCCGCGGGTCCACCGGTACCTCCCGGTAGTCCCGTGCGAGGCCCTGGGTGGCGTACCGGAAGTCCTCCACCACGTCGTCACTGGTCTTCTCTGCCGCTCGGGGCGACGCGGCGGCGGACGCCGACGGCTTCGCCTTCGGAGCCGGCGGCGCGGCCTTGTCGGTGTCGCCGCCCCCACAGCCCGCGAGCATCAGTACGGTCGCCGCCGCCACGGCGCCTCCCGCCCTGTTGCACTTCTGCACAGCCCCACCCCTTCGTCGACGGGGAAGTGTGGCACGTCGAACGCGAGGTGTCCGATTACTTGTTTGCCGACGGTCGGCCCGGCCGGATAGGAAATTCGCATGCTACGAGGCGGCAAGATCGGGCTCAGGGCCCGGTACGAGGCGGACATCCCGGTCCTGCGGACCGAGCTCTACGACGACGTGGCCGGTGCCTCGCGGGCCGAGGGAGTCCCGTGGCGGCCGATCACGCCCGGGTCGAACGACCCGCGGCTCGTCGTGGACGACAAGGAGCAGGGGCGCGTCCAGTTCTCCGTGGTGGAGCTGCGGGGCGGCGCGCTGATCGGCACCGCCGCGCTGTGGGGCATCGACAACCACCATCGGTCCGCGCACCTGGGGCTCGGGCTGCTGCCGTCCGCGCGCGGCAAGGGGTACAGCACTGACGTGGTGGCCGTGCTGTGCCACTACGGCTTCGTCGTGCGCGGGCTGCGGCGGCTGCAGATAGAGACGCTGGTGGACAACACGCCGATGCTGCGCGCGGCGGAGCGCAACGGCTTCGTCCGCGAGGGCCTGCTGCGTTCCTCGCACTGGGCGATGGGCGAGTTCCTCGACGAGGTGGTGTTCGGGCTCCTCGCCGAGGAGTGGAAGCCGGACGCGCTGGGTTAGACCGCTCGCACCGGGCCCGCCTGCCTTGCCCGTCCCACCCCTACGAAAAAATCTTGAAAGAAGTCGTCGTCGGATGTCGAGGACCCGCTCCCCGCTCCGACCAAGGGGTGACAGCGCGCCGACGGGGCGCGCGGGACGGGGAGGACACCCGAGATGAAGTACGTCGCGATGATCTACGGCAACCAGGCCAAGTGGGACTCCTTCCCGGCCGAGGCGTGGCCGGAGGCGATCGCCAAGCAGGAGGCGTTCAACGCGAAGTACCGCGCGAGCGGGGAGCTGCTGGGGGCGTACGGGCTGGCGGACGCGGCGGCCGCGCAGTTGGTGCGGCGCGGTGAGGGCGGGGTTCCGGCGGTCACGGACGGGCCGTACCTGGAGACGAAGGAGTACCTGGCCAGCTTCTACATGCTGGACTGCGACAGCCTGGAGCGGGCGCAGGAGATCGCGGCGGACATGCCGTTCGCGGACGTGGAGCCGGTGGAGCTGTGGCCGGTGCTGCACGAGTCCACGGCTTCGGCGGACGTGTGAGCACCGGGCACCACGGGGTCGAGGACCTGCTGCGCGAGCTGGCGCCGCAGGTCCTCGGCGCGCTCGTACGGCGGTACGGCGGCTTCGACACGTGCGAGGACGCCGTGCAGGAGGCGCTGCTCGCGGCGGCGGTGCAGTGGCCGGAAGCGGGGGTGCCGTCGAATCCGCGTGGCTGGCTGGTGACGGTCGCCTCGCGGAAGCTGGTGGACCAGGTACGCGGCGAGAGCGCCCGGCGGCGCCGCGAGGAGAGCCTCGCGCTGGCCACGCCGCAGGCGGAGCTGCTGAGTCACGCCGCCGACGCCGTACCGGCCGGGGACCGGGACGACTCGCTGGCGCTGCTGTTCCTGTGCTGCCATCCGGCGCTGTCGTCGGCGAGCCGGATCGCGCTGACGCTGCGCGCGGTCGGCGGGCTGACCACGGCACAGATCGCGGCGGCGTTCCTGGTGCCGGAGGCGACCATGGCGCAGCGCATTAGCCGCGCCAAGCAGGCGATCAAGGCGGCCGGGGAGGCGTCGTTGGCGATGCCGGAGGGGGCGGCGTTCGCGGAGCGGCTGGGCGAGGTGCGGCACGTGCTGTACCTGGTGTTCAACGAGGGCTACACCGCCACCGGCGGGGCCGACCTGACCGCGCCCGAGCTGTCCACGGAGGCGATCCGGCTCACCCGGCTGCTGCACCGGCTGGTGCCCGACGACACGGAGACCGCCGGGCTGCTGGCGCTGATGCTGCTGACCGACGCGCGCCGGCCCGCGCGCACCGGGCCGTCCGGGGAGCTGGTACCGCTGGCGGAACAGGACCGGGAGCGGTGGGACGGGCGGCTCATCGAGGAGGGTGTCGGCCTGATCAGCCGGACCCTGCCGCGCGGGCAGGTGGGCCCGTACCAGCTGCAGGCCGCCATCGCGGCGGTGCACGACGAGGCGCGGGACACCGACGCGACCGACTGGCCGCAGATCCTCGCGCTGTACGAGCTGCTGGAGCACTTCGGGCCCAACCCGGTGGTGACGCTGAACCGCGCGGTCGCCGTCGCCATGGTCCACGGCCCCGGCGCCGGGCTCGACCTGCTCGCGGAGCTGGAGGCCGACGGCCGCCTGGCCCGCCACCACCGGCTGTACGCGACGCGGGCGCACCTGCTGGAGCTGCTCGGCGACCGGGAGTCCGCGGCGGCCGCGTACCGGGAGGCCGCACGCCGTACGACGAGCGCCCCTGAGCGACGGCACCTCGCGGGGCGGGCACAGCGGTGCATCGGACGTACGGTCGGCTCATGAAGATGACCGCAGACGCAGCACGAGGGCCCGGCGCGGCGGCCGGCACCGTGGTCTACCGACTGGCGCGTCCCGAGGACGACGCGGCCCTGGCGGAGCTCGACGGGTCGTTCACGACGGACGCCGTCTACGAAGTGACCGTCACCGAAGGTGGGTTCGGTATCCGTCGGACACCGCTGGCGGAGCCCCTGCACAAAGTGTTCCCGGACGAGGACGAGGACGAGGACGACGGCGGCGGCCCCGAGCTGAGCCGGACGGTGGTCGCCTGTGACGGAGACGAGCTCTGCGGGTTCGTGGAGACCTCCTTCGACCCCTGGAACGCGAGGCTGACCATCCGCGACATCGAGGTCGCGCCCGCGTGGCGGGGGAAAGGTGTGGGCCGCACCCTGATGGACCACGCCGTCGACTTCGCGAGGGAGTGCGGAGCGGGGCACCTGTGGCTTGAGGTCAGCAACATCAACGCTCCCGCCATCCACGCCTACCTCAAGATGGGCTTCACCTTCTGCGGGCTGGACACCACGCTGTACGACGGTACGCAGTCGGCCGGTGAACAGGCGCTCTTCATGGCCCGCCGGGTGATGTGAACGCGCCACGCGGCGGATGGGCGGGAACACGCGAGGCAGGCGCGTCGTTGACCCGGGGCCACCGCTTCGAACAGCCGACTGAGGGAGTGCTGTGCCCGAAACCGTACCCGCTGCCACCGCCGCCACCGTGACCACGCTCCCGCCACTCCCGCCGCTCGCCGCCCAGGCGGAGCGCCTGATCGAGCTCGGGGTGCACGAGCTCGCGGGGATGTCCGCCGAGGAGCTGCGCGCCTACGCCGAAGGCGCCCACCGGGTGGGCGGCGACGGTGACGTCCTGCTCGCCGTCCACCCGAGCCGCGTCCCCGCCTCGGCGCTCGCGCCGCTGCTCCGCCGCGCGGACAAGCCCGGGTTCGTCGTGGTCGACATGCCCGACGTCGACGACTTCGCCCCGCTCGACACCGTCCAGCTGCCCGACACGCCCCTCTACCTCGTCACCGCCCCGGACCGGGGCGACGACATGGCCAACTGGAGCCCCGAGGAAGCCCTGCCCGCCCTCACCGCGAAGGACCGCACCCCGCTGGTCCTCACCGAGGGCATCCACTGGGTGCTCCAGCAGCCCGAGGCCCTGGAGCGCAACCACTGCTTCATGACGATCGGTTCGCGGCTGCGCAAGGCCAACGGCACCTTCGACGCCCGCACCCCGGCCGTCTGGATCAGCAACGGCACGGGCCGCGACGGCCGCGAGCGGCGCGACGCCCCGAAGGTGGGCTGGTGCTGGTGGGGCAACCGCCACACCTGGCTGGGCTTCGCCTCGACGACGGGCCGCCGCGCGTCCTAGGGGTGATCAGCGGACGACGTCGAAGACCTGCTTCTGGAGGCCGTTGGCGTACGCCTCGTGCTCGACCAGCTCCAGCTTCTGGACGTCCTTGTCCGTGGCGCTGAAGAGGCGCTTGCCCGCGCCGAGGAGGAGCGGGAAGACGAGCAGGTGGTAGCGGTCGATCAGGCCCGCGTCCGATAGGGCGTGGTTCAGGGTCGCGCTGCCGTGGACGATGATCGGGCCGCCCTCGGTCTGCTTGAGGGCGGCCACGTCGTCGACGGAGCGCAGGATCGTCGTCTCGCCCCAGTGGGGGACCAGGGCGTCCTCGGTGAGGGTGGTGGAGACGACGTACTTGGGCATCGCCTTGTAGTCGGCGAAGTCCTCCATGTCGGGCCACACCCCGCTGAACGCCTCGTAGCTGGTGCGGCCCATCAGCATCGCGGTGGCCTCCTTCTGCTCGCGGCCCTTGATCTCGAAGGCCTCGGGCAGGAACTCGACGTGCTTGAAGGTCCAGCCGGAGTTCCGGTAACCGGGCTCGCCGCCCGGGGCTTCCACGACGCCGTCGAGGGAGACGAAGGCGGTGCTGATCAGGGTGCGCATGGCGGGCTCCTCCGGTGTTCCGTGTCGGTCTCGGTCATTCGACCGTCGGTCACGGGGAAAGTCATCGGCGGCGGCGCCCCCGGCGGGGGAGACGCACGTCACACCCGTCCATGTCACAGTCGCCCCGGGCCGACTCGTCCCAGAGGTGTATCCGCCAGCAACGGCCAAGGAGCACACCATGGAAGCCCGACTGAACCTCTTCGCCAGCCCGGTCGCCGCCACCTTCGTCAAGCACCTCGCCACGGCCGGAAAGGTCCTGGAGGGCGCGTCCGTGCCCACTGAGACCCAGCACCTGATCACCCTCCGCGCGAGCCAGATCAACGGCTGCGGTTTCTGCGTCGACATGCACACCAAGGACGCCCTCCACGCCGGGGAGGACCCGCTGCGCCTGAACATGGTCGCGGCCTGGCGGGAGGCCACCGTCTTCACCGACGCCGAGCGCGCCGCGCTGGAGCTCGTCGAGCAGGGCACGCGCATCGCCGACGCGGCCGGTGGCGTCACGGACGAGGCGTGGGCGAACGCCGCGAAGCACTACGACGAGGAGCAGCTCACCGCGCTGGTGGCGGCCATCGCCCTCATCAACGCCTTCAACCGCCTGAACGTCATCGTCCGCAACCCGGCCGGCGACTACCAGCCCGGGCAGTTCGCGTAGACCGTCCGCTGAGCTGTGGAGTGAAGTGCCGTCCGCCGAAAAGGACTTGTTGTACGAAATGGCGGCTGATGCGGTACGGTGACCGCGTCATCACGCTCCGTGGATAAATGGAGCGGTCCCCGGCGGTGCGCCAACACCGATCCGAGGACCTTCACTCCCAGTGGAAGCAGCCACCGAAAATGCTTCGGCATGTTATCGCGCCTGTTCGGCGCTACACCAAGGTCTCGCACGACGTCGTACGGCATTCGCACCTCAACAGCGACGCGAAGATCCTGCTCATTCACATCCAGGGGCTCCCCGACGGCAAGGTCGGCAAGCCGCTGAGCGAGCATGCAGCCGAGTTGGGGCTGAAGCCCCGGGCGTACCAGAAGGCCAAGCGGCTGCTGGTCGAGGGCGGTTTCGTCCACGAGTGGCAGTTCCAGGACCACCGGGGCCGGTGGGCCACGGAGCAGCTCTGCTCGAACGTCACCCTCACGAGGGAGGAGGCGGCGCGAGTGCGGGACGGCGTTCCGGAGGAAGTGCCTCCGGGTGCGCCGCCGAGTGCGCCGAAACCGGCGGTCGGTGAATCGGCACCCCGGGTGGTCGGTGGCTCCCCTCCGGAAGACGAAGACGGAGAGAAGAACGATCCCCACCACCCACCCAAAGCCCCGGCCCCGGCCTCGGCGCCGGAGCTCACCCAGGCCGAGCGCGTACTTCTCTCGCTGCGGCATACGCACCCCGACCTGCTGCTCGGCGTCCGCGAGGCACGCGGCCTCGCCGACGCGGCGGCCGAGTGGCTGCGGCGCGGCCTGTCGGCGTCCGAACTGCACCGGGCGCTGACGTCCGGGCTGCCGCCCGGTGGCGTCCGCTCGGCGGTGGGATTCCTGCGGCACCGCCTGGTGGAGAAGCTGCCCGTCGCCGCGGAAGCCGCCGCGGGGCCGCGCCGGATGGTCGTCTGTGAGGGGCCGGGCGACGAGCACCTGTTCCGGCCGGTCGGCGACGAGACGCAGTGCGGGCGCTGCCGACAGGCCGCCGCGGCGGCAGCGGCCCCGCGCCCCGCCCCCTCCTGGCGCGCCCTCGTCGCGCGGGAGGCGTCCGCCGGCGCGTAGGCCGCCCCCTACCCTGAGGCCTTCGAACTGCTGGACCAGGGGTGGGGATCCGTATGGCGACGCGCACGGCCGATGACGCGGTACCAGGGTGGTGGAGGAGGGCGATCGCCCTCGCGGTGGTGATCGTGGTGCCGCTCGGCCTCTTGGCGGGTCTCGCCTCCTGGATCGCCTCCGAACTGGGCTACATGCCCGGCGACTCCATGGAGCGCGTCTGGAACACCCCGCACGACCGCGCGGCCGCCGGGCACGGCAACGCCGCCTGGCTCGTCGGGGACACCGTCGTCCGCAGCCGCTACGACGCCGTCACGGCCTTCGACGCCGGGTCGGGGAAGAGGCGCTGGGAGTACACCCCGCCCAGGACGGCGGAGATCTGCGCGGCCAGCCGCGTCGCGGCCGACTCCGTCGTGCTGATCTCCTATGGCGACGTGGGCAAGGGCTGCGCCACCGTCGCCGCGATCGATCTGAAGAACGGCCGCGAGCTGTGGCGGACCGCCCGCACGCCGGGCGGCGGCCCGGTGGTCGTCAAGGAGGACGTCGTCGCGGTCGGCGGCGGACTCGCCGTGCTCGGTGGCCCCGCCGACCGGGCCGTGGGCGCCTTCGACCTGCGTACCGGCGCCAAGCGTTGGCAGGCCACCGTACCGAAGGGCTGCCTCCCGTACGGGGTCGCCGTCTCGGGCCGTCACGTCCTTGCGGTCCTCGCCTGCGAGGAGATGAAGCTCGCCGCGTTCGACCCGGACGACGGCACGGCCCGGTGGACGGTCCCCCTCGGTGACCGGCGCCCCATCGGCGCGGACGTGTCCGTCGGTTTCGTGTCCGCCGAACCGGCGGTGCTCGGCGTCAAGGTCCCGGAGTCGCGCGGCGGCACGGACTCCTTCGTCTCCTTCGGGCCGGACGGCCGCCGTCAGGCGCTGATCGAGTCCGTCGGCGACAACGCCGGTATACCGGTGGGCAGCCCGGAAAGGGTGGCCGTCGACGGCGGGAAGCTCTTCACCCACGTCGGAGGCGAGGTGGTCGCCTACGACCTGACGAACGGGAACGAGGTGTGGCGGGATTCCGTGTACGGCGGGATGACGGCGCTGCACGCGGGCGGTGGCCGGGTGACGGTCCTGACCCGTGAGAGGAGGGGCCATGATCAGCTGTACGTCCACGACGCCGCCACCGGCGAGCGCCGGGACGCGCGCACCTTCAACCGCGACGCGGACGACGGCAACGCGGAGCTGGCGGGCCTCCTGACGTACAAGGACCTGCTTATCGCGGTCCGTCGGGGCGACGGCGTACGGCCCTTTTCGGGGTACGCGACCTGGTGACGCGCCCTGGAATGAGACTACTGGGAGGTATCTCCCCCTCCGCTCTACCATGTGCGGGTTCATGACAGGCATGAGCATGTCTACGTTCCGGGAGTACAGAGCCAAGTGGACCGCCAGGGGTCTGTGAGTGGTAGATCCGAGGCTTCGGCCGAGGAGTTGGCGGGCGAACTGCTCGCCCTGAAGAAGGCGTCGGGGCTGAGCTTCGCCCAGCTCGGCGAGAAGACCCACTACGCGAAGTCGTCGTGGGAGCGGTGGGTGAACGGGAAGCAGTTCCCGCCGCGGGCCGCCGTCGAAAGCATCGCCCGCGTCTGCGAGAAGGACCCGGCAGCCCTGCTCGCCCTCTGGGACCGGGCCGAGGAAGAACGGGAGTCGGCCGACGGCACGGTGGTTGAGGCGGCGGGTGACGCGGCGGGTGACGTGGCCGCGCCCGTGCGGCCCAGGCGCCGCCGGGCCCTGTGGCTCTCGTCCGCGCTCGCCGTCATCCTGGCTGCGGGCGCCGCCGTCGGCTACGCCGCCATCGGGTCCTACGGCGAGGAACCCCAACCCGCTCCCACCCGCCCGGTGAAGGTCGCGGGGCCGGCTACGGGCTGCACGGGCGTCGCGTGCGAGGGCCGGGATCCCAAGCAGATGAACTGCGGCACCGACGCGGTCACCGTGCGCACCGGCTCCATCCCCAAGGACCTGGTGATCGAGCTCCGGTACAGCAGGGCCTGCGAGGCGGCCTGGGGGCGGATCTCCTTCGCCCAGGTCGGCGCCACCGTGGTCGTCAACAACTCCGAGGGCGCCGCGCAGGCGGACGTCGTCCACTTCGACCGGGACGTCTACACGCCGCTGATCGCGGCGCCGCACGACGGCTCGGTGTGGGTCTGCGCGGCGCTGCCCAAGGTCGGCGACAAGGACGGGCCGCGCAGCTGCACCGGCCGCTTCATTCCGAGCGAGGAGGGGTAGCGCCGCTCCCCAGGATCTGGCGGGCAGCTTCGTTCTGGCGGGCCGTCAAGGCCCGCCAGTCCTTCTCCACCGTGGGATTGCGCTCCAGCCACCGCTGCTGGACGGCCGCGAGGCGGGTGTACGCGGTGTCGAGGTAGCGCGTCTCGCCCTTGCAGCGCACGTCCGCCTTGAGGGCCGGGCTGGTCCGGCGGGCCTCCTCGGTACGGAGGGACGCCAGGAGCCGTACGGGGTCGGGCTGGTCGAAGCCGGCCCGGTTCATGCACGCCCGCCACTGAGCGGTCGCGGCCTTGAAGGCCGGGTCCTTCTCCACGTCCACGCGCGCCTGCTCCTGCGCCTCGAAGAGCATGATCCGCACCTGGAGCCACCGCAACCGGCCCGCCTCGTCGCCGAGCACCTTCTTCTCGGCCTCGGCCAGACAGCCGTCGCCCGGCCGGGACACGCTCATGTGGGTGCCCTTGACGGTGACGCGCTTCTTCTGGTCCCCGAACAGGGCCTTGCCGTACGCCTCGGTGGTCTCGGGGCTGCCGGGCTTCGGCGGCGTCCCGGACGGCTGCGGTGCGGGGGCCGGGGGCTCCTCGGCGGTCTCCAGGCCGAACGGCTGCGGCAGCTGCTCGCCGCTTTCGTCCGCCGCGGCCCGGGCGACGGGGGCGTAACGGAACCCCTGCTCGCCCATGCAGGCGATGGCGATCCGCCGCTGCGCCTCGTGGCTGCGGTCGTCGGGGGTGAAGAGCAGCTGGGTGACCGGAGGCAGCCGGTGCAGGGCGGCCGTGTCGGTCCGCGCGACGGCGCCGTTCCGTCGGTCCGGTTCCGGTTTCGGCTCCGTACCGCAGCCGGTGAGCGCCACACCGGCGGCGGCCAGGGCGAGACCGAGCGCGCGGGCGGCGCGGAGGCGGGCGCTTGCGTGAAGCGTCAGAAGCACGGGGTCGAGGTGCCTTTCGTGGGGACTGGAGTGCTGAAGGGCCCGGCGCACCTCCGTGGCGCCGGGCCCGTGCGCATGCGCGGTCGATTCAGAAGCAGGGAGTGGTGGTCGACGGCTTGAGCTTCATGGAGCTGGCCTGGTTCTCCTGCCAGTCCGCCAGCTCGGAACCCCAGGCGTTGCTGCCGGGGTTGACGCAGAACAGCAACCCGCCCGTGTAGTTGATGTCACGGAAGAAGTGGCTCTCGTAGCCTCCGGTGCTGGAGTTGCTGACCGCTGAGACGGAGTCGTTCACGTTGTCGCCGTAGCCGAACCTGCCGGCATTGGTGTTGTAGTAGTCGTCGGTGAAGTTGGGGTCGCTGTTGTAGAAGTCGTGCGAAGCGCTGTCACCGATCTCTCCCGACGCCCATACGCAGTGGTAGCCCGGGTCGCACATGTATCCGGCCCACGACGGCGACGCCGTCGCGACGCCGCCCGCCACGAGGAGCGCGGTCGAGCCGAGGATGGCCGCGGCCCGCTTGCGCAGGCCGGTGGTGCGGGTGGTCGTGGACATGTTTGATCCGCCTTTCGGTGTGGGTGGGAAGTGGAGTGCTGGAGGACCCGGCACACCCCCGCGCCGCCGGGTCCCGGCCATGCCGCCTGTCGTCAGAAACAGGGGATGGCCGTCGTGGAGCGGACCCGCATGGAGCTGGCCTCGCCCGCCTGGCTCTTGCCGTCGCCGTCCATGACGTCGTGCGTCAGCTGGTGGGAGTACACGGCGCTGCCCGGGTTGACGCAGAAGAGGAACCCGCCCTCGTAGTTGATGTCCCTGTAGTAGTGGCTCTCGTAGCCGCTGTTGCTGGAGTTGCTGGCGGCGTGGATTCCGTCGTTCACGGGGTTCGTGGAGTACGCGAAGGTGTTGTCGGTGAAGTTGGGGTCGCTGTTGAAGAAGTTGTAGCGGTCCGCATCGCTGGGGCCTATCTCGTTGCTGAAGACGCAGTGGTAGCCCGCGGGGCAGTGGGGCCCCGCTGCCGCCTGGCCCGCCGTCGCCACTCCGCCCGCGACGATCAGCGCGGTCGCGCCCGCGACCGCCGCGGCGCGCCGACGGAACCCCGTGGTCTTGCTCATCGTGTGATCCACCTCTGGTCGTTGGCGACCCGGCGGGTCGCGCGCGCAGACAGGCTGACACCCGTCGCCCAGCCGCGTATTGGAGAAAAGCGCACCGCCCGAAGTGCCCCAGCCGGCCGCCCTTCTCAGCCGGCGAGCCACGCGCTCGCCCCGCCCCTCGCCGCCAGGAAGCGGCCCGGTGGCATCCCCGTCATGGCGCTGAACTCGCGGCTCAGGTGCGCCTGGTCGTAGAAGCCGCAGGCGTACGCGACGTCGATGGCGCGGCCGCCCGTCGCCAGCAGGTGGATGGAGCGGTTCAACCGCAGGATGCGGGCCAGGCGCTTCGGGGGGAGGCCGATCTGCTCGCGGAACCGGTTCTCCAGGTGGCGCAGGCTCCAGCCGGTACGGGAGGCCAGTTCGCGGATCGGCAGGGAGCCCGCCGTACGGGAGAGGAGCCGCCACGCCTCCAGGACGGCCGGGGACGGCTCGTGGGACGCGTCCGCCTGCGCGCTCCACCGCAGCAGGGTCTCGTCGAGCAGGGCGAACCGCTCCCGCCACCCCGGGGCCGCCTCCAGGGCCGCGGCGAGGTCACGCGCCCGGCCGCCCAGGACGTCGGACGGATCGGTCACCGTGTCCGCGAGCTCCCCGAGGGACGCGCCGAAGAGGCGGTACGCCGCCCAGGGGGCGAGCGTGAGCTCCACCCCGTGGAGATCGCCCGCGTGCCCGAGCACCCTGGCCCGGGTGTGGAGTCCGGACACCAGCGACGTGTGCACGGGTGCGGCCCCCGCCGCCTCCCGTCCCGCCCGCCCGAGGCGCATCTCGCTCCCGAACCCGATGAGCAGGGACACCCTCCCGCTCGGCACCACGAGCCGCTCCTGCGGCACACCGGCCGTCGACCGGAATCCGCGGTACGCGCCGATGCCCGGCCGGAGCCGGGCATCGGGCTTCGCATAGAACCACTGGCAGCCTCCGGCTGCGCACACACGGCGTCTCAACGTCACACCCCCCTGGGTCCGGAACCGTCCCGGACCGACTTCCCGATCACTGTCGGAGCGGGCTCCGCCGGGGGCCAGAGACGCCGCCGTCCCAGGGACGTGGAGGGACGTCCCAGAGCCGTGACCTGCGAAGATGTCGGAGGGAAGGGATGCGTGGACGGCACCTCGTGCCGTCCCGGCCCGGGACGGCTACGATCGCGCGCATGGCCCTGATCACGAGTGACGTCGACCGGTTCGAGGCCGCCAGGCCGCGGCTGGAGGCCATCGCCTACCGGTTGCTCGGCTCGGCGAGTGAGGCGGAGGACGCCGTGCAGGAAACGTTCCTGCGCTGGCAGGCCGCCGACGTGGCGCGGATCGAGGTGCCCGAGGCGTGGCTCACGAAGGTGCTGACCAACCTCTGTCTCAACATGCTCACTTCGGCCCGCGCCCGGCGGGAGACGTACGTGGGCAGGTGGCTCCCGGAGCCGCTCCTCGCCGGGGACCCGATGCTGGGCCCGGCCGACACCGCCGAACAGCGCGAGTCGGTGTCGTACGCCGTCCTCGTCCTGCTGGAGCGCCTGTCGCCCGGCGAGCGGGCGGTGTACGTGCTGCGGGAGGCCTTCGACTACCCGCACCGGGAGATCGCCGCGATCCTCGACATCACCGAGGCCGCCAGTCAGCAGACGTACCACCGGGCCAAGAAGCACGTCGCGGACGGCAAGGCGCGCACCGAGATCGACGAGACCGCGGCCCGGCGGATCGTCGACGAGTTCCTGGCGGCGGCGACCAGCGGCCGTACCGAACCCCTCGTACGCCTGCTGACCGAGGACGCCATCGCGGCCGGTGACGGCGGCGGGAAGGTCCCGGCGCGTGCGAAGGGCTTCGAGGGCGCGCTCGCGGTCGCGAAGTTCCTGCGCGGGCTGTTCAAGCCCAGCCAGGCCAAGCGGGCCCTCGTCGGCGGCACGCCCGAGATCCACGCGACGACCGCCAACGGCGAGCCCGCCATCGTGGTGGTCGTGGACGGCCGGGTCGTCGCGGTCACCTGCCTGGAGGTCACCGCGGAGGGCATCGTCGCGGTCCGCAGCCAGGTCAACCCCGACAAGCTCGTCCGTGCGACGGAGCTGTGGACCGCCGCGCACCAGGGGGAGCCCCCGCTCCTCACGCTCTGACCCGACCCCGGCCGGGTGTGACGTGGTTCACATCCCCAGCCTGTCAGGAAACGTCGGGCTGCCCGGTTCAAGGGGCGAAACCGCGCAAGACAGCGGCGGAACCTCGCAGACAGGAGCAGGCCCATGCAGCACCGCATCGTCGTCCTCGGAGCCGGCTACACCGGAGCCGTCGCCGCCGGCCGCGTCGCCCGGCGACTGCACCGCGCGGACGTCAGCATCACCCTCGTCAACCCCGAGCCCGACTTCGTCGAGCGCGTCCGGCTGCACCAGCTCGCCGTCGGGCAGGAACTCAAGCCCCGCCCGTTCGGCGAGATGTTCGCCGGCACGGGCGTGGCGCTCAAGCTCGCGAAGGTCACCGCCGTCGACGTGGACCGCAAGACGGTGACGGTCGCCCCCGTGAACGGCGCCGCGCGGGCGGAGGAACTCGCGTACGACACGCTCGTCTACGCCCTCGGCAGCGGCTGGAACGACGGCGGCGTGCCCGGCGCCGCCACCCACGCGTACGAGGTCTCCAGCCGCCCCGGCGCCCTCCGCCTCCGCGACCGCCTCGCCGCCCTGGACGCCGGCCGGCCCGTGGTCGTGGTCGGCGGCGGCCTGACCGGCCTGGAGGCCGCGACCGAGATCGCCGAGGCCCGCCCGGACCTCGACGTCGCCCTGGCCACCTACGGCGCCTTCGGCGACTGGTTCTCCGAGAAGGGCCGCGCCCACCTGCGGAAGGTGGCGGACAAGCTCGGCATCACGGTCCACGAGTACGCGGTGGTGAACGCCGTGGAGGCGGACCAGGTCACGACGGCCGACGGCCGGACCCTCCCCGCCGACGTCACCGTGTGGACCACCGGCTTCGCCGTCCACCCCATCGCCCAGGCCACCGCCCTCGAACTCACCGACCGGGGCCAGATCGTGGTCGACGCCACCATGCGCTCGGTCTCCCACCCGGACGTGTACGCCGTCGGCGACGCGGCGATGGCCATGGGACCCCACGACAAGCCGCTGCGCATGTCCTGCGCCTCGGGCGTCCCCATGGCCTGGCAGGCCGCCGACGCCATCGCCGCCCGCCTGGCCGGGGTCAAGGTGCCCCGCGTCCCCATCCGCTACTTCCAGCAGTGCGTCTCGCTCGGCCGCAAGGAGGGCCTGATCCAGTTCGTCACGGCCGACGACCGGGCGAAGGACGGCGCCCTGACGGGCCGCGTGGCCGCGCTCTACAAGGAGCTGATCTGCAAGGGAGCCGCCTGGGGCGTCGCCAACCCGACCGCGGGCCTGCCGACCCGCCGCCGGCGCGTCGTACAGCTCCCCGGGTCAGCCGCTGCCGCCGCAGCCACCGCCCCCGCCGCCGCCGCCACCACCACCGCAGCTTGAGGCCGCGCCCGCGGCGCCGTCGCCCGGGGAACCCCAGTCGGCGGCGGCGCCGCACCAGGGCGCGAGGGTGCCGCTGACGGCGGCGCCGGTCCCGTTGCCGTACGGGCTCTGCCGCGCCTTCCAGGTCTCGGGGGTGACCAGGGCCAGCAGTTCGGGCTCCTCGGAGGCGGTGAGGCCGTCGAGGGCGACGGCGACCGTGGAGGGGCGGTCGCACGTGGTGCGCAGGGTGGTGAGCGTCCACTGGACGCGGTACGGCACCCGCGCCGCGACCGGCTTGAGCAGCCGGGAGGCGACGTCGGCCACGGCGAACAGCGCGAAGCCCGCCCACCAGAAGGCGGACGGGCCGGTGACGACGTCGACGGCGGACAGGACGGCCGGGAACACCGCCGACCACGACAGCAGGCTGCGCGACCGGCGCTGGGACCGGCGCAGGGCGGGCCCTATCACCAGGCCCCCCGCTTCCAGGCGGTCGCCGATGGACTGCACCGCGCGGCTCGTGGACGCGCGCGCCACCAGCTTGCCGAGGCGCTCGGTCCGGGAGACGCCCGCCGCCTGGACGAGGGCCTTCTCGAGGGAGCCGGCCGCGTACACGTCGTCGTGGAGGGTGACCGTGCCGTCGTCGGAGACGGACAGCCGGCCCTCCCGCTTCATGCGGAACAGCAGCGTCGTCACGACCCGGCGCGGCCCGCCCGCCAGGAAGGCGACCTCCTCGGCGGAGAGGTCCTCGGCGGAAAGGTCCTCGCGTACGCCGCCCTCCATCGCCCTCGTGACGCGCGCCGCGACGGCGAGGCGGTAGCCGATCGCCGCCGCCACGACGAGCAAAGCCGTGAGATGGAGCATGGTCGTGAGATGGAGCATGGCCGTTCCCCCGTTCCCCGTACGGGAGTTGTCCCCGGGGCGGGAGATCGCCAAGCTCAGCGGCGGGCGGCCCGGCGGGACTTCCAGTGGCGGCGGGCGGTGACCGCCAGCGCGCCCACGAGGAACGCCTCCAGCAGCCACACCGTGAAGAGGAATCCCCAGTCGGGGCCCGCCGCGACCGACGGGTCGAACTCGTCCGCCGTACCGGTCGCCGCGACCAGGCTCCAGAACAGCGCCAGCACGCCCAGGACCCACAGTTTCGCCTTCGAGGCGCGCTGTCCCGGAACGGGCGGCTCCGGGCGGCGGGCCTCGGGCTGCGGGATGCGGTCCGGGGAGCGCGCCGGCATCGGGACGACCACCTGCGGCGGGACCGCCGCGTCGATGGGGGCGAGCGCGGCGGGCGTCACCTCGTACAGCGTCGGCTCGACGGAGACGCTCATCCCGTCGAGGCCGATGAGGTGGCGGGCGCCGTCGGGGAAGGCCAGCACGGCCGCGCACTGGTCGTAGCGGACGCTGGCCTGGTTCCCGGGCGAGACCAGGCTGACGCCCTCCGCGCCGACGACCAGCGCCGCGCGCGAGTCGGTGCGGTAGGGGTGGCGGCGGCCCTCCAGCACCTCGGCCGACTGCGACGGCGCCTCGTGGAACCCGGCCCAGTCGGCGCCCCGGCCGCCGGGCACCTTCAGCAGGGCGTTCGCCCACACCTCCTGGGCGACGGCGTGCAGGTCGGCGGGGGTGAGGGCGTCCAGCTCGGCGAGGTAGGCGTCCTTGCCGGGGAGCGGATGGCCGGTGAGCAGGCCGAGGGCGTACGCGGGCAGCTGGGCGGCGGCGAGGTCGGGGACCTCGTACATCTTGCGGCGGGCGGCGCGTACGGCGGCGAAGTCGGTCTCGTCGACGCGCCCGGCGCGCAGGGCGGCGAGGACGTCGATGAAGCCGCCGACGACCGCGTCCTGCTTCCGCGGCAGCGCGTCCGCGAGCGCCGTGATCGTCGCGAAGTCGGCGTCCCGGGGCGCGTAGTCGCTGTCGGCGGTGTACGACAGGCCGCCCTTCTGGCGCAGCTCGCGGAAGAGCGCCTTGCCGAGCACGTCCGAGAAGACGCCGGCGGCGGTCGAGCGGCGGACCACGGCGTCGAGGACGACGACACCGTCGTCGCCGTGGAAGAAGGCGGGGGTGTGGGGCAGGGCGGACGTCACGGCCGGCATCGGGTGGCGGGGGCCGGACGGCAGGCGCACGTCCAGGCCCTCGGGCAGGTCCCCCGACGGGCTGTCGCAGCTGATCCACAGGACGGCGTTCTCGCGGGTGAAGCGGGTGGCCGCCCAGTGGCGTATCGCGGCCGCGTCGAGCCGGGGCAGGCCCAGTTCGTGGTACGAGGCGAGGCCGTGGCCCTGGGCGCCGTACCGCCACAGGGGGACGTCGGAGTGCGGGCCGGTGCCGCGCCCGGCGGCCTCGGTGCGCAGGATCTCCTTCTCCGTCTCCAGCCGTTCCACGGGCAGGTCGCGCAGGGCCGCGCAGACGTCGTTGAGGTACGCGACGACCTCGGCCGGGTCGCCGGTGACGTGGAAGTGGGTGTGGGTGGCGTCGGTGGTGCCGTTGTAGTGGTGCGGGCCGGCGCCGTCGATGCCGTGGCGGTGCAGGGCGAGGTGCTCGACGAGGTGCGTGATGCCGCGCGTGGCGAGCGTCTCGTCGGCGCTGCCGACGCGGAAGAGCAGGCCGGCGGAGGCCGGGCCGGGGCGGTGCGCGACGACGGTGCGTACGCCGTCGATCACGGTCTCGCGTATGCCGGCGACGGGAGTGCCGGTGACGGGGGTGCCGGTGACGGGGGTGTCGGTGAGCCGGCCCATCGGATCCATCGGGGTCATCGGGTCAGCCCTTCGCCAGTGCGTGCTTGCGGTGCCGGAGGAACGCGGCCGCCGGGTCGTCGTCGAGGTAGTCCCAGGGGTGCCTCGTCGCGTTGTCCCCGAGGGCCCGGAAGTGCGGGGCGGCCTCGGCGTAGTGGCGGCCCAGGGAGAGGGCGGCGGCGAAGTGGCCGTGGGCGGAGACCCAGTGGAAGCCCGGGCGGTAGTGCGGGTGCAGGACGGAGTGCGCGGCGGCCGCGGTCAGTTCGTCGCGGACCGCGGGCTCGGCCAGCCGGCGGCCGCCCTCGCGCGGGGAGAGGTCGAGCCACTGCTCCAGGTACGCCTCGGCGACCAGCGTGGCGTTGTGCCCGCCGGCCGGGGAGGCGGCCGCGCACTCCTTCGCGAAGCCGAAGGCGGCGTCCCAGGAGCCGCCCCACTTCGGACACAGCAGCTGGAGGAGCTGCGTCTGCGCCGGGTAGTGGTGGGGGTGGTGTTCGGCGAGCCGGTCGTAGCGGCGGCGGGTCTCGCTCTGACCGAGCTCCAGGCCGCGCGCGGTGATCAGGCGCAGGTACCAGCCGAGGGCGTAGTCGGGGTACTCGGCGCAGACCTCGATGAGGAGCCCCTCGGCGCGGCGCAGCCAGGCGTGGAACTGGTCGAACTGCTCGCGCGAGACGTGCTGGGCCCGGGCGTTGGAGCGGATGCCCCAGCCGATGCGGACGCGGCGGTCGGCGAGGAGGCAGCGGGGGAGCGGGTCGCCGGGGTGGTCGGCGACGGCCTGCTCCAGGAACGCCTCGCAGCCGTCGAGGCCCGCGACGTACGAGCAGGCGTAGGCGCGTTCGTCCTCGTGCGTCAGACCGGCGAAGAACCGGGCGACGGCCGGCCAGTCGCGCTCCGCCACGGCGGTGCGGAGGGTGTCGAGGACGGGCATGGCGAGGTGCGCGTCGAAGCGCGGGCGCGCCGAGAAGAGCGGTGACGCGGAGTTGGGCACGGAGATCTGTTCCCCCCAAGGAACGCGCACGCGGGGGTGGTGCGCACGATGGACCCGGAGGGTAGCAGTCCGCTTCTGTGGCGGCCCTGTCAGGAGTGCCGCTGCCAGGGGGTTGCCGCTACCAGGAGGCGGGGGCCGCTTCGTAGGGGCCGCCGATGTCCCACGCCTGGTGCATCGCCGTCGCGAAGGCCGCCGCCAGCTTGTGCTCGCCCGACGGGCCGGGGTGGGTGCCGTCGTACGTGTCGGTGTGGAGGTCGTACGCCTCCGGGGGCGTCGCCAGCAGCAGGGGCGAGCCCGGCTCGTCGAGGTCGGCGACCGCCTTCGCGAGCAGTTCGTTGAAGCGGGCGCACTCGGCGGCGAAGTCGGGCTCGTCGCGGGCGCGGACGTTCGGGATGACGGGGAGGAGCACGGCGCGGACGCGGGGGTTCGCGGCGCGCGCCTCCCGGAGGAAGGCGCGGACGTTCTCGGCGGTCTGGTCGCTGTTGGTGTAGAAGCCGAGGTCGATCAGGCCGAGGGCGACCAGCAGGACGTCCGCCTTCGTGGAGGCGACGGCCCCGCGGATGAGGGGCGCCATGTGGAGCCAGCCCTCGCCCCAGCCGGCGAGGTGGCGCTGGGCCTTGGCGGGGAAACCGGGGTCGCCGTACGCGTGGGAGACGGGCGCGTCGGCGGAGGTGTCGTACAGCTCGGTGCGCGGGCCGACGATGGCGTACGGGCCGCCGTAGGTGGCGTTGAGGTGCTGCCACATCCGGTAGCGCCAGGTGTAGTCGCCGGCGCGTCCGATGGTTTGGCTGTCGCCGACGAACATGAAACGCATACGGCCATCATCCCCGACCCGACCCCCGGCCGGGGAGCGCGGGGGCGCTGTGACCATGGACACTGGGGCGTATGGCTGCGTTCTTGCGGATGGCTTCGGTGGCGGGTGCGCTCGTGGCGGGCCCGCTGGCGGTGGGTGCGCTCGTGGTGGCGGCCGCCGTCCCGGCGGTGGCGGACGACGGCGGGTTCACCCTCCAGGACCCGCGGATCACCGAGTCCAGCGGGCTCGCGGCCAGCCGCGCCCACCCGGGCGTCTACTGGACGCACAACGACCAGGACGGTCCGCGCGTCTTCGCCGTCGACGGCCGCACCGGCCGGACGGTCGCCACGGTCACCCTGCGCGGGATCGGCACCCCGCGCGACATGGAGGCCATCTCGGTCGGCCCGGACGGTGCCGTGTACGTCGGGGACATCGGGGACAACCTCAACGGCTCCTGGGACCACGTGTGGATCTACCGCTTCCCCGAGCCGAAGGAGCTCGGCGACCGGACGGTCGACGCCACGCAGTACACCGTCCGGTACGCCGACGGGGCGCGCGACGCGGAGGCGCTGATGGTGCACCCGAAGACGGGCCGCGTGTACATCGCGTCGAAGAACGAGGACGGCGGCGGCCTGTACGAAGGGCCCGCGCGGCTCTCCGCGGACGGCGCCAACGTCTTCCGGCGCGTCGGCGAGGTGCCCTGGGTGACGGACGGCGCCTTCTCGCCGGACGGGACGGAGCTGGTGCTGCGGAGCTACTTCAGCGCGCGGGCGTACGCGTGGGAGGGCGGGGGCCGGCTGGGGGAGGAACGGCGGGTGTCCGCGCCGTTGCAGCGGCAGTCGGAGTCGGTGACGTACACGCTGGACGGGAAGGCGCTGATGATCGGGTCGGAGGGGGAGGGGAGCGAGGTCGTCCGGGTGCCGGTGGAACGGGGTGCCGGAGCCGGTGCCGACGCCGGGCAGGGGCGGACGCAGGCTCCCGGCTCCCCTTCGGGCAACGGCGGCGGCTCGGCGGACGGCTCGGGCGGCGAGGGCGGGAACGCCACCCTGGGCGCGCTCGTGCTGGGCGCGGTCGCGGTGGGCGCCTTCTGGCTGAGGCGGCGGCGCCCGCGCGGGTAGGGCGTCACCGGCGGCGCTGCCTTGTTCAGGAGACGAGGGGCTGCTCCTCCAGCTCGGTCAGCCGCACGGTGCACAGGCCGCCGCGCTCGGTCTTCACGTCGGTGACCTTGAGCTGGGTGCCGGGCGCGAGGATGTACTCCTCCTCGCCGGTGAACGCCGAGAAGCTGCGGATGCCCACGGCCCGGACGGGCTGGACCTCGAAGAGCGTCCGCTTGCCGCGGCTGCCGAGGAACGACCGGGCCACGCCGAGCTCGGACGTGCACGAGGACACGCCCCACCAGGTCACCGTCCGCCCGAGCGGGTACTGCGCCCGCAGGTCCAGGGCCACGCCGCGCCACAGCGGCTCGGTGCGGGCCGGGAGCCCCGACACCGCCGAGAACAGCAGGCGCAGATAGGGCAGGTACGGGACGAGCCTGGACCGGTCGGGGGCGCGCAGGATGGCGTTGATCTCGCGGTAGAACGCCGACTCGCAGGTGTAGAGGTAGAGGGCGGCGATGGCGTCGGCGGAGAGGCCGCCGGCCGCCTCGTCCGCCCGCCGCTTGCCGAACTCGTGGGACAGCCGGACGTGCCGGTCCAGGCCGGACAGCAGCCGGGCGACCGGGGCGACGGCGTCGCGGAAGTCCATGAGCGGGGTGTCGAACACGCCGGTGATGGCGGGGAGGACGAGGCCCTCGTCCTTGACGCTGGAGAGGCGGTCCAGATAGAGCTGGTGCAGTTCCATGGTGGACGCGATGAAGGCGCCCATGCGCTCGGCGGTGCCGTCGTCCGCGGTCCCGCCCCCGTCGGCGTCCGCCGCGGTGCGCTGGTCCCACCCCTTGCTCGGGAGCCAGTCGATCGGGTCGGCGCCGAGTGAGGCGAGAGCGTCGTTCACGGTCGCGAAGTGATCGCCTTCGCAGAAGAGGTCGCCCTGCGCCGCGGGGTTGGCGTGGTCGATGTGGCGGACGTCGACGTCGGGGTACTTCTCCTGGAGCCGGAGGACGATCTTCTTCAGGTTGCGTGCGTGCGCGCCCCACCAGGCGAAGACGACACCGCGGTCCTCCTCGGCGGCGTCCTGCTTGGCCTTGAGGATCTCCTCGACGATCCGCTCGGCGACCGGCCGCCAGAACGCCGTGTGCCGGTCGGGCCCCGTCGACCGGTCGCCGCTGGCGGTGAGCGCGGCGTTCAGCAGCAGCACGCCCTGCGTGAGCATGGCCTGGAACCACTCCGGCGGCTGGACGGTGTCCTGCTTCGCCAGCAGCGCGCGGACGTCGGCGATGGGCGTCTTCTTGGGTATCCCGTACTTCCACATCGCGGCCGCCTTGATGATGCAGCGGATGCTGACGACCCTGCCGAACTGGCTGTCCTTCCAGTCGTGGAAGGTGTTGTCGAACATGGCGATGCCGGTCGCGCTCTCCGGCCGCGGGTAGGGGTTCTGGCCGAAGACGACGACCTTCCACTTGTGCGGCGGGTGGGGCTTGAGCGCCTGGAAGGTCAGTTCGCGGACGGGAACGACTTCGGGGCTGCGGTCGGGGCCGATGAAGGCGGCCGCGCCGGGCTGCGCCTCGATGACGGGCTTCAGCAGCGGGAGCCACGGTTCGCCGCCGCCCTTGAACAGCTCGGCAAGGGCCAGCGGGTCGGCCGGGTCCGGGGTGGAGGGGGTGGCCGGGGTGGGGGAATCGCTCATGGTGAAGGGCTCCGAATCTCGTCGGTCGCGAAACTGGAGCGGGACGCTAGCACCGGGCAGTGACAGTGGGACGTTGGTGACGAATCATCATGTACCGCTGCGAAAGGGCCGGTTGTCAGTGGCGGGCGCTAGCGTCGTGGGCAGTGGAAGAACCGTTGCTCGATGGGGGAGTGGACGATGACCGTGGACCGAGTGCAGGTGCCGCTCAGGGTCGTGCTGACCGATGTCAACGCGGATGTGGTGGAGGCGTGGCGGGCGGCGTTCGCCGACACGCCCGAGGTCGAGATCCGCAGGGGCTCGATCCTCGATGAGCAGGTCGACGCGTGGGTGAGCCCGACGAACTCCCGGGGGCGGATGGACGGCGGGGTCGACGCCGCCGTCAAGCGGTACCTCGGAGCGGGCATCCAGCTGCGGGTGCAGCGGGCGATCCGCGACCGGTTCGCGGGGAGGCTGCCGGTGGGCAGCGCGGTGTGCGTGCCGTCCGGGGCGGTGAACCCGAAGTATCTGATCTCCACGCCGACGATGGAGCGGTCCGCGCAGGACGTGAGCGAGACCCTGAACGTCGCGCTCGCGTGCGCCGCCGCGTTCCAGGCGATCCACCGTCAGAACGCGCAGGCGCCGGGCTCCATCGGATCCGTGGCGCTGGTCGGCATGGGAGCCCGGACCGGCGGGGTGCCGCCGCGGGTGTGCGCCAACCTGATGTGGACGGGCTACACGCTCTTCCAGGACCACCACTTCGAGGACGACGACGATCTGCGCGCCACGATCACCGCGCAGCTTGACGACATAGAGCAGGCGCCCGCCGAGAAGCGGGTGCGCATCGCGCCGCCCACGCGTCCCGCGTCCCGTCGCTGACCGCCGGCCCCCATCCTCACTGGGTCGTGTCCAGCCGGGGCTTCCGCTTCACGTCGGTCAGCTTCACGTCCTCCGTCTCGGGGGCGCCGAACGTCTCCACGATCACTCCGCTGCCGGTTCCGGTGACCTCCAGGGCTTCGTGGCTGCCCATGAAGCGCAGGTCGACCCGCACCCGGGGAGCACCCCCGTGGTCCGGCATGCGGTGCACCCGCGAGGCGGGGTAGTCGAGGGCGATCAGCTTCGTGCGCATCGCGTCGTAGTCGGTCGTCCTCGTGTTGAACGCCTTGCCGACGCGGTCCGCGTGCTGGTCGGCGAAGCACTGCTCGACCTTGGTCAGGGGCACCTCGACCGGCGCGGATGACTTGCGGGGACCGGGGGTGGGGCTCGGCGGCTCGGGGGCGTCGGGGGGAAGGGGAACGGGGAGGCCCTCGTCGTCGCCCGGGACGGCCGGGGGCGTCTCGCCCGGCCCGTAGATCCGGGTGGGCTCCTCCTCGAGCACCAGGCCGTCGGGCACGGGCGGTTCGCCACCGCCCTTGTCGCTGGGGGCGTCGGGAGAGCAGGCTCGGAGCGTCTGGCCCACCAAGTCGATGAAGCGCATCTCCGGATCTCCGTGGCCGGACGGGGCGCTTGGCGAGACGCTCGGCACGGGGCGCGCCGAGGCGGCGCTGCCCGCGGGGGCCGCCTGGTCGGTGGTGGCCTTCTGGCTGCCGCAGGCGGAGAGGACGAGGCAGCTCAGCGCGGCCACCAGCACGGACTTCGGAAGAGTGTTCTTTCGCATGCACGCATCATCCGAAGGCCGGCCACCTCGGGGCATGAGTACGCGTACTCACCTGCGCCCAGGTGGCAACTCCCGTACGTACAGCTCGAAGAGAAGTCGACCGCGAGGAGCCGCGGCCAGCCGCTAGCGTCTGGACGTGCACATCCTCGACGACCCCCATGTGTCGCCCCGTGTCGCGGCTCTCCTGACCCGCGCACGGCGCAACCCGTCCACGCCCGCTGACCGGATACGCGAACTGGCGCGCGCGGAGGCGTCAGACGAGAGCGAGGTGCCCCTGCCCCAGGGGGCCGTCGAGGCGATGATCCGTTTCGAGGAGCGCTACGGCGGCCTCTGGTACCCGCTCATCGGATCCAACGGCATGGACCACGGCCTGGACGGCGAAGTCACCGTCTACACCGCCGTCGAGGGCATCGACAGCTGGGGCTTCTCCGGCATCGTCGACGGTGACCAGACCTGGCCCGTCGACGTCCTCCTCGACGGCCGCACGGCCATGACCCTTCAGGACCGGACCCGAATCATCAACAGCAGCGTCGACCAGCGCCTGGAGGCCCACGGTCAGTTGGCCTCGGTCCGGGGCTGGGCCCATGTGACCCTGGGCGTGACCACCGCGCCCGGCCGGGCGCCGGCCGTCGGCGAAGCACACCTCCCGCCCCGTGACGTCGCGGCGACGGGGCCCGCCGACAAGTGGTGGAGCGGTGACGCCACCGCTGTCCACCTGGAGCTCTCCACGTGGTGGGGCAAGGAGGACCTCTGGATCGCGCGCTGCTTCGCCAGGAGGGCCGAGGACCTGCCGGCGGCCGTCGCGTCGGTACGGCGCGCGGTGACCGGTGGAGTGTGGAGGAACGAGAAGTGGTGCGTGTTGTGCTCCCGCTCCGTGAACCCCGCGCAGCCCTGCCTGCCGCAGGCAAGCGGCTGACCGCCCGGTCGGCCTTCGGGCACGCGGCGGCCGCCGAAGGCAGGCGGGGTCAGGCGGCGTCGTCCGGCGGGGGTGGCGCGTCGTGCTGGGTGGGGCGGGCGGGCACCAGGGACTCGAAGCCCGCCAGCAGGGCGCGCAGGCCGAAGCCGAAGTGGTCGACGTCGGGCGAGAAGGTGTCCTCGGCGAGGGCGGCGATCAGCGGGTAGTCCCCGCTCTCCATGGCGCGGACCAGGAAGGGGCCCTGGCGCGTCCAGAACTCCTCGTCGCTGACGCCGGTCTCCTTGGCGGCCTCCACCGCCTGCGCCTCCATGCGCGCGATACCGGCGGCGAAGCTCTGGACGGTGATGATCACCGAGAGGGTCTCCGGATCGCTCAGCCCCATGCCCTTCAGGCCCCGCAGCGCCCGCTCGAAGCCCCGGAGCGCGCTCGGGCCGAGGACCGTACGGGCCTGGTTGACCTTCAGCAGCCACGGGTGGCGGCGGTAGAGGTCGAGCTGCTCCCGGGCCAGGAACTCCACGGCGGCGCGCCAGTCGGCGGGCGGCGGGGCGGGGGAGTCCAGGGCGTCGCCCTGGACGTGGTCGAGCATCAGGTCGAGCAGCTCCGCCTTGCCGGGGACGTACCGGTACAGCGACATCGTGCCGGCGCCGAGCTCGGTGGAGAGGCGGCGCATCGAGACGGCGTCGAGGCCCTCCGCGTCGGCGACCTCGACCGCGGCGGTGACGATCCGGTCGAGGGTCAGGCCGCGCTTGGGCCCCCGCGCGCCCCGCGCGGGCGGCTCCCCGGCGTCCCAGAGCAGCTCAAGGCTGCGGGTGATGTCTCCGCTGCCGGTCGTCGCCGTGACGCCGCCGCCGGTGGTCTTCTGGCTGCTCATGGGGCCAGCGTAATTGCCCGCCGGACCCCCGCCCTTCCCGCTCGACAGAAACTGGGTACGGTGTACGCTCACTTGGGTACGGTGTACTCAGTTTCCCGACGGGGAGGGTGTCATGGACGACTGGGCGGTACGGGCCGAGGGCCTGGAGAAGCGGTACGGGGAGAAGAGGGCACTGGACGGCTTCGACCTCGCCGTCCGCCCCGGCACCGTGCACGGCCTCCTCGGGCCGAACGGCGCGGGCAAGACCACGGCGGTGCGGGTGCTGGCCACCCTGCGCCGCTTCGACGACGGGCGCGCCGAGGTCGCCGGGGTGGACGTGGCCCGCGATCCCCGGCGCGTACGGAGCCTGATCGGGCTCACCGGCCAGTACGCCGCGGTGGACGAGGTCCTCACGGGCCGGCAGAACCTGGAGATGTTCGGGCGGCTGTTCCACCTGGGCGGACGGCGGGCCCGGCAGCGCGCCGCGGAACTGCTGGAGCGGTTCGGCCTGACCGAGGCCGCCGACAAGGGCGTGGAGGGCTACAGCGGCGGCATGCGCAGACGCCTGGACCTGGCGGCCTCCATGATCCTGGCGCCGCGCGTGCTGTTCCTGGACGAGCCGACGACCGGCCTCGATCCGCGCGGGCGCGGCGAGGTGTGGGAGGCGGTGCGCGACCTGGTCGCGGGCGGCACGACCGTCCTGCTCACCACGCAGTACCTGGAGGAGGCCGACCGGCTCGCCTCACGTATCACCGTCATCGACCGGGGCCGCGCCATCGCCGACGACACCCCCGAGGCGCTCAAGCGCCAGGTCGGCGGCGACCGCATCGAGGTGGTGGCCGTGGACCCGGCGGACCTGCCGAGGGTCGCCAAGACCGTCGCCCGGGTCTGCGCGGGCGAGCCGCGCGTCGACGACCTGGAGCGGCGGGTCCACGCGCCCGTCGCCGACGGGGTGGCGGCGCTCACCGAGGTGGCGCGGACCCTGCAGGACGAGGGGGTCCAGGTCGAGGACATCGGGCTGCGCAGGCCGAGCCTGGACGACGTGTTCCTGCGCCTGACCGGCCACGCGACCGAGGAGAAGGAGGCGGTGGCATGAGCACGGACACCCTGGAGCCGATCGCCGGGCGCGGGCGCGCCTACTGGGCGGTCGTCGACTGCTGGAACGTCGTACGCCGCCAGCTGACCCACTACCAGCGCAAACCCGTCTCCATCGCCTGGCAGCTCGGTTTCCCGATCCTGTCCGTCCTGCTGTACGGGTACGTCTTCGGCGGCGCGATGAAGCCGCCGGGCGGCGGAGGGGCCGCGGACTACCGGGACTTCCTGATGCCCGGCATGTTCGTGATGACGATGGCCTTCGGCTTCATCAACACCGCGACGGCCGTGGTCACCGACGCCGACAAGGGCGTCATCGACCGCTTCCGCTCCATGCCCATGGCCCCGTCGGCGGTGGTCACCGGCCGCGGCGTGACGGACCTGATCGTGGCCTGCGCCGAGCTGACCATCCTGGCGACGACGGCGTTCGTCATCGGGTGGCGTTCGGACGGCGGGTTCCTCGGGACGGTGGCCGGCTTCGCGCTGCTGCTGCTCCTGCGCTACTGCCTGACCTGGGTCGGCATCTGGCTCGGGCTGCTGGTGCCCAACCCGGAGGCGGCCGGCGGGCTGTTCGCGGTGGCGTTCCCGCTGACCATGATCTCCAGTGTGTTCGTCCAGCCCGGGACCATGCCCGACTGGCTGGGCACGCTCGCCGCCTGGAACCCGATCTCCTCGACGGCGGCGGCCACGCGGGAGCTGTTCGGCAACCCGGTGGGCGGCGACGGCAGCTGGATCCAGGAGAACGCCGTGCTGATGGCGGTGGTGTGGCCGCTGGTGATCACGGCCGTCTTCCTGCCGCTCGCGGTACGCCGCTTCCAGAGCCTGAGCCGCTGAGCCGCTGGGCCGCTGAGCCGCTCGAACGGGGGCGGGGTGGGGGAGGTGGGCCCGCGGAGGGGGGCGGGCCCACCGGCCGGTCAGCCCGGCTTACCGCGGGCACTCCTTCCACGCCAGGTGGTAGACCGTCTTGATGTCGCCGTCCGTGGAGTCCATGGCGATGAAGCTGTTGGTCTTCGTCGGGTCCGAGGTGCCCGCGCTGACCCGCAGTTCGGTGTTGATGTTGAAGTTCCGCTTCTCGCCGCAGGGAGCCCAGACCAGCTGCGCCCAGTCGGTGGAGTCCGTGGCCTGCCAGTTGTCGGCGTACGGGCCCTTGTACGGGTGGGACTTGGCGACCGTGCTGGGCGAGCCCTGGAAGTAGTACGACGCCTTCTGGACCGCCGAGGCGCCCGCCGCGAGGCTGGCGTAGCCGCGGTAGTCGGCGCTGGCGACGGCGTAGGTGAAGCCCTGCGGGACGTGGACGACCAGGTTGAGCTGGCAGTTCTTGCGGAAGTCGGTCGGCTCGGCGCCCACGCCCACCTGGGCGAGGTAGTCGCTGTACGTGACGGTGAAGGCGGTGTTGTCGGGCGAGACGGCGACGGCGGCGGTGCCGAGCGGGCAGCCGGAGCCGTTGACGGTGGCGATCTCGATCACGATCTTGTCGGGCGGGGCGACGATGCCCCGGGTCGTGGCGGCGGAGGCGCCGGGGGAGACGGCCACGGACGCCAGTAAGGCCGCGGCCGCGCCGCCGACGGCGGTCGCTCGTGCTGCTCTGGACATGGTTCTCCGATCGGTTGCCTTCGGTCGAAGTGGGGGGTCCAACCGTGGATGGTGTGCGCATGCCAACCCGTTGTTCATTCGTAGCGGGTCTGCGCGTTACGGATGGTAGGGATGGGCCCCCGGGGCCGATAGAGCGGTTATCGGCCGCGTGGACACGCGGAAGGGCCCGGCGCGTTCCCGCGCCGGGCCCTCACACGCGTTCACACGCGTACGTCGTGCGTACCCGAGGATCAGAGCTTCTCGATGACGTAGTCGATGCACTTCGTCAGCGCCTCGACGTCCGACGGCTCGACGGCCGGGAACATCGCGATGCGCAGCTGGTTGCGGCCCAGCTTCCGGTACGGCTCGGTGTCCACGATGCCGTTGGCGCGCAGCGCCTTGGCGACCGCCGCCGCGTCGACCTCGTCCGAGAAGTCGATGGTGCCGATGACCTGCGAGCGCTTCGCCGGGTCGGAGACGAACGGAGCCGCGTACTTGGACTCCTCCGCCCAGCCGTAGAGCGTCCGCGAGGAGTCGGCGGTGCGGCGCACCGACCAGTCCAGGCCGCCCTGGCCGTTGATCCACTTCAGCTGCTCGTTGAGCAGGAAGAGGGTGGAGAGGGCCGGGGTGTTGTACGTCTGGTTCTTCAGCGAGTTGTCGATCGCGGTCGGCAGCGAGAAGAACTCCGGGACGTGGCGGCCCGACGCGTGCACCCGCTGCGCGCGCTCCAGCGCCGCCGGGGAGAACACGCCGATCCACAGGCCGCCGTCGGAGGCGAAGGACTTCTGCGGCGCGAAGTAGTAGACGTCCGATTCGGTGATGTCGACCGGCAGGCCGCCCGCGCCGGAGGTCGCGTCGACGAGGACCAGCGCGCCCTCGTCGGCGCCCTGGACGCGCTTGATCGGGGCGGCGACACCGGTGGAGGTCTCGTTGTGCGTGAACGCGTACACGTCGACGCCCGCCTCGGCCCGCGGCTCGGGGTGCGTACCCGGGTCGGAGGAGATCACGGTCGGCTCCTCCAGCCACGGCGCCAGCTTGGCCGCCTTCGCGAACTTGGAGGAGAACTCGCCGAAGGAGAGGTGCTGCGACTTCGACTCGATGAGCCCGTGGGTCGCGATGTCCCAGAAGGCGGTGGAGCCGCCGTTGCCCAGGATCACCTCGTACCCGTCGGGGAGCGAGAAGAGCGCGCGTACGCCTTCGCGGACTTCGCCGACCAGGTTCTTGACCGGGGCCTGACGGTGCGACGTACCGAGGAGGGACGTGCCGGTGGCGGCCAGGGCGTCCAGCGCCTCCGTACGCACCTTGGAGGGGCCCGCGCCGAAACGGCCGTCGGCGGGCTTGATGTCGGTGGGAATCTGGATCTCAGCCACGGCCGGAGCCTAACCGCTGACGGACACGGCGGAACGCCGTGTCCGTCGGGTGAGACACGAAAATGAGACGGGCGGACGGGCGGCCGGGGGCTCAGGCCAGCCGCACCGGCAGCTCGAAGAGGTCGTTCTGCGTGAGCACCGGCTTGTTGCGCAGGTCCGACGCCGGCACGGCGAGCGTCAGCTCCGGGAAGCGCTCGTACAGGGCGGGCAGCGCCACCCCCGCCTCCAGCCGGGACAGGGCGGCGCCGGGGCAGACGTGCGGGCCGTGCCCGAAGGAGATGTGCCGGATGGGGGAGCGAGTGACGTCGAAGACGCCCGCCGTGGGGCCGTGCTGCCGCTCGTCGCGTCCGATGGCCCCGTACGACACGATCAGCGCCTCGCCGGCGGGCAGGACGCGACCGCCGACCTCGACGTCCTCCGTCGCGAACCGGATCAGGACGTGCGAGGTGGGGGTGGAGAAGCGCAGCGTCTCCTCGATGACGGCGTCCCAGCCGACCTGACCGGAACGGACCAGTTCCCGCTGCTCCGGGTGGGTGGAGAGGTTCACCACGGCGTTGACGATGAGGGAGATCGTCGTCTCGTGGCCGGCCGCCACCATCAGCTGGAGCGTGGAGACGATCTCCTCGTCGTCAAGGTGGTCGCCGTCCTCCGATGCGGCGATCAGCGCGCTGGTGAGGTCGTCGCCCGGCTCGGCCCGGCGCGCGGCCACCACCTTCGCCATCATCCCGGCCAGCTCGCCGAGGGTCGCCACGACCTCCTCCGGCGGCGTCTGCGTCGAGAAGAACTTCTCGAAGAGGACCTTCAGCCGCGGGTGGTCCGCCGGATCGATGCCCATCAGGTCGCTGATGACGTACATGGGCAGCGGGTACGCGAACGCCGCCTTGAGGTCCACCGTCCCGCCCGGGTCGCCCGCGGCGATCCGGTCCAGCTCGTCCAGCAGGCCGTTCGTCAGCTCGGTGATCCGCTCCCGCATCCGCTCCACGCGGCGCGGCGTGAGCGCCTGCGCCACCAGGGCACGCAGCCGCCGGTGGTCCTCGCCGTCCACGGTGAGCATCGAACGGCCGGGGTTGGCCAGCCCGATCAGCGGCCAGTCCGGCGGTATCTCGCCGCGCCGCCAGGCGCCCCACACGTTGATGTCCTTGACGAGCCGCTTGTCGGTGAGGAGCTCGCGCGCCTCCGCGTGGTGCGTGACCGCCCACACGGGCACGCCGCCCGGCAGGACGACGCGGGCCAGCGGACCGGCGGCGCGCAGCCGGGCGCTCTCGCCGTCGAGGTCGGTGACGAACGGGTCGAGCGGGATGGGTTCTCCGACGGCCGGTTCTTCGACGGCCGGTTCTTCGACGGCCGGTTCGGTGACGGTCGGTTCGGCGGTCATGCGGTGCCTCCGAGGGCAGGGGTCGGGGTGAAGGTCACGGGCAGCTCGGTCAGGCCGCGCAGCCAGGGCGAGGGGCGCCGGGTCAGCGACTGCGCCGGTACGGCGAGGTCGAGGTCGGGCAGCCGGTCCAGCAGCACCTCGATCGCGGTACGGGCGATGACCTCGGCGATCTCCTGCGCCGGGAAGGGGCAGCGGTGCTCGCCGTGCCCGAAGGAGAAGTGCGCGGCGTTGCCGCCGGTGAGGGCGGAGTTGTCGATGTGCACCTGGGGGTCGGAGTTCGCGGCGGCCAGGCCCAGCAGCACCAGGTCCCCGGCCTTGATGTCGCGGCCGCCCAGGCGGGTGTCGCGGGAGGCCCACCGTCCGGCGACGTTCTGCGTCGGGGTGTCGGCCCACAGCACCTCGTTCATGGCCTCGGCGACGCTGTGCCGGCCGCCGGAGAGGGAGGCCGCGAACCGGTCGTCGGTCAGCATCAGGCGCAGCGAGTTGCCGATCCAGTCGGCGGTCGGCTGGTGCCCGGCCGCCATCATCACCATCAGGTCCTGCGCCATCTCCTCGGCCGTGAAGCCGGACGGGTCGGCCAGCATGCGCGACGCCACGTCGTCGCCGGGCGCCTCCCGCTTGGCGGCCAGCAGCGCGGACATCGCCCCGGCCAGGTGGCGCTGGCCCGCCAGGGCCCGCTCGCGGCCGTCGATCATGTCGTTGAGCGCGGTGACGAGACCGGGGCCCTGGTCGTCGGGCACGCCGTAGATCTTCACCAGGACGCGTACGGGCAGGAGCATGGCGTACCGGCCGATGAGCTCGGTCTCGCCCTTGCCGCAGAACGCGTCGATGAGGCCGTCGGCGTACTCCTCGGCGTACCGGCGCAGGGTGAAGGGGTCGACGGACTCCAGCGCGTGGCCGACCATCGCGGCGCGCTGCCGGTGGCGCTCGCCGACGGTGTAGAGGATGGACGGCTGGTCCCGGCCGATCATGGGCAGCAGGGGCCAGTCGCCGGGGACGCGGTCCCACTGGTTCCACAGGGCCGAGTCGCGGCTGAAGAGGACCGGGTCGCCGGTGACGCGGTGCAGCTCGCGGTAGTCGAGCACCAGCCAGGCCGGGATGTCGCCGTCGAGGAGGACCGGGGCGACGGCGCCGTGGTCGCGCCGCAGCTCGCGGTAGAGGCGGGCGGGGTCGGTCTGGAAGCGGGGCCCGGAGAGCGGAACCGGGGCGGGTGCGGGGGCGGGTGCGGTCATGGTCTGGATTCCCGGTGCAGGCTGCGGAGGTGCTCGACGAGGTTGATCAGGACGTACTTGCTGGAGGACCGGTCGCGGGCGTCGCACTCCACCAGCGGTACGTGGTCGGCGAGATCGAGCGCCTCGCGGATCTGCGCCTCGGTGTGGACGGGGCCGCCGAAGTCGTTGCAGGCGACGATGAACGGGGTGCCGTGGTGCTCCAGGCGGTCGATCGCGTACCAGGAGTCGGCGACGCGGCGGGTGTCGACCAGGACGACCGCGCCGAGGGTGCCGGAGAAGAGGCGGTCCCACAGGAACCAGAAACGCTCCTGACCGGGGGCGCCGAAGAGGTACAGGACGTTGCGGGCGTCGAGCGTGATGCGGCCGAAGTCGAACGCGACGGTGGTGGACCGCTTGGTGCCGACCGCGGTGACGTCGTCGACGGGCTCGCCCGCGCGTGTCATCGTCTCCTCGGTGTCGAGGGGCCGGATCTCGCTGACCGAGCGGACGAGGGTGGTCTTGCCGACACCGAGACCGCCGACGATGACGATCTTCAGACCGTTGTCGGCGGTGCTGGAGAGCGGTGCCCGTGGTGAGGCGTCGGGGGAAGCGTCGGCGGCGGCGTCAGAGGCTGCGTAGTCCAACGAGCACCTGCTCCAGGATGTCGGGGTCGGGGAGGACGTACGCGGACGGGTTCGTCGGCGTACGGGGGTGGCGGGCGCTGATCCGCCCCGTACCGAGCAGGTCGGCGAGGAGGATGCGGACGATGCTCACCGGCAGGCCCAGTTCGGCGGCGACCTCGACGACCGCCGTGGGGCGGCGGCACATGCGCAGGATGGCGGCGTGCTCGGACTGCATGCCGGGCACCGGATCGGACTCGGCGACGACGAGGGTCACCAGGTCGAACGGCGAGTCCGGCCCGGAGCGGGCGCGGCCTCCGGTGAGGGTGTACAGCCGGTCCGGCGACTCGTCCCGGTGGCCGCCCGGGCTCACGGGGTGCGGGGCTCGGCGCGCAGGTGCTCGCCGAGCTGTTCGACCAGTTCGCTCATGGCGTGCCCCACCAGGCCGACGTCGGCGTCCTCGGCGGCGACCACCGCGAGGTGTGCGCCCTCGCCCGCCTCGACGATGAGCAGGACGCCGCCGTGGAACTCCGCCATCGCGGACCGTACGCCGCCGCTCCCGTCGCCGAACTCGACGGAGGCGCCGTGCGACAGGGACTGGATGCCGGCGGCGATGGCGGCCAGCTGGTCGGCCCGGTCGACGGAGAGCTCGGGGGTACGGCACAGCTTGAGGCCGTCGCGGGACAGGACGAGGGCGTGGCGTGCGCCGGGGGTGCGCTCGAGGAGGCCCTCCAGCAGCCAGTTGAGCTTCTCGTCGGTGGTGGCGGTGGTCATTCGGGGGTGCCTTCCGTGGTCGTGCGTACCGCTTGGCGGAAGCTGTGGAAGCGGGTGGCGGCGGTCGCGTCGACCGGCCGGGTGGTGGTGGGCGGCCCGGCGGGTCCGGCGGGTCCGGCGGGTTCGGTGGCCGTCGGCGTGCGGTGCGCGGCGGCGAGGGTACGGCCGCGGCGGCGCTTGGGCAGGCCGCTCTCGCCGAGTTCGGGGGCGGCGGGCCCGGGCTCGGCCGGGGTCTCCGGCACCGGCTTCGGCGTCGGCGTCGACTCCGCCTCAGGCTTCGGGGTCGACTCCGGCTTCGGCTCCGGGACGCGTACGCGCGTGATCAGTTCCTGGGGGATCGTCACCACCACGCCGGTGCCGCCGCGCGCGGACGGCCGGAAGGAGACCGTCAGGCCGTGCTTGCGGGCGAGCCGGCCGACGACCGCGAGGCCGAGCCGCGTCCCGGACAGGGCGGTCAGGTCGGTGGGGTCGGTGGCGTGGTCCGCGCCGACGGCACGCTCGGCGCGGCGCAGCTGTGCCTCGCTCATCACCAGGCCGCTGTCCTCGACGGAGACGACGAGGCCGGTGGCGACCTCCTCGACGTACACGTGCACTTCGGCGGTGGGCGGCGAGAAGGTGGCGGCGTTGTCGAGGAGCTCGGCGAGGGCGTGCATCACGCCCTCCGCGGCGTGGCCGGCGATCGCCGCGTCCGTGGTGGAGTGCAGCCGTACGCGCTGGTAGCCGCCGATACGGCCCATGGCGCCGCGCAGGATGGACTCCATGACGATCGGTTTCGCCCAGCGGCGGCCCGAGCGGGCGCCGGTGAGGACGGCCACGGAGTCGGCGAGACGCCCGGCCTGCGCGGTGCGGTGGTCGAGGTGGAGGAGGTCGGCGAGGACGTCCTCGTCGGTGTGCCGGTGCTCCATCTCGCGCAGGTCGGCCAGCATGCTCGTGGCGAGGGCCTGCATGCGCCCGGCGGCGTTGGCGCAGGCGGCCACGGCGGCGGCGCGGTTCCGCTCGCTGCGCCGGGCCTCCGCGCGGGCCAGCTCGGTCTCCCGCCGGGCCTGCGCGGCGGCTTCGCGGGCGCCTTCCGCCTCCTCGCGGGCGCGTTCCACGGCCTCGCGGGCGCGGGCGGCCTCGGCGGCGAGCGCCGCGTTGTCCGTACGCAGCCGGCGGGTGGTGCCGAGGGCGTACGCGGCCGTCGTCAGCACGGCGGCCGCGGCCGGGCCCCACACCAGCGGAGCCCGTACGGAGCGGAGGGGGGAAAGGCGCACGTCGTCAGTCCTCGGGGCGGGGGCGGGATCCGGGGTGCCGGGGGTGCGGCAAATTTCTGGCCACTATAGGAGAGTTGACGATCAGTTGGGAAAGGTCGGATGAGGATTTCTTTCATGACTCATACGCTTGATGATCGCGGCCCTGCGGACGCGGGGGGATCCTGACCCATGACCGACCGGCACACCCGTCAGGCCCCGGCCGAGGTCGCGCGGGCCCTGCGCGCCGCCCTGCGCGGGGACGTGGACTTCGGGACCGCGGCCCGCGCGCTGCACACCATGGACGCGTCCAACTACCGCCGCGTCCCCGTCGGGGTCGTCGCGCCGCGCGACGCGGCGGACGTGGCCGCCGCGCTGGAGGTGTGCCGGGCGCACGGCGTGCCCGTCGTCCCGCGCGGTGCCGGGACGTCGATCGCGGGGCAGGCCACCGGGACCGGCGTGGTGCTGGACTTCACCCGGCACATGCGCTCCGTCCTCTCGGTGGACCCCGAGGCGCGGACGGCGGTGGTCCAGCCGGGCGTGGTCCTCGACGACCTGCGCGCGGCGGTCCGCCCGTACGGCCTGACCTTCGGGCCCGACCCCTCGACGCACAGCCGCTGCACCCTCGGCGGGATGATCGGGAACAACGCCTGCGGCTCCCACTCGGTGGCCTGGGGCACCACCGCCGACAACGTCCGCGCGCTGTCGGTCGTGACGTACGGCGGCGGCCCCGAACGGCGCCTGGGGCGCGGCTGGGACGGCGCGCCGGACGGGCTGGCGGAGCTGGTCGGCGGGCACCTGGCGGCCATCCGTACGGGCTTCCCGCCCGGGATGCCGCGCCGCATCTCCGGTTACGCCCTCGACGCCCTCCTCCCCGAGCGCGGCACCGACCTCGCCCGCGCCTTCTGCGGCAGCGAGGGCACCCTCGGGGTGGTGACCGAGGCGACCGTACGGCTGGTCGAGTCGCCGCCCGCGCGGGCGCTGGCCGTCCTCGGTTACGCCGACGAGGGCGCCGCCGCCGAAGCGGCGTCCGGACTGCTGCCGCACGGGCCGCTCACCGTCGAGGGCATGGCGGAGGACCTGGTCCGGGACCCGGCCGCGCGCGGAGCGCTGCCCCGGGGCGGCGCCTGGCTCTTCGTGGAGACGGGCGGCGCGACCCCGGCGGAGGCGTGGGCGCACGCCGAGGCGCTGGTGCGCGCCGCCGACGCCGTGGACGCCACCGTGGTCACCGACCCGGCCGCGCAGCGCGCCCTGTGGCGGGTGCGCGAGGACGCCGCCGGGACCGCCACCCGGACCTGGGGGTCCCCCCTGGACGGAGTCCTCGGGGGAGGCACCGAGGCGTGGCCCGGCTGGGAGGACTGCGCCGTCCCGCCCGCGCGCCTCGGCCCGTACCTGCGCGACTTCCGCGCGCTGCTCGCCGGCCACGGGCTGCGCGGCACGCCGTTCGGCCACTTCGGTGAGGGCTGCGTGCACGTGCGCATCGACTTCGACCTGGTGTCGGCGGAGGGCGTGCGGCGCTTCCGGCGGTTCTCGGAGGAGCTCGCCGACCTCGTCGTCGCCCACGGCGGGTCCCTCTCCGGCGAGCACGGCGACGGGCAGGCGCGCGCGGAGCTGCTGCCGAAGATGTACGGGGACGAACTGGTCGGCCTCTTCGGCCGGTTCAAGGACCTGTGGGACCCCGACGGCGGCATGAACCCGGGCATGCTCGCCCGGCCCGCCCGCCTCGACGAGAACCTCCGCTTCGACGTCCTGCCGCACGAGCCCGTGCCCGTGGCCTTCGGCTACCCGCACGACGGCGGGGACTTCGCCACCGCCGTACGCCGCTGCGTGGGCGTCGCCAAGTGCCGGGTGGCGGGGCCGAACCAGGGCGCGGGCGTGATGTGCCCTTCCTTCCGCGCGACCAGCGAGGAGCAGCACTCCACGCGCGGGCGCGCCCGGCTACTGCACGAGATGCTGGCGGGCGAGGTGGTGCGCGACGGCTGGCGGTCGACGGAGGTGCGCGAGGCGCTCGACCTGTGCCTGTCGTGCAAGGGCTGCCGGAGCGACTGCCCGGTGGGCGTCGACATGGCGACGTACAAGGCGGAGTTCCTGCACCACCACTACGCGGGACGGCTCCGCCCCGCCGCGCACTACGCGATGGGCGGGCTGCCGCAGTGGCTCCGCCTCGCCGCGCCCTTCGCCCGGGTCCTCAACGCCACCGCCCGCGTGCGGCCGCTGGCGGCGCTGGCCAAGCGGATGGCGGGCATCGCGCCGGAGCGTGACCTCCCGCGGCTGGCGCCCCGGACCTTGCGCGCCTGGTTCGCGCGCCACGGCGGTGCCACGGCCGGTGACCTGCTCCTGTGGCCCGACACCTTCACGGACCACCTCTCGCCGTCCGTGGGCCGCGCGGCCGTCGCGGTCCTGGACGCGGCGGGGCTGCGCCCGGCGCTCCCGCCCGGCCGGGTGTGCTGCGGCCTCACGTACGTCTCCACGGGCCGGCTCGACCGGGCCCGTACGGTGATGCGCCGCACCCTCGACACCATGGAGCCCGTCCTGGGCAGCCCCGTCGTCGTCCTCGAACCGAGCTGCGCCGCCGCCCTGCGGACCGACCTGCCGGAGCTGCTCCCCGACGACCCGCGCGCCCGCCGCCTGGCCGACTCCGTACGCACCTTCGCCCAGGCCCTGGAGGAGTTCGCGCCCGACTGGCGGCCCCCGCGCCTGGACCGCCCGGTCACCGGCCAGACCCACTGCCACCAGCACGCGGTCCTCGGCGACGCCGCCGAACGCCGCCTGCGCGAGCGCGCGGGCCTGACCGGCGACCTGGTGGGCGGCTGCTGCGGCCTCGCCGGCAACTTCGGCTTCGAGCGCGGCCACTACGCCGTCTCCGTCGCCTGCGCCGAGGACCAGCTCCTCCCCACCCTCCGCGCCGCCGCCCCCGGCACCGAGCTCCTCGCGGACGGCTTCTCCTGCCGCACCCAGCTGGACCAGCTGGCGGGGCGGCGGGGACGGCACCTGGCGGAGGTGCTGGCGGAGGGGCTGGGGATGGATGAACCGCGCTGACGTCAGGCTCGCTCTGCCGTGCCGCGAGGGTCAGTTCCCGCTGACCTTCGCGGTCACGAGGTCCGCGACCACGGCGGTGCCCGCGCCGAGCGCGGTGAGGCGGTCGAGTGCCTCGCGGTGCTGTGCCTCACTCACGCTGGCCGTGGCGTCGGAGACGACGACCACCCCGTAGCCCAGACGCAGCGCCGCCGCGGCGGTCGACGCGACACCGTGCGCGGTGGACAGTCCGGCGACCACGACGTCCGTGACGCCTTCGTCGCGCAGCTGGTCGTGGAGGTCGGTGCCCGCGAAGGCGTCGAGACCGTGCTTGGTCACCAGGTGCTCGCCGGTACGGGGTTCGAGACCGGGGACAAGCTGGTTGGCGGCGGCGCCGATGCCGCCGTCGGCGCCGTCCTCCCGTACGTACCGGACCAGCACGACGGACGAAGAGCCCGTGTGGGCGAAGTGCTCGCGCAGCCTTCGGCAGGCGTCGGCCACGACCTCACCGCCTACCGGCTGCCACGGCATGTCGACGATCCACCGCTGCAGATCAACCAGGACCAGTGCCGTGCGTGCGCGAGTCACTTTGTTCCCCCGGGACGGATGATCGGCGGCTCACGCACCCTACCAAGGGGAAAAGACCGCCAATGGAGAGGCGAATCGCGACACGGGACGGTCTGCGACTGTGGACGGAGACGACGTTCGGCAGCCGCAGCGATCCGGCGGTGCTGCTGGTGATGGGCGGCACGGCACCGGGCATCGTGTGGCTGGGCGAGCTGTGCCGGCTGATCGCCAAGGACGGGTACCAGGTGGTGCGTTACGACCACCGGGACACCGGCAAGTCGGGGAAGTCCGGCGACGAGTACGACCTGTCGACGCTCGCCGCGGACGCCGCCGACGTGATCGTCGGACTCGGACTCGGCCCGGCGCACGTGGCGGGTCAGTCCGTCGGCGGCATGGTGGCCCAGCTACTCGCGCTCGACCGGCCTGAACTCGTTCGGTCGCTGACGCTGCTGTCCAGTTCCCCGGATGCGAACGGTGACGTACGCCGCACGCGCACGGAACTCGGCGCCTCGGCCTGAGCCCCGGAAGGGCCTCGGGCGTTTCCGGCCACCGCTCGTTACGGTGGAACGCAGGGGCCTCTGGCCATTTCAGTGCAGTACTGTGGACTGAAGGTCCACTCCAATGCACCTATCGAAGAGGAAGAAGTCGAGGTTCTCCCGGTGAACGACACCGCACGCCCGGACGCGGCGGTCGCCGACGCGGCCGCCGTCGCGCTCCCCGAGGTCTCCGCCGCGCACCCCGAAGGGGGCCCCGGAAGGCGCGGCGCGCTCGGGCCGGTCGCGTTGGTGGTGGCCGGTGGGCTGTCCGTGCAGTTCGGGGCGGCCGTCGCCGTGCTGCTCATGCCGCGGGCCGGGGCGATCGGGGTCGTCACGCTGCGGCTGCTGCTCTCCGCCGTCGTGCTGCTGCTCGTCTGCCGGCCCCGGCTGCGCGGGTACCGGCGCGCCGACTGGGGCACCGTCGTCGCCTTCGGCGCCGCCATGGCCGCGATGAACGTCCTCTTCTACCTGTCCATCGACCGCATCCCGCTGGGCGCCGCCGTCACCCTGGAGGTGCTCGGGCCGCTCGTGCTGTCGGTGGTCGCCTCGCGGCGGCTGGTGAACGTCGTGTGGGCCGGGCTCGCGCTGGCCGGAGTGGTCCTGCTGAGCGGGGGCGGCTTCGACCGGCTGGACCCGCTGGGCGCGGTGTTCGCGCTGGCGGCGGGCGTCATGTGGGCCGCGTACATCCTCTTCAGCGCGCGCACCGGGCGGCGCTTCCCGCAGGCCGACGGGCTGGCGCTGGCCATGGCCGTGGGGGCGGTGCTGACGCTGCCGCTGGGCATCGCCGAGGCCGGGAGCAAGCTCCTCGTGCCGTCGACCATCGGCCTGGGCCTCGCCGTCGCGCTGATGTCGTCCGTCCTGCCGTACACCCTCGAACTCCTGGCGCTGCGCCGCCTGCCCGCGCCGACCTTCGCGATCCTGATGAGCCTGGAGCCGGCGATCGCCGCCACCGCCGGGTTCCTGGTGCTGAGCCAGGCGATGTCGCTCGTTGACGCGATGGCCATCGCGCTCGTCATCGCGGCGAGCATGGGGTCCGTCCGCTCGCGGGCGGCGAAGAAGTAGCGCAAGAAAGTAAAGCAAGCACGCTTGCTTGTTTCTCCGGGCGCTGTCATGCTCCGGGGCACGCACCGCGTTTTCCGTGCCCGTGTCCCGGAGGGAGCGCCCCGTGTCCCACGCCTTGCTGGACGACCTGCGTGACGAGAGCGAGGAGCTCGACCGGCTGGTCGCGCCCCTGGAACCGGACCGGTGGGCCACGCCCACCCCCGCGCCCCGCTGGACCGTCGCCCACCAGATCGCCCACCTCGCGTGGACCGACGCCGCGGCGCTGCTCGCCGTCACCGCCCCGGAGGCGTTCGCGGCGCATGTGGAAGAGGCGCTCAAGGCGCCCGACACCTTCGTCGACGACGGGGCGGAGGAGGGGGCGGCCGGACCCCCTCACGAACTGCTGGTCCGCTGGCGGGAGGGGCGCGAGCGCCTCCAGCACGCCCTGCGCACCGCGCCCCCCGGCGCCCGCTTCCCCTGGTACGGGCCGCCCATGAGCGCCGGGTCCATGGCCACCGCCCGCCTGATGGAGACCTGGGCCCACGGCCAGGACGTCGCCGACGCCCTCGGAGCCGTACGGGAACCGACCGCGCGCCTGCGCCATGTCGCCTGGATCGGCGTGCGCGCCCGGGACTACGCCTACGCCGTCCGCGGCCTGACCCCGCCCGCCGAGCCCTTCCGGGTGGAGCTCACCGCACCGGACGGCACGGAGCTGTGGACGTACGGGCCCGAGGACGCCGGCCAGCGCGTGACCGGGCCCGCCCTGGACTTCTGCCTGCTGGTCACCCAGCGGGCCCACCGCGACGACGTGGCCGTACGGGCCGAGGGCACCGAGGCCGACCGCTGGCTCGGCATCGCGCAGGCCTTCGCCGGACCGGCCGGGACCGGCCGCGAGCCCCGGAAGACGGCATGAGCGTGCTGCGGATCGGGAACGCCTCCGGCTTCTACGGCGACCGCTTCGACGCCGTACGCGAGATGCTCACCGGCGGCGAGCTGGACGTCCTCACCGGTGACTACCTCGCCGAGCTGACCATGCTCATCCTCGCCCGCGACCGCATGAAGGATCCGGCGCTCGGATACGCCAAGACCTTCCTGCGCCAGATGGAGGAGGGCCTCGGCCTCGCCCACGAGCGCGGCGTGAAGATCGTGACCAACGCCGGCGGCCTCAACCCGGCGTCCCTCGCCGACGCCCTGCGCGCCCTCGCCGCCCGGCTCGGTCTGCCCGGGGTGCGGGTCGCGCACGTCGAGGGCGACCGGCTGCCCGCACCGCGCGACGGCGTCCTCGCGGCGCACGCGTACCTCGGCGGGGGCGGCATCGCGGCGTGCCTGCGCGGCGGCGCGGACGTCGTCGTGACCGGCCGGGTCACGGACGCGGCGCTCGTCAGCGGACCCGCCGCCTGGTGGTTCGGCTGGGGCCCCGAGGACTACGACCGGCTCGCGGGCGCGGTGGTCGCCGGGCACGTCCTGGAGTGCGGGACCCAGGCGACGGGCGGCAACTACGCCTTCTTCGCCCACCATGACGTACGGCACCCCGGGTTTCCCCTCGCCGAGCTCCACGAGGACGGCACCGCCGTCATCACCAAGCACGACCGCACGGGCGGTTTCGTGGACGTCGGCACCGTCACCGCGCAGCTGCTCTACGAGACGGCGGGCGCCCGGTACGCGGGCCCCGACGTGACGGCCCGGCTGGACACCGTGCGCCTCGCGCCGGACGGACCGGACCGGGTCCGGATCTCCGGCGTACGGGGCGAGCCGCCGCCCCCGGCGCTCAAGGTCGGACTGAACCGGCTCGGCGGCTGGCGCAACGAGGTCGTGTTCGTGCTCACGGGCCTCGACATCGTGGCCAAGGCCCGGCTCGTGCGCGCCCAGGTCGAGGACGCGCTCCCCGTGAAACCGGCCGAGGTGCGCTGGGAGCTGGCCCGGACCGACCGGGAGGACGCCGACACCGAGGAGACGGCCAGCGCCCTGCTGCGGCTCGTCGTCCGCGACCGCGACGCCGACGTCGTGGGACGGGCGGTCAGCGGCGCGGCGGTCGAGCTGGCGCTCGGCAGCTACCCCGGCTTCCACGTGACCGCGCCCCCCGGCAAGGGCACCCCGTACGGCGTCTTCGAGGCGGAGTACGTCGACGCGGGCACGGTCCCGCACACCGCCGTGCTGCCGGACGGGCACCACGAGGTCGTCCCGGCCCCCGTACGCACCCATCCCCTGGAGCCCGTCCCGGAACCGCCCCTGCCCGAGCCCCTGCCGCCCGGACCCGTACGGCGCGCGCCGCTCGGGCTGGTCGCCGGGGCCCGCAGCGGCGACAAGGGCGGCGACGCCAACGTGGGCGTCTGGGCGCCGACGGACGAGGCGTGGCGCTGGCTCGCCCACGAGCTGACCGCCGACCGGTTCCGCGACCTGATCCCGGAGGCACGCGACCTGCCCGTCGTCCGGCACGTCCTGCCGAACCTGCGCGCGCTGAACTTCGTCGTCACCGGCCTGCTGGGCGAGGGCGTCGCCGCCCAGGCCCGCTTCGACCCCCAGGCCAAGGGCCTCGGCGAATGGCTGCGCGCCCGCCACCTCGACATCCCGGAGGCCCTGCTGTGACCGTGCTCCCCTCGCGCCTGGACACCGCCGGGCCCGACTACGCCGCGTACCGCGAGGCCATGCTCGCCAAGCTGGCCGAACTCGACGCCGAGCACGCCAAGGCGCTCGCGGGCGGCGGCCCCACGTACGTCGCACGCCACCGCGCGCGGGGCAAGCTGCTCGCCCGCGAGCGGATCGAGCTGCTCCTCGACCCCGGGGCACCGTTCCTCGAACTGTCGCCGCTCGCCGCCTGGGGCAGCGACCACACCGTCGGCGCGTCGATCGTCACCGGCATCGGCGTCGTCGAGGGCGTCGAGTGCCTGATCACCGCCAACGACCCGACCGTGCGCGGCGGCGCGTCCAACCCCTGGACGCTGAAGAAGGCCCTGCGTGCCAACGAGATCGCGCACGCCAACCGGCTGCCGTGCATCGCGCTCGTGGAGTCCGGCGGCGCCGACCTGCCCTCCCAGAAGGAGATCTTCATCCCGGGCGGGGCGCTCTTCCGGGACATCACGCGCCTGTCCGCCGCCGGGATCCCGACCGTCGCCGTCGTCTTCGGCAACTCGACGGCGGGCGGCGCCTACGTGCCCGGCATGTCCGACCACACCGTCATGATCAAGGAGCGGTCGAAGGTCTTCCTCGGCGGGCCGCCGCTGGTGAAGATGGCCACCGGCGAGGAGAGCGACGACGAGTCCCTCGGCGGCGCCGAGATGCACGCCCGCGTGTCGGGCCTCGCCGACCACTACGCCGTCGACGAGCCGGACGCCCTCCGCCAGGCCCGCCGGATCGTCGCCCGCCTCAACCACCGCAAGGCGCACCCCGATCCCGGCCCGGCCGAGCCGCCGAAGTACGACTCGGAGGAGCTCCTCGGCATCGTGCCGGGGGACCTGAAGACCCCCTTCGACCCGCGCGAGGTCATCGCCCGGATCGTCGACGGCTCCGACTTCGACGAGTTCAAGCCGCTGTACGGGCCCTCGCTCACCACCGGCTGGGCCACGCTGCACGGCTATCCGGTCGGCATCCTCGCCAACGCCCAGGGCGTGCTGTTCTCCGCCGAGTCCCAGAAGGCGGCCCAGTTCATCCAGCTGGCCAACCAGCGGGACATCCCGCTGCTGTTCCTGCACAACACCACCGGCTACATGGTCGGCAGGGAGTACGAGCAGGGCGGCATCATCAAGCACGGCGCGATGATGATCAACGCGGTGTCCAACTCGCGCGTCCCGCACCTCTCCGTGCTCATGGGCGCCTCGTACGGCGCCGGGCACTACGGCATGTGCGGCCGCGCCTACGACCCCCGGTTCCTGTTCGCCTGGCCCAGCGCCAAGTCCGCCGTCATGGGCCCGCAGCAGCTCGCCGGCGTCCTGTCGATCGTCGCCCGCGCGTCGGCGGCGGCCAAGGGGCAGCCGTACGACGACGAGGGCGACGCCGCGCTGCGCGCCATGGTCGAGCAGCAGATCGAGGCGGAGTCGCTGCCGCTGTTCCTGTCGGGGCGGCTGTACGACGACGGGGTCATCGACCCGCGCGACACGCGCACCGTCCTCGGCCTGTGCCTGTCGGCGATCCACACCGCCCCGGTCGAAGGCGCGCACGGCGGCTTCGGCGTCTTCCGGATGTGAGGCCCTGATGATTACTTCCGTCCTTGTGGCGAACCGCGCGGAGATCGCCTGCCGCGTCTTCCGCACCTGCCGCTCGCTCGGCGTCGACACGGTGGCGGTGTACGCGGACCCGGACGCGTCCGCCCTGCACGTACGGGAGGCCGACACGGCCGTACGGCTGCCGGGAGCGGCACCCGCCGACACCTACCTGCGCGGCGACCTGATCGTGCAGGCCGCCCTCGCGGCGGGCGCGGACGCCGTCCACCCCGGGTACGGCTTCCTGTCCGAGAACGCCGACTTCGCGCGTGCGGTGCTGGACGCCGGTCTCACGTGGGTGGGCCCGCCGCCCAAGGCGATCGAGACGATGGCGTCCAAGACGCGCGCCAAGGAGCTGATGGCGGCGGCGGGCGTCCCGCTGCTGGACCCGGTCGACCCGGCGACGGCCGCCCCCGAGGACCTGCCACTCCTGCTCAAGGCGGCGGCGGGCGGCGGCGGCCGGGGCATGCGGGTCGTCCGGGACCTGGCCGCGCTCCCCGGCGAGCTGGCGGCGGCCACCGCCGAGGCCCGTTCGGCGTTCGGCGACGGCGAGGTGTTCGCTGAGCCGTACGTCGAGCGGGGCCGCCACGTCGAGGTGCAGATCCTCGCCGACACCCACGGCACCGTGTGGGCGCTCGGCACCCGCGACTGCTCGCTCCAGCGGCGGCACCAGAAGGTCGTTGAGGAGGCCCCGGCGCCGGGCCTGGGCCCGGAGCTGCGCGAGACGCTGGACACCTCGGCGGTGGCGGCGGCACGGGCGGTGGGGTACGCGGGCGCGGGCACGGTCGAGTTCCTGGTCTCCGGCGACCGGGCGTACTTCCTGGAGATGAACACCCGCCTCCAGGTCGAACACCCCGTCACGGAAGCCGTCTTCGGCCTCGACCTGGTCGCCCTCCAGCTCCGGATCGCGGAGGGCGGAGCGCTCCCTCCCGAGCCCCCCGCCCCCTCGGGCCACGCGGTGGAGGCCCGCCTCTACGCCGAGGACCCGGCCCGCGCGTGGGCCCCGCAGACGGGCGCCTTGCACGCGCTGGACCTCCCGGCGGGGGACGGGCTCCGCGTGGACGCCGGATACGCCGCCGGGGACGCCGTCGGCGTCCACTACGACGCCATGCTGGCCAAGGTGATCGCCCACGCGCCCACCCGGCAGGAGGCGATCCGCAAGCTGGCCCACGCCCTGGCGCGCGCCCGCGTGCACGGGCCGGTCACCAACCGGGAGCTGCTGGTGCGGTCGCTGCGGCATCCGGACTTCCTGGCGGGGCGGCTCGACACCGGGTTCTACGAGCGGCACCTGCCCGGACTCACCGCCCCCGAGCCCGGGGAGGCCGAGGCGGCCGTGGCCGCCGCCCTCGCGGAGGCCGCACGCCACTCCGGGCGCTTCGGCGCCTTCCGCAACGTGCCGTCGCAGCCGCAGACCGCCCGCTACGGCGACCACGAGATCCGCTACCGCCCCACCCGCGACGGCCGGTTCACCGTCGAGTCCCACCCGCACACACGCGTGGTGGACGTGTCGCCCGACCACGTCCGCCTCGACGTGGCCGGCGTCGTCCGGCGCTTCGAGGTCGCCGCGTACGGCGACGGCACCGTGTACGCGGGGCCGTTCCGGCTCACCGCACCTCCCCGCTTCACCGACCCCGCCGAGCGCGCCGCGCCCGGCTCGCTGCTCGCGCCCATGCCAGGCACCGTCGTCCGGGTTGCCGACGTGGAGCCCGGGGACCGGGTCGAGGCGGGGCAGCCGCTCGTCTGGCTGGAGGCCATGAAGATGGAGCACAGGATCGCCGCTCCCGCCTCCGGCACGCTCACCGCGCTCCACGCCGTCCCCGGCCACCAGGTCGAGGTCGGTGCCCTGCTCGCCGTCGTACAGGACGTGGACGTACAGGAGGAACAGACATGACCGGAGTCGTCGAGACCGACGAACAGCAAGCCCTGCGCGCCGCCGTCGCCGCCCTCGGGCGGCGCCACGGGCGCGAGCACGACCGCGAGGCCCTGTGGGCGGAGGCCGGCAAGCTCGGCTACCTGGGCGTCAACCTGCCCGAGGAGTACGGCGGCGGGGGCGGCGGCATGGCCGAGCTGTCCATCGTCCTGGAGGAGCTGGGCGCGGCGGGCTGCCCGCTGCTGATGATGGTGGTGTCCCCGGCGATCTGCGGCACGGTCATCGCCCGCTTCGGCACCGACGAGCAGAAGCGGCGCTGGCTGCCGGGCCTCGCCGACGGCAGCCGCACCATGGCCTTCGGCATCACCGAGCCGGACGCGGGCTCCAACTCCCACCGGATCACCACCACCGCGCGCCGCGACGGCGACGACTGGGTGCTGACCGGCCGCAAGGTGTTCATCTCCGGTGTCGACATCGCCGACGCGACGCTGATCGTGGGCCGCACGGAGGACGCCCGCACGGGGAAACTCAAGCCGTGCCTGTTCGTCGTCCCGCGCGACATCCCCGGCTTCGGCCGCCGCCCCATCGACATGGAACTGCACGCCCACGAAAAGCAGTTCGAGCTGACGCTGGACGACGTACGGCTCCCGGCGGACGCGCTCGTGGGTGACGAAGACGCGGGGCTGCTCCAGCTCTTCGCCGGGCTCAACCCCGAGCGCATCATGACGGCCGCCTTCGCCGTCGGCATGGGCCGTTACGCGGTCGCGCGGGCCGTCGCGTACGCCAAGGAGCGCCAGGTGTGGAAGGCACCGATCGGCGCCCACCAGGCCATCGCGCACCCCCTCGCCCAGGTCCACATCGAACTGGAGCTGGCCCGCCTGATGATGCAGCGGGCCGCCCACCTGTACGACGCGGGCGACGACATCGGCGCGGGCGAGGCCGCCAACATGGCCAAGTACGCGGCGGCCGAGGCGTGCGTGCGGGCCGTCGACCAGTCCGTGCACACCCTCGGCGGAAACGGCCTCACACGCGAGTTCGGCCTCGCCTCGCTCATCACCGCCTCGCGCGTGGCACGGATAGCCCCCGTCAGCCGGGAAATGATTCTGAACTACGTGTCCCACCAGACGCTCGGACTGCCCAAGTCGTACTGATCACCGACGCCGTACCGACAGGAGCCGTTGATGGTGTTCCACAGCGAGTACGCGGACGTCCCGACCCTGTCCCTCCCCATCCACGACGCCGTCCTGGACAACGCCCGCGCGTACGGCGACACCGTCGCCCTCGTCGACGGCGCGGGCGAGCTGACCGTCACGTACGCCCAGCTCGACACGTACCACCGCCGCATCGCCGCCGCGCTCGCGGAGGCGGGCGTGCGCAAGGGCGACGTGCTGGCGCTGCACAGCCCGAACACCGTCGTCTACCCGGCCGTCTTCTACGCGGCGACGCGCGCCGGCGCGTCCGTCACCACCCTCCACCCGCTGGCGACGGCCGAGGAGGTCGCCAAGCAGCTGCGGGACTCCGGCGCCCGCTGGGTCGTCACCGTCTCGCCGCTCCTGGAGACGGCCCGGCGCGCCGCGCGCGGAACGGACGTCCGCGAGATCTTCGTCTGCGACCAGGCGGAAGGGCACCGCTCCGTCCTGGACATGCTGGGCTCGACGGCGCCGGAACCGTCCGTCGCGATCGACCCGGACGAGGACGTCGCCGTGCTGCCGTACTCCTCCGGCACGACCGGCGTCCCCAAGGGCGTCATGCTCACCCACCGCTCGATCGCCACCAACCTGGCGCAGCTGGACCCGCTGGTGCCGGTGGGGCCCGGCCACCGGATCCTCGCCATCCTGCCGTTCTTCCACATCTACGGGCTCACGGCGCTGATGAACGCGCCGCTGCGGCACGGCGCCACCGTGGTCGTGCTGCCGCGCTTCGAACTGGAGCAGTTCCTCGGGACGATCGAGAAGCACCGCGTCAACGGCCTGTACGTGGCCCCGCCGGTGGTCCTCGCACTCGCCAAGCACCCGGCGGTCGAGCGGTACGACCTGTCGTCGCTGGAGTACGTCCTCAGCGCCGCCGCCCCGCTCGACGGGCACCTCGCCCGGGCCTGCGGGGCGCGGCTCGGGCTGCCCCCCGTACGGCAGGCGTACGGCATGACGGAGCTGTCGCCCGCCACGCACGTGGTGCCGCTGACGGCCCCCGACGCCCCACCGGGCGCCGTCGGCAAGCTGCTTCCGAGCACCGAGATGCGGATCGTGTCCCTCGACGACCCCGGCAAGGACCTGGGCGCGGGGGAGGAGGGCGAGATCTGGATCCGGGGGCCGCAGGTGATGAAGGGCTACCTGGGCCGTCCGGACGCGACGGCCGCGATGGTCGACGCGGAGGGATGGCTGCACACCGGTGACGTGGGGCGCGTCGACGCCGACGGCTGGCTGTACGTCGTCGACCGCGTCAAGGAGCTGATCAAGTACAAGGGCTTCCAGGTCGCGCCGGCCGAACTGGAGGCGCTGCTGCTGACGCACGAGGGCATCGCGGACGCGGCGGTGATCGGCGTGTACGACGAGAACGGCGACGAGGTGCCGAAGGCGTACGTCGTACGGCGGCCGGGCGCCACGGAACCGACGGCCGGCGAGGTCATGGCCTTCGTGGCCGGCAAGGTCGCCCCGTACAAGAAGATCCGGCGGGTCGAGTTCATCGAGGGCGTGCCGAGGGCGGCGTCGGGGAAGATCCTCCGCCGGGAACTGAGGGAGAGGGAACGGGAGGGCGCATGACGAGCCTCGTCACCACCGCGCACGAGCGCGGCATCACCACCCTGACGCTGGACTCCCCGGACAACCGCAACGCGCTGTCCGCGCGGGTCGTCGGCGAGCTGGCGGAGGCGCTGGACGCCTGCGGCAAGGACCCGGCGGTGCGGGCGGTGGTGCTCACGCACGCGGGGCCGACGTTCAGCGCGGGCGCCGACCTGAAGGCGCCGCCCAGCCCGTACACCTTCGTGGCGCTGCTGCGGGCGATCGTGGAGCTGCCCAAGCCGGTGGTGGCCCGGGTGACCGGGCACGTACGGGCCGGCGGGCTCGGTCTGGTGGGCGCGTGCGACATCGTGGCGGCAGGGCCGGAGGCGGACTTCGCGCTCACGGAGGCGCGCCTCGGGGTGGCGCCGGCCGTCATCTCGCTGACGCTGCTGCCGCGCCTCGACCCGGCGGCCGCGAGCCGGTACTACCTGACGGGCGAGCGGTTCGACGCGGCGGAGGCGGCCCGGATCGGCCTGGTGACCGTCGTCGGCGAGGACGTGGACCGCGCGCTCACGCCCGTGCTGGACGGGCTGCGGCGGGCGTCGCCGCAGGGGCTGGCGGAGAGCAAGCGGCTGGTCACGGCTAGGGTGCTGGAGACCTTCGAGCGCGACGCGGAGGACCTCGTCCAGCGCTCGGCCTCGCTCTTCGCCTCGGCGGAGGCCCGCGAGGGGATGACGGCCTTCCTGGAGCGACGGGACGCTGCATGGGTGTTGTGACCACCGGTACGACCGCTACCACCGCCGCGAAGGCGCCGAACGCCTCGAAGGCGCCGAAGCAGGACCGCAGCCGGGCCACCCGGCAGCGGCTCCTGGAGGCGGCCGTGGCCTGCCTGGCCGAACGGGGCTGGGCGGGCTCGACCGTCTCCGTCGTCGCCGAACGCGCCGGCGTCTCGCGCGGCGCCGCCCAGCACCACTTCCCGACCCGGGAGGACCTCTTCACGGCGGCCGTCGAGTACGTCGCCGAGGAGCGCTCCCAGGCCCTGCGCGCCCTGCCCGTGCAGGGCCGCGCGGCGGTCGTCGCGGCCCTGGTGGACCTCTACACGGGCCCCCTGTTCCGGGCGGCCCTGCACCTGTGGGTGGCCGCCTCCAACGAGGAGCAGCTGCGCGCCCGCGTGACCGAACTGGAGGCGAAGGTCGGCCGCGAGACCCACCGCATCGCGGTCGAGCTCCTCGCCGCCGACGAGTCCCGCCCCGGCGTCCGCGAGACGGTCCAGGGCCTCCTGGACATGGCCCGCGGCCTCGGCCTCGCCAACCTGCTGACGGACGACCGGGCCCGACGGGACCGGGTGGTGGCGCAGTGGGGGAGGCTGCTGGACGAGGTCTTGGGCTGATCCGATGGCTGCCTATCTGCATACTGCTGGTATGCAGATAGGCGCTACGCTCGACGTATGGCTGAGACGACGCGCATCACGGTGACCCTCCCCACCCCGCACGTGGAAGAGCTGAAGAAGCTCACGGACAATGTGTCCGCCTTCGTGGCGGAGGCGGTGGGTCACTTGATCAGACGCAAGCTGCTGGCCGAGGAGCTACGGCGCTACCAGGAAGAACACGGCGCCTTCACCGAGGAGGAGCTCGCCGAAGCGCGCGCCGAGATCTTCCCGGAGCTCCAGCAGCCCGAGCACACCGAGGCGAGGGCGGCTTGACCGAGCACATCAGCACCGTCGTCCTGGACTCCGAGGGCCTCTCCGCTTGGATCACCGAGGACCGGAAGGTGTCGACCAAGATCCAGATCTTCTACGACCTGCAAGCCACGATCGCCGTGTGCGCCAACACCATCGTCGAGGTGATGCACGCGGGCGTGAACCTGCCCCGCCTCCAGTGGCTGCTGTCCCGCTGCCGGGTCGAACCCGTCACCGAGCAGTCCGCCAAGGCCGCCGCCCGCCTCCTCAAGGACGCCGGTCTGCACGGCCACAAGTACGCCATCGACGCCACGGTCGCCGAGATGGCGCGGCGCCAGCCCGGGCCCGTCGTCATGCTGACGTCCGACATCGACGACATGGCCCGCCTGTGCGGCGACCGGGTCCGGCTCATCAGCCTCTGAGCCCCCGCCGGCGGGCGTACGTACGCGAACGGCGCCGACCCCCGCGCGGGGGCCGGCGCCGTCGCCGTATCGGTACCGGCGTCAGCCGGTGATGTCGTCGAAACCGGCGATCTCGCGCGGGCTGCGCGGGCCCGGGCCCACGTAGCGGGCGGAGGGGCGGACCAGGCGGCCGGTGCGCTTCTGCTCCAGGATGTGGGCGCTCCAGCCGGCCGTGCGGGCGCAGGTGAACATGGAGGTGAACATGTGCGCCGGGACCTCCGCGAAGTCCAGCACGATCGCCGCCCAGAACTCCACGTTCGTCGCCAGGACGCGGTCCGGGCGGCGGTTGTGCAGCTCCTCCAGGGCGGCCTTCTCCAGCGCCTCCGCCACCTCGAAGCGCGGCGCGGCGAGCTCCTTGGCGGTACGGCGCAGGACGCGGGCGCGCGGGTCCTCGGCGCGGTAGACGCGGTGGCCGAAGCCCATCAGGCGCTCGCCCTTGTCGAGGGCCTGGCGGACGTACGCGCCGGCGTCACCGGTGCGCTCGATCTCCTCGATCATGCCGAGCACGCGGGACGGGGCCCCGCCGTGCAGGGGCCCGGACATGGCGCCGACGGCGCCCGAGAGGGCCGCGGCCACGTCGGCGCCCGTGGAGGCGATGACGCGGGCCGTGAAGGTGGAGGCGTTCATGCCGTGCTCGGCGGCGGACGTCCAGTACGCGTCGACGGCCTTGACGTGCTTCGGGTCCGGCTCGCCGCGCCAGCGGATCATGAACCGCTCGACGACGGACTGCGCCTTGTCGATCTCGCTCTGCGGCACCATCGGCAGGCCCTGCCCGCGCGCGCTCTGCGCGACGTACGACAGCGCCATGACGGCCGCCCGCGCGAGGTCGTCGCGGGCCTGCTCCTCGTCGATGTCGAGGAGCGGTTTCAGGCCCCACACCGGGGCGAGCATGGCGAGCGCCGACTGCACGTCGACGCGGATGTCGCCGGAGTGCACCGGGATCGGGAACGGCTCGGCCGGCGGCAGGCCGGGGTTGAACGCCCCGTCGACCAGCAGGCCCCACACGTTGCCGAACGAGACGGACCCGACGAGTTCCTCGATGTCGACGCCGCGGTAGCGCAGCGCACCGCCTTCCTTGTCCGGTTCGGCGATCTCCGTCTCGAACGCGACGACTCCTTCGAGTCCGGGTACGAAGTCGGACATCAGGCGGCTCCTCGTGAGGTGAGTCTTCCGGTGAGAGTTCCGGTGTGTCTTCCGGGGGTGCGGTGATACCCCGTACGGCAGGTGGTCATCCAGCACCGTCGTAGGGAGGGAACAGTGACCCAGCGCATGAGTCTGTCGGGTTCCCCCGATGCGGGGAAGCGTGACATCCGGCACACTCCGCCGAACCGGGCAGGAAGGATTAGTGGCACTCCGTGCCGGGAAGACTGCCCGGCTACGGCAGGATGGCCTCTGTGACAGACGCTCTCGACCCAGCAGCTCTCGATCCCGCCGACATGCGCGAGCAGTACCGCACCGCCCAGTTCCTGGAGTCGGACCTCGCGGCCGAGCCGATGGACCAGTTCGACCGCTGGTTCAAGGAGGTGGCCGGCAGCGGGGTGATCCACGAGCCGAACGCCATGATCGTCTCCACGGCCTCGCCCGACGGCCGCCCCTCGTCGCGCACGGTGCTGCTCAAGCACTACGACGAGCGGGGCTTCGTCTTCTTCACCAACTACGGCTCCCGCAAGGGCATGGAGCTCGACACCAACCCGTACGTCGCGCTGCTGTTCCCCTGGCACCCGGTGGCCCGCCAGGTCATCGTCAACGGCGTGGCGTCCCGCGTGGGCCGCGACGAGACCGCCGCGTACTTCCGCACCCGCCCGCACGGCTCCCAGCTGGGCGCCTGGGCGAGCGAGCAGTCGTCCGTGATCGCCTCGCGGGCGGAGCTGCTGGCCCGCTTCGAGGAGCTCGCGGCGCGCTACCCGGAGGGCGAGCAGGTGCCGGTGCCGCCGCACTGGGGCGGCTTCCGGATCGCCCCGGAGACGGTCGAGTTCTGGCAGGGCCACGAGAACCGGCTGCACGACCGGCTGCGCTACGTCGGGCAGGACGCCTCCTGGCGCGTGGAGCGCCTCTCGCCCTGACGCGTCGACCGGGGCGGGCGCCGCTCAGGCGAAGTCGATCGCGGCCAGCACCGGGCCGCCGAAGGCCAACGCGTACTGCGCGAACACCGCCCCGCGGCGTACGCCGTGGTCCAGCGTGTCCCGCGGCGCGCACAGCGCCACCAGGCCCACCAGGCCGGACAGCCCCATCGACCACATCGCCGCTCCGACGAGCGGGCCGCTGCGGCCGTCGCCGCTGTAGGCCTGGTTCAGGATGATGACGAGGGTCGCGACGAAGGCGACGGCGAGGAGCAGGAGCCCGATCCCGGCGAAGACGCGCACGGCGCCCGTGGACGGGGCGAAGGGGTCGGCGGGGTCGGTGGTGCCGGCAGCGGAGCCGGCGGTGTCCGCGGTCGTGTTCGTCATGGCCGCCATGCTGCCGCCCGCGCCCGGCCGCCCACACCGGGTCGCGTACTCATCTCCGCGTGCGGCTCCTACTCAGACGGAGCCAGGGAACGACGGAGCCAGGGAACGACGGAACCACGGAAAAGACGGAGCCCGGGAAACGCAGAAGCCCGCGGGCTCTGTTCCCTCCTGGACGGAGGGGTCGGCCGGATGTGCCGACGAGCCCGCGGGCCGGTGACTGCTTGGGATTACGGCAGGAGGCCTGCCGCCTTTGCACAGAGTGCGACGACAGGCCTTAGCCCGCAGTCACCTCACGCATCCGAAAAGAAACCACTTCCGGATCACCTCCTTTCCTGTGTGCCCACACACTAAGAACCGGTCCGGCGGCCGCACAACGCATTTTCGCGAACGGGCTGTGTCCTGGGTCACCTTCCAGTTCAATGACCGCAGGTGAGTACAGGAGAACAGGTTGGGACACGTCCTGCAGGGGGTGCCGGGATGACTGCGTCCAAGAGCGAGACGGCGACCGGTGAGCGCGGATCGGACGAGCTGCTCGCCGCGCTGCTGGACGGGATGGACGCGGCGCTCTGTGCGTTCGACGCCGACGGGGTGATCACCCACTGGAACCGCGAGGCCGAGCGGATCCTCGGCTGGACCGCGGAGGAGGCTGTCGGACGGCCCGGACTCGGCGGGTGGGCCGCGCGGGCCGAGGACGCCGCGGAGGTGTGGGAGCGGCTGGCCGGGGTCATGCGGGCGGCCGGGCGGCAGGTGCACGAGTTCCCGCTGCTGCGCAAGGACGGCGGGCGGGTCCTCGTACGGACGCAGTCGGCCGGTGTGCGCGGCGCGGACGGCCGGCCGGCGGGGGTGTACTGCGCGTTCAGCGAGGTGCACGCGCAGATCGACCTGGAGCGGTCCATCGCGCTCAGCGAGGCGCTGTTCGAGGACGCCGCCTGGGGTGTCGTGCTCGTCGACGTCGACCTGCGCCCGGCCCTGGTCAACGCGCACGCCGCCCGGGCCCTGGGCGCCGGGCGCACGACGGTGCTGGGCCGGCCGCTGGGCGAGCTGGTGGTGCAGGGCGTGGAGGAGCTGGAGGGCGCGCTGCAGCACGTACTGGCGCAGGGCGCGCCCCCGGCGCTCGCCGAGCTGTGGGTGACGGTGCGGACGGCGGAGGGCGAGCGGCGGCGGTGCTGGCGCAGCGGCTTCCTGCGGCTGGCGTCCCCGCTCGCGGAGGAGCCGGTCCCGCTGGGCGTCGGCTGGCTGTTCCAGGACGTGACCGAGGACAAGCTGGCGGCACAGGAGGCCGACCGGCTGCGGTTCCGCTCCAGCCAGCTGCACCGCGCGGGCGGCGCGGCGGCGGAGTGCGAGGACCCGATGCAGGCGGCGGCCGTGTACCTGGACTTCGCGCTCGCCGGGTTCGCCGACCACGTACTGCTCGACCTCGTCGGCCCCGACCCGGCGCGGGGCGAGGGCCTCGTACGCGCCGCGGCGTCGCCCTCCGGCGCGCCCGGCCCCGTCGCGCGCGTGGCGGGCGGGGGCCTTCCCGTGCGGTACGGCCCCGGCCACCCGGCCCTCCAGGCGGTGGACCGCGCCGGCTCGGTGCGGGCGAGCGCCGCGTCCGAGGCCTGGGCCGCGGAGCGCCAGTGGCCCCGGGACGCGGCCCACGCCCTCTGCACGGTCCTGCGCAGCCGGGGCCGGACGCTCGGCGTGGTGACCTTCCTCCGCTGCGCGACCAGACCGGCCTTCGAGCGCCCGGACGCGGCGTACGCGGAGAGCGTGGCGGTCCGCGTGGCGGGCTCGGTGGACCTGGCGTCGGCGCTGGGGGGACGCTCGGGGGATTGAGGCGGCTCTCCGGGGCGGGGCCCGGGCGAGGGCCCGCCCGGCCGGAGAGCCCCGGCCTGGAGAGCCCGCCCGGCCGGAGAGCCCCGGCCTGGAGAGCCCCGGCCGGAGACGCCCGCGGCTACGCCGCGTGCAGTGCCAGCGTCGGGGACAGCCGGGCCGCCCGCACCGCCGGGTAGAGGCCGGCCACCGTGCCGATCGCCAGGGTGGCGGCGAAGCCGCCGCCCACCGCCCAGGGCGGGACGACCCACGGCAGGCCGCCGGAGACGGCGTACGCGCCCGTCGCCGCCGCGCCGAGGGCCACGCCCGCGATGCCGCCCAGGCCCGACAGCATCAGCGACTCGGTGACGAACTGCACCCGGATCTGGCCCCGGGTCGCGCCCAGCGAGCGGCGCAGGCCGATCTCGTGGCGGCGCTCCAGCACCGAGATGATCATGGTGTTGGCCACCCCGACCCCGCCCACGAGCAGGGCGATCCCGCCCAGCCCCAGCAGCAGCGTGGAGAACGCGCCCTCCGTCGCCGCCTTCGCCCGCAGCGCCGACGACGGGTCGGTCACCCGCACGTTCTGCGGGCTGCGCGGGTCCACGGTCGCCGCCAGCAGCGCCCGTACGTGCCCCACCGAGGCGTCCGTGGACCGCTCGTACACCGACGTCGGGTGCCCGTCGAAGCCGAGCAGCTCCTCCGCGGCCGTCCAGCCCACCAGCGCCGAGCGTTCGATCTCCGGGGCGAGCGGCAGCGGGGCGAGGATGCCGACGACCGTGAAGTACCGGTCACCGAGCCACACCTGACGGCCCGGCTCGGTGATGCCGAGGCGTTCGGCGGCGACATGGCCGAGCACGACCGCCGGGTAGCGGCCGTTGGCGCCGTTCAGCCAGGTGCCGCGCGCCACCTCGCCGCGCAGCACCTCCAGCAGCTCCTCCGAGGCGGCCTTGACCGCGATTCCGCCCGTCTCCCCCTCGGGGATCTTCTCGGAGCGGCGCACCGACCGGGCCACGTCGCCCGTCGCGCCGACGTGTTCGACGCCGTCGATGCGGCCGACCATGCCGGGCGCGTCCTTCGGTAGCTTGACCTCCTGCCCGGCGAACATCGACTCGCCGGGCGTCGCCACCAGCATGTTGGTGCCCAGCGCGTCCAGCTGGCGCATCAACTGCGCCGCGCTGGACGCCGAGATGCCCACCACCGCGATCATCGTCGCGATCCCGATGGCGATGCCGAGTGCGGACAGCACGATCCGCACCGGCCGGCTGCGCAGCCCCGCGGAACCCACGTGCAGGACGTCGCGCGGCCCGAGCCGCGCCGCCTTCAGCGCCTTCGATGCCTTCGATGCCTTCGATCGCGTACGCGTACGGGCCATCAGGCCGCCACCCCCCGCACGTCGGCGACGATCCGGCCGTCCCGGATCCGCACCTGGCGCGGCAGCCGGTCCGCGATCTCCGTGTCGTGCGTGATGACGGCGATCGTGGCGCCCTCCGCGTTCAGGTCGCGCAGCAGCTCCATGACGGCCTCCCCGGACGCCGAGTCCAGCGCCCCGGTCGGCTCGTCGGCCAGCAGCAGGTCCGGCTGCCCGACCACCGCACGCGCGATGGCGACGCGCTGCTTCTGCCCGCCGGACAGCTCGTGCGGCCGGTGCCGCAGCCGGTCGGCGAGCCCCACACGGGCGAGCGCCTCCGCGGCCAAGGCCCGGCGCCGACCGCGCGGAAGGCCCGAGTACAGCAGCCCTTCGGCGACGTTGTCCTGGGCGCTGACGCCCGGCACCAGGTGGAACGCCTGGAACACGAAGCCGATGTGCCGGGCGCGCAGCGCCGACAGGCGCCGGTCGGACAGGGTCGCCACATCGTGCCCGGCGATCTCCACGCTCCCCGCCGTCGGCCGGTCGAGGGTGCCGACGATGTGCAGCAGCGTGGACTTGCCGGACCCGGACGGGCCGACGATGCCGACCAGTTCACCCTGGTCGACGGTGAGGTCCACGCCGCCCAGCGCCGTGACGCCGCCCGCGTACTGCTTGGTGACCCCGGTCAGGCGTACGACCGTGCTCATACGGACGGCACCCCGACCTTCATGCCCTCGCGCAGTCCGCCGCCGCTGACCTCCACGCGGCCCTCGGCGAACATGCCGAGCTCCACCTTCACGTCCCGGCTGCGGCCGTCGCCGTCGACGACCTCGACGCCGAAACCGCCTCCCGGGAGGGCCAGCAGCGCGTTGACGGGCACGGACAGGACGCCTCTGCGGGTCTCGCCGGTGAGGTTGACGGTGACCGGCGACTGGTCGAGCGCCTTGACCTTGCCCGGATCGTCGAACGACACCGTGATGTCGATCTTCGGCGTCTTGTCCTGGGCGTCCTCGGCCGCCTTCGCCGTCTTCCCGACCCCCGTGACCTTGCCCGGTACGACCGTGCCGTCCGGGAGCTCGACCGTGACCCTGGTGCCGGTCTTCGCGAGCGAGCCGTCGGCGACGGGGAGCTGGAACCGTACGGTGCGTTCGGCGCCGGTGACCGTCAGGACGGGCTTGCCCGGCCCGACCGGCTCGCCGACCGCCGCGCCCGCCTCCTTCACCCGCACCGCGCCGGACGCGAACGCCACCTGGTCCGGGCCGATGTGCCCGGTGCGCTTCAGGCCGTGGGACTTCTGCCACCGCTTGACGGCCTCGGCCGTGCCGTCGGTGTACTTCTCGTCGACCGCGAGCCCGGAGCCGTACCCGAGGTCGCGGAGGTTCTCCTCCAGCTCCTCGACGTCCCGCCCCTCGTCGCCCGGCTTCAGCGTCCGGTACATCGGCCCGGTGCCGTACAGCAGGCGTACGGGCGTGCCGTCGACCTCGTACAGCCGCTCGTCGCGCTCGACGGTCGAGCCGGCGCCCGCGATCCAGGTGAGCGTGCCGGAGACGGGGCCCGCGGTGATACGGCGCTCCTTGGCATAGCCGAGGGTGCCGGTCTGCCTGCTGCTGTCGCTGAGGTCGCCCCGCTCGACGGCGGCGGTGGCGGTGGCCGTCTTCTCCGGCGCGTCCTTCCGCTCGGGCGCGCTGTACGCGGAGACGGCGGCGGCGCCGCTGCCCGCCAGTACGACGAGGGCGCCGATCGCGACGGCGAGGCGGCGGCGGGTCACCGGGCCTCGCCCCCGCACACCTTCATCGCCTTCTCGAACGTCTCCTTCTCCGGCCCGGCCGTCGGCATGGGCAGGGCCTGCTGCGCCGCGCCGTCGAACTTCGGGTCGGGCATGTTGACGCCGTTCTCCCGCATGCAGCGGGAGAACGCCAGCGCCTTGTCCTTGTCGGCCTGGGTGAGCTCACCGGAGCCGCCCGCCCCGCCGCCGCCCTTCCCCCGGCACGCCTTGAAGGCCTTCTCCATCTGCTCCTTGCTCAGGTCGCCGCCGATGGCGATGGAGCGCGGATCCTGGCCCGGCTTCGGCTCGGGCACGTCGAGGCCCTGGTCGCGCAGGCACTTGCGGTACTCCAGGGCCTGGTCGGCCTTCTTGCCCTCGCCGCTGACGTCGTCGCTCTTGGGGGCTTCGGCGCCGGTGCCGGAGCACGCGGCGGCGAGGAGCGCCAGGGCGGCGAGAGCGGTGCAGTGGCGGATCTGTCGGATTCTCATGACCGGGAGCGTGGCGCCGACCGGTGTTTCGTTTCTCTCAGCGCCGCCTTTACACCGACGAAAGGTGTCCCTGGGCTACACAGGGACCCATGCGCGTACTGGTGGTGGAGGACGAGGAGTTCCTCGCGGAGATGATCGCCGAGGGGCTGCGCCGTGACGCGCTCGCCGTCGACGTCGCGGCGGACGGCGCCGAGGCGCTGCGCAAGCTGTCCTTCGGGGCGTACGACGTGATGGTCCTGGACCGGGACCTGCCCGGCGTCCACGGCGACGAGGTGTGCCGCCGGGTGGTGCGGCAGGGGCTCCTGACGCGCATCCTCATGCTGACCGCGTCCGGGACCGTACGGGACCGGGTGGACGGCCTGGGCCTCGGCGCCGACGACTACCTGACCAAGCCGTTCGCGTACGACGAGCTCCTCGCGCGCGTGCTGGCCCTCGGCCGGCGGGCCCGCCCCGCGCTGCCGCCCGTCCTCGAACGGGCCGGGATCGTCCTGGACACGGCCCGCCGCCAGGCCGACCGGGACGGCAGGCCGCTGCACCTCTCCCGCAAGGAGTTCGCCGTCCTGGAGGCGCTGCTGCGCGCGGACGGGGCGGTGGTCAGCGGCGAGGACCTGATCGAGCAGGTGTGGGAGGAGCACACGAGCTACCGCACCAACGCCGTACGGGTCACCCTGAGCAAGCTGCGGGCCAAGCTGGGGGAGCCGCCGGTGGTGGAGACGGTGCCGGGCGCGGGCTACCGGATCGCGCGATGAGGAGCGAGCGGGCCCGGCTCACGGCCCTGTACGGCGGGCTGCTCGTGGTGGCCGGGGTGCTGCTCACGGGCGTGGTCTACCTGCTCGTACGGCAGGGGCTGTACTCGTCGATCAGCACGGCGGTGACGACGGCCGTACCCGGCAGGTCGTTTGACACCACCCTGCCCTGGCCGGACGCGACCGCCTCGGCGGTACCGGCCAGCCCCGTGCCCGTCCCCACCCCCTCGCCCACGACGTCGGAACGGGCCGTACGCGCGTACGCGGTCACCCAGAGGCTCAGCGGCGCCGCCGAGGAGGCCGCGCTGGGCCGGCTGCTCACCGTGTCGCTGACCGCCCTCGGCCTGTACGCGATGGCGTCCGTGGCGCTGGCCTGGTGGATGGCCGGGCGGGTGCTGCGGCCGGTCGCGGTGATCACGGAGACGGCACGGCGGCTGTCCGGCGAGAACCTCCACGAGAGGATCGGGCTGACCGGGCCGCCGGGGGAGCTGAAGCGGCTCGCGGACACCTTCGACGGGATGCTGGAGCGCATGGAGCGCCTGGTCTCCGCCCAGCAGCGGTTCGCGGCCAACGCGGCGCACGAGCTGCGTACGCCGGTGGCGGTGCAGCGGGCCGCGGCCGAGATCGGCCTGGCGGGCCGGCCGGACCCGGAGCGGGTGGCCCGCATCCGCACGAAGCTGCTCTCCGTCGCCGAGGACAGCGAGCGGATCATCGATGGGCTGCTGCTGCTGGCCGCCTCCGACCAGGGCCTGGAGCGCCGCGAACTGGTACGCGTGGACGAGGTCGCCCGCGCGGCGGCGGAGGCGCTGGCGGCGGAGGCGGCGCGGCGCGAGGTGACCGTCGAGGTCGAGGCGCGGCCGCTCACCGTCGCGGGGGAGGCCGTCCTGCTGGACCGCCTGGTGCACAACCTGGTCGCGAACGGCATCCGCCACAACCGGCCGGGCGGCCACGTCCGCCTCCGTACGGGCCCGTCGGGCGTCGAGGTCTCCAACACGGGCCCCGAGGTCGCGCCGGACACGGTCCCGCTGCTCTTCGAACCCTTCCACCACTCCGGGGGCGAGGGCGCGGGGCTGGGCCTCTCGATCGTCGAGTCGATCGCGCACGCCCACGGGGCGACGGCCACCGCCACCCCGAACCCGCCCCCCTCGGGCGGTCTGACGGTACGGGTCGCCTTCGCCCAGGAGGGCCAGGAGGGCCGGGAGGGCCGGGAGGGCCGGGAGGGTCGAGAGGGCCGGGAGGCTCAGTGACGGAAGAAGATCCGGTCCGCGTACTCGTTCATCACGCGGCCGTTCCACTCGTGCCCGCCGTCGACGTTGCCCGACCGGAGCAGCGGCGGCTCGATGCCGCGGGCCACCAGGGCCTCGGCCGCCGCGGCCATCACCGCCTGCATCAGCGCGCTGGTGACCACCGTGGACGCCGGCGCGAACGGCGCCTCCACGCCCTCGTGCGTGAGCTCCGCGTCGCCCACCGCGATCTTGGAGTCCAGCACGATGTCGCAGTGGTCCTTCAGGAAGGTGCCCGAGACGTGCCGGGACTTCGTCTCCTCCGCGTACGCCACCGAGGTCACACCGATGACCTTCAGGCCCAGGGCGCGCGCGTTCATCGCCATCTCCACGGGGAGGGCGTTGCGACCGGAGAGCGAGACGACGATCAGCAGGTCGCCGGAGCGGGCCGGTGAGGCGTCCAGGACCGCGCCCGCCAGACCGTCCACGCGCTCCAGCGCGGAGCCCAGCGTGGCGGGCATGACGTCGACGCCGACGACACCCGGCACGGCGAGCAGATTCATCAGCGCGAGCCCGCCGGCCCGGTAGACCACGTCCTGGGCGGCCAGCGAGGAGTGGCCGGCGCCGAAGGCGAAGAGGCGGCCCCCCGCGGCGACGGTGTCGGCGATGGCGGCGCCGGCGGCGGCGACGTGCTCCGCCTCCTCGTCCCGCACCCGCCGCAGCAGGTCGATCGCGGCGTCGAAGTACCGGCCGGCCAGCTTGCTCTCGCCCATGGCTCGGAGCCCCTTCTCCTCGTGCCGCTCGCTCGTCCCGCGCTCACGTTGCGGTCTGGACCATTGCTCTGTCAATACCGGCTCCCCGCCTACCGAAGACGGTTGTCAGTGCGATGCGTCAGAATTGAGGCAGGGCCAGCGCACGAATCGAGGGGCATGTATGTCCGGACTGATCGACACCACGGAGATGTATCTCCGCACCATCCTCGAGCTGGAGGAGGAAGGTGTGGTGCCCATGCGCGCCCGCATCGCCGAGCGGCTCGACCAGAGCGGGCCGACCGTCAGCCAGACGGTCGCGCGCATGGAGCGCGACGGCCTGGTCACCGTGGCCGGTGACCGCCACCTGGAGCTCACGGAGGAGGGCCGCCGCCTGGCCACCCGCGTGATGCGCAAGCACCGGCTCGCCGAGTGCCTGCTCGTCGACGTGATCGGCCTGGAGTGGGAGCAGGTCCACGCGGAGGCGTGCCGCTGGGAGCACGTGATGAGCGAGGCCGTCGAGCGCCGCGTCCTGGAGCTGCTGCGCCACCCCACGGAGTCGCCGTACGGCAACCCGATCCCGGGCCTGGAGGAGCTGGGCGAGGAGGCCGGCGCGGAGGCGTTCCTCGACGAGGGCATGGTGTCGCTGGCCGAGCTCGACGCGGGCGCGGAGGGCAAGACCGTGGTGGTGCGCCGGATCGGCGAGCCGATCCAGACGGACGCCCAGCTGATGTACACGCTGCGCCGCGCGGGCGTGCAGCCCGGCTCGGTGGTCAGCGTGACGGAATCCCCCGGCGGGGTGCTGGTCGGCAGCGGCGGCGAGGCCGCGGAGCTGGGCGCGGACGTCGCGTCCCACGTCTTCGTCGCCAAGCGCTAGGGCCTGATCGAAAAGACAGGCCTAGGCGGCTTACCTGCGGTTACTTCCGGAATCGCAGCGCACGCACCCTTCCGCGTGCCACGCTTGGCTCGGCATATGACCTGAGGGCGTGAGCGCCGGGGCCGCGGGCCCGGGGAGGGAGCAGGTGATGCGCCGCACCGGCATCCGGGGCGCGCGGCCACGCCGCGTGCCCCGCTGGCATGGGCATACGGAAAGCCCCGGCGCCTTTCGGCGCCGGGGCCTTGCCTCCCCTGTGCTGACCCGGAGCCCCGAGCTCTCAGGGTCATCCCCCTCGGGCCGGTTTTCCCCGAGCGGCCCGCCTCCCGATGAAGATCTCCCCTCGGTCACGCCCGTCAATCCTTGAGCGGCGTCACTCGAACGAGCGGTGTTATGCCCCGGAACCCGATTTTCGAATACGAGTTCGATACTGTGGGCGTCGGTACGAGACAGCGAGACACACGAGAGAGAAGGGGGTGCCAGGACGCATGGTGCGACGCATCGACCTGACCGCGGCCGACGGCTTACGCCTCGCCGCCTGGGAGTTCGCCGACCCGCCCAAGGACCAGGCGGCGGGCGAAGCGGTCCCGGGCGTCCTGCTCCTCCACGGCCTGATGGGCCGCGCCTCGCACTGGGCCACCACCGCCCGCTGGCTCGCCGAGCGGCACCGCGCCGTCGCGCTCGACCAGCGCGGGCACGGCCGCAGCGACAAGCCCGCCGACGGCCCCTTCACCCGCGAGGCGTACGTCGCCGACGCCGCCGCCGCGATCGAGCAGCTCGGCCTGGGCCCCGCCATCCTCGTCGGCCACTCCATGGGCGCCCTCACCGCCTGGCAGCTCGCCGCCGAGCGCCCCGACCTGGTCCGCGCCCTCGTCATCTGCGACATGCGCGCCTCCGCCCTCGGTGCCGCCTCCCAGCGCGAGTGGGAGCAGTGGTTCGGCTCCTGGCCCGTCCCCTTCGCCACCCTCGCCGACGTCCGCAAGTGGTTCGGCGAGGACGACCCCCGGCTGGAGCGCCCCAGCCCCGCGCGCGGTGAGTTCTTCGCCGAGGTGATGGCCGAGCGCGAGGACGGCTGGTACCCGCTCTTCTCCCGCCGCCAGATGCTCACCTCCCGCGAGACCTGGGTCCACGACGCCCACTGGGACGCGCTCGCCCAGGTCTCCTGCCCCGCCCTCGTCGTCCGGGGCCTCGACGGAGAACTCGGCCGCGCGGAGGCGCAGGAGATGGTCCGCGTCCTGCCCCACGGCCAGTACGCCGAGGTGCCCGACGTCGGCCACCTCCTCCACTACGAACGCCCGGAGGCCTGGCGCGCTGTGCTGGAGCCCTTTCTCGCCGGGCTCGGCCCCGGCGCCGGCTAGCCCTTGCTGACCGCGGCCAGGATCTCCGGCAGGCGCTCCGCCGTGCGCGGCGCCGCCAGCCGCACCCCCGCCCAGGTGAGCAGGGCCCCCCAGGCGACGCCCAGCGGCAGCAGCAGCCACAGCCAGGACGCGGCGCCGGTGACGTGCAGCGTGACCGTGAGCGCGATCAGCGGCGCGCTGAGCACCGTCGCCGCGAGCATGCCGCCCAGCAGCGACATCCACGCCAGCCCCGCCTGCCCCGGCGCCACGTTCTTGTAGCCGCTGTCCTGCGGGATCGAGTACGGGAAGCGGGCCGACGCCAGCGCGCCCGTGCCCACCATCGCGCCCAGCACCCCGAAGGACAGGCCCAGCGCCTCCGGCAGCACGGCCCAGTCGCCCAGGATCGCGGCCGTCACGGCCGTCACCAGCACCACGTACGGGACGGTGATCAGCAGCAGCGCGGCTGCGCGCGCCCGCAGCTCCTCGTAGGCGTCCCGCGTCGAGGAGATCGCCATCGCCACCATCCAGAAGGCGGAGGTGTCCTGCCCGAACTGGTTGTACATCTGGATGCCGAGCATCGCGGCCGCGAGGCACGCCAAGTAGACCGAGCCCGTGCCCTGCAGGGCGTTGAACAGCGGCACGATGAGACCGATCGCCAGCGAGGTCACCCACGCCGCCTTGGTCTTCGGGTCCCGCCACACATAGCGCAGGCTCCGCTGCATCACCGTGCCCGTACGCCCCCCGGGCCACAGCCGCGTCGAAGAGCCCGCCGAAGCCGCCGACTCGCGGCGCGACGGGCGCGAGGCCGCCGCCAGCGTCGAGCCGTCCGGCGCCGTCATCAGCCGCACCAGGCTGCGCCGCCACGCGTACACCAGGCCGGCCAGCGCGGCCACGGACAGCAGCAGCCCGGCCGCCGCCTCCCCGTACGCGCCCTCGCCCGCCGACTCCACCGCGCCGACCGCCGACGCCGGCGGGATCCACCGCACCACCTCCGCGAGCGGCTCCAGCTCAGCGAGGCCGCCCGACCGACTGAGCCGCTGTGCCCCGAAGTTGACGACCTGGGCGCCCACCGCGATCAGCAGACCGCTCAGCACCGCCAGGTCCCGCCCCCGGCGCGAGGTCAGCAGCCGGATGTTCGCCGCCGCGACCGCCCGCGCCAACGCCACGCACACCAGCAGCACCAGCGGCACGGCCACCACCGCCACCACCACGGCGACCGCACCGTGCGCCAACGCGAGCCCCGCGCCCACCGCCAGACACAGCGTGAACAGCGGACCGATGCCCACCAGCGACGACACCAGCAGCGCCCGCACCAGCGGCCCCGGCCGCAGCGGCAGCATCACCAGCCGCGTCGGATCGAGCGTCTCGTCACCGCCCGGGAAGAACAGCGGCGCCACCGCCCACCCCAGCGCCAGCAACGCCGTCAGCGGCACCACCACCGCGGCCGCCTGCGCATGCCCGCGCAGCAGCACCAAGCCGAGCAGCAGCCCCGCCGCGCACACCAGCGTGAGCACCATCGACGTGACGTACACGGCCGTGCGCCCCGCCGACTGCCGCAGCCCGTTGCGCAGCAGCGACAGCTTCAGCCGTACGAAGACCGAGATCACCGGCCACCGCCCAGCCAGTCGAGCGACTCGCCCGCGTCCCGCCCCTGCGCGCCCACCAGCTCCAGGAACGCGGCCTGGAGGGACGGCGCTTCGCCGCGTACCTCGGCGAGCGTGCCCTGGGCGCGGATCCGGCCGGCCGCCATCACCGCGACCCAGTCGCAGAGCGACTCCACCAGCTCCATCACATGGCTGGAGAACACCACCGTCGCGCCGGAGGCGGTGTACCGCTCCAGCACCCCCCGGATCGTCTGCGCCGACACCGGGTCGACGCCCTCGAACGGCTCGTCGAGGAAGAGCACCTCGGGGTTGTGCAGCAGCGCCGCCGCCAGGCCGATCTTCTTGCGCATCCCGGTCGAGTAGTCCACGACCAGCTTGTGCTGGGAACCCGCCAGGTCGAGCACGTCCAGCAGCTGGGCGGCCCGCTTGTCCACCTCGTCCCCCGGCAGCCCCCGCAGCCGCCCGGTGTACGCGAGGAGCTCACGGCCCGACAGCCGCTCGAACAGCCGCAGCCCCTCGGGCAGCACACCGATCCGCGCCTTCACCTCGACCGGGTCGCGCCACACGTCGTGCCCGGCCACCTCCACCCGGCCCTGGTCGGGCCGCAGCAGCCCCGTCACCATGGACAGCGTCGTGGTCTTGCCCGCGCCGTTCGGCCCCACGAGCCCGATGAACCGGCCCGCGGGCAGCAGCAGATCGATCCCGGCCACGGCGACGTGGTCGCCGAACCTCTTCCCCAGACCCTCGACCCGCACGGCGGGCGCGGCGCCCCTCATCTCGTCATCGTCCGGCATGGTCACTGCCTTCCGTAGTCCCCGTATGTACGTACCTGTTGGTAACGGGGTCAGCCTACGGACGGGGCCCGGGCCGGCGCAGGGGCGGGGCCCGGCAGTTTCCGCTGGTCAGGCCTTCCGGGAGCGGGCAGCGGCCGCCTCGCGCCCACACGCGTACGCCAGCGGGCTGATGAGCTCCTCGGCGTCGGGCAGCCAGCGGTTGGCGGGCGTCGGGCGGCGGGCCCACTGCACCGCGCCGTGGCCGCCGACCCGGGTCGGCGGGGCCGCGACGTAACTCCCCTCGCCCATCGCGACGAGGTCGATGGAGGTGGGCGACCAGCCCAGCTTCCGTACGAGATCGGCCGCCTTGCCCGCGCCGCCCGGCAGGACGAAGAACTGCATTCGGCGGTTCGGCGTGCAGGTCACCGGGCCGAGCGTGAGGTCCATCCGCTCCATCCGCGCCAGCGCCAGGAACCCCGCCGCCTCCGGCACGTCCAGCGCGTCGAACGTCCGCCCCGTCGGCAGCAGGATCGACGCCCGGGGCTGCTTCCCCCACATGCGGCGCGCCGCGACGGCGCTGCCCGTCGCCTGCGTCGCCCAGTCCGGCCGGGCCGGGTGCGCGCCCGGCGCGGGGCAGGCGGCCTCGCCGCACGAGCACCGCTCCGTACCGTCCACCGGCTCCAGCCAGGTGCCGGGGAACACCTCCCAGTGCCGCTCTTCCGCGTACCGCACGGCGGCGTCCAGCAGCTGCTCGCCTCGCTGCAGGGGGATCCGCGCGGCGTCCGTGACTCCGATGGTCTCTTCCACGGACAGCTCAACTACCGGTCAACCGGGGGGTTACGGGGCGCGGGCGGGGAGGCGGAGGAGCATCGATTCGGCATCCGGGGCGCATGGATGCACGACCGGGGGCGCGCGGGAGGGCCGGGAGCGGGCGGCGGGTAGCCACAGTCGGTGGGAGCCGTGCCATACATATGGCAATCTCCTGTCAATGCAAGGTATTGCACGTCATTGCATGGCAATGCGCGTCATTGACCGGCATTGCATGGCATGACGCCTGTCTCGGCACAAGGCAGCGATCCGACGTCAACTTCTGCATTCTTCGCATATCAGCCGGGCAGTGATCAACGGACTGATCACCGGCGCAACAGGGGGTAGTCATGGCAGCGAGGCCGCTCGTCGCCCGTCAGCCGAACGAACGGCTGCAGGCTCTCATCCAGGAAGCGGGGTGTTCCAACGCCGGGCTCGCCCGCCGCGTCAACATGGTCGGGCAGGAGCGCGGACTCGATCTGCGGTACGACAAGACCTCGGTGGCGCGCTGGCTGCGCGGCCAGCAGCCACGCGGGCGGGCCCCCGGCATCATCGCCGAGGCGCTGGGCCGCAAGCTGGGCCGCACGGTCACGATCGACGAGATCGGCATGGCCAACGGCAGGCACCTCGCCTCCGGTGTGGGCCTGCAGTTCGCGCCCACGGTGCTCGGCGCCATCGAGCAGGTCTGCGAGCTGTGGCGCAGCGACGTGGGCCGGCGCGACTTCCTGTCCGGTTCGACGGTCGCCGCCTCCGCGCTGGTCGAGCCGAGCCGCGACTGGCTCATCACGGGCGCCGACGCCCATGTGGCGCGGCAGACCGGGGCGCGGGTCGGGACGTCCGACGTCGAGGCGGTACGGGCGATGACGGACGCGCTGGTGGAGCTGGACCACCGCTTCGGCAGCGGGCACGTACGGCCCGTGGTCGTGCACTACCTCAACAGCGTGGTGTCCGGGCTGCTCTCGGGTTCGTACCGGGACGCCGTCGGGCGGCAACTCTTCGGCGCGGTCGCCCGGTTGACGGAGCTCGCCGGGTACATGGCGGTGGACACCGGCCAGCCGGGGCTGGCCCAGCGGTACTACATCCAGGCGCTGCGGCTCGCGCAGGCGGCGGGGGACCGCGGGTACGGCGGGTACGTACTGGCCGCGTCCATGAGCCACTTGGCGGCCCAGCTCGGCAACCCGCGGGAGATCGCCCAGCTGGCGCGGGCCGCGCAGGAGGGGGCGCGCGGGCACGTGCCGCCGCGGGCGGAGGCGATGTTCCTGGCGGCGGAGGCGCGCGGGCACGCGCTGCTCGGCGACGCGCGCACCTGCGAGGAGGTGGTGGGCCGGGCGGTGGCCGCGCTGGACCGGGCCGACCCGGAATCGGGCGACGACCCGGCGTGGATCGCGCACTTCGACCACGCGTACCTCGCCGACGAACTGGCGCACTGCTACCGGGACCTGGGGCGCCCGGCGGAGGCGGCACGGGCCGCGGGCGACGCGCTCGACGGGCACCCGGAGTCGCGGGCGCGGCGGCGCGCCATCGGCCTGGTCCTGCTGGCCACGGCCGAGCTCCAGCAGCGCGAGGTCGAACAGGCCTGCCACACGGGCACGCGCGCCGCGCAGTTGCTCGGCACGCTGCGCTCGACGCGCGGCGCGGAGTACCTGGAGGACCTCCAGCACCGGCTGGAGCCGTACGCGGACGAGCCGGCGGTCCGTGAATTCGGCGCGCGACTGGAGCTCCAGGCGGCCTGACGCCCGCCCGGCACCACGGCTTAACAGCGTCCGCGAAAGGGTTCTTGTTACTGCCGCCACACAGGTGTGCGCGGGCCGGGAGTCACCCGGTAGCGTGAACCGACGATTCCGTAGGTACACACGTAGGAGTCCCGGTGACGCAGAGCGGACAGGGTCAGGAGCCGCACCTTCCGGCGGCGCGGCCCGCGCACGAAGGTGTCGTGCTGCCCGCCGAGGGCAGCCAGACCTGGGGCGCGGGCCAGGGTCCGGGTCCGGCGGGTGCGGGACCGGCCGGGGGCCAGCCGTGGGGCGGGCCCTGGGGTCCGCCGGGCGGCGGGCAGGAGGCTCCTCCGCAGGCGCAGCAGCCGGGGCCGCAGCACCAGCCGCCGCAGCAGCCCGGGGCGTACCAGCCGGGGCCGTACCAGCAGCAGCACCAGCAGTACCCGCCGCAGCAACATCAGCAGCACCAGCCCCAGCAGCCGCTGCCGCCACAGCAGCACCAGCCCCAGCAGCCGCCTCAGCAGCACCAACAGCCGCAGTACGGCACGGTCGCGCAGCCGCTGCCACCGGAGATGCCCGCCCGCGGGGCCTCCGACGCGGACGCCACGCAGTACATACCGCCCGTCGCCCGGCCGGTGCCGCCCGCCGGGCCGGACGCCGAGGCGACGGCGTACCTGCCGCCCGTCCCGCCGCAGCCGTCCGGCGCGCCGTACGGCATCCGGCCCGGGACGCCCGACGAGCGGCAGCCGCCTGCCGAGTTCGACAACCTCTTCCGCGACAACGCGGGCGCGGCCGCCACGCAGCACATGCCGCAGCAGCAGTACCCGCGGACACCCGCGTACCAGCAGCCCGCGCAACACCACCAGCAGGCGCAGCATCAGCAGCACGCGCAGCACCAGCCGCCGTACCAGGAGGCGTACGACGAGCCGCGGCCCGCGTCGCGGCGCAGGCCGAAGGTGATGCTCATCGCCGGAGTCGTCGTCGGCTGCGCGGCCGTCGGGCTCGGCGCCGGAGCGCTGCTCAGCGGCGGTGGCGGCGACGCGGGCGGCGGCACGGGTGACCACACCAGCGTCGCCGGGGCCACGTCGCCCGCGCCCGCCGACGGCAGCGCCCCCGAGGCCGCCGCCGACCCGGTCAAGGAGCAGGCCGAGGCGCTCGACAAGCTGCTCGCCGAGAGCAGCAGCAGCCGGGACGCGGTGATCCGCTCCGTCGAGAACATCAAGCGGTGCGACAAGCTCGACCAGGCCGCCAGCGACCTGCGCGGGGCCGCGGGCCAGCGCCGGGGGCTGGTGACCAAGCTCCAGGGGCTCAAGGTCGACAAGCTGCCCGACCACGCCGCGCTGACCGCCGCCCTCACCAAGGCGTGGCAGGCGTCCGCGTCCGCCGACGACCACTACGCGACCTGGGCGACACAGGTGAAGGACAAGAAGGGCTGCAAGGACGGCCGCGCGCGCAACACCGCCGAGACCGCCCGGGCCAACGTGGCGAGCGGGGAGGCCACGGCCGCCAAGCGGCAGGCCTCCACGCTGTGGAACAAGATCGCCGCCAGCTACGGCCTGACCGCGCGCCAGCCCCACCAGCTCTGAGGGAGCGCCGGAAGGAGCGTCAGAGCGAGCGCGCCTCGCGCAGGGTCGGGCCCGTGTCGACGAAGCCCTTCTTCTGCGCGACCAGCCGCCCTTGGCGTACGACCTGGAAGGTGACGTCCCGGTTCACTATCCGCGGGAAGCCCGGCGTGCCGAGCATGTCCTCGTAGCGCCAGCGCAGCCTCGGGGTGAGGCCGCCGGTGTCGACCTCCACGCCGCGGTCGAGGGCGTGGGTGACCTTGGAGGCGGTGATCTCCTCCGTCCGGAGGGCCTCGATCACCCGGCGCAGGACGGTGTACGCGATCCACGTGGTCTGGACGCCCGCGTCGGCCGGGTCGATGCGGTTGTCGCCGAAGGCGTGCTCGCGGATGACCTGCCGCATGGGGGCCCAGGCCGGATCGCCCGCCTCCGGGTACCAGCCGGTGATGTAGGCGCCTTCGAAGGGGCCGTTCGCGCCGCCGGTGCGGTCGACGAGCGGCTGGTCGACGCTGCCGAGGACCGAGGAGACCTTGACGTCGCGCCCGTCGGAGGGCAGGCGGCGGAAGGAGTCGAAGAAGTTGGCGGTGCGCTCGCCCAGCGCGGCGGTGACGCAGCCGCCCTTCTCGCCGGCCCGGTCGCGGGACTGCATCGCCTCGGCCGCGTACTCGCCGGCGTCCTCGGCGGCCGGGATGTCGGTGGCCAGGCGGTGACGGCGGTGGGCGAGGCCGGAGTTGACCAGGTGCGGCAGGTTGTCGCCGGTGACGGAATCGGGCCGGACGAGCGAGACGCGTTCGCACGCCTCGGCGAGCTGCATGCCGTTGCCCGCGAGCAGCGCGGGCTGGCCGCCGTTCACCGGGTAGGAGAGGTAGCTGGTGAACTCGTCGTCGGAGACGCCGTACCCGCCGATGTACGGGATGCCGGCGGCCTCCAGCGGCGCCATGAAGGCGCGGCCCTGCTGGCTGTACGAGCCGACGACCGCGACCGCGCCCTCCTCGGCGGCGCGCCGGGCGCAGGCGGCGGCGCCGGCCGGGTCGTTGCGCTCGTTGCAGGTCAGGACGCGGAGCTCGTGGCCGTCGATGCCGCCGCGGGCGTTGACCCAGCGGGCGTACGCCTGGGCCATGGCGGGCATGCCGGGCATGTTGGTGGCGCGGGTGCCTTCCGGCGCCCAGGTCATCACGGTGACGGGGTCCCTGGAGCCCCCCGTGGCTCCAGGGATCGCCCCGCAGCCGGTGACGAGACAGGCCGAGACGAGTGCCGTCGCGGCCTTGAGGGTGAGGCCGAACCTGCCATTACCGCTACCGGTCATGCCCCGCACAATTCCGCCCCATGGGTAACGCGGCAGTGTGGAAGGTTCAACGCTCGGTGACGACGAGGTGAATTACGGGGTGCGGTCTGTCCGTACTGCGGGGGAACGTACGATCGAAACGTGTCCAGTTCCGTGAACTCTTCCCGTCGCGGCCGTCGCTCCTCCACCATGGGCGGCATGCCGCTCAACGACATGCCGTGGTGGCGCTGGCGCACCAACGTCCGCTCCGCGCTGCACATGCTTTCCGACCCGGTGTTCCACCAGGAGTGCTGGCTGGCCGGCCGTGAGGGGTACGGGGACGTCACCGACGCCGTGTACCGGCTGGTGGAGGACACCTGGCTGGACAACTGGTCCGCCGAGAAGTACGTCGGCACCATATTCCGGGACTCGGCGGAGGCCGCCCTGGTGGACGTGGCCGTGCTGCGGGTGCTGCGGATCATGCACCAGGTCGGTGCGGACGCCCCGGTCGCCACGTACATGGCGCACCACGGCTGGCCGGAGGCGGTGCGGGCGGCGCGGGACGCGCACGTACGGCTCGCCGTGAACGACGGGGACGACCCGGACGAGCCGCCGCGCCCGCTCGACGTGCTGCGGATCATGACGGGTGCGGCGTAGCGCGGTCCCGCGCGGGGGCGGCGTCCGCTTCCCGGACCGGGGGCGGGGAGCGCCGGCGGAATGTGGCATCCTGCGAGGATGACTGACCAGTACGTCCTCACGCTTTCCTGCCCTGACAAACAGGGCATCGTGCACGCCGTGTCGAGCTACCTCTTCATCACCGGCTGCAACATCGAGGACAGTCAGCAGTACGGAGACCGGGACTCGGGTCTCTTCTTCATGCGGGTGCACTTCACGGCCGAGGCCCCGGTGACCGTGGAGAAGCTCCGCGCCAGCTTCGCGGCGGTCGGCGACTCCTTCGACATGGACTGGCAGATCCACCGCGCCGACGAGCGCATGCGGGTCGTGCTGATGGTGTCGAAGTTCGGGCACTGCCTGAACGACCTGCTCTTCCGTACCCGGATCGGCGCCCTGCCCGTCGACATCGTGGCCGTGGTCTCGAACCACACCGACTTCGCCGAGCTCGTCGCCTCGTACGACATCCCCTTCCACCACATCCCGGTCACGAAGGACACCAAGGCGCAGGCGGAGGCGCAGCTGCTGGAGCTGGTGCGCGGCGAGAACGTCGAGCTGGTCGTGCTGGCCCGGTACATGCAGGTCCTCTCGGACGACCTGTGCAAGCAGCTCAGCGGCCGCGTCATCAACATCCACCACTCCTTCCTCCCGAGCTTCAAGGGCGCCAAGCCTTACCACCAGGCGCACGCGCGCGGCGTGAAGCTGATCGGCGCGACGGCCCACTACGTGACGGCCGACCTCGACGAGGGCCCGATCATCGAGCAGGAGGTCGAGCGGGTGGGCCACCAGGTCACCCCGGAGCAGCTGGTGGCGATCGGCCGCGACGTCGAGTGCCAGGCGCTGGCGCGCGCGGTGAAGTGGCACGCGGAGCGCCGCATCCTGCTCAACGGCCGCCGCACGGTCGTCTTCGAGTAGGAAGCCCTGCACGTCTGGGAACGTCCGGGAACCCCTGCGCGTCCTCCCGGGCCGGTCGGCTACAGCCGGCTCAGGGAGGCCGCGGCGAAGAGCACGTCCTTGATGGCCTCGCGGTCGCCGTCCTGGCCCACGGCCGCCTCCTCCGGGGAGACGTGGCCCGCCACCAGCTGGCAGAACTCCTCCGCGTCCAGCGCCACCAGTGCGACCGACTCCTCGGCGCACCCCACCGCCGCCGGGGAGTCCAGCGCGATGTACCAGTGGCCGCCACCGGAGCCCTCGACCTCCAGGTGGAGCGAGCGGCCCGGGGAGCCGGCCGCGACCAGCCGGCGGGGCGGGGCCGCGACCCCGGCCCGGCGCCGGTGGGCGAGCGCGGCCGGCAGCTGGCGCGCCGCGAGGTCGATCATGCTGTGCAGGTGCGTACCGCTGGGCGGCTCGTAGGGGTAGTCGACGGCGTTGGCGATGTCCACCGCGTGCACCCAGCACTCGAAGGCCCGGTCGAGCAGCGAGTCCCGCATCGGCAGCGCGAAGTCGCCGTACGACACGGACAGATCCCCGACGCCGTGCCCGGCGAAGGAGACGGTGCGGATCAGCGTGTGGCTCTGGTCGCGCCACGGCTCGCGGATCGCGCGCGTGGGCGGGTGGTGCGCGGCGCGCCAGTACGCCTCGGTGCGCTCCGACGGGTCGACCGGCGCGGGCGGGCCCGGCGGCTTGCCCGGGGCCTCCGCCACCAGCGGGTCGCCCAGGCCGAGCGCCGATCCGACCAGCCCGTCCACCGCCAGGAGGTGCCCGATGACCCCGGCCACCGTCGTCCGGCGGCCGACCTGCCGCTCCTGCTCGAACCACTTGAGCCGCACCGGCGCGTGCCAGTCCGCGTCACCGATGTCCCGCAGCAGCGCGTCGAGCCGCGCGGTCTCCGCGTCGTACGGGCCGGCCCAGTCGGGCACCGGGATGCGGGCCGGGCGGCGGCCCAGGCAGTTCTCCAGCACCCGCGAGCGCAGCAGCGGGTCGAGGTCCAGGTCCCGCTCGTGGTGGAGCAGCGCCACCGCGTCGCGCAGCCGCAGCGCCTCGTCCGCGCACGGCGCGCACTCGGTCAGGTGGGCCTCGACGGCCGCCGTCTCCTCGACCGAGCAGGCCGCCAGCGCCCACGCGCCCAGCAACGACTTGAGCACCGTGTGCGGCAGCGCCGGCGGCGACGACGACGCCGGCCCGCGCTCCGGCACGGGACCCGTTTCCGGCACGGGACCCGTCTCCGCTACGGGCTCCGCCTCCGGTACGGGGCCGGGCTCCCGTGCGGGCGGCGGAGGCAGCGGGTCGTAGTCGTCGGCGGCCCGGCGCGGTGCCGGTATGCGCGGCGCGCCCCGCACCTCGTCCTCCCCGTCGTCCCGGCTGCCGCCGTCCAGAGGCCCCGTCACAGCGCCCGCCCGTCCACCGGCCGGGTGTTCGCGGTGGAGAGCAACTGCAGCCCCAGGCGCAGCCGGCGCCGGGCCTCGTCCTCCGTCACGCCGAGGTCGGCGGCCGTCTGGCGGTAGTCCCGGCGCTGGAAGTACGCCAGCTCCAGCGCCTGGCGCAGCGGCGCGGGCATCGACTGCACGATGTAGTCGGCGCGGGCGGCCACCGCCGCGCGCCGCACCTTCTGCTCCAGCTCCTCCGGCGTGCCCTCGCCGCGCTCCGTGAACGCCGCCGCCTCCGCCTGCCGCAGCCGGTGTACGGCCTGGCTGCGCGTGAGCCGCGCTATCCACGAGCGCATGGAGCCCTCGCGGCGCGGGTCGTACGCGTCGGGGTTCTCCCACACGTAGCCGAAGACCTCGCGCGTCACCTGGTCGGCGGCGTCCTCGTCGGCGAGGACGCGGTGCGCGGTGTTGTGGACGAGCGAGGCGAACCGGTCGTACAGCTCACCCAGCGCGGCCGCCTCGCCGCGCGCGAGGCGCTGCTGCATCCTGCGGTCCCAGCGCGGTGGTGTGTCCTTCGCCATACGGAGCCCTCCCGGTCCGACTCCTTTCGAATGTAGTGGGCGCCACGGACAACGCACCCGGCTTTGCCCAGGAAACCGTCAGACCGTGCGAAGGGGGTTTCAGTGCGGGCGGGCTGGGCAGCAGCCCGCGAAAGGAAGCGACGCCTCCGGTTCGACGACGAAAGGTGCGGCGCGTGACGACGCTCACGGTGAACGAAGCCGAGCACGGCGCCTGGACCGTGTTGCACATCAGCGGCGAACTGGACCTGGTCTCCTCGCCCGTGATCCGCCGCCGTGTCCACGACGCCGTCGCCGCCGGCCGCCACGACGTCGTCCTGGACCTGTCCCAGGTGCTGTTCTGCGACTCCAGCGGCGTCGGCGTGCTCATCGCCGCCCGCCGTCTGCTGCACTCCTGCCGCGGCCGGCTGCGCCTGATACTCCCCGCGCAGGGCGCCGTCGACGGGTCCCACGTCAACCGGGTCCTCGCGGCCCTGGGCGTACGGCGGCTGTTCGCCGTGTACGCGGACGTCGACGCGGCCACCGCCGACGAGGCGGAGCCGCTCTCCGCGTGACGCCGACCCCTTCGCGACGTACCCTCCCGGGCATGGACGCAGAGGACTTGTACCAGCGCCGGATCGCCGACCGGTTCGACGCCTTCGACCAGGACGGCAACGGGTATATCTCCCGCGAGGACTTCACCACCGCGGCCTCCCGGCTGCTCGACGCGTTCGGCACCCCGTTCCGCTCGGACAAGGGCCAGGCGCTGTCGGTCGGGGCGGAGGCGTTCTGGCAGGGACTGGCCGGCATCGCCGACGTCGACGGCGACCAGCGGGTGACGCGGGCGGAGTTCGTCCACGGTGCCGTCAAGCGCCTGCGGGACAACCCGGACCGGTTCGCCGAGATCGCCCGGCCCTTCGTGTGCGCCGTGCTCGCGGTCGCCGACGGTGACGGCGACGGCCGCGCGGAGGTCGACGGGCTGGAGCGCGCCCTGCGGGTCCTCGGAGTCGAGCCGCACACCGCGGCGTTGACGGCGGAGTCGCTGGACGTGGACCGCAGCGGGAGCGTCGACCCGGAGGAGGCGGTCACGGCCTTCGCCCGCTACTTCGTCACGCGGGAGGGCTGACGGGCCGGGGGAGCGCGCGACGGTCACCGCCAGTGACCGCGCGCCGATACCGGGTTGTGTCCTCGCCGCACCCGTCACAACCCCGGGCCGCCCTCCCGCTCCGGTACGCTCGGTGAGATGCGAGTGGTGCACAGACCGGGGCGTTCCGGCGCCGATGCGCGCCCCTGTTCGACTACCCGCCGTGTGCGTCGCACAGTATGCCCCACCCGTACTCCTTCGCGCGGGAATATGCCCGAAGCGCTTGTTGCGGTGACTGTACGTCAACCATGCTGTCCCACAGGGAAATCACGTTCAGTGACGGCTGTTTCGGCTGTGGTCGCTGTGAGGCGCGAGGCGATGTGTCCGCCGGTTCGGATGGTGTGAGCGGTGCAGGTGCTTCAGGTTCAGTTGGAGATCGGACCCGATCCCGCGGAGGTGGGGCGCGCGCGTAGATGGGCGCGGTCCCGGCTCGCCGGTTCCGGGATAGGGGAGGACGAGCCGCTGGCCGAGACGCTGGTGCTGCTCATCTCGGAGCTCGTCACCAACGCCGTCGTGCACACCGGCTGTCCGGCCGTGCTGCGCATGCTCTTCGGGGCCGGATCCGCCGAGGCCGGGACGGTGCGGGTGGAGGTCGCCGACCGCAGCTCCTGCCCGCCGCGCCCCCGCCACGCCGACGGCGACGACACCAACGGGCGGGGCCTGGAACTGGTCGACGGCCTCGCCGACCGGTGGGGATGGCAGGCCGAGGGGGCCGGCAAGCGCATCTGGTGCGAGGTCGACCGGGGCGCACCCGTGGTGACCCGAGGGGCGCGTGAGCCGGGGGCTTTCGAGCCTTCGTGCGCCGTCACACCCAGGCCCCGCACGGTGCACCCCTCGAATAGCCGTTGACGTCGCGTGGCCGCCTGATCACTCTGGGATCGGCGATACGCGGCGAGGGGACGCCGAGGACGTGACGACACCCGTGTCGTCGTCCTCGGCGAACGCGGATCGCCGCGGTGGCGGCCGCCGTGCCGTGCTCGGGGTGCGCACGAGTGCGCCGCCACCCTTCCCGGTTCCGTCTCCGCCCGTGCGGAACGTACGCCGGTAGACCGTCGGCGGGACGCCCAGCGCGGCCTGGAAGTGCTGGCGCAGCGACTGGGCGGTGCCGAACCCGGAGTCCGTGGCCACCTGGTCGATGGAGAGGTCGGTCGACTCCAGGAGGTGGCGGGCGCGTTCGACGCGCTGCTGGGTGAGCCACTGGCCCGGGCTGACGCCGACCTCCTCGCGGAAGCGGCGCGTGAAGGTGCGGACGCTCATCGCCTCCCGCTCGGCGAGGTCGCGCAGTTGGACCGGCTCGTGGAGGTGGGCCAGCGCCCAGGCGCGCGCATCGGTCGTCGTGGCCCGCTGCGCCGGTTCGGGCACCGGGCGCTGGATGTACTGCGCCTGGCCGCCGTCCCGGTGCGGCGGTACGACGGTGCGGCGCGCGACGTCGTTGGCGACGGCCGCGCCGTGGTCGCGGCGCACGATGTGCAGGCACAGGTCGATGCCGGCGGCCACCCCGGCGGAGGTCAGGACGTCGCCGTCGTCGATGAACAGCACGTCCGCGTCGACCCTGATCGTGGGGAAGAGCCGCTGGAAGTGGTCGGCGTGCGCCCAGTGGGTGGTGGCCGGCCGCCCGTCGAGGAACCCGGCGGCGGCGAGCACGTACCCCCCGGTGCAGATGGCGACGAGGCGGGTGCCGGGCCGGATGTGGGCCAGCGCGGCGGCCAGTTCGCCGGTGAGCCTGCCCTCCTCGTAGACCGGGCCCAGTTCGTACGAGGCGGGGACGACGACGGTGTCGGCGGTGGCGAGCAGCTCGGGTCCGTGGGCGACGGAGATGGCGAAGTCGGCATTGGTCTGCACGGGCGCGCCGGTGACACCGCACGTGACCGTCTCGTACAGGCGGTGGCCTTCGCCGGTCCTGGCGAGGCCGAAGATGCGGTGGGGAATGCCCAGTTCGAAGGGGAGGAGACCGTCGAGGGCGAGGACGACGACGCGGTGCCGCTGCGGAAGGGCCATGGCCCGATCATAGTGAAAGCTGTCATTCGGGCCAGTGGTCGGCGGTTCAACGGCCCGGCAAGGTGGATGACGTGACCCAGACAACTCCCGCACACGTCGCAGCCCCTGACGCCCTTCCGCGTACCGGCGTCCGCCCTCCTCGCCCGCCCCGCATCCACCGCGCGTGGCTCGTCGCCGCCGTCACCTTCGTGACGATCATCGGCGCCGCCGCCTTCGCCTCGCTGCCCGGCCTGCTGATCGAGCCGCTGCACCGGGAGTTCGACTGGTCGCGCGGCACGATCGGCTTCGCCGTCTCCGTCAACCTCGCGCTGTACGGCCTGACGGCGCCGTTCGCCGCCGCGCTGATGGACCGGTTCGGCATCCGCCGCGTCGTCGCCGTCGCGCTGAGCGTCATCGCGGCCGGCTCGCTGCTCACCGTGTGGATGACGGCGGCGTGGCAACTCGTGCTGTTCTGGGGCATCCTCGTCGGACTCGGCAGCGGCTCCATGGCGCTCGCCTTCGCCGCGACCGTCACCAACCGGTGGTTCACGGCCCGGCGCGGCCTGGTGACGGGCGTCCTCACGGCGGCCGGGGCCTCCGGGCAGCTGGTCTTCCTTCCGCTGCTGTCCTGGCTGGTGGAGCACGAGGGCTGGCGCCCGGCCGCGGTCACGGTGGCGCTGTCCGCGCTCGCCGTCGTCCCCTTCGTCTGGCTGCTGCTGCGCGACCACCCGGCGGACGTGGGCCTCGCGCCGTACGGGGCACCGGAGTTCGTCGCCAAGCCCGCGCCCGTCCCGGGGGCGGCCCGCCGCGCCGTCACCATCCTCTTCTCGGCCGCCCGCACCGGCCCGTTCTGGCTGCTCGCCGGCACCTTCGCGATCTGCGGCGCCTCGACGAACGGCCTGATGAAGACGCACTTCGTCCCGGCGGCGCACGACCACGGGATGCCCATCACGGCCGCCGCCTCGCTGCTCGCGGTGATCGGCGTCTTCGACGTCGTCGGCACCATCGCCTCCGGCTGGTTCACCGACCGCTTCGAGGCACGGCGGCTGCTGGCGGTGTACTACGCGCTGCGCGGTGTCTCGCTGCTGTTCCTGCCCATGCTGCTGGCGCCGTCCGTGCACCCGCCGATGGTGTTCTTCATCGTCTTCTACGGCCTGGACTGGGTGGCCACCGTGCCGCCGACGATCGCCCTGTGCCGTGAGCACTACGGCGACGACAGCGCCATCGTCTTCGGCTGGGTGCTCGCCTCCCACCAGGTCGGCGCGGCCCTGGTGGCCTTCGCGGGCGGTGTGGCGCGCGACGTCTTCGGCTCGTACGACGTGGTCTGGTACGCCTCGGGCGCCCTGTGCGCGGCGGCGGCCCTGATGTCCCTGGTGATCCGCCGCCGGAAGGTCCTCGCCGTGGCGTGACGCCCGTGACGGGACGTCAACCAGCTTGTGCGGCCGATGCGTACAACTGTTCGGTAGTCTCGGTGGTCCAGTACTGCGGTGATCCACTCGGCGGATCACCGCAGGAGCGGATCCGGCGAGCGGATCCGCCGAACACCGCAGGGAGTCACATGACAACGCCGACCCCTTCCGCCAGGCGAGTCCGTGGCCGCACCGTGCGCCTCGGCGCCGTGTGCATGGCCGCGGCCGGGCTGGTCACCGTGGGGATGGCCACGCCGGCGTTCGCCGACAGCGACCAGCTGTGGATCGTGGCACCGTACGAGACCGTGGTGCCCACGGCGGCCGGCCCCGGACAGGAGCCCGCGACCCGCACCCTCGGCCTCGGGCTCTACCACGACCACAGCGGCTTCCAGGTGACCGACGGCCGCCTCACCGTCGACGTCTCCGGACTGGCCGGCGTCGCCGAGGTCGTCTGGCCCGAGAACTGCGCGCCCTCCGGCACCACCGCCGTGTGCAGCGTGCCGGAGGTGCCGCTCACGGGCACCACCTCGGTGCCCCTCCGGATCCGGGCCGTCACCGACGCGGCCGTCGGGGCCAGCGGGCGCATCACCTACAGCGCCACGGCGGCCACCACGATGGAGGGCGGTCAGCTCACGGCGGGTGAGGGGTACGAGACCACCGTCAAGGTGGGCACCGGGCCCGACCTCGTCCTGGAGGGGCCCGTGTCCGCCGAGGGGGTCCAGCCGGGCAGCACCGTGCCCGTGCCCTTCTCCGTCGTCAACCACGGCAACCAGCCCGCCAACGGCCTCCAGGCCACCTTCTACGCGACGCGCGGCCTCGACCTCGGCACGGTCGACCCCCGGTGCACCAGCACCCCGGTAGGCGAGGGCGGCACCGTCGCGCCCTTCACCCGGGTGGACTGCGCGTTCGACGACGTCCTCGCGCCCGGCGCGAGCTTCACGCTGCCCGAGCCGCTGCGCGCCACGGTGGCCCCGTACGCCTACAGCGAGCGGCTCGACATCAACGTCGAGGCGCGCGGCGGCGCAGAGGACCTGGCCCCCGGGGACAACGGCGCGGGCGTCGACGTCCGCGCCGTCAACACCGCCGACTTCGCCGTCCGCGGCGCCAAGGCGAGCGGCGCGGCGGGCGAGACCGTCAAGGCGGCGCTGACCTTCCGCAACCGGGGCCCGGCGTGGATCGCGAACCTCCGCTCCGGTGACCCGGTGGCCGCGGTCGACCTCACCGTCCCCAAGGGTGCCACCGTCACGTCCGTACCGGAGGTCTGCCAGCCCCGCACCCTCGAAGGCGACTGGTACGAGGGCGGGCGCACCGGTGCCCCGCGCTATGTGTGCGACCTGCCCATGTGGGTGGCCGAGAACCAGACCGTGACGTTCCCCTTCGAGCTGCGGATCGACACCGTCATCACCGGCTCCGCGGGCACGGTGGCCCTGAAGCCCCCGTACGGCACCCAGCCCCTGCCTTTCGACCCGAACCACCGGAACGACACGTCGAAGCTGGTGCTGAACCCCTGATCCGACGGCGATAGCCGACCACGATAAGAGTTCGCGGCCTCGGCCGCCGGGCCGGAGAATGGTGTGCGTGACACGCACCTTCGACGACCTGGTGGCCGAGGCCGACGCCGTATCGGTGGAGGGCTGGGACTTCTCCTGGCTGGACGGCCGGGCCACCGAGCAGCGCCCCTCCTGGGGGTACCAGCGGCTGATGAGCGAGCGGCTCGCCGACCCCGGCGTGGCCGCCGCCCTGGACATCCAGACCGGCGGCGGCGAGGTCCTCGCCGGGGCTGGGAAGTTCCCGCCCACGATGGCCGCCACCGAGTCGTGGCCGCCCAACATCATCAAGGCGACCCGGCTGCTCCATCCGCGGGGCGTGGTCGTCGTCGCGGACCCGGACGAGCCGCCGCTGCCCTTCGCCGACGAGGCGTTCGACCTGGTGACGAGCCGCCACCCGGCGACCGTGTGGTGGACCGAGATCGCGCGGGTGCTGCGGCCCGGCGGCTCGTACGTCGCCCAGCACGTCGGCCCCGCGAGCGTCTTCGAACTGGTCGAGTTCTTCCTGGGCCCCCAGCCCGAGGAGGTCCGCCGGGCCCGCCACCCCGACGACGAGAGCGCGGACGCCCGCGCGGCCGGCCTGGAGATCGTGGACCTGCGCAGCGAGCGGCTGCGCACCGAGTTCCACGACATCGGGGCGGTCGTCTACTTCCTGCGCAAGGTCATCTGGATGGTGCCCGGCTTCACCGTCGAGGCGTACCGCGACAAGCTGCGCGAGCTGCACGAACGCATCCAGTCGGAGGGGCCGTTCGTGGCGCACTCGTCCCGCTTCTTGATCGAGGCGCGCAAGCCGGACGCCTGAGTCCCTCTTCTACGTGCCTTTACGCGTCGGGGGACACGCACAGCTGCGCCGTGACCACCTCGTGGAGGAGCTCCGGGTCGACGAACTCGCCCGCCACGGGCGGCCCGCCGCGCCACTCCAGCGGGTACGTGCTGCCGTGCGGCGCCGGGATGCCGATGTACTGATCCCGCGCGGACGGCCCGAAACAGGTGGCGCCGGGCGGCCACGTGTACTCCTTGCTGCTGCCGGGCGGAATCAGGAAGTACGTCCACCGCCCGCCCGCGATCTCCCGCACCACCGGGCCGGGGCGCCCGCCCGTGGCCTCGGCGAGGTGGTGCAGGACGGCCTCACCGCGTACGCCGCGCACGCGGATCGCGTCGAAGTGGATGCCGGACAGACGCAGTTGGATGCCGGAGGCCGGTACCCAATCGGGGAGTTTTTCGCTGGTCATGGCTATGAGCATCGGGGTGCATGCGTAGCGTGACCAGAGGGACGCGATCCACTTCGGGCCGGTGTGGGAAGGACGGTGGTGGCGGTGGGATCGAACAGCGAGCCCTCGCCCGCGCGGAAGCATGTGGGCGAGCTCATCAAGAAGTTCCGCACCCGGGCGGGGATGACCCAGAAGGAACTCGCGGAACGGCTGTTGATGTCGGAGTCGCTGCTGGGCGCGTACGAGCGAGCGGAACGCATCCCGACGACGGCGTTCCTGGTGGACGCGGACCGGGTGCTGCAGGCCGGGGGCGCACTGGAGTCGTGCATCGAGATGATGGAGGAGGAGAAGTACTCGCCGAAGTTCCTGAACTGGAAGCGCACCGAGGCGGACGCCGCGAGCATCAGCGCGTACGAGACCATGTTCGTGCCGGGCCTGTTGCAGAGCCCGGCGTACGTGCGGGCGCTGTACGAGACGCGCGTGCCGATGTACGAGCCGGACGAGATCGAGCGCCATGTGCAGGCGCGGCTGGAGCGGCAGGAGGTGCTGGACCGCAGGCCGAGGCCGATCGTCAGTTACGTCGTGGAGGAGTCGGTGTTCCAGCGGCCGATCGGCGGCGAGCCGGTGCTCAAGGAGCAGCTTCTGCACGTGCTGGAGTTGGCGAGGACCAGGAACCATCTGACGGTGCAGGTGATGCCGACGCAGCGGTTCGTGCACGCGGGGCTTAATGGGCCGTTGAAGCTGCTGAGCACCCGAGAAGGACGGAATCTGGGGTACACGGAGGGGCAAGGCGGGGATACGTTGATCTCGAAACCCGAAGAGGTCAACCGGCTCAACGACCTCTTCGGCGCGCTGCGGGCCCAGGCGCTCACCCCCTGGGAGTCCGTGGAACTGATCGAGAGGATGGCGGCGAAGCTATGAACCCCGGCCTGGTCTGGTTCAAGAGCAGTTACAGCGGTAATGAGGGCGGCGAGTGCGTCGAAGTCGCCTACGACTGGCACAAGTCGAGCTACAGCAACAACGAGGGCGGCGAGTGCGTCGAGGTCGCCGCCTGCCCCCACGCCGTCCACGTCCGCGACTCCAAGGTGTCCGACGGGCCCACCTTCGCGGTGGCGCCCGGCGCGTGGGCGGCGTTCGTCGCGGGGGCGGCGACGGCCTGACGTCAGATCGCGGCGGTGGCGGCGGTGATCACGGTGACGGCCACCAGCGCCGCCTGCATGTTCCGGATGGCCTCGCGGACGCCGTCGCCCGCCCACTGGCCCTCGGCGATCTCCGCCATGCGGGCCTCGACCTGCTTGCGCGGCAGCTCGGGGAAGGCCAGGTGGTGCAGGCGCGCCGCGTGGAGCAGGGCGACGAGGCCGCTGGTGCGGTCGTCCGGCTGCGCGCCCTGCAGGACCGCGGACGCGAGGCGCTCGCGCAGCTCGCGCTCCACCGAGCCGTCGGCCTCCGGATAGCGCCGTACCGGGAAGAGCCCGAGCACCCGGTGCCGCTCCTCGACCACGAGACCGCGCTCGCACAGGCTCTCCACCGTCGCCTGCGTGGTCTTCGACTGGTCCTTGGCCAGCCAGTCGGTGACCTTGCGCCCGCGGTTGCTCCGCGTCCACTCCGTGAGCAGCCGCAGGCGCCCGTCGAGCAGGGCGTCTCCCGTCGGCGTGGTGTCGACCACGGCCAGTCGCCCGCCGGTCACGGTGACGCGCCCCGCCATGGTCAACTCCAGCAGGATGCCGCCCGCGACCGCCCAGGCGGCGGATGCCCGTTCCTTCGTGGCACCCGACTCGTCGTCCAGCGACAGCAGCGTGATCTCCTCGCCCAGCGTGACGGCCATGCGCTTCCCCCTCGGTCGTTGCGGTCATACATGTCGACGTCGGGGAGGACCGTGGGGTTGCGCCGCTCGGGACGGAACCTAAGGCCAGAGCAGCTCCCGTTCCCACGAAGCGGTGCCCCGCCGCCGGTAGCGGAGCCGTACGTGGCGGCGGCGGACGTCGCCCTGGAAGAACTCGACCTCGTCGGGGTCGAGTACGTACAGGGTCCAGGTCTGCACGTCCGCGTCCGGTTCCGCCTCCGCCCGCGCCCAGGCCGCTTCGCCCGCCTCCGCGAGCGTGGCCAGGGAGTCCAGCACCTCGCTCTGGCGGCCCACCAGCGCGGCCGCCAGCGCTCCGGTCGTACGGGCGTGCAGGTCGGCGTACGCCTCCTCGGCGGGGGCGGGGGTCACGCGGCCGCGGACGCGGACCTGGCGGCCCTGGACCGGCCAGTAGAAGTGGACCGCGGCGTGCCGAGTGGCCGCCAGTTGGCGGCCCTTGGCGCTGGTGGAGTGGGAGGCGAAGTGCCAGCCCCGCTCGTCGGCGTCGTGCAGCATCACCGTCCGTACGTCGGGGCGCCCGTCGGCGTCGACGGTGGCCAGCGCCATCGTGTGCGGCTCGGCCTGCCCGGCGTCCGCCGCGGCCGTGAACCACGCGTGGAACAGCGGCAGCGGCGCCGCGGGCGCGGCGTCCGGGTCGAAGGCGGGCAGCTCGGTGTCCCACACGCGCAGCGAGCGGAGGGTTTCGTGGAAGCGCTCTGTCATGGGGACATCATCCGCGCCGGTGTGCGTCGCCCAGAGGAACGCCGGCGGCGGCCGGGCGCGAGGACCGGCCGCCGCCGGCGCGTGACAGGACGGGCGACGACAGGAGGCGGGACGGGAGGGGTGCTACTTCGTGGGCTTCTTGCCGGTGACGCCGAGGTGCACCAACAGCGCGAGGTTCGGCTTGAGTTCGTTCTGCTTCACGCCCCAGGTCTGGAACGCCTTCTGGTGCGAGGCGACCGCCGCCAGCATCGCGACCAGGGCTCCGGCGATCGCCGCGGGGTTGACGTCCTTGTCGACCCGGCCCTTGGTCTGGAGCTCCTTGACCGCGTCGGTGAGGGAGCTGGTGACCGAGCCGAGGATCTTCATGCGGAGCTTGTAGAACCGCTTGTCGCCCTCCGCGGCGCCGAGGTCCACCACCCGCAGCAGGGCGTCGTTCTTGCGCCAGAAGTCGAGGAACCCCTCGACCAGTTCCTCCGACGACTGCCATCCCGCCTTGCCGACCCAGGTGCGGCCGGAGGCGAGGTCGGAGAGGGCCCCGCCCTCCCTCGTCATCTCCTCCGCGATCTCGAGGACGGCGCCCTCGACGTCGGGGAAGTACTGATAGAAGGTCGCGGGGGACGTGCCCGCCTTCCGGGCCACGTCGATGACTTTGACGTCCCGGTACGGCGAGGAGCGGAGCATCTCGCTGAGGCAGTCGAGCAGCTTCTGCCGCGTCGCCTGGCCGCGTCGGCCGGCCACACGGCCGTCGACGGTGCGTACTTGTCCTGTCATGCCGTCAGCTTACCGAGGGGGGATCAGGGCGCTATTCGGCCGACTGCAAATGGGGTGCGGGGCTCTCCCGGGGCCCTTCACGCGCCGTCCGCGGGTGTCCCCGGGTGGCCGTGGAGAGCCCATATGGGCCTGTGGGCAGGGATTCTCCGCCGTGGGCGGCTCCAAGCGGGATCGGGCCCGTCCTGTCTGCCTCGAAGGGCGGTTTCCAGCCAAGTAAGATTATCAACAGGCTGTGGAAAACTCCCGTGGACAAGCGAGCGGTACCGGCGGCGCGCCGTTAACTTGACTGTGGGGCCCGACGAGGAAAGGGATCAGCTCCATGGCCGCATTCACAGAGGGCACGCCGTGCTGGGTGGACGTGCTGCTCCCCGACCTCGCAGCGGGCAAGCGCTTCTACGGCGAGCTCTTCGGCTGGACGTTCGACGGCGGCGACGAAGCCCACGGTGACTACACCAACGCCTACAGCGACGGACGGCGCGTCGCCGGCCTCGCCCCCAAGCGGGACGGCCGGATGCCCACCGTCTGGGGCGTCTACTTCGCCACCCCCGACGCCACGGCCACCAGCCGCCGCATCCTGGACGCGGGCGGCCGCATCGTGACGAACCCCGTGCCCGTCGGCGCGTACGGGACGATGGCGCTCGCCGTCGACCCCGGCGGCGCCGTCTTCGGCCTGTGGGAGGCCGGGACGCACAACGGCTTCGAGAAGCAGGGCGAGCCGAACTCCTTCTGCTGGACCGAGGTCTACACGCGGCAGAAGGACCCCGTCGACTCCTTCTACGAGACCGTCTTCGGCTTCCAGGTGCGGGACCTCGACGACGCCTCGATCGACTTCCGCGTCTGGTCCCCCGCCGGTACGCAGGCGAGCGACGAGAACGCCATCGGCGGGCGCAGCGTGATCACCGACGCCTTCCCGGCCGAGATGCCCGCCCACTTCCTCGTCTACTTCGCCGTCGAGGACTGCGACGACACGGCCGCGGCCGCCCAGCGCCTCGGCGGCCGCGTCACCGAACAGCCGTTCGACACCCCGTACGGCAGGATCGCGGTCCTCGCCGACGACCAGGGAGCGGTCTTCGCCGTGCTCGCCGAGCCCAAGGCGGCCTGAACCCTCACGCGGGTGTCCGGATCGAGGTGAGACACCCCGATCCGCCCCCGGGTTCGCAACCACCGCCTCGGACAGGAAGAATCAGGGGCGACGGGGCCGTACCTTGATGGCCCCTACGGGGAGGTGGCAGGCAAGTGGAGCAGCTCACGCAGCACGACCCGAGGCGGATCGGTCCCTTCGAGGTGCTGGGCCGGCTCGGTGCCGGCGGCATGGGCCTGGTCTATCTGGCGCGCTCGGCGTCGGGTCGGCGCGTGGCGATCAAGACCGTACGGACCGAGCTCGCCGAGGACCAGCTGTTCCGCGTCCGCTTCACGCGGGAGGTGGAGGCCGCGCGGGCGGTGTCCGGCTTCTACACGGCGGCCGTGGTGGACGCCGACCCGAGGGCGGCGGTGCCGTGGCTGGCCACGGCGTACGTCCCCGCACCCTCCCTCGAGGAGATAGTGAACGAGTGCGGGCCCCTGCCCGCTCCGGCCGTGCGCTGGCTGGCGGCGGGTATCGCCGAGGCCCTCCAGTCCATCCACGGCGCCGGTCTCGTCCACCGCGACCTCAAGCCGTCCAACGTGCTCGTCGTGGAGGACGGGCCGCGCGTCATCGACTTCGGCATCGCGTCCGGCGTCTCCAACACCCGGCTGACGATGACCAACGTCGCCGTGGGCACGCCCGCGTACATGTCACCCGAGCAGGCGAAGGACTCGCGCAGCGTGACGGGCGCGAGCGACGTCTTCTCGCTCGGCTCCACCCTGGTCTTCGCGGCGACCGGGCACGCGCCGTACCACGGGGCGAACCCGGTGGAGACGGTCTTCATGCTGCTGCGCGAGGGCCCGGACCTGGAGGGGCTGCCGGACGAGCTGCGGCCGCTGATCGAGTCCTGCATGCAGATGGAGGCCGCGCTGCGGCCCACGCCCGCCGACCTCCAGGCCCAGCTGGCGCCGCACCTCTTCGGCGGCAGCGACGACAGCGGTACGGCGTCGGCGTGGCTGCCGGCCCGGGCGACCGCGATGATCGAGGCCCGCCGGGGCGGCCGCCCGAGCACCCCGCCGCCCCCGGCCCCCGCGCCCCCCGCCCCGCCCGCACCGCAGGCGCCGCCCGCCCAGGCCCCCGCGCCCGGCCGGGACTGGGACGCGGCCTGGCGCGCCGACGGCGCCGACGGCCGCAGCGGTGGGGGCCGTGGCGCCGTCGATCCCCGTACGGGCCAGATGGCGCCGCCCGCGCGGCCGGCCGGGGCGGCCGCCGCCCCCGCCCCCGCCGCACCGGTGCAGCTCCCTGGCGCCCGGGTCCCCATCGGCCCCGGGCCCCGGGTCTCCGACACGCGCACCGCGCTCGCCGCGGCGGGCTCCGCCGGGCCCGCGACCACCGGCTGGGTCCGCCCGCCCGGCGGGCTGACGAACGGCGCCGACCCCGCCCCGCCCAGCGGCCCGCCGCTCCCGTCGGCCCCGCCCGCGCAGGCAGCACCGCCCGCGCCCGAGAACGCCGGGCCGGGCCACTGGCGCCCCTGGCGTTTCCGCATGTCGAACGACGTGTGGGGCACGCCCGTCGTCGACGGCGACCTGCTCTACGTCACCTCCTTCGAGGTGCACGCCCTGGACGTGGCGAGTGGCCGCCGCCAGTTCAAGACGCGGGACGTGGCCTGGTCCATGGCCGTGGCCGGAGGCCGCATCCACGCCTCCGACGGGCCGTCCCTGTACGCGCTCGACGCCCTCGACGGCAGCGAGCGGTGGCGGCTGATGACCGACGCCTGGGTGTACGCCCTCCGGGTCGATCGCGGCACGGTCGTCACCGCCACGCGCGGCGGCGGCGTCCAGGGCTGGGAGGCCTCCAACGGCGCGAAGCTGTGGGAGATCACCGGAGCACAGACCGACTTCGAGACGCCCGAGGGCGGCCCGGTCCTCCACGGCGACACCGTCTACGTCTGGCAGGACGCCCGCCTGCGCGCGCTCGACGCCCGCACGGGCACCGAGCGCTGGTCGTACCCGATCGGCGACGCCGCCTCCTGCGGCGGCGTACCGGTGCGCGTCACCCCGGCGGAGGACGGATACGTCTACGTAGCCGCCGGGACCCGCGTGCTCTCCGTCGACCACATGTCCGGCCACGTCCGCTGGCACTTCGAGGCCCCGGCGGTCTTCCTCTCGCCGCCCGCCTTCGCCCCGGGCCCGGCGGTCACCGGCGGTGGCGTGTACCTCGCCGACTACCTCGGCACGGTGTACGCGCTCGACGCCACGACCGGCAAGGACCGCTGGCGCATCGCCACGGAGTCCCGCCCGGCGACGGAGCCCGTCCTCGTCGTGAACGGGAACATCCACGTCGGCAGCGGCAGCGCGGTCTACACGCTGGACGCGGTCACCGGCACCCCGAAGTGGCGCTTCGCCGCGGGCGGCAGCATCATCGGCAGCCCGGTCGTCGCCGACGGCCGCCTCCACTTCGGTTCGGCGGACCACGTCCTGTACACCCTGGACGCGAGCGGCGGCCAGCTGCGCTGGAAGCTCACCACGGGCGGCGAGATCACCGGCTCGCTGGTGGCGCGCGGCGGCGTCGTCTACGCGTGCAGCAAGGACCGGTGCGTGTACGCGCTGGACGCGGTGAAGGGCACGGCGACCGGGCGGAGCGCCCCCTAGGCCAACACGACCTAGACCCGGTGCGGAGGTCCCGGCCCTTCGGGGCCGGGCTCGCCGTACCCGTCGCCGTGTCTGTCGTCGTACCTGTGGTCGTACCTGGCGTCGTACCCGTCGTCGTGCGGGGGCGGGCCCTCGGCGTACGCCGTGCGGCGCCGGCGCGGACGGCCGGCCATCACCGCGGCGCCGAGCAGCAACAGCGCCCCGCCGACCAGGGCGACGACCACGCCCCAGCCCAGCCCGGCGCTGCCGGGGTCGTCGAACGCGAGCCCGTCCGCGACCTGCGCCTGCCGCACCATCCACAGGATGGTGAAGCCCAGGACGACGCACGCGGCCAGCCCGACCAGCACCCGCGACCGCAGCACGACCCCGACGAGCGCCACCAGCGCGCCGAAGGCGAGCGGCAGCAGGATCGACACCCACAGCTCCGAGCGGCTGTCGCTGATGCCGCTGAAGAGGTCGGCGACGCGGAAGTGGCGTCCGAGACGGCCGTCGTACCAGGCACGGAAGGGGCTCCAGACGGCGGCCGTCGCTCCGACGAGAGCGAGGACGCTGCCGATGACGTTGCGGATCATCGTCGGCCTCCTTGCGGTCAGGCTCTCGCCCCCGACGCTACGCCCGCCCCGTGGCCGCCGCCACACGACGGGGAACGCCGAAGGGCCGGACCCGAAGGTCCGGCCCCTCATGTGCCGTGCCACGTCCGGCGACCGCGGCGGCTCCCCCTCCGCACCGCCGCGGCCGCACCCCGTGGGTGAAGGTCTACTTGGCCGGCGGCGCCGGCATGTGGTGGTCGCCCATGGTGACGATGGTTTCGTCGGTGGTGGTGGGGGTGGTGGTCGCCGGGGGCGCCGGCATGTGGTGGTCGCCCAGGGTGGTGACGGTGGGCTCCTTGGCCGGCGGGGCCGGCATGTGGTGGTCGCCCATGGTGGTGATGTCGTCGAGGTTCTTCTTCTCGGAACCGCTCATGGTGTTTCCCCCGTGGGATCGCTGTGCTGGTGTGAGCTGTCTTCTGCCCGGCGACTCCCCCGAGGGCCGCCGGACAGAAGGTTAGGGGACCGCTCGCCCCCCCCGAGCTGGAGGTCCCGGCGATCCGTCCGCTCCCCCGTCGCGACGGATCGACTGGTGACGAGCATGCCGGAGGGCGATAAACGGTTGATGAACGCCCTGATCGGAGCCTCAGGCGATGGTGAGGTCGCCGAGGAGGTCCCGGACCTCCTCGGCCTCCGGAGCGCCCGACTGCTCGTGCAGGGCGAGCGCTTCCCGCCAGCAGGCGCGCGCACGGTCCATCTGGCCGAGGCTGTCCAGCGCCTTCCCGAGCGTGGTCAGGACGTTGCCACGGGTGCGGTCGCCGCCCATGCAGCCGATGGCGAGCGCCTGCTCCGCGTGCTGGGCGGCCTGGGCCGCGCGCCGGGCCGACAGGTGGGCCTCCGCGATGCGGAAGTGGGTCGTCCCCGCCCACAACCGCTGCCGGTTCGTCTCGAAGCCGTGCAGCGCCTTGTCCAGCTCCGCCAGGGCCTCCGCATGGCGGCGCGCCCGGGTCAGCGCCATGCCCAGGGCGTACCGGGCGTTGGCCAGGCGCAGGGTGTGCCCTATCTGTTCGTAGAGCTCCGCGCCCTGCCGGGCGAGGGAGATCGCCTGCTCGACCCGCCCGTTGGAGAGCCGGATGCGGGAGAGGTTGCACAGGGCGCTGGCCTCGCCGGGCTGATTGCCGTCGAGGCGGCACCTCTCCATCGCCTTGACCAGGTGGCCCTCGGCGTCCTCGTGGCGCCCCTGTATGGCGGCGATGATGCCCCGGTCGTTGTCGGCCCAGTACACCGGCGCCGGGTCCTGCGCCGCGAGCCCGAGGAGCGAGGCCTTCTCCGCCTCCCGGTCCGCCTCCTCGTACCGCCCCGCCACCAGGTGGACGTTGGTCATCGAGGTCCGGGCCCGCGCCTCGACCCGCGGGTCCCCGACGGCGACGGCGGCCTCCAGCGCGGCGCGGGCGGCAGTTTCGTACACCTTGGAGTTGGCGCCGGACTCCGCGAGGTCCTGGGCGGCCCACAGGAGGTCCACCGCGGTGGAGAGCCGGGGCCCGGCCGTCGACTGGCGAGCGCAGGCCAGCAGGCAGTTGGCCTCGGTGTACAGCCAGTCCAGCGCCTGGTGGCGGTCGGCGAACTCCAGGCCCGGGTAGGCGGCGGGCTTCAGGTGGTCCACCATGCGGTCGCCCGGCCGCTGCACGGCGTACACCCGCGCCGCCGTCGCCAGGTAGAAGTCCAGCAGCCGCGACATCGCGCTCTCCCGCTCCGACGGCGGCTGCTCGTCGCGTTCCGCGCACGCACGCGCGTAGAGGCGTACGAGGTCGTGGAAGCGGTAGCGGCCCGGGGCGGCGGACTCCAGGAGGGAGGTGTCGACCAGGCACTCGAGGATGTCCTCGGCGTCGTGGAGGGGGAGGTCCAGGACCGCCGCCGCGGCCGCGAGGGAGATGTCGGGGCCGTCGGCGAGGCCCAGGAGGCGGAAGGCGCGGGCCTGGGCGGGCTCCAGCTGGCCGTAGCCCAGCTCGAAGGTGGCCTTCACGGCGAGGTCGCCCGCCTGGAGCTCGTCCAGCCGGCGGCGCTCGTCGGCGAGCTTGGCCGCGAGGACCGAGACCGTCCACGTGCGGCGTGCCGCCAGGCGGGAGGCGGCGATGCGGATGGCGAGGGGCAGGAAACCGCACGCGGCCACGACGTCGAGCGCCGCCTCGCGCTCCGCGTGCACCCGCTCCACCCCGACGATCTTCGTGAAGAGCTGGAGCGCCTCCTCCGGAGACATCACGTCGAGGTCCACGAGGTGCGCGCCCGCGAGGTCGACCATGCGGACGCGGCTGGTGACGAGGGCCGCGCAGCCGGCGGTACCGGGCAGCAGCGGCCGCACCTGGGCGGCGTCGCGCGCGTTGTCGAGGAGGACCAGCACCCGCCGCCCGGCGAGCGTGGAGCGGTAGAGGGCGGCGCGCTCCTCCGGCGTGTCCGGGATGGCGGAGTCCGGCGTGCCGAGGGCGCGCAGGAAGGCACCGAGCACGGTCTCGGGCTCGGCCGCCCGCGCGCCCGCGCCCTGCAGGTCGACGTACAGCTGGCCGTCCGGGAAGTGCGGCCGCGCCTCGTGCGCGACGTGCACGGCGAGGGTCGTCTTGCCGACGCCGCCGATGCCCGCGAGCGCCGACACGGCCATGACCGAGCCCTCGGCGGTCGCCAGCCGGTCGCCCAGCTCCCGTACGAACGCGGCCCGGCCGGTGAAGTCCGGCACCGTGGCGGGCAGCTGCGCCGGGCGGGACGGGGTGGGCGCGGTGGGCGGCTGCTCGACGGGGCAGGCGAGCTCCTCGTCCGCGCACAGGATGCGCTGCTGGAGCCGCGACAGCTCGGGGCGCGGGTCCACGCCCAGCTCGTCGGCGAGGAGCCGGCGCGTGTCGGCGTACACGGCGAGCGCCTCCGCCTGCCGCCCGCTGCGGTACAGCGCCAGCATCAGCAGCTCCCGCAGCCGCTCGCGCAGCGGGTGCGCGGCGGTCAGGGCGGTCAGCTCGGAGACCGCCTCCGCGTGGTGCCCGCACTCCAGGTCCAGGTCCAGCCGGGTCTCCAGGAGCGTCAGCCGCCACTCCTCCAGGCGGGCGCGCTGCGTCTCGGCGTACGGGCCGGGTACGGAGGCGAGGGGCTCGCCGTCCCACAGGCCCAGCGACTTGTTGATGAGGACCCGTGCCTGGCCCCCCTCGCCGGCCGCCCGGGCCTTCTCCGCCTCGGCGGCGAGCTCCTGTGCGACGTTGAGGTCGAGGGCGTCGGAGCGGCCGCGGATGGCGTACCCGCCGGACTCGCTGGCCAGCACGCCGTCCGGCAGCACCTTGCGCAGGCGCGAGGCGTACGTCCGCACCGCCGCGAGGGCCTGCAAGGGCGGTTCGTCGCCCCAGATGGCGTCGATCAGCTCGGCGGCCGTGGCGGTGCGCCCGTCGCGCAGCAGCAGCGCGGCGAGCAGGGCCCGCTGCTGCGGCGACCCGGAGGGCAGGGGTTCTCCGTCGTACCAGGCGCGGACGGGGCCGAGCACGGCGAAGCGCAGGTCGCCGCGTGTGCCGGCGGGACCCGGACGCGGAGCGCGTCGCTGCTCCGGCACTCGCGGCCCGTCTTCACGGTCCATAGCTCCCCCTGCCCCGTACCGCTGGATTCGCCCTCGACAGTCTGCCTTGTCGATGGCGAATGCGTCAGCAGGGGGTGACGCTCTGCACAAGGTCGTGACAAGTCCTCCAGCCGGAGTCGGTCGCAGCCGGCCCGAGTCGGCCGGAACCAGCCGCCCCGGCCGGAGCCGAATGGAGTCAGTCGGACGCGTCCCGCGCCCGCGCGCCGCGCGGCTTGGCGCGGAAGTGCATCCGCTCCCCCTGGCGCCCGAGCAGGCTGAGGATCTCCACGGGCCCGTCGCCGGCGGAGCCGAACCAGTGCGGCATCCGCGTGTCGAACTCCGCCGCCTCACCCGCGCCCAGGATCAGGTCGTGCTCGGCCAGCACCAGCCGGAGCCGCCCGGAGAGGACGTACAGCCACTCGTATCCCTCGTGCACGCGCGGTTCGGGCTCGCTCTTGTCGGGCGGGATCACGACCTTCAGCGCCTGGAGCGGCCCCGGCTGCCGGGTCAGCGGGACCACCACCTTGCCGTCGTGCGCGTGGCGCGGCGCGAGGCGGACGCGCGGGTCGCCCACCTCGGGGGCGCCGACGAGTTCGTCGAGCGGGACCTGGTGGGCCTGGGCGATGGGCAGCAGCAGCTCCAGGCTGGGGCGGCGCTGTCCGCTCTCCAGACGGGACAGGGTGCTCTTGGAGATGCCGGTGGCCTCGGCGAGCGCGGTGAGGGTGACGCCGCGCCGGGTGCGCAGGCGCCTGAGGCGCGGCCCGACGTCGGCGAGGACGTCGGCGATGCCGGACGGCCGGTCTGCGGACGGCCGGTCTGCGGAGGGCCGGTCCGCGCGGGCCCGGTCCGCGCGGGGCCGGTCTGCGGAGGCCCGGTCTGCGGAGGGCCGGTCCGCGCGGGCCCGGTCTGCCCGGGGCCGGTCGGCGGAGGACCGGTCGGCGCGGGGCCGGTCGGCGGAGGCGCCGTCGGCGGAAGGCCGACGCTCGGGGGGCTGGGATGCCATGGGCCCACCTCACCGCGTTTTCCCTCGTACGGCAACGATCTTTGCCGGTTCGGCAACACCCACCGGCCGTCCGTGGCGGCGGACGCACCTGGCCGAAAGAAGGTTCCTCAACGGCCGAAAAAAGTCTTGGGAAATTTTGGAAAAGGGTAAAACGGACACAGCTGCGGTTCCCGTATATCGAACGGCCTTCGGGTCGCCTGTCAATCCGTCGACCTCAGCCTGAGGGGTCTTTGAATCCTTGACGATCGGGCGCCCCCTGCCTCGCAATGCAAGGCGAAGATCACGGATTCCGATCTTCCGGATGTGGAAACCGCAGCGCCTAACGTCCCTCCTATGACTCAGGTGGAAGCACAGCCCATGGCTGGAGACACGGTAAGGGGCGTCGCCGGGACCGGCGACCACGACATCAAGACGAAGGGCCTCAGCGGAAACTCCGTCGGCCTGGTGGGCAGCGCCGTCATCGGCATCTCGACCGTGGCCCCCGTCTACTGTCTGACCTCGACCCTCGGCACCACGGCCGGCGAGGTCGGCGTCCAGATGCCGGCCATCTTCCTGGCCGGGTTCCTCCCCATGCTCCTGGTCGCCTTCGCGTACCGCGAGCTCAACAAGGCGATGCCCGACTGCGGTACCTCCTTCACCTGGACCGTGAAGGCCTTCGGCCCCAAGATCGGCTGGATGTGCGGCTGGGGCCTGCTGATCGCGACGATCATCGTCCTCTCCAACCTGGCCGGCGTCGCCACCACGTACTTCTGGCTCCTGGCGGGCCACCTCACCGGTAGCGAACAGATCGCGGCGCTGGACGGCAACAAGTTCGCGCACATCGCCACCGTCCTCATCCTGGTCGCGCTCGCGACCTGGGTCAGCTACCGCGGCATGACCGCGACGAAGGCCATCCAGTACGCCCTCGTGGGCCTGCAGATGGTGGTCCTGGTCGTCTTCGCCGTCCTGGCGTTCCAGAAGGCCGGCAGCGGGGCGTTCCCCAGCGGCGTGGACTTCTCCCTCTCCTGGCTGAACCCGTTCGGGATCGACTCCTTCGCCGCCTTCACCGCCGGCCTCTCCCTGTCGATCTTCATGTACTGGGGCTGGGACACCTGCCTCACCGCGAACGAGGAGACCGTCGGCAGCGCCAAGACCCCCGGTCGCGCCGCGATGATCTCCATGATCGTCCTCATCGGCTCGTACCTGATCGTCGGCGTCGCCGCCCAGATGGCCGTCGGCTCCGGCACCGAGGGCCTCGGCCTCGCCAACGAGGAGACCTCCGACAACGTCTTCGCCGCGCTCGCCGAGCCGGTCATGGGTTCCTGGTTCCTCGCCGGCGCGCTGTTCGTCGCCGTCCTGGCCTCCGCCGCCGCGAGCCTCCAGACCACCTTCATCCCGGTCGCCCGCACGGTCCTGTCGATGGCCACCTACGAGGCCATGCCCGCCTCCCTCGCCAAGGTCCACCCGAAGCACAAGGTCCCCGGCAAGGCCACCGTCATCGCGGGTGTCGGCACCGGCGTCTTCTACACGGTCATGACGCTGGTCAGCGAGAACGTCCTCACGGACACCATCTACGCCCTCGGCCTCATGATCTGCTTCTACTACTCGCTGACCGCCTTCGCCTGCGCGTGGTACTTCCGCAAGGACCTCGGCAAGTCCGTCAAGGACACCCTCTACAAGGGCGTCCTGCCGCTCCTCGGCGGCCTGATGCTCGCCGGCGTCTTCGGCAAGACGCTGTACGACACGCTCGACCCGGCGTACGGCAGCGGCAGCTCCATCGCGGGCGTCGGCTCCGTCTTCGTCATCGGCGTCGGCCTGCTGCTCCTCGGCGCGGTCCTCATGCTGATCATGCAGCGCCGCAGCCCGGCGTTCTTCCGGGGCGAGGTCCTCACGAAGGAGACCCCGTCGCTGGTCGTCGCCGACTGACGACCCCCCTCACCAACACGAACACCTGAGCCGGAAGGGCGGCCACCGTGGGACGGCACGGTGGCCGCCCTTCCGTATGCGCTTCATATGCGTACGAACCGGCAGCGGGGCAAGGTGGACCATATGTACGACCTCAACGACATCGCCGAGGAACACCTGAAGGCGGCCCACGCCGACGAGCACGGCCGCAGCTCCAACCTGATCCTGCGCGACCCGCCCCTGCGCCAGACCGTCATCGCGCTCACCGCGGGCACCACGCTCGACGAGCACAACCCGCCGCCCGCCTCCTCGCTCCAGGTGCTGCGGGGCGTGGTGGCGGTGACCGCCGCGTCCGGGGACACGGAGCTCACCATGGGGTCCCTCTACCTGCTGCCGCACGAGCGCCACGGGCTGCGGGCCGTGACGGACACGGCGGTGCTGCTCACGGCCGTGAACGACTGACCCGTCATGAGCGTGCCTCCCCGAGGAACACCGGGTTCGTGAACGCCGCCAGCGGCCCCGGCAGCCCGCCCGGCGTCCCCGTCCCCGTTCCCGCCCCCGTCCCCGGGTGGCGCACCTCCGCCCGTACGTAGGCGGCGTACGCGGCCGTCGTGGTCCACTCCACCGCGCCCGCCCCCGACGCGGGCAGCGGAGCCGTGTGCAGCAGGCCCTGGTCCGTGACGAAGCGGACGGCGCAGCCCGGCGCGCCCGCCACCTCCAGGCGCACGGTCACCGGCGTGTCCGGTGACGCCACCCGCAGCCGCTCCCCGATGCCGGCGTGCTCGCCGCGGCCGCCCGAGGCCGAGAAGGCGAGCGAGACCGCCGCCGACTCCGCGACGTACGACCGCCCCGCCCGCAGCCCCGCCAGGACCGCCTCGCGCGACAGCTCCTCGGCGAGGACGACGGTCTGCGGCTCGCCCACCCGCTGAGGCTCGCGGTGCGCGTCGCTGCCGCCCATCGCCGGCAGCCAGCCGGCGCCGCCGGTCAGCATGGCGTCCCAGTCGGCGAGCGCGGCCTCGTCCTCCGGCGTGTACGGACCGTTCCACACCTCCACCGCGTCCGCCTCCGCGAAGCCGTACTTCCAGGCGCAGCCGACGCAGGTCGCGTGCGGATGCGCCGGTACGACGAGCCCGCCGGCGCGCCGGATGGCGCGGGCAAAGCGGCCGAAGCGGTTGTCGCGTGCGCGGTAGCGCCAGTCGACGAAGGTGCCCGGGTCGGTGCCCACGGCCAGGACGTGGCCGGTCCGCGTCGTCACCTCCTCGCCGGTGAGGATCAGCAGGTCGTCGCCCCACAGGCCCTCCCAGGCCGCGTGCGCCGCGTGCGTGTTGTGCTCGGAGGTGTTGACGAAGTCCAGCCCGGCGGCGCGCGCCGCGGCGGCGATCTCGGCCGGGGTGCGCCGGCCGTCCGAGTACACCGAGTGCAGGTGGCAGTCGCCGCGGTACCAGGCCCGCCCGCGCCCCCGCGCCCGCTCCGGCGGGTACACCGGCCGTGGCGCCGGCCCCTCGGCGCCGTACGCGACCCTCACCGTCACCGTGTAGTTCAGGCCCTGCGGCGCCACCGTGTACGGCCCGAGCGCGATGTGCCAGGTGCCCGCGCGGACGGGCCCCGCCAGGTACCCGGGCGTCGCCGCGTCCGCCCGGAGGAAGAACTCCGACCGGGCGCCGCCCGACCAGCCCCGGAAGCCGCGCCCGCCCAGCTCGGTGCCCCGCTCGTCGAACACGCCGATGTCCAGCGCGTTGCCCTGCGTCCCGGCGGGCACGACGGGCCGGTCGTACGCGTACGAGACCCTCAGCTCCCGCACCCCGCGTGGCACCTCGACCGGCAGGTACACGTAGTCGGGCGAGCCGGGCGGCAGCGTGCCGCGGACGACGACCTCGGTGCGCCCGCCCGCGAAGCTCACCCCCGGCACGGTGAGCAGACCCACGGCACCCGCCACGAACCCGCGCCTGTCCAGCATGCGACCACCCTCCCCGGACGCGGTGAACGCGTCGGCAACGTACGCCGACGGTCTCGGAAATCGCCGCCGCACGCCATACGTTGGCCGTATGCGCATCGCGACCACGATCTTCCTGACCGATCAGTCGATCACCCCCGTCCGCCTCGCGCGCGAGCTGGAGCAGCGCGGATTCGCCGGCCTGTATCTGCCGGAGCACAGCCACATCCCCGTCGAACGGACCACCCCGTACCCCTTCGGCGGCGTCCTGCCGCCCGAGTACGGACGGACCCTCGACGCCTTCGTGGCGCTCGGCCAGGCCGCCGCCGTCACCGAACGGCTCACCCTCGGCACCGGCATCACCCTGGTCGCCCAGCACGACCCCATCGACCTGGCCAAGCAGGTCGCCACCCTCGACCACCTCTCCGGGGGCCGCTTCACCCTGGGCGTCGGCCACGGCTGGAACCGCGAGGAGGCCGAGGACCACGGCGTCGTCTGGCGCACCCGGCGCGAGCGCGTCCGCGACTTCATCGGCCTGATGCGCGCCCTGTGGGCCGAGGAACCAACCGCCTACGAGGGCGAGTTCGCCGCGGTACGCGCCTCCTCCGCGTATCCGAAGCCGGCGGGCGGCGCCCCGCGCATCCTCCTCGGCGGCGCCGCGGGCCCCAAGCTCTTCGCGCACATGGCCGACTACGCCGACGGCTGGATCCCGATCGGCGGCCGCGGCCTCACCGAGACGCTCCCCGCGCTGCGCGGCGTCTGGGAGAAGGCGGGCCGCGACCCCGAGACCCTGCGCGTGGTCCCGTGCGGCATCAGCCCCACGCCGGGCAAGCTCGCGCACTTCGCGGACCTCGGCATCACCGAGGTGGTGCTCCAACTCCCCTCCGCCCCCGAGGCGGAGGTGCTGCGGGCGCTCGACGCGTACGCCCAGTACCTGTAGCGGTCGCCGTCCCCGTGCCCGTGGCCGTGCTGCCCGCAGGAGCCACGACTGCGCCGCGGGGGCGGCTCGTATGCTCGGGCCCATGACTGATGACCAGCCCGGACGCCCCGCCGACCACCCCACCAGCCGCCCCACGGAAAACGCCATGCGACGGGCGTTGCGACGAGCCAGGGACGGGGTCGCGCTGGACGCCGGGGAGGCCGCCGTGCTCCTCCAGGCGCGCGGCGCGGACCTGGAGGAGCTGGCCGCGTCCGCCGCGCGGGTGCGGGACGCGGGGCTCGCGGCGGCCGGGCGGCCCGGGGTCATCACGTACTCGAAGAGCGTGTTCATCCCGCTCACCCGGCTGTGCCGCGACAAGTGCCACTACTGCACCTTCGCGACCGTGCCGGGCAAGCTGCGGCGTGCGGGACACGGGATGTTCATGTCGCCGGACGAGGTGCTGGACATCGCCCGGCGCGGCGCCGAACTCGGCTGCAAGGAAGCCCTGATCACGCTCGGCGACAAGCCCGAGGACCGCTGGCCCGAGGCGCGCGAGTGGCTGGACGCGCACGGCTACGACGACACCCTCGCCTACGTACGGGCCATGGCGATCCGCATCCTGGAGGAGACCGGGCTGCTGCCGCACCTCAACCCCGGTGTCCTGTCGTGGACCGACTTCCAGCGGCTCAAGCCGGTGGCGCCCTCCATGGGCATGATGCTGGAGACGACGGCGACCCGGCTCTGGTCGGAGCCGGGCGGCCCGCACCACGGCTCGCCCGACAAGGAGCCGGCGGTGCGGCTGCGGGTGCTGGAGGACGCGGGGCGGTCGTCGGTGCCGTTCACCAGCGGGCTGCTCATCGGGATCGGCGAGACGTACGAGGAGCGGGCGGAGTCGCTGTTCGCGCTGCGCCGCGTCGCCCGCGCGTACCACGGCATCCAGGAGCTGATCATCCAGAACTTCCGCGCCAAGCCGGACACGGCGATGCGCGGCATGCCGGACGCCGAGCTCGACGACCTGGTCGCCACCGTCGCCGTCGCCCGGCACATCATGGGCCCCTCCGCCTGCCTCCAGGCCCCGCCGAACCTGGTCGACGGCGAGTACGCGCGCCTCATCGGCGCCGGGATCGACGACTGGGGCGGCGTCTCCCCGGTCACCATCGACCACGTCAACCCCGAGCGGCCGTGGCCGCAGATCGACGCGCTCGCCGAGCACTCCGCGGCCGCCGGCTTCGAGCTGCGCGAACGCCTCTGCGTCTACCCCGAGTTCGTACGGCGTGGCGAGCCGTGGCTCGACCCCCGTGTGCTGCCGCACGTGCGGGCGCTGGCCGACCCCGAGACGGGCCTCGCGAACCCGGACGCACCGGTGCGCGGGCTGCCGTGGCAGGAACCCGACGAGGGCTTCACCGCGTCGGGCGCGGGCTCCGGCCGCACCGACCTGCACCGCACCATCGACACCGAGGGGCGCACCGGCGACCGCCGGGACGACTTCGACGAGGTGTACGGCGACTGGGAGGCGCTGCGCGAGGCCGCCGCGCCCGGCATGGTGCCGCAGCGCATCGACATCGACGTGCGCGAGGCCCTCGCGGTGGCCGCCGACGACCCGACGCGCCTCACCGACGACCAGGCGCTCGCGCTGCTGCACGCGGACGGGCCGGCGCTCGACGCGCTCTGCCGGATCGCGGACGACGTCCGCAAGGCGGCCGTCGGCGACGACGTCACCTACATCGTCACCCGCAACATCAACTTCACCAACGTCTGCTACACCGGATGCCGCTTCTGCGCCTTCGCCCAGCGCCGCACCGACGCCGACGCGTACACCCTCTCCCTGGACCAGGTCGCCGACCGCGCCCAGCAGGCGTGGGACGTCGGCGCGGTCGAGGTCTGCATGCAGGGCGGCATCCACCCGGACCTGCCCGGTACGGCGTACTTCGACATCGCCCGCGCCGTGAAGGCCCGCGTCCCCGGCATGCACGTGCACGCCTTCTCGCCGATGGAGGTCGTCAACGGCGCGACCCGCACCGGCCTTTCGATCCGGGAGTGGCTGACCGCCGCCAAGGAGGCCGGTCTCGACTCGATCCCCGGCACCGCCGCCGAGATCCTCGACGACGAGGTCCGCTGGGTGCTGACGAAGGGCAAGCTGCCGACCGCCACCTGGATCGAGGTCATCACCACCGCGCACGAGCTGGGCATCCGGTCGTCGTCGACGATGATGTACGGCCACGTCGACCAGCCCCGCCACTGGCTGGGGCACCTGCGCACCCTCGCCCGCATCCAGCGGGAGACCGGCGGCTTCACGGAGTTCGTGACGCTCCCGTTCATCCACACCAACGCGCCCGTGTACCTCGCCGGCATCGCCCGCCCCGGCCCGACGGCCCGCGACAACCGTGCCGTCACCGCCATGGCGCGCCTCCTGCTCCACCCCCACATCCCGAACATCCAGACCAGCTGGGTGAAGCTCGGCACGGACGGCGCCGCCGAGATGCTCCGCTCCGGCGCCAACGACCTCGGCGGCACCCTCATGGAGGAGACCATTTCCCGCATGGCCGGCTCCTCCTACGGCTCGTACCGCTCCGTCAAGGACCTCACCGCCATCGCCGAGGCGGCCGGCCGCCCGGCCCGCCCCCGTACGACCCTGTACGGCGAGGTCCCCGAGGAGCGGCGGCGCGCGGCGGCCGCGTCGGACGGACACCTGCCGGAGCTGCTGCCGGTGCTGACAGACTGACGGCATGAGGTCGGGAGCGGGGGGCGCGCGGCCGTCGATGCGCGAGCTGATCGAGCGGCGCAGGCGGGCGGGATTCGTCGGCAGGGAGCGCGAAAAGGCGTTGTTCCGCGAGAACTTCGCCACCGCGCCGGACGAGGAACGGCACCGGTTCCTCTTCCACGTCCGGGGCGACGCGGGCGTCGGCAAGACCACCCTCGTACGGGAACTGCTCGACATCGCCGAGGAGCTGGGGGCCGTTACGGCGTACGTCGACGAGGACGCCGACAGCGTGCCCGACGTGATGGCGGCGATCAGCGCGGCCTTCGCCCGGCAGGGGCACGCCCTGAAGGCGCTGGACCGGCAGTTGGCGACGTACCGGCAGCGTAGCCACGAGGCCGAGCTGGCCTCCGTGGCCGACCGGCCGGAGCCCGCCTCCCCCTCACCGGGCAGCATGGCCGCCGCCCAGGCCGGTCTGATCGGGGCGGGCATGCTGCCGGTCGTCGGCGCCTTCGCCGGGGCCGTGGACCCGGTGGCCGTCGCCCGGCGCGCCGACCGGATCAAGGCGGTGCTCACCGCCCGCTTCCCCAACCCGGAGGACGTCCAGCTCGTCCTCGAACCGCTCAAGGTCCTCACCCCGGTCCTGGTGAGCGAGCTGAACCGGGTCTCGGCGGAGGTCCCTTGGCTGGCCCTCTTCTTCGACACGTACGAAAGCACCGGGCCGTTCCTCGACACCTGGCTGCGCGACCTGGCCGCAGGGGTGCGGTACGGGGCGCTGCCCGCGAACACCGTCGTCACACTGGCCGGGCGGCCACGCCTCGACCCGGTGTGCTGGGCGGACTGGGCCGGTCTCGTGGAGGACCTGCCGCTGGCGCCCTTCACGGAGCCCGAGACCCGACGGCTGCTGTCGGCGAGGGGAGTCGTGGACGAGCCGGTCGTCCAGGAGGTCCTTCGCCTGTCGGGCGGGCTTCCGGTCCTGGTGTCGACACTCGCGGAGAATCCGGGCGCGCCGGACACGGCGGGCGCCGGCGCCGTGGACCGGTTCCTGAAGTGGGAGCCCGACCCGGACCGCCGCGCGGCCGCGCTGGCCTGTGCGCTACCGCGCCGGCTCGACGAGGACGTGTTCGTCGCGGCGACGGACGGAGACCCGGCCATGTACGGCTGGCTGCGCAACCTGCCGTTCGTCTCCGAACGCGACGGCCATGCCCGCTATCACGACGTCGTACGCGTCCCCATGCTGCGACTCCAGCGGACGACCTCGCCGCGCCGCTGGCGGGAGGCGCACGCGCGGCTGGCGGACGTCTTCGCGGAGTGGGCGGCCGTGGCGGTCGAGGGACTCGACGTTCAGGAGCTCTGGGAGCACGAGGACTGGCGGGCCCTGCGACTGGAGGAGCTGTACCACCGGCTGTGTGCGGGCCCGGCCGGCGCGCTGCCCGAGGCGCTGAGGGACGGGACGAAGGCGTGCAACGAGGGGCCGGTCCAGGCCCGCCGCTGGGCACGGGCGCTGACGGAAGCGGGCGAGGACGCGGACGACGCGCTCCTGCGGCGCCTGGGGAACACGTGCCTGGAGGCGCTCGCCGATCCGGCCGCGTCCGTCGTCGCCGTCCTGACCCTGCTGGTCGCCCAGGTGGACTCCGACGACCGTGCCCACGCCGTCGAGGCCCGGGGCCACGCCCTGTACGCCGCGGGCCGGTACGACGAGGCGCTGGCCGACTTCGACCGGGCGCTCGAACTCTGCCCGGAGTTCCCGAGGGCGCTCACCGGGCGGGCCTTCGTCCACCGCGGGCGCGGCGACTTCGAGGCGGCGCTCAGGGACCACGACCGGGCCGTCGAGCTGGCCACGCCGAACACGAGGCCCCTCGCCCATCGCGGAGAGACGTACCGGCGGATGGGCCGCTACGCCGAGGCCCTCGCGGACTTCGACCGCGTGGTCGAACGCGACCCGCGGTGGGTGTGGCCGCGCGCGAGCCGTGCCCAGGTCCTGCGGAAGCTGGACCGGCCGGTGGAAGCCCTGGCCGAGCTGGACGTCGCGTTGGGCCTGGACCCCGACTACCTGTGGGGTCTGGTGCGGCGCGCCCAGGTCCGGCGCGCCCTCGGGGACGTCACCGGCGCCCTGGCCGACCTCGACCGGGCGGAGCGCGTCTCGCCGGCCGACCCGTGGGTGCTGGGCGAGCGCGGGGAGGTCCTGCGCGCGCAGGGCCGCCACGAGGAGGCGGTCACCGCGTACACGCGCGCTCTGCGGCTCGATCCCGCGTACGCGTGGGCGCTCGGCAGCCGCGCCCTGGCGTACGAGGCGATCGGCCGCCGCGCCGACGCCCTGCGCGACCTCGACGACGCGCTGGCCCTGGAACCCGGCTACACGTGGGCGGCGGAGCAGCGGGAGCGCATCCTGCGGGACCGCGTCCCGTCCGGGGGCCCCGGGGACGAAACGGCCACGTGACGCGCGCACCTCGGCCGTCCGGCATCCGTTCGATTACAGTGCTGCGCGCCGGACGCAGGTGACGACGCAGGCGACAGGGACGGAAGGGGCGCGAGGTGTGTGCAGCAGCCACGGCTGTCTGGGGCCGGGCCGAGCAGCAGGACTTCCGGGCCCGGGTGCGGGGGTGCCTGCTGGGGGCGGCCATCGGTGACGCCCTCGGGGCCGGGGTCTCCACGCTGTCCGTGGAGGCGATCCGCGCGGCCCACGGGGCGGACGGGCTCGCCGATCTGGCACCCGCCTACGGGCGGCGCGGTGCCGTCACCTCGGCCACGCAGCTCACGCTGTTCACCGTCGACGGGCTCATACGGGCCCAGGTGCGCCGCGACACCGGCGCCTGGCACCCGCCGTCCGACGTGCACCGCGCCCATCTGCGGTGGGCGGCCACGCAGCGCGACTGGGGCCCGGACGAGCGGCGCAAGGACAACGGCTGGCTCGCCTGCGAGGAGTGGCTGTACGCGCGCCGTGACCCGGCGCGGGCGACGCTCACCGGGCTCGCCGACGAGGTCCTCGGCACGCTCGACCGGCCGAAGAACCCCGGCGCCCGGGACGCGGGGGCCGTCGTGCGCTCGGCGCCGTTCGGGCTGCTGGTCGGCTGGGAGCCGCAGCTGGTGTGCCAGCTGGCCGTCGAGTGCGCGGCGCAGACGCACGGGCACCCCGCCGCGTACCTGGCCGCCGGGGCGTTCGCCGTCATCGTGCACGGCCTCGCGCGCGGCGAGACCCTCGACGGGTCCGTGCAGCGGGCGATGGTCCAGCTCGCGCCCCGCCCCGGCCACGAGCCGGTCACCGAGGCGCTGAAGCACGCCCTCGGCGCCGTACGGCAGGGCATCCCCGGCCCGGCGAGGATCGCGTCGCTCGGCGACACCGACGGCGAGCACGCCGAGGACGCGCTGGCCATCGCCGTGTACTGCGCCCTGGTCAGCGAGGACGTACGGCACGGGCTGCGGCTCGCCGTGAACCACGACGGCCCGTCCGAGGCCACCGGGTCGCTGACCGGCGCGCTGCTGGGCGCCCTGCACGGCGAGACCGCCCTGCCGCCGACCTGGCTGGCCGAGCTGGAAGGGCGGCCGACGCTCCTGGAGATGGCGGACGACTTCGCCATGGAGATGACCCAGGGCCCGGCCCTGCACGGTCCGGGGGTGTCGTCGCCGGGCTGGCTGGCCCGCTACCCGAGGGGCTGACGCGCCGCGGTCGGGGCGGGGCTGCCGTCGTCGGAGTGGAGCCGGTCGAGCACCCGGTCCCGCTCCGGGGTGTCCTCCGGCTTGAGGAAGCCGATGAGGACGTACAGCACGAGTGAGGTCGCGAGCGGCGAGACGATCTGGATCTGGAGCTCGATGGAGTCGAGCCCGTAGTTCGTCAGCCAGAAGGCGAACAGGCCCGCCGCCCACGACACCAGCGCCGCCGTCGGCCCGGACCGGCGGAAGGCGCGCAGCAGGCCCAGCATGAACGGGATCGCGATCGGCCCCATCAGACCGGCCACCCACTTGATGACGACCGTGATGATGTCCTGGAACGTGGGGGAGTTGACCTGCGTGGCCACCGCCATCGACAGCGCGAGGAACGCGATCGTCGACCAGCGCGCCGCGAGCAGCCCGGCCCGGTGCGTCCAGCCGCGCGCCGTCTTCGACAGGGCGGGCGCGATGTCGCGGGTGAAGACGGCGGCGATGGCGTTGGCGTCCGAGGAGCACATGGCCATCGTGTGCGAGAAGAACCCGACGATCACCAGCCCGAGCAGCCCGTGCGGCAGCAGCTGCGCGGTCATCAGCGCGTACGCGTCCGACGCGTCCGGCTTCTGGGGCGTGACCAGCAGCGGCGCGACCCACATCGGGAAGAAGAGGACCAGCGGCCAGACCAGCCACAGCACGGCCGACAGCCGCCCCGAGCGGGTGGCCTCGCGGGCGGTGGGCGTGGCCATGTAGCGCTGGGCCTGGTTCCACATGCCGCCGCTGTACTCGAAGGTCTTGATGAAGAGGTACGCGAGGAGGAACGTCAGCGTGTACGGCCCGGCGGTCGGGGCCGTGTGCCCCTGGAGCTCGGGCCGGTCCCACACGGTCCACAGCGTGCTGAACCCGCCGAGCTCCGCCATGACGGCGACGAGCATGGCGATGCCGGCGAAGAACTGGATGATGAACTGGCCCAGTTCGGTGAGGGCGTCGGCCCACAGCCCGCCGACCGTGCAGTAGACGCCGGTGATGACACCGGTGATGAGGATGCCCTGGTTGAGGGAGATCCCGGTGAAGACGGAGAGCAGCGTCGCGATCGCCGCCCACTTCGCGCCCACGTCCACGATCTTCAGCAGCACACCCGACCAGGCGAGGGCTTGCTGGGTGGGCAGGTTGTAGCGGTTCTTCAGGTACTCGAGGGGCGACGCGACCCCGAGCCGGGAGCGCAGGCGGTTGAGGCGGGGCGCGAAGAGGTGGGCGCCGACGGCGATGCCGATCGCGATGGGGAAGGACCAGGTGACGTACGAGGTGACGCCGTAGGTGTACGCGATGCCCGCGTACCCGGTGAACATCACCGCGCTGTAGCCGGACATGTGGTGCGAGATGCCCGACAGCCACCACGGCATCTTGCCGCCGGCGGTGAAGAAGTCGCCGACGTCGTCCACGCGTTTGTGGGACCACAGGCCGATCGCGACCATCACGCCGAAGTAGCCGATGAGTACGGCCCAGTCCAGACTGTTCATGTGTCCCCTCCAGGGGTCCGCATCGTGAACGTCGAGGCGCTTCGCCGGTCGGTCGCCGATCAGCGGGAAACCCCGTGCGGGAGCGGGGACTTGGGGGATTGAACCGTTTGTTCGCCTGGAGGGTCAAGAGGTTCCGGGTCATGAGTGTGAACGCCGGTCAGCAAGGCGGACGATTTTACTCGCTCTTGACCCGGTGGGCCGTTGTTGTGATCGCGAGGGTGGTCCCACGATGTGGGGGCGCTTCATCGGCGGGGGATGCGGGTCCTCCGCGGTCACTTCGACGGGAGGGGCGGGAGGGGGAGAAGGGGGAGTGCCGGGTGCGGACATGACCGAGCCCCCTCGGCCGGGACGGCGGGCCAGTCGAGAGGGCTCATGCGGTGATGCGGCGACGCGGCGGTGCCGTGACGCGGTGGTGCGGTACGGCGAGGGGGCCTGCTCAGAGCGCGCCCGTGCTCACTTCCCTCACGAACGCGTTCCACGACTCCGGTACGAAGGTGATCGACGGGCCGGACGGGACCTTCGAGTCCCGGACCGCGATCTCCTGGACCACCGGGGACTTCACCTCGACGCACGCGCCGTTGCCACCCGAGTACGAGGACTTCGTCCAGGTGTCCGTGGCGCCCTGAATAATTGCCATCTTCTTCGCTCCGGTTTCTGACCGCGATGGGTCGCGAGTCGGTCGTGCTGGCGTGATCGACGCTACTCGTCGGCCCCGGAGCGCGGGCCCGTCATTCACTCGACTGGATGGCATATTCCATGGAGGCTTCCCTTGAAGGCCGACAGGGGTGTACCTTGCCGGCCTTCTTGTAGGGGGCCCTGTACATCAGCGTGCGTAGTCCTTCATCACGTCGGTGATGAACTGCCGCGTCTGGTCGGCGTTCAGGGCCTGGGCGCGCAGGTGCTCGTACATCACGCTGTACCGCTGCACGTCGTTCGGCTTCTCCAGGTAGAGGTCACTGGTGACGCCCTCGATGTAGACGACGGACGAGTCCGAGGCGTCCGGGAACTCCAGGATCGCGTAGTGCCCGCTGATGCCCGGGTGCGCGCCCATGTCGAACGGCAGCACCTGCACGGTGACGTGGGGCTGCTGCGATTGCTCGACGAGGTGCTCCAGCTGCTCGATCATCAGTTGCTTGTCGCCGACCACGCGGCGCAGCGCCGCCTCGTCGATCACCGCCCACAGGCGCAGCGGCTGGTCGGCGTCCTTGATGCGGTCCTGGCGGCGGGCGCGGACGTTGACGCGCTTCTCGATGTCGGCCGGCGAGCTCTCCGGCAGCGCGCCGGTGATCAGCGCCTCCGCGTACCGCCGCGTCTGCAGCAGGCCCGGTACGACCTGCGGTTCGTACACGCGCAGGGAAGCGGCGTCGGTCTCCAGGCCGATGTACACGCTGTACGGGATGTCGCCGAAGGCGTGCCACCAGCCCTGCTGGCGCGAGTCCTTGGCCATTTGCATCAGCGAGTCCACGATGCGGTGGTCCTCGACCTCGTACACCCCGCACAGGTCGCGGACGTCGCGCTGGCTGATGGAACGGCGGCCGTTCTCGAGGCGGCTGATCTTCGACTGCGAGACCAGCAGCCGTTCCGCCACCTCCTCCGCCGTCATGCCCTTGAGCTCACGCAGTCGCCGCAGCTCCTGGCCCAATCTGCGTCGCCTGACGGTGGGGTTGACGTTGGACGCCACGGAAACTGCACCTCCGGCTGCCTAGCTGTGACTTGGCGTAGCTCTGCGTATCTACGTCTCAGCAGACTGCCACCAAAGCGCCGGTCTCGCTGGAAAATGGCCAGACGTACGGCGAGCGCGAGCGCGCGGGACGGTCGCCGAGGACTGTCCCGCGCGCTTTTGTGCGGCTCCCGAACGGGCTCTTCGAGTTCGTGCTGCGTGCTGCGTGCTGCGTGGTGCGTGCTGCGTGGTGCGTGCTGCGTGGTGCGGGTGCGTGCGGCTACGCGCTCACGACGCGGGCCATGGACCCGGTGGCGCGCGACCGCGGCTGCAACGGGACACCACCGCCCGGCGCCTGCCGGGTGGGGCCCCCCGCCGCGGGGGTGCCGTTACGGCGGGGCTGCGCGCCCGCGCCGTTCTGGACGTCCATCACGGCGTGCGCCACGAGTCCGCCCATGGGGTCGTGCCTGATCAGATCCCGCAGCCGGGAACGGGACGAGCGTCCTTCGTTGCCCGGGTACAGGTGCTTGCCGAGTCCGACCGCATGGGCCAGCGCGGCAAGCGCCGCGGTCCGCGGGTCCGGCGGCACACCGGTGCGGATCGCGCTGTCCAGCCGGGCCCTGATCTCCCGGCTGATCGCCGTCTCCGTCGCCTGATAGCGCGTCGTCGGCAGCACCCCGCACATCTGGCCCTCGACGGCATGCACCATGCCGCACCGCTCCAGATGCGAGAGATACGTCTGGCGGAGCCCCAGTCGGGGCCCGCCGATCCAGTGGACGGCGCGCACCGGGCTGCCGCGCCTGCGCAGCAACTCGAGCGCGGAGTCCAGGGTCGGATCTCCGGTCGGCCGTGGCATCACCACGGCGATACGATCCCCGTCAGGGGCTATCCGTCCCGCCAGAGCCAGCTCCACTAGCTGAGCTCCGGCGAGACCGAGGTCGAGCGACTGCGGCTGCGCTGTGGTACCCGTGGCCGGGTCCAGAGCGAGCAGCAGAAGCTCCTCCGGAAGTGTTCTGCGGCTCCTGCCCATCCATGCCTCCCCGCGTGGATGAATGACAGGGTGACCCCTCTCACATTGGTCTGTCGAGAGCGCCTGGGTGCTTCGTACGGGAACCGGTAGGTATGTCGTTCTCGTCTTGCACGGGGGCCAAGCGCTCACACAGGACACTGGTACATGGTTCGGACACGGCGTTTTTGAAGGAGGCACGGTGGCGGGCGAGTCCCCCGACAAGTCGGAGCAGCGGAAGCCGTCGGGGGAGACGGCGTCGGGCGCACGCGACCCGAGGGTGCAGATGCGCGGCGACGGGACGGTCGTCGACCAGCCGACAGCGGTCTTCAAGACGCTCCCGCGCGCGGCGACGGTTCCGCGCCCGGATGATGCTGCGGACGACGCCTCGGACGACGCCTCGAAGGAGCCCGCGGAGGCCGAGGGGGCCAAGGAGTCCGAGAAGGCCGAGAAGGCCAAGGAGTCCGAGGCTTCCGGTGACGCCCGGCTGAAGGCCGCGGTGGAGGCCTGGGTGTCGCGTGACGCCGACGCCGACGCCGTCGCCGACGCCGACGCCGAGGGTGAGGGCGATGGGGCGGAAGGTTCCGCCACGCCCGACGGCGGGGAGGCCGCACCGGACGAGGCCGAGAACGAGGAATCCGACGGCGAGGCCGACGAGCCCGGCACCGACGACGAGACCGACGAAGACGACAAGGGTGCGGAGACCGCCGCTCCCGACGCCGTCGCCAGCGATGCTTCTGCGAAGAAGACCGTTCCCGCCCCCGCCGCCGCGGAGAAGGACGAGAACGGTAAGAAGGTTGAGGGGGGCGAGGCTGCCGACGAGTCCGAGTCCGAGTCCGAGTCCGAGTCCGAGTCCGAGCCCGCGCCCGTCGACCAGCCCACCGCCGTCTTCAAGGCGATCCCCCGCAAGGCCGTGGACCAGCCGACCACCGCGCTGAAGGCGGTCGCGCCCAAGTCCGGCCCCGAGCCGGCGGCCGAGCGGACCAGCAAGTTCGTACCGCTGCGGCCCGACATGAAGGAGCCGGGCGCACCGGCAGCGTCCGCGTCGAAGCCCGCGCCGAAGCCCGCACCGGAGCAGCAGGACAAGCAGGACAAGCAGGGCAACCAAGACAAGCCGAAGGTCGCGGCGCCGGCGCCGGCGTCGGCCGCCGCTCCCGCCTCGCTCACCGAGGCCGAGCGGACCAAGCAGCAGCCCCTCCCGCCCCGCCCGCCGCTGGACCTGCTCGCGGAGCTGACGAACACGCCGCCCCCGCCGCCGACCCCGGTGCGCACGCTCATCCGGCGCGTGAAGATCTGGACGCCGCTGGTCGCGCTCCTGCTGATCGTCTTTGCGATCGTGCAGGCCGTACGCCCGCTGCCCGCGCCCACCCTCACGCTCGCCGCCCCGGCCACGTACACCTTCGAGGGCGGGCAGCTCGCGATGCCGTGGCCCGGCGAGGGCCAGGGTGCCGTCGAGGTCGACGGTGTCGGCATGATCGGCACGTACGGCGCGAACAAGCCCGGGCCCATCGCCAGCGTCGCGAAGACGATGACGGCGTACGTGATCCTCAAGGAGCACCCGATCACGGGCAAGCAGACCGGCCCGAAGATCAAGGTGGACGCGATCGCGGCGCGGGAGAGCAGCAACGAGGACGAGTCGCGGGTGCACGTCAAGGAGGGTGACGAGTACACGCAGAAGCAGATGCTTCAGATGCTCATGATCCCGTCCGCGAACAACATCGCCCGCCAGCTCGCCCGCTGGGATTCCTCGCAGGAGGAGTTCGTCAAGAAGATGAACGCCGCCGCCAAGGAACTCGGCATGACGAACACCCACTACACCGACCCCAGCGGTCTGGACCGCACCACCGTCTCCACGGCCGTCGACCAGATCAAGCTGGGCAAGGCGGCGATGGAGAACGACGTGTTCCGGGAGATCGTGAACTCTCCGAACGCCACTGTCCCCGGCACCGTCGGCCGGATGGAGAACAACAACAACATCCTGCTGGAGCCGGGCGTGAGCGGCATCAAGACCGGCTCCTCCACCCCGGCGGGCGGCAACCTCCTCTGGGCGGCCAACGCGGAGGTCGACGGCGAGCTGCGCCGGATCGTGGGCGCCGTGATGGGCGTGCAGAAGGGCTCCACCCCGGACCAGAAGCTCCAGGAGTCGATCAAGCTCAGCCTCAAGCTGATCCAGACCGCTCAGGACGGCATCACCTCGGCCACCATCGTCAAGAAGGGCGATGTGGTCGGTCACGTCGACGACGGCCTCGGCGGCCGTACGCCGGTCGTCGCCACCAAGGACCTGAAGCCGGTCGGCTGGCCGGGCCTGAAGGTGGACCTGAAGCTGGTGAGTGGCGACGCCCCGCTCCCGCACTCGGCGAAGGAGGGCACCGTGGTCGGTGAGCTCTCCGTCGGCGAGGGCACGGGCAAGGTCGCCGTCCCGGTGGCGCTCGAGCGGGACCTGGTGGAGCCGGGCTTCGACGACAAGCTGGTCCGGCTCGGCTGAGGTGCGCACCCTGCCCCGTACGCGCACGCGTACGGGGCAGGGGGCCGTCCGAGGACATGTGCCTCGGTATCGTGTGGGCGATGCCCGGGCCGGGCCCGGGGTGCAGACGGAGAGAGCCGCGGTGACCACCACTGAGCCGACGCGCGCGGAGGCGGGCGACGCCCCGACCGGCCGGGACGCCCCCCGCCGGGGCGCCCCGACCGGACCGCGTGACAGGGCGCCTGCGGGCGACGGCACCGGCGGCGCGCGTCCCGCGCACCGTCTCGCGTACCGCCTCCGCCGCCACCCCGTCGCCCTCGCGACGGCCCTCGCCGCGCTCACCCACATCGTCTGGTTCCTGCTCTTCGCGAACAGCGGCGGCGACCTGGCGGCGCAGGACGCGTGGGCCGAGTTCGTCGGGCGCCACCCCGACTCGGCGTACAACCTCGCCTGGTACGGCGGCATGCACCCGGTCTCGTACAGCGTGGTCTCGCCGTACCTGATGTCGGTGCTCGGCGTACGGACGACGATGATGGCGGCCGGCACCGCGTCGGCCGCGCTCACGGCGCTGATCCTGGTGCGGGTGCGGGCGGTGCGCAATCCACTGGCGTGCGCGCTCGCCGCCGTGTTCGCGCTGCTGTGCAACGCGCTGTCGGGCCGGGTGACCTTCGGCCTCGGCATGATGTTCGCGCTCGGCGCGGTGGCGGCGGTCTTCTGCTGGCCGTACCGCTGGCGCTACAAGCGCTGGGCGAAGGCGGCGGTCGCCGCGCCGCTCGCCGGACTCGCGACCGCCGCCAGCCCGGTGGCCGGGCTCTTCCTCGGGGTGGCGGCCGCGGCGCTGTTCCTCAACAAGCGGCGCCCGGGCGCGTACGCGCTCGGCCTCGCGCCGGTCGCGGTCGTCGCGCTCTCCTCCTGGCTGTTCCCCTTCTCCGGTACGCAGCCGATGTCGTTCGCGTCGACGACGCTGCCGTTCCTCTTCGGGGTGCTGGTCTGCGTCCTCGTACCGCGCGACTGGCGCACGGTCCGCACGGGCGCGGCGGTGTACGCGCTGGGCACGCTTCTCACCTGGCTCGTCGACTCGCAGATCGGGTCGAACGTCTCGCGGCTGCCCATGCTGTTCGCGGGCGTGGTGCTGCTGGCGGCCCTGCCGTACACGGCGCCGCGCACGGTCCGGTGGTACGCGGTCGTCCTGGCGTTCATCGGCCTCAACGGCTGGATCGGCTTCAAGAGCGTGGACGACGTGGTGCGTACGGCTCCGGACGCGGCGTGGGCGCGGGAGGCGGCGCCGCTGATCAACCAGTTGCAGGTGCGGGGAGCGGAGAAGGCGCGCGTCGAGGTCGTACCGGCGCGCAGCCACCGGGAGGCGTCCGCCCTCACGCCGTACATCAACCTCGCGCGCGGCTGGAACCGGCAGGCGGACATGGAGCGCAACCCGGTCTTCTACGACGACACGCTCAACTCCGTCACCTACCGGGACTGGCTCCACCGCTGGGCCGTGCACTACGTGGTGCTGCCCAAGGGCGAGCCGGACACCGGCGCCGAGCAGGAGGCGAAACTGGTGCGGGACGGGCAGCCGTACCTGAAGCAGGTGTGGGCGGACGACAACTGGCGGCTGTTCGCGGTCGAGGACCCCACGCCGCTGGCCGATCCACCGGCGACCGTGGAGCGGGCGGGCGCCGGGGAGGTGACGATCCGGGTGACGTCGGAGGGGCGGGTGCTGATCCGGGTGCCCTACTCGCCCTGGCTCGCGCTCCTGGACGAGGAGGGGAAGAAGGTCGAGCCGCCGCAGGAGACGGAGGCGTCGAGACTGCGGGACGACGGCGTGAAGTCGTACGAGAACACCGCCGGCTGCCTGCTGAAGGCGGAGGAGGACGCCGAGGGCGACGAGTGGACGGAGCTCCTCGCGCCGAAGCCGGGCGTCTACCGCCTGGCGGCCCCGTACAAGCTCTTCCCGCGCGGCACTCCGTGCCCGGAAGAACTGCGCTGACTCTCCCGTTACCGTGGGTGACGCTTCATAGTGATCGGCTATGGCAAGCGAACGCACCATACGGGCGGCGGTTGTTGTCGCGGCGGCGGCCTGCTGCCTCGCGGCCTGCGACCCGTCCGCCGATGCCCCGCGGAACGACGGGTTCACCCCGCCCGAACGCAGCCTCCCGTCCCGCATAGCCCCCACCGGCGTGCCGACGTACACGGCGTGGGCGGGCCCCGGCTGCACGACCGACACCGACTACCGCGAACACGGCCGCTTCGAGAACGGCGACGCGGCCTGGTACACCCTCCCGTCCGGCGGCCACCGCGACGACTCCTGCGACGGCCGCTTCACCGCCCTCCCCATGTCGGGCGCCCCCGACCGCGACGGCCCCTCCACCGTCACCTGGACCTGGCCGGTCGGCACCTCCTACGAGCGCTGCGCCCTGGCGGTGTTCATCCCCGACGGCCCGCGTGACATCGATGTCGCGGGCAACCCGACGATCTACCGCATCCTCGCGAACCCGGACGACGCCCCGTCCTCCGCGTACGCCGCCTTCGGCATCCGCCAACCGCGCCACCGGGGCACGCTGGTCGAGGTCGGCACGTACGAGGTCCGGTCGTCCACCTTCACGGTGCTACTGACGGACCGGGGCCGCGACTGGGGGGACGCCTCCCTGGTGGGGGCGCACCATGGGGCGGGGCAGATGAGGGTGAGGTGCCGGTGAGGTCAGTCGCCGTCCTTTCTCGTTGCTGTCAGCCTCGGATGTCGGGCACTGATAGCCACCCTGAACGGCCAAAGCACGCAAGCGAGCTGCCGGCGTCTCGCCGAGGAACTGAGCCGCCGTCCCGTCTCCGACATCATCGGCTTCGCGGAACGGCACGCCGAGGCGCTCTACCGCCTGGATCAAGAGAAGTTCGGCACCCTGCCGGTGATCGGCCTCACGACACGGGACGGCAGGCCCTTCCCGCAATCCTCCGACGTGTTCCTGCACGCGCGCTGCGCTGTGGTGGCTGCAGGTCAGTCCGTGTGGGAGAGCGTCTTCTTCGACGCCGAAAGGTTCGCCCCGTACACCTCCACCGAGTACGACGGCGAATGGCTGCTGTACGTGCCGGACGAGGCGTACGAGCTGGCCACCGGCGAGGAATGGAGCCGTTCCACCCGGTATTGCTCCGAAAGCCACTCCAACAGGGACGGATGGCCGGACCTGCGGAGCTGAGGCGAGCCACCGCTTGACGGAGACCTCGTAGACGACCACGCAGAGCGCCACGGACCCGATGACCGAGGGGACGACGTCGTGTCAAAGGGGCAGTTACTGAAAAAGTAACTGCCCCTTTTGCCTTGTGCCCCCGGCAGGATTCGAACCTGCGACACCCGCTTTAGGAGAGCGGTGCTCTATCCCCTGAGCTACGAAGGCAGGGCTTGCGCGAAGCGTGGCTGAATACTCTGCGTGAGCAAGCGGCCCCGCTGCGGCAAGGGTCTGACCGCCACCGAAGGACGGTCCCTGACAGCGTAGCGGATCAGGGTGACGCGGTGGAGGCTGGGGCGTACTCGTCGCAGCGGTGCTCGGGATGGGGTCGTCGCTGGGGTCCAGGCTGGGATCGGCCCGGACCGAGATCCGTTCCGGCAGGGGCCCGGTTCGCCCGAGCCGTACGCGTCAGTCGCGCTGGCTCGGGCACGACACCCACGTCACCCTCGACGCCTCGACGGCCTGCCAGGACACCTCGCCCGGCTCCGTCACGTCGAGGGCGTCGCCCGCGGCCAGGGTGTAGTCGGTGGAGTCCACGCGGACGACGACCGTGCCGCTGATGACGTAGACGAACAGGCCCCGGTCGTCGAGGGCGACCGGGCAGGTGCCGTGGTCGCCGGGGAGCGCGGAGACGACGCAGCCGCGCAGCGAGAGCAGGGGGTGCGAGATCTCGGTGAGGCCCCGCGGCCCGTCGGGGACCTTGGCGCGGCGGAGGGTCTCCTGGCCCTCCTGGGCGAGCACCTCCGGGATGGTCACGCCGAGGGACTCGGTGATGGCGGCCAGGGTGTGCAGCGAGGGGTGGTTGACGCCCTTCTCGACCGCGGAGAGGTACGACACGGAGACGCCGCAGACCTGGGAGAGCGCCGCGAGCGTGAGCCCGCGCTCCTTGCGCATGCGGCGCAGCTGCCCGCCGACGCGGGCGGCGAGGGTGCTCTGGTCGTCCACGTCTCTCTTCACAGGATCGCCGGGGTGACGGCCCACAGGATCACCGCGGGGTCGTCGGAGGTGACCGTGAGCGTGTGCTCGGGGTGGGAGGAGTAGTGCAGCGTCTCGCCGGGGCCCAGCCGGAGGACCGTGGCCCCGATGCGGGTCTCGATCTCCCCCTCGAGCACGAGCAGGAGCCTCTCGCCGAAACAGGAGTAGGGCGCGGTGGTGTCCGGTGGTTCGATCCGGTCGAGCAGGCCGGTGAAGGCGGGGGCGACCGAGCGCGCGGACAGGACGGTGTAGGTCCGCTTCAGGCCGGTCACCACCCGCATGTGGTTGGTGTCGGCGGCCCGGTGGACGTGCACGGTCTCGCGGGCCACCGGGGGGAAGAACGCCGACATGTCGGTGCCCAGGACGGCCGCGAGGGTCGACAGCGCGCTGAGGCTCGGGGTGGTGACCCCGTTCTCCACGTTGGCGAGGTAGCCGCCGGTGAGGTTGGCGCGGTCGGCGAGGTCGGCGAGCGTCATACCGCGGGCGCGGCGCAGCCGGCGGAGCCTGCCGCCCACCTGTTCCACGAGCTCGTCCATGCGCCGTCCCCGAATCGTCGTTCCGCTCCCGCCCTGCCGTGCTGCCAAGAATAGGCGTGGCTCTGCGGACCGGGGCCTCGGCCTCTTCCCGTACGGCCGGAGCGCGCGGAAGGCGGGGCGCGGTGTGCCGCCGCACCCCCGTGACGCCGGCACACCTCACCCCGCCCGCCGCGCGCTCCGGCCGGCCGTGCGGACCTTCCCGCTCTCAGGCGCCGTCGACGCCCGGCTCCCGCGGGCCCGCCTCCCGCTGGGCGGCGAGCCACGCCTCCACCTCGTGCGACGCCGTCGGCAGCGCCTCCGTCAGCAGCCGGGAGCCGCCGGCGGTGACCAGGACGTCGTCCTCGATGCGTACGCCGATGCCGCGCAGCTCCTCCGGTACGAGCTCGTCGTGGGGCTGGAGGTAGAGGCCCGGCTCCATGGTCAGCACGTGGTTCTCGCGCAGCCTGCCGCTGCCGTAGTGCTCGGGCCGGGCGTGCCCGCAGTCGTGGACGTCGAGGCCGAGCATGTGCCCGAAGCCGTGCAGCGACCACCTGCGGTACGCCATCGTCTCCGGGTCCAGCACCTCCTCCAGGCTCCCCTTGAGCAGGCCGAGCCCGCGCAGTCCCTCGGCGAGGACGCGGTTGCAGACGGTCTGGACCTCGGCGAACTCCACGCCCGGCGCGATGGCCTCCAGGCCCGCGGTCCGCGACGCGTACACGATGTCGTACACGTCGCGCTGCGCCGGGCTGAAGGTGCCGGAGACCGGCAGGACGCGCGTCACGTCGGCCGTGTAGCAGTGGACGTTCTCCACGCCCATGTCGAGGAGCAGGATCTGCCCCGGCTCCACCGCCGCGTCGTTGCGCGTCCAGTGCAGGATCGTGGAGTGGGGGCCGCCGCCGACGATGGAGCTGTAGCCGACGCCGTTGCCGGCGACCCGCGCACGCCAGGAGAAGACGCCCTCGATGTACCGCTCGGACGTCGGGACGTCGGGCCGCAGCCGCCGGGCGACGTCCTCGAAGCCGAGCACGGTGGCGTCGACCGCGTCCTGGATCTGCGCGATCTCCCACTCGTCCTTCTCCAGGCGCAGTTCGGACAGCACGCTCGCGAGCAGCGCGTCCCGTTCCCGGTTGTCGGGCGTGACGGGCAGCGCGCCGCGCTCCATGCCGCCGTCGATGCCGGTGTCGTACCCGCGCAGCACCCGCAGCCGGTCCGAGGACGCCACCGAGGCGAGAACCCGGGGCAGTTCGTCCAGCGGGCGCGTCTCGATCTCGAAGAGGACGGACTTCTCGCGCGGCGAGTAGCGCCGGCCGTGCCAGATCTCACCGTCCATCCGGTCGAGGTACTGGGCGCTGGTCGAGGCGTCCGAACGCGGCTGCGCGTACAGCACCGCGTCGTGCCCGGTGGCCGTCGGGTGCAGCACGAGCACCGAGTTGGGCTCCTGGTCGCCGGTCAGCCAGAGGAAGTCGCTGCCCGCGCGGAACTCGTACGGCGCGCCGAAGGTGCGGGAGCGGATGTTCCCCGTGGGGATCACCAGGGTGTCGCCCGGGAAGGCCGCGGAGAGCAGCGCCCGGCGCCGGGTCAGCTGCTTGACGTGGGGGACCGGGGCGACGTCGGCCTCGTCCTCGCTCCAGCCGGTCGTCATCAGCTCCAGGAACTTCCCGGGGATGGCCCGGTCGTGCGTTCCCGACGTCTCTTCCCGCCCGATGTTGCCCATGGTGTGTCCCTCTTCCGCTGTCGGGGTCTGACGCTGCGCGCAACTCAACAGGCGGGCACCGCCGTGGGCGCGGCCCGCACATTTCCTGTAGAGAAATAACTCTTATCGGTGGCCAGGAAACTAGCGACGGCGCTTCGAGCGTGTCAAGGTGTTCACAGGCCGTCAGGACGCCGGGCGGACACGGGGCGGACACGGGGCGGACACGGGGCGGACACGGGGTGGCCCGGCGTCAACCGCCCGCCCTGACCGGCCGGTTGTGGGCCTGGCCCGTACGGATGGAGTCTGCTGTGCACGAACGAGTACGTCGCGTCGGCGCGGTCCTGCGCGAGAACGGCGGTTCCGCTGAGATCGTCGAGCTTCCGGCCCCCGCCCCCACCGCCGCGGCGGCCGCGGCCCAACTCGGCTGCCCTGAGGGCGCGATCGCCAACAGCCTCGTCTTCCTGGCCGACGGCGCCCCGGTGCTCGTGCTGGCCGGCGGGGACCACCGCGTCGACACCCGGCTGATCGCCCCCGTCCTGGGTGTCGCCCGCGGCAGGATCAAGCGCGCCGACCCCGACGCCGTCCTCGCCGCGACGGGGCAGGAGGTCGGCGGCGTGGCGCCCGTCGGCCATCCGCGGCGCCTGCGCACGCTGGTGGATGTCGCCCTCGACGCGTACGACCATGTGTGGGCCGGTGCCGGCATGCCGCACACCGTTTTCCGTACGACGTTCACCGAGCTGCTGAAGCTCACCGGCGGCGAGGCCGTGGTGGTCTCCGAGGGGTGAGGCGGCGGTCGCGTGCGCGATGCGCTTGCGCGAGCGGAGCGGCACTCTCTGTTATATGCTCCGGCACAAAGTGAAGGTAGGGGATCATGGACGCGACTGATTCGCCCGCCCCGCTCATCTCGGTGCTGGCGGACGTCAGCGCCCTGAGCGACGCAGAGCTGGCCGAGCTGCCGGACACGGTGTTCGGCGCCATGGTGGCGCGACTGCGGGACGACGCCCTCCATCCCTCCTGCGAGCCGGTGTCGGCGTTCGGCTCCGCACTGGTCGAAGTGGGCCGGCACCTGCGGTGATCCCCCGTCAGTTTCTGTTGAAGCTGCACGGGCGGTGCAACCTGTCCTGTTCGTACTGTTACGTGTACGAGGCGGCCGATCAGAGCTGGCGGACCAAGCCCCGGCGGATGGACTCCGCGACCGTGCGGCAGGTCGCCCGGCGGATCGCCGAACACCGGCGGGCCGACGCCTCCCTCCCCGGCGCGGGCATCTCGGTCGTCCTGCACGGGGGCGAACCCCTGCTCGTCGGTGCCCGGCACCTCGACGAGACGCTGAGCGTCCTGCGCGAGGCGCTCGGCAGCGGCCCCGATGTCGCGCTGGGGCTGCAGACCAACGGGGTGCTGCTGCGCGAGTCGGCGCTCCTGCGGGTGCTGCGCCGGCACGAGGTGCGCGTCGGCGTGAGCCTGGACGGCACGGCGCGGAACCACGACCGCAACCGGCGGTTCGCGGACGGCCGCGGCAGCCACGCGGCCGTCGCCGAGGGGCTGCGGGCGCTCGCCACGGCGGAGAACCGGCACCTGTACGCGGGGGTGTTGTGCACCGTCGACCTGGCCCACGACCCCGTCGAGACCTACGAGGCGCTGCTGGAGTTCGCGCCGCCCCGCATGGACCTGCTGCTGCCGCACGGCAATTGGAGCGCCCCACCGCCGGGCCTGGAGGGCAGAGTGCTGCCCGCGGCGCCCCCGCAGCCGGACGGCACGACGGCACCGGCACCGCCACCGGCGCCCGTACCGGCGCCCGTACCGGCGCCGCCGCCGACTCCGTACGCCGACTGGCTCCGCGCCGTCTTCGACCGCTGGTACGGCGCGCCCCGGCGCGAGACCGGCATCCGGCTCTTCGAAGAGCTCATCATGGCGCTGCTCGGCGGCCGCGCCGCCAGCGAGATGGTCGGCACCGCCGCCCCCGACCTGGTGGTCGTGGAGACCGACGGCACCCTGGAGCTGGCCGACAGCCTGAAGGTGGCGTACGACGGGGCCGCCGCCACCGGGCTCGACGTCTTCCGGCACTCCTTCGCGGACCTGGACCGCCACCCCGCCTTCCGTACGCCCCCGCGCGCGGCGGTGTGCGGCCGCTGCCCGCTGGAGCGGGTCTGCGGGGGCGGGCTCTACGCCCACCGGTACCGGGCGGCCGGGGGCGCGGAGCCCTTCGGCCATCCGACGGTGTACTGCCAGGACATGGCGGCCCTCATCCGGCACATCCAGGACGCGCTGGAACGCGACCTCGCCGCCCTCGGACACGACCTGGGTGCGGCCCGGTGAGCCGGGCGCGGCCGCACGTCATCCCCCGCGACACCTTCCTCGCGCTGGCACGCGGGCGCGGCGGCGCCGCGGCCGTCGCCGTCCTGCGCGCCGGGCAGCTGTCCAAGCGCAGGCTGCTGCTGGGCGCGGTGCGCCGGGCCGCCGAGGAGCGCCGGCCGCGCGCCGTCCGCGCCGCGCGGCTCGACGAGACGTACGACGGGCTGGAGCGGCTCCGCCGCCGCTCGCGCGCCCGCTGGGAGGCGGCGCTGCTGGAGCCGTACGTCGACCTGTGGGCGGCCGAGTGCCTGCGCGCGCTGTACGCGGACGACGGCGCGGACCCGCGGCTCGGCGGCCTCGCGGAGCTGCTGGCGGGCGCGGGGCACCCGGTGCGGCTGGAGGCCGCCGGGCACGCGCTGACGCTGCGGATCGCCGACCGGGGGCCGTACCGCGAGGCGCACGGCGAGCCCGTGCCCGGGCCCCTCGGCGCCGGGGAGCTGCACCGCTGGGAGCGGGCCCTCGCGGCGGCCTGGCAGGTGCTGGCCCACCGGCACCCCTGGTACGCCGAGGCCGTCGCCGCCGGGCTGACGACGCTCGTGCCGCTGCGCCCCCGCCCCGACGGCACCGGTGTCTCCTCGGCGGTGCGCCGCGCCTACGGAGCGGTCGGGGTGTCGCTGCCGCCCGACCCGGAGCGGCTGGCGCTGGCGCTGGTCCACGAGTTCCTGCACGTCCAACTGGGCGCGCTGCTCGACCTCGTACCGCTGCACGGCCCCGACTCGGGCACCCGCTACCACGCGCCGTGGCGGGCCGACCCCCGGCCGGCGGGGGCGCTGCTCCAGGGGACGTACGCGCACCTGGGCGTCTCGGACTTCTGGCGGGTGGAGCGGGGGGCGTACGCGCGCGAGCAGTACGCGCACTGGTGCGGGCGCACGCTGGAGGCGGCCGGGACGCTGCTCGGTTCCGGTGAACTGACGGACGTGGGACGGGAGTTCGTGGCAGAGTTGCGGCGGACGATGGTCGCGTGGGGCAGCCCGTAGGCGAGTTCTGGCCATAACGTGACACTCCACCCGCCGCTTGTGTCCGCGCCGCAATAAGGCGTGGGCGGCGGGGGTATCCCCCCGGTGCCGGGGGCGTGCGCTGATCGTTGCCACGAAAAAGCTGGGGGCGTGGTGGGGCCGTACTTCTTCTTGAGCTACGCCAGGGTCGACGACAAAGACGCCTACGTGCACCAGTTCTACGACGACCTGTGCGCCCAGATCATCGAGCTGTCCGACTCCTCCGCCCAGGTGCCCGTCGGCTTCCGGGACACAGCTCCATCCGGCTCGGCGAGCACTGGAGCGAGCAGCTGGAGCGGGCCCTCGGCAGCTGCCACTCCATGGTGGCGCTCTACTCCCCGGCGTACTTCCGCAGCGAGTGGTGCTCCCGCGAGGCGGGCGTGATGCTGCGGCGCGCCAACCAGTACTTCGTGCGGACGCGGAAGGGCTCCTCGTCGCTGATACCCGTGCTGTGGCAGCCCGTCGAGGTGCCGCAGGAGGTCGCGCACATCCAGTACGTCACCGACGGCCTCGGGTCCTGGTACGCCGACGCCGGGCTGCAGCGGCTCCTCCAGCGCGACCCCGGCGGCGACGACTACCGGAACGCCGTCCGGCTGATCGCGCAGCGCGTGCTGGACGTCGCCCGGAACGAGAGGCTGCCCGCGCCCGAGCACCCGGTGCGCCTGGCCCACGAGCCGCTGTCGTTCCAGCCGCGCACCGAGCCGGTCCGGCCGGGCAGCACCGTGCGGTTCTTCGTCGCCGCGAGCACCGCGGAGACCGCGCCCGAGGCCCGGCGCGGCGCGCCGTACTACGGCCGGGCCGGGCTCGACTGGAACCCGTACCACCCGCAGGAGGAGTACCCGCTCTACCAGCAGGCCCAGCGGCTGGTCACCGCGCAGGGCTACGGCACCGCCTACCACGAGGTGCGCACCGGGCTCACCCGGCAGCTCAGCCAGGCGTGGCGCGACGACCAGGTGACCATCCTGCTGGTGGACGCGTGGAGCGCCCCCGCCGCGCCCTACCGGCGGCAGCTGGAGGACTTCGACCGCACCGAGCACCCGGCGACGGGCGTCCTCGTGCCGTGCCACCCGCAGGAGGAGCGGGACCACCACGAGCTGTGGAGCGGTGTCACCGAGATCTTCGAGCGCAAGGCGTCCCGGGGCACGCACGACCGGCAGTTCCAGTTGCGGGTCTGCTTCCCCGACTTCAAGCGGGCGCTCGGGCAGATGGTGTCGTCCGCCCAGAACAACCTCATCCGAAAGCGGCAGGCCACCGTCGGGCCGCCGCTCGGCCCGGACGGCGAGGCGGACACCGCGCCCGCGGCCCGGCCGATCCTGCGGGGGCCGACCGGCGGTTCCGCCGCGCGCCGCCCGCAGGCCCCCGCCCCGCAGGCCCGGCAGCGGCACGAGCCGCCGCCCCGCCGGCCCGACGAGCGCGGGCCGCGCATCGCGTACAACCCGTACCACCCCTACACCCCGTACGAGCCACCGCAGCGGCGTGAGCCCGGCGGCGAGGGAGGGCCTCCACGATGAGCAGCTCCGCCACACAGGCAGCGCCCGGCACGGTCGTCACCTTCTACTCGTTCAAGGGCGGGGTGGGCCGCACCATGGCCCTGGTCAACACCGCCTGGATCCTCGCCAGCAACGGGCTGCGGGTGCTGATGGTCGACTGGGACCTGGAGGCCCCGGGCCTGCACCGGTACTTCCACCCGCTGCTCGTCGACCCCGAACTGAGCTCCACCGAGGGCGTCATCGACCTCATCCGCGACTACGCCCTGCGCGCCGACGAACCGGGGGCCGAGGGCTACGAGGACCGCTCCGCCTGGTTCCGGGACCGCTGCGACGTGGACCGCTGCATCGTCGGCGTCGGCGTGGACCTCGACGGCGGGGGGCGGCTGGACTTCCTGCCGGCCGGGCTCCAGGACGACGGGTACTCGGCCGCCGTCTCCACCTTCGACTGGGACCACTTCTACACCCGCCTGCAGGGCGCCACCTTCCTCGCCGCCCTCCGCGACGAACTGCGCGGCCGCTACGACTACGTCCTCATCGACAGCCGCACCGGCCTCTCCGACATCGCCGGCATCTGCACCGTCATCCTCCCGGACGTCGTGGTCGACTGCTTCACCCTCAGCGCCCAGTCCATCCAGGGCGCGGCGGCGGTCGCCGAGTCCATCCGCGCCCAGGTCGGCCGCCGCCCGGTGCGCATCCTGCCCGCGCCCATGCGCGTGGAGTACGCCGAGCAGAAGAAGCTGGAGGCCGGCCGCGACCTGGCGCGCGGCCGCTTCGCGTCCTTCCTCGGCTCCATGAGCCGCGAGGAGCGCGACCGCTACTGGGGCGATGTCGAGATCCCGTACCGGCCCTTCTTCGCGTACGAGGAGATCCCCGCGCCCGTCGGCGACCGGCCGCACCAGGGCGGCAGCCTGCTCGCCGCCTCCGAGCGGCTCACCGGGCGCATCACCGAGGGCCGGGTGACCCGGCAGCGGGCGATGCCGGAGACGATGCGCCGGGCGCTGCTCTCCTCGTACGAGCGGACCAAGCCGCCGATCCCCTCCGACCTGTTCCTCAGCTACGCGCCCGCCGACCGCATGTGGGCCGAGTGGATCGCCTCCCGGCTCACCGGCCTCGGCTACGAGGTGGCGCTGAGCGGCGCGGCCGAGCACGCGGGCTCCGGGGCGCTGACGGAGGTGCGGCGCGCGCTGGAGGGCTCCGGGCGGATCGTGGCGCTGCTCTCCCCGGACTACGTGCGCCTGCCGCACGCGCACGAGGTGTGGAAGGCGGTCGCGGCCCGCGACCCGGAGGCCTCGCAGCGGATGCTGATCCCCATCCGGATCCACGCGGCGCCGCTGCCCGCGCCCTTCGCCGACCTCGTCGCCGTCGACCTCGTCGAACGGGACGGCGCCGACGAGGCCGAGGCCGCGCTGCTGGCCGCCGTCGGCCGGCCCGGCGTCACGGCCGGGGACGGGGCGCTCCGGCCGCTCCCGCCCGACGAGGACCGCAGCCCGCGCTACCCCGGCACACCGCCGCCGGTGTGGCAGGTGCCGCCGCGCAACGCCGCGTTCACCGGGCGCGGGCGGGTGCTGGAGGAGATGCGCGACGGATTCGCGGCGGGCGGTCCGCTGGGCGGTCCGCCGCAGGCCGTGTTCGGCATGGGCGGCGTCGGCAAGACGCAGGTCGCCATCGAGTACGCGCACCGGTTCGCCGCCGACTACGACGTCGTGTGGTGGGTCAACGCGGGCCAGCCCGGTCTCGTACGGCAGGGGCTCGCCGCCCTCGCGCCCCGGCTCGGGCTGCCGTCCGGCGAGGGCGAGGACGTGACCGTGACGTCCAACGCCGTCCTGGAGGCGCTGCGCCAGGGCCGCCCGTACCGCAGGTGGCTGATCGTCTTCGACAACGCCGAACAGCCCGAGGCGCTCGCCCCGCTGCTGCCCACCGGCCCCGGACACGTCCTGGTGACCTCGCGCAACCGCACCTGGGGCGAGCGGGCGACCCAGATCGAGGTGGACGTCTTCGCCCGGGACGAGTCGGTGCGGCTCCTCCAGACGCAGAACCCCGACCTGCCGGACCCGGACGCGGGCCAGGTCGCGGAGGCCCTCGGCGACCTGCCGCTGGCCGTGGCGCAGGCGGCGGCGTGGCTGGAGCAGTCGGCGATGCCGGTGGAGACCTATCTGGAGCTGCTGTCCACGCAGTTGGCGGCGATGCTGGAGCAGGAGTCGGCCACCGCCTATCCGCGCTCGGCGGCGGCCACCTGGCTGCTGTCGCTGCGCGCCGTACGCGAGTCGATGCCGGCCGCCGCGCAACTCCTGGAGCTGTGCGCCTTCTTCGGGCCGGACCCGATCCCGATGTGGGCGCTGTACGGCAACCGGGCCGGGGAGCTGCTGGCCCGCCACGACCCGCGGCTGATCGACCCGATGCGGATGGGCACCCTCTTCGCGGAGATCAACCGCTACGGCCTCGCCCGCACCAACCAGAGCGACAAGACCATCACCCTGCACCGGCTGGTGCAGGAGGTGCTGCGCTCCCAGGTGCCGCAGGAGGAGTGGGACGCCCTGCGCGCGCACGTCCACGCCATCCTCGCCGAGGCCAACCCCGGCAACGCCGAGGACCCCGCCTTCTGGGACCGCCACGCCTCCCTGCTGCCGCACCTGCGGCCGTCGCGCGCCTTCACCAGCCGGGACAGCCGGGTGCGCCGCTGGATCGCCGAGTCCGTGCGCTACCTGTGGCGCCGCTCGGACTACTCCGCCGCGCAGGAGACCGCGGAACGCGCCCTCGCCGCCTGGGTGCCCGTCTTCGGCGAGGACGACCCGCTCGTGATCTACCTGCGCACCCAGTACGCCAACGTGCTGCGCTCCAGCGGGCGCATCGAGGAGGCGTACGCCATGGACGAGGAGGCCCTGCGGCGCGCCCGCGAGGTCCTCGGCCCCGACGACCACTACACCCTGGTGGCCGCCGCCAACCTGGGCGCGGACCTGCGCAACAAGGGCGCCTACACGCAGGCCCGCGACATCGACCAGGAGACCTACACGCTCTGCCGCCGCGTCTTCGACGACGACCACCCGCGCGTGCTGTTCGCCGCCAACAACCTCGCCGTGTCGCTGTACCTGGTCGGGGACCGGCTGGCGGCGCGCGAGATCGACCGGGGCGTGTGGCAGGCGCGCCTGCGGGTCAGCGGGCCCAACCACCCCGACACGCTCAACTCGGCCAGCAACTACGCGCGCGACCTGCGGGAGACCGGCGCGCAGACGGAGGCGCTGAAGCTGATCCGCGAGACCGTGGAGGCCTTCCGGCAGAAGACCGGCGAGCGCCACCCCGCCACGCTGCGGGCCTCCCGCAACCTCGCCGCCACGCTGCGCCGCCTGGGCCGCTACGAGGAGGCCAGGGCGCTCAGCGCCGACATCCACGAGGCGTCGATGTCGGTGCTCGGGCCCGACCACCCGGACACCCTGGCGGCCGCCATGAACCTCGCCTGCGCGCTGGTGGCCACCGGGCGGGCGGGGATCGCGCGGTCCCTGGCCGAGGACACCCTGGACCGCCACCGCACACAGCTCGGCGGGCGGCACCCCTTCGCCCTCGCCTGCGCCAACAACCTCGCCATCTACCTGCGGCTGACGGGGGAGCGGGCGGCCGCGCTGGCGCTGTCGCGCCGGACCGTGCAGCAGTACCGGGAGGTGCTCGGGCCCGACCACCCGTACACCCTGTGCAGCGCGATGAACCACGCCACCGACCTCGGCGCGGACGGCGGCCCGGCGCGGGCGGAGGAGGCGATAGGGCTGGAGCGGGAGGTCCTGGACGGGTTCACGCGGGTGCTCGGCGCGGACTACTACGACGCGATCGGCTGCGCCTCCAACCTGGCGATCGACCTGCGGGCGGCCGGAGCGGAGGACGAGGCGGAGGAGCTGCACGAGGAGGCGCTGCGGCGGGCGCGGGCGACGATGGGGCACGACCATCCGACGACGGAGGCGGTACGGGGGTGGGTGCGGCTGGACGCGGACATCGAGCCGCCCGCGACCTGACGGAGTCCCCGAACATCCGCCCGCGCGGCGCGGCCGCCCGCCTACCGTCGTGCGGTGATCAGTGCGCGGGCCGAACGGTGCCTCAGGGAGCTGGCCGCCGAGGGGGTCCAGCCGTGGCTGGTGCCGGCGTCGCCGCGGACGCCGGACATCGCCGCGGTACGGCGCCGGTTCGGCGGACTCAGCCTTCCGCGCGGTGTTCCGCTCGACGCGGTGCGGGCGGCGTGCGACGGGCTTCTCGACGTGCCCGGGGCGCCGGGCCCGCAGTGGGGGTTCGTGGCGGTCGCGGTCGCGGTGGAGCCGGCGTCGGAGGCGGGACCGGAGCTGGAGCCGGAGTCGGGGCCGGGGCCGGGGCCGCTGGTCGCCGCCGCGCGCACGGTGTGCGCCGGGATCGACCGGCCCAACCTGCTGGTGCGGCTGCCGGCCACGCGGGCCGGCCGGGCGGCCGCGACGGCGTGCCTCGCGGAGGGCATCGGGGTGCAGTCCACGGGGGTCCACTCGGCGGAGCACTACGCGGCGGTCCTGGACGCGCACCTCGCGGGCCTGGAGCGGGCGTTGGCCCACGGGGTGGACGTGGCCGGGGTCGCGACGGCGGCCTCCTGCCCCGTGGGCCCGCTGGACGCGGCGGTCAACGCCCGGCTCGACCGGCTGCCGGGCGGCGCCGGGCACGCGCTGCGGGACACCGCGGGCCAGGCCACCGCCCGCCTGCTGCACCGCACGCGCGAGGAGCGGCTCTGCGGCGCGCGGTGGCGGGCGCTGCGGGCGGCGGGGGCCCGGCCGCCGATGCTGGTCTGGACGGGGACCGGGCCCGCGCACGTGCCCGCCCTGGTCGGCTGGAACACCGTGCACGCCCTGACCCTCGACACCCTCGAAGCGGCGGCCGAGCGGGGCGGCCTGGGCGGCGACACCCTCCTCGGCCGCCACCGGGACGCCGAGCGCGTCCTGCGGGACCTCGCGGACCTGGGGGTTCGGGCGGTATCCGGCTGCCCGGACGCTTGTTGACCAATCCCCGGGGGCGGTCTACGTTGCCCATCGGCCGGGATCTTCCCGGCCCGGGGGAGGGTCCGGGACATGCTGCCGGGGGGCAGGCCGCTCGACGGGTACGCGTTCGCCATGCTCGACCTGCTGGCCGCGGAAGCGCCCGCCGAGCGCATCGAGGACGTCGTACGGCAGGCCCGCGCGGCCGGTGCCACCGAGGACGAACTGGCCCGGGTGGCCGCGGCGAAGGACCGGGCGCTGTCCGTGCGGCAGCTGTTCAGCCGGCGCCGGCAGCGCGAGGCGGGCCTGGCCGCACTGGTCGACACCGCGCGCGACCTCACCCTCCCGTACAGCCTGGACACCCTGCTCAAGGTCATCACCCGGCGGGCCCGGCTCCTGCTCGGCCTCGACATGTCCTGGGTGAGCCTCCACGCCGAGGACGGTCTGTCGCACGTACGGGCCGCGGACGGCCACGCGTCGGCGATCACGGTGGGGTTCACGGTCCCGGCGGGAGGCGGCGTCGGCGCGCACGCGCGGCAGCGGTCCGCGCCGTTCTGGACCCCCGACTACCTGAACGACGACGGGTTCACGCACAACGAGACGATCGACGGGGTGGTGCGCACCGAAGGGCTGCACGCCATCCTCGCCGTGCCCCTGCAGCACGAACGGGCCACGTTCGGCGTGCTGTACGTCGCGGACCGCGACGTCCGGCACTTCGCGCCCGACGAGATCTCCCTCATGACGTCGCTGGCCGACCTCGCGGCCGTCGCCATCGAGCGGACCCGGCTGCTGGATCGGGTCCGGGCGGAGGTCACCGAGCTGGAGCGGGACACGACCCGGGCCCGGAACTCCTCCGCCGACGCGGCCAGGTTGCACGGCACCCACAGCGGCCTCATCGACCTGGTGCTGGGCGGCGCCGGCCTGCCCGCCCTGCTGGACCGGGCCGCTGCCGAACTGGACGGCGCCCTGCTGGTGCGGGACACCGTGGGCGAGCCCCTCGCCCACAGCGCCGGCTTCCCGGCCGGGACGGCCGAGGAGCGGCTCGACCGGGCGTGCTCCGACGCGCACGCCGAGCGGGGCCCCGTGCGGTGCGCGGACGACCTGTGGGCGTGCCCGGTCACCGGCGGCACGGAGGACCTCGGCACGCTCGTCCTGCACCGCACGGCCCCGGAAGCCCCCGACACGCAGGTGCGGTTGCTCGCGCTGGTCGCCCAGACCGTCGCCGTCCTGCTGCTGATGCAGCGCAGTACGGCGGTGGCCGAGGGCCAGGTCCGCGACGAGCTGTTCCACGCCCTGCTCCACGCCTCCCCGCTGTCGCCGGGGCACCTGGCCGCGCAGGCCCGGCGGCTCGCGGTCGACCTCGCCGAGCCGCACGTCGTGGTGGTGGCCCGGCCCGAGGGCGGGTCGCAGGGCCGGGCGGTGGTGTGGGCGTCGTCGTACGCGCACCGGATGGCGGGGCTGAAGTACGCGGACGGCGGCCGCATCGCGCTGCTGCTGCCGGGGCGTGACCCCGGTGCCGCCGCCGAGGCGGTGTCCCGCGAGTTGTCCTCGGTGCTCGGCCACCCGGTGACGGCCGGCGCGGCGGGCCCGGTCACCGGACCCGAGGCCGTCCGGCGCACCCACCGGGAGGCGCAGCGCTGCCTCGACGCGCTCACGGCGCTCGGCGGCACCGGCGGTACGGCGTCGCCGCGCGAACTCGGCTTCCTCGGGCTTCTGTTGTCCGACCAGCACGACGTCGACGGCTTCGTCCGCACCGCCATCGGACCCGTACTGCACTACGACGGCCAGCAGTCCACCGAGCTCCTGCGCACGCTGGAGTGCTACTTCACCTCCGGCAGCAGCCCCACCCGGGCGGCCGAGCTGCTGCACGTCCACCCGAACACCGTCTCCCGGCGGCTGGAGCGGATCACCGAACTCCTCGGCGCGGACTGGCAGGAGCCCGCACGGGCGCTGGAGGTGCAGCTGGCGCTGCGGCTCCAGCGGGCCCGGCACACGCTGGCCCCCGGCGGACCGGACGGCTCCGGAGGACCGGACGGCCCCGGCGGTGGGCGGGGCCGGCATCAGGCGGGCACCCCCTAGGCCCCCAGAGCGCCCGGGTACGCCGGCCCGCTCGCGTCGGCCAGGATCCGTGCCGCGTGCGCCACCGAGGCGAGCGTGATGTGCCGGTGCCAGCCGTGGAACGAACGGCCCTCGAAGTCCCGCAGGCCCACCTGCCCGCCCACCGCCAGACTGTCCGCCGCCACCCGCCGGCACAGCTTCGTCAGCCGCAGCAGCGCGGGCACGGGCGTGCGGTCCATGCCGGTCAGCCAGAACTCCGCCGGCGGGCGACGCGGGTCGTGCCACTCCCCGAGCAGCAGCAGCCCCCGGGACCGCGCCGCCCCGCCGGGGCGACCGGGCCGCGGTCGTACCGGCCCGGCGGCATCGGGCAGCGCCACGCGCGCGGCCACCACCAGGGAGCCGCGCACGGTGGCCGGACCACCCTCGGGCGACACCCACCGCACCGGCCGGCGCAGCGCCTTGACGGAGTCGAGGATCTGGTGGGCGGTCAGCCGGTTCGCGCCGAAGCCGGGCATCGACGGATCGGCCACGGTAAGCCCCGTGGTCGCGGGGATCCGCATCAGCAGCGGCACGTCGGCGGCGGCGAACCGCAGCACGGTCCCGCGCACCTCCGCGGCCGCGCCGCCGAGGACCACCGGCGTGCGCGGCAGGCCCCACAACGGCATGGAGTCCAGGACCGCCGCGGCGGCGCCCTCCTCCAGCGTCTCCTCCACCGCCTCCTCGGGGATGTCCGCCCGGCGGCGGCGCTCCGTCTCGCGCAGCCAGTGCGGCGGCAGGTGCAGCCGCCAGTTGACCGGGGCGCTCGCCCCCTCGGAGGCGAACCACACCCCGAAGGCCCGCTGGCCGCCGGCCGACTGGCCGGGCCGCGGCGTGCACCCGCGGTCCACGCCCACCGAGTGCTCGCCGACCTTGGGGATGGACATCGGCTGGACGACCCACGCCTGCGGTGGCATGACGTGCTGCAGGTGGCGGGCGAGGGCCGCGCGCATCGCCGCCCAGTCCCAGGTGGAGTCCGTGATGAAGTGGTGCAGGCCCTGTTCGGCGGCGGAGCCGCCGACGACGCGGGCGATGTTGCGCATGGACTTGCGGCCGTCGACCGCGAGCAGCCCGCGCACGTACTGCTCCGCCCTCCGGCGCTGGTCCTTCCTGCGCAGGACCGGGGGGAACAGGGCGCCGGCCAGCTCCGCCACCACGCGCTCCGGTGCGGTCCCGGCCCACCCGTGCCCGGGCCTTACGTCATGTCGTGCGAAGGCAGCTCTTCTCACCACGCCCCCCTGTTCCCGCGTCCGTGGACTGACCGAACCGGGAGCCAGCCTGGTCGCCGGGAGCCCCCGCCGAGGAGGTGGCACGGGGACCCGATCGCCGCCCGCAGCGGTGGCCGGACCACCACGGGAGGGGATCAGGGCCGGCCGGTACGGGTCCGGGCCGGCGACCGGGGTGTGGTGGGACCACCACCATGGGTCCGCGACGGAGCGGCCGAAAATGATTGGCCTCTGCATGCACTTGCTTGACGGGGTGGTGCGGTCGCGCATAGCGTCGCCGGACAGAGACTGAGCAAGCGCTTAGGAGGGCGAGGGTGTCGCACCCCGAACGGTCCACGGACGACCCGGCCGCCGCGTTGACCGCGCCCGGCGCGCCCTTCGCCGTCACGGCGGGCGAGGACGGCCGGCTCGTGTACGCAGCCGGGCCGCGCACCCTGCGCGAGGTCGTCGAGGTCACCTGGGCCCACGGGGAGCGGCCGTTCCTCGTCGCCGAGAGCCGGAGCTACACGTACGCGGAGTTCTTCGCGGCCGCCTGCGCGCTCGCCCGGCGGCTGACCGGGGTGTACGGGCTGCGCCGCGGCGACCGGGCCGTCGTCGCGATGCGCAACCACCCCGAGTGGCAGATCGCCTTCTGGGCGGCGCAGCTGGCCGGTCTCGTCGCCGTACCGCTGAACGCCTGGTGGACCGAGGAGGAGTTCGCGTACGCCCTCGACGACTGCCGGCCGGGCGTGCTGCTGGTCGACGGGGAGCGGGTCGCGCGCGTACGGGAGTGGGCGCGGGGCGCGGGCGTGCCCGGGGTGGTCTTCCACGGCGGTTCCGGCCCCGGCGACACGGCGGACGGGTTCGAGCGGTACGAGGACCTGCCCGCGCCCGATCCGGCGCTCGGCCCGCCGGACGTGGAGGTCCGGCCGGAGGACGACGCCACCATCATCTACACCTCCGGCACCACCGGCCGCCCCAAGGGCGCGGTCGCCACGCACCTCGCGCAGGCCGGGGCCGCGATGAACCCGCGCTACCAGGCGGCGGACGCCGCGCTGCGGCGTGGCGAGGTGCCGGGGCTGGGGCCGGCGCCGGTGACGCTGATGACGTTCCCCTTCTTCCACGTCGCGGCGTTCACGGCGTTCTACTCCGCCATGGCGACCGGCGGCACGCTGGTGCTCCTGCGCAAGTGGGACGCGGCCAAGGCCCTGGAGCTGATCCACGCGCACGGGGTCACGCACTACGCCGGGGTCCCGGCGACCGCCCTGCAGCTCCTCGACGCGGCGGAGGAGAGCGGGCGGGGCCTCGGCCCCCTCACGCATCTCAACACCGGTGGCTCCGCCGCCCCGCCCAGCCTGGTCGCCCGCTGCCCCGCCGGCGTCGAGCCCCGCAACGGCTACGGCCTCACCGAGACCAGCGGCGGCGTGCTCGCCACGTACGGCGACGAGTACCGCCACTTCCCCGGCGCCGCGGGCCGGCCGACGCCCGTGACCGAGGTGCGGGTCGCGGGCCCGGACGGGCGGCCGCTGCCCGACGGCGAGGTCGGCGAGCTGTGGCTGCGCGGCCAGACCCTGGTGCGCGGCTACTGGAACGACGAGAAGGCGACGGCCGAGGCGTTCACGGACGACGGCTGGCTCCGCACCGGCGACCTGGCGACGGTCCACGACGGGCGGGTCAGCGTCGTCGACCGGCTGAAGGACATGGTCATCCGCGGCGGCGAGAACGTGTACTGCGTCGAGGTCGAGGGCGCGCTCCACACCCACCCCGACGTGCTGGAGGCGGCGGTGCTCGGCGTCCCGCACCCCGTGCTCGGCGAGGAGGTCGCCGCCGTGGTCCGGCTCCGGGCGGGGGCCGGGGCGGACGTCGAGGAGCTGCGAGCGCACGCGGCGCGGAGCCTGGCCGCCTTCAAGGTGCCCGCCCACGTCCTCGTGCAGGACGGGCCGCTGCCCCGCAACGCCACGGGGAAGGTGCTCAAGCGGGAGCTCAGGACGTGGTTCCCGAGCGGGTGACGCGGATCCGGTAGGTGCCGGAGCGGCGGTTCTCGGCCAGCACCGTGATGCGTATGCCGTTCTCCCGGTCGACGAAGGACTCGCCGGGCCGGAAGGGCGCGTCCGACAGCTCCGCGTGCACGTTGGGGCGGCGCGTGCAGCCGCCGCTGTCGCGGTCGCTGTCCAGGACGGTGACCGGGCCCTCGCCGGTGTTCACGTCCGACCGTACGTGGTAGATCAGGACGCCCGGCTCGCAGACCGCCTCGTCGTTGCCGTCCCGGGTGCGGACTTCGACCGCGTACCCCGTCTCCTCCGTCAGCGGTATGACCGCGAGCTTGGTGCCGTCGCCGCGGAGGGGGAGCGGGGCGAGGTCGTAGACCCGGCTGCCGGGGGCGGCGGCGCACCGCACCTGGTCGTTGTCGAGCCAGCCGAGCTTCCACTTGTGCCAGCCCAGCAGGTCGTTGTTGGCACCCCAGTCCTCGGACATGATGTCCCAGTGCCCGACCGCGCCGCCGCCGTCGGCCGTGTAGAGGTCGGGCAGGCCGAAGACGTGGCCGTTCTCGTGCGGCAGGACGCGGAAGCCCGTCTCGTGGTACGTGCCGGAGCCGTCGTCCTGGCGGCTGTAGACGAAGGACGTGTGGGCGAGCGGGGTGCCGTCCGCGTGCGGGGCCTCGGTGTTGCCGGAGAAGGTGACGGACAGGACGGTGTCGAGCGCGGAGGGCCCGGCGTTGGGCGTGACCAGGATGTTGACCAGGTCGTACGCGCTGAAGTCGACCTTCGGGTCGGCGGCCTCCACGATGTCCTCGACGAGCTTGCGGTAGCCCGGCTCGTACGGCGAACCGCGCTCTATGCCGTACTCGGCGAACGGCATCGGCATCCGCAGCCAGTCGGGGAGGGGCGCCTCGGGGCGGTAGACGAGCCGCCCGTACGAGCTGACGCGGAACCAGTCGGAGGTCTGCGGGAAGAACTCGGCGTACCGCTCCATCGCCGGGCCCTCGCCGGGCGCGTCCGGGAAGTCGATCATCAGGTTGAGGGCGCGTACCTCGCCGGTGGAGCGGGCGTAACCGGACGGGGTGGGGATGCCCTCCGACATCTGTACGCCCACGGTGGCCGAGATCCGGCACGGGCCGAGGGCGGCGAGTTCGTCGGTGGCGTTCTCGGCGGCGACGGGGCCCGCGGAGGCGCGGGAGGGGTCCGGGAGGGTCGAGCTCGCCGTGGCCAGCGTGGCGAGGGCGAGCGTGGTGGCCGCCCCGAGGGCGACCGGTCTGCGTATCCGCCGGCGCGTCCGCTCCATAGGTGCTGGTCGCCTTCGGTCCGCGGCAGGCGGCCGGTTCCGCGCTGCGCTCTTGTCCGATCAGCCTGGGCCGGACGGGGCGCGGGCGCGCGCCGGGTGGCCCGATCGTGGGTTTTTCCGCGGACGGGTGAGGGGCGGGGGGCCGTACGGGTTGCGGAAACGGCCGGGAACGGTCCTTTCCCGCACCCAATTTCTCCTTATGCTTTCGACCGTGTTCGATTCCCGGTACATCAAGACCTTCCACGAGGTCGTCCGCACCGGTTCGTACACCGCAGCCGCCCGCAGCCTCGGCTACACCCAGCCGGCCGTCAGCCAGCAGATGAAGGCGCTGGAGCGGGACGTCGGCACACCGCTGTTCACCCGCGTCGGCCGCGGCCTGCGCCTCACCGAGGCGGGCCAGGCCCTCACCCGCCACACCGGCACCATCCTCGACACCCTCGCGGCCGCGCAGGAGCAGATCGACGCCATCGCGCGCCTGCGCTCCGGGCGCGTACGGGTGTGCGCCTTCCCCAGCGCGGGGGCGACGATCCTGCCCGAGGCGATGGCCCGGATGGCGGAGGAACACCCCGGGATCCGCATCGAGCTGACGGAGGCCGAGCCGCCGGAGTCGCTGCGGATGGCCGCGCGGGGCGAGTGCGACATCACGCTGGCCTTCACCTACCCCGGCCTGCGCGCCGAGGTCCCGGACGAACTCGCCGAGTACAAGCTCCTGGAGGACCCGCTCACGGTGCTCCTGCCCACCGGCCACCCCCTGGCCCGGCGTCGCGCGGTCCACGTCGGCGACCTCCGGCACGAGCGGTGGATCGCCGGCTGCGCCCGCTGCCGCGCGAACTTCCTGCACGTCTGCGCCGAGGAGGGCTTCACCCCCGACATCGCCTGCACGACGGACGACAACCTGGTGCTGCAGAGCCTGGTGGCGGCGGGGATCGGCGTCGCGCTGGTCCCGGCGCTGGTGCTGTCGTTCCTGTGCCACGCGAAGGTCACCGGCCGCATGGTCGAACCGCACACCCGCCGCCAGGTGTACGCGTACGTCCTCCGCGACCACCTGCGGATCCCGGCCACCGCGCTGGCGCTGGAGGCGATCGTCGCCGCGGCGGAGGCCAAGGTCGGCTGCTGAAGCCGCCTTCCATAAGGGGGAGTTGGCCCCCCGGCAACGAACCCTCCTTGGACGGGCCCGGTCCGGCGGCCGGACGCTGCCGCCATGACGACCACCCCCCTCACCCCCCTCACCCCCCTCACCTCCCTCACCTCCCCGGAACCGACGGCCACCGCCCGTCTGCGCACGCTCGTCGGCGAGGTGCGCGCCGCCGCGGCCCGGGGCCTGCCGCCCGGGCCGACGGCCCGGCTCGTGGCCGAGCGCCTCGCCCCGCACCTCGGCACGTCCGACCTGCTCACCGACGCCCAGTGCGAGGGCGACCCCGCCCGGTACCGCCAGCACGTGCTGCACGCCGAGCCCGACGGCTCCTTCTCGCTCGTCGCCCTCGTCTGGCTGCCCGGCCAGGCCACACCCGTCCACGACCACGTGGCCTGGTGCGTGACCGGCGTCCACCGGGGCGAGGAGCACGAACGCCGCTTCCGGCTCGTGCCGGACGGCGCCGCGGCGCGGCTGGTCGCCACCGAGGACGTGGTCAACGCGCGGGGCACGGTCGCCGCGCTCGCGCCGCCCGGCGACATCCACCTCGTACGCAACGGCGGCACCGAGACCGCCGTGTCCCTGCACGTGTACGGAGCCGACATCACGCGGCTCTCCACGAGCATCCGGCGCGTCTACCGGCTGCCGGTGGACGCGTGATGGCCCTCCTCGGCGCGCGGACGGCTCCCGTCGCCCTGACGGCCGGGCCGCTGCCCGGGCTGGCGCTCGCCGCCGGGGGAGTGGGCGCCGCCTGGCTGGTGCACCGCGCGCTGCCCTCCGTACCGATGCTCACCGCCGCGGTCGTCCTGGGTGTCGCCGCCGCGCACGCCCCGGGGCTGCGCACCGCCGTACGCGGCCGGGGCCGGTGCCGGACCGGGCTGGCCCTGGCCGCCCGGCGGCTGATGCGGCTCGGAGTGGTGCTGCTCGGGCTGAAACTGAGCCTGTCCGACGTGCTGGGCCTCGGCTGGCGCACGGTCGCGATGGTGCTCGCCGTCGTGGCCGCCACCTTCGGTGGCACCTGGTGGCTGGGCCGCCGGCTGCGGCTCCCCGGCGACCAGCCGGTGCTCATCGCCGTGGGGTACGCGATCTGCGGGGCCTCCGCGATCGGCGCGGTGGGCGCTGTGCGCGACAGCGACGAGGACGACGCGGCCGCCGCCGTCGCGGTGGTGACGCTGTGCGGGACGCTCGCCATCGCCGTACTGCCGCTGCTCCAGGGCCCCTTGGGCCTGACGGACGGGCAGTTCGGGCGGTGGGTCGGCGCCGGGGTGCACGACGTGGGCCAGGTGGTGGCCGCGGCCCAGACCGCCGGCCCGGCCGCCCTCGGCGAGGCCGTCCTGGTCAAACTCCTGCGGGTGGCGCTGCTGGCCCCGCTGGTGGCGGCCCTGGTCGTCGCCGCACGCCGCCACGACCCGCGCCCCGCCCCCGACGGCCGCCGCCCCCCGCTGGTCCCGCTCTTCGTCGCCGGTTTCCTCGCCATGGTGGCGCTCCGCACCACGGGCCTGCTCCCGGGCCCCGCCCTCACGGCCGCCGCGACGGCCCAGGAACTGCTCCTCACCGCCGCCCTGTTCGCCCTCGGCACCGCGGTCCACCTCCCGACCCTGGCGACCCGGACGGGCGCGCGCATGGCGACGCTGGGTCTCGCGGCGTGGGTGCTGGTGGCGACGGCGGCGTACGCGGGGGTGGCGCTGACGGCGTAGCCGGTGCAGCAGTCGGCAAGCTCCGGAAGACAGGCCCTAACGCCGCCAGGGCAGGTCCGCCCCCGGCTCCGAGGGCTGGAGCCCCTCCGCCATCAGCCGCATGATCTCGCCGAGCTGCTCGACCTGCTCGGGGCTGAGCCGGTCGAACATGGCCTGCCGTACGGCGGCGACATGGCCGGGGGCGCTGCGCTTGAGGACCTCGTAGCCCTCGTCCGTCAGGTAGGCGTTCTGGCCCCGCTTGTCGGAGGGGCACTCCTCGCGGCGCACCCAGCCGCTCCGCTCCAGGCGCGCGATGGCGTGGGAGAGGCGGGACCGGGTGATCTTGGCGTCCTTGGCGAGCTCGGTCATGCGCATCCGGCGGCGCGGTGCCTGGGAGAGCTGGACGAGGAGGCCGTAGTAGATGTGCGGCATACCGGCGTCGCGCTGGAGCTGGCGGTCGAGGTGGTCCTCCAGCAGCGTGGTGGCGTGCAGATAGGCGCGCCAGACGCGCTGCTCGTCGTCGCTGAGCCAGCGCGGGCCGTCGTGGTCGTCGCTCATGCGTCCCACTCTACTTCTCTTGAAAGTTTAACTAGATAGCTGTTACGGTCGGGTCGTGTAGAGCTTTAAGTTTCAAGTACTGGTCCGGCGTAAGGTCGGAACCATCGACCCGGGAGTCGATCGTCATGGCTCGGATGCCCGCCCTCTACCTCTCCCACGGCGCGCCGCCCCTCGCCGACGACCCCGTCTGGCCCGGTGAGCTCGCCGCCTGGTCCGCCCGCCTGCCCCGGCCCGCCGCGATCCTCGTCGTCTCCGCCCACTGGGAGGAGGCCCCGCTGGCACTCGGCGCGACCACGACCGTGCCGCTCGTGTACGACTTCTGGGGCTTCCCCGCGCACTACTACCAGGTCCGGTACGCCGCCCCCGGCGCACCGCACCTCGCCGAGGCCGTACGCAAACTGCTCCGCGGCCCCGGCACCCCCGTACAGGACATCCCCGACCGGGGCCTGGACCACGGGGCGTACGTACCGCTCGTCGAGATGTACCCGGACGCCGACGTCCCCGTCCTGCAGATCTCCATGCCGACGCTCGACCCGGCCGCGCTGATGGACATCGGACGCAAGCTGGCGCCGCTGCGCGACGAGGGCGTACTGATCGTCGGCAGCGGGTTCTTCACCCACAACCTGGCGGCGCTGCGCCACCAGGGCGTGCCGGGCTGGTCCGCGGAGTTCGACGAGTGGGGCCGCCTCGCCCTGGAGGCCGGCGACGTGGACGCGCTGCTCGACTTCACGCGTAAGTCCCCGGCGGGGAGGCTCGCGCACCCGCGCACCGAGCACTTCGCCCCGCTGTTCGTCACGCTGGGCGCCGCGGACGCGACGGCGGACCTCACCGCCGGGCGGAGCGTGATCGAGGGGTTCTGGATGGGCCTGGCGAAGCGGTCGCTCCAGTTCGGGTCCGGTGAAAGTGCGGGTGACGCGTACAACCTCCCTCCCGCCTCGTCGGTCTGAGCGGGCGGTGCGCACTGATGTGCGTACCGCTCGCTCATCAGGAGGGACTTACTTGTCTTCCGTACGCACCACCCGACGCCGGCTCGGTGCCTCCGTCGCCACCGTCCTCGCCGTGACGGTCGGTGCCGGCGTCCTCGCCGCGCCCGGCGCCGTGGCCGCTCCGGCGGCCGCTCCCGTGGCCGCCGCCCAGGCCGGGGCCACCGCCGCCGCCGTCACCGCGGCCACCCTGCCGCTCGACGCGGAGATCGTCAGCACCGGCGACACCGGCTACCTCACGTCCCGCGAGGACGACACCGGCAACCCCGTCCTGGAGTGGCACAGGTACGCCGACGGCTCGGTGCTGCCGATCACCACCGGCACCGTCGGCCACGGCAGCAACTCCGACATCGTCGTGACCAGCGACGGCGGCACCACGGTCTACCTGCGGGACATGGCGGACGGCGGCACCCTGTCCGCCTCCTTCGACCTGGCGGCCGAATTCAAGCCCGGCGCGAAGCTCGTCGGCGTGGTCGGCGCGAACCTCTTCGTACGGGTCCCGACGGGCAACCAGGACTACCACGAGCTGTGGCAGCTCACCCCGGTCGACGGCCTCGCCAGGAAGACGCTGCGCATGGGCGGCGGTTACGGCCTCGACTTCAAGGTCGTCGCCTCCTCGAGCGACGCCATGCTCCTCCTCAGCAGCAACCGCGTGTTCCCGAGCCCGGCGACCCGCAAGACCGAGTTCTGGGCGACGCGCAAGAACGTCGACCCCGACTCGACCGTCAAGGAGGGCGACAGCGCGAACACCGCCCTGTGGACCCAGGCCTCGACGGGCGCCTTCAGCGCGGACTACGAGTCCTGGGTCGAGTACCGGAGCGGGGCCGCCACCCTCCGCGTGGAGGGCACGTACGTCCACCGGACGTACACCCTGGACAGCTCCCTGAGCGGTGCCGTCATCGCCGGCGTCCTCCGGGACACGCTGCTCTACGGCGTCCCCGGCACGGCGGCGGCGGCCGGCGAGGCGCCGAGCCCGCTGTACGCGCGGAACGTCAAGAGCTCCACCGCCGAGCCGTACAAGCTGCTGGAGCACTTCTCCAGCGTGGCCCAGGCGCCGGACGGCGCCCTGCTCGTGCGCGGTGCCACGGCCGAGGCGGACGGGCTGTTCCGCATCTGGCCCGGGGACGACGGGCGCCCGACCGCCACGCTGGTGGCGGACACGGGCCGGGTCATGCCGGTCCGGGTGACGGCGTCCAAGGTCCCCACCGCGGTGAACCTGGAGACGCCCGGCACCACGGTCCCGATGGAGTGGACCCTCTCCCGCGCGAACGCCACCGTGGACGTCACGCTCACGCACACGGCCACCGGCAGGAAGCACACCCAGCGCCTGGCGCAGCCGGTCGCCGACAAGCGCTTCGCCTTCGCCTGGGACGGCGTCCTGGACGGCGTCAGCGCCCCGAACGGCGCCTACACCTGGCAGGCCACCGCCACCCCGGCCGACGGCGTCGGCGCCCCGGCGACCGTCTCGGGGAGCTTCCAGGTCACGCGGCAGACCAACCCGCACGACTTCAACGACAACGGTTCGACGGACGTCCTCGCGCGGGACGCCTCCGGCGTGCTGTGGCGGGACGACCTCTTCGACTGGCCGTCGGGCGGCCAGGTCAAGACCGCCCAGCGGACGAGGGTCGGCTCCGGCTGGCAGATCTACAACCAGATCGAGGCCACGGGCAGCCTCGCCGGCACCCCCGTCGGCGACCTGGTCGCCCGCGACACCTCGGGCGTCCTGTGGCTCTACCAGGGCAAGGGCGACGGCACCTTCACGACCCGCGCCAAGGTGGGCACCGGCTGGCAGATCTACAACAAGCTCACCGGCGGCAGCGACCTCACCGCCGACGGCCGCGCCGACCTGCTCGCCACCGACGCCTCCGGCGTGCTGTGGCTCTACAAGGGCACCGGCAGCCCGACCGCCCCCTTCGCCACCCGCGTCAAGGTCGGCGGCGGCTGGCAGATCTACAACCAGATCACCGCCGTCGGCGACATCGTGGGCGGCACGGCCGGCGACCTCGTCGCCCGCGACTCCGCCGGCGTGCTCTGGCTCTACCAGGGCAACGGCACGGGCGGCTTCGCCACCCGCGTCCGGATCGGCAGCGGCTGGAACGCCTTCTCCCAGCTCGTCGGCGCCGGCGACGTCACCGGCGACGGCCGCCCCGACCTGATCGCCTACGGCACGAACGGTACGTACGTCTACCGCTCGACCGGCTCGGCGACGGCCCCGTTCAGCCGGCTGACGACCACGCTGTACGCGGGCGAGGGCACGAAGTTCAACTCCGTCGCCTAGGGCCCGGCCCTAGCGCTGGGGGGTCGCCTGGGCGAGCTCCTTCTCGTACCAGGCGACGTCCCAGTACCGCCCGAGCTTCCGCCCCACCTGGGTGAACGTCCCGGTGTGGCGGAAGCCGAAGCGGGTGTGGAGGCGGACCGACGCGTCGTTCGGCATCGCGATGCCCGCATAGGCGCGGTGCACGTCCTCGCCCGCGAGGGCGTCGAAGAGCCGCTCGTACAGCAGGGTGCCGACGCCCCGGCCGACGGCCTCCGGGGCCAGGTAGACGCTGACCTCGACGGAGGTGGAGTACGCGGCCTTCGGCCGGAAGGGGCTGGAGGTCGCGTACCCGAGCGGGTGATCGCCCTCGTGGGCAACCAGAAGCCGGTGCGGGCCGTCTTCAGGGTGGGAGCGCAGCCACGGAAGGCGCTCTTCGGGGGTGAAGGGGACCGCGTCGAATGTGATCGCCGTCTCACGTACGTAGTGGTTGTAGATCTCCGTGAGGGCGCCGATGTCGGCCTCCGCCCCCGCTCTGACCTGCAGATCCGTTCGCCCTCGCGGCATCGGCCCTCCCTCGGTGGCCCGCGAGGATACTGCAAGATCGCGAAAATGGGTGGGTGTCATGGGAATTCTGTCCTGATTCCGGTCGTTGTTTCCGTCGGATGCAGGGCACCCGGAAGGGTGTCGCGACACCTACTCAGCAAGGGAGCTCGCATGGCAACCCGTGCCGTCGCCCAACGTCAGTCGGCCGCGACCCGGTCCGCCGGGGGCGGGACCGACCGGGGCAGCAGTGCTCGCGCCGTGGGCGGGGAGATCGCCGACCGCGACCTGGTCGGCATGTACCTGGACGAGATCGCGCGCACGCCCCTGCTCGACGCCGCGAAGGAGGTCGAGCTCTCCCAGACCATCGAGGCGGGCGTCTACGCCCAGCAGATCCTCGACGGCGAGGTGGAGAGCGAGGCGGGCGGAGCGACCCGTGAGGAGCTGGAGGCGCTGGTCGCCGCGGGCGAGCGGGCGAAGGACGTCTTCATCCGGTCCAACCTGCGGCTCGTCGTCGCGGTCGCCCGGCGCTACCCGCGCAGCGGCCTGCCGCTGCTCGACCTGATCCAGGAGGGCAACGCGGGCCTGGTGCGCGCGGTGGAGAAGTTCGACTACACCAAGGGCTTCAAGTTCTCGACGTACGCGACGTGGTGGATCCGCCAGGCCATCACGCGGTCGATCGCCGACCAGTCGCGCACGATCCGGCTCCCCGTCCACCTGGTGGAGGAGCTGGGCCGCATCCGGCGCGTGCAGCGCGAGTTCAACCGCGAGCACGGCCGCGACCCGGAGCCCGCGGAGATCGCCGAGGAGCTCGGGTCCTCGGCGGAGCGCATCACCGACGTGCTCGACTGGGCGCGCGACCCCGTCTCGCTGAACATGTCCGTGGACGACGCGGGCGAGACGCAGTTCGGCGACCTGCTGGAGGACACGTCGGCGGTGTCGCCCGAGCAGTCGGTGCTGACGCTGCTGCGCAGCGAGGAGCTCGACGACCTGATCGACAAGCTGGACCACCGCACGGCCTCGATCATCCGGATGCGGTACGGCATCGAGGACGGGCGCGAGCGCACCCTCACGGAGGTCGGCAAGGAACACGGCCTCACGCGCGAGCGCATCCGCCAGATCGAGAAGCACGCGCTGCTGGAGCTGAAGCGCATGGCCCACGACACCGGCTTCGACGCGGCGGCATAACCCTCCGGGGCGCCGCCGCGGCGCTGTTTTTGTCGCGCCATGCTTGCTGCCCGGTGGGCGTGGGCCGGGTGCCGGGGGTTCCGGTGGGGGGTGGCCGGACTCTCGTTCACCGCGCTTCGCGCGAGTTCAGTCGTTTTACGTCCGACCACCCCCCACGCTCCACCCCCGACCCCCTCATGCGGGTGGTCGGTCCCTGTCGGCTGTCGCTCAGGCGACCAGCAGGTGCCCGTGGTCGTCGAACAAGGCGCGGACTTCCGGGACGTCCTCGAACTCCCGAAGGCGCCGTAGTACGGCGCGTGATCGCTCGGCCGTACGCTCGGACGCCAGGTCGCCGGACACCTCGATGACCTGCCGTGCTTCCTCGGCCGCCTGCTCGGGCTCGTTCGCATCCGCGAGGGCGACGGCCAGCCATGACCGGTACAGGGCCAGCTCCCTGGCATGGGTGGCGTCGTACCGGCCGAGTACGCCGCTCAGGAGGGGCACGGCCCGCAGGGGGCGCCGCAGCTCTGTGAGGACGCGGGCGTCCATGACGTCGAGCTCCTCGCGGCTCACCCAGTAGGCCCATGCGGGTTCGTCCGCACCGTCCGCGTCCGTCAGAGCGTCGTGCGCCTCGCCAAGCGCACGCATGGCCTCCTGTGCCTCTCCGGCTCGGGCGTGCGCCCAGGCCATGCGGTCCAGAAACAGGGCGCGCGTCTTGGCGGGGGCGGACGGTCCTGCTTCCGCCACGGCCGCGCGGGCCAGCTCGACGCCCTCGCGCTCCCGACCGGTGTTCGCGTGCTGGTAGGCGAGACTTCCCGCGAGATTGGCCACCAGCGGTGTGTCGCCCGCCTGGCGCGCGGCGGAGATGCCGAGCGCGTAGGCGCGCTCGGCATCCATGTGACGTCCTGCATCGGACGCGATCCACCCGGCGATCTGTGCCAGCTCTCCCACCTGTACGAGCAGGGACCGCTCCGTGTCCTCCGTGTAGGTGCCCTCGCGGTGCAGGCGGACAGCGGTGCTCAGCTCGCGGAACGCGGGCGCCATGAGGTCACCTCCCGCCAGTACGTCGTCGGCGAGCCTGAGCCCGTGAACGCGTGCCGCGAGGAGGCTCACGGCGTCGCGGCCGATGCGACGCCCGGTGCGTGCCCTCAGCGACTCGAGCGCGTCGCCGGGAGGGAGCAGCTCGGCAAGGGTCGCGGTGGGCCCGGCAATGTGGCCGTGCTCCTCGCCTCTGGCGTACGCGGCGGCCCGCTCGAGATCGGGGAGTGGTGCGCTCAGGGCCTGCGCGATGAAGGGCAGCCACGCCTCCGGCACACGTGCGCCGCGCTCCCACCGGGAGACCTCGTTCCGGGTGACCGACTGGACGCCGGAGAGCGCGCACAGCATGTCGGCCAACCGGCGCTGACTGATCCCCGCGCGCTTCCGCAGCCGGGCCAGGTACGCGCCGAACCGCCGTCTCCGCTCCCGCACCATGGCAGCCCCCTTTCCCCCGCCAAGTCTGGCCCCTCCCTGGCCCCCTGTCCGGCTCCTCCCGGAGTTCTCCCGCAGCGGTTTCCTTTCAACGAAGGACCCCGGCGACCGCGCGAACGGCCCCGGGGCGTGGCCGATCTGAACGGAGCAGACCGACGTGCGTTTCCTATCACGAGCACTCGAACGGGTGAGAGCGCTGCTGGTCGGGCGGCCCGCGCCCGGCAGCCGGAGCCGCCTAGCCCCGATGCCCGCGGTCGTACCCGTACGGCTCTACGTGCTGGAGCCGCAGGAGCGGGCGCGCGGGCGAGGGCTCTCGGAGGTGGGGCGGTGACGTCGGGGCGCGGGGAGACGTGGGTGCCGCCGCAGGGGCCCAATGTCGAGTTGGTGGCCGCCGGGCGGTGGTGGGACGCCGTGAGGGCGCCTTCGTGCGTCGGGGTGCGTGTCCTCGGGCGGTTGGGTGAGGACAGCGGCGCGGTGATCGAGGACGGGTTCGGAGCCACCTTCTACTGGCTCGTGAGGCCCGGTGCCGCCGACGCGTGGGAGTTGCCGCGGTCCTACGTGACCGTGCGGGGGACGGCGACGTACGTCGCCGTGCCGCCGGTGACGCGGACGGAGGGCCCCGGACTGCGCTGGGCCGTGCCGCTCGGTACGGCGCGCTGCCTCACGGACCCGGCGCTGCTGCACGCTACCCTCGCGGCGGAGCTCGACGCGTTGATCGGACCGCGATGACCGAACCTCCCGCCGGGCAGCGGCTTTTCGTGCTGGGCACGCTCCTTCTGCCCTGCGAGCCGTGCTGCGGCGCCCGCATCTTCGGCGGGAGCCACGACTGCACCGGCACGACGTCGATGGGCCTCACCGGCCGGGAGATCGTGCCGGTGCGGCCGGCGCCCTGTCCCTGCGATCACCGGCCTCAGCCGGACGGCGGGCAGGGGGTGGTCAGGCTGTAGCGGAGTTTCTCCTTGGCCTTCGCGCCGAGGCGGTCGTAGAAGCGGACCGCGCCTTCGTTCCAGGCGGGCGTCTGCCACTGGATCTCGGTGATGCCGAGAGCTTGGGCCTCGGCCGCCACGGCGTCCATGAGGAGCGCGCCGATGCCGGATCCGCGGGTTCCGGACCGTACGAAGAGGCAGTCCATGTGGAGGTAGGCGGCGCCCTGCCAGGTGGAGAGTTCGGGCGAGCAGGTGGCGTAGCCGACGACCTCTCCGTCGGGCGACTCGGCCACCAGGCAGCGCAGTTGCGGTGCCGGGGTGTCGAAGAGGAGGGCGTGGAGCCGCTGCGCGAGGTCGGGGACGGGCGCCGCGGCGCGTTCGTAGGCGGCGTGCTCGGCGGCCAGTTCGACGACCCGCGGCAGGTCGGCGGGTCGTGCGCGCCGCACGGTCGCGGGACCGGTCGCCGGTCTCTGATGGTCATTCATTCGGCCCATCATGCCGGTCCCTCTGGCGCGACGGGCCGAATGGGTGATCATGGACATCGCGATTCCGTATGCCGCAGTCAGGACACCTCGGTCCCGGGGTCCTGTGCCGCGGAGGGGGGCGGAACGTCCACCGACCGGGCCAGCCGGGCCGCCAGGTCTCCGACGTACGACATCAGCGCCTCCGGCCCGTGGACGGTGAACTCGCAGTCCACCAGGGCCAGTCGCACCGCCAGCCACTCGACCGCGTCGGCGGAGCGCGTGCGCAGGCGGCAGGTGTCGGGGCCCGTGGGGGTCGGGGCGAGGTGGTCGGGGAGGCGGGCCGCCACGAAGGAGGCGGGGGCCGCGAAGGTGACGTCCAGCTCGTGCTCCGCCCGCGACCGCGCCGCCGAGTGGGACAGCATCCGCGCCGCGTCATCGCCGTCGCCGCCCGGCAGCTCGCGGGGCGTGAAGCGGGCCCCGGTCGGGAAGGGCTCGCTGACGCGGTCGACGCGGAAGGTGCGCCAGTCCTCGCGCTCGAGGTCGTACGCGACCAGGTACCACCGCCAGCCGGTCGAGACCAGCCGGTACGGCTCGACCTGCCGCCTGCTCTCGGCGCCGTCGCCCGCGCGGTACGCGAAGCGCAGCCGCTCCTGCCGGGTCACCGCGCCCGCCAGCGCGGTCAGCGTGGAGGGCGCGACCGTCGCCCCGTCGCCGCGCGTCAGCGGGATGGTCGCGTTCTGGAGGGTGGAGACCCGGTGCCGCAGCCGCGACGGCAGCACCTGCTCCAGCTTCGCCAGCGCCCGCACCGACGCCTCCTCGACGCCCTCGATGGCGTGCCCGGCCCCCGCCCGCAGCCCCACGGCGATGGCGACGGCTTCCTCGTCGTCGAGCAGCAGCGGCGGCATCGCGGCGCCGGCGACGAGCCGGTAGCCGCCGAGGGGGCCCTTCAGGGCCTCGACCGGATAGCCGAGGTCCCGCAGCCGGTCGATGTCCCGGCGGATGGTGCGCGCGGTGACGCCCAGGCGCTCGGCGAGCTCGCTGCCGGGCCATTCGCGCGGTGTCTGGAGGAGCGACAGGAGAGTCAGGAGTCGTGCCGGAGTGTCCGTCATGCCTTCCAGGATGCGGCCGCTATAGGACACGTCCTGTCCTATAAGCCGATTAGCTTACGGGCATGACCTTCACGCAGGACCTGTCACCGACCACCAGTCCCCCGACGGCCGACCCGAAGGCCTCCGCCGAGGCCGTCGTCAGCGGCGGCGACCGGCGGCGCTGGCTGGCGCTCGCCATCGTCATGACCGCCGCCTTCATGGACCTGGTCGACGTCACCATCGTCAACATCGCCATCCCCAGCATCGAGCGCGACCTCGCGGCCTCGTTCGGCGCCATCCAGTGGATCACCGCCGGTTACGCGCTGGCCTTCGCCGCCGGGCTCATCACCGGCGGCCGCCTCGGCGACATCTACGGCCGCAAGCGGCTCTTCCTCCTCGGGATGGCGGGCTTCACCTTGGCGTCGGCGCTCTGCGGCTTCGCCGCCAGCCCGGAGATGCTCGTCGGCTCGCGCCTCCTGCAGGGCGCGATGGCCGCGATGATGGTGCCGCAGGTCCTGGCGATCGTCCACGTCACCTTCCCGGCGCACGAGCGCGGCAAGGTGTTCGGCATGTTCGGCGCGGTCGTCGGCCTCGGGGCCGTGTCCGGACCGCTCCTCGGCGCGCTGCTCACCCAGTGGAACCTCTTCGGCCTCGAATGGCGCCCGATCTTCCTGATCAACCTCCCCGTCGGCATCGCCGGCCTCATCCTGGGCCACCGGTTCATCACCGAGTCCCGCGCCGAGAAGGCGCTCCGCCTCGACCTGGTCGGCGTGGCGCTGGCGACGCTGGGGCTGCTGATGCTGCTGTACCCGCTGACGCGCGGCCGCGAGACGGGCTGGCCGCTGTGGGGCCACTTCTGCATGGTGGGCAGCCTGGCGGTGTTCGCCGCGTTCGTGGCGTACGAGAAGTACAAGGCGCGCAAGGACGGTTCGCCGCTCGTCGAGCTGTCGCTGTTCCGGGTCAAGAGCTTCGCCGCCGGTATCGCCGTACAGCTCACCTTCGGTGTCGTCCTGGGCATCTTCTTCCTGGTCTGGACGCTGTACATGCAGGTCGGCCTCGGCTGGACCCCGCTGAAGGCGGGGCTGACCGGGGTGCCGTTCTCGATCGCCGTCTCGGTGGCGGCCGGGGTGTCCGTGCAGAAGCTGGTTCCGCGCTTCGGGCGGAAGGTCCTCCAGGCGGGCGCGCTGACGATGGCCGCCGGGCTGCTGCTCTACATCTGGGCGGCCGGGCAGTACGGCACCGGCATCACGCCCTGGCAGATGACCGCGCCGCTGGTGGTCATGGGCGCGGGCATGGGCCTGATCGTGGCGCCGCTGACGGACGCGGTGCTGTCGGGTGTGCCGCGCGAGCACGCCGGTTCGGCGTCCGGTCTGATCAACACGACCGGGCAGATGGGCAACGCGCTGGGCCTCGGGCTGGTGTCGGTGGTCTTCTTCGGTGTGATCGACGACGCGGCCCCGGTCCGCGCGCAGCTCGGCGCGGTGTTCGTGGACGCGTTCCAGAGCGCGCTGTGGTGGGTCGTGGCGGTGCTGGCGCTGATCTTCGTGGTGATGTCGGCGCTGCCGGCCAGGCCGCAGCAGGGGTCGGGCGCGCACTGAGCCCGGCGGTCGGTCAGACCGCGAGTAGTTCACGCAGGCGCTCGGCCGGGGTTTCCCAGCCGAGCGTTTCGCGTGGGCGACCGTCGGGGCGGGCCGCGTCAGCGGCGGTGGCGTCAGCGGACACTGGAGCGCGTCAGCGGCGCACCCGCGCGCGGAGCTCCATCGCCGCGCGGGCCGTGCGCTCGTCCGCGTACACCTCGCACATGTGGCGGCCGTCCGGCGTCGCCGTGTGCTCCACCTCCCACACGCTCATCTCACTGCCGTCCAGCAGCAGGAACCCGTGCTCGTACAGCGTGAACCCCGCCTCGCGGCCCGCGACGCTGCACTGGCGGCCGAACACCTGCCTGATGTGGTGCGCGAAGGCGCCGCGCAGCCGCGCCGCGACCTGCTCGCCGGGCCGGTCGGCGTTCTCCGCGCGGCGCAGCACCCGCCGGGCGTGGTCGGCGGAGTCGTCCGGCTCGTACAGCGGGGGCGAGGCCTCCAGGGGGTCGGACATCAACGCGCCCAGCAGGTCCAGGTCGAACTCCAGCTCCAGGCCGTCGTCCGCCAGGTCCGGGCAGGCGCCGCCCGCGGTGTCGGCGCCGCCGTGCAGGCGGGACGCCGCCAGCCGGACGTCCGACTGCTCCGTGTACAGCTCGTGGTGATCGGCGCCGTCCCGCCCGGTGTTGTGCACCAGCTCCCACAGGGTCAGCGACGAACCGTCCGCCAGCAGGTACGTGTGCCGGTACGTCGCACGGTTCAGCTGCGCGCTGTGGTGCGACGAGTGCAGCGAACTGGCGTGGGCGAGCGCCGAGTCCAGGCGCTCCACGAGGGCGTCGGGCAGCTCGAAGGAGTTGAGCGCCCGACCCAGGAGACGCTCGACGTGCGTCTCCGGCGTTTCGTGAGGATCGTTCGGAACGTTCAAGATGGGACTCCAGGCCGTCGCCGCGTGTCACTTGATGCTTGCTTAAGGTAGTGCCTGGGTCCGACAACGCGACCGGCTTCGGCAAAACGAAGGGCGCACGTGACCGGTTCCCGCGCCCCCTGCAACTCCGGCCGCCCGCCCGTCAGTCCACGCCGTACAGCTCCCGGTACGACGGGAAGTCGCCACCCGGCCCCGACACCGACCCGGCGGACTCCACCGCCCGTACGATCGCCCTGGTCACGACGGCCGCGCCCGCCGCCAGCACCGCGTTGAGCGCGAGCGGGTCCGCGGCCCGCTCCGGCCCGGTGAGCGGGCGTGCGCCGGTCGCAAGGGCGAAGACCGTGTCGCCGTCATTGAGCAGGTGTACGGGCCTGACGGCGCGCGCGATGCCGTCGTGCGCCGTGCCGGCGAGCTTGTGCGCCTGGGCGCGCGTCAGGTCGGCGTCCGTGGCGACGACGGCGAGGGTGGTGTTCAGCGGCGGCGGGCCCCCGCTGCGCTCCCGCGCCTCGGCGAGGCGGCGCAGCGCCGCCGCGTGCACCCCGGCGTCCGGGAGAACCGGCCGGGAGCCGTCGCCGTACCGCCCGTACAACACGCCCGTGGCCGGATCGAGGGCCGAGCCGACGGCGTTGGCCACCACCAGCGCGGCGACGGTGACACCGGAGTCCAGGACGGTGCTCGCCGTGCCGACACCGCCCTTCATGGCACCGACCACCGCGCCCGTCCCGGCACCCACCGCACCGCACTCCACCGGGGCCCGCTCGGCGGTGGCGGCCGCCGCCTCCACGGCCGCACGCCCCGTCGAGGCGTCGGGGCGCGCCGCGAAGTCGCCGCCCCGGCCCAGGTCGAACACGCACGCGGCCGGCACGACCGGCACCACGTGCGTCGGCCCGGGCCCCACCCGCACCCCGCGGCCCCGCTCCTCCAGCCAGGCCATCACCCCGGCCGCCGACTCCAGCCCGTACGCGCTGCCGCCGGTCAGGACCACCGCCTCGATGCGCTGGACCACGTTCCGCGGGTCGAGCGCGTCCGTCTCCCGGGTGCCCGGGCCCCCACCCCGTACGTCCACGGCCGCGACGACCCCGCCCTCGGGCGCCAGGACGACGGTGGTGCCGCTGAGCGCGCGGTCGCCCGCGACACGCGCGTGCCCGACCCGGAGCCCGGCGACATCGGTCAGTGCGTCATTGGTTGCCATCCCCCCTACGTACCACGCGTGGCGCTGCGCCAGGTGAGCGTCACCCCGGTCGCGACCGCCGCCGCCGCGACCAGCCCGGCCGCGAGGACGGCCCAGCGCCCCGCGAACGTACAGAGCAGGACCGCCAGCGCCGCGCTCGGCAGGACGAGCTGCTGGGCGATGCCGGTCTTGAAGTAGCGGGAGTGCAGGGCCCAGACGAGCAGCAGGAACAACGCGGACGGGAGCGTCACGGCGGCCGCGGCGGCGACGTCCGACACGTGGGCCTTGCCGACGGCCTGCTCGACCGCCACCTCGAGCCCCGCGCCGATCGCCGCCGCCGACGCGGAGACCAGGTAGTGGCCGTACCCCCACCTGAACGCCTCGCGGTTGGAGCGCAGGCGGCGATGGGCCGGAACCACGAAGTAGACCCACCACGCGGCGAAGATCAGCAGCAGTCCGCCGGCGGCGATGGGCATCAGCCCGCCCAGTGCGTCGTGCTCCTCCACCCCCGTCTTCACGGCGATCGTCGCGGCGGCGACCGTCTCGCCGAGCACGATGATGGTGAACAGCCCGTACCGCTCGGCGATGTGCTGCGCGTGCCAGCTGCTCGCGAAGTCCCGCTCGGCGAGCGGAGGCACGGCCATCTCCGCGAGCGCCATCACCAGGAACACCCACGGCTTGAAGCCCTCCGGCACGAACAGCACCGCCGTCCACCCCACCTGGCAGACCGCCACCCCACCCGCGTACCGCAGCGCCATGGTCCGCTCGGCCCCGGAGGCGCCCCGGGCGGCCCTCAGCCACTGCGAGGCGAGCGCGAGCCGCATCACCAGGTACCCCAGCCACACCACCAGGAACTCGTGCTCCTCGAAGGCGCGCGCCACCCCGGCGGCGAGGATGAGGACCCCGGCGATCTGGACGAGCGTCATGGTCCGGAAGAGCACGTCGTCGTTGTCGTACGCCGACGCGAACCACGAGAAGTTCATCCACGCCCACCAGATGGCGAAGAACACCATCGCGTAGCTGACGACGCCCTCCCCCGCATGCCCCTCGGCGACGGCGTGCACGAGCTGCGCCCCGGCCTGGGCGACCGCCACGACGAAACACAGGTCGAAGAAGAGCTCGAGGGGCGTGGCGGCGCGATGGGCCTCGTCGCGACGGCGCGACACCAGGGGGCGCACGGGCCGCGGGGGAGGAGTGGAGGTCATCGTCCCAGGACAGCAGAGCCCTCGGGCGCGGACGCCGACCGTGGTACGCCGTCACCCGCGAAGTCCCCTCAACGGGCGAAGGGCCTGGTGCTCCCCCTACGGTGATCGCGTGCCCACCCCACCACGTAACCCCCCGCCGCCCCCCGCGCCCGAGGGGCCGGAGCCGCAGCCGGAGCCCCAGCCGGAGCCGGAGCCGGGTGAGCCGGGGAAGCCGCCCGCCCCGACCGGCGACCCCGGGCCCGGAGAACCGCCCGCGCCCACCGGCGACCGCGGCCCCGCGGAACCGCCCGCGCCCACCGAGTAGTCGGCGGCCCGCGACGGGGCCGGCCGCCTCGGCACGCCGGTCGCACCGGCGTACGCTGGGAGTATGAGCACCGCCCCCACCCCCGGCCCGCGAGCTGCGAAGTCCGAGCCGGCGCCGTCGAAGAAGAAGCCGGCGCTGGACTTCGACGATCCGTTCGACCAGCAGTCGGCGGACGACACGGACCGTGGTTGGGGCGAGCGGACTCCTGAGGGCGACGGCGCCGCCGATCTGGCGCGCTTCCTCGACGAGAAGCCGCCGCACCACATCTGAGCCGGCGCCCGAGCCGACACCCGGGCCGGGACCCGAGCGGCCCCGGCCTCGGGCTGCGGTCTCCTGGAGAATGTCTAGCTGCTCGGCCGGCCCCGCTGGGCGACGAGCTCGTCGCGGATCTGCTTGAGCACCTCCAGCTCGGTGACCTCCAGCGTCTCCTTGACGCCCGCCTTCTCCTTCTGCAGTGCCGCGCGCCGCGCCAGGTACTTGGCCATGGGCAGCACCATCAGGAAGTAGACGACCGCGGCCGTGATCAGGAAGCTCAGCGTGGCGCTGAGCACCGAGCCCCACAGGATGGGGATGCCGCTGACGACGTCCCCGCTCTCGTTCACCCGGCACGGGCCCTTCAGGCAGGACTGGTAGCTCTCCAGGTCCTTGGTGCCGAAGGCGCCGACGATCGGGTTGATCACACCCCGCACCACCGCGTTGACGACGTTGGTGAACGCGGCGCCGATCACCACCGCGACCGCCAGGTCGATCACGTTGCCCCGCATCAGGAAGGCCTTGAAACCCTCCAGCAGGCTTTGCTTCTTCTCCTGGCTCACCACGGTGCCCTTCGTCGGATGTGCGGTTGGCGCAGCCATTACGCCGTGCACGGTGCGTGACCGTCCAGTCCGTACACACGGACAGGCGACGCCCCAGGAACTCAGTGCGACGCGAGCCGGTCCGCATCGGCGCACACCCCCTTCCCCTCCGGGGCCGTGACCGCGTCCGAAACCGCCAGTGCCGCGGCCGTCACCACCAGCCCGGCGGCGATCGCCCGCCGCCTGCGCCGCACGGCCCGGCGCAGGCGGTGCCGGCCGCCGGGCACCCGCAGCGGTGCGAAGTGCGGCACGCCGCAGGACTCCGGAACGGGCGGGCGGGAGGCGGAGGGGGAGAGGTGGAAGGAGGGGGAGGGGACGGACATGGGGCACCACCCGTGGTCGTGAGGACGGACGTCCGGCGGTCTTCCGCCGGCGCCCTCACGATCCCGCGTCCTCACCGATCCCGCTGGAGCCTGTGGACGACCACGGGCTTGTGGAAAACGCCGCCCCCCGAGGGGATTACCGGCGCTTACGGCAGCTCGATGCCGAGGTCCCACCCGTCGTGCGCCCGGGTGCACAGACACGACCGGCTCTCCGTCTCCGGCAGCGCCGCCACCGCGTCGAAGAGCACCTCCCGCAGCCGCCCGACGTTCTCGCCGAACACCCGCAGCACCTCGGTGTGCGAGACGCCCTCGCCCGTCTCGGCGCCCGCGTCCAGGTCCGTGACCAGCGCCATCGACGTGTAGCAGAGCGCCAGCTCACGGGCGAGCACCGCCTCCGGGTGCCCCGTCATCCCCACCACCGACCAGCCCAACGCCGCGTGCATCCGCGACTCGGCCCGGGTCGAGAAGCGGGGGCCTTCTATGACGACCATGGTTCCGCCGTCCACCGCCTGCCAGCCCCGGCCGTCCGCCGCCGCCAGCGCCACCTTGCGCCCCTCGGGGCAGTACGGGTCGGCGAAGGTGGTGTGCACGACGTTCGGCACGCTGCCGTCCGGAAGCGGCTCCCCGTCGAAGTACGTCTGCGCCCGCGCCTTCGTACGGTCCACCAGCTGGTCCGGTACGAGCAGGGTCCCCGGCCCGTACTCCGGACGCAGCCCGCCCACCGCGCACGGGCCCAGCACCTGGCGCACGCCGACGGACCGCAGAGCCCACAGGTTGGCGCGGTAGTTGATGCGGTGTGGCGGCAGGTGGTGCCCGCGGCCGTGCCGTGGCAGGAACACGACACGCCGCCCGGCCAGTTCGCCGAAGAACAGCGAGTCGCTCGGGCTCCCGTAGGGAGTGGTGACCTCGACCTCGGTGACGTCCTCCAGGAAGGAGTAGAACCCCGAGCCACCGATCACGCCGATCTCTGCACGGATCTCCGCGTTCACATTCGCCATGCGGGTCACCCTAGTCGGGGGCGGAAACGCCGAGGACCCCGCCGTACGAAACGGCGGGGTCCCCGCAAAGGCGCGTGAAGGAGGAAGGTCAGGCGGCGGAGCTGGTGCTCCCGCTCGACGTGCTCGACGAAGTCGAGGCGCTCGACGCGGCCGGCTTCGCCTCCGAGGACGAGCCCTTCGCCGAAGACGTCGAAGAAGACGCGGGCGAGCTGCTCGACGACGCGCCACGGCTGTCGTTGCGGTAGAAGCCGGAGCCCTTGAAGACGATGCCAACGGCCGAGAACACCTTCTTCAGGCGTCCCTGGCAGCCGGGGCACTCGGTCAGCGCGTCATCGGTGAACTTCTGCACCGCCTCGAGGCCCTCGCCGCACTCGGTGCACTGGTACTGGTAGGTCGGCACTGTGTCTTCCTCCTGGCACTCTCACTCATTGAGTGCTAACGAGAGTCAATAGTGACGCATTCCGCGGGATCAGTCCACCGTCACCGGCACTCGGTGACCGACGCCACGTGCCACGGTGCGTCCCACGGTGCGCGGCGCGAGCCGCGACCGGAGTGCCACCAGGGTGGCCAGCGCCAGCGCCGTACCGGCCAGCGGGACCAGGAAACCGGTGCTCGCGCCGTATCCGTCCGCGAGCCGTCCGGCCACCGTCACGGCGGCCGCCTGGCCCAGCGCCACGGCACCGGTCAGCCAGGTGAACGCCTCGGTACGGGCCGAGGCCGGCACCAGCGATTCGACCAGCGTGTAGCCGGTGATCAGTGCGGGCGCGATGCACAGGCCCACGATCAGGCCGAGGGCGCCCAGCAGCACCACCGAGTGCGCCGTCCACAGCAGGGAGGCGGTCACGGTCAGTGCCGCGTAGCCCAGGATCAGCCGGCGGCGGGGTCCGGTCTTCCAGGCGATCGCGCCGACCGCGAGGCCGGCCAGCATGTTGCCCGCGGCGAAGAGCCCGTACAGGACACCGTTGACGCCGGGGTTCCCGATCTCCTCCGTGAACGCGGTCAGCGAGACCTGCATCCCGCCGAAGACGGAGCCGATGCCGAGGAACGCGACCGCCAGGACCCGTACGCCCGGGATGGACAGCGCCGAGACACGCTCCGCGCGCGCCTGGGCACCGGAGAGGCCGGCCGCCAGGCCGTACGCCGGCTGGGTACGCCGCTGGGCGGCGAAGAGGAGGCCGCCGGCGAGCGTCAGCGTCGCCTCGGCGATCAGGCCGGCGGCGGGGTGGACGCCGGTGCACAGCGCGGTCGCGAGGACCGGGCCCACGACGAACGTGAACTCGTCGGTGACGGACTCGAAGGCCGCCGCCGTCGACATCAGGGGCGAGCCCTCCAGGCGCGCCGCCCAGCGGGCCCGCACCATGGGGCCGACCTGCGGTACGGAGGCGCCGGTCGGCACGGCCGCGGCGAACAGGGCCCACAGGGGCGCGCCCGCGAGGGCCAGCGCCGTCAGCGCGGAGACGGACGCGGTGTGGACGAGGACGCCGGGGACCAGGACGGCGCGCTGTCCGAAGCGGTCGGCGAGCTTGCCGCTCTGCGGCGCGAACAGCGCCATGGAGACACCGGTGACGGCGGCGACGGCACCCGCGCTGCCGTACGAACCGGTGGTGTGCTGGACCAGCAGGACGATGCCGATGGTCAGCATCGCGAAGGGCTGCCGCGCGGCGAAGCCCGGCAGCAGGAACGTCCAGGCGCCGGGGATGCGCAGGAGCTGTCCGTAGCCGGGACGCTTGACAGCGTCAGTGGTGTTGACCGTGGATGCCACGGCCCGTGCCTTTCTGCCGCCTGGTGGCGCTCCCCGGGATGTCGGGAGCCGCCGAGAGCTGTCCTCTTGCGCGGAACTGCGGTAGATACCGGTGCCCGCAGCCTCAGGCTGCTTCAGGGGCTTCACGGCCGCCATACGGTCGCGCCAGCTCTGCGTCAGGCAGAGTTGGTCGATCTGGTTCGGTCGATCAGTGTGCCTTCATGATACAGGGGGAGTGCAGGGTGGCGCCTGTGAAATTGCCGACTTCATCTTCTGTTCACCTGTGATCAAGCGGCCGTGCTGGGTCGGACCCGCCGGACCACCGTCGGCTCCCGGGCGCATCACCCCGTACCCAGCCATCCGGCCAGCTTGCCGCCCTGCCCGACCGCCCGCAGCCGCCGCTCCGCCGCGTCCCGTACCGGGTCCGTCGCCACCACCAGCAGCTCGTCCCCGCGCCGCAGCACGGTCGCCGGTGACGGTACGAAGCTCTTGCCCTCCCGTACGACGAGGGTGACGGCGGCCCCCGGCGGCAGGCGCAGCTCCGCGACCTCCACGCCGTGCATCCTGGACGCCTCGGGGATGGACAGCGACAGCAGGTGCCCACGCAGCCGCTCCAGCGGCGCGGACTCGATGCCCAGGTCGGCCGCCTCGCCGGAGTCGCGCAGCCGCAGGGCCTTGGCGAGCCACGGCAGCGTCGGGCCCTGGATCAGCGTGTAGACCACGACCAGGACGAAGACGATGTTGAAGATCTTCTCGCTGCCCTCGATCCCGGCCACCATCGGGATGGTCGCCAGGATGATGGGCACGGCGCCGCGCAGGCCCGCCCAGGAGAGCAGGGCCCGTTCCTGCCAGGGCAGGCGGAACGGCACCAGGCTGAGCACGACCGACAGCGGCCGCGCCACCACGGTCAGCACCAGTCCGACGACGACCGCCGGCCAGAAGTCGTCGATCAGCTCGTGCGGGGTCACCAGCAGTCCCAGCAGGACGAACATACCGATCTGGGCGATCCAGCCCAGGCCCTCCGCGAACCCGCGGTTCGCGGGCGCGTGCGGCAGCTTCGCGTTGCCCAGCACCACCGAGGCCAGGTAGACGGCGAGGAAGCCACTGCCGTGGGCCATGGCGCCGGCCGCGTACGCCACCACCGCGATCGCCATCACGGCGATCGGGTACAGACCGGAGGCGGGCAGGGCCACGTGCCGCAGCCCGAACGAACCGAGGAAGGCCACCGTCAGGCCGATGGCCGCGCCGATGGCCAGCTCCAGCGCGATCTCGCCGACCAGGACGTACCAGCTGTCGACCGGGCCGGCCGTGGAGAAGGACACCACCAGGATGACGACGGGGGCGTCGTTGAAGCCGGACTCCGCCTCCAGGACACCCGTCACGCGCGAAGGGAGGGGCACCTTGCGCAGGACGGAGAAGACGGCCGCGGCGTCGGTCGAGGAGACGACCGCGCCGATGATCAGCGCCTGCCGCCAGTCCAGGCCGACCAGGTAGTGGGCACCCGCGGCCGTGACGCCCACGCTCACCGCGACGCCGACGGTCGACAGGACGGCCGCAGCCGGCAGCGCGGGCCTGATCTCCCGCCACTTCGTACCCAGGCCGCCCTCGGCCAGGATCACCACGAGGGCCGCGTACCCGATGACCTGGGTCAGTCCGGCGTTGTCGAAGTGGACGTTGCCGATGCCGTCCTGTCCGATGGCGACGCCGATCCCCAGGTACAGGAGCAGGCTGGGCAGCCCGCTGCGGGACGAGATGCGCACCGCCGCCACGGCGATGAGCAGGACGAGCGAGCAGACGAGCAGGAGTTCGTTGAGCTGGTGGACAGTCAGTGGCCGATCCTTCCCCTCACGTACGTGCCGGACCGTTTCGCCGTGCCGGCCGCGGGTTACTTCGTTACCTTACCTAATCTTTAACGTTTCCTTGACGCCTTCTCCTCCGGCGGCGCACTCTCGCGGAGGGCCTGGTGAGGGTCGGTGAGGGCCCCCGAGGGGGGCTGGTACTGACACCGCGTCCGGGCCCGGTGAGCGCTGCGCCTATGGTTGCTCCAAAGCACACCAGGACCAGCCTGCGCCTCGAAGGACAGCGATGCCCGCCAACACCACCGCCGCTTCCACCAAGAAGAAGGGGCGACGCGCCCGCCTGCTCGTGTTCGCTCTGGTGCTGGCGCTGGTCGCGGGCGTCGGTTACGGGGCCTACTGGACCGTCAGCACGGTGCGTGCCCCCTTCCCGCAGACCACCGGCACCATCGACCTCCCGGGCCTGAGCGCCCCCGTCGACGTCAAGCGCGACGGGTACGGCGTTCCGCAGCTCTACGCCTCCACCGACGAGGACCTGTTCCGCGCGCAGGGGTACGTCCACGCGCAGGACCGGTTCTGGGAGATGGACGTACGCCGCCACATGACATCCGGCCGGCTCTCCGAGATGTTCGGCAAGGGCCAGGTCGACACGGACGCCTTCCTGCGCACGCTCGGCTGGCACCGGGTGGCCGAGGAGGAGTACCGCACCAAGCTGTCGCCGGAGACCAAGAAGTACCTCCAGGCGTACGCGGACGGCGTCAACGCCTACCTGAAGGGCAAGGAGGGCCGTGACGTCTCCGTCGAGTACGCCGCCCTCGCCTTCAGCAACGACTACGCCATCGAGCCCTGGACGCCGGTCGACTCGGTGGCCTGGCTCAAGGCGATGGCGTGGGACCTGCGCGGCAACATGAAGCAGGAGATCGACCGTTCGCTGATGACCAGCCGGCTCAGCGAGCAGCAGATCAAGGACCTGTACCCGGCGTACCCGTACAACCTGCACCGGCCGATCGTGGACAAGGGCGCGGTGGACGACGCCAAGGGCGAGTTCGACCCGTCCGCCAAGCCGTCCGACACGGGCACGGGCACGGACACCGGCGCGGACCCGGGCACGGGCAACGGCGGCGCGACGGGCTCCGAGGGGGCCTCCGGGGCTTCCGCCGGCGCCTCCGGGGCCTCGGGTGCCGACGGAGGCGCGGGCACCCCGCAGGGGGCCGCTGAGGGCTTCCAGGCGCAGCTGGCCTCGCTGTCGACGTCGCTCGACGAGATCCCGGCGCTGCTGGGCCCCAACGGCAGCGGCATCGGGTCGAACTCCTGGGTCGTCTCCGGCAAGTACACGACCACCGGTAAGCCGCTCCTGGCCAACGACCCGCACCTGGCGCCCCAGCTGCCGTCCCTCTGGTACCAGATGGGCCTGCACTGTCGTGCCGTGTCCGACAAGTGCCGGTACAACGTCGCCGGGTACACCTTCTCCGGTATGCCCGGTGTGATAATCGGTCACAACCAGGACATCGCGTGGGGCTTCACGAACCTGGGCGCCGACGTCAGCGACCTCTACCTCCAGAAGGTCTCCGACCGGGGCTACCAGTACGGCGGCAAGGAAGTGCCCTTCACCACCCGCGAGGAGACGATCAAGATCGCGGGCGGCGGCAGCCGGACCATCACCGTCCGGACCACCAACAACGGCCCCCTGGTCTCCGACCGCAGCAACGAGCTGGAGAAGGTCGGCGAGAAGGCCCCCGTGACCGCCTCGGCCCCGGACCGCGGTGACGGTTACGCGGTCTCCCTCCGGTGGACCGCCCTGGACCCCGGCAAGTCCATGGACGCCGTCTTCGAGCTGAACCGGGCCAAGGACTTCAAGGAGTTCCGCGAGGCCGCCCGCGACTTCGAGGTGCCGGCGCAGAACCTCATCTACGCCGACGCCAAGGGCGCCGAGGGCCACATCGGCTACCAGGCGCCCGGCAGGATCCCCGTCCGCGCCGAGGGCCACGACGGCACCATGCCGGCGCCCGGCTGGGACCCGAAGTACCAGTGGAAGAAGGAGTCGGTCCCCTTCGAGGAGCTCCCGTACGAGGAGAACCCGGAGCGCGGCTACATCGTGACCGCCAACCAGGCCGTGATCGACGCGGAGAAGTACCCGTACCTGCTCACCCAGGACTGGAGCTACGGCTCGCGCAGCCAGCGGATCAACGACCTCATCGAGTCGAAGATCAAGGACGGCGGCAAGATCTCGACCGACGACATGCGCACCATGCAGATGGACAACAGCAGCGAGATCGCCGAGATGCTGACGCCCTACCTGCTGAAGATCGACATCGACGACCCGTACGTCCGTGAGGCCCAGAAGCTCCTGGAGGGCTGGGACTACACCCAGGACGCCGACTCCGGCGCGGCCGCCTACTTCAACGCGGTCTGGCGCAACGTCCTGAAGCTCGCCTTCGGCGACAAGCTCCCCAAGGAGCTGCGGGTCAAGGGCGAGTGCCTCAACGTGCGCCCGGCCGACTCCACCGGCCCCATCGACGAGCAGAACAAGCTCGTGCGCGAGTGCGGCCAGCGCGCCGCCGACGCGGCCCAGCCCGACGGCGGCGACCGGTGGTACGAGGTGGTGCGCCCGCTCCTGAAGGACGAGAAGAACGCGTGGTGGCAGTCGCCGGCCAGCCGCATCGACGAGGGCACCGCCACCCGTGACCAGCTGCTCAAGCGCGCCATGGTCGACGCCCGCTGGGAGCTGACGGCCAAGCTCGGCAAGGACGTCGGCAGCTGGAGCTGGGGCCGGCTGCACCAGCTGACCCTGAAGAACAAGACCCTCGGCACCGAGGGCCCGGGCTTCCTGCAGTTCATGCTGAACCGCGGCCCCTGGAACCTGTCCGGCGGCGAGGGCGCGGTCAACGCCACCGGCTGGAACGCCGCGGGCGGCTACGAGGTCGTCTGGGTCCCGTCCATGCGGATGGTGGTGAACGTCGGCGACTGGGACAAGTCCCGGTGGATCAACCTGTCCGGTGCCTCCGGGCACGCGTACAGCTCGCACTACACCGACCAGACGGAGCTGTGGGCGAAGGGCGAGCTGCTCGACTGGGCCTACACCGACCGGGCGGTGGACGCCGGGACGGTCGACCGGCTGGTGCTCAAGCCGTGACGGCGCCGCCGGGGGCGCTCACGCCGTGACGGCGGCGGGGCGCTCACGCCGTGACGGCGGCGCCGGGCGCGCTCACGCCATCAGGCCCCGGAAGGGCCTGAACCGGAGCGTGACGTCCGGCGTCACCACCGCGTGCACGGGGTGGTCGTGCGGTTCCTCCGGGACCCGCTCGACCACCTCGTTCGCGTAGAGCAGCACCACCAGGTACGGATCCTCCCCGGCCCGTACGAAGCGGGCCAGGACCCGGTCGTACGAACCGCCGCCCCGCCCCAGGCGCATGCCGCGCGGGTCCACCGCGAGGCCGGGCAGCAGGACCGTGTCGGCCTCCAGGACGGCGTCCACGCCCAGCGGAGGCCCCGATGGCTCCAGGAGCCCCCGCCGGGCCCGTACGAGCCGCTCAGGGCCCTCGTAGAGGGCCCAGTCGAGGTCGTTGTCGGGCAGGAGCACCGGCAGCAGGACGCGTACGCCCCGGGCGCGCAGCGCGTCGAGGAGCGCGCGCGTGCCCGGTTCGCTCCCCACCGACACATATGCGGCGACCGTCCGCGCCCGTCGCAGCTCGGGCAGCTTGAGGGCCAGCTCCGCGAGAACCAAGGCCGCTTTTTCGACGTCCTCACTGGTCAGAAGGGTCCGCGCGTCGAGCAGTTGGCGCCGCAGAGCGGTCTTTTCGGACATGCTGCCGGTCATCATGAACTTTCAAACCCCTCGTATACGCCTATATGGGAGGGAAGTTAACCGGACGCTAATCATCCGCCCATACCAACCCGATAGGGTGCTCCGCATGACTCAGTCGCACCACAGGATCAGCAAGGCTGTCATCCCGGCCGCAGGCCTTGGCACCCGGTTCCTGCCGGCCACGAAAGCCACTCCCAAAGAGATGCTCCCTGTGGTCGACAAGCCCGCCATCCAGTACGTCGTCGAGGAGGCCGTGGGCGCCGGCCTCTGCGACGTCCTGATGATCACCGGCCGCAACAAGCGTCCCCTCGAGGACCACTTCGACCGCAACTACGAGCTGGAGGAAGCCCTCGTCAAGAAGGGCGACCAGGAGCGCCTCGGCAAGGTCCAGGAGTCCAACGACCTCGCCACCATGCACTACGTCCGCCAGGGCGACCCGCGCGGCCTCGGCCACGCCGTCCTGTGCGCCGCCCCGCACGTCGGCGACCAGCCCTTCGCCGTCCTCCTCGGCGACGACCTCATCGACCCGCGCGACCCCCTGCTCCAGCGCATGATCGAGGTCCAGGAGCGCGAGGGCGGCAGCGTCATCGCCCTCATGGAGGTCGAGCCCTCCCAGATCCACCTGTACGGCTGCGCCGCCGTCGCGCCGACCGGCGACTCCGACGTCGTCCGCGTGACCAACCTCGTCGAGAAGCCCGACCCCGCCGAGGCGCCCAGCAACTACGCCATCATCGGCCGCTACGTCCTGGACCCCGCGGTCTTCGGGATACTCCGCGCGACCGAGCCGGGCCGGGGCGGCGAGATCCAGCTCACCGACGCCCTCCAGAAGCTCGTCGCCGACGAGGAGGCCGGCGGCCCGGTCCACGGCGTGGTCTTCAAGGGCCGCCGCTATGACACCGGTGACCGGGGCGACTATCTCCGGGCGATTGTCAGACTCGCGTGCGAACGTGAAGATCTGGGACCGGACTTCCGTTCCTGGCTTCAGCGTTACGTCACCGAGGAGATGTAGGGATTGAGCAGCACGACCTGGTCGGTGGACGACCACCTGGAGGACATCCTCGGCGCCATCCGCCCGCTCGACCCCATCGAGCTGCCGCTGCCCGACGCCCAGGGCTGTGTCCTGGTCGAGGACGTCATGGTGCCCGTCGCCCTGCCGCCCTTCGACAACAGCTCCATGGACGGCTACGCAGTACGGGTCGCGGACGTCACCGGCGCCAGCGAGGAGTTCCCGGCCGTCCTCACCGTCATCGGTGACGTCGCGGCGGGCAGCGGAGGACTGCCCACCGTCGGCCCCGGCCAGGCCGCCCGCATCATGACCGGCGCGCCGCTGCCGCCCGGCGCCGAGGCCGTCGTCCCGGTCGAGTGGACCGACGGCGGCACCGGCGGCGCGCCCGCCACCACCATGCGCGCCGCGAGCGCCGCCCCCGAGGGCGCGAGCGGCGAGGTCCGTGTCCACCGCCCGGTCGAGGCCCGCGCCCACGTGCGCGCGCGGGGCAGCGACGTCCAGGCGGGTGACCTCGCCCTGGAGGAGGGCACGGTCCTCGGGCCGCCGCAGATCGGCCTGCTCGCCGCCATCGGCCGCGGCACCGTGCGGGTGCGTCCCCGCCCGCGCGTGGTCGTCCTCTCCACCGGCAGCGAGCTGGTCCAGCCGGGCGAGGAGCTCGGCCCCGGCCGGATCTACGACTCCAACAGCTTCGCGCTGGCCGCCGCCGCGCGCGACGCCGGAGCCATCGCCTACCGGGTCGGCGCCGTCACCGACGACGCCGACACCCTCCGCGCCACCATCGAGGACCAGCTGATCCGTGCCGACATGCTCGTCACCACCGGCGGCGTCAGCGTCGGCGCGTACGACGTCGTCAAGGAGGCCCTGTCCTCGGTCGGCGACCAGGACGAGCCGGGCAGCGGCATCGACTTCCGCAAGCTCGCCATGCAGCCGGGCAAGCCCCAGGGCTTCGGCTCCATCGGCCCCGAGCACACCCCGCTGCTCGCCCTGCCGGGGAACCCGGTCTCCTCGTACGTCTCCTTCGAGCTGTTCGTCCGCCCCGCCATCCGGGCCCTCATGGGGCTCAAGGACCGCCCGGACGTCCAGCGCCCGCGTGTGCGGGCCGCCCTCGCCGCCGACAAGCCCCTGTCGTCGCCGTCCGGCAAGCGCCAGTTCCTCCGCGGCCGGTACGACGCCGAAGCGGGCACCGTCACCCCCGTGGGCGGCGCCGGCTCGCACCTGATCGGCGCCCTCGCGCACGCGGACGCGCTGCTCGTCGTCCCGGAGGACACCACCACCGTGGAGCCGGGCGCCGAGCTGGAAGTGGTCCTCATCGGCTGACGGGACGGGTGTGGCGGTACGGTGTCTGCCGCTGTGCCTTCCCGGGGGACCACCCCCGGCCCCCGCCGGCGCGACAATGGCCGTGGCGGGGCAATCGGCGCCGGAACACGCGAGGCGGAGTTCAGCAGTGAGTACGCAAGGCAGCCTGACGCACATCGACGAGGCCGGAGCGGCCCGCATGGTCGACGTCTCCGGGAAGGACGTGACCGCCCGCACCGCCCGTGCCACCGGCCGGGTCCTGGTCTCCCCCCGCGTGATCGAGCTGCTGCGCGGCGAGGGCGTCCCCAAGGGCGACGCACTGGCCACCGCCCGGATCGCGGGCATCATGGGCGCCAAGCGCACGCCCGACCTGATCCCGCTCTGCCACCCCCTGGCCGTCTCCGGCGTCAAGGTCGACCTGACGGTCGCGGACGACGCGGTGGAGATCGCGGCGACCGTGAAGAGCACCGACCGCACGGGCGTCGAGATGGAGGCGCTGACCGCCGTGTCGGTGGCCGCGCTGACCGTGATCGACATGGTGAAGGCCGTCGACAAGGCGGCCGTCATCACCGACGTACGGGTGGAGGAGAAGACGGGCGGCAAGTCCGGCGACTACCGGCGCGCCGGCGAGGCGGACGGAGCGGCCCAGTGACCCCGCGGGCCGGCCACGTCCACGGCGCGCACGACGCACCAGAGGCCCACCGGCCTCAGCCCGAGCCGGAGGGCGGGGACCGGGCGTACCGCGCCCTCGTCGTCACCGCCTCCAACCGGGCGTCCGCCGGGGTGTACGAGGACAAGGGCGGCCCCCTCATCGTCGAGGGCCTCACCGCGCTGGGCTTCGCCGTCGACGGCCCGGTGGTCGTCCCCGACGGCGACCCCGTGGAGGCGGCCCTGCGCGAGGGGGTCACCGCCGGGTACGACGCCATCGTCACCACCGGCGGCACCGGCATCTCGCCCACCGACCGCACCCCCGACGTCACCCGCCGGGTCCTCGACCACGAGATCCCCGGCATCCCGGAGGCGATCCGCGCGTACGGCCGCGACAAGGTCCCGACGGCCGCCCTCTCCCGGGGGCTCGCCGGGGTCGCCGCCGGCACCCTGATCGTGAACCTGCCGGGCTCCACCGGCGGCGTGCGCGACGGCCTGGCCGTCCTCGGCCGGATCCTGGTCCACGCGGTCGACCAGCTGCGCGGCGGCGACCACCCCAGACCGTCATGAACCCCGCCTGGCCCGTGACCCTGGTGGACGGACGGGTCGCCCTGCGCCCGATAAAGCTGCGCGACCAGCGGGCCTGGCGTGAGGTCAACCGGCGCAACCGCGACTGGCTGCGCCCCTGGGAGGCGACCATCCCGCCGCCCGCCCCCGGCGGCCCGCTGGTGGAGCGCCCCACGTACCGCCAGATGGTCCGCCATCTGCGCGCGGAGGCGAACGCGGGCCGGATGCTGCCCTTCGTGATCGAGTACGAAGGGCGGCTGGTGGGCCAGTTGACGGTCGCCGGCATCACCTGGGGCTCGATGTGCTCGGGGCACGTGGGGTACTGGGTGGACCGCGAGGTCGCCGGGCGCGGCGTCATGCCGACCGCCGTGGCGCTCGCCGTGGACCACTGCTTCCGCTCGGTGGGACTGCACCGGATCGAAGTCTGTATTCGCCCCGAGAACACGCCCAGCCGCCGGGTCGTCGAGAAATTGGGATTCCGCGAGGAGGGGCTGCGCCCTCGCTACCTCCACATCGACGGTGACTGGCGCGACCACCTCGTCTTCGCCCTCACGGCCGAGGAGGTCCCGGAGGGGCTGCTGCGCCGCTGGCACCGGGTCCGACCGGGAACACCGCGTTAAATAAAATATTTGTTCGAATTAAAGCGTGAGGCGACCAGATCCGGTCCGATCAATCACAAAAAAATTCAGTGATATCAGCCAGATCGTGCGACACACCGGCCCAATTGGCCGATGGCCTGCTGCGAACCCCTCTACGGTGTGGGATGTGAGCAGCAGCGGCCTCATTTACGCAGTCATCGTCGGGGCCTGGGCCGCCTACTTGGTGCCGATGTGGCTCCGACGGCAGGACGAGCTGAACGAGGCCCGTCCGACGGAACGCTTCAGCACCGCCATCCGGCTCCTGTCCGGACGGGCGGGGATGGAGCGCCGGTACGCCAAGGAGCTGGACCGGCGCACCGCCGGACAGGTGGGGCCCGAGGCCGACCCGGACGCCGAGACGGAGCATCTGAGCTCCGTCGACGTCCGGGCCTTCGCCGCGCCCCCGGCTCTGACGGAGGCGCGCCTGGAGGTCCCCGACGCCCCGCCCGCCAGGCCCCGCCCGGCGGGCCGTCCGCGCGCGGCCGGCGCCGCCGCCGAACGCGCCCGCCGCTCCCGGGTCCTGGCCCGCCGCCGCCGCACCACGGTGGTCCTGTTCCTGGCGTTCACCTTCGGCGCGATCGTCGCGGCCGTCGGCGGCCTCGCGTTCCTGTGGGCCCCGGGCGTCCCGGCGGTCCTGCTGAGCGCGTACATCGTGCACCTGCGCGCCCAGGAGCGGCGGCGCTTCGTGTACGTCATGGACCGGCGCCGCGCCGAGGCCGCCGCGCAGCGCCTGCGCGAAAGCCGCCGCCGCCCCCGGCCCGCCCCGGAGCAGGAGCCCGCCGATCCGCAGTCGGCCGGCCCGCAGCCGGAGCCGGCGCCCGCGGTCTCCCCGCAGGAGGCGGGCCGCCGCGCGCTGGTGGAGCAGACGGACCACGCGGAGTGGGTGGACCAGCAGCGCGACCGGGGCCCGGCGCGCGGCGACAGCTGGGACCCGGTCCCCGTCCCGCTCCCCACCTACGTCACCGCCCCGGTGGCCCCCCGGGCCACGGGCGGCGTCGACGTCACGGACCCGGAGACCTGGAGCGCCGCCCGCTCCTCCGTGGCCGAGCCGACCCCGCCCCCGCCCACCCGCCAGAACCCGAACCCGAGCGCGACGCCGCCCCCACCGCGCCGCACGCGCGACCACGGCCGCACGCCGCTCTTCGACCAGTACGCGGACGAGGACCGCCCGCGCGCGGCCAACGAGTGACGCGGGTCTCCTTCGGCGCCGCCGGCGGGGAGCGGATTTCCAAGCAGCCCGATCGGGATGCTAATGTTTCACACGTCGCAAGGGCCTGTGGCGCAGACTGGTAGCGCACCTCGTTCGCATCGAGGGGGTCAGGGGTTCAAATCCCCTCAGGTCCACGCACATCAAAGCCCCCGCCGGGGAAACCGGGCGGGGGCTTTGTCTTGCCCTACATCGTGTCGGCCCAGGTGCTTACCGCGCTTCCGCAGCGCCTTGCGGGCCGCTTCGGATGGCACGTGGGTGCAGACCTTCCTCGTCGCGGCGTCCAGGCGCACGCTCTCACGTGCGGCCGAGCACTTCGCCGCGCCGGAAGCCCAGCACCAGGATCAGCCGGCCCGTTCAGCCCGGGCCTGCGCGCTCCTGTTTAGGCCCCGCTCCGACCCGGGTGTGGCCAAACCCGCGCCGACCTCAGGCATCACCCTCGCCCCACCACCATCCCGGGGTCTTCCGGCGTGCTTCCCAGATGGCCGGAGCTACTTCCAGTTCCGTTTCGAAGCGACGCACCAGGCGGTCGGCTGAACCTTTAAGGCGACCGAGACCATGCTGAACAAACGCCTCACGAAGGTGTCCGTGCTTCTGGGCATTCTCCGCGGCCTCGTCGGCACGAGCAGACAGTCTCCGGTGCAGGGACTGACGCGTGACGTCATACCTCCCCGCCATGACATCCCACGACACACCTGCATGCCGCAGAACTGCACACGCCAGCACCTCGACATGAGCGGCCTTGCTTTGGAGGCTTGGGCCGATCGTCAGGGCAAGAGCGGCACCCTCTCGCGGGTCCGCCAGCGCCACCCCGTCAGCCGCTAGATCAAGCGCGGCGTCGGAGAGGGCCAGGAGCAGATTCTTCAACCGGTCATGCTGCGGCGGCGTCATACCAGCATCCTGACGCATGCCTGTCAGCACGACGCTGACAACTGTCAAATGGCGGGTGAACCATGCTGGTTGAACGAAGGGCGGCCCCTGTTGGCCCAGGAGCCGCCCGTGTCCACTCGTGTCCTAGGGAGACCGATGAACTACCTCCAAAGTACCTTCTCGGCAGCCAAGGGTGCCCTTGCAGGGTTGTGGGCCGGCCCGCCCGTCTGGGTCGTCATCGTTGTCGTTGTGATCGTCTTTGCCGCAATTCCCGGGAGCCCTGAGCATCTCGGACTATGCGCGGACGTGCTTGCCGTGGTCACTGCGGTGGCCGGTGGCCTGGGGTATGCGGGGCCTAAGCGCCACCGAGCGTCATGATCGCCGTCTAGGAACCGCTGTGCCGTTCCAGCGGCGCGTCGGGCAAGGGCAACAGCGGTCGGAAGCGGTCGCCAGGGCGATCCCGAAGGTTCGCCCTGGCCTCCGTTCCGGCCGTCCCTGGCCTATCCCTGAATCGGCAGGTCCGGGTGCGTGGCCAGGAAGACGAAGTAGGCGATGGCCGCCGCCGTACCCACGGCGGAAAGGGCAAGAGCCGTGACGGCGCGGGAGCGGTCGGCGTTCAGCCTGGACGCGGTGCGGAGTTCGATGCAGCCCCACACCAAGCCCACGAGGCCCAGGGGGAGCGCGAGGGCCCAGACGAGCATCCAGTAGGGGCAGCAGAACCAGATGGCGACGGAGAGGCCGCCACAAACCACGGGGCCTTTCCGCTCGGGTCTGCCGTCGGTCGGATCGATCTCATCGCTCATGCGGCGATCAAACCAGCCCGCTGCCTGCTGCCTGCTGCCTGCGGGCGCCCGGGGCGAGGGTCCAGGCCGCCTCGGGCGCCTCGCGGGCGCCCCTAGGCTAATTAACCCTTTGCCTAATGGTCCTAGGCTGGCTACGGTCCTGCACCATGAAGGCAGTCACTGAGCGCACCATCCGTGCCTCGTTCGTCAATTGCTCGAAGGGCGAGGCCGCACGCCTCCCCCTCCCGCGGGATCTCGCCGAGCGGCCGTGGGACGACCTGGACTTTCTCGGTTGGCGTGATCTGTCCGCCCCCGACCGCGCCTACCTGGTCGCCGAGCGCGGCGAGCAGGTGGTCGGCGTCTCGCTGCGTCTCGCCTCGCGGCAGGCCGCCGGGTTGCGGCGCAGTCTGTGCTCGATCTGTCTGACCACCCATCCGCTCAGCGGTGTCACGCTGATGACGGCGCGCAAGGCCGGGGCCGCCGGGCGCGAGGGCAACTCGGTCGGACTGTACGTGTGCACCGACCTGGACTGCTCCCTCTACGTGCGCGGCAAGAAGCGCCCCGAGTCCGGTGCGCGCTTCGACGAGCGCCTCACGGTGGAGGAGCAGATCGAGCGGACCCGGGGCAAGCTCGCCGCCTTCCTGGATCAGTTGTACGCGTAGACGCGTGCCCCGCCGACGAACGTCTGGAGCACCCGCGTCTCGGCGATTCGCTCCGGCGGCGCGGCGAACGGGTCGCGGTCCAGGACCACCAGGTCGGCGAGGTTTCCGGCGCGGATGACGCCGGTGTCGTCGAGGTGGTTCACGTACGCGCTGCCCGCGGTGTAAGCGGTGAGGGCGTCGTCCAGGCCGATGCGCTGCTCCGGCAGGAAGACCGGCGCGTCCGGGCCGTCCTCCGGCAGGACGCGGTTGACCGCGACGTGCAGCGCGGCGAGCGGGTCCGGGCTGCTGACCGGCCAGTCGCTGCCCGCCGCGAGCCGCGTCCCGGCGCGCAGCAGGTCGCCGAAGGGGTACTGCCGGGCGGCCCGCTCCGGACCGAGGAACGGGATCGTCAGCTCGTCCATCTGCGGCTCGTGCGCCGCCCACAGCGCCTGGATGTTGGCGGTCGCGCCCAGCCGCGCGAAGCGCGGTACGTCCTCGGGGTGCACCACCTGGAGGTGCGCCAGGTGCGGCCGGGTGTCGGTGGCGCCGCCGCTCGCCTCGCGGGCGGCCTCCACGGCGTCGAGCGCCTCGCGCACCGCACGGTCGCCCAGCGCGTGGAAGTGCGTCTGGAAGCCGTGGGCGTCCAGGGCGGTGACGTACTCGGCGAGCGCCTTCGGGTCGATGAAGGAGATGCCGGAGTTGTCGGAGGCGCAGCCGCACGAGGTCAGGTAGGGGCCGAGCAGCGCGGCCGTGTGGTTCTCGGCGATGCCGTCCTGCATGATCTTCACGGTGGTGGCGCGGAGGTTGCCGTGCGTCAACTCCTCGCGCCGGGCCAGCAGTTCCGGAAGCTGCTCCAGGCCCCGGCCTCGATCCCACCACAGCGCCCCGACGACCCGGGCGGTGAGCTTGCCGGAGCGCGCGGCGGCCGCGTACGCCGGTGCCGGGTCGGCCATGCCCGCGTGGTCGCCGAGCAGCGCGTCCTGCCAGGCGGTGACGCCCAGCGAGTGCAGCAGCTCCTGCGCGCGCAGCAGCCCCGCGGTGAGCTCGTCCAGCGTCGGCGCCGGTACGAGGTCGGCGATGAGGGTCATCGCGCCCTCCTGCAGCATGCCGGTGGGGCGCCCGTCGGCGTCCCGCTCGATGCGCCCGTCGGCAGGGTCGGGGGTGTCGGCGGTGATGCCGGCGAGCTCCAGGGCACGGGAGTTGGCCCACCCGCCGTGGTGGTCGCGGTTGACGAGGTAGGCCGGCCGGTCGGGGACCAGCTCGTCCAGGAACCGGCGGTCGGGCGTGCCGCCGGGGAACGCCTCCATCGACCAGCCGCCCCCGGTGATCCACTCCGCCTCCGGGTGCGCGTCCGCGTACTCCCGGATGCGGCGGCGGTACGCCTCCGCCGTCGTGGCCCCGCTCAGGTCGCAGCGGCCCCTCTCCACGCCGGCGCCCACCGGGTGGACGTGCGCGTCCTGGAAGCCGGGTATCAGCAGCCGGCCGCGCAGGTCCACGACTTCGGTGCGCGGGCCGATCAGCCCGTGGACCTCGGAGCCGCCGACGGCGACGATGCGCCGGCCGCGGACGGCCACCGCGCTCGCCCGGGGGCGCACGGGGTCCACGGTGTGGACGGGGCCACCGGTGAAGACGAGGTCCGCGGTGCGGTGAGGGGCCATGGGCGTACTCCTGGTTCACGGAGGTGTCGTTCGTCGTTCAGTCTGCGGCGGGACACGGCGGTGTCCATGCGCAGGATGAACGTTTCGACCCCCGCACCCCTACGAGTTGGCCAACTCTGGCCGAAGCTCCGGGGGTGTCCAGGACGCATGACGGAGGATCGTCCGAATCGCCACCCCGGAGGGCGTGAGCCGCATCGCCGCGTTGCGCAGGGCGACGGCCGCCGGGTGCGCGAGCCGCTGCCCCATCCGGCCCGCGCGGCGGGCCGCCAGCGCGACCGCCTGGCTGCGCGGTCGCCGCTCGGCGTCGTACCGGGCCAGGGCCGTGCGGACGTCGGGCGCCTCGATGGCCGCGGCGGCCAGGGTCACGGCGTCCTCCAGCGCCTGGCAGGCGCCCTGGCCGAGGTGCGGCGTCATGGCGTGCGCGGCGTCGCCGAGCAGCGCGACGCGCCCGACGGCGTACGTGGACAGGGGCGTGACCAGCTCGTTGATGTCGTGGTGCAGCACCGCGCCCGGCGCGGTCGCCGCCAGCAACGCGGGGATCGGGTCGTGCCAGCCGGCGAACCGGCGGCGCACGGCGTCGAGCGGGTCGCGCGGGCGCACGCCCGCCGGGGCGTTGAGCACCGCGTGCCACTCCACGCGCCCGTCGGCGAAGAGGATGTGCCCGAACTCGGCACCCCGCCCCCAGGTCAGCTGGAAGTCGGCGCCGCCCACGTCCACCGGGTGCTCCGTGATGGCCCGCAGCACCGTGGAGCCGCTGTACGCCGGACCCGGCGCGTCGGGCAGCAGCCGCGCCCGGACGCGGCTGTTGACGCCGTCCGCCGCGACGACGAGGTCGGCGTCGTACGTCCGCCCGTCGGCCGTGCGCACGCGCGCGTGCGGCGCCTCCGGGTCGTCGTCGACGGCCGTCACCTCCGCGCCGGTGACCAGCGCGCCGGGCGGCAGCGGCGCGCGCAGCAGCCGGTGCAGGGTGGCGCGCGGGATGCCGAGGATCGGTGCGCCCAGGGCGCGTTCGAGGGCGTGGCCGTCCATCCGCGCGAGCGTCCGGCCGCCCGGGGTGCGGGTGGCGCCGGTGAGCTGGCGGCGCGCGGCGGCGCGGACGGCGGGCCCGGCGCCGAGCGCGTCCAGGGCGTGGATGCCGTTGGCGGCGAGGGAGATCCCCGCGCCCGCGTCGGCGAGGGCGTCCGGGGCGCGCTCGACGACGGTGACCCGCCAGCCGGTGCGCACGAGTCCGAGGGCCGCCGCCAGCCCGCCGATTCCGCCGCCGATCACCACTGCTCGTCCAGGCCGCATCGTTCCCCCTCGCGCTTTCTACAGGTGTAGAAGAAGGCTACTACGGGTGTAGAAAGGGGTCATGACCCGGGATCGCCGTACCGTCCTCGCCGACGCCGCCCTCTCCGTCCTCGCGGACGGCGGCATGCGCGCCCTCACGCACCGCGCCGTCGACGCGGCCGCCGGGCTGCCGACCGGTACGACGTCGGCGTACCTGCGCACCCGCAAGGCGCTGCTGACCGCCCTTGCCGTACGACTGGTCGAACTCGACCAGACGGAGCTGAGGGAGGCGGCCGGGCGCGCGCCGCTCCCGCCCGAAGCGGGCCCCGACGAACTCGCCGACGCCCTGGCGCGGTTCAGTGAGGCGCGCCTGACCGGCGAGGGCCGGCGGCGGACGCTCGCCCGGTACGCGTGCGCGGTGGAGAGCGTCCACCAGCCGGAGCTGCGGGAGGTCCTCCTACCGCGCGAGAACCCCGCGCGCGACGCCGTACGGGCGGTGCTCGCCGCGCACGGGGCCGCTGACCCGGACGGGCGGACCGTCACGCTGCTGGCGTGCGTGGACGGGCTGGTCTTCGAGCGGCTGACCGGCCAGGCCGGCACCGGTGGGCTGCGCGCCGAGATCCGCGCGCTGGTGGACGCGGCGCTGCGGCCGTAGGGCCTGTCTTCGGCCGTAGGGCCTGTCTTTTCGGATCAGGCCGGATCAGGGCGCGGTGCCGGACCCCGCGAGCTCTGGGTCCGGCGGGGCGGCCCCCTGCCGGACCCTCAGGGGCTCAGGACACCTGCGCCTTGTCGTACAGCGCCTTCGCCACGTCGCCGAAGTACGGGCCGAACATCCGGTTCGGCAGGAAGGTGTAGCCGAAGCTGTTCACCGAGACCTGCAGTCCCGTGCCGGTCGACTCGCTGAAGCCGGTGAACCAGGGACCGCCGCTGGAGCCGCCGGTCATGTTGCAGGCCAGGCTGTGGTCCTGCGAGAAGAGGAAGTCCTTGGAGGAGTTCCCGCTGCAGTGGATCAGCTTGGAACCGTCGTACGGCGACGCGGCCGGGAAGCCGAAGGCGTACATCGGCTTGTTGTAGCCGCCGTTGAACTGAATCCCCTGCGCGCCGGTGACGGCGGTGAGCTTCTGGCCGTTCAGCGGGGCCACGACGGCCGCGCCGATGTCGTGGTTGATGTCCTCGCTCGCCTCCCACTGCGGGGTGGTCAGCGTCTTGGTGGCGGTCCACTGGCCGTAGGGCGCCTGGCCGTTGTCGTAGGCGGGGACGAAGACCCAGTTGGTGTGCCAGCTGCCCTGGTACTTCACGCAGTGGCCGGCCGTGATGACGGTGGAGGCGTTCTGGCTGGTCACGGCGTTGCCGGAGCAGGAGGCGGTACGGCCCTGGAAGGTGAAGAACACCCGCCCGGACGTCTTCACGACCGCCCCGCCACCGGTCCACGCGCCGCCGGGCTGCGGGAACGCCGTGGGCGCGACGGTGGTGGTCTCCTTGCCCGGCCGCGGCGCCGTGAGCTTCTTCAGCGCCCGCGGGGTGAGCTCCAGGTCCAACGGGGTGGCCGCGCGCATGCGCTCGGCGGTCCAGAAGGCCCTGGCGCCCTGCTGCTCGGCGGCGGTGACGGTCCGGGCGGAGGGGGCGTTCTCGGCCTGCGGGGCGGGCGCCGGTCCGGCCGGGGCGGCCGCGGTGGCGGCGGTGGCGGACAGGGCGCCGGTGAGGAGGGCTCCGACGGTCAGCAGGATGCCCGTGGCGGTGCGGTGGCGTCTCACGCATGTCTCCTTCTGCCGTGCCCGGGCGCGGTCGCGCGGCCGGGCAGGGTGGGGGAACGAAGAGCGGTGCGGATCAGCGGTGCGTGTGGTGCCTGCGGTACGTGTGGTGCCTGCTGCGCGTGCTGCGCGTGTGGTGCCTGCGGTGCGTGCCGTGCGTGCCGTGCGTGAGGCAGGGTCCCACGGGCGGGCCCTCGTTGTCAGGAGCGCGTCAGCGACTTCGCGAAGCAGCGGCTGTTCGGGTACGCGCGGTAGTAGCCGAACTTGGCGCACGGCGCGTAACCGCTCGACGTGTACAGCCCGATCGCCTCCGGCTGCATGTCGCCGGTCTCCAGCACCATGCGGGTGCGCCCGGCGGCGCGCGCGTCCTCCTCCAGGGCGGCGAGGATGCGGCGGGCCAGGCCCAGGCCGCGCGCCTCGGGGATCACGTACATGCGCTTGAGCTCGGCGTCCCCGTCGGCGTACCCCTCGTCGTTCTCGTCCTGCGTGCGCCAGCCCCCGGTCGCGACCGGGCGGTCCCGCTCGTCGTACGCGAGCAGGTACAGGCCGCGCGGCGGACGGAACATCGAGGGGTCGAGCGGTGTGAGATCGCCCTCGTCGCCGTACCGCTCGGCGTACTCGAGCTGGACGGCGTCGTTGAGTTTGACGGCGTCAGGGTGGTCGAAGGGGACCGGGCGGATAAGCATACGGTGGATGGTACATGTATGCGGGCGTCCGGTCTCGGTTATCGTGCCGGAATGCTCACTGTGACGTCCGCCAATGTCAATGGCCTGCGTGCCGCCGCGAAGAAGGGCTTCGTGGAGTGGCTGGCCGGGACCGCCGCCGACGTGCTCTGCCTCCAGGAGGTGCGGGCCGAGGAGTCCCAGCTCCCCGAGGCGGTCCGCACGCCGGAGGGCTGGTACGCCGCGCACGCCCCGGCCGCCGCGAAGGGCCGCGCGGGCGTCTCCCTCTACACGCGGCGCGAGCCGGACGCGGTACGCGTGGGCTTCGGCTCGTCCGAGTTCGACGGCAGCGGCCGCTACCTGGAGGCCGACCTGCCGGGCGTCACGGTCGCCAGCCTCTACCTCCCCTCCGGGGAGGTCGGCACGGAGCGGCAGGACGAGAAGGTCCGCTTCATGGACGCCTTCCTCCCCTACCTCAAGGAGCTGCGGGAGCGGGCGGCGTCCGAGGGGCGCGAGGTGCTCATCTGCGGCGACTGGAACATCGCCCACCGGGAGGCCGACCTCAAGAACTGGAAGGCCAACCGGAAGAGCTCCGGCTTCCTCCCCGAGGAGCGCGCCTGGCTCTCGCGCGTCCTCGCCGAGGGTGACGGCGGCTACGTCGACGTGGTCCGCGCCCTCCATCCCGACCAGGACGGCCCGTACTCCTGGTGGTCCTACCGCGGCCGCGCCTTCGACAACGACTCCGGCTGGCGCATCGACTACCACGTGGCCACCCCGGGCCTCGCCGCCCGCGCCGTCAAGGCCTGGGTCGAGCGCGCGGCGTCCCACGGCGAGCGCTGGAGCGACCACGCGCCGGTGACGGCGGTGTACGAGTCGGCGTACGGCAACCGGTAGCCGGAAGCCCGGAAGCCCGGCAATCGGAAACCAGGAAACCGGTAGGTTCCGGCGGTTCCGGTTCCGGAAGTGATGATCTGTCAGAGCAGGTGTGGGGAGCATCACTTCCTGGGCATGCTTCTGGCACGCTGAGCTCTCGTGCGCATCGCCACCGTACGAACGCTCCGGTCCGCTCTGCTCACCGCGGTCACGCTCGCGCTGCCGCTGACCGCCCCCGTACCGACGTCGGCCTCCGTCCCGGTTCCCGCTTCCGAGATCCCCGCCGGGACGCCCGACGTCCTCCTCGCCGACCAGGCGTCCAAGCGGATCCTGCTGCTCGACGGCGCGCGGCGCGCCTGGGACCCGGCCACCGACGCCTCCGCCGTCCGGTGGGCGTTCTCGCCCCTCGGCGACCCCCGGTACGCCGACCTGGAGCCGGGCCTCAGCTGGGTGCACCCCAGCGAGGCCAAGGCGCGCGTCTGGCAGGGCAGGACGTACGTCCTCACCGTCGCCTCGTACGGCTTCGCCGCCGTCGTGGAGTACCCCTCGGGGCGGCGTCACTGGGGCGGCGCCCTCTCGCCCGGCACGACGCGCGTGAACCCGCACAGCATCGAGCTGCTGCCGAACGGCAACGTGGCCGTCGCGGGCAGCACCGGCGATGTCGTGCGCCTCTACGCGGCCTCCCAGGGGCCGGCGGACGTGCCGTTCGCGTCGTACACCCTGGAGGACGCCCACGGCCTGCAGTGGGACGGTGCCCGGCGGGTGCTGTGGGCGCTGGGCGGCGAGCGGCTCGTGGCGCTGAGGGTCGGCGGTACGGCGGCCAGGCCGGCGTTGATCAAGGCCTTCGAGGTGCCGCTGCCGACGCCGCACGGGCACGACCTCGGGCAGGTCGCCGGGCGGCCGGACCGGCTGTGGGTGAGCAGCGGCACGGCCGTCTACCAGTACGTGAAGAGCGCCCGCGCCTTCACGCAGGACTTCGCGGGTGCGGCGGACATCAGCCGCGCCCGGGTCAAGGCGGTCGGCAACGACCCGGTGACCGGTCAGGTCGTCTCGACCGTGCCGGAGAGCGGGCTGGGGGAGAGCTGGTGGACCCGGAAGGTGGCCGTGCACCGGCCGGCCGGGACGTACGAGCTCGCGAACGGCGGGATCTACAAGGCGCGCTGGTGGCTGCCCGTGCCCGTCCTCACGGCCTGAGGTCGCGTCCCTGCGGCGCAAGGCCGCGTCTTTACGGCCTGAGGTCGCGCAGCCGGTGCAGGTGGCGGTCCAGGGCCATGGACACCTCCGCCTCCACCACGCTCTTCGCCAGCGGCCGCAGCCGTACCGCGTCGGCCTCTCCGTCGGCGTACTCGCGCAGCAGGGCGGCGAAGAGCCCGGCGAGCGCGTCGGCGTGTTCACGGACGCGGGCGGCGGCGGCCAGCACGGCGGAGAGCGGGATGCCCTCCTTGACGAGCGCGGCCGAGACGTCCAGCAGGCGGCGGCTGACGTGGACGATCTCCTCGCCGTCCGTGGCGAGGTAGCCGAGATCCAGGGCGGCGGCGAAGTTGTCCGGCGTGACCTGGTCGCCGAAGTGGTCGGCGAGCTGCTCCGGGGTGAGCCGGACGGGCTCCTCCTCGGTCGGTTCGCCGAGGCCCAGCACCTCGCCGACGTCGCGGCCGCTCTCGAACGCGGCGGCGAGGTCGGCGATGCCGTTCAGGGTGTGGCCGCGCTCCAGGAGGGCGGCGATGGTCCGCAGCCGGGCCAGGTGGTGGGGGCCGTACCAGGCGATGCGGCCCTCGCGGCGGGGCGGCGGGATCAGACCGCGCTCGCGGTAGAAGCGCAGGGTGCGCACGGTGATGCCGGCGGCGGCGGCCAGCTCCTCGACGCGGTACTCACGCGGTTTGTGGTCATCGCGCTGGTCGCGTTGGTCGTGGGTGGCGCGCTGTGCCTGCGGCTCCTGCGGCTCCTGCGGCTCCTGCGGCTCTTGCGGCTGGCGGTGCTCGCGGTCCCCGCGCGGCTCGTGCGGCGGCTGCCCGGCCGTCCTCCCGGCCGTTCCCCCGGCCGTCCCCTCGGTCGTCGTCCCGTCGTCTGCCACATCCGCAACCCTATGTCGTACCGCCGGTAACTTTTCCCCGCGCGACCCCTACCGCTCGGTAAGGAGCTGCTCTACTCTCCGAATCGTGCCAGCGATTGCTGGCAAAGTCTTGCGGACCGGTGATGCGGAGGCGGCATGGGCCAGCACGAGCACGTACGAGTGGCGGTGATCGGATCGGGATTCGGCGGCCTCGGGGCCGCCGTCCGGCTGCGCCGCGAGGGGATCACCGACTTCGTCGTCCTGGAGCGCGCCGACTCCGTGGGCGGCACCTGGCGCGACAACAGCTACCCGGGGTGCGCGTGCGACGTGCCCTCCCACCTGTACTCCTTCTCCTTCGCGCCCAACCCCGACTGGCCGCGCACCTTCTCCGGCCAGCGGCACATCCGGGCATACCTGGAGCACGTCACCGACACCTTCCGGCTGCGCCCCCACCTCCGCTTCCGCCACGAAGTGAAGATGATGACGTGGGACAACGACGCGCTGCGCTGGAAGATCGAGACCTCGCGGGGCACGCTCACCGCCGACGTCGTCGTCTCCGCGACCGGGCCGCTGTCCGACCCGAAGATCCCCGACATCCCCGGGCTCGCCTCCTTCGAGGAGACCGGCGGCCGGGTCTTCCACTCCGCCCGCTGGGACCACGACTACGACCTGGCCGGCAAGCGCGTCGCCGTCATCGGCACCGGCGCCTCCGCCATCCAGATCGTGCCGTCCATCCAGCCCCGGGTCGGCCGGCTCACCCTCTTTCAGCGCACCCCCGCGTGGGTCATGCCCCGCATGGACCGCGCCATCACCGGTGCCGAGCGGTGGCTGCACCGGCAGCTGCCCTTCACCGGCAAGGCGCGCCGCGGACTGCTCTGGGGCATCCGGGAGTTGCAGGTCAGCGCCTTCACGAAGCGGCCCGCCGAGCTCGGACTCGTCGAGTCCATCGCCAAGGCGAACATGGCCAGGGCCATCAAGGACCCGGCGCTGCGGGCCAAGCTCACGCCCTCGTACCGCATCGGCTGCAAGCGGATCCTGCTGTCCAGCGACTACTACCCGGCCCTCGCGCGGCCCAACGTGGACGTCGTCGCGTCCGGGCTCTCCGAGGTGCGGGGGCGGACGCTCGTCGCCGCCGACGGCACCGAGACCGAGGTCGACGCGATCGTCTTCTCCACCGGCTTCCACGTGACGGACATGCCCATCGCCGAACGGGTCGTGGGCGCGGACGGCATCACCCTCGCCGAGGCGTGGAAGGACGGCATGGAGGCGCTGCGCGGCGCGACCGCCGCCGGGTTCCCCAACTGGATGACCATCATCGGGCCCAACACCGGGCTCGGGAACTCCTCCATGATCCTCATGATCGAGTCCCAGCTGAACTACCTGGCCGACTACATGAAGCAGTTGGACGCGCTCGACCGCCAGGGCGGTCGCGCCGCCCTCGCCGCCCGGCCCTCCGCCGTCGCCGCCTGGAACCGGCGCGTCCAGGCCCGCATGGAACGCACCGTGTGGAAGTCCGGCGGCTGCGACAGCTGGTACCTCGACGCCAACGGCCGCAACACCACACTGTGGCCCGGCACCACCAGCGAGTTCCGGCGTGCGACGCGGACGGTCGACCTGAGCGAGTACGAGGTCGTCCGCGTGCGGGAAGGGGCTGTCGCGTGATCCGGGTGACGTCCGCGGACGGCTCCTCCCTCCACGTCGAGGTGTACGGCGCCGACGGCGCGCCCGCGGTGGTGCTGGCGCACGGCTGGACCTGCTCCACGGAGTTCTGGGCCGCGCAGATACGCGACCTCTCCGCCGACCACCGCGTCATCGTCTACGACCAGCGCGGACACGGCCGTACGCCGGCCGTGGGGCGCGACGGGTACTCGACGGACGCCCTCGCCGACGACCTGGAAGCCGTCCTCGCCGCCACCCTCGCACCCGGCGAGAAGGCCGTGCTCGCAGGGCACTCCATGGGCGGCATGACCCTCATGGCCGCCGCCGCGCGCCCCGGCGTACGCGAACGCGCCGCCGCCGTCCTGCTGTGCAGCACCGGCGCCTCCCGCCTCGTCGCCGAGTCGCTCGTCCTGCCGCTGCGCGCCGGACGGCTGCGTACCCGTCTCACCCGTGCCGTCCTCGGCATACGGGCGCCCTTCGGGCCCGTCACACCGCTGTCGAAGGCGATCCTCAAGTACGGGACCATGGGCCCCGGTTCCTCGCCCGCCGCCGTCGCCGAGTGCGCCCGCATCGTGCACGCCTGCCCCCGAGCGGTCCGGGTCGCCTGGTCGCACGTGCTCGCCGAGCTCGACGTCGAGCCGGGCGTACGGGAGTTGACGGCGCCGACCGTCGTCCTCGTCGGCGCCGCCGACCGGCTCACGCCGCCCGTGCACGCGCGGGCGATCGCCGCCGCGCTGCCCCGCTGCGTCGGGTTCGACGAACTCGTGGGCGTCGGGCACATGACGCCCGTGGAGGCGCCGGAGGCCGTCACCGCCCGGATCCGCGCCCTGGTGACCACGTACCTGACGCACAAGGAGGAAGCGGCATGAGCAAGGTGAGCCTCGACGGCCAGGTCGCCGTCATCACGGGCGGCGCGCGGGGCGTCGGCGAGCTGCTGGCCCGCAAACTCTCCGCCCGCGGCGCGCGGATCGCGCTCCTCGGCCTGGAGCCCGAGCAGCTCAAGCAGGTCTCCGGGCGGCTGCACACCGAGAGCGACTGGTGGCACGTCGACGTGACCGACCACGAGGCGATGGCCCGGGTCGCGGCCGAGGTGAAGGAACGCTTCGGCAAGGTGGACATCGTCGTCGCCAACGCGGGCGTCGCGGCCGGCGGCCCCTTCACCACGTCCGACCCGGACGCGTGGCGGCGCGTCATCGAGGTCAACCTCATCGGCAGCGCCGTCACCGCCCGCGCCTTCCTGCCGGTGCTGCTGGAAAGCCGCGGCTACCTCCTGCAGATCGCCTCCCTCGCCGCCATCACCCCGGCGCCCATGATGACCGCGTACTGCGCCTCCAAGTCCGGCGTCGAGGCCTTCGCGCACAGCCTGCGCGCGGAGGTCGGGTACCGGGGCGTACGCGTGGGCGTCGGCTACCTGTCCTGGACCGACACCGACATGGTCCGGGGCGCCGACCAGGACGACGTGATGCGCGAGCTGCGGCAGCGGCTGCCGTGGCCGTCGAACCGCACGTACCCGCTCGGCCCGGCCGTCGACCGGATCGTCGCCGGCATCGAGCGGCGCTCGGCCCACGTGTACGCGCAGTGGTGGCTGCGCGGCATGCAGTCCGTGCGCGGCTACCTGCCCGGCCTCATCGCCACCGTCGGGCAGCGGGAGATGCGGCGCTTCGAGCCGCGGCTCGGGAGCGTGCGGACGGGGCTGGTCGGGGCGGGGGGAGAGGCCGACGAAAAGGCGCGTACGGAGCGTGACGGAACCGTTACTTCTTGATCGAAATGCGTGGTGTGTCGGGGCGTGCCAGGCTGGTCACGGCCGGGGGCCGAAGGGCCCCCGCACCCCCCACACCACCACTTTCAGGAGTGACCTCGATGGGCATCTCGGACCAGTTCAAGGACAAGTCGCAGGAGCTCAAGGACCAGGCCAAGCAGCGTGCGCAGGACGCGAAACGCGAGGCGCAGCAGCGTACGCAGAAGGGCCGCCAGCAGCGCGACGAGCGTCGGCAGGACGTCGACGAGGACGCGCGCCTGGCGCAGGAGCGGGCGGACCGGAGCTACGACGTCTGAAGCGACGTGACGTGACGCGCGGTTGAAGCAGGGGCGCACCCGGACGCGGGTGCGCCCTTTGCGTTTTCGCGCGTTCTCGCGCGGGCGGGGCGCTGCGCGGTGCGGTGCTTGCTGCCCGGTGGGTGGGTTTGCGCTGCGCGATGCTTGCTGCCCGGTGGGCGGGTTTCCGGTGCGCGGTGGCTTGCGCCGGTGGGCTTCGGGCGGGTGCCGGGGGTTCCGGTGGGGGGTGGTCGGACTCTCGTTCACCGCGCTTCGCGCGAGTTCAGTCGTTTTACGTCCGACCACCCCCCACGCTCCACCCCCGTCCCCCTCACGTGGTCGGGCCCGATCCACCGTCCGTGCGCCTGACCCTCCGTGGGCGGCGAGAGCCCGCCGCAGGCTTGGCGCTACCCCCTGCCAAACCCCGTGGGTTCTGGGCGCGCGAAGCTGCCGCGCAGCGGGGGGCTGGGGGCGCAAGCCCCCCCGTACTACCTTCCCCTCCCGGGGGTCCGGGGCCGGGCCCCCTGGAAGGGGCGGGGAAGGGGAAAGGCCCCCGCTCAAGCGGGCCGCGGTGGCAGTGGGGGGCGCTTCAGGGAGGGGGCCTGGGAGTAGTCCGGGGGGCGGGACGCGGGGTGGGAGTCGAGGAGGTCGAGGGCCACCTCGACCGCGTCGGAGAGCTGGCGGTGGCGGCCCTCCGCCCAGTCCAGCGGGGTGCGCAGGATCTCGATGTCCGGCGCGACGCCGTGGTTCTCCACGGACCACCCGTACTCGTCGAACCACGCCGCGTTCATCGGCACCGTGATCACCGTGCCGTCGCCCAGCCGGTGGCGCCCCGTCATGCCGACGACACCGCCCCAGGTGCGCTGACCGACCACGGGCCCGAGCTTCAGCAGCTTGAAGGCGGCCGTGATCATGTCGCCGTCCGAGGCGGTGGCTTCGTCGGCGAGGGCGACGATCGGGCCGCGCGGGGCGTTGGAGGCGTACGAGACGGGCTGGGCGCCGCGGGTCAGGTCCCAGCCGAGGATCTTGCGGGTGAGGGACTCGACGACGAGCTCGCTGATGTGGCCGCCGGCGTTGCCGCGGACGTCCACGATGAGGGCGGGCCGCGCCACTTCGAGGCGCAGGTCGCGGTTGAACTGGGCCCAGCCCGAGCCGCCCATGTCCGGGATGTGGAGGTACCCGCACTTGCCGCCGCTCAGTTCGCGGACCACCTCGCGGCGCTTGGCGACCCAGTCCTGGTACCGCAGCGGCCGCTCGTCGATGAGCGGGACCACGGCGACGCGCCGGGAGCGGCCCTCGGCGGGCTGGAAGGTCAGCTCGACGGTGGTGCCGCCGGCCGCCGAGAGGAGCGGGTAGGGCCCGGCGACCGGGTCGACGGGCCGGCCGTCCACGTGGGTGAGGACCGCGCCCTCCCGGATGCCCGTACCGGCGAGCGGCGAGCGGGCCTTGGAGTCGGACGACTCGCCGGGGAGGATGCGCTGGACGGTCCACCGGCCGTCGCGGCACACGAAGTTGGCGCCCAGGAGGCCCTGCGCCCGCTGGTAGTGCGGCGGGCCCTCGTTGCGGCGGGCGGCGGTGACGTACGCGTGGGAGGTGCCGAGTTCGCCGAGCACCTCGCGCAGGAGGTCGGCGAACTCGTCGGGGGTGGCGACGCGTTCGACGAGGGGCCGGTACTGGTCGAGGACGCCGTCCCAGTCGATGCCGCTCATTCCGGGGTCCCAGAAGTACGCGCGGATGATCCGCCCCGCCTCCGCGTACGCCTGCCGCCACTCCGCGCCCGGGTCCACCTCGTGCTGGATGCGCCGCGCGTCGACGTACACGGTGGTGTCGCTGTCGCCGACCTCGGTCGCCGGGACCGCGCGCAGCTCGCCCTCGTCGACCACGACGAGCCGTGAGCCGTCGCCGCTGAGGGCGAACCAGTCGAGGTTCCCGACGAGTTCGGTCTTGCGGGCCTTGGTGAGGTTGAAGTGTTCGAGGGTGGGCCGCCCGGAGGTGTCCGCCGGGTTCACGAACGTCTCGCCCAGCGCGCCCGAGATGGGCCAGCGCAGCCACACCAGGCCGCCGCCGCTGACCGGCGCCAGCGAGGAGTACTTGGACGCGGCGACCGGGAACGGCGTCACCCGGTTCGCCAGGCCCTCGAACTCGACCACCACCGTCCCGTCGCCCTCCTGCTCCTCGGAGAGGTCCAGCCCGCCGGCCGCCGGCCGCCCCTCGGGCGACAGCGCGAAGGGGGAGGGCGTGGTGGAGGCCAGGGGTACGAGGTAGGGGCGGCAGCCGAGCGGGAAGGACAGGTCGCCGGTGTGGACGTCGTACACCGGGTCGAAGCCCCGCCAGGAGAGGAAGGCGAGGTAGCGGCCGTCGCGGGTGAAGACGGGACTCTCGTCCTCGAAGCGGCCGTTGGTGACGTCGACGATCGTGCGGTCCTTGATGCGGGCGATCTTGATCTGCCGGAGGGACCGGCCGATCCCCGGGTGCGACCAGGTCAGCCACGCGCCGTCCGGCGAGAAGGCGAGGTCGCGGACCGGACCGTTGAGGGAGCGGGTCAGCTCGGTGAGCTCGCCCGCGGGCTCTTCGGCGTCGGCTTCCGGTTCCGACACGTCGAGCAGCAGCAGCCGCCCGTCGTGGGACGCGATCGCCAGCCGCTCCCCGTCCGCGTCGGCGGTCATCTCCCGTACGTGCCCGAGCTCGCCCGCCGCCAGCCGCCGCCGTTCGCGGGCGCCGCTCGCCCGGGGCAGGTAGGCGATCTCGATGGCCTCCTCGCCCTCCGCGTCCGTGACGTACGCGATCCGACCGCTGCTGCCGAGCATCTCCGGCAGCCGTACGCGTACGCCCGGGGTGTCCACGATCGTGCGGGCGGGCCCGTCGCGGTGCGTCAGCCAGTACAGGCTGCCCCGTACGGACACGGCGCTCGCCCGCCCGGTCTCGTCCACCGCCACCCCGTCCACGTGGCTCGCGGCGGGCACCTGGTAGCGGCGGCGCCCGGTGCGCGGACCGCCGAGCCGGACGGCGAGCTTCCGCGGCTGCGAGTCGGGGGTCAGGGGGTCGACGATCCACAGGTCCCCGGCGCACTGGTAGACCACCCGCCGCCCGTCCGAGGAGGCGTGCCGGGCGTAGAACTCGTCGTGGTCGGTGTGGCGCCGGAGGTCGGTGCCGTCGGGCAGGCAGGAGTACAGGTTGCCGACGCCCTCGTGGTCGGAGAGGAACGCGATGCGGCCGTCCACGAACATCGCGCAGTCCAGGTGGCCGCCGAGGTCCGGCAGCAGCCGCTCGCCGTGCAGCCAGAGCCGTCCGGTCGCCCCGCCCCGGTACCGCTTCCAGGCGGCCGGCTCGTGCGGCGGCTTGCCGGTCAGGAGCAGCGTCAGGTGCCGCCCGTCGACGTCGGCGACCGCGATGTCGGACACCGGGCCCCAGGGCAGGCGCTTGCCGGGCGAGCCGTCCGTGGAGACCTTGTACGCCCACGAGAAGTGCGAGAACGGCTGCCCGTGCGAGGCCACCGCCAGGATGTCGCCCTCGGGGGTCCAGCCGCACACCCGGGTGTCGAGCGACCCCCAGTAGCTGAGCCGCCGGGCGGGCCCGCCCTCGACCGGCGCCAGGTGGATCTCGGGGTCGAGGCTGCGCCAGCTCGTGTACGCGATGTGCCGCCCGTCGGGCGAGAAGCGCGGGTGTCCGACTCTGGTGCGGTCGACGGTCAGCCGCCAGGCGCGGCCGGGCGCCTCGCCCTCGGCCGCGAGCGGGGCGACCCACACGTCGTCCTCGGCCGCGAAGCACAGCAGGTCCTGGTGGAGGTGGGGATACCGGAGGTACGCGCCGTCGCTGCTCACACAGCCATGCTTTCGGCGCGGCCGGGCCCTGGCAACTCGGCTGACGCACGCGTTTTGATCGTGACGCCGGACACCTCTGTACGAAACCGTTTCGTTTCGCAGTCCGGCCGGTGTACCGTCGAGGTGTACGAAACCGTTTCGTATCGACGTTCGCGAAGGAGGCCGGCGCACATGGCCCGTACCAGGCTCACCCCGGAGCGCGAGTCCGAGCTGTACGACGCCGTCCTCGATCTGCTCCGCGAGGTCGGCTATGACGCCCTCACCATGGACGCCGTCGCCGCCCGCACCCACTCCAGCAAGGCCACCCTCTACCGCCAGTGGGGGAGCAAGCCGCAGCTGGTCGCCCATGCCCTGCGGAACAACAAGCCGGTCCGCCTCGACGAGATCGACACCGGCTCGCTGCGGGGCGACTTCCACGAGATCCTGTCGCGCTCCGACGACTGCCGGCTGGAGCAGGACTCCGCGCTCATGCGGGGCCTCGCCCACGCCGTCCACGACAACCCCGAACTGCTGCGGGCACTGCGCGAGCTGCTCATCGAACCCGAGATGACCGGCCTCGACGGAGTCCTGCGGCGCGCCGTCGAGCGCGGCGAGGTCGCCGTGGACAACCCCGCGCTGAAGCTCGTCCCCCACATGCTGATCGGCGCCTTCGTCGCCCGGCCCCTGGTCGAGGACCGGCCGGTGGACCAGGCGTTCCTGACCGCGTACGTCGACGCCGTGGTGCTCCCCGCCCTCGGCCTCTGATCGTCCCCCCACCTACCTGACACGTACCGCTCACGCTGTCGGGCCGTCTCCCCACGACCCTGTCCGATCCACACCTCCGGGAGTCGCCCCCGTGGCCACGTTCCTCTACCGACTCGGCCGGCTCGCCTTCCGGCGCCGCCATGTCGTGACCCTCCTCTGGGTCGCGCTGCTGGCGCTCGCCGGCGTGGGCGCGGCCTCCGCGCCCGCCGCGACGTCCAGCTCGTTCTCCATACCCGGCACGGAGGCCCAGAAGGCCTTCGACCTCCTCGAACAGCGCTTCCCGGGCGCCGGTGCCGACGGCGCCACCGCCCGCGTCGTCTTCAAGGCGCCCGACGGCGCGAAGATGACCGACCCCGAGCGCAAGGCCGTCGTCGACAAGGCCGTCGGCGAGCTGCGCTCCGGCTCCGACCAGGTCGCCTCGGTCACCGATCCGTACGCCGTCCAGGCCGTCTCCCGCGACGGCACGACGACCTACATCCAGGTGTCGTACAAGGTCAACGGCATGGAGCTGACCGACGCGACGCGCGAGGCGCTCAAGGAGACCGGCGCCGAGGCGCGGCAGGGCGGGCTCACCGTCGAGATCGGCGGTGACGCGCTGCAGACCGTGCCCGAGACCGGCTCGGGCGAGATCATCGGCGTCATCGTCGCCGGGATCGTCCTCGTCATCACCTTCGGGTCCCTGGTCGCCGCCGGACTGCCGCTGCTCACCGCGCTCGTCGGCGTCGGCATCGGCGTCTCGACCATCACGGCCCTGGCGAGCGTCCTCGACCTCGGCTCCACCACCTCCACGCTCGCGATGATGATCGGCCTCGCGGTCGGCATCGACTACGCGCTCTTCATCGTCTCCCGCTACCGCGCCGAGCTCGCCGAGGGCCGCGACCGCGAGGAGGCGGCCGGGCGGGCCGTCGGCACCGCCGGCTCCGCGGTCGTCTTCGCGGGCCTCACCGTCGTCATCGCGCTCGTCGGCCTGGCCGTCGTCAACATCCCGATGCTGACGAAGATGGGCTTCGCCGCCGCCGGCACGGTCCTGATCGCCGTCCTCATCGCGCTCACCTTCATCCCGGCGCTGCTCGGCTACGTCGGCAAGCGCGTCCACGGCCGCAAGGCCCGCAAGAACCCCGTTCCGGCGTCGGACGAGGACAAGCCCAACATGGGCACCCGCTGGGCGCGCTTCGTCCTGCGCCGTCCGCTCGTCGTCCTGCTGGTCGGCGTCGTCGGCCTCGGCGCGGTCGCGCTGCCCGCCGCCTCGCTGGAGATGGGCCTGCCCGACGACGGCTCCCAACCCACCTCCACCAGCCAGCGCCGCGCGTACGACCTGCTGTCGGACGGCTTCGGCCCCGGCTCCAACGGGCCGCTCATGGTCGTGGTCGACGGCGACAAGACCGCGGCCGACCGTACGGTCACGACGATCCGGGGCCTGGACGGCATCGCGGCCGTCACCCCGCCCACCCCCAACAAGGCGGGCGACACCGCGATCATCACCGTCGTCCCGAAGGACCGCCCCTCCTCCACCGCGACCGAGGAGCTGGTCCACTCCATCCGGGACACCACCGGCGACGACGTGCTCGTCACCGGCGCCACCGCGATGAACATCGACTTCTCGCAGAAGATGAACGACGCGCTGCTGCCCTACCTGGCGCTCGTCGTCGGCCTCGCGTTCCTGCTGCTGATGGTGGTCTTCCGCTCGGTGCTGGTGCCGCTGAAGGCGGCCCTCGGCTTCCTGCTCTCGGTCGTCGCCGCGCTCGGCGCGGTCGTGGCGGTCTTCCAGTGGGGCTGGCTCGGCTCGCTCTTCGGCGTCGAGCAGACCGGCCCGATCATGAGCATGATGCCGATCTTCATGGTGGGCGTCGTCTTCGGCCTGGCCATGGACTACGAGGTCTTCCTCGTGACCCGGATGCGTGAGGCGTACGTCCACGGCGAGCGGCCCGGCCAGGCCGTCGTCACCGGCTTCCGGCACGGCGCCCGCGTCGTCACGGCCGCCGCGGTGATCATGATCGCGGTCTTCGCGGGCTTCATCGGCTCCAGCGAGCAGATGGTGAAGATGATCGGCTTCGGGCTCGCCGTCGCCGTCTTCTTCGACGCGTTCATCGTGCGGATGGCCATCGTCCCGGCCGTCCTGGCCCTGCTCGGCCGCGCCGCCTGGTGGCTGCCGCGCTGGCTCGACCGCGTCCTGCCCAACGTGGACGTGGAGGGTGAGGGCCTGCGGAAGGAGCTCTCCGGCGCACCCGGGGAAGGGGAGCGGGAGCTCGTCCGCGCCTGATTCCCGTTCCGGCTACGCCGTCACCGCGTCACGTGCGACGCGGTGGCGGCGTACGTGCGCCGCAGGAAGCGCAGCAGCGCCGAGGAGTCGAACTGCACCATCGCCACGTCGCCGGAGGTGTGCAGCTCCACCACCGTCTGGACCCGGCCGCAGGGCCAGACCCCGATGTCGCCGTGGCGGGCGGGGGCGCGAAGGCCCCGCTCCAGTACGGCCCGGGGGAAGGTCCAGGTGGTGCCTTCGGGGAAGACGAGGCGGACGGTGGCGGAATCGCCGGCCTCGGTGTCGGAGGGGTCGCAGCGCAGGGCGACCGGAACGGGGCGCGAGAGGGGGCCGTCGTCGACGATCAACCCCTTGGCATGGATTTCGACCATGGGGATCGTGTTCCCCTCAAGAGGGGGTTCCTCGGCGGAGACCATCGTGCGACTCCTCACACTCGCCAGACCTATACCTTATGTCCTATTTGTCTAGCGCGTGCGCCCCGGCTCGTTTCTGTGACGGGTACGCTCTTGCAACTTGTTCGCAAGAAGCCCCATCATCGAACGGTCCACACCGGGCCCCCACCCTGTCCGAAAGCGGTCCCCGCCATGCATGTCCCCGACGGTTTCATCAACGCGCCCGTCTCCGCGGCCGCCGGCCTCGCCGCCGCGGGCGCGGTGGCCGTGAGCCTGCGCGGGGCCCGCAGGGAGTTGGACGACCGTACGGCGCCGCTCGCGGGGCTCGTGGCGGCGTTCATCTTCGCCGTGCAGATGCTGAACTTCCCCGTCGCCGCCGGCACCAGCGGACACCTGCTCGGCGGCGCGCTCGCCGCGATACTCGTCGGCCCGTACACCGGCGTGCTCGTCATCGCCGTCGTCCTGCTGATGCAGGGCATCCTCTTCGCCGACGGCGGCCTGACCGCGCTGGGCGTCAACATCACCGTCATGGGCGCGGTCACCGTCGTCACCGCGTACGGGTTCTTCCGCGGCCTGGTCCGCGTCCTGCCGCGCACCCGCCGCTCGGTGACCGTCGCCTCCTTCGTCGCCGCGCTCGTCTCCGTGCCCGCCGCGGCCGCCGCGTTCACCCTGATCTACGCCGTCGGCGGCACCACCGACGTCCCCGTCACCAAGGTCTTCACCGCCATGGTCGGCGTCCACGTCCTGATCGGCATCGGCGAGGCGGCCATCACCACCGCGACCGTCGGCGCCGTCATCGCCGTACGCCCCGACCTGGTGTACGGCGCCCGCGGCCTGACCGCGCCGCTCAAGCTGCGGGTCGGCGGGGAGCTGGTCGACGCCGCCCCGGCCGCGGCTCCGGCCGCCGCCGCGCCCCGCTCCACCAAGAAGGTGTGGGCCACCGGACTGGCCACCGCCCTCGCGCTGGCCGGAGTCGTGTCCTTCTACGCCTCCGCCAGCCCCGACGGCCTGGAGAAGGTCGCCGCCGACCAGGGCATCGACACGAAGGTCGAGGACCACGCCGCCAAGGATTCGCCGCTCGCCGACTACGGCGTCAGCGGCGTCACGAACGCCCGCCTGTCCGGGGGGCTGGCGGGCACCATCGGCGTGGGCGCGACGGTCGCCGTCGGCACAGGCGTGTTCTGGGCCGTACGGCGCCGTCGCGCGGAGGCGACGGCTCCGGCCTCCGGGGCGACCACCGCCGCGCGGGAAACCGTCTGACGTGGGCGCGGGCCACTCGCACAAGCTCTACCGGCACGGGCACTCGCCCGTGCACCGGCTCCCGCCCCACTGCAAGCTCGCCGCCGTCTTCTGCTTCGTCGTGGTCGTGGTCTCCACGCCCCGCGAGGCCGTATGGGCCTTCGGCCTGTACGCGGTGCTGCTCGGCGCGGTCGCGGCGGCCGCCCGCGTCCCGGCGGGCTTCGTGCTGCGGCGGCTGGTGATCGAGGTGCCGTTCGTGGCCTTCGCGTTCCTGATGCCGTTCGTGGTGCCGGGGCACCAGACGGAGGTGCTCGGCGTCTCCGTCTCCGTACCCGGCCTCTGGGACGCCTTCAACGTCCTCGCCAAGGGCACCCTCGGCGTCGCCGCGTCCGTCCTCCTCGCCGCCACCACCGAGCTGCGCGCCCTGCTGCTCGGCCTGCAGCGGCTGAAGCTGCCCCCGCTCCTCGTCCAGATCGCCTCCTTCATGATCCGGTACGGCGACGTCATCACCGACGAGATGCGGCGCATGTCCGTCGCCCGCCGCTCGCGCGGCTTCGAAGCCAGGGGCGTACGCCACTGGGGCGTGCTCGCCAAGTCCGCCGGCGCGCTCTTCATCCGCTCGTACGAACGCGGCGAACGCGTCCACCTGGCGATGGTCAGCCGCGGCTACGCCGGCACCATGCCCGTCATCGACCAGGCGACGGCCTCCCGGGCCCAGTGGTCGGCGGCCGCGGCCCTCCCGCTCACGGCTCTCGCCGTCTGTCTGCTGGGATGGACGCTATGAGTCTCAGTTTCGTCCCGTCGCTCCAGGTGCGCGGCCTCGCGTACGCCTACCCCGACGGCCACCAGGCGCTCTTCGGCGTCGACCTGACCGTCGAGCGCGGCGAGCGGGTCGCCCTCCTCGGGCCCAACGGCGCCGGCAAGACCACCCTGGTCCTGCACCTCAACGGCATCCTCGGCGGCGGGGTCGGCACGGTGACGGTCGCCGGGCTGCCCGTCGAGAAGGCGAACCTCGCTGAGATCCGCCGCAAGGTCGGCATCGTCTTCCAGGACCCGGACGACCAGCTCTTCATGCCGACCGTCCGCGAGGACGTCGCCTTCGGCCCAGCGGCGGCCGGGATGCGCGGCCCCGAGCTGGAGGCCGTCGTCATGAAGGCTCTCGCCCGGGTCGGCATGGAGGCGTACGCCGACCGGCCGCCGCACCACCTGTCCTTCGGGCAGCGGCGGCGGGTGGCCGTCGCGACCGTCCTCGCCATGGAACCGGAGATCCTCGTCCTCGACGAGCCGTCGTCCAACCTGGACCCGGCCTCCCGTCGCGAACTCGCCGACATCCTGCGCTCCTTGGACGTCACCGTCCTGATGGTCACGCACGACCTGCCGTACGCCCTGGAGCTCTGCCCCCGTTCGGTCATCCTCAGCGAGGGCGTCATCGCGGCGGACGCCCCGACCCGGGAGCTGCTCTGCGACGACGCGCTCATGCGGCGCCACCGCCTGGAGCTGCCGTTCGGCTTCGACCCGACCACGACCCGGAATCCGGCCTCCCACTGACGCGTTGCACCATGGGTGTGAGCGAAAGGGGTGGGCGTGGACGTCCAGGGCACAGTGCAGGCGGGTTTCGAACCGGTCAAGGACGCTTTCATCCGCAACTTCGAACAGCGGGGCGAACGGGGCGCGGCCGTCGCCGTCTACCGCGACGGCCGCAAGGTCGTCGACCTGTGGGCGGGCGCCAAGGACGTGGACGGGACCGCCCCCTGGGCCGTGGACACCGCCCAGATCGTCCGCTCCGCGACCAAGGGCGTGGCCGCCGCCGTCCCCCTGCTGCTGCACCAGCGCGGGCAGCTGGACCTGGACGCGCCCGTGGGAACGTACTGGCCGGAGTTCAAGGCCGCCGGCAAGGAGCGGGCCCTCGTCCGGCACCTGCTGGCGCACCAGGCGGGCGTCCCGGCCGTCGACCGGCCGCTGACCTTCGCCGAAGCCGCCGACCCGGACACCGCCGCGGCCGCCGTCGCCGCGCAGGCGCCCGCGTGGGAGCCGGGCAGCGCCCACGGCTACCACGCCCAGACGTACGGCTGGCTGCTGGCCGCGCTCGTCCAGCGGGTCACCGGCCGCACCATCGGCCGCTGGGTCGCCGAGGAGGTGGCCCGCCCCCTCGGCCTGGACCTGTGGATCGGCCTCCCCGACGACGAGGCGCACCGCGTCGGCCGCGTCGGCCCCGTCGAGGAGCCCACCGAGGGCGGCGGCGCCCTCAAGCTGCGCCCCAAGCGCTCGGTCGCCGACGCCTACGCCGACCCCGCCTCGCTCACCCGGCGCGCCTTCGGGGCGATCGCCCCGGCCCCCGACGAGAACGACCCCGCGTACCGCGCCGCCGAACTCCCCGCCTCGGCGGGCATCTCCACCGCCCGTGCCCTGGCCCGCTTCTACGCCGCCACCCTCGGTCCCGTCGACGGCCACCGCCTTTTCGCCCCGGCGACGCTCGCCATGGCCCGCACGGAGGAGGCCGTGGGCCCGGACCGCGTCCTCGTGGTGAACACCCGCTTCGGCCTGGGCTACATGCTCCACGGCCCCGCCTCGCCCCTGCTGTCCCCCGGCTCCTTCGGCCACCCGGGCCGCGGCGGCTCCCTCGGCTTCGCCGACCCGGCGTCGGGCATCGCCCTCGGCTACGTCACCAACGGCATGCGCAAGGGCGTCACGGCCGACCCGCGGGCCCAGGCGCTGATACGGGCGGTCCGTGCGGCGATCGCCGGAGACGTCACCTAGGGTGATTCCCATGACTGACAACAGCGACAAGAGCAACGTCTTCTTCGACATCACGATCAACGACGAGCCGGCCGGCCGGATCGTCTTCAAGCTGTACGACGACGTCGTCCCGAAGACGGCCCGCAACTTCCGCGAGCTCGCCACCGGCCAGCACGGCTTCGGCTACGAGGGCTCCGGCTTCCACCGCATCATCCCCTCCTTCATGCTCCAGGGCGGCGACTTCACCGCCGGTAACGGCACCGGCGGCAAGTCCATCTACGGCGAGAAGTTCGCCGACGAGAACTTCCAGCTCAAGCACGACCGCCCGGGCCTGCTGAGCATGGCCAACGCGGGCCGCAACACCAACGGCTCGCAGTTCTTCATCACGACGATCGTCACCGACTGGCTCGACGGCAAGCACGTCGTCTTCGGCGAGGTCGTCGAGGGCATGGACCTGGTCAAGAAGATCGAGTCCCTCGGCACCAGCGCGGGCACCCCGAAGGCCAAGGTCACCATCGCCAAGTCCGGCACGGTCTGAGCCCCCCGCCGCAACGGGACCGGCCGCCGCGCGGCCGGTCCCTGCGGCCGCCGGCCCCTGCTCACCGCTTCCTGAAGTGCTCGACCAGCCGCGCGTAGCTGTCCTTGGCGTGCCCCTCTTCCACGGCCTTGTCCACGAGACCGAGGGTGTAGCCGGGGAACGCGGCATCGATGTTCCGCGCCTCGCTCTCGCGGACGAGGTCCTCGAGCGAGGGACGGTGGTGCTGGAGTGCTCCGTACTCCGTCGCGTACGCGCCGCGGTCCACTTCGTCGGCGGTCGTCGGCAGGAAGGCCAGCAGCGCGGAGAGGGACGGGGCGGCGTCGTCCAGGAACCGCTTCACCTCGATGCCCTCGCTGGACAGCAGGGCGGCCGCGTGCAGGAACCCGTTGAGCGCGCCCCACATCGTGTCGTGCACGGCCATCCCGTACAGCGCTGGTATACCGGCGTCGGCCGCGATCAGGGTTCCCCGGCCGCCGATGAGCCGGAGCGTCGGCTGGAAGCGGTCGTACACGGCGTCGGAGCCGCCGTAGAAGACCACGCTCTCCGCGCCTCCGACGGCCGGAGCGATCGTCATGATCTGCCCGTGCAGGTACTGCGCGCCCTGGCGCCCGGCCCAGTCGGCCACCGTCCTGACCTCCGCCGACGTCCCGTCCGTCAGGTTGAGCACGGCGCGACCGGACAGCGCGTCCCCTGAGGCTTCCAGCAGCGCGCGGGCCGTGGCGTTGCCCTTCACGCTGACGACCACGAGCGAACCGGCGGCGACGGCGTCCCGAACGGTCGCGGCCCGCTGAGCCCCCCTGGCGACCAGGGCGTCGGCCTTCTCCGGCGTACGGTTCCACACCGTGGTCGGATGCCCGCCGTCCAGGAAGGCGCTCGCGAGGGCGAAGCCCATCTCGCCCAACCCGAGCACGGTCACGGCCGGCTGGGCATCGGTCTGTGCTGAGGCAGTCGTCGTCATCGTCATCCTCGTTCGGGTCGCCGTGGCCCGGCGGGTGCGGGGCGACACGGTGGTGCGGAACGTCACGCTAGAAGCTGAACCGCACTTGAGGTCAAGGGAGTCGTCGTCGACGATCAGGGCTCGGGCGTCGGCGCCGTACACCGCCCCTACGATGACGCTCATGACACACGCCGAGCACCTTCAGCGGCCGTTCTGGGACACCGGCAGCGACCGCCAGGTGCAGCCGCCCCTGACCGAGAAGTCGATCGCGGAGGCACAGCGGCTGTTGGACGTCGTGCTTCCCGACGCTCTGCTCGAACTCCTCCGCGAACAGAACGGCGGCCTGGTCGCGTCGAGCCGGGACGCCTTTCCCACCAGTCGGCCGACCTCGTGGGCGCCTGACCACGTCCCCCTCGACTTCGTGATGGGCATCGGCCACGACGAGCAGGCGCTGTCCCTGGTGGACAGCCCGTACCTGGTGGAGGAGTGGGGGCTGCCCGCGGACGTGGTCCTGATCTCGGGCGGCGGGCACTACTGGATCGGGCTGGACTACCGTGCCTGCGGCCGGCAGGGGGAGCCGTCGGTGGTCTGGTTCGACGCCGACGACCATTCCGAACTCGCCCTCGCCCCGGACTTCCGCTCCTTCGTCGAGGGCCTCACCTCCTCCGCCGACTTCGACGACGACTGAGGGAAGGTCCGTCCGTCAGGGCCGGAGTCACGGCCCGTACGCCGACGGAGGCGCACGCCCCCTGGGCCTCGCCCCGCGCGCCCTACCGCGCCTGCAGCACCGACGCCACCAGAGGCCCCGCCGCGTCGCCGCCGTGGCCGCCGGACTGGACGACCGCCGCGGCCGCGAGGTCGTCGGCGTACCCGGTGAACCAGCTGTTGGAGGAGGACTGGCTGTCCACCTCGGCCGAACCGGTCTTCGCGCCCTTGTCGTTCGTGCCGAGCCCGGACATCGCCCGCGCGCCGGTCCCGTTGGTCGCCGTCGCGTGCATCATGTCGCGCAGGGCGCTCGCGATGGAGCCGGGGAGCGGCCGGGCGGTGGCCGGCGCGCGGTCGAGCAGGTCGCGCGGGACGATGACCGGCTGCTTGAAGGAGCCGTTCTTCGCGGTGGCGGCGATCGAGGCGACGTTGAGGGCGTTCATCGTGATCTTGCCCTGGCCGATGTACGAGGCCGCCGTCTCGGCCCCCGCCGACTGCGGCACGCTGCCGTCGATGGAGCGGACGCCGGTGTTCCACTCCTCGCCGATGCCGAAGTAGGTGCGGGCCGTGGCGCCCAGCGCCGTACCGGCGACGCCCTTGTCGTTCAGCGGCTTGACGGCCTTGATGAAGGCGGTGTTGCAGGAGCGGCGGAAGCTGTCCCGGAAGGTGCCGCCCTGGATGTCGAAGCCGTTCAGGTTGTGGAAGGGCACGCCGTCCCAGGTGACGTTCGCCGGGCACTCCACGCGGTCGCCGGGGCCGGAGACCACGCCCTGGTCCAGCATCATCGCCGCCGTCACGATCTTCATCGTCGAACCGGGCGCCTGCACCCCCAGGAACGCGGCGTTGAAGCCGTCCTTCCGGTTGTTGGCGACCGCCCGTATCTCCCCGGTGCTCGGCTTGATCGCCACCACCGACGACTCGCCGTACCGCCGCACCGCCTGCTCGGCGGCGGCCTGCACGTCCGCGTCCAGCGTGGTCCGCAGCTCGCCCGGCTCGCCCTTGGCGAGCGTCAGCAGCGTCTCCTTCGCCGCGCCCTCGGCCGCGCCCGCGGCCGCCGGCTCGATCCACGTCTCCACGCCCGGCTTGCCGCCCGTCTCGGAGCCGTACTTCTCGCGCAGCTGGTCCAGGACCGGGCCGAGCGAGGGGTACTTCTCCTTCGTCAGCTCCCGGCCCTCGTGGTCGACGGCCTTCACCGGCGGGTCGGGCGCCTCGCCCGTCCGCAGGACGGCGTCCTTGGTGAGCTTCGGGTGGATGACCGCCGGCTGCCAGTCCACCAGAGGCCTGCCCGTCGTGACGCCCCGCACCACCGTCAGCTCGGAGGCGTACGTCCAGCGCTTGGAGACGCCTTCGTACGTCACCGTCGCGTCGACCGTGAACGGCACCTTCGTACCGACCGCCTTGCCCGGCGTGATGACCGCCTTCGAGACGTGGGCCTCCTCGCGGAAGCCCCGTACGGCCGGGGTCGCGGTGCCGGCGGCGTTGGTCAGCTCGCCCGCCGTGTCCGCGTCGCCCCCGGCCCACGCCGCCAGGAACTCCTTCGCCGTCCGCTCCACCTCGTCGCCGGTGACCGGCCCGCTCCCGGCGCTCCGCGTCCCGGGGGCGGCCTTCGACGAGGACGCGGCCGTCGTCCCCATCACCCCGTTCCACAGGTTGTACGCGCCGTACCCGACGCCGCCCGCCACCACGGCGAACACACTCCCGACGACGGCCACCTTCGCTCCGCTGCGCATCCGTGCAGTCCCCCTCCGCCCCGTAAACGGCAGTAACGCTACGGGACGGTAGTGACAACGGTGCCCGTCGTTATCCGAACGGAACGTCAGCCCCGGCTCACACCCACGTATCCAGCCACATCCGGTCCCGCCACTCGTCCATCGGGATCGACTGACCCGTGTACAGCGGCCAGAAGTAGATGAAGTTCCAGATGATCAGCAGCACCAGCACGCCCACCGCCACGGCCCCCACCGTGCGGCGCCGCTCCGCCGAGCCGTCGTGGCCCGGCGGGCCCAGCATGGCCCCCGCCATCATCGCCACCGCCAGGCACAGGTAGGGGACGAACACCACGGCGTAGAAGAGGAAGATCGTGCGGTGCTCGTAGTGCAGCCACGGCACCCACCCGGCGGCGAAGGCGCAGGCGATCGCGCCCGCGCGCCAGTCGCGGCGGAAGAACCAGCGCCACAGGACGTACAGGACCGCGAAGCACGCCGCCCACCACAGCAGCGGCGTACCGATCGCCAGCACCTCGCGCGCGCACTTCTCCGTGGCGTCCGCGGGGCAGCCGGCCGTCCCCGGCGCCGGGTCCTCGTAGAAGTACGAGACGGGCCGGCCCAGCACCATCCAGCTCCACGGGTTCGACTGGTACGTGTGCCCCGAGGTGAGCTGGATGTGGAAGTCGTAGACCTGCGTCTCGTAGTGCCACAGGCTGCGCCACCAGTCCGGGAACAGCCAGGACCACATGCTGTCCTTGCCGTCCTTCGTGGCCCAGTCCCGGAAGTAGCCCTTGCCCGTGAAGATCCAGCCCGACCAGGAGGCGATGTACGTCACGACCGCCACCGGCACCGTCGACACGAACGCCGGCAGCAGGTCGCGCCTCAGCACCGCCCCGTACGGCCGGAAGGCACCCGCCGTACGGCGCGCGCCCACGTCCCACAGGACCGTCATCACACCGAACGCCGCCAGGAAGTACAGGCCGTTCCACTTCGTCGCGCACGCCAGCCCCAGCAGCACCCCGGCGCCGATCCGCCACGGCCGCCACCCCAGGCCCAGCGTCTCCGCGATCCGCACGTCCGGCCGGAGCACCCCGTCCGCGTCGGCCGGCAGGGCGGCCGCCAGCCGCGCCCGCGCCCGGTCGCGGTCGACCAGCAGGCAGCCGAAGGCCGCCAGCACGAAGAACATCACCACCAGGTCGAGCAGCGCCGCCCGGCTCATCACGAAGTGCAGCCCGTCCACCGCGAGCAGCGCGCCCGCCAGGCACCCGAGGAACGTCGACCGCGTCAGCCGCCGCCCGATCCGGCACAGCATCAGCACCGACAGCGTGCCGAGCACCGCCACCATGAAGCGCCAGCCGAACGGGGTGAAGTCGAAGATCCACTCGCCGAGTCCGATGACCCACTTGCCGACCGGCGGGTGCACCACATAGCCCGGTTCCGTCGGCACGATCACCGCGCCGGGGTCGGCCAGGATCGACTTGTCGACGTCCTTGGGCCACGACCCCTCGTACCCCTGGTTGATCAGCGCCCAGGCGTCCTTGGCGTAGTACGTCTCGTCGAATATCACCGCGTGCGGCCGGCCCAGGTTCCAGAACCGCAGCACCCCCGCCACCAGCGCCACGAGCAGCGGCCCGCCCCACGCCGTCAGGCGCACCAGCCCGTCCGCCGCGGTGGGCGGCACCCCGAGGACCGTCCACGTCCGGCCCGAGGGGCGCGTGTACGGGGGAACCAGCCGCTCCCGCAGGCCGGGCACGGGCCGCGGGGCGTAGCCGAAGCGGCGCAGGCGCCGTTGCCAGGAGGGCGGACTCCCGATGCCGTCGGCGCCCTGCGCGCGCAGGGCCTTCTGAGCAGTACTGGTCACCGCGCCATCGTAGGGAACGCGCCTGTGCGCGTCGCCTCTCCGGGCTGCGAGGATGGCACCTGTGACAGGAACGGGAACGGTAACCGGAACGCTCGTCCTCGCGGGGACCCCGATCGGTGACGTGGCGGACGCCCCGCCGCGGCTGGCCGCCGAGTTGGAGGGCGCCGACGTCATCGCCGCCGAGGACACCCGGCGGCTGCGGCGGCTGACGCAGGCGCTCGGCGTGCACACGCGCGGCCGGGTCGTGTCGTACTTCGAGGGCAACGAGTCCGCCCGTACCCCCGAGCTGGTCGAGGCGCTCGCGGGCGGGGCGCGCGTGCTGCTGGTCACCGACGCGGGCATGCCGTCCGTCTCCGACCCCGGCTACCGGCTGGTCGCCGCCGCCGTCGAGCGGGACATCCGGGTGACCGCCGTGCCGGGCCCGTCCGCCGTGCTGACGGCGCTCGCGCTGTCCGGGCTGCCCGTGGACCGCTTCTGCTTCGAGGGCTTCCTGCCGCGCAAGGCCGGCGAACGGCTCGGCCGGCTCCGCGAGGTCGCCGCCGAGCGGCGCACCCTCGTCTACTTCGAGGCCCCGCACCGCCTCGACGACACGCTCGCCGCGATGGCCGAGGTCTTCGGCCGGGAGCGCCGCGCCGCCGTCTGCCGCGAGCTGACCAAGACGTACGAGGAGGTCAAGCGCGGCGGGCTCGGCGCGCTGGCCGCGTGGGCCGCCGACGGCGTGCGCGGCGAGATCACCATCGTCGTGGAGGGCGCCCCGGAGCCCGCGCCCGGCGACCTCGACGCGGAGGAGCTGGTGCGCCGGGTGCGGGCGCGCGAGGAGGCGGGGGAGCGGCGGAAAGAGGCCATCGCGGCGGTCGCCGCCGAGGCGGGCCTTCCCAAGCGGGAGGTGTTCGATGCCGTCGTGGCGGCAAAGAACGCGCCAGGCGGAAGCTCGGCCAAGCCCGCCGGAGAGTAAAGGACTATCGTAAAAAGCAAAGCCCCGACCGCTCGGCAGGCCTTTCGGCATGGGATGCCCCAAAGCCGGACCAATTTTCGGCATGCGGCGATGCGCTCCCGCCCGTAAAGGCGTCCACTGGCAGCAGTGGAAAGGAGCCAGCATGAGCGAGACCACCAGCACTCCTCCAGTCGCCCACGAGGCGTACTCCTTCGCCTGTATGAAGTGCGGATACGGCTGGGAGCAGGCCTACGACATCGAGCACTACACGGACGCGAGCGGACACGAGTTCGTGGTCTACAAGGCCGAGGGGCGCCGCGTTCCCTCGCCGCTCTCCAACCCCACGTGCCCCAACTGCGAGTCGCACCGCGTCCGCATCATGCGGTCCGGCCGGGTGTCGTCCGTCCTGGACCTGATGGCGCAGGCGTACGAGACGACGGAGAAGAAGAAGGGGACCGGTCAGGAGGCCGAACCGGTCGCCCCCGCCGGGCCCCTCGGCCAGAAGGCCGAGGAGCCGAAGACCGAGCGCGGCCCGGAGGAGCAGACACGGCGCGAACCGCACCACTGGCACCTCGGCGACCTCCTGCGCCACTGGCACCGCAAGTAACCGGCTCCCGGGTGGCTCGTACGATCGGGGCATGAGTGCGAAGGATGCCCCGCCGCCGCTGCCCGAGCCCCTCGGGGTGCCGGTCGCCGATTCCCACACCCACCTCGACATGCAGTCCGGCACCGTGGAGGAGGCCCTCACCAAGGCCGCCGCCGTCGGGGTCGAGACCGTCGTGCAGGTGGGCTGCGACCTCAAGGGCTCCCGCTGGGCGGCGGAGACGGCCGCCGCGTACGACAACGTCTGGGCGGCCGTCGCCCTGCACCCCAACGAAGCCCCGCGCATCGTCCTGGGTGACCCCGACGGCTGGTCCCGGCAGGGGGCCCGGGAAGGCGGCGGCGACGCGGCGCTCGACGACGCGCTCGCCGAGATCGACCGGCTCGCCGCCCTGCCCGAGGTCAAGGCCGTCGGCGAGACCGGCCTCGACTACTTCCGCACCGGCCCCGAGGGCATGGCCGCCCAGGAGCGCTCCTTCCGCGCCCACATCGAGATCGCCAAGCGGCACGGCAAGGCCCTCGTCATCCACGACCGCGAGGCCCACGCCGACGTCCTGCGCATCCTCGCCGAAGAGGGCGCCCCCGAGCGGACCGTCTTCCACTGCTACTCCGGCGACGCCGACATGGCCCGCACCTGCGCCGAGGCCGGCTACTACATGTCCTTCGCCGGGAACGTCACCTTCAAGAACGCCCAGCCGCTGCGCGACGCCCTCGCCGTCGCCCCCCTGGACCTCGTCCTGGTGGAGACGGACGCGCCCTTCCTGACGCCCGCGCCGTACCGCGGACGGCCCAACGCGCCGTATCTCGTTCCGATCACGGTCCGCGCCATGGCGGCCGTCAGGGGCATCGACGAGGAGGCCATGTCGACGGCGATCGGCGTCAACACGGCGCGCGCGTTTGGTTACTGACGGATCACGGGCGCGGGGACAGGGCGCAGGGTAACGGTACGACCCTGCGTAGTCGAGCCGCTTTGGAGAGTGACGGGCGCTCCGCTAGGGTCCCGGCCTCGTGAACGGATTCCGAGCGCCCTTCGAGCCCGCCCCTACGGGCCCGGCCCCGGTCCCTCCGCCCGTGCCCGCCCACCTTGGCGTGCCGCGCCAGGGAGCCGCGGCCGACCCGGAGGCCTCCACCCTGGCGGCGCTCCGCCAGGCTCCGGCGTCGGCGGCGCCCTCCGCCGGCCGCGCGGCGGCCCGCCGGGCGCGGCAGGGACGGCAGGGACGGCACGGCGGCGCCCGCGACGAGGCCCCGACCGCCCCGGGGCCCGAGTCCGGAGTGGCTTTCGTCGGGGGAACCGCCACCGCGGGCAACGCCACCACCGTCCCCGCCCTGCACGGCGGGCGCGCCGAAGCCCGGCGCGCCAGGGCGCGGCGGGGCGGCGCCCGCGCCGCGTGGCACGGGCCCGCTCCCGACGGAGTGTGGCGCCTCGTCCCCCAGGCGCTCGTCGTGGCGTTCCTCGCCGGCGGCACCAGCGCCTTCGTCGCCAGCGACAAGGCGGTCCGCCTCTCCGTCGACGGCGTACCGCGCACCCTGCACACCTTCGCCGACGACGTCTCCGAGCTCCTCGCCGACGAGGGCCTGCGCGTCGGCGCGCACGACGTCGTCGCCCCGGCGCCGGGCGCCGAGCTCGGCAACGGCGACGAGGTGGTCGTCCGGTACGGCCGCCCCCTCGCCCTCACCCTCGACGGCCGCAGCCGCCGCGTCTGGACCACCGCCCGCACCGTCGAGGAGGCGCTGCGCCAGTTCGGGGTGCGGGCGGAGGGCGCCTACCTGTCCGTCTCCCGCACCGCCGGGATCCCCCGCGGCGGCCTGACCCTGGACGTCCGGACGGAACGGACGGTGACGTTCCTCGCCGACGGCCGCGAACGCACCATCCGCACCAACGCCGCCACCGTCCGCGAGGCGGTGGAGCAGGCCGGCATCGTCCTCAGCGGCGAGGACACCACCTCCGTGGAGCCCGGCAGCTTCCCGCGCGACGGACAGACGATCACCGTCCTGCGGATCACCGGCTCCCAGGAGGTGCGCGAGGAGTCCATCCCGTACGCCGTGGAACGGGTCCGCGACCCGTCCCTGCACCTGGGCACCGAGGTGGTGGAGCGGCAGGGCCGCCCGGGCGCCCGCCGCGTCACCTACGCCGTCCGCACGGTCAACGGCGTGCGCCAGCGACCCCGGAAGATCGCCGACGAGGTCGTACGCGAGCCGGTCACGCAACGGGTGCTGGTCGGCACGAAGCCGATGCCCACCTCCGTCGCCGGAGCCGACCACCTGAACTGGGACGCCCTCGCCCAGTGCGAGTCCGGCGGCCGCCCGGACGCCGTCGACGCCTCCGGGACCTACGGCGGGCTGTACCAGTTCGACCCCGGCACCTGGCAGCGGCTCGGCGGCCGCGGCGTCCCGCAGGACGCCCCCGCCTCGGAACAGACATACCGGGCGAAGAAGCTCTACGTACAGCAGGGGTCGAGTCCCTGGCCGCACTGCGGCCGTAGGCTGTATCGGTGAGCACCACTGATCCCGACGCCCTCCTCGGCCCCGCCGACATCCGCGAACTGGCCGCCGCGCTGGGCGTACGCCCCACCAAGCAGCGCGGCCAGAACTTCGTCATCGACGCCAACACGGTCCGCCGGATCGTCCGGACGGCCGAGGTGCGCCCCGAGGACGTCGTCGTGGAGGTCGGACCCGGCCTCGGCTCGCTGACACTGGCGCTGCTGGAAGCGGCGGACCGGGTCGTCGCCGTCGAGATCGACGACGTGCTGGCGGCCGCCCTGCCGTCGACCGTCGCCGCCCGCATGCCCGCGAAGAAGAACCGCTTCACGCTCGTCCACTCCGACGCGATGCACGTGCGGGAGCTGCCCGGCCCGGCGCCCACCGCGCTCGTCGCGAACCTGCCGTACAACGTCGCCGTGCCCGTCCTGCTGCACATGCTCGACCGCTTCCCGACCATCGACCGGACCCTGGTCATGGTCCAGGCGGAGGTCGCCGACCGGCTCGCCGCGCGCCCCGGCAACAAGGTGTACGGCGTGCCGTCGGTCAAGGCCAACTGGTACGCCGAGGTCAAGCGCGCCGGCGCCATCGGCCGCAACGTCTTCTGGCCCGCGCCGAACGTCGACTCCGGCCTCGTCTCGCTCGTCCGCCGCACCGAGCCGGTCAAGACCACCGCGACGAAGGAAGAGGTCTTCGCGGTCGTCGACGCGGCCTTCGCGCAGCGCCGCAAGACGCTGCGGGCCGCGCTCGCCGGCTGGGCCGGCTCGCCCGCCGCCGCCGAGGCCGCCCTGGTGGCCGCCGGCATCTCGCCGCAGGCGCGCGGCGAGGCCCTCACCGTGGAAGAGTTCGCCCGCATCGCGGAGGCCAAGACAGCGTGACCGAGAGCATCACCGTACGCGTCCCGGCGAAGGTCAACGTCCAGCTGGCCGTCGGCCCGGCCCGGCCCGACGGCTTCCACGACCTCGCCAACGTCTTCCTCGCCGTCTCCCTGTACGACGAGGTCACCGTCACCCCCGCCGACGAGCTGCGGATCACCTGCTCGGGCCCGGACGCCGGCCAGGTGCCGCTGGACGCGACCAACCTCGCCGCCCGCGCCGCCCTCGCCCTCGCCGCGCGCCGGGGCATCCCCGCGAACGTCCACCTCCACATCGCCAAGGACATCCCCGTCGCCGGCGGCATGGCGGGCGGCAGCGCCGACGGCGCGGGCGCGCTGCTCGCCTGCGACGCCCTGTGGGGCACCGGGGCCACCCGCGGGGAACTCCTCGACATCTGCGCCGAGCTCGGCAGCGACGTGCCGTTCTCGCTGATCGGCGGCGCCGCGCTCGGCACCGGCCGGGGCGAGCGCCTCGAGCCGCTGGAGGTCGGCGGCACCTTCCACTGGGTGTTCGCCGTCGCGGACGGCGGCCTGTCGACACCGGCGGTGTACGGGGAGTTCGACCGGCTCGTGGAGGGCACGGACGTCCCCGCCCCGGCCGCCTCGCCCGACCTGCTGGAGGCCCTGCGCACCGGCGACGCCACCGCCCTCGCGGCCGCCCTCGCCAACGACCTCCAGCCCGCCGCGCTCTCCCTGCGCCCCTCCCTCGCCGCCACCCTCGCGGCGGGCACGGACGCGGGCGCCCTCGCGGGCCTGGTCTCCGGCTCCGGCCCGACGACCGCGTTCCTGGCCAAGGACGCGGACGCGGCGGCCGCCGTCGCCGACGCCCTGCTCGCCTCCGGCACCTGCCGCACGGCCCGGGTGGCGACGTCGCCCGCGCCGGGGGCGACGGTGGTCTGAGGGCGGGCCGCGCCGGGGCCCGCAGGGCCGGCGCCGGTCAGCCGGCCGGCGTCAGCGACTTCTTCGCCAGCTCGTACGCCGGGAGCATCGCCGTGTGCTCCTCGGCGTCCAGACCGCCCAGGTGCACGACCACCGGGCCGCCCGGGGTCGTCACCGCGAAGGCGCGCTCCGGCTTCGCCTCGTCGCCGAGCCCGCTGGTGTACGTGACCTCCGTCGCCGGCAGGGCGCCCGCCTTCGTCTCGCGGTACTGCGCCTTGCTCGCGCCCTGGTCGGCGGACACGAAGGCCTCCAGGGCCTCGCGCGGGGTGCCGCCCTTCCCGGTGCCGGTCCAGACGCGGAGGAAACCGATGTGCCCGGCGGGCTTCGCGTCCACCTCGCACACGAGCGTGACCGGGCCCTGCTTCAGTACGAAGTCGGGGTTGGAGACGTCGACCTTCTCGGCCGTCCAGCCCTTCGCGGTGTCGAACGACGCGGGCAGGACGCACGGTGAGCCCGCGCCGCCGAGGGTCTCGCCCTTGGCGGCGGCGGTCGGGGCGGAGGCCGAAGGCGACGGCGAGCCCGAGGCGGACGCCTGCGCCTTCTTCTCGGCCGGCTTCTCCGGCTCCGACGAGCACCCGCTCACCAGCAGCCCCGCCACCGCCACCGCGACCGCCGGAACCGCGCCCCGCACCACGTACCGCCTCATGAAGATCCCCACCCGAGCTCGAACGAACGAACGCGCACGCTACCGCACGGGTGCCGGGCAGCCGATCGCTTGATCGGTTACCGGACGCTGTCGCCCCGTCCGCGGCGGCTACCCTGGTAGGTCGGCCCGTCCCCCCGTACAGGAGTGAAATGGCAGTCAACCTCGTCAATGTCGAGGCAGTCAGCAAGGTGTACGGCACCCGTGCCCTGCTGGACGGTGTGTCCCTCGGCGTCTCCGAGGGGGACCGGATCGGTGTCGTCGGGCGCAACGGGGACGGCAAGACCACCCTCATCCGGATGATCGCCAAGCTGGAGGAGGCCGACACCGGCCGCGTCACGCACAGCGGCGGACTCCGCCTCGGCGTGCTCACGCAGCACGACTCGCTCGACCCGGCCGCCACCGTCCGGCACGAGGTCATCGGCGACCTCGCCGACCACGAGTGGGCCGGCAGCGCCAAGATCCGCGACGTGCTCACCGGGCTGTTCGGCGGGCTCGACCTGCCCGGCTTCCCCCAGGGCCTCGACACCGTCATCGGGCCGCTCTCCGGCGGCGAGCGGCGGCGCATCGCGCTCGCCAAGCTGCTCATCGCCGAGCAGGACCTCATCGTCCTCGACGAGCCGACCAACCACCTCGACGTCGAGGGCATCGCCTGGCTCGCCCAGCACCTGCGGGCCCGCCGCTCCGCGCTCGTCTGCGTCACCCACGACCGGTGGTTCCTCGACCAGGTCTGCACGCGCATGTGGGACGTGCAGCGCGGTGCGGTGCACGAGTACGAGGGCGGCTACTCCGACTACGTCTTCGCGCGCGCCGAGCGCGAGCGCATCGCCGCCACCGAGGAGGTCAAGCGGCAGAACCTGATGCGCAAGGAGCTGGCCTGGCTGCGGCGCGGCGCCCCGGCGCGCACCTCCAAGCCGCGGTTCCGCATCGAGGCGGCGAACGCGCTCATCGCCGACGTACCGCCGCCGCGCGACACCAGCGAGCTGATGAAGTTCGCCAACGCCCGCCTCGGCAAGACCGTCTTCGACCTGGAGGACGTGACCGTCACCGCCGGGCCCAAGATGCTCCTCAAGCACCTGACCTGGCAGCTCGGCCCCGGCGACCGCATCGGCCTGGTCGGCGTCAACGGCGCCGGCAAGACCTCCCTGCTGCGCGCCCTCGCCGAGGCCGCCGCCACCCAGGGCGAGAAGCAGCCGGCCGGCGGGCGGATCGTCGTCGGCAAGACGGTACGCCTCGCGTACCTGTCGCAGGACGTCGCCGAACTGCCGCCGACGCTGCGCGTGCTGGAGGCCGTCCAGCAGATCCGCGACCGCGTCGACCTCGGCAAGGGCCGGGAGATGACCGCGGGGCAGCTGTGCGAGCAGTTCGGCTTCACCAAGGAGAAGCAGTGGACGCCCGTCGGCGACCTCTCCGGCGGTGAGCGCCGCCGCCTCCAGCTGCTGCGGCTGCTGATGGACGAGCCGAACGTCCTCTTCCTCGACGAGCCGACGAACGACCTCGACATCGAGACCCTCACCCAGCTCGAGGACCTCCTCGACGGCTGGCCCGGCTCCATGGTCGTCATCTCCCACGACCGGTTCTTCATCGAGCGCACGACGGACAAGACGTTCGCCCTCCTCGGCGACGCCACGCTGCGCATGCTGCCGCGCGGTATCGACGAGTACCTGGAGCGGCGCCAGAGGATGATCGAGACAGCCGCCCCGGCACCGGCCGCCGCGTCCGCGCCGGCACCCGCGAAGGAGAAGTCGGCGGGCGACTCCCGTGCGGCCAAGAAGGAGCTGCAGAAGATCGAGCGCCAGCTCGACAAGGTCTCCGAGAAGGAGGGCAAGCTCCACGCCCAAATCGCCGATAACGCCACGGACTTCGAGAAGGTGGCGAAACTGGACGCGGAGCTGAGGGAACTGGCCGCCCAGCGCGAGGACTTGGAGATGCGCTGGCTGGAACTCGCCGAGGACGCCTGACCTCAGGGGGACGTGGCGAAGGCGTGGAGAGCGGATAACGAGGGCATCACGGGCCGGTCCTCCCTTGGGAACAGGGGCGGACCGGCCCGTTCGTCGTCAGGGCCGAGTGATAGAAAGAAACCCCGCTCGACTCACGTAACACTGCGGAATCCGTGTCCGATTCGCTCCATTCCGGCGGTACGCGTGCGCGTACGTGCGACGCCCGGAATCGCGGGGGAGGCCGGTCGGTCACCGGACCGCACGAAGGGGGAAGCGCTGATGACTCAGCCGCCCAGCCAGCAACCGCCGCAGGGGGGCGGCTTCGGGTCTCCTCAGGACCCGCAGCAGGGCTTCCCTCAGCCCCCCGGCCAGCCGCCGGTACCGCCGGCCCAGCCGCCCATGCCGCCGTCGCAGCCCCCGGCCGGCCCGCCGCCCGCCGCCCCGCCGCAGGGCCCCCAGCCCGGTTACGGCTACCCCCAGCAGCCGGGCCCGTACGCCCCCCAGCCCGGCCCCTACGGCGCCCAGCCGGGCCCCTACGGCCAGCCGCAGCCCGGCGCCTACGGCGGCTACCCCGGGCAGCCGCAGTACCCCGGCGCGCCCGCGCCCGGGCCCGCCGGCGGCGGACGCAACCCCTTCAAGGGCAAGCCCGGCGTCATCATCGGCGCCGCCGTGGCCGCCCTCCTCGTCATCGGCGGCGGCACCTGGTTCGCCGTCAGCGGCGACGACACCGACCCCAAGAAGTCCGACGCCAAGGGCTCCAGCGCCGCCCCCGCCCCCACCGGCTCCGGTGAGGTCGACCAGGGCAACGGCAGCGGCGACGGCCGCGACGCCGGGGACGACCTCAACGCCGGCCGCAAGGACGGCGAGGCCAAGGTCGCCTGGCTCGGCACCAACGACGTCGACCTCCCGCGCAACGGCGCGGACGTGTACGGCCCCTGGGTCGTCGGCGACACCCTCGTCAAGGCCATGTACAAGAGCGTCACCGGCTACTCCGTCGCCGACGGCAAGAAGAAGTGGGAGGTGCCGTTCACCACCGAGGTGTGCGCCGCCCCCGTCGCGCCCGCCGCCAACGGCACGATCGTCATCGGCGTCAAGGACGGCAACGGCGACCGGGCCGACTGCCTCCAGCTCCAGCAGATCGACCTCAAGACCGGCAAGGCGGGCTGGAAGCAGACCATCGCCAAGGGCACCGGCTTCAGCGCGCTCTCCGACGTCACGCTCGCCATCAGCGGCACCACCGTGACCGCCGCCGGCACCAACAACTCCTACGGCTACTCCCTCACCGACGGCAAGCAGCTCTTCGGCAAGCCGTCCGGCGGCTGCCAGCCGTACGCCTTCGCCGGCGGCCCCAAGCTCATCGCCGCCGCCAGCTGCCCCACCGGCGACTACGAGAAGCAGCAGCACCAGATCAGCGAGGTCGACCCGGCCACCGGCAAGCCCAAGTGGTCGTACAAGCTGGCCCCCAACTGGGAGGTCGACAAGGTCTACTCCGTCAGCCCGCTGGTCGTCTCGGCGACCCAGCGCAAGGAGAAGAAGTGGTCCGTCTTCGCGCTGACGGACACCGGCAAGCTCCGCTCCACCCTCGACGGCGGCAAGGACAAGTTCGAGATCAACTGCGGCGGCAGCTTCATCGTCTTCGGCCAGAACCTGGAGGGCTGCGTCGGTGTCGCCGCCGACGCCTCCACCTTCTACATGGCCACCGCGCCCACCTCGGTCACCGACGGCACCAATGACGTGGTGGCGTTCGACCTCGGCACCGGCAAGCCCAAGTGGCGCTCCTCGGCCGGCCCGAAGAAGACCATGACGCCGCTGCGTATGGAGGGCGGCAACGTGCTGCTCTACATGGAGGGCTCCTGGGACCGGGGCGGCGCGGTCGCCACGCTCGCGCCGACCGGCGGCAAGCCCGCGGTGCTGCTCCAGCACCCGCAGTCGACGGCCCAGATCGAACGGTCCTTCTTCGACGCGCAGTACGCCTACGCCGACGGCCGGTTCTTCATCGTCAGCGGTCGCGTGAGCGCGAGCAACGACGAACAGGAGAAGCAGACCAAGACGATGATGGCCTTCTCCAAGTGACGCACCAGCAGCAGGGCCCGAACCGGACCCCAGAGGGACCCACACCATGACGCAGCCACCCCCGCCGCCGCCGAACCAACCGCCTGGCCCCCCGCCGGGCCAGCCGCCCCAGGGCGGTTTCGGCGCCCCCACCCCGCCGCCGCCGAACCCCGGCTACGGCTACCCCCAGGCCCCCGGTCAGGCCCCCGGCTACGGCTACCCCCAGGCCCCGGGCCAGGCCCCCGGCTACGGCTACCCCCAGGCTCCCGGCCAGGCCCCCGGCCAGCAGCCGTACGGCTACGGCCACCCGACCGCCCCCGTGCACCAGCAGCCCCCGGGGCAGCCGCCGCTGCCCCCGCAGGGCGGCAAGAAGCTGTCCACGCAGCTGCGGATCATCATCGCCGCGGCCGTCGCCGTGGCCCTGATCATCGCGGGCGGCATCTGGTACGCGAGCACCAGCGGCGACGACGGCGGCAAGGGCGACGAGGCCAAGGGCGCCACCGCCGGCGCCACCGCCGGAGGGGGCGGCGGTGGCGGCGGTGGCACGGCGCCCGACGGGCCGGGCCAGGAGAAGGCGCCCGCCAACACCCGCTCCAAGGTGGCCTTCCAGATGCCGCACCCCAAGGTCGCGGACGTGACGACCGTGGCCGGCTCCTGGATCACCGACAAGGCGTACGTGAAGTCGGGCATCGACTCGGTCGTCGGGTACGACCTCGACAAGGGCACCCCGCTGTGGACCCTCCCCCTGCCCGGCCAGGTCTGCGCGGCGTCCCGCCACGTCCAGGACAACAAGACGGCGATCGCCTTCGAGGCCACCAAGCGCGTCGCCCCGAAGTACTACCAGCCGTGCACCGAGGTCGGCGTCATCGACCTGACCACGGGCAAGCTGCTGTGGAGCAAGTCCGCGGCCGGCATCGGCAACGGGCCCAAGATCCGGTTCAACGAGATCACCGTCGGCGCCGGCGCGGTCGCCGCGGGCGGCACGGACGGCGGCGGCGCCTGGGACCTGGCCACCGGCAAGGAGCTCTGGAAGCCCCAGATCAACGCCGAGCAGTGCTACGACATGGGGTACGGCGGCGGGGCGGCCCTCGTCGCGGCCCGCAAGTGCGGCCCGCGCGACCAGCAGTACGTGCTGATCCAGAACCTCGACCCGAAGACCGGGCGGCCGCTCGCGCAGTTCAAGATGCCGGACGGGGTGGAGTACGCGAGCATCGTCTCCACCAAGCCGCTGGTCGTCGCGGCCGACGTCGGCGACACCGCCGGTGACGGCTCCGGGATCTCCGACCTCTTCTCCATCGACGAGAAGACCGGCAAGCTCAAGGCCAAGATCGCCGTGGACGCCGAACGGTTCGCCGGCGACTGCGACTCGACGCTGGTCGAGGCGTGCAGCAAGGTCATCGTCGGCAACGGCCGCGTCTACCTCCCCACCGAGGACCACGAGGGCGCGGGCGAGGGCTACGGCCAGACCAACGAGATCGTCTCCTTCGACCTCACCACCGGCAAGCCCACCAGCGACAAGGCCGAGGCGGGCGACCGCTACTCGGTGTTCCCGCTGCGCATGGACGGCGGCAACATCATCGCGTACAAGGAACCGCCCTACGACAAGGGCGGCCAGATCGTCAGCATCGACGGCTCCACCTTCAAGCAGACCGTGCTGCTGGAGAACCCGGCCGACGAAGCGGTGCGCGACGCCGAGTCGAGCTTCTCGCTCGACCACGCGGAGATCCGCTACACCGCCGGACGGCTGTTCATCTCGGAGCGGATGATCTCCGAACCGAGCAGCTCCTCCGTCGACGACAAGCAGTACTTCGTGCTGGCGTACACCACGCACTGACGCCCGCCCGCCCCTGGGGCGGGCCCGTCGCCCGGCCCGGCACCTCGCACGAGCGAGGTGCCGGGCCGTCAGCATAAAGGGACTCAAGTAGCCCTTATCAGCGAAGAATTCGACATTCCGGGGGGCTTCTGACAAGGAGGGGGCGCGCGATGTCGAACAAGCGTGTAGCTTGCCGGGTCAACAGTGCCGGGGACGGCGGGGGGCCGGAGCCGGCGGGGAGCCGGGACCGGCGGGGATGGGGGATTGCTCGATGGGCGTGCGGCTCATGGTGGTCGACGACCACCGCCTGCTCGCCGAGGCGCTCGCCTCGGCGTTGAAACTGCGCGGCCACCGGGTGCTCGCGGCCGCCGCACCCGCCGCCGGCGCGGCCGAGCTGGTGGTGAGCCGCGCGCCGGAGGTGTGCCTGCTGGGCACGGCCGCCCCCGCGGAACCGGGCGCCTTCGACCCGGTCGTCCGCATCAAGCAGGACCGCCCGCAGGTGGCGGTGGTCATCCTCGGCCCCGTGCCGAGCCCGCGCGGGATCGCGGCGGCGTTCGCCGCGGGCGCGTCCGGCTACGTACGCCACGACGAGCGCATCGAAGGCGTCGAGCGGGCGATGCTCAAGGCCAGGGCGGGCGAGGTGGCGATCGCGCCCCAGCTGCTCCAGGGCGCCTTCACCGAACTGCTGAACCCGGCGGCGCAGCCCGACGACGAGGGCCAGCGGCTGCTGCGGATGCTCACGCCGCGGGAAGTGGAGGTGCTCGTCCGGGTCGCGGAGGGCGAGGACACCCGGCTGATCGCCGCGGGCATGCACATCGCGCCGAGCACCGCGCGCACGCACGTGCAGCGCGTGCTGATGAAGCTGGGCGTCGGCTCCCGCCTGGAGGCCGCCGCCCTCGCCGCCCGTACGGGCCTCCTGGACCGCGCGGCCCTGCGGCACGCGGCCCAGCCCGCCGACTGAGCACAGGCGTGAGACACCCCCGCCGGGGCGGGGCGTCGGCATTGACTGCGATGTTTGATTGTGATTCCTTGTGTGTGGTTGTGTTTGAACAGCACACGGCAGGAGCCCGTAGTGAAGAAAACATCGACCCGGCTGGCCGACGGGCGCGAGCTGGTCTACTACGACCGGCGGGACGACGCCGTACGCGACGCCGTCGACCCCCGCCCCCTCGACCCCATCTCCACCACCTCCGAGATCCGGCACGACCCCCTCCTCGGCGACTCCGTCGCCATCGCCTCGCACCGCCAGGGCCGCACCTACCACCCGCCCGCCGACGAGTGCCCCCTGTGCCCCTCCCGGGACGGCCGGCACAGCGAGATCCCCGACGCCGACTACGACGTCGTCGTCTTCGAGAACCGCTTCCCCTCCCTCGCCGGCGACTCCGGGCGCTGCGAGGTCGTCTGCTTCACCCCCGACCACGACGCCTCCTTCGCCGACCTCACCGAAGAGCAGGCCGCCCTCGTCCTGGAGGCCTGGACCGACCGCACCGCCGAACTCGCCGCGCTGGACCAGGTCGAGCAGATCTTCTGCTTCGAGAACCGCGGCGCCGAGATCGGCGTCACCCTCGGCCACCCGCACGGCCAGATCTACGCGTACCCCTTCACCACCCCCCGCACGACGGCGATGCTCCGCTCCCTCGACGCCCACCGCGCCGCCACCGGCCGCAACCTCTTCGACGACCTCCTCGCCCGCGAGCGCGCCGACGCCGAACGGGTGGTCCTGGAGACCGACGAGTGGGTCGCCTACGTGCCGTACGCCGCGCACTGGCCGTACGAAGTACACCTCCACCCCACACGGCGCGTGCCCGACCTGCGGGCCCTGGACGACGCGGCGCGCGACGGGTTCCCCGGCGTCTACCTGGAGCTGCTGCGCCGCTTCGACCGGATCTTCGGCCCCGACGAACCCCCCACGCCGTACATCGCCGCCTGGCACCAGGCGCCGCTGCACGACCCCCGGCGCGCCGACTTCGCCCTGCATCTGGAGCTTTTCACCATCCGGCGCACCTCCGGCAAGCTCAAGTTCCTGGCGGGCTCCGAGTCGGGCATGAGTGTGTTCATCAACGACGTACCGCCGGAGGCCGCGGCCCGGCGACTGCGAGAGGTGGCGAGCAAGTGAGCAAGTACCTGGTGACCGGCGGAGCCGGCTACGTCGGCGGTGTGGTCGCCGCACACCTGCTGGAGGCCGGACACGAGGTGACCGTCCTGGACGACCTGTCGACCGGCTTCCGCGAAGGCGTCCCGGCCGGGGCCCGCTTCATCGAGGGCCGCGTCCAGGACGCCGCCCGCCACCTCGACGCCTCGTACGACGGCGTGCTCCACTTCGCCGCCTTCTCGCAGGTCGGCGAGTCGGTCACCGACCCCGAGAAGTACTGGGCCAACAACGTCGGCGGCACCATGGCGCTGCTCGCCGCCATGCGCGACGCGGGCGTGCGCCGCCTCGTCTTCTCCTCCACGGCCGCCACCTACGGCGAACCGGTCTCCACGCCCCTCACCGAAACCGACCCGACCGCCCCCACCAGCCCCTACGGCGCCTCCAAGCTCGCCGTCGACCACATGCTCACCGGCGAGGCCGCCGCCCACGGCCTGGCCGCCGCCTCGCTGCGCTACTTCAACGTCGCCGGGGCGTACGGGGAGTGCGGCGAGCGCCACGACCCCGAGTCGCACCTCATCCCGCTCGTCCTCCAGGTCGCCCTCGGCAAGCGCCCGTCGATCTCCGTCTACGGCGACGACTACCCGACCCCCGACGGCACCTGCGTCCGCGACTACATCCACGTCGCCGACCTCGCCGAGGCGCACCTGCTGGCCCTCGACGCGCTCGCACCGGGCGAGCACCTGATCTGCAACCTCGGCAACGGCAACGGCTTCTCCGTCCGCGAGGTCATCGAGACCGTCCGCGAGGTGACCGGCCACCCCGTCCCGGAGGCCGTCGCCCCGCGCCGCGCCGGCGACCCGGCGGTGCTGGTCGCCTCCGCGGCCACCGCCCGGGAGCGGCTCGGCTGGCGGCCCTCCCGCCCCGGCCTCGCGCGCATCGTGGCGGACGCGTGGGAGTTCGCGCAGAAGCGGGAGGCGGGGGAGTGACGGTCATGGCGCAGGACTTCCGGGCGCTGTACGGGTACGCGCCCGAGGGCGTGTGGGCCGCGCCCGGCCGGGTCAACCTCATCGGCGAGTACACCGACGTCAACGACGGCTTCGTACTGCCGCTGGCCCTCCCGCACACCGCCGTCGCCGCGGTGGCGCGGCGCTCCGACGGACGGCTGCGCGTGCACTCCGCCGACGTCGGCCAGGGGGTCGTCGAGCTCGCGCCCGACGAGCTGGTGCCCCGCGCGGGCACCGGCTGGGCCGCCTACCCGGCCGGGGTGGTGTGGGCGCTGCGCGAAGCCGGGCACCCCGTCACCGGCGCCGACGTCCACCTCGCCTCCACCGTCCCGACCGGCGCCGGCCTGTCGTCGTCGGCCGCCCTGGAGGTCGTCACCGCACTCGCGCTGAACGAGCTGTACGGACTCGGGCTCGCCCGCGAGGAGCTGGCCGTGCTCGCACAGCGCGCGGAGAACGCCTTCGTGGGCGTGCCGTGCGGCGTGATGGACCAGATGGCGTCGGCGTGCTGCACCGAGGGGCACGCCCTCCACCTCGACACCCGCGACCTGTCGCACCGCCAGGTGCCGTTCGACCTCGCCGCGCGGGGGCTGCGCCTCCTCGTCGTCGACACCCGGGTGAAGCACGCGCTCGGCGACGGCGCGTACGCCGAGCGGCGCGCCGGGTGCGAGGCGGGCGCGCGGGCGCTCGGCGTGCGCACGCTGCGCGACATCGACCACGTGCAACTACCCGACGCCCTGCGGCGGTTGCCCGGCGAAACGATTCGCTCGTACGTCCGCCACGTCGTCTCCGACAACCACCGCGTACGGCGGGCCATCGCGCTGCTCGACGCCGGCGACGTACGGGCGGTGGGGCCGGTGCTCACCGAGGGGCACGCGTCCCTCCGCGACGACCTGCGGGTTTCCTGCCCCGAGTTGGACCTGGTGGTGTCCGCGGCGACCGGGGCGGGCGCGCTGGGCGCGCGGATGACGGGCGGCGGCTTCGGCGGCTCGGCGATCGTCCTGACCGAGGCGGACGGCGAGGAAACCGTCACGAAAGCCATCCAAACGGCCTTCGCCGGGGCCGGGTTCGCGGCTCCGCGCGTCTTCCCGGCGGTCCCGTCGGCGGGAGCGCGTCGCCTCGCGTAACCGGTCAGTTCCGCAAACCGCCCTCCCCTCCGGGCCGCCGGCCGTACTCTGATGCACGGTGCCGGTGGGGGCCGGCGCTGATCAGGGGCGAGACAGTCGGGTACGGCGCCCGGGGTGGGGTAACAGTCACTGCACGGCGGCGGCCGTGCGACGACCATGGGACCTCCTCTCCGGGCGCCGTATCCGCGGCTGCTCCGCCTTCCTCGACACAGCGGCGACACATGGGGGTGTCAGTGGTCCGTATCCGGGTTCTGGTGGTGGACGACCACCGCATCTTCGCCGAGTCGCTCGCGGCGGCCCTCGCCGCCGAGCCCGACGTGGACGTCGCGGCTGCCGGCAGCGGCCCCGCCGCGCTGCGCTGCCTGGAGCGGGCGGCCTCCGAGGGCCGTACGTTCGACGTCCTGCTCATCGACGCCGACCTCGGCGCGGCCGGCCCCACCGCCGCGAGCCCGCCGGTGCGGGTGCCCGCCCCCCGGAACGCCCCGCCCCCGGCCGTCCTCTCCGCAACCGCCCCGACCCCCGCCGTCCCGCCGCACGCGGTCCCGGACCACGGCGGCCACGGCGGCCACGGCGGCCACGGTGAGGAACCGGCCGACGGCATCTCGCTCGTCACGAGCGTCCGCTCCACCCAGCCCACCGTGCGGACCGTCGTGCTCGCCGAGAAGGACGACCCGCGCCGCGCCGCGCTCGCCCTCCAGGCCGGAGCCTCCGGCTGGGTCGCCAAGGACTGCTCGCTCCAGCGGCTGCTGGCGGTGATCCGCGGCGTGCTGCGCGACGAGACCCACCTGCCGCCGGCCCTGCTCACCGGGGTGCTGCGCGAACTGACGGCCGCGCGCAAGCACCGCACCGAGAGCGAACGGCTGGTGGAGTCCCTGACCCCGCGCGAGCGGGAGGTGCTGCGCTGCATGGTCGCGGGCCTCGGCCGCAAGGCCGTCGCCGAACGGCTCTTCCTCTCCCCGCACACCGTGCGCACGCACATGCAGAACGTGCTCGGCAAGCTCGGCGTGCACTCCACGCTGGCGGCCGTCGCGCTGGCGCGCCGGGCGGGCGTCGGCCCGGCCGATCTCGGCCCGGAGCTAGGGGATGTTGTCGAACGGGGCGGTCAGCTGGCGTAGCAGCGCGGCGAGCTCGGCCCGCTGCGCGCGGGACAGCTCCACGAGGATCGCCCGCTCCTGGTCCAGCAGCCCCGCGAGCGCCTGGTCGGCCCGGTCGCGGCCCTCGGGGGTGAGGCGCACGAGGACGCCGCGGCGGTCGCTGGGGTCGGGCAGCCGCTCGACGAGGCCCTTCTTGGCGAGCCGGTCGATGCGGTTGGTCATGGTGCCGGAGGTGACGAGCGTCTGCGTGAGCAGCTGGCCGGGGGAGAGCTGGTAGGGGGCGCCCGCGCGGCGCAGCGACGTCAGGACGTCGAACTCCCACGGCTCCAGCTCGTGCTCGGAGAACGCCAGCCGACGAGCGCGGTCGAGGTGCCGGGCCAGCCTGGACACACGGCTGAGCACCTCGAGCGGTTCCACGTCGAGGTCGGGGCGCTCGCGGCGCCATGCTGCGACCAGTCGATCGACCTCGTCCTCCATGGCGATCAGTGTAGGCGCTCTGTCGATGTGAAGTCTCTTGACGTCAAGAAATACTCGCCTTGACCATTGGGCATGACGGGGCCGGGACTCTGTTCCGCTTCGGTACGCCGTTCCAGCAAGGGGGCTTGTCCATGCATTCCGCACCAATCTGGGATCCACAGCAGTACCTGCGCCACTCCGATCACCGCACCCGCCCGTTCATCGACCTCCTCAACCGCATACCCGAGCTGCCCGCGACCGCGCACGGCAGGCCGGCCCGAATCGCCGACATCGGGTGCGGCCCCGGCAACGTCACCGCGCTCCTCGCCGACCGCTGGCCCGACGCCCACATCACCGGCTTCGACCTCTCACCCGAGATGCTGGAGCAGGCCAAACAGCGCTACGCCGGCACCACCCCCGGCGGCGGCTGGCTCGACTTCCGGCCGGCCGACGCCGCGCACTGGACGCCCGACGAACCGTACGACCTGATCGTCTCCAACGCGGCCCTCCAGTGGGTGCCCAACCACCCCGAGTCCCTGCCCCTGTGGATCGACGGCCTCACCCCCGGCGGCACACTCGCCTTCCAGGTCCCGGGCAACTTCACCTCGCCCAGCCACGCCCTCCTCGGCGAGCTGTGCGAGTCCCCGCAGTGGCGCGACCGCCTCGGGGGCCACGGCCACCGCTTCGTCCACATCCTCACCTCCGCCGACTACCTGGCCCGCCTCACCGACCTCGGCTGCCGGACCGAGGTCTGGGAAACCGTCTACTCCCAGCTCCTCCAGGGCGAGGACCCCGTCCTCGACTGGGTCAAGGGCACCGCCCTGCGCCCCGTCCTCACCGCCCTGGAAGGCGACGACGAGGCCATCGCCGAGTTCCTCGCCCAGTACCGCGACCTGCTGCGCAAGGCCTACCCGCCGGGCCCGCACGGCACGGTCTTCCCGTTCCGCCGGATCTTCGCCGTCGCCCGCAAGCCCGGGTGACGGGCCCGGGAGCAACACGGAGGGGGGGCGGGCGGTGGGGGGGGGGGGCCTCCACCCGGGCCAAGAGGGGGGGCCCTTTTTTTGGGCCCCCCACAGCGGATTTTGCGTCCTCCCCTCTCCCCCATTC
>NZ_JBWKLJ010000005.1:320766-494761 GCF_056430285.1 Streptomyces sp. NPDC045998
GCCTGCTCGTATAGGCGGGAGGGCTTTTTTTTTTTCTTTTTCGTGGTCCTTTCTTGTCCATACATGGGGTGGGGGCGGGGGCGGGGGGGGGCCCCTCCCCCCCCCCCCCCCCCCCCCCCCCCCCCTCCGCCGGTACCAGGGTGATCAGCTCTTGCGGTGACCTATCAGCCGCGGCTTCGGCTCCAGCCCGTCCAGCCCGTGCCACGCCAGGTTCACCAGGTGCGCGGCGACCTCCGCCTTCTTCGGCTTGCGGGCGTCCAGCCACCACTGGCCCGTCAGGGCCACCATCCCCACCAGCGCCTGCGCGTACAGCGGCGCCAGCTTCGGGTCGAAGCCCCGGGCCTTGAACTCCAGGCCCAGGATGTCCTCCACCTGCGTGGCGATGTCCGAGATCAGCGAGGCGAACGTACCCGTGGACTGCGCCACCGGGGAGTCCCGGACCAGGATCCGGAAGCCGTCCGTGTACGTCTCGATGTAGTCCAGCAGCGCGAACGCCGCCTGCTCCAGGAGCTCCCGCGGGTGCCCCGCGGTCAGGGCGCCGGTCACCATGTCGAGCAGCTGGCGCATCTCGCGGTCCACGACGACCGCGTACAGACCTTCCTTGCCGCCGAAGTGCTCGTACACCACCGGCTTGGACACCCCGGCCTTCGCCGCGATCTCCTCCACCGACGTGCCTTCGAAGCCCCGCTCCGCGAAGAGGGTGCGGCCGATGTCGAGCAGCTGCTGGCGGCGCTCGGCTCCCGTCATCCGGACCCGCCGACCGCGCCTCGGTTTGTCACTACTGCTGGTACTGCTGCCGTCGATCGCCACACCGTCCATCATGCCGCGTTCGCGGCGCGGTCCTGGCGGCGGGCTTCGATCCGCGACGCGCTCGGCCAGCGCACGTCGTACGCCCAGCCCAGCTTCTCGAACCAGCGGATCAACCGCGCGCTGGAGTCGATCTGCCCGCGCATCACACCGTGACGCGCGGACGTCGGGTCGGCGTGGTGCAGGTTGTGCCACGACTCACCGCACGACAGCACCGCCAGCCACCACACGTTCCCCGAACGGTCCCGCGACTTGAACGGACGCTTGCCCACCGCGTGGCAGATCGAGTTGATCGACCACGTCACGTGGTGCAGCAGCGCCACCCGCACCAGCGAGCCCCAGAAGAACGCCGTGAACGCGCCCCACCACGACATCGTCACCAGACCGCCGACCAGCGGCGGGATCGCCAGCGACAGCACCGTCCAGCCGATGAAGCCCCGCGAGATCGCCCGGATCGCCGGGTCCTTGATCAGATCCGGTGCGTACTTCGCCTGCGGAGTGCGCTCCTCATCGAACATCCACCCGATGTGCGCCCACCACAGGCCCTTCATCAGCGCCGGCACCGTCTCCCCGAACCGCCACGGCGAATGCGGGTCGCCCTCCGCGTCCGAGAACTTGTGGTGCTTGCGGTGATCCGCCACCCACCGCACCAGCGGGCCCTCCACCGCCAGCGACCCCATGACCGCCAGCGCGATCCGCAGGGGACGCTTCGCCTTGAACGAACCGTGCGTGAAGTACCGGTGGAAACCGATCGTGATGCCGTGGCAGCCGATGAAGTACATCGCCACCAGCAGACCGAGATCCAGCCAGCTCACGCCCCAGCCCCACGCCAGCGGCACCGCCGCGAGCAGGGCCAGGAACGGCACGGTGATGAACAGCAGCAGGGCGATCTGCTCGATCGAACGCTTGTTGTCTCCGCCCAGCGTCGCGGGGGGCAGATCCGGGGAGGCGGCGGCGTCGGCCGCCGGGTCCACGGTACGGAGCGTGTCGGGGCTTGTGGTCATAGGGTCCCCAGGGGGTGAGGGATACAACGGAAAACCGGGTCCCGGGTACCCACTTCCTACGGTCCCGTAACCTACGGCGTCGTAAGTATGTCAGCGCGCGGGCGCGCGGCAAGGGGGCAGTGGACGGCGCCACACCAGGCGACACCTATCCTGGGAGTCGTCGGACAGCGCGGTCCGCGAGCTTTCAGTACCCCTCCAGACGTGCTCGAACACTGCAAGGAGCCGCACCTGTGAGCAGTGCAGACCAGACCTCCACCGCCAACGCCGAGCTGCGTTCCGACATCCGCCGACTGGGCGACCTCCTCGGCGAGACACTCGTGCGCCAGGAAGGTCCCGAGCTCCTCGAGCTCGTCGAGAAGGTCCGCCGCCTGACCCGCGAGGACGGCGAGGCCGCCGCCGAGCTGCTCGGCGACACCGACCTCCAGACCGCGGCCAAGCTCGTCCGCGCCTTCTCCACCTACTTCCACCTCGCCAACGTCACCGAGCAGGTGCACCGCGGCAAGGAACTGCGCGAGAAGCGCGCCGCCGAAGGCGGCCTCCTCGCCCGCACCGCCGACATGCTCAAGGACGGCGACCCCGAGCACGTACGCGAGACCGTCCGGAACCTCAACGTCCGGCCCGTCTTCACCGCGCACCCCACCGAGGCCGCGCGCCGCTCCGTGCTCAACAAGCTCCGCCGCATCGCCGAGCTCCTCGAAACCCCGGTCATCGCCTCCGACCGGCGCCGCCACGACCTGCGCCTGGCCGAGTCCATCGACCTCGTCTGGCAGACCGACGAGCTCCGCGTCGTCCGGCCCGAGCCCGCCGACGAAGCCCGCAACGCCATCTACTACCTCGACGAACTCCACGCCAACGCCGTCGGCGACGTCCTCGAAGACCTCGCCGCCGAACTCGAGCGCGTCGGCGTCGAGCTGCCCCCCGGCACCCGCCCCCTCACCTTCGGCACCTGGATCGGCGGCGACCGCGACGGCAACCCCAACGTCACGCCCACCGTCACCCGCGAAGTGCTGATCCTCCAGCACGAGCACGGCATCACCGACGCCATCGAGCTGATCGACCAGCTCCGCGCGCAGCTCTCCAACTCCATCCGCTACGCCGGCGCCACCCAGGACCTCCTCGACTCCCTCCAGCAGGACCTCGAGAACCTCCCCGAGATCAGCCCCCGCTACAAGCGCCTCAACGCCGAAGAGCCCTACCGGCTCAAGGCCACCTGCATCCGCCAGAAGCTCCTCAACACCCGCGAGCGCCTCGCCAAGGGCACCCCCCACCAGGAAGGCCGCGACTACCTCGGCACCGCCGAGCTGCTCGCCGACCTCACCCTGATCCAGACCTCCCTGCGCGAGCACCGCGGCGGCCTGTTCGCCGACGGCCGCCTCGACCGCACCATCCGCACCCTCGCCGCCTTCGGCCTCCAGCTCGCCACCATGGACGTACGCGAGCACGCCGACGCCCACCACCACGCCCTCGGCCAGCTCTTCGACCGCCTCGGCGAGGAATCCTGGCGCTACGCCGACATGCCGCGCGACTACCGGCAGAAGCTCCTCGCCAAGGAACTCCGCTCCCGCCGGCCCCTCGCCCCCCAGCCCGCCCCCCTCGACGCGGCCGGCACCAAGACCCTCGGCGTCTTCCTCACCATCAAGGACGCCTTCGAACGCTTCGGCCCCGAAGTCGTCGAGTCCTACATCATCTCCATGTGCCAGGGCGCCGACGACGTCTTCGCCGCCGCCGTCCTCGCCCGCGAGGCCGGACTCATCGACCTCCACGCCGGCTGGGCCAAGATCGGCATCGTGCCGCTCCTGGAGACCACCGACGAGCTCAAGGCCGCCGACGTCATCCTCAACGACATGCTCGCCGACCCCTCCTACCGGCGCCTCGTCTCCCTGCGCGGCGACGTCCAGGAGGTCATGCTCGGCTACTCCGACTCCTCCAAGTTCGGCGGCATCACCACCAGCCAGTGGGAGATCCACCGCGCCCAGCGCCGCCTGCGCGACGTCGCCCACCGCTACGGAGTCCGCCTCCGCCTCTTCCACGGCCGCGGCGGCACCGTCGGCCGCGGCGGCGGCCCCACCCACGAGGCCATCCTCGCCCAGCCCTGGGGCACCCTCGAGGGCGAGATCAAGGTGACCGAACAGGGCGAGGTCATCTCCGACAAGTACCTCATCCCCTCCCTCGCCCGGGAGAACCTGGAACTCACGGTCGCGGCCACCCTCCAGGCGTCCGCCCTGCACACCGCGCCCCGCCAGTCCGACGAGGCCCTCGCCCGCTGGGACGCGGCCATGGACACCGCCTCCGAGGCCGCCCACACCGCCTACCGCAGGCTCGTCGAGGACCCCGACCTCCCGGCGTACTTCTTCGCCTCCACCCCCGTCGACCAGCTCGCCGACCTCCACCTCGGCTCCCGGCCCTCCCGCCGCCCCGACTCCGGCGCCGGCCTCGACGGCCTGCGCGCCATCCCGTGGGTCTTCGGCTGGACCCAGTCCCGCCAGATCGTCCCCGGCTGGTACGGCGTCGGCTCCGGCCTCAAGGCCCTGCGCGAAGCCGGCCTCGACGCCGTGCTCGACGAGATGTACGAGCAGTGGCACTTCTTCCGCAACTTCCTCTCCAACGTCGAGATGACCCTCGCCAAGACGGACCTGCGGATCGCCCGCCACTACGTCGAGACCCTCGTGCCCGAAAACCTCCGGCACGTCTTCGACACCATCCGGGCCGAGCACGAGCTCACCGTCGCCGAGGTCCTGCGCGTCACCGGCGGCGAGAAGCTCCTCGACTCCAACCCCGTCCTCCAGCAGACCTTCGCCATCCGCGACGCCTACCTGGACCCCATCTCCTACCTCCAGGTCGCCCTGCTGGCCCGCCAGCGCACCGCAGCCGAACGCGGCGAAGAGCCCGATCCGCTGCTCGCCCGCGCCCTGCTGCTCACCGTCAACGGCGTCGCGGCCGGCCTGCGCAACACCGGCTGACGCACGGCGTACGGCCATACGACGAAGGGGCGCCCGGATCACCCGGGCGCCCCTCTCGCGTACACGCCTCAGAGCGCGAAGAACGTCCCCACCAGCAGCACCGCGCCCCCCAACGCCGCCGCCGAAGCCAGCCGCGGCAACCGCAACCCGCCCCCGATCACCAGCGCCGCCAGCAGCAGCGCCCCGCCCAGCGGCAGCCACGCGTGCAGACCGCCCGCCCAGCCCGTGCGGACCAGCTCCGTCGTGTCCGGCTTCACCACCACCGGATAGACACCGTCCTCGCGCACCGCGACCGTGTGCGCTATCGCCATGTCGGTACGCGGCCCCGCCGGGCCCTCCGGGTCGTACCGGCCCGTGCACACGTCCGCCGAGCAGCCCGTCACCGTCAGGACGCCGTGCTCCCGCCCCTTGGACAGCAGAACGTGCTGCGCCGTGCCCCACGACGCCCAGACGCCCGCCACCACCAGCAGCAGGGCGACCAGAGCCATGACGGCGGCACGGGCGAACGGGAGGAACGCGGAGGTCCGCTTCTTGCGCGAGGGCTTGCTCATGGGGCGCGATCCTCGGTGATACGACCACGCCCGGTCAATCTCGGTCGAGAACGGTCAGGGGACCGGTCAGGAGATCGGTCATGAAAACGATCAGGAGTTATACGCGGACTGAGCCCGCTCCAACCCCTCCGTCACCAGACACTCCACCGCATCCGCCGCCCGGTCCACGAAGTAGTCCAGCTCCTTGCGCTCCGCCGACGAGAAGTCCTTCAACACGAAGTCCGCCACCTGCATCCGCCCCGGCGGCCGCCCGATACCGAACCGCAACCGGTGATACTCCGCACCCATCGCCTTCGTCATCGACTTCAACCCGTTGTGCCCGTTGTCCCCGCCACCCAGCTTCAGCCGCAGCACGCCGTAATCGATGTCCAGCTCGTCATGGACCGCCACGATGTTGGCCGTCGGCACCTTGTAGAAATCCCGCAGCGCCGTCACCGGACCACCCGACAGATTCATGTACGACATCGGCTTCACCAGCACCACCCGCCGGCTCGCCGGACCCACGGGCCCCATCCGGCCCTCCACCACCTGCGCCTGCGCCTTCTGCGCACGCTTGAACTTCCCGCCGATCCGCTCCGCGAGGAGATCGGCCACCATGAACCCGACGTTGTGCCGATGACCGGCGTACTCAGGCCCCGGATTGCCCAGACCCACGATCAGCCAGGGGGCGCCGGCGTCCGTCGTCATGTCGTCACGTCTCCTCGTACACGTACCGGAACAGGGAAACGGGGCGGCGGGCCACAGCCCACCACCCCGTCAAGCGGAACCCGAAAGGGCTCAGGCCTCGGCGGCCTCGTCACCCTCGGCGCCCTCAGCGGCCGGCTCCTCCGCCTGCGCGGCCAGAACCTGCAGCACGACGGTGTCACCCTCGACCGCGAGCGAGGTGCCCTTCGGCAGCGGGATGTCCTTCGCCAGGACGGAGGCACCGGCCTCCAGGCCCTCGACGGAGACCGTCAGCGACTCGGGGATGTGGGTGGCCTCGGCCTCGACCGGAAGCGCGTTCAGCACGTGCTCCAGCAGGTTGCCGCCCGGGGCCAGCTCGCCCTCGGCGACGACCGGGATCTCGACGGTGACCTGCTCGCCACGCTGCACCAGCTGCAGGTCGACGTGCTCCAGGAAGCCCTTCAGCGGGTCACGCTGCACGTCCTTCGGGATCGCCAGCTCGGTGGTCTTGCCGTCGATGTCCAGAGAGATCAGGACGTTCGACGTACGCAGCGCCAGCAGCAGGTCGTGACCCGGCAGCGTCAGGTGGATCGGGTCCGAACCGTGGCCGTAGAGAACACCCGGAACCTGGTTCGCGCGGCGGATACGACGGGCCGCACCCTTGCCGAACTCGGTACGGGTCTGCGCGGTGATCTTCACCTCGGACATATGCACTCCTCGTAAGTGTCAGACGGATCAACGGTCGTGGTTACCCGGCCACGACTGGACTTGGCCTGCTACGAAGAGCGCGTCGATAACGGACCGCCGTACCGGATGAACGGGTACGGCCTCCCTCGCCGAGCAACTACACCAGCTTAACCGAAACGAAAAGGCCGCCCCGACACACGGTCGGGACGGCCTCATCACACTACCGTCAGCCCTGCTCCTCGAAGAGGCTCGTCACCGAACCGTCCTCGAACACCTCACGCACCGCACGGGCGATCGTCGGCGCGATCGACAGCACCGTGATCTTGTCGAGCTCCAGCTCACCCGGCGTCGGCAGCGTGTTCGTCAGCACGAACTCACTCACCTTCGAGTTCTTCAGACGGTCCGCCGCCGGACCCGACAGAATGCCGTGCGTCGCCGTGACGATCACGTCCTCCGCACCGTGCGCGAACAGCGCCTCGGCCGCCGCACAGATCGTGCCACCCGTGTCGATCATGTCGTCCACCAGGACACACACCCGGCCCTCGACCTCACCGACGACCTCGTGCACCGTGACCTGGTTCGCCACGTCCTTGTCACGCCGCTTGTGCACGATCGCCAGCGGCGCGTCCAGCCGGTCACACCAGCGGTCCGCCACCCGCACACGACCCGCGTCCGGAGACACGATCGTCAGCTTGTTCCGGTCGACCTTCGCACCCACGTAGTCCGCCAGCACCGGCAGCGCCGACAGATGGTCCACCGGACCGTCGAAGAAGCCCTGGATCTGGTCCGTGTGCAGGTCCACCGTCAGGATCCGGTCCGCACCCGAGCACTTCAGCAGATCCGCGATCAGACGCGCCGAGATCGGCTCACGACCACGGTGCTTCTTGTCCTGCCGCGCATAGCCGTACGACGGGATGATCACGGTGATGCTCCGGGCCGAAGCCCGCTTCAGAGCATCGATCATGATCAGCTGCTCCATGATCCACTTGTTGATCGGAGCCGTGTGGCTCTGGATCAGAAAGCAGTCCGCACCGCGCGCCGACTCCTGGAAGCGGACGTAGATCTCACCATTGGCGAAATCGAACGCCTTGGTCGGCACGAGACCGACACCCAGCTGATGTGCGACCTCCTCGGCCAGCTCGGGGTGGGCGCGGCCGGAGAAGAGCATCAGCTTCTTCTCGCCGGTCGTCTTGATCCCGGTCACAGCACTGTCTCCTCAGACGTGTTCCCTGGCCGCGAGCCACTTCCGCGCGAACCAGCCGAATTTGTGTGCACGTATCACGGTACGCCGAGTTCGACGCACCTGTTTCCGGTCAGTCCTCGCGTCGAGCCTGCTCGGAGGCCTCCGCCGCAGCCTGCGCGGCGGCACTTCCAGGACGCTTCCGCGCCACCCAACCCTCGATATTCCGCTGCTGGCCACGGGCGACGGCCAGCGAACCCGGCGGCACATCCTTCGTGATCACCGAGCCGGCGGCCGTGTAAGCCCCGTCCCCCACCGTGACAGGAGCCACAAACATGTTGTCCGAACCGGTCCGGCAGTGAGACCCGATCGTCGTGTGGTGCTTCGCCTCACCGTCGTAGTTCACGAACACACTCGCCGCGCCGATGTTCGAGTACTCACCGATCGTCGCGTCACCCACGTACGACAGATGCGGGACCTTCGACCCCTCACCCACCTGCGCGTTCTTCATCTCGACGTACGTACCCGCCTTCGACTTCGGCCCCAGGACCGTGCCCGGACGCAGATACGCGTACGGGCCCACCGACGCCGCCTCGCCGACCTCCGCGCGATCCGACACCGTGTTGTCCACCCGGGCCCCACGGCCCACCCGCGTGTCCTTCAGCCGGCAGTTCGGCCCCACCTCGGCGTCCTCCGCCAGATGCGTGGCACCCAGCAGAATCGTGTTCGGATGCACGAGCACGTCCCGCTCGAACGTCACCGTCGCGTCCACGAACACCGACGCCGGGTCCACCACCGTCACCCCGGCCATCATGGCCCGCTCCAGCAACCGCTCGTTCAGCAGCCGCCGCGCCTCCGCCAGCTGCACCCGGTTGTTGATCCCCAGGATCTCCCGGTGATCCGGCGCCACCGACGCACCCACCCGGTGCCCGGCCTCCCGCAGGATGCCGAGGACGTCCGTCAGGTACTCCTCACCCTGGCTGTTGTCCGTCCTCACCTGCCCCAGCGCCTCGGCCAGCAGCTTCCCGTCGAACGCGAACACCCCGGAGTTGATCTCCCGGATCGCCCGCTGCTCGTCGGTCGCGTCCTTGTGCTCCACGATCGCCGTCACCGCGCCGGTCCCGGCGTCGCGCACGATCCGCCCGTAGCCGGTCGAGTCCGGCACCTCGGCCGTCAGCACCGTGACGGCGTTCCCGTCCGCCGCGTGCGTCGCCGCCAGCGCGCCGAGCGTCTCGCCCGACAGCAGGGGCGTGTCCCCGCACACCACGACGACCGTCCCGTCCAGCGCCCCGGCCCCGAGCTCCTCCAACGCCATGCGCACGGCGTGCCCGGTGCCGTTCTGCTCGTACTGCACGGCGGTCCGGGTGCCCGCGTAGTACTCGTCGAGGTGCGCGGTGACCTGCTCGCGGGCGTGCCCGACGACGACGCACAGGTGCTCGGGCTCCAGCTCACGCGCCGCCGAGACGACGTGGCCGACGAGCGAACGCCCGCAGATTTCGTGCAGGACCTTGGGGGTCTTCGACTTCATGCGGGTGCCCTCACCCGCTGCGAGGACGACGACGGCTGCCGGGCGGTTGGCGCTCACGGGAATGCCCTTCGGCTTTCGGGTGGTGGACAACCGCAGGATACCGGGGGGTTTCGGGGAGGAAACGAGGGCGGGTCCTGACCGGATAGGTCAGGACCCGGCAAATATGGCGGCTCCCCCATCAGGATTTGAACCTGAACAGACGGTACCAAAAACCGCAGTGCTGCCTGATTACACCATGGGGGATTAAACCCGACTAAACCGGACATCAAGTCAGTCCGTCGGGACGGCAGCCCCTACTATGCCGTACCAAGCCCCTTCCATGCGACGGTACAGATCGGCGCTTTTGGTCACGTAGATCACCAGGCAGCCTCGGTAGGCGTCGGTCGTGTTCTTCCGTGTGGTCCTGGGGTTGTGCTTCTTGAGTGTCGCCCGCTGGAAGGTCGAGGCATCGACGCCGACCAGGTCGGCCCAGAACTTCTCGGCTTCGGCGATGTCTGCCGACTCGTGAATGCTCAGTCGGAAGCGCATTCGCTCGCGTGGCACGTCAAGGAGGGCAAGCCATCTGAGGTAGAGGGTGATCACGTTGGGGTCGCTGTTAATGAACTGCAGAGACTCGCGGCGCTGATACGTCTTGTCCTTGGCGCCTTCGGCCCAGTACAGCGTTACCCCGGCGATGAATAGCTCGCGGTCCGAAAGCTGCCCGATCGCGTCGCGCGCTGAGCGCTTGGTTGCCTCGCGCTCTTGATCTCGTGCCGCGCGGAGATGGGCGAGGCCCTTGTTCATGAGCTCGCGGCGCTCCTCGTCCGTGTAGCGCGGTTCGGGCTTCGGCAGGTCTCGCACCCACAGCGAGATTGAGCTCTTGGAGCAGCCGAGCTCCATCTGGATCTGGTCGTAGGTCATGCCCTGGAGCCGTAGCTCGCGGGCGCGGGCTCGGAGGTCGTCCTTGGCGCGGGGGCGCTTGGTCCAGTCAGGGGGTGGCTCGCCCTTCACGAGCCGGTTGAGGATGTCGTTGTTGTAGACGCCCAGGCGGTCGCGGATCTGGCGAAGGCTGAGGCCTTCTCTGCGCAGGGCGATCGCCTGCTCGCGCAGGCTCTCGAAGTCGGCGTACTTGCCGATGGCGGTGGTCACGCGGACAGCTTCGTCCGGAATGCGGACGTCCGGGTCGAATGTGCGGGCGATTCACGTGTTCGAGGGATCAGTGTGTGTTTCGGGTGCGGATCGTCCCGTTCTGTGCTGCTGGACTCGCCGGAAAACGGGTGGTCGCCGCCCGTAGGCTGGAAGACATGACCACAACGGGGGCACACCAGGACGCTGCGGGCACGACCGCCCGTGGCTGGTGGTGGTGGGGGAGACGGCGCAGTGCCGTGCTGGATGTGGCGCTGGCGTTGGTGTCGGCGTTGGAGTGTGCCGGCGAGGGGGTCGGTTTCGCGGAGAACGCGGGGCTGCCGGTGCCGGTGGGGGTGCTGTTCGGGCTGGTGGCCGGGGCGGCGTTGCTGGTGCGGCGGCGGTGGCCGATCGCCGTGGTGCTGGTGTCGATCGCGATCACGCCCGCCGAGATGGGCTACCTGATGGGGATCGTCGGGCTGTACACGCTCGCGGCTTCGGAGGTTCCTCGGCGGATCATCGCGGCGCTGGCGGGGATGTCGCTGGCGGCGGTGTTCATCGTGACGTACGTACGCGTGCGGCAGGACGTCGCGGCGGCGGACTTCGAGACGTCGTCGTGGTACGTGCCGCTGGTGTCGGTGATGTTGTCGCTGGGGTTGAACGCCCCGCCCGTGTTGTTCGGGCTGTACATAGGGGCGCGGCGGCGGCTCATGGAGAGTCTGCGGGAGCGGGCCGACAGTCTGGAGCAGGAGTTGTCGCTGCTGGCGGACCGGGCGGAGCAGCGGGCGCAGATGGCGCGGGTGGAGGAGCGGACGCGGATCGCGCGGGAGATGCACGACGTGGTGGCGCACCGGGTGAGTTTGATGGTGGTGCATGCGGCGGCGTTGCAGGCGGTGGCGTTGAAGGATCCGCAGAAGGCGGTGAAGAACGCGGCGCTGGTGGGTGACATGGGGCGGCAGGCGCTGACGGAGTTGCGGGAGATGTTGGGGGTGCTGCGGGCGACGGAGGACCGGGAGCCGGTGGCGCCTCGGGCCGTGGAGACCGTGGAGTCCGCGTCGGTGCCGCTGGAGGCCGTCGGGCGGGCGGCCGCCGCTGCCGCAGAGGCGGCGGCTGAGGACGGGCCGTGTCTGGACGCCCTGGACGAGTTGGTGGAGCAGTCGCGGCAGGCGGGCATGGTGGTGGAGCTGCGGGTGATGGGGGAGGCGCGGTCGTATGCGCCGGATGTGGAGCAGACGGCGTACCGGGTGGTGCAGGAGGCGTTGACGAACGTCCACAAGCATGCGGCGGGCGCGAAGGTGGTGGTGCGGCTGGCGCATCGGGGTGATGAGGTGGCGATGCAGGTGGAGAACGGTCCGTCGGATGGTGCGGCGGCGGATGCGGGTCTGCCGAGTGGGGGGAACGGTCTGGTGGGGATGCGGGAGCGGGTGACCGCGCTGGGTGGGGTGTTCGTGTCGGGTGCGACGGATGAGGGTGGTTTCAAGGTGTCGGCGGTGTTGCCGGTGCGGGCCGCCTAGGCCGATGCGCCGATCCGCCGATCCGCGGCGTAGCTTTCAGGGCGATGTGAGGCGCGTGGGCAGGGTGCCGGTGATGAGGGTGCCGAGGGCGTGGTCGATGTCGGGGCCGAGGTACCAGTCGCCGGCGTGGTCGAGGCTGTAGACGCGGCCTTCGGTGTCGATGGCGAGGATGGCCTGGTGGTCGGCTTCTTCGCCGAGGGGGGCGATCTCGGTTTCGAGGGCGCGGCCGAGGTCGGCGAGGCTGCGGGCGAGGTGGAGTCCGGCGAGGGGGTCGAAGTGGATGGGGGTGGGGGCGATCTGGCGGCCGGGGCCGGGGCCCGCGATGTGGAGGCCGCCGAATTCGGCCCAGGCTTCGACGGCGGCGGGGAAGACGCTGTGGCGGTGTCCGGCGGGGGAGACGTGTGCCCGGAGGGCGTCGGCCCAGTGTTCCGCCTGCTTGATGTCCCAGCGGCCGGGTTGCCATCCGGCTGCGCGGAGGGCGGCGTCGACGGGGACGGGGAAGCGGGTGGTGTTGAGGTCGGGCATGGGGGTGGGGTCAGCCGTTCCGGTCGGTGGTCGTCGGGTCGACGGGGCGTACGCCGAAGTGGGCGAGGAGTGCGGCGCAGGAGCGGCAGGGGGCGGTGTAGCTGCCGTGGAGGGGGTCGCCGTCTTCGCGGATGCGGCGTGCGGTGAGTTTGGCGTGTTTGAGGGCGCGGCGGGCTTCGCTGTGGGTGAGGGGTTTGCGTTGGGCGCGTTTGGAGCGGTTGGTCTCGGTGGCGGTGAGGTGGCGTGAGAGGAGGATGGCTTCGGGGCAGCGGCCGGTGAAGCGTTCGCGTTGGCCGCTGGTGAGGGTGTCGAGGAAGTCCTGGACGAGGGGGTGCAGGGCGGGTGGGCGGTTGCCGCGCCCGGCGGTGCAGGTGAGGGTTTCGCCGCGTACGGAGAGGGCGGCGCCGACGGTGGGGAGTATGCCGTCGCGGCGGTGGCGCAGGGTGGGGGTGCGGTCGGGGGTGCTGCTGCTCCAGGTGAGGCGGGGGTCGCCGGTGGCGGGCGTCCCGCTGGTCCCGGCAGCCCCGGCAGCCCCGGCGGTCCCGGCAGCCCCGGCGGTGCCTGGAGTCCCGCCGGTCGTGCCGACCGCGGGTGTGGTCGCTGGTTGCGCTGTGTACATGGTGCTTGTCGTCCCCTCTGCAATCCCCCGAGTTGCGATCAACAGCCTGCCAAATGGGTGAGGTGATGGGGAAGCGGGGGCGCTGAAACGTGTGATCGGTGTGTCGTGGGGTCGCCAGTGGGTCACCTGGGGGTGACGTCGGGTCACTGAAACGGAGGACGGGTTCCCCCTGTTGCCCCACCGCATAGGCTGTGCGGACCAAGCCAGCAGCAGCAGGGGGCAACCGCCATGACGACAGGTCGGCTCGGGCAGCAGCATGCCGCGCCACCGAACGCGGCCTACGCCGGGCAGGTCGTGCATTTCCCGGACCCGGTGCGTGCCGCTCGGCACCCCAGGGGTGTGCGGGTGGACGAGCACGGGCGTCCGGTCTTCTCGCCGTACGCGCGTGCGGCCGCGGAGATCGCCGATCCGCCGGAGGGTTTCGGTGTCGACGAGCTGCGGCTGACGGACTACGTGTCGGCGAACGCGGCGCTCGCGGCGTCGGGGCACGAGCTGTGGGACACGATTCCGGCGGTGGCGACGCCGCACGGCTGGACGTGGCACCACGTGGCGGGCACGCGCCGGATGGAGCTGGTGCCGGTGGAGGTGAAGGCGCTGCTGCGGCACCACGGTGGGCTGGCGACGGCCGCGGTGGACCACGGCAAGCGCGGTACGCGGCCGCTGCAGGAGACCCGTCCGGCGCATTTCGGGTTGCCGAAGGGTGCGCTGTCGGTGTCCGAGGCGCAGGTGCAGGGCGTGGAGGAGGACCTCGGTTACCGGTTGCCGGGTGCGTACCGGTCGTTCCTGAAGGCGGCGGGTGGCTGTGCGCCGGTGGGTGCGGCGCTCGACGCGGAGCTGGGGCTGCTGGTGGACCAGCCGTTCTTCACGGTGCGTGAGGAGGCGGCGGTCAATGACCTGGTGTACGTGAACAAGTGCCTGCGGGACCATCTGACGAAGGATTACCTGGGTGTCGGTTTCGTCCAGGGCGGGATCCTCGCGGTCAAGGTGAGGGGCGCGGGTGCGGGGTCGGTGTGGTTCTGCGCGTATGACGACGCGCGGGATCAGGACGGTTTGACGGTGCAGGAGCGCGTGGAGCGGTTGCTGTTGCCGTGTGGGGCGGATTTCGACGAGTTCTTGCAGCGGTTGGCGGGCAATCCGCCGGAGCTGGAGACGGTGGCGAACCTGATGGTGGACGGCGGCTTCGCGCGGGCCGTCCCGGTTTCGGACGAGGGGTGACGGTTCGGTGGTGACCTTCGCGCAGGCGCAGGAGCGCGCGGAAGAGTGGGTCAACGGCGACGTGCCCGCGTACCAGCACCGTGAGGTGCGGGTGCGGGAGTTCGAGCTGGGGTTCGTGGTGTGGGCGGAGGACCGTGAGGAGGGGCCGACGTCGGACGGCGGCCGCCAGCGGTTGGTGATCGCCCGGGACAGCGGCGAGGCCACGCTGTGGCCGGGGTTGCCGGTGGGTGAGGTGATCCGCCGGTACGAGGAGGAGTACGGGGCTCCGCCGGCCGACGCGGCCCCGGCGGCGGCGCCCGCGCCGGAGCGCATCGACCTGAACCAGACGTCGTTCCTGTTGACGCCGCCGGAGTGGCTGCAGGACGCGGCGGACAGGCGGGGCATTCCGCGGGCGGAGCCTTCGGAGCCCGCGCCTGCGCCTGCGCCCGCGCCCGCTGCAGGGGCTTCGGTGAGTGCGCCTGCCGAGGACGTGTGGGCCCCTCCGTCGGGCGGAGGTACGCGCGGGGGTGTCGACTACGAGCCGACCGCTTCCGACGGCGTACCGGCCGCGCCCGCCACGCCGTCGTGGAACGACACCAGTGGGGGGAACGGCAGCGGGGACGACGGGTCCGTGCCGCTGCCCGCGACCGTGTTCGCGCCGCCGTTGACCGGGGCGGACGATGACGAGACGCCGCCGCCGGCGGTCGGCGCCGACGCGCCGACGGCGCTGCTGCCGGGCGGCAGCCAGCTGCCGCGTACCGCCATCGCGCCCGCGCTGGACCCGCAGTCCCTGCCCGATGCCGCGCCGGGTGCGCCGGGTGCGCCGGGGCTGTCGGCGGGTGAGATCGCGGACGCCGCGACCAGCAAGGCCGTCCTGCCGCCGCGTGCCGCGCGGGCCTCGCGGGGTGCCGGTGCGACGCCTCCTCCGCCGCCGGGTGCGCCCGGTGCGCCGGGGGTCAGGCCGCCCGCGTCGGGCCCGGGTGCTCCGGGTGCGCCTGCCGGGGGCTACGTACCGACGCAGCTGGTGGCGCAGTTGGGTCCCGAGGGTCCGAAGCCGCCTGCGCCTCCCGCGCCGTCGGCTCCGCCCGGGGCGACGCCGCCGCCGGGGGGTGGGGTGCACCACGCCGCGACGATGCTGGCGCACCCGGGTCCCGGGGGGCCTGGAGGGCCTGGGGGTCCGCCGCCGCCTCCGGCGCCGCCGGGGCCGGTCGGTGGCGACGCGCACCATGCGGCGACGATGCTGGCCCATCCGGGGCCGGGCGGTATCGGTTCTGCAGCCGGTACCGGTGGTGCCGGTGGTGCGGGTGGTCCGCAGCCGCCGGCTCCGCCCGGGCCTCCCGGGGCTCCGGGGGCGCCGCGGCCGCCGGGTGCCACGCCGCCGCCGGGCGGTGGGGTGCACCATGCGGCGACGATGCTGGCGCAGCCGGGGCCCGGCGGGCCGCAGCCTCCGGCGCCGCCCGCGCCCGCGCCCGCCGCGCCGGCGTTCCCGCAGCCGCCGATGGGCCAGCCGATGGGCCAGCCGATGGGCCAGCCCATGGGTCCGCCCCCGGGGCAGCCGTCCGGGCAGCCGACCGTCGGTCCGGGCTATCAGGCCGTGTTGCGCTACCGCGCGCCCGACGGCTCCGAGCAGCAGCTCATCCGTCGTTCGGCGCCCGGTACGCCGCACCCCGAGTGGCAGATGTTCCATGAGCTGCGTGCCATGAACATCCCGCCGGACCAGGTGCTGGAGCTGCACACCGAGCTGGAGTCGTGCGATCTGCCCGGCGGCTACTGCGCCCGGATGATCCGGGAGACCTGGCCGCAGGCGCGGATCACGTCGATCGCCTCGTACGGGCGTGACCACGCGAGCCGTCAGCAGGGCATGGCGCAGCTCATCGCGCACCACGGTGAGCTGCACCAGGTCGCGGACGGTCCGGCGCGTCCGGCGCCGCTGCGTGCTCCGCTGCCGCCGGTGCAGCCCGCGCCGCCGATCCCGCCGGAGGGCATCGCGCAGGAGCTGGCGGGGGCGTTCGGGCCGCAGGGCATCTGCCGGTTCGACCAGCGGGCGGTGTCGCGGCAGGGGGTGCCGGAGCTGGTGGCGCGCACGCTCGTGTGGGCGGGCCTGCCGGCGGACTTCGGGCCGTTCTTCTGGGCGCAGCCCGCGCAGCCGGTCGTGCCGACGCTCGCGGAGCTGGCGGCGCAGCGGCAGGTGCAGCCGGCGGGTGACGCGGGTTCGTACCTGGTGCTGGGCTCGGACTTCGGGCGGGCGCTGTGTGTGCAGTACGGGACCGCCCACATCGTCGCCGTACCGGTGGAGGCGGGTCCGGGTGGTCAGCCGGTGGCGCCGCAGTTCGTGAACAGCGGGTTGCCGGAGTTCACGCGGTGCCTGGCGCTGCTGGGGCGGATGTGGCGGCTGCGGTTCGGGCTGACGCCGGAGCAGGCGGGGCGGTGGACCGTCGACTTCCAGGCGCAGCTGGCGATGCTGGACCCGGCGGCGCTGGCGTCGCCGGAGAGCTGGTGGTCGGTGCTGCTGGAGCAGATGTGGGACGGCTTGCTGTGAGGTGAGCCGGAGGGGGGTGGGGGTGACCGGCTTGCACCCGGCAGGCCGGTCATTACGTCCCTTTTTGTGATGATTGACGCATTCTGGGCCTATGAGTCCTGACACTGCATCAACATCACCGCACGGGTTCGGGGTCGTGGCCAAGGGGCGGGGCTACCGCCCGAAGGACGTCGACCACTACATCGGCCAGCTCTCGGCGGACCGCGACGGCGCGTGGGAGCGCGCGGCGCGGCTGACCGTACTGGCCAAGGAGATGGACAAGGAGGCCGCCCGGCTGCGGGAGGTCGTCGCCGGGCTGAAGCCGCAGCGGTACGAGTCGCTCGGGCCGCAGGCCCAGCAGCTGCTGGTGCTCGCGGAGGAGGAGGCCGGGGCGGTACGGGCCGGGGCGGCCGCCGAGGCGCAGGCCATGGCCGACGCGGCGGACGAGGCGGGGCGGCAGGCCCGGGACGCGGCGCGCGAGGCGGCGGACGCGCTGCGGGCGGCGGCGGAGGAGGAGGCCGCGCAGATCCTGCTCGCGGCCCGGGAGAAGGCGCAGGAGGTACGGGCCGAGGCCCGGGCGGAGGCCGAGCGTACGCGCGGCGAGGCGCAGGCGGAGCTCCGGCAGGTGCGGGAGCGCACGGAGGCGCTGATGGCGGCGCAGCAGAAGGTGCACGCGGAGCAGCGCGAGACGGCGGAGCAGGAGCTGGCCGAGCGGCGCGCGGAGGAGAAGGAACGGCTGGCGGGGCTCATCGCGGAGGCGGAGGGCCACTTGGCGGAGGCCGAGAAGGTGTACGCCGAGGCGGAGGAGATGGCCCGTCAGCGCGAGCGGGAGGCGGAGGCGCGGGCGGCGGAGCTGCTGGCCGAGGCGCGCGTGGAGGAGCAGCGCGTGGAGCAGGAGACCGAGCGGCTGCTGCTGGAGCACGCGGAGACACGCGAGGGGCTGCGGGAGCACATGGCCCACGTGAGGGAAAGCCTCGCGACCCTGACGGGCCGCCCGGCGGATCCGGACCCGGACGCGGCGTGAGCCGTACGCGACGGACGGGCCTCGGTCCGGGTGCGTACGGGACCCGGGGCTCGCAGCCCTCTTGACGGTGTGGGTGCGGGACGCACGGGCCTCGGGTCCGGGACCGTACGCGCCCGCGGCTCATGGCCCTCGTGGCGGCGTGGGTGCGGGAGGCACGGGCCCCGGGGCTCGCGGCGGGTCGGGGTCCCGGCGGCGGGGCCCGCGGCCCCGGCGCCGCCGTGGTGGGCACGGGGCCAGCCGCCCCTGCCCACACGGTGCCGCGCCCGCACCGCCCTCCGGGCGGGTGCCGTGCGGAGCCCCCGGTCCGCCGGGGCGGGGCGGCGGGGGCTGACGCCCGCCGCCCGTCCTACCCCGCCGTCCTGGGTGACGTCGCGCGCCGGGTCGTCACGTAGCGGTGGACGGCCCAGGCGGCGCCGGTCGCCGCGGCCGTCCAGACGAGGGCCTCGGCCACCAGGATCTGCGGGGTGAGGACGGGGCCCGGCCGGGGCGGGAGCAGGAGCATCTGGGCGGCCGCCCCGACCGGTACGGTCAGCCCGGCGAGCAGGCCGGCCGTCCCAGGGCGCCGGATCGACGCGCCCACGGCACCGAGCGCGGGCCCGAGCAGCACGCTCGCCGTCCACCACAGGGCCAGGTCGCCCGCGTACCAGGTGAGCGGCTCACCGCGGACCATGGAGTCCGTGAGGTAGTACGTCGTCGTCGCCGCGAGCAGCGCCAGCGCGCCGGTCACCGCCCCGCGGGCCGGGCTCGCGGCCGCGAGGCCCATCAGCACCGCGAGGGCGGCCCAGGCCCAGCCGACGTCCATCAGCAGGCTGAGCACCTTGGCCGCATCGCCCCAGACGGTGCCCGCCAGAGGGACGCCGAGCCAGATGTACGGGGAGGAGAGCGCGTTGACGACAGAGGTGGCCGCCCCGAAAGCCGCCCCACCCGCAGCGCCACCCGCGAGACCCGCCACGATCGTCTTCATGCCGAACCGCATCCCCAACGTCATGCCGGAGAAGATGCGGTCCGCGCCCGGCGCGTTCACTCGTCGGCCGACAGAACCGGGAAGCGGCGCGGCGCGAGGATCAGCAGGACGAGGAGGGCGAGGAGCGCGGCGCCCGCGGCGGCGGTGAAGACGTGGTCGACGGCCGCGTCCACCGCCCGGGGCGTGAGCGTCGCCGGGTCGTTGAGGTCGCCGGAGGGCAGGCGGACGGTGAGTACGGCGTTGGCGAGGGCGCCGAAGAGGGCGGCGCCGAGGCTCTGGCCGACCTGGCGGCAGAAGAGCACGGACGCGGTCGTGGTGCCGCGCTCGGACCAGGGGACCGTGGACTGGACGCCCACGATCAGCGGCAGCTGGAAGAGGCCGAGCGCCCCGCCGAGCAGCAGCATGATCAGGGCGGGCTGCCACGGCTCGCCGGGGTAGGGCAGCAGGGGGAAGGCCAGCAGGACCAGCATGGCCAGCGTGATGCCGGTGACCGCGGTGAGGCGGAAGCCGATGCGGGTGTAGAGGCGGTTGGAGAAGGCCGCGGTGATGGGCCAGGACAGGGTCATCGCGGAGAGGACGAACCCGGCGGCGATGGGGCCGAGACCCAGGACGGTCTGGGCGTACGTGGGGACGAAGACGGTCGGGGCCACCATCAGCAGGCCCAGCGCGCCGAGGGCGAGGTTCACGGCCGCGATGGTGCGGCGGCGCCAGACCCAGCCGGGGATGATCGGGTCGGCCGCCCGGCGTTCGATGACGACGGCCAGGGCGGCGAGCAGCGCGGCGCCCGCGAAGAGGGCCAGGGACGGGGCGGATAGCCACGGCCAGGCGACGCCGCCCTGGACGAGGGCGGTGAGCAGGAGCGTCCCGGTGGCGAAGACGGCGAGGGCGCCGGGCCAGTCGACGCGTACCGGCGTCGTCCGCGGACGGGCGGGCTCCACCAGGTGGCGGGCGACCAGCCAGAGGGCGAGGGCGCCGACCGGGAGGTTGACGAGGAAGATCCAGCGCCAGTCGGCGTACCCGGCGAGCAGGCCGCCCACCGCGGGGCCGGCGACGGCAGAGGTCGCCCAGACGGTGGAGAGCCGCGCCTGGATCCTGGGGCGCTCCTTGAGCGGGTAGAGGTCGGCCGCGATGGTCTGCACGGTGCCCTGCAGGGCACCGCCGCCGAGTCCCTGGACGATGCGGAACGCGATCAGGGAGGCCATGTTCCAGGCGGCGGCGCAGAGGAGGGAGCCGAGGAGGAAGAGGATGATGCCGGCGATGAGGACGGGCTTGCGGCCGAAGGTGTCGGAGAGCTTGCCGTAGACGGGGAGGGTGACGGTCGCGGCGAGGAGGTAGCCGGAGAAGAGCCAGGAGAAGACGGAGAGGCCGCCGAGGTCGCCGACGATCTGCGGTACGGCGGTGGCGATGACGGTGCCGTCGAGCGCGGCCAGCGCCATGCCGAGCATGAGCGCGGCGACGACCGGGCCGCGTCGGCCGCGGGTGCCGGGCGGGGCGGGGGTGGTGGGGCCCGTGTCCGGGGACGCGGCGTCGGGTATCGCGTCGGTCACCGAGTCGGGTCCTTTCCCTATGCATGTATATCCGTCGGCCCAGCTTCTCACCCCGCCCCGCGGATGGAGAAGCCCCGGCGAGCCGTCCGGTGGTCAGGCGCGGCGTTCGAGGAGTACGAAGCCGGCCGCCGTGTCCGCCGCGTGGTAGCGGGCGTCGGGGTGGAGCCGCTCGGCGTAGGCGAGCGGGTCGCGGACCCAGCCGGAGGCGTTGTCGATGGCGATCCACTCCGGGGCGGGGTTGCGCGGGTCACCGATCCACAGGACCCGGCAGCGGCCCGCGAGGCGGCTGATGGGGCCGACGTTCGCCTCCACGGTGGCGCCGTCCGGGATCCGGGACAGCAGCTGTTCGGCGGCGACGGCCCGGGGTGGTTCGCGGTAGGTCCGCGCCTCGGTGAGCGACGCCAGGGGCAGCGTGGCGGTCAGGGCGAGCGCGGCCGCGGCGGTGCACGCGGGCAGCCGGTCCGCGTACGTACGCAGCCACGGGCGTGGGCTGCGGCGCGCGAGGTCGGCGGCGTCGGTGAGGGCGAGGAAGAGCACCGGCATCAGGACGGCGCTGTAGTGCCACGCGGTGGACCAGTAGTGGGGGTCGCCCGAGAGGAAGCGCCAGCCGAGGGTGGGGACGGCGGCCAGGAGGAGCGGGGAGCGCAGGGCGAGCAGGCCGCTGGTGGGCAGCAGGACCCAGGCGAGGGTGCGCAGCTTCGTCTCGGCGCCGGTGAAGGGCCCGGGCCCGTCGCCGAGCTTGGTCCAGTAGTCGTAGCCGCCGGTCGGGTTGAAGGCCGGGATGACGGCGGTGAGGGTGAGGAGGGTGGCGGCGGCGCCGAGGAACGCGACCCCGAGCGCGTACGCGGCGGTACGCGGCGCGGTGCGCCGGGCCCGCCAGGCGACGACGAGCGCGAGGGCCGCGAGGGTGGCGCCCAGGTCCTCCTTGACCAGGACGAGGGGTGCCGCCCACAGCAGGGCGGCCCGCCACCGGGCCCGGAGGACCGCCTCCAGGGAGAAGGCGATCAGCGGGACGGCGAAGCAGATCTCGTGGAAGTCGAAGTCGGCCGCCCGCTGGATGCCCCACGACAGCCCGTAGGCGGTGCCGATGGCGAGACCGGGGCCCCGGCCGAGCAGGCGGGTCGCGGCGCGGGTGACGGGGACGGCGGCGAGCGCGAACAGCGCGGCCTGGGCGACCAGGAGGGTGACCGGGGTGGGGAAGAGCCGGTAGGCGGGGGCCAGCAGGGCGGTGACGGGGCTGAAGTGGTCGCCGAGGACGTTGACGCCCGGGCCCTTGAGGTCGGCGACCGGCGCCTGGAGGTGGGCGTAGCCGCGTACGGCCTGCTCGAAGATGCCCAGGTCCCAGGAGCGGGTCTCCATGCGGCGGTAGCGCAGGACGGAGAGCGCGGTGTACGCGGCGAAGAGCACGAGCGCGAGGAGGTGGGGGAGGTGAGGGGTGCGGCCGCCCGCCGGGTCGGGTCGCGGGGCGGGCGGCCGGGGTATCGGCTCCGGCTTCGGTATCGGTCCGGTGCGGTCGGTGGGGTGCGGGGCGACGGCGACTCCACGCATGCGTCGGGGACTCCTTCGGGTCACTTACGGGTTGCGGGACCCGAGGGGCGGTGGCGGTACGGACGAGGGGAAGGCGGTCGGGGTGAGGGAGGGCGTGGGGGTGGTGGCCGGGGTCGACGCCGGGGTCGAGGGCCACGAGGGGTACGAGGTCGCGGGCGAGGGCGGGTACGAGGGGGAGGGGGAGGGCGCGGGCGACGGCGGTGTCGCGGGCGCGGCCGGCGGGTCGGGCCGGAGGGCGAGCGCGGTGAGGGTGCCCGTCGCGGCCAGGACGCACACGGCGGTCGCCGCCGCGGCGGCCAGCGTACGGCCGCGTCGCCGCCGTCCCCGTGCGACCACCTCGGCGGGCGGGGCGGGCACGGCGCGGCGGGCGCCCCGGTCGGCGGCCCGCTTCAGCGCCGTGGCGAGGGCTTCGTCCCTGTGCTGCTGGTCAGACACCGTGCTCCTCCTCTGTCAGGGCCTCGGTGAGGTGGGGCGCGAGGGCGGCCCTGGCCCGGGACAGGTGCGTCTTGACGGTCCCGGTGGCGATGCCGGTCTCGGCGGCGACCTGCTCCACGGTCAGGTCGCACACGTAGTGCAGGACGGCGACGCGCCGCTGGCGTTCGGAGAGCGTGCGCAGCGCCGCCACCAGGGCGACCGGTCCGGCGTCGGGCGCGGGCGCGGTGTCCCGCAGCCCGGCGCCGTGGCGGCGCCACGCCTCGGCGGCCCGGCGCCCGCGTCGCCACCTGCTGACGGCGAGCCGCCACGCCACGGTGCGGATCCACGCCTCGGGCCCCGCGTCGCGTACGAGCCGCGACCGGCGCCCCCAGGCCCGTACGAACGCCTCCTGGACCACGTCCTGGGCCTCGTGGAGGTCGCCGGTCATCAGGTAGAGCTGGCCGACGAGCCGCGTGACGGAGTGCGCGTAGAGGTCGTGGAACTCCTCTTCGGTCAATGCGGCTCCCAGCGGCGCGGGTGGAATCGGGCGGAACGGGTTTCGTGACGTATACGCAGGGGGACACGGTTCCGGTTGACATCGGGGTGGCACGTGTCCGGGACGGGCCGGGGGTTGTTTCGAACGCGGGTGTGCCGACGACGTCGTAGGCTGGGAACCCCCGGCCCGTGAGACGTGTCGGGCGGTTCGCGTTGCCCCTCGCCCCACACGTCGGGGCCCCATTACCTCGGGATGGAAGCCTCCATGAGCCTGCACGGTCTGCTCGACGCCGTCGTCAAGGACCCCGCCCTCGCCGAAGCGGTGAAGGCGGCGGCCGACGGTCACCGGAGCCATGTCGACCTGGTCGGCCCGCCCGCCGCACGCCCCTTCGCGCTGGCCGCGCTGGCCCGGGACGCGGGGCGGCCGGTGCTCGCCGTGACGGCGACCGGGCGGGAGGCCGAGGACCTGGCGGCGGCGCTGCGGAGCCTGCTGGACCCGGACACGGTCGTGGAGTACCCGGCGTGGGAGACGCTGCCGCACGAGCGGCTCTCGCCGCGTTCCGACACCGTGGGCCGCCGGCTGGCGGTCTTGCGGCGCCTGGCGCACCCGTCGGCGGACGACCCGGCCGCCGGCCCCGTCTCGGTGGTGGTGGCGCCCGTGCGGTCGGTGCTGCAGCCGCAGGTCAAGGGGTTGGGTGACCTGGAGCCGGTGTCGCTGCGCACGGGGCGGCAGGCGGACCTGAACGAGGTGGTCGAGGGGCTCGCGGCGGCGGCGTACGCGCGCGTGGAGCTGGTGGAGAAGCGTGGCGAGTTCGCGGTGCGCGGCGGGATCCTGGACGTCTTCCCGCCGACCGAGGAGCATCCGCTGCGGGTCGAGTTCTGGGGCGACGACGTCGAGGAGATCCGCTACTTCAAGGTGGCCGACCAGCGGTCCCTGGAGGTGGCCGAGCACGGGCTGTGGGCGCCGCCGTGCCGGGAGCTGCTGCTGACGGAGTCGGTCAAGGCGCGTGCGGCGGCGCTGGCCGAGGAGCACCCGGAGCTCGGCGAGCTGCTCGGCAAGATCGCCGAGGGGATCGCGGTGGAGGGCATGGAGTCCCTGGCGCCGGTCCTCGTGGACGACATGGAGCTGCTGCTCGACGTGTTGCCGAAGGGCTCGATGGCGGTGGTGTGCGACCCGGAGCGGGTGCGTACGCGGGCGGCGGACCTGGTGGCGACGTCGCAGGAGTTCCTGCAGGCGTCGTGGGCGGCCACGGCCGGGGGCGGCGAGGCGCCGATCGACCTGGGCGCGGCGTCGCTGTGGGGGATCGCGGACGTCCGGGACCGGGCGCGCGAGCTGGGGATGATGTGGTGGTCGGTGTCGCCGTTCGCCGCCGACGACGAGCTCGACGAGGACACGCTCAAGCTGGGCATGCACGCGCCGGAGTCGTACCGCGGTGACACCGCCCGCGCGCTCGCCGACACCAAGGGCTGGCTGGCGGACGGCTGGCGCACGGTCTTCGTGACCGAGGCGCACGGCCCGGCGGCCCGGACGGTGGAGGTGCTGGGCGGCGAGGGCATCGCGGCGCGCCTCGACGGGGACCTCACCGACATCTCGCCGTCCGTCGTGCACGTGGCGTGCGGTTCGATCGAGTACGGCTTCGTCGACCCGGGCCTGAAGATCGCCGTCCTGACCGAGACCGACCTGTCGGGGCAGAAGGCCGCCGGCAAGGACGGCCAGCGGATGCCGACGCGACGCCGCAAGACGATCGACCCGCTCACGCTGGAGACCGGCGACTACATCGTCCACGAGCAGCACGGCGTCGGCCGCTACATCGAGATGGTGCAGCGCACGGTGCAGGGCGCGACCCGCGAGTACCTGCTGGTCGAGTACGCCCCCGCCAAGCGCGGCCAGCCCGGCGACCGGCTGTACATCCCCACCGACCAGCTGGAGCAGGTCACCAAGTACGTGGGCGGCGAGGCGCCGACCCTGCACCGGCTGGGCGGCGCGGACTGGACGAAGACGAAGGCGCGGGCGAAGAAGGCGGTCAAGGAGATCGCCGCCGACCTGATCAAGCTGTACTCGGCCCGGATGGCGGCGCCGGGCCACGCCTTCGGTCCGGACACGCCCTGGCAGCGGGAGCTGGAGGACGCCTTCCCGTACGCGGAGACGCCGGACCAGCTGTCCACCATCGCCGAGGTGAAGGAGGACATGGAGAAGACGGTCCCGATGGACCGGCTGATCTGCGGCGACGTCGGCTACGGCAAGACGGAGATCGCGGTGCGCGCCGCGTTCAAGGCGGTGCAGGACGGCAAGCAGGTCGCCGTGCTCGTGCCCACGACGCTGCTGGTGCAGCAGCACTTCGGGACCTTCTCCGAGCGGTACTCGCAGTTCCCGGTCGTCGTGCGGGCGCTGTCCCGGTTCCAGAGCGACGCGGAGGCGAAGGCGACGCTGGAGGGGCTGAAGGACGGCTCGGTCGACGTCGTCATCGGCACGCACCGCCTCTTCTCGTCCGAGACGAAGTTCAAGGACCTGGGGCTGGTCATCGTCGACGAGGAGCAGCGCTTCGGCGTCGAGCACAAGGAGCAGCTGAAGAAGCTGCGCGCCAACGTCGACGTGCTGACGATGTCCGCGACCCCCATCCCCCGGACGCTGGAGATGGCGGTGACCGGCATCCGCGAGATGTCGACGATCACCACCCCGCCGGAGGAGCGGCACCCGGTCCTGACGTTCGTCGGCCCGTACGAGGAGAAGCAGATCGGCGCGGCGATCCGCCGCGAGCTGCTGCGCGAGGGCCAGGTCTTCTACATCCACAACCGCGTCGAGTCGATCGACCGGGCGGCGGCCCGGCTGCGGGACATCGTGCCCGAGGCGCGGATCGCCATCGCCCACGGCCAGATGTCGGAGCAGGCCCTGGAACAGGTCGTGGTGGACTTCTGGGAGAAGAAGTTCGACGTCCTGGTCTCCACGACCATCGTCGAGTCGGGCATCGACATCTCCAACGCCAACACCCTGATCGTCGAGCGCGGCGACAACTTCGGTCTGTCGCAGCTGCACCAGCTGCGCGGCCGCGTCGGCCGTGGCCGGGAGCGCGGGTACGCGTACTTCCTCTACCCGCCGGAGAAGCCGCTCACGGAGACGGCCCACGAGCGGCTGGCGACGATCGCCCAGCACACGGAGATGGGCGCCGGTATGTACGTCGCCATGAAGGACCTGGAGATCCGCGGCGCGGGCAACCTGCTGGGCGGCGAGCAGTCCGGCCACATCGCGGGCGTCGGCTTCGACCTGTACGTCCGCATGGTGGGCGAGGCGGTGGCGGACTACCGCGCCTCGCTGGAGGGCGGCGTGGAGGAGGAGCCGCCGCTGGAGGTCAAGATCGAGCTGCCGGTCGACGCGCACGTCCCGCACGACTACGCGCCGGGCGAGCGCCTGCGCCTCCAGGCGTACCGGGCGATCGCCTCGGCGAACTCGGAGGAGGACATCAAGGCGGTCCGCGAGGAGCTCACCGACCGTTACGGCAAGCTCCCGGAGCCCGTCGAGAACCTGCTGCTGGTGGCGGGCCTGCGCATGCTGGCCCGCGCCTGCGGCGTCGGCGAGATCGTCCTGCAGGGCCCGAACATCCGCTTCGGGCCGGTGGAGTTGCGCGAGTCGCAGGAGCTGCGCCTCAAGCGCCTGTACCCGCGCACGGTGATCAAGCCGCAGACGCACCAGATCCTGGTCCCCCGCCCGACCACCGGCAAGATCGGCGGCAAGCCGGTGGTGGGCCGCGAACTGCTGGCGTGGACGGGGGAGTTCCTGACGACGATCCTGGGGTCGTAGGGCCCGTGGGGCTCGTGGGGCTCGTGGGCCCGCGCGGCCGGGTGGGCCGTGGCCGCTTCGCGGCGGGGTGACGCGTGGCGGGTCAGCCGAACTGGCCCACCACGTAGTCGCCGGCCGGCTGCCGGGCGATCACGTTCAGGCGGTTGTAGGCGTTGATGAGGGCGATCAAGGACACCAGCGCGGCGAGCTGCTCCTCGTCGTAGTGCTGGGCGGCGTTCGCCCACGCCTCGTCCGTGACGCCGCCGGCCGCGTCCGCGATGCGCGTGCCCTGCTCGACGAGCTCCAGCGCGGCGCGCTCGGCGTCGGTGAAGACGGTGGCCTCCCGCCAGGCCGCGACCATGTTCAGGCGCAGGGCGGTCTCCCCGGCGTGGGCGGCCTCCTTGGTGTGCATGTCGAGGCAGAAGCCGCAGCCGTTGATCTGGCTGGCCCGGATCTTCACCAGCTCCTGCGTCGCGGCCGGCAGGGCCGAGTCCGCGATGACCTTGCCCGCCGCGCCGAGGTACTTCATGAGCTGGGGCGCGAGGGGGCTGCTGAAGAGGTTGAGGCGGGCGTCCATGGTGTTCTCCTTGCCGTGGTGACGGTTACACGGCAAGGACGGGACGGCCCGGCCCGGATGTGACATGCCGACGGGCCGGGCGCGTGTGACGTGTGTCACGAGAGGCTGGCGGGTCCGGCCGGAGGGCCACGCCGTCAGCCGCTGCCCCATGGACCGCAGGCGTACACACCGCATGGGTCGGCCTCAGGGAGGTCGATGTCGGCGCCGCCGCAGTGGTTGAAGGGGCTGCCGACGGGCAGGCCTGCCAGATTGCCGCCCAGGATGCCGGTTTCCCCGGCCGTCGCACCGGCGGGCTGGGGGCTGCCGTGATTGCTGCACAGCGTGCCGAAGGCAGGACTGAGGAAGTCCCCGATGCCTCCGGCGGCCGCGGGGGAGGCCGTGGCGATTCCCGCTCCCACGGCCGCGGCGGTGAGAGACAGCGCTGTCAAGGACTGGCGTGTGATCATGCCTGGCCAACGACGGGGCCGAGGTGGCGTCACGTGGGGGATGGACGCGCGCCGGTGAGGAGGGCCGCCCGCCGGGGGTGTCCCGCTCCTGGGGCTGACGGGCCCTCGGGACCGGAAAGGTGGAGCGCCGGGGCCCGGTTCCCGCCCAGCCCCTACGATTCGGGCATGCGTACGTCCCGAAGGGTTCTGCCCGCCGTGTTGCTGGCCGGTGCCGCGACGTTCGCCGCCGGGTGCGGTCCCGGTGCGGGCGGCGGCGCGGACGACGGTGCGTCAGGGCCGCCGGGCTCTTCGTCGAGCGCCGTCCGGCCGCTCGACAACCCCGACGGTACGAAGCCGGGCCTCGCGCCCCTCACCTCCGAGGGCGAGCGCGCCGAGGCCCGGCGGCTCCTGGAGCGCGTGGCGGTGAAGGGGCGCGGGCCGAAGACCGGGTACGACCGCGACGAGTTCGGTTACGCCTGGATGGACACGGCCGACGGCGTACCGCTGGCCCGCAACGGCTGCGACACCCGCAACGACCTGCTGCGGCGCGACGGGCGGCGACTGCGGTTCCGCGACGGGTCCGACTGTGTGGTCATGGCGATGACGCTGGCGGACCCGTACACCGGCCGGACCATCGAGTGGCGCAAGCAGGACGCGGCCGAGGTGCAGATAGACCACGTGGTGCCGCTGTCGTACAGCTGGCAGATGGGCGCCTCCCGCTGGCCGGAGAGCAAGCGCGAACAGCTCGCGAACGACCCGCTGAACCTCCTCCCGGTCGAGGGGCGCGCCAACTCGGCGAAGGGCGACTCCGGTCCGGCGTCCTGGCTGCCGCCGGACAAGGGGATCCGGTGCGCCTACGCCGTGCGCTTCTCGCAGGTGGCCGTCAAGTACGCGCTCCCGGTGACCGCGGCGGACAAGGAGGCGATGCTGCGGCAGTGCGGCGAGGGCTGAACGCCCGTCCAGACGCCGGTGGTCCGATAATCAGTGCGGCGCGGTGGCCGTTTCAGGACACAATCACCCCCATGTCTCGTACCGCCGCACGCCTGCTCGCCGACCTCGAATCCCTCCCGCACGCACGGCGGTTGCGGCACCTCGGCCACGCGGCCCGTGATCTGGCGCGGGACGGGGGACTGCCCGAGGTGCTGGCGGAGTGGGACGGCCTCGGCGGCGACGAGGGGCCGTACGGGCGGCGGCTCGCGGCGCTGGCCGCGTTGGCCGGGCGGCAGGACGGCTTCCTCGCGGAGCGGCTGACCGACCCCGACGAGGTGGTGCGCGGGTACGCGCTGCGCGCCGCCCGTACCTTCCCGCTGCCGGACGCCGTGATCGAGGCGGCGTACGACGACGCGTCGGAGGACGTCCGGCGCGCCCTCACCCGCGTCGTACAGCGGGGGCGGCGCACGGCGCTCGCCGAGCGCCTGGTGGAGCGGCTGCGCGAGCAGTGGGGGGACGCGGAGGCCGCGCGGCTGCTGTCCGTGTGCTCGGCGCCGTTCGTGGCGCGGACGCTGCCCGCGCTCGCGTACGCCGTCGAGTCGTGGACACAGCTCGGCCGCCGTCACCCCGACGCCGTGCTCGACCATGCCGCACGCGAACTCGCCGTGCAGCCGCTCCCTCTGCGCGCGGCCTGGTGGCAGGCGCACGCGCGCGGGGTCGCGGCCGCCGCGCCCGCCCGGCCGCTGCGGGTGCTCGCGCTGCTGGAGGCGTACGGGCCCGGCGTCCTGCCGGCGCCGCTGCGGGACAAGCTGGGCGTACTGGCGGATGCCGACGCCGAGCGCGTCGTCCGGTGGCTGATCTCGCCGGAACGCCCGGCGCAGCGCTACGAGCCGCTGCTGTCTGCTTCGGTGCTGCGGCGGATCGCGCGCGCCGACCCGCCCTCCCTGCCCGCGCTCGCCCGCCACTGGGTGCGCCGCACGGAGCAGTTCGCCGCGCTGCTCAAGGCGGTGGCGCCGGGGCGCCGCGGTGACCTCCTCGACACGGCGATGGAGGGCACGGACGGCAGGGCCACCATCGCGGACGCGGTGCTCGCCGTGCTGCCGCGCGAACGGCGGTGGGCGGAGGCCCGCCACTGGGTGCGCAAGGGCCGCGAGGAGGGGTGGTACTGGACCGAGATCCTGGAGACGCTCGCCCTCTGCCCGGTCGCCGAGGCCCGCCCCGAACTGCTGGAGGCGCTGCGGCGGCCCGACGCGACCGAACGGGCCGTGGTCTGGCCGCTGCTGGCCGCCAACGTGGACGCGTCCGGCGACACCGCCGACGTACGCGACCTGCTGGACCTGATGAGCACACGGCTCCGCAACGAACAGGACCCGGTGCGTGCGGCGGCGCTCGAAGCGCTCGCCGGCGTACGGGCCGAGTTGTTCACGGCCGAGTGCGTGGGCGCCCTCGACCAGATCGTGCGTGACGCGCTGGAGGCGCGCGACGGCTCCCCGCGCACCCGGGGCGCGCTGCGCCGCCTCGCCCTCGCGGTGCTGCGCGCCCACGTGCCGGACGGCGACGCGGCGCTGCGCGACTGGGCCCTGTCCGCGCTGGAGCGGATCGCCGGGCACGTGGGCGTCGGAGACCTCGGCGCCCTCCACCGCGGCCTGCCGCGCGGCCAGGAACAGCGGCTCTTCGAAGCCCTGCGGCCCTGGCTGGAAGCCGCCGCGCACAAGGGCGACCACCGCCCGCTCCTCGCGCTGGTCCAGGCGCTCGGGCCGCGCGCCCACCGGATGGAGACCCTCCAGCGGATGCTGCAGGACGCCCTGGCGTCCGGCGACGACAGCGCCTTCGAGACCGCGGCGCGGCTGTGGCTCGAACCCGCCGCGACCCGCGACGAGCGGGCCGAGCGGATCCTCGCCCTCGAACCGTCGGCGGCCGCCCTGCCGTCCGTGCACCACGTGCTGGCGGCCCGCCGCACCGACCTCCTCGACACCGTGATCGGCCGGACCCCGCCGTACGGGCGGTTCCTCAAGCCCGGCACCCGCCGCCCCCTGCCCCTCTTCGGGTACGCCCACCGGTGGCTGCCCCGCCAGCAGGCGGCGGCGGCCCGGCTGGCCGCCGAGGCCGTCGCGGACGCGACCCTGCCGCTCCACGAGCGGGCCGCGGTGCTCCGGGCGTCGGCCGCGCTGCCGGTGCACGGGCGGGCGCTCGCGCTGCGGTACGCGCAGGGGGAGGAGGGGGAGGAGGGCGACGGGCCGGCCGAGGTGGTGCTCGTCGAGGCCGCTCTCGGCGCGCTGGTGTGGACCGAGCAGCCACAGCTCGCCCTGCCGCTGCTGCTGGCGCACGCCGGAGGCGACCGCGCCCGGGTCGCCGTGTACGCGGCGGGGCGCGCCGCCCGCTATGCCGCGCCCTCCGAACTGGACGGCCGCCTGCGGGCGTTGCTGACCGCGAGCGACGGCGTGAAGGTGACCAGCCGCAAGGAGGCCGTCCGGCTCGCGGCCCGCCACCTGCCGCCGCACCGCGCCGCCGCGCTGCTGGCGGCCGCGTACCGCGCGCCCGGCGCCCACCCGGACGTCCAGGCGGCCGTGGTCGCCGCCAGCACCGGACTCCTCGGGCGCGAGGAGGCGTGGGCGGTCCTCACGGAGGCCGCGCGCGCCGGCGCCGAGCAGGTGCTGCGGGCGCTGGTGGGCGCGGAGTACGAGGCCGTGCCGGCCGCCCACCGGGCCCGGTACGCGCGGCTGGTGGGCCAGGTGTGCCGGTCCGCGCACCGCGGTGCCGCGGTGGCCGCGCTGGAGAGACTGCCGCGCTGGGCCGGGGACGCACCCGAGGAGGCGGCCGTCCTGACCGGCACGGTCACGGACCTGGAGGAGCGCATCGGGGAGGACGGTTGGCAGCGCCCGTGGCGCACCGCCGCGCAGGCCGTCGCGACGCTCGCCGTCTCCGGTCTGCCGCACCCGCTGGGCGGCGCGGCGCCCGGGAGCCTGCTCCACGACACGGTGACCCGGCTGCTGGCGTCCGTCGCGGCCGGGGAGTACGAGGCGCTGGAGGACCGCGACCTGCCGGCCCGGCAGCGGCTGCTGTCCCTGGTGGACAACCTCCCCGCGGACCGGGGCCAGGCGGCCGGCGCCCGCCTTGTGGTGGAGGCGGTCGCCGCGCAGCTGGCCGCCGAGCCGTCCCTCGCGGCCGCCCGGGCCCAGCTCCTCGTGAGCCTCGTGGACCTCGACGCGGAGCCGTCGGAGCTGACGGCCCGGCTGCGGGCCGTCGCCGACGCCGTCGACGGCAGGCCGGTGCTCGCCGCCCGGATCGCCGGCCGGCTGGGCTCGCGGGTCGCGGTCATGCACCGGGCGCAGGACCCGGCGCCGCTGCTGGCCGCCGCCGAGGGGTGCGCGGCGGCGGGCGACCCGGGTGCCGGACTGCTGGCCGTCGACCTGGTCCACACCCTCGGCGTCCGCCTCGGCTGGCCCGCACCCTGGCGGGCCGCCCTGCGCGCGCTGCGCCGCCACCCGGTGGCGGACGTACGGGACGCGGCGCTGACGGTCACGGTGGAGCGGGAGTGAGGCCGGCGGGGGCGAGGCGCCTGGGTGGCGGTGCCCGGAGGTGCCCAGGGGTGTCCGGGGGCCAGGGGGTGAGGCGCCCGGGGGCTGAGGCGCCTGGCGGTAAGGCGCCCGGGCGTGCCTAGGGGTGAGGCGCCCCGGAGGTGAGGGTGCCTGGGGGGTGAGGCGCCCGGGGTGAGGCCGGCGGAGAGGTTTCCGGGAGGGGGCGCCTGGGGGCGAGGTGCCCCGGGCGAGGCACCTGGGGCCGGGGCTTCTGGGCGGGAGACCCCTGGAGGGAGGCTCCTGGGGCCGGTGCCGGGAGCGGTGCTCCCCGCAGGGGGAGGCGTCAGCCCGTCTTGACCCAGTCCTTGCAGCCGGTCGTCTTGAAGTACGCGTCGCTCGCGGTGATCTTCACGATGGCCGTGCCGGAGACGTTGTCGTTCGCGAGGATCGCGTCCGAGCTGTGGGAGGCGTCCTTCGCGCGCTCCCAGTAGCACATGTCGTCCTCGTTGCCGGTGGACTTGTACGTGCCGGGCGCGAGGTCCGCGCCCACCTTGTACATGCCGCCGTCGCCCTTCGCCTCCGCCTTGGGTGTCCCGGCGGCCTTCTCGTCGACGGCCTCCCAGTCCTTGCAGCCGGAGGACTTGAAGATCTTGTCGCTCGCCTTCAGGAGCACGTAGCTCGTGCCCGTGACGTTGTCGTTGGCGAGGATGGAGTCGGTCTCGCCGGTGGAGTCCTTCGCGCGCTCCCAGTAGCAGAGGCCGTCGTCGTTGCCGCTCGTGCGGTACAGGCCGGGCTGGACGTCCTTGCCGACCTCGTGGTCGCCGTCGCCCGCGATCGAGGGCGCCTTCTTCGCCTCCTCCGGCTTGGCCTGCTGCTCCTGCTTGCCCTTGGTGTCGCCCGACGCCGCCTTGGGGGACGAGTCGTCACCGCCCGAGCCGACCGCGGAGGCGATCGCGACGACCACGACGACCGCGCCCAGGCCGGTGAGGACCTTGTGGCGGGCGAACCAGCCGCGCTTCTTCTCCGGCCGGCCGTGCTGCGGCTGCTGGGGCTGCTGCGGGGCGTACATGGACTGAGACATGGCTGTGGCACCTTCCCGGGCGCTGGAGTTGCTCCGTTGTTCGATGGGTCAATCACAGCAGAGCCTGTGAACCGAGTCAACACGGTTCACGAAAATCGGATCGACTCACACTGTGAACCGTTGGCTCGGTATGCTCGTTCCTTCAGCGCGGTGAGAGCGCGGACGAGGGGAGACGGACACGTGCCGCAGGAACGCACAGCAGGCACAGGGGGCGCGCCGGCAGCGGCACACGCGACAGCCGCCGCGTCGAGTGCGGCGGCCGCGACTGCCGCAGCAGCCGCGCCGGAGGTCACCGCCGCCGGTATCGCCCGGCTCGCGGGGGTGGGCCGCGCCGCCGTCAGCAACTGGCGCAGGCGCCACGCCGACTTCCCCAAGCCCGTCGGCGGCACCGAGACCAGCCCCTCCTTCGCCCTCGCCGACGTCGAGCGATGGCTGCGCGACCAGGGCAAGCTCGCCGAGGTACCGCTGCGCGAGCGCGTCTGGCAGCAGCTCACCGCCCACCCCGCCGGGCCCCTCACCGCCCTCGTCCACGCGGGCTGCGCCCTGCTCCTCGTACACGAGCGGCCCACCGGGTGGCTGGAGCGGTCCGCACTCCCCGACGACCGCCTCGCCGACGCCCTGCCGACCGCCCTGGAAGAGGTGCTCACCGCCCGCTTCGGCACTCCCCGCTCCGTACGCACCCCCACGGCGGCCGACCTCGCCCCCTCCCTGCCGCTGCTGCGCGGCGGCGCCGAACTCGCCGCCCAGCTCGGCGGGGCGCGCCAGGCGTTCGAGTTCCTGCTCGGACGGCACCTGGACGCCAACCCCCGCCAGTACACGCTCACCCCGCCCGGCCTCGCCGAGCTGATGGCCGCCCTCGCCGGCCCCTCCCCGCGGACCGTGCTCGACCCGGCCTGCGGCACCGGCGGGCTCCTGCGCGCCGTCGACCGCGCCGTCGACCGGGCCGGCACCCTCCACGCCCAGGACGCCGACCCCGACCTCGCCGCGCTCACCGCGCTGCGCCTCGCCCTGCACACGTCGGCCGAGATCCGCACGGCCGCCGCCGACACCCTGCGCCGCGACGCCTTCCCCGGCCTCGCCGCCGACGCCGTCGTCTGCCACCCGCCGTTCAACGAACGCGACTGGGGCCACGACGAGCTCGCCTACGACCCCCGCTGGGAGTACGGCTTCCCGGCCCGTACGGAGTCCGAACTGGCCTGGGTCCAGCACGCCCTCGCCCGTCTCCGCGACGGCGGCACCGCCGTCCTCCTGATGCCCCCGGCCGTGGCCTCCCGCCGCTCCGGCCGCCGCATCCGCGCCGACCTGCTGCGCCGCGGCGCCCTGCGTGCCGTGATCGCCCTGCCCGCCGGGGCCGCGCCCCCGTACGGCATCCCGCTGCACCTGTGGGTGCTGTGCCGGCCCGGCGCGGACCAGCGACCGGCCCCGGAGCTGCTGTTCGTCGACACGACCGGGCTCGTCCCGGACGGCGGCCGCGACAAACTGCCCTGGCCCGCGCTCCAGTCGGCGGTGCTCGAGGCCTGGCGCGGCCGCGGGGACCACCCCGGCGTCCCGGGCGTGAGCCGCTCCGTACCGGTCATCGAACTCCTCGACGACGACGTCGACCTCGCCCCCGCCCGCCACCTGCCCGTCCCCGCCCCCGGCGGCTCGGCGGCCGGCCTCGAAGCCGTACGCGACCGCCTCGGGGCCACCCTGCGCCGCACCATGGAGCTCACGCCGCCGCCCGCCGCGCCCGCCGGGGGTGCCGCCGCCCGGCCCCTCACCACGGTCGGCGAACTCGCCCGCGCCGGAGCCCTCCAGCTGCGCGCCGGCGGCGCCGGCACGGCCCCCTCCGGGCACCCCGTCGCGGTCCTCACCGAGCACGACGTGCTCGCCGGCACGGCCCCCTCCGGCACCCTCCCCGACGGTCCCCCGGAAGAACCGGTGCTCACCGAGGAGGGCGACGTCGTCGTCCCCGTCCTCGGCGGCGGCTCCGTCGCGCGCGTCGTCGACGCCGCCACGGCCGGCGCCGCGCTCGGCCGCAACCTCCAGCTGCTGCGGCCCGACCGCACCGCCCTGGACCCCTGGTTCCTCGCCGGCTTCCTGCGCGGCACCGCCAACAACCGCCGTGCCAGCAGCTACGCGTCCACCGCCACCCGGCTCGACGTACGGCGCCTCCGGCTGCCCCGGCTGCCCCTGGCCGAGCAGCACCGCTACGGCGAACGCTTCCGCGCCCTCGCGGAGTTCGAGGACGCGCTGCGCCTCGCGGGACGGCTCGGCGAGCAGCTGGTGCAGGGCCTGTACGACGGCCTGGCGGACGGCACGGTGCTTCCCGAGTGAGCTGAGCGGGCCGAGTGATCAGCTGGTCGGCCGTTTCGTACAACCCTGGGGCGGCTGTCGGTGTCGGTGTATACGCTCGAGTTCCTCTGATCCGCACCCCCTGGAGCGACGTATGCACGGGCACGCGCCCATGACGCCACCGCGTCCCGCCGTGACGGCGGGCGTGATCGCCGTGCGCGTGATCATCTGCATGCTGATCGTGCTGACCCTGGGCATGCTCGCCTGGGTGGCCATGCTCCGGATCGCGATCGTGCGCCGTACGGGCCGCGACTGGACGCTGTTCTGGTGCCAACTGGCGCTGAACATCGGCTGTCTGGTGACCTTGGAGCAGCACTTCGCGGACCACTGGATCTCGAACGTCGGCATGGCCGGGCTGCTGCTGCAGATGGTCGGCGTCGTCGTGTACTACCTGATCGTCGACATCCACCACCGGCAGCGGGCCGCCGTGCTGCCGCCGACGCCGGGCCACGCCGGGCCACCCGTACCGCACACGCCCCCCTACGGCCCGCTGCCCCACCAGCAGCCGCAGCCGTACGGATACGGCCCGCCGCCCACGCAGCCCCCGCTGCCCACACCCCCCGCGCAACCCCAGCCCCAGCCCCAGCAGCCTCAGCAGTCGCAGTCCCAGCCGCCGCCCCGCATCGACCAGGTCCGCGCCGAGCTCGACGAGCTCAGCCAGCTGCTCCGCCAGGACCCCGGGCCCGGCGGGGGCGAGCGCCGGTGAGCGGACGGATCATCGCCGACCGGTACGAGCTGTCCACCGTCATCGGCCAGGGCGGCATGGGCCAGGTCTGGACGGCCTACGACGGCCGCCTCGACCGCCGCGTCGCCGTCAAGCTGCTGCGCCCCGACCACATGGCCGCCGCCACCGCCGCCGAGGAGATGCGCCGCCGCTTCGTGCGCGAGTGCCGCGTCACCGCCCAGGTCTCCCACCCCGGCCTGGTCACCGTCCACGACGCGGGCAGCGACGGCGACGACCTGTACCTCGTCATGCAGTACGTCGAGGGCGCCGACCTCGCCGACCACCTCGCCGAGCACGACCCCTACCCCTGGCAGTGGGCCGTCGCCGTCGCCGCGCAGCTGTGCGCCGTGCTCGCCGCCGTGCACGCCGTGCCGATCGTCCACCGCGACCTCAAGCCCCGCAACGTGATGGTGAAACCGGACGGCACCCTCACCGTCCTCGACCTCGGCGTCGCCTCCGTCATCGACACCGACACCACCCGCCTCACCCACACGGGCTCGCCCGTCGGGAGCCCCGCCTACATGGCGCCCGAGCAGGCCATGGGCGGCGCCGTCGGCCCGTACACCGATCTGTACGCCCTCGGCGTCCTCCTCCACGAACTCCTCAGCGGCAACGTGCCCTTCGCCGGCTCCACCGCCCTCGGCGTCCTCCACCGCCACCTCTACGAGCCGCCGCTGCCCGTGCGCCGCCTGCGCCCCGAGATACCGGAGGCCCTGGAGGCCCTGGTGCTGCGGCTGCTCGCCAAGGACCCGCAGCACCGGCCGTCCGGAGCGCAGGAGGTGTACGAGGCCCTCGCGCCGCTGCTGCCCGTGCGCGGCACCCCGGCCGGGCCCCTCGACCCGACGCGCCCCTTCCTGCGCCCGTACGCGCCCTGGCCGGACCGTGCCGCCGCGCCCCCGCCGCCGGCGCGCCCGCCGGTGCCGCCCGCCGCCGCGCGGCCCGACGTCGCCGCAGCCGTGGACGAGGTCAAGCGGCTGCTCGGCGAGGGGAGCATCACCCAGGCCGTGGACATCCTCGGCGGCATCCTCCCGGCCGCCGCCGCCGAGCACGGCGAGCACTCCCCGGTCGTCCGCATCCTGCGCAAGCAGTACGCGACGACCCTGATGGACGACGGCCAGTACCGCCGCGCCCTGCCCGAGCTGCGGCGCCTCGCGGACGACCGGGCGGCCGAGGCCGGCCCGGGCGACCCGCAGACGCTCCAGTTCCGGTACGACGCGGCGCTCTGCCTGGAGCAGCTCGGCGAGACGGCGGCCGCCCTCGCCGAGTACCGCGCGCTCCTCCCGTACTACGAGAACGGCACCCGGACGACCGGCGCCCCCGACCCCGGCCGCGCCTTCGACCTGCGCCACCGCATCGGCCACCTGTTGCTGGCGATGGGCGACCACTCGGCCGCGTACCAGCAGCTGCAGAGCCTGCTGTACGACACCGAGCGGGTCTACGGGCCGTACCACCCGCAGGCGGCGGAGCTGCGGCGCGGGCTGGAACGCCAGCAGCAGATACGCACCTTCTAGCGGGTGCGACGACGACGTCGTCAAGCAGACGATTTACGCCTCCGCCCGGCAGTACACCGATTCCGCCACCCGCCCCAGGCCCGTGAGGCCCGCGGGTCGCGGCTGGTCGCCGAGGACCACCACCGCGCCCGGCGCGGCGAGTTCCCGCGCCGCCGCCACGTCGTGCCCGTCGCCGTTGACGACGATCACGCCGTAGCGCCGGTCGCCGACCTCGTCCCGTACGGCCGCCTCGGCGAGGGAGCCCCGCACCAGGCGTGCCGTGTCGCCGGCCGGATGCGCGCCGCCGAGCGCCAGGTTGCCGCGTACGACGTCCTCGCGGGCGGGCGGGCCGTCCAGCGGGTCGACGACGACCGTCAGCCGCGCGTCGAGGCCGCCGCGCTGGAGCATGCGCCGCAGCGCCGCCGCGAACAGGCCGTGCCGCGTGCCGAGTTCCAGGACCTCGCCGTTCGGCGGCGCGAGGAGCGGCACGGTCGCGAGCCGTCCGCACACGTCGGACAGAGACCCGCCGAGTCCGCCGGCCCCGAGTGCCTCCAGCGCGACCAGGTGGCGGTACGCGACGGTGATGTCGTGCCGCACGCGCTCGCCGCGCTCCCCGGTGACGGCGGCGACCTCGCGCACCAGCGTGTCGACCTGGGTGGCGGTCGGCATCCGGTCGCCGTCCCGCCCGGCCCGGTCGAGCAGCAGCCCGAGCCCGTAGCTCTGCCGCCGCAGGTCCGCCACCTCGTGGTGCAGGGCGTCCAGGTCGGACTGGAGCGCGGTCGTGGCGCGCTCCAGGCGCTGCTCGACCAGGGCGAACGCGGGCTTCAGCACCCGCTTCGCCAGCCGGTTGCTCAGTAGAGAGGGCATGCGCCGCAAGCTACGCCGCACCGCCCGCGCGCGGGCCACGGGACGGTGCCGCTCCGGTGAAGTCTTGGTGGCGCCCAGTGGGCCGCCCGTACCGTCGCCGCCGCAGCCGTACGACCGCCCGGCTCGTCCAGGCCCCCCGGCACGTCCAGGCCGCCCAGCCCGCCCACACCATCACCGCCGCCGCGCCGGCCGCCGTCCCCGCCCGCAGCCCCGGCGGCCGGAAGGTACAGCTCACCGACGTCTGACCCGCCGTCACCGGTACGGCGACGAGCCCCAGGTACGCGTCCGCCGGGCGGCCCCCGCACCGCCAGCCCGCGATGCGCGGTGCCGCCAGGACCGCCGTGCCGGCGGTCCGGCTGCCCGGCGGCAGCTCCGCGCGCACGCCGTCGGGCGTGACGTCGACCGCCACCGCCGCGGTCGCCCGCAGCCGCGCGACGGCCGCCGTGAGCCGCGCCCGGTCCAGGCATCCGACGCTGCCGGAGGGCGGCACGGAGCCGCGGCCCTCCAGCACCACCCGCGCGCCCGCCGTGCGCTGCGTACCGAGCGGCGCCATCGCCGCGCGCCGCTTGGGCAGGCCGCCGCGCAGCTCCACGGGCGGGCTCACGGGCGGGCCGGCCGCGGCGCCGAGCCGCGCCGTCCCCGTGAAGTCGGGTGCCCACACGAAGACCTCGCTGCCGACCGGGCACGCGCCGTCCGCGGGGAGGTCGTAGACGCGTGACCCGAGCAGCAGTTCCTGGTTGTGGAACGCCGAGTCGCCGTACCGGAGTTCCGCACTCCGGGGCCGGACCGTCACCAGCGGCAGCGCGCCTCCGTCCCGCCGTACGGTGTCCGGCCCCCGTACCCGCGCGCCCACCGCGAACAGCGCGTCCGTCACCGGGTTGTCCAGGGACTGCACGTTCCGCCCGTTCGACGTCCAGCCGCCGCCGAGCGCCGCCAGCGTGCGCGTCAGCACGGCGGGCGTGTGGCTGCTGTAGTACGCGGCGCCCTGCCCGCCGACCAGCAGCGGGTCGTTCCCGGTCAGCTGCGGCCGCCCCGGGTCGGTGCGGTACCGCGGCCACCCGTCCGCCCCGGACACCGCCGCCGCCCGCGCCGCGTGCTCCGCGCCCCACGCCGGGTAGTCGTCCAGCCGGGCCGGCCGCTCCCGGTCGGCGTACGCCGTGGTGGCCGCCGCCTGCACGGCCAGCGCGCCCGCCAGCAGTACGGCCCCGGCCACCGCGCCGCCGGACGGCCGGCGGCGCACCAGCGCGAGCGCGCCCACCGAGGCCGCCAGCCCACCCGCGAACAGCGCGTACGACCACCGCGTCGCGGAGGTCCCGGACACCGAGGCCGCCGCCACCACGCCCAGCACCAGCGTCCCGCCGAGCAGCGCCCGCCGCCCGGGCCAGCCGTACGACACGGCCGTCCACGCCGCGATGACCACCACTCCGGCGAGCACGAAGGTCTGGCGGTACGGGCTGCCGTTGGGCGTGGCGAACACGTGCCACACCAGGTGCGTAGGCTCCCACTGCAGCGACAGCAGGACCCCCGCCACCAGGCCGGAGAACACCCACCGCTCCCGCACCGGCACCGCGCGGTGGAAGGGGAGCGCCGCGGCGAGCAGCAGCGCGCCCGTCCCGACGAAGAGCGCCGGGGTGAAGAAGCCGTACGTCGCCGGGAGCGCCCGCGCCGCCACCTCCGCCCACCCGGCCGCCCGGAACTCGCGCGTCCACCCCGGGTACGCGTGCCGCGACCCCAGGAACACCGGCACCAGCACGGGCGCCGCCAGCCCGACCCCCAGCAGCACGGTCCCGGCGGCCCGGCCGAGGGCGCGCCACCCGCCCAGCCCCCGTGCCAGCAGCACCAGCGCGGCGCCGAGCGTGGCCATGTACGCGGTGTAGAAGTTGGCCACCCAGACCAGCGCCACCACCAGCGGCCCGAGCAGCGGGCGCCGTCCCGTGCGGACCCACTCGCCCACCAGGCACAGCAGCGGGAAGCCGATCAGCCCGTCCAGCCACATGGGGTTGTACGACGCCTCGACGACGGCCCAGCCGCACAGCCCGTACGACGCGCCGAGCACGCCCGCTCCCCACCAGGGGCCGGTGGCGCGCAGCGCGAGCAGCAGGACGGCCATGGCGCCCGCGGCGACCGCCGTCTTCAGGACCGTGATCACGTACACCGCGAGGTCGATCTCGTCGCGCGGGAAGAGCGCGACGAGCGGGGCGAAGGGGCTCGACAGATACGTGCCGAGGTCCGGCAGGAGGGCGGTGCCGTATCCCGACGCCCAGTTCAGCAGCAGCCCGCCGTCCGTCCGCCCGTGCAGCAGGTCCCACAGGTGGGCGTGGAACGGCACGAACTGGTTGCCGAGGTCGTTGACCGCGCGCGTACGCGGCCCGAAGGGGAAGGTACGGGCGGCGGCGTCACCGGCGCAGACCGCGAGCGCGGTGAGCAGCCCCGCGAACACGCCGGCGAACACAGCGGGGAGCGCACCGGCGAACACACCGGGGAGCGCACGCGCCCGGAAGGCGTCTTTCTGCATGATGGCGCCGAATATGCCAGCGCCCCGGCCCCGGAAAGTGCGCTTCGTGCGCCAGTTCACGCAATGGTCGCCGGGCCGCCATGCGAAGCGACCGCCGGCGACACGCGGGTCCGTTGTCGTACTTCCGTGCTGATCTCGATTGTCGTGCCGTGCTTCAACGAAGAGGAGATCATCGGCCGCTTCCACGCCCGCGTGACCACGGAACTCGAACGCCTCGAAGCCGAGACCGGGACGGGGTTCGAGCTGGTCTACGTGGACGACGGAAGCCACGACCGTACGCTCCCGCTGCTGGAGGAGACGGCCGCCCGCGACCCCCGATCCCGTACGCGCTACGTCTCCTTCAGCCGGAACTTCGGCAAGGAGGCCGCCATGCTGGCCGGCCTGCGCCACGCGACCGGGGACGCCGTCGTCGTCATGGACGCCGACCTCCAGCACCCGCCCGAGCTGCTGCGCCGCATGCTGGAGCTGCACGGCGAGGGCTTCGACCAGGTCGTCGCGCGCCGCACCCGCACGGGCGACCGCGTCACCCGCACCCTGGCCGCCCGCGCCTACTACCGGCTGGTCAACCGTCTCGTCGACGTCGAGCTCGTCGACGGCGTGGGAGACTTCCGCCTCCTGTCGCGGCGCACCGTCGACGCGGTCCTGGAGCTCACCGAGTACAACCGCTTCTCCAAGGGCCTCTTCGCCTGGGTCGGCTTCGCCACGACGACCCTCGCGTACGAGAACGCGGCCCGCGAGCGGGGCCGCTCGAAGTGGACCTTCCGCCGGCTCCTCAACTACGGCCTCGACGGTCTGCTGTCCTTCAACGACCGCCCGCTGCGCGCCGCCCTCCACCTCGGCCTGCTGCTGGTCTCCCTCGCCGCCGCGTACGCCGCCTGGATCGTCGGCGCGGCCCTGGTGAAGGGCGTCGACACCCCCGGTTACGTCACCCTGCTGGTCACGGTGACGGCGCTCGCGGGGGTCCAGATGGTGATGCTCGGGGTCGTCGGGGAGTATGTGGGGCGTATCTATTACGAGGTGAAGCGCCGCCCGCACTTCCTGGTGAAGGCGTCGAACACCACCGCGCCGCCACCCCGGCGTGACCGTTCAGGGGAGCTCGTACGCCGATGACCGTCCAGGGCCAGAGTCGGGGCCGGGTCCAGGGCAAGGTCCGGGGCCAGATCGTCAGGTTCGCGCTCGTGGGCGTGGTGAACACCGCCACGTACTACGGCTTCTACCTGCTGTTCCTGTCCCTGAGCCTGCCCTACGTGGCCGCGCACGTCGTCGCGTTCCTCCTCTCCATGACCGGCTCCTTCTTCCTGAACAGCCACTTCACCTACCGCACCCGGCCGACCTGGCGGAAGTTCCTGCTGTTCCCGCTCACCAACGCCGCCAACTTCGTCATCACGACGAGCGGCGTGTGGCTCCTGGTCGACGTGGCAGGCCTCTCCAGCCGCTACGCCCCGCTCCTGGCCGCGGCGGCGGCGATCCCGATCACCTTCGTCGTCTCGCGGACGATCATGCTGCGGCCCGAGCCGCCGAGCGCCCCTCCGGCGGAGCGAGCCGAGGCCGTGCCCTGCGCTCGACATGGCGAGGTATGAGCGAGATCCTGAAGAGGACAACTCGCACCGGTAACCCTCGTGCACATCAGTGGGCCGCGCACCGGCGCAGTCGCCCGGCGACGCGGCCAGAGGGCGGTGCCGCACCCGAAGCGCGGTGCTTCACGGCCGCGGGCGACGGGACCGGGCCGAGCCCGGCCGGCCCGCACCCCCTCCGGCCGTCTCACATCAGCAGACACATGCTCCAAGGCCACATGCCGGTAGTCCCGGCTGCGTGCGCGCGATGGGAGACAAGCGATGAAGAGAAGGATCATCTCGGTGGCGACAGCGGCATGCTTCCTCACCGGAAGCGTGGGCGTCGGCGCCCTGGCCGCGGAGGCGTCCGCGGCACCGGCCATCACCTGCCAGGTGACCAAGGGAGCGGGCAAGACGTTCGGCGTCTCGGGGAGCGGCTTCCCGGACAACGAGAAGGTGACGGCCACCAACTCCAAGGGTGCCGTGGTGGGCACCACCACCACGCTGCCGGGTGGCGGGTTCGAGTTCACCGGACTGCCCAACGACACCTACACCGTGACGTCCAAATTCGCCAAGGTGACGTGCCCGAAGGCCAACGTGCCGGACGAGAAGAAGGAGGACAAGAAGAAGGAGGACAAGAAGAAGAACGACAAGAAGAAGAAGGAAGACAAGAAGGCGAAGGAGCAGTACCGCAAGGGGCACACCGACGGCTTCAACGCCATCAAGAAGAACTGCAACGCCAAGCCTCCGAAGAACATCACGGCCCTGGACCCGAACTACGAGAAGGGCTACAAGGCGGGCGCGAAGCTCGCCGCGGACAAGTTCTGCAAGTAGCGTGCGCAGTCGGTGACATCCGGGCCGGGCGGTGCCACGTGGTCGCCGCCGGTCCGGTCCGTCCGGTCGACCCGCGCCGTGTGCCCCACCGGCCCGCCGGGGATTCCGGCCGGGCCGCGCCCGTTCCCGCGCATATCCCTTCGGCGCGACCGGTGGGCCGGTGAATCGTTGACCGAAGCGGCCGGAAGAGCCGGCGACGACCGAATCAGCCGCGGCATTGCTGCCGAAGTAGTGGCCCAGGCCACGTCCACTGCCTACCATCGATCACCGCAAGGTCGTTCCTACTGACGCACGACCCACGCCGGGAGGCTCCTTTGCACCGCCTGCATCGACGCCGTCGCACCGCGCTCTCCGTCTCCGCCGCGTTCCTCGTGGCCGGGCCCCTGCTGGCGGGGTGCGGGAGCCAGGCGCATCCAGGGGCCGCGGCCGTCATCGACGGGCAGCGGATCGAGGTGGCCGCCCTCCAGGCACAGGTCAAGGACGTGCGCAGTGCGCAGGAGGCGTCGCCGCAGGCCGCGGAGCTGGTGAAGGCGACCGGGGACCTCAACCGCGAGAAGCTCAACGGCATGATCTTCGACCGGGTCGTGGAGAAGGTCGCCGCCGACCACGGCATCACCGCCAGCCGCAAGGAGATCCAGGAGACCCGGCGCTCGGCGGCCCGGCAGACCGGCGGCGAGGAGCAGCTGGCCGCGATGCTGCTCCAGCAGCAGGGCGTGGCGCCCGACGAGATCGACGCCGTCGTCCGCCGCAACGTCCTCATGAACAAGATCGCCGAGAAGCTCGGGGCCACGAATACGCCCGAGGGGCAGAAGAAGCTCACCGAGGTCTTCGCCGCCGCCTCCAAGGCGCTCGACATCGAGGTGAACCCCCGCTACGGCACGTGGGACAACGACAAGATCCAACTGGGCGAGTACCGGGCCCCCTGGATCCGGGAGCTGGGCGCCCAGCAGCAGATGTAGGTTCGTGGGGTGAACGCTGACACCCCCGGCCGTATCGTCCTGCTCACCGCCAGCCACCGCGTCGCGCCCGGGCTGCTGTCCTGGCCCGCGTGGCAGACGCTGCACGCCGCCGACCGGGTGCTGTGCGCCGACGCCGGCCACCCGCAGCTGCCGTACCTCCGCGAGGCGGGCGTCGCCGTGGAGATCACCGCGCCCACCGCGCAGGAGCTCGTCGACGCCTGCGCCGGCGGCCGCACCGTCGTGGTCGTCCCGTCCGGCGAGGGCGACAGCGCCCTCACGGACGGGCTGGCCCGCATGGCCGGCTCCGGCCGCGTGGCCATGCCCGACTTGGAGCTGCTCCCCGGCTCGTACGACCTGCCGGGCGCCCGGCTGCTGGACCTGGTCGAGGTCATGGACCGCATCCGGCGCGAATGCCCCTGGTCGTCGCGGCAGACCCACGAGGGCCTCGCCAAGTACGGCATCGAGGAGGCGTACGAACTCGTCGAGGCCATCGAGGACGGCGACCGCGACGAGCTGCGCGAGGAGCTCGGCGACGTACTCCTCCAGGTCGTCTTCCACGCCCGCATCGCGCAGGAGCACGACGAGGAGCCGTTCTCGATCGACGACGTCGCCGGCACCATCGTCGACAAGCTCATCCACCGCCACCCCCACGTCTTCGGCGAGGAGCGCGCCGAGACGCCGGAGGAGGTCAAGGAGCACTGGCTCCGTACGAAGGCGATCGAGAAGCAGCGCGAGTCGGTGACCGACGGCGTCCCGCTGGGCCAGCCGGGCCTCGCCCTCGTCGCCAAGCTCGCGAGCCGCGTGCGCAACGCCGGACTCGACGTGCCGCTGCCGTCGGGCGAGGGCATCGGTTACGAGCTCCTCGCCCTCGCGGTCCGCGCCGAGGCCGACGGCGTCGACCCGGAGGCGGCGCTGCGGGCGGCGGGGCGGGCGTACCGGGACGCGATCCGCGCGGCGGAGGGGCACGCGGCTCAGTAGCGTGTCCCTGAAGGACGAACAGGGCGGGGGCCATGGACGAGGAGACGCGGGCGGCCGAGGTCGCCGCCGTGCGCAATCAGGTGTCCGGCGGCATGGCTGCGGGCATCGTGCAGGCCGGCTCGATCGGCGCCGTCCACGTGGGTGCGGCCTCGCCGCCCGATCCTTTCCTCTGGCTGCGGGTCCGCGAGACGGACCCGGTGGCGCTGGGCGGCCGCCACTATGACGGCCCGTACGTCCGCCGGGACCGCGACGCCGAACTGGCGGAGCTGGGCGGGCTGGTCGTCGTCACCGGCGAGCCGCTGTCCGGCAAGACCACGACCGCGTGGGCGGCGATGGTCCGCGCGCTGCCGGATCACCAGGTGTGCGTGCCCCCGCGGGGCGCCGACCTGCGGCCCCTGGCCCGGCACGACGGCGGCCCGTGGGTGCTGTGGCTCGACGACCTGGAGGGCCACCTCCACGAACGCGGCCTGGACCCGGGGCTGCTGGCCCGGCTGACCAGCCAGGGTGTGCCGGTGCTCGCGACGATGTCGGACGAGGCGTACGACGAGCACCGCTTCGGTGCGTCGGCACACGCGCGGGTGCTGAGCCGGGGGCGGACGGTGGAGCTGGGCCTGGAGTGGAGCGAGGCGGAGCTCGGGCGGCTCGAAGAGAGCGCCGATCTGCACTACTGGGGCGCGTCGGAGTGGCGCGGCCGGACCGGCGTGACGCAGTACTTGGGCATCGGCCCGGAGCTGTGGGCCGAATGGCAGCGGGCTCGCCGCCCGGCCAACCACCCACGTGGCTACTGGCTGGTCAGGGCGGCCATCGACTTGGCCCGGTGCGGGATCAGCGAGCCGCTACCGGTGGAGCTGCTGCGCGAGACGCACGAGCTGTACGACTCGGATGCAGTCTCGGGCGAGTCCTTTGAGGACGCCCTCGCCTGGGCAGCCCGGACCCGGCTCGGCATCGCGGGCTTGCTGGTCGAGGTGGGTGGCGGCTGGCGCCCTTACGGCTCCCTGGTCGCGGACGCGCTGGGCGAGGACGACCTGTGGCCAGTGCCGTACAGGATCGTGGAGGCCGCCCTCGCGTACGATCCCGAGGCCGTGACACCGGTCGCGCGCGAGTACTACCGGGCGGAGGCGAAAGCCGGGGACACGGAGGCGATGTACCGCTTCGCGCGGCTTACCGACGACGAGGCGTGGTTCCGGAAGGCCGCTGAGTCGGGCCACGCGGGCGCCTGTCGCGAGCTGGGCCGGTTGCTCGCCGATCGCGGCGAGACCCGGGAGGCGGAGCCGTACCTGGAGACCGCCGCAGGGGCGGGGGACGTGGAGGCGGCGACCTTGCTGGGGAAGCTGCTGTGGGGCCGGGCGAAGCACTGGTTGGGCAAGGCGGCCCTGGCCCATGACGCCGAGGCGGCGCACCTGTACAGCGAGGCTTCCTTCGGCAGAGGCGCCACCGGAAGGAGCGAGACGCCCTCGTGGACCGCCGAGGAACAGCGGTGGATGTACAAGCGCACCGACAAGTCGCAGCCCGGTGCCCGGGAAGCGCTCTTCGCCAAGGTGGAAGCCAAGGCGGATACCGTCGAGGGGTGAACGCCTCGAACCACCGAAACGCCGCCCCCGAGCTCTTCACCTGGGAGTTCGCCACCGACCCCTACCCCGCGTACGCCTGGCTCCGCGAGCACGCCCCCGTGCACCGCACCAAGTTGCCGAGCGGGGTCGAGGCGTGGCTGGTCACCCGGTACGCGGATGCGCGGCAGGCGCTCGCCGACCAGCGGCTCAGCAAGAATCCGGCGCATCACGACGAGCCCGCGCACGCCAAGGGCAAGACCGGCATTCCGGGGGAGCGCAAGGCGGAGCTGATGACGCACCTGCTGAACATCGACCCGCCGGACCACACCCGGCTCCGGCGCCTGGTGTCGAAGGCGTTCACGCCGCGGCGGGTGGCGGAGTTCGCGCCGCGGGTGCAGGAGCTGACGGACCGGTTGATCGACAACTTCGCTACAAAAGGGAGCGCGGACCTCATCCACGAGTTCGCGTTCCCGCTTCCCATTTACGCGATTTGCGACATGCTGGGCGTCCCGCCCGAGGACCAGGACGACTTCCGGGACTGGGCCGGGATGATGATCCGGCACGGCGGCGGGCCGCGCGGCGGGGTCGCGCGGTCGGTGAAGAAGATGCGGGGCTACCTCGCCGAGCTGATCCACCGCAAGCGCGAGGACCTCGGAGAAGACCTGATCTCGGGGCTCATCCGGGCGAGCGACCACGGCGAGCACCTCACCGAGAACGAGGCCGCGGCGATGGCGTTCATCCTCCTCTTCGCCGGGTTCGAGACCACGGTCAACCTCATCGGCAACGGCGTGTACGCCCTGCTGCGCAACCCGGGCCAGCGCGCCCGGCTGCAGGAGTCCCTCGCCGCGGGCGAGCACGGGCTGCTGGAGACCGGGGTCGAGGAGCTGCTGCGGTACGACGGGCCCGTGGAGCTCGCCACGTGGCGGTTCGCGACGGAGCCGCTGACCATCGGCGGGGAGCGCATCGCGGCGGGTGACCCGGTGCTGGTGGTGCTCGCGGCCGCCGACCGGGACCCGGAGCGGTTCGCGGAGCCCGACACGCTGGACCTGGCGCGGCGTGACAACCAGCACCTCGGGTACGGGCACGGCATCCACTACTGCCTCGGCGCGCCGCTCGCCCGCCTCGAAGGGCAGACCGCGCTGGCGACGCTGCTGACCCGGCTGCCGGACCTCCGACTCGCGGTGGATCCTGCCGATTTGCGGTGGCGCGGAGGGCTCATTATGCGTGGACTGCGCACGCTCCCGGTCGAGTTCACCCCCTTTGCGGAGCCCTCAGACGTGACGACGACATGACGATCCGTCAGTAATGTGATCTTCGCGTAATCTCCGCTGCATCGACTTGTGACTAGCGTTCGAATGCCGCTACGTTCACCGTCACCTCAGCAGTCACGCGAAAGGCACACCGCATGCGCTCCGGGAACGGCAGGCACCGTCGACCCCGTCAGGCCCCCGCCATCGTTGTCGCGGCAGGGGTGACCGGATCCGCCATCGCCCTTCCGCTGCTCGGCGCCGGCTCCGCGTCGGCCGTCGACGCCCACACGTGGGACCGGGTCGCCGAGTGCGAGTCCGGCGGCGCGTGGAGCGCCGACATGGGCAACGGCTTCTACGGCGGACTCCAGCTCTCGCAGGAGACGTGGGACGCGTACGGCGGCAAGCAGTACGCCCTGCGCCCCGACCTCGCCAGCCGCGCCCAGCAGATAGCCGTGGCGGAGCAGGTCTACGCCGCGACGGGCGTGAAGACCTGGGAGACCTGCGCCCCCATCGTCGGCCTGGGCGGCACCGCCGCCGCGCCGGCGAAGGGCGCCAAGCCCGACGCGTCCACCGACGCCGCGACGCCCGAGGCCACGCCGGACGCCGCTCCCGAGACGCCCGCCCCGGCCGGGGCCGACGCCACGCAGCCGGTGGAGCCCACGGAGCCCGTGGCTCCGGCCGACCCGGTCGAGAGCCTCCTGCCGACCGAGCCCGCCGAGCCCACCACCCCCACCACGCCGGACGCCGCCCCGGACGCGGCCGCCCCGGCCGCCCCGCCGGCCCCCGGCACCGGAAAGCACCGCGGCGCGCCCGACCCCGCGGAGCCCCCGGCGGCGACGGACCCGGCGGCCACGGACCCGGCCGCACCGGAAGGTGGCACCACCACCGGCGCCGACAATTCGGTCAGCGGGCGCGAAACGGACGGCCACGCCTCGCGGGGTGACGGTGCGGCACGCGACCTGGCGGACGCCCAGCCGGGCGCGTACACCGTCCGCCCCGGCGACAGCCTCTCCGCCATCGCCGCGGAGAAGGACCTCGAAGGCGGCTGGACCGCCCTCTACGACGCCAACCGCCAGACCGTGGGCGAGGATCCGGACCTCATCCTCCCCGGCCAGAGCCTCGATCTGGCGCCCGACAAGCCCTAGTTGACCCGGGTCAGGCAGGGGCTATTGGTGCCCCTATGTCCGGTTCTGCGCCAGTGAGACATGAGTCTCTTTATGCCAACTGGCGCCTCACGAACGCACGATGTGTCCGTTCCGCCCCTCACCTGCGCAAACGTCCGTCAAGCGCAAGGCAGTAGGGGCGGATTGACCCGGATGTCCGTCTTTGAACTTCGCCGGGCTCTGTGTTTACGGTCTTTATCGCTCGCCACCGCGGGCCCCTCCGACCGGTACGCCGAATCCTGCCGCCGGACGCGAGGGAACAGTCGTCGCGTCATGCGCCGAAGGCAGGAGCGGGGGACCCAAGGTAGGTGCCGGCCCCCGGCCGTCGAATGACGGTCCGTGAGCCGGCTTGGGGTGAGGCCGCGCGAAAGCGCGGCGGGGCAGCTCATCAGCCCTAACCCGACAGCTCACCTCGCAGGCGTCGGTGAGGAGATGCTCCATGCTGTTTTCCAGCAAGGTTTCCGGCAAGGCCAAGCACCGTCGCCCGTCCAAGGCGGTCCGTTTCGCCGCGTTCGCCGGCATCACCGGCGTCGCCGTGGCCGCCCCGCTGATGGGTGCCACCTCCGCCTCGGCCGCCACCTCCGCCGAGTGGGACAAGGTCGCCCAGTGCGAGTCCGGCGGCAACTGGTCCATCAACACCGGCAACGGCTACTACGGCGGCCTGCAGTTCTCGGCCTCCACCTGGGCCGCGTACGGCGGCACCGCGTACGCCTCCACCGCCGACCAGGCCAGCAAGGCCCAGCAGATCGAGATCGCCGAGAAGGTCCTGGCCGGCCAGGGCAAGGGCGCGTGGCCGGTGTGCGGCGTGGGCCTGTCCAACGCCGCGTACAACGGCGGCGCCGCCGAGCGCACGGCCGAGCAGCCCACCACCCGCAGCGAGCAGCGCACCGCGCCGAAGGCCGCCCCCAAGGCGCCGAAGGCCGCCGAGTCCGCGCCGAAGGCCGAGTCGAAGACCGTCACCACCCCGACCGGCAAGAAGGTCGAGAAGGGCGACGGCGAGTACGAGGTCAAGGCCGGGGACACGCTCAGCACCATCGCCGCCGAGAAGAAGGTCGCGGGCGGCTGGGAGAAGCTCTTCGAGCTGAACAAGGACATCGTCGACGACGCCGACCTCATCTACGTGGGCCAGCAGCTCCACCTGAGCTGACCCCCGTATGGCCCCGGCCCGACCGCTGACGCGGCGGGCCGGGGCCTTCGCGGTTACCCGCAGGTAAACCTTGCGCGGTTTTGCCCCGCTATCGGGTCCCTCGGGTCGTTTTTCGTCCCACGAGACGGGCGTCGGCTGGCCCCGGCCCCCCGGCCGGTTAGGCTCTTGTCGCACGGCGCAAGGCCAAAGAGACCCTGCACCCTGCACCGCTCGCGTCACCATTAGCGTCACATCCCAGAAGGAGATGCTCGTGCCGTCCATCGACGTCGTCGTAGCCCGGGAAATCCTGGACTCCCGAGGCAACCCCACGGTCGAGGTCGAGGTCGGCCTCGACGACGGCAGCACCGGCCGTGCTGCCGTTCCGTCCGGTGCCTCCACCGGTGCGTTCGAGGCCCTCGAGCTCCGCGACGGGGACAAGGACCGCTACCTCGGCAAGGGTGTCGAGAAGGCCGTCCTCGCCGTCATCGAGCAGATCGGCCCGGAGCTCGTCGGCTACGACGCCACGGAGCAGCGGCTGATCGACCAGGCGATGTTCGACCTGGACGCCACGCCGGACAAGTCCTCGCTCGGCGCCAACGCCATCCTCGGCGTCTCCCTCGCCGTCGCGCACGCCGCCTCCGAGGCGTCCGACCTGCCGCTCTTCCGCTACCTGGGCGGCCCGAACGCGCACCTGCTGCCCGTTCCGATGATGAACATCCTGAACGGCGGCTCGCACGCCGACTCCAACGTGGACATCCAGGAGTTCATGATCGCCCCGATCGGCGCGGAGTCCTTCTCCGAGGCCCTGCGCTGGGGCGCCGAGGTCTACCACACCCTGAAGAAGGTCCTGAAGGACAAGGGCCTCTCCACGGGCCTGGGCGACGAGGGCGGCTTCGCCCCGAACCTGGACTCCAACCGTGCCGCCCTCGACCTCATCCTCGAGGCCATCAAGCAGGCCGGCTACACCCCGGGCAAGGACATCGCGCTGGCGCTCGACGTCGCCGCGTCCGAGTTCTACAAGGACGGCGCGTACGAGTTCGAGGGCAAGTCCCGCTCGGCCGCCGAGATGACCGACTACTACGCCGAGCTCGTCGAGGCGTACCCGCTGGTCTCCATCGAGGACCCGCTGTTCGAGGACGACTGGGACGGCTGGAAGACCATCACCGAGAAGCTGGGCGCCAAGGTGCAGCTGGTCGGCGACGACCTGTTCGTCACCAACCCGGAGCGCCTGGCCCGCGGCATCGAGGAGGGCGCGGCCAACGCGCTGCTCGTCAAGGTCAACCAGATCGGCTCGCTGACCGAGACCCTCGACGCCGTCGAGCTGGCCCAGCGCAACGGCTTCAAGTGCATGATGTCCCACCGCTCCGGCGAGACCGAGGACGTCACCATCGCCGACCTGGCCGTCGCCACCAACTGCGGCCAGATCAAGACCGGCGCCCCGGCCCGCTCCGAGCGCGTCGCCAAGTACAACCAGCTGCTGCGCATCGAGGAGATCCTCGACGACGCGGCGGTGTACGCCGGCCGCAGCGCCTTCCCGCGCTTCCGCTTCTCGGGCGAGTAAGGCCGAGAGGCCCTCAGTAGCCCGGTTACGTACGTCCCCGGCCACGGTCCCGTACCGTGTCCGGGGACGTACGTACGTAACGGGGTGCAGGGGAGGAGCGAGGATGGCCCGGGACCGGTTCTCGACCGCGACCAGGCTGCGGCTGCTCACGGAGCAGACCGCCGCCCGCGTGTACCGCTCCCAGACGCGCCGTCAGGACCGCCGCTCCCGGCTCACCGGCCGCGCGGCCTTCCTCGCGCTCGTGGTCTGCTCGATGGTGGTGGCCCTGGCGTACCCGATGCGCCAGTGGGTCTCCCAGCAGAGCGAGATCGCCGAGCAGGAGCGGCTGGCGGCCGAGGCGGCCGAGCGCGTCGAGCGGCTGCGCGACGAGAAGGCGCGGCTCCAGGACGACGCCTACATCAGGCGCCTCGCCCGCGCACACCTGCACTACGTACGCCCCGGGGAGACCGGTTACACGGTCATCGACCCCGACGCGGTGCGCCAGCGCCGCACCGACCAGGGCGCGGCCGACCGCGCCTGGTACTCCAACCTCTGGGACGGCGTGGACTCCGCCGACCGCACCGACGGCACGGACCGCGCCGCTCGCACCGACCGCAAGTAGAACCCAAGGCAGGCATGGAAACGCCCCCTCCGCAGACCGAACGCACCGAACCCACCGAGGCGGACGTCGCGGCGTTCGAGGAACAGCTCGGCCGCCCGCCGCGCGGCCTGCGCGCCATCGCGCACCGCTGCCCGTGCGGCAACCCCGACGTGGTGGAGACCGCGCCCCGGCTGCCGGACGGCACGCCGTTCCCGACGACGTACTACCTCACCTGTCCGCGCGCGAACTCCGCGATCGGCACGCTGGAGGCGAACGGCGTCATGAAGGAGATGACCGACCGGCTGCAGTCCGACCCGGAGCTGGCGGCCGCCTACCGGGCCGCGCACGAGGACTACATCGCGCGCCGGGACGCCATCGAGGTCCTGGAGGGCTTCCCGAGCGCGGGCGGCATGCCGGACCGCGTGAAGTGCCTGCACGTGCTCGTCGCGCACTCGCTGGTGGCCGGCCCGGGCGTGAACCCGCTGGGCGACGAGGCGCTGGCGATGCTGCCGGAGTGGTGGGCCAAGGGCCCGTGCGTCGGCGCCCACCGGGAGGACGCGCAGTGACGACCCGGGTCGCCGCCATCGACTGCGGTACGAACTCCATCCGCCTGCTCGTCGCCGACGTCGACCCGACCACCGGTCAGGTCACCGACCTGGACCGGCGGATGACGATCGTCCGCCTCGGCCAGGGCGTCGACCGGACCGGCCGGCTCGCCCCCGAGGCGCTGGAGCGGACCTTCGCCGCCTGCCGCGAGTACGCCGGCGTCATCGAGGAGTACGGCGCCGAGAGGCTGCGTTTCGTGGCCACCTCGGCCTCGCGCGACGCCGAGAACCGGGACGACTTCGTGCGGGGCGTGCGGGAGATCCTGGGCGTGGAGCCCGAGGTCGTCAGCGGCGACCAGGAGGCGGAGTTCTCCTTCACCGGGGCCACCAAGGAACTGCCCGGCACCGGGGAGGAGTACCTGGTGGTGGACATCGGCGGCGGCTCCACCGAGTTCGTCGTCGGCACCGAGCACGCGCGCGCGGCCCGCTCCGTGGACATCGGCTGCGTACGGCTGACCGAGCGTCATGTGCGCAGCGACCCGCCCTCGGAGGCGGAGGTCGCGGCGATCCGGGCGGACGTCGAGGCGGCCCTCGACCTCGCGGAGGAGACCGTTCCGCTGCGTGGGGCGGGGACGCTGGTCGGGCTGGCCGGATCGGTCACCACGGTGGCGGCGATCGCGCTCGGCCTGAAGGAGTACGACTCGGTGGCGATCCACCGCTCCCGGATCTCCTACGAGCAGGTCGCGGAGGTCACCGGGCGGCTGGTCGCCTCCACCCACGACGAGCGTTCCGCGATCCCGGTGATGCACCCGGGCCGGGTGGACGTCATCGCCGCCGGGGCGCTGGTGCTGCTGGCCGTGATGGACCGGATCGGGGCGCGGGAGGTCGTGGTCTCCGAACACGACATTCTGGACGGAATCGCCCTCTCGCTGGTCTGACGCGGGACCGCCGGACGGCCGGCCGGAAGGGTCGCCGGACGGCCCGTCGGGAAAGTTCGTGAAGTTCTTCACAAGGAAAAGGGCCCTGAGGGGGGTCGCGGAGGCGTTTCGGGGCCTCCAAGGGCCCCTTCGGGGCCCTTTCCCGTCCTCGTGAGGGGCACCTCACCTATGTTTCGCAGGCGTGAACTCCGGTGCGGTCCACCGTTGCAAGGTGCTCTCTGTCCCAGTTCAACGGGGGTGAACAACGTCTTCCGTTACACCGCGGTTCCCCTGCGGCGCCATGACCTCGGTCACGTGGGCGGCGGAGTGTAGCAGAGGTCCCCCGGAAGCTTGTGAAGGGGCGCACGAGCGACCCCCCTCCAGCGGGTGGATACTCGATGGCATGAGCACCACGGAGCGTCCCAGGATCCTCGTAGTAGGCGGTGGGTACGTAGGCCTGTACGCAGCTCGGCGCATTCTCAAGAAGATGCGCTACGGCGAGGCGACCGTCACGGTCGTCGACCCCCGGTCGTACATGACCTACCAGCCCTTCCTGCCCGAAGCCGCCGCCGGCAGCATCTCGCCGCGGCACGTCGTCGTCCCGCTGCGACGCGTGCTGCCCAAGGCCGAGGTACTCACCGGCCGGGTCACCAGCATCGACCAGGACCGCAAGGTCGCCACGGTCTCGCCGCTCGTCGGCGAGGCGTACGAGCTGCCGTTCGACTACCTGGTCATCGCGCTCGGCGCGGTCTCCCGCACCTTCCCGATCCCCGGCCTCGCCGAGCAGGGCATCGGCATGAAGGGCATCGAGGAGGCCATCGGCCTGCGCAACCACGTCCTCGAGCAGCTCGACAAGGCCGACTCGACGACCGATGAGGAGGTTCGCCGCAAGGCGCTGACCTTCGTCTTCGTGGGCGGCGGCTTCGCCGGCGCGGAGACCATCGGCGAGGTCGAGGACCTGGCGCGCGACGCCGCGAAGTACTACAAGAACGTGAAGCGCGAGGACATGCGCTTCATCCTGGTGGACGCCGCCGACAAGATCCTCCCCGAGGTCGGCCCGAAGCTCGGCCAGTACGGCAAGGAGCACCTGGAGAGCCGTGGGGTGGAGATCTACCTCAACACCTCCATGGACTCCTGCGTCGACGGCCACGTGGTGCTGAAGAACGGCCTGGAGGTCGACTCCAACACCATCGTCTGGACCGCCGGTGTGAAGCCGAACCCGGTCCTCTCCCGCTACGGCCTGCCCCTGGGCCCGCGCGGCCACGTCGACACCGACGTCACCCTGCAGGTCAAGGGCACCGACTACATCTGGGCCGCGGGCGACAACGCCCAGGTCCCGGACCTCGTCGGCCGCAAGGCGGGCAACGAGAACGCCTGGTGCCCGCCGAACGCCCAGCACGCGCTGCGCCAGGCCCGGGTCCTCGGCGACAACGTGATCTCCGGCATGCGGGGCTTCCCGCAGAAGGAGTACAGCCACGCCAACAAGGGTGCGGTCGCCGGTCTCGGCCTGCACAAGGGCGTCGCGATGATCGTCATGGGCAAGATGAAGATCCGCCTCAAGGGCCGTCTCGCCTGGTACATGCACCGCGGCTACCACGGCATGGCCATGCCGACCTGGAACCGCAAGATCCGCGTCTTCGCGGACTGGACGCTCGCGATGTTCCTCAAGCGCGAGGTCGTCTCGCTCGGCGCCATCGAGTCGCCGCGCGAGGAGTTCTACGAGGCGGCCAAGCCGGCGCCGCAGGCGTCGTCCTCCTCCGCGACGCCGCCGCAGAAGGCCAAGGCCTCCTGACGCACGCTCAGCGCTGAGCCGGACCGGCCGTAAGTCCGGCTCCCGAGGGGCCGCCCGCCATCCGTGGTGCGGGCGGCCCCTTCGCGTTGCCCGCGCGCCGGCCCTGGCGCTTCTTTGCCCTTCCATTGCGTCGTTCCGGGACTGTCACCCGTCGCTGTCGGTGTTTACGTGGTGACGAGCATTTCTGGGATCGAACGTCACGGAGGTGTGCACCATGGCCGACGCCGCGTCGCGGCTCACCACTCTCGCCGAGGACCTGCTGGGAGTCCCCCTGCCGGTCCGGATCCGGGCCTGGGACGGGAGTGAGGCGGGGCCTCCGGGCGACGTCCCCGTGCTCGTCATCCGCAGCCGCCGGGCCCTGCGGCGGATGCTGTGGAAGCCGGGGGAGATGGGCCTGGCGCGGGCGTGGGTGGCCGGTGAGCTCGACGTCGACGGCGATCTGTACGAGGCCCTCGACCGGCTCGCCGGCTTCATCTGGGAGCGCGGCGCCGACGCGAAGGACCCCGTCCACGCCCTGCGCGACCCGCAGGTACGGGCGGCGGTCCGCGGGCTGGTGAAGATAGCCGGCGCCTGGCTGCCGCCCGCGCCACCCGCCGAGGAGGTCCGGCGGCGGACCGGGCCGCTGCACACCAAGCGCCGCGACAAGGAGGCCATCAGCCACCACTACGACGTCGGCAACGACTTCTACGAGCTCGTCCTCGGCCCGTCGATGGTCTACTCCTGCGCGTACTGGACGGAAGGCGGCACCCTGGAGGACGCCCAGCGCGACAAGCTCGACCTGATCTGCCGCAAGCTCGGCCTGAAGGAGGGCGACCGGCTGCTCGACGTGGGCTGCGGCTGGGGCTCCATGGCCATCCACGCGGCCCGCGAGTACGGCGCCAGAGTCGTCGGCGTCACCCTCTCCACCGAACAGGCCGCCTTCGCGCGCAAGCGCATCGCCGAGGAGGGCCTCACCGACCGGATCGAGATCCGCGTCCAGGACTACCGGGACGTCAGGGACGGGCCGTACGACGCGATTTCCTCCATCGGGATGGCCGAACACGTCGGCGCCGTCCGTTACCGCGAGTACGCCGACGCCCTGTACGCCCTGCTCAAGCCGGGCGGCCGGCTCCTCAACCACCAGATCTCGCGGCGCCCCGAGCCGGACGAGACCGCGTACCACGTGGACGAGTTCATCGACGCGTACGTCTTCCCCGACGGGGAGCTCGCACCCATCGGCCGCACCACCGCCACCCTGGAGGAGGCCGGGTTCGAGGTCCGCGACATCGAGGCCCTCCGCGATCACTACGCCCTCACCCTGCGCCAGTGGGTGGCCAACCTGGAGGCCGACTGGGCCCGGGCGCAGCGCCTGACCTCCCCCGGCCGCGCGCGGGTCTGGCGCCTCTACATGGCCGCGTCCGCCGTCTCCTTCGAGCGCAACCGCATCGGCGTCAACCAGGTCCTGGCGGTGAAGACGCCCGAGAGCGGGGCGTCGGGGATGCCGCTGCGGCCCAGACGGTGGACCGGGGGCGGCGACCGCTGACACGCCGAGGGCCGGGCCCCCGCACCACGGGAGGACCCGGCCCTTCGGCACATCACCGGCGGAGTTACTCGGCCTTGATGGCGTTCAGCATGTTCAACTTCGCGGCGCTGCGCGCCGGCCACATCGCGGCGAGGACGCCGACCAGCGCGGCCAGGACCAGGAAGATCCCGATCCGGTCCCACGGGATGACCAGGGCGTAGCCGGGCAGTCCGGGCTTGATGGACTGGCCGATCGCCCAGCCCAGGAACGTGCCGAGCCCGATGCCGACCACCGCGCCGAAGACCGAGATGACCACGGCCTCCAGCCGCACCATCCGCTTCACCCGACGCCGGTCCAGGCCGATCGCCCGCAGCATGCCGATCTCCTGCTGCCGCTCGAAGACCGACATGGCCAGGGTGTTGACGACGCCGAGCACCGCGATGATCAGCGCCATCGCCAGCAGGCCGTACATGATGTTCAGCATCATGTTGATCATGCCGCCGAACTGGTCGCGGATGTCCTGCTTGTCCATGACGTTGATCGCCGGGTTGTTGCCCAGCGCGTCGACCAGGGCCTTCTCGTTCGCCGCGGTGTCACCGCCGTCCATCGTCACGAAGATCTGCGGCATGAACGGCTTGTTCTCGTGCGGCGCGACGACCTCGGTGGCCACCAGCGCCGGCGACAGGAACTCGGTGTCCTTGAAGAGGGCGCCCACGGTCAGCTCGCCCTTCTTCTCGTCGGCGAAGGTGACCGGCAGGGTGTCACCGACCTTCCAGTTCCGCTTGGCGGCGGTCTTCTCGGCGACCGCGATCCGCCCCTCGCCGAGGGAGGCCAGCGAACCGTCCACCACCTCGACCTTCAGCACTTGCTCGATGTCACCGGGCGTGACGGCCGACGCGGAGATCCAGTCGTCCCCGATGTCGAAGGACGTGGCCTGCTGCGGCGAGACGGCCTTGACGCCCGGGGCCTTCTGCAGTGCGCTCAGCGCGGACTCGTCGAGGGCGCCGCCGCTGGCCATGGCGACCATGTAGTCGGCCTTGATCTGGTCCGTGGTCATCTTGTCCAGCGCCGTGCCGACCGTGACGCCCAGCACCGACAGGCCGGTGACCAGGGTGAGGCCGATGGCCAGCGCGGAGGCGGTGGCGCCGGTGCGGCGCGGGTTGCGGACCGCGTTCTGCCCGGCGAGCTTGCCGGAGACGCCGAAGGCGCGTACCAGCAGCGGGCGCACGAGGGCGATGACCGGGCGGGCGAGCAGCGGGATGAGCACGATCACACCGACCAGTGCGAGGAAGGCACCGCCGGCGATCAGCCACCGGCCGTCGGAGCCGGCCGCGGCGCCCGCCACGATCAGCGCCGCGCCGGCGGCGGTGATGAGCGCGCCGATGGAGTTGCGCACCACCAGGGACTTCGTCGTCGCCACCGCGTGGACGCTGCTCATCGCGGCCACCGGCGGGATCTTCGCGGCGCGGCGGCCGGGCAGCCAGGCGGCGAACATGGTGATCAGGACGCCCACGGCGAGCGAGGCGAGCATCGGCGTCGTACCGATGACGAGCGACCCGTCGGGCATCTTCATGCCGAACGCCGCCATCCCCGAGCGCAGTCCCACGGCCAGGGCCACACCGAGCGCGAAGCCGACGACGGACGCGACCAGGCCGACCAGACCGGCCTCGGCCAGCACCGAGCGGGTGATCTGCTTGCGGGACGCGCCGACGGCGCGCATCAGCGCGAGCTCCTTGGTGCGCTGCGCGACCAGCATGGTGAAGGTGTTGGAGATCAGGAACACGCCGACGAAGAGCGCGATGCCGGCGAAGCCCAGCAGCATCTGGTTGAGGCTGTTCAGCTCCCTCTCGATCATCTCCGCCTGCTCGTCCGCGAGCGCGGCACCCGTCTGTGCGGTGGCGCTCTCGGGGATGAGCGGCTTCACCGCGTCGAGGATCTTCGCGTCGTCGGCGCCGGGCGCGGCGGTGACCGTCAGCTCCTTGTAGTAGCCCGGCTTCAGGTAGAGCTGCTGGGCGACGGAGGTGTCGAACATCACCAGGCTGCCGCCGGCGTTCACGGCGCCGTCCTCGGTGGTGAAGACACCCGCGAGGGTGTACTCCTTCACCGGCCCGTTGGTGGCCACCCGCACCCGGTCGCCGACCTTGTACGCGCCCTTGGCGGCGGTGTCCTTGTCGAGCGCGATCTGGTCGTCCCTCACCGGGCCGGAGCCCTCGGTGAAGTCGTAGGCGACGTCCTTGCCGTCCTTGCCGGGGGCGAAGTTGGAGCCCTTGTTGGACCAGCCGACGCCGATGAGCTTCCCGTCGGGGTCGGCGACGCCGGCGAAGCCGTCCACCCGGCCGGTGACGGAGGCGACCCCGTCCAGCTTCCCGACCTTGTCGAGGGTCTGCTGGGAGAGGCCGGGCTCCTGCTTGGCGTCGTCCTGGTCGGCGTACGAGGTGACGGCGACGGCGACGTCGTCGTAACTCCTGGCCGACTGGTTGCGGAAGGCGTGGGAGAGGGTGTCGGTGAAGACCAGGGTGCCGGAGACGAAGGCCACGCCGAGCATGACGGCGAGCACGGTCATCAGCAGCCTGGCCTTGTGCGCGAGCACGTTGCGCAGGGCGGTACGGAACATGAGTGAGGTCCTGGGAGTGGGTGCGGGCGTACGGGGCGGTCGGCTGGTCGACCGGTCGGCCGGCTGGGTGGCTGGGCGGCCGGTCCGGTCAGCCGGTCAGCTGGTGCGGCCCTTGGTGTCGAACTCCTTCATGCGGTCCAGCACGCCGTCCGCCGTCGGGCGGAGCATCTCGTCGACGATGCGGCCGTCCGCCAGGAAGACCACGCGGTCCGCGTACGAGGCGGCCACCGGGTCGTGGGTGACCATGACGACCGTCTGGCCGAGCTCGCGCACGGAGTTGCGCAGGAAGCCCAGCACCTCGGCGCCGGAGCGCGAGTCGAGGTTTCCGGTGGGCTCGTCGCCGAAGATGATCTCGGGGCGGGAGGCCAGCGCGCGGGCGACCGCCACGCGCTGCTGCTGGCCGCCGGAGAGCTGCGCGGGGCGGTGGGAGAGGCGGGCGGACAGGCCCACCATGTCGATGACCTTGCGCACCCACTCCTTGTCGGGCTTGCGGCCCGCGATGTCCATCGGGAGGGTGATGTTCTCGGCCGCCGTCAGCGTCGGCAGCAGGTTGAACGCCTGGAAGATGAAGCCGATCTTGTCCCGGCGCAGCTGGGTGAGCTGCTTGTCCTTGAGGGAGCCGAGCTCGGTCTCACCGATGCGGACCGAGCCGGAGCTGAAGGTGTCCAGGCCGGCGACGCAGTGCATCAGGGTCGACTTGCCGGACCCCGACGGGCCCATGATCGCGGTGAACTCGCCCTGTCCGAACTCCACGGTGACCCGGTCCAGGGCGACCACCTGGGTCTCACCCTGTCCGTAGACCTTGGACAGATCCGTGGCGCGGGCGGCCACCGTGGTGGCGCGGTGGGCGAGGGGGGTGGTGGTCACGAGGGTGCTCCTGTCGGGAACGGCGGTTCGAATCGAGGACTCGTCCATCGTCCGCGCCGGCCACCCCGCCGGACGTCCGTCCGCGTGCCCGTATCCGGGGCAGTCTCGAGTCGGACCGGGGGCCCTGCCCCTCCTCCTGAGGTATGACACGACCCCTGAGAACCACCCCGCCACCGGGTCCGGTCGCCCCGCGGACGGCCCTCGGTGCCCCTCGCCGGTCATCGCCCGGTCTTCGCCCGGTCATCGCCCGGTCTTCGGTCGGTCATCCGGTGGTCCGCGCGCCGGAGCGGGGCGGCGACTTTCCGTCATTCCTTTGCGCGGTTCTTTGCTGCCGCGAGTCCGATACGGCTACCGCGCCACGCGCCTCACCTGCGCTGACGCACCCTCAAGCGTCAATAAAATAAGACAACATCGGGCCAGCGTTCCGCTGTTCGAGGGACGCCTCCGGATAGGCTCATGTGCCATGCGGAGCCGCGTTCCGCGCCCGGGTGGTGGAATGCAGACACGGCGAGCTTAAACCTCGCTGGCCTTAGGCCGTGCCGGTTCGAGTCCGGCTCCGGGCACTCACCGTCCGCACCGCCGGGAGCGGTCCCACGGCTTCGCCCGGGACCCCGCCCAGAAGGAAGCGGACGACGCCGTCCTCGTCGTTGGACGCCACGATGTCAGTGGTCCGGACGCGCACGTCCGGGTGGGCGTTGGCGGGTGCGACCCGTCGGTCGGCGACCGGCCGCCGCGAGCGGCGGTCACGGTCGTCGGCGGGCCTCTCCGGCGGGCCTCTCCGGCGGGCCTCTCCGGCGGGGGCGGGTGGTGCGGTGCCCGGAGATCATAGGGGGCGCCCCGGAAAGGGTCGTATGCCTGCTGAGCGGGCGTTCTGTGCGTTCCGGCCCGAAAGATCCTCCCCGAGCACTAGGGTGTTTCTTTTGCGTCCCCATTACTCTTGTCTCAAGGCCGCGCACGGCGGCCATGGAGGAGTGAGATGAGGAGCAGCAACCCGGTCTTCTCGCGACGGGGGTTCAGCCGCGACAACGGCGGCTACGCGGGCTTCAACGCGCAGCAGCCGGCCGGGGGCCCCGCCGCTGGAACCAACCCGTACGCGACGAACCCTTACGCCACCAACCCCTACGCGCAGGACGCCGTCCAGCTCGGCGCCCCGCAGGCACCGGCGCGCACGGGGGCCATGACGATCGACGACGTGGTCACCCGCACGGGCATCACGCTCGGTACGGTCTTCGTCACCGCGACGCTCGCCTGGCTCCTGCTGCCCGTCGACCCGGCGAACATCGGCAAGTCGTACGGCATCGGCATCGGCGCGGCCCTGGTGGCCTTCGTCTGCGCGATGATCCAGGCCTTCAAGCGCAAGGCGTCGCCCGCGCTGATCCTGGCGTACGCGGCCTTCGAGGGCGTCTTCCTCGGGGTCATCTCCAGCGCCGTCTCCACGTACGTCACGCCGGGCGCGGTCCCGCAGGCGGTGCTCGGCACCATGGCGGTCTTCGCCGGCGTGCTCATCGCGTACAAGATGCGCTGGATCCGCGTCACGCGGCGCTTCTACGGCTTCGTGATGGCGGCCGCGCTCGGCTTCATCCTGCTGATGGCGGTGAACGCGCTGTTCGCCGTCTTCGGCGGCGGTGACGGCCTCGGCTTCCGCAGCGGCGGCCTCGGCATCATGTTCGGCGTGATCGGCATTGTTCTCGGCGCGTGCTTCCTGGCCCTGGACTTCAAGCAGGTCGAGGACGGCATCACCTACGGTGCCCCGCGCGAGGAGTCGTGGCTGGCGGCCTTCGGCCTCACCATGACGCTGGTGTGGATCTACCTGGAGTTCCTGCGGCTGATCTCGATCCTGCAGGGCGACGACTGACCCCACCCACGCGGAACGCGTCACGCGGAACAGGGAAGGCCCCGTACCGGCGAGAGCCGGTGCGGGGCCTTCCCGTCTGTCCCGTCCGAGTGCCGTCAGAGGAGTTTGCGCGCCGCCCGGCGCAGGTCGTACTCGTGGATGATCGCCTTGGCGTGCCCGTACGCGAGGTTGTGCTCGCCCCGGAGCCAGCTCACCTTCTCCTCGAAGCGGAGGAGGGAGGGGCCTTCCTCGACGGTGCGAAGCCAGTCGGCCACTTCACGGCCGGTGCAGGCGGGAATGCGCGCGAGCAGATTTCGGTGGGTCTCTTCGGAGAAGACTTGGGACATCGGCGCCTCCGGACGCTGTGCGCGTGTGCTCCTTCACGTCACCGTGCCTGAGCGTTCGCGTATTGGCAACAGTGCCGTACCGGCGCATAGGGTCGCGGCGTGGTGGACACGACTGAATTGACCCGTGCCGTGGAACGTTTCGCCGACTGGCTGCGGGCCGCCCCGCAGAGCCGCCTCCAACGGGGCGCGGCCGCCGAAGGGCTCGCGCTGGCAAGGGAGTTGGCGCTGCGGGCGCAGCGTCTCGAGGACCCGGGGGCGGAGCCGCGGACCATGCCGGACGCGGGGGTGTTCAGCGTCGCCGACCAACTTGTGGTGGCCGGTAACGATCTGGCGGAGGTTCTGCGGACGGCCCCGGCCCCCGGCGGCGCGGCCGCCGAGCAGCTGGACGAGGCCGTGGGGCTGGTGGAGCGGGCGGCGGCCAGGGCCCGTCTTTCGGATCAGGCCGGATAAGGGAGCGGGGTCTGGTGCCGTACATCGCAAGGCGGAGGAGGGAGGCACTGCGGAGCAGTGGCGACCGACGACAACGCGGCGAGGTGCGGTGCCAGGGCACGCGAGCCCGGCAAGATCCGGGAGACAGGCCCTAAAGCGAGGCTATGACGCGGTCGGCGAGGACGTAGACGTTCTCGGAGCCGCCGTCACCCTCGTCGCACGAGAAGGTCAGGGCGTACGCGCCGGAGACGCCGGAGCCGCCGAGCAGGACCGGTGCCGCGCCCTTGCGCAGCGCGTCCGCGAGGCGCTCGGCGGTCTCGCGGTGGCCGGGGGTCATGCACAGCGTCGTGCCGTCGGCGAAGACGTACACGTCGAGCGTGCCGAGGGGGCCGGGGCGTACGTCGGTGAGCGCCGTACGGGCCTCGGCGAGCTCCTCCAGGCGGGCCACGGTGCGCTCGTGGTCGGTGACGACGGGCGTCTGGACCGGCACGAAGTCCGGGTGCGAGGGGTGCCGGCGGCGGGCGGCGGCCAGCTCGGGGGAGTCCTCGGGGAACTCGGGGAGCTCGTACTCGGCGGCGTACTCGGCGTAGTCCGCGTCGTCGCGGTCGCGGTCGTGGTCGCCGTCGAGGCCCAGGGCCTCCAGGCCCACGAAGTCCGCCTGGCGCGGTACGAAGAACGGGCCGTCGTCGGGGAGGCCGGACAGGCCGCCGCCCAGCAGCGTGCCGGGGGCGTCGGCGGCGTCGCGGGCCTCCTGGGCGGCCCAGAAGGCGCGCGCCTCGGCGAGCTCGCGTTCGCGCTCCTCGGCCAGGGCCTCGGCGACGGCGGCGCGTATGTCGTCGGTGGTGGTGCGGGCGTGGGGCACGGTGGGGGCGTGGTCGGCGAGGTCGTGCGCGGCGGCGAGATCGGCGCGCAGGGCGACCACCTGCTTGCGCAGCCCGTGCGCAGCGTGCAGGGCGGCGGCGCCCACGGCCGTGGCGGTGGCCGTGGTCAGCAGCAGGGCGAGAGACATGGCGCTCACTGACTTACTCCCGGTTTCAATCGATCCCCCGCACTTCCTACATCAGCTTGTCGTGTCCTCGCGCCCCCTGTCAGTGCATTACGTCACGAATTGGACAGGTATTTCGTCACCTGGATTTCACTCCCTCCCCGGTTGACCTGCATAAATGGATCTCCCCCGGGATGTAGGTCACATCCTGGGGGAGATTCGGTCACGACTGGGACGCGGTGCGATTAACTGCTCAGCTCAGCCGCTCGATCTTTTGGTCGCGCTTCGCTTCGCTACCGCTGCGGGCAGGTGCCGCCCTCGTTCCTCGGGCGCCCCCTACCCTCCGCTCCAGCTCAGCTCAGCCGCTCGATGACCATCGCCATGCCCTGGCCCCCGCCCACGCACATGGTCTCCAGGCCGAACTGCTTGTCGTGGAACTGCAGGCTGTTGATCAGCGTGGTGGTGATCCGCGCGCCCGTCATGCCGAAGGGGTGGCCCACGGCGATGGCGCCGCCGTTGACGTTCAGCTTCTCCAGCGGGATGTCCAGGTCCCGGTAGGACGGGATGACCTGCGCGGCGAACGCCTCGTTGATCTCGACCAGGTCGATGTCGCCGATGGTCAGCCCGGCACGGCGCAGCGCCTGCTTGCTGGCCTCGACCGGGCCGTACCCCATGATCTCGGGGGACAGGCCCGAGACGCCGGTGGAGACGATGCGGGCCAGCGGGGTCAGGCCCAGCTCGCGCGCCTTGGTGTCGGACATGATGACGAGCGCGGCGGCGCCGTCGTTCAGCGGGCAGCAGTTGCCGGCGGTGACGAGGCCGTCGGGGCGGAAGACCGGCTTGAGGCCCCGGACGCCCTCGAGCGTGACGCCCGCGCGCGGGCCGTCGTCCTGGGAGACGACCGTGCCGTCGGGCAGCGTCACCGGGGTGATCTCGCGCTGCCAGAAGCCGTTCTTGATGGCCTCCTCGGCGAGGTTCTGGGACCGTACGCCGAACTCGTCCATGTCCTGGCGGGTGACGCCCTTGAGGCGGGCCAGGTTCTCGGCGGTCTGGCCCATCGCGATGTACGCGTCGGGCAGCAGCCCGTCCTCGCGCGGGTCGTGCCAGTCGGCGCCCTCCTGCTGCGCGCGGGCCGCGGTGCGGGCCTCGGCCTCGGCGAAGAGGGGGTTGTGCGTGTCGGGCAGGCCGTCGCTGGTGCCCTTCACGGAGCGGGAGACCATCTCGACGCCGGCGGAGATGAAGACGTCGCCCTCGCCCGCCTTGATGGCGTGCAGCGCCATGCGGGAGGTCTGCAGCGAGGAGGAGCAGTAGCGCGTGACGGTGCAGCCGGGCAGGTGGTCCATCCCCATCTGCACGGCGACGATACGGCCGAGGTTGTGGCCCTGCTCACCGCCGGGCAGGCCGCAGCCGAGCATCAGGTCGTCGATGTCGCGCGGGTCGAGCTCGGGCACCTTGGCGAGCGCGGCCTGGATGATCGTGGCGGTCAGGTCGTCCGGCCGCAGGTCCTTCAGGGAGCCCTTGAAGGCCCGGCCGATGGGGGAGCGGGCGGCTGAGACGATCACGGCTTCGGGCATCGGGGCTCCAGGTGCGGTGGGGCGGATGGCGGACCTGTGAGGTGAAGTTACCCGCACGTATCGCGCAGGTCACTGCACGGAACGTGTGATGAGCGCCGCATTTCTAAGCGCTCGCTCAGGCGTGCCGGGTGTACGGGCCGCTACGCGGGGCGCTCCCGGGCGTCGCCGCGGGCGTCCGGCCAGTCCGGCGACGGCTCGGGTGCCGGGCCCGTGACCGGGGGCAGGCGCCGGCGGCGGCGGTGCTTGAGGCGGGCCCAGGGGGCGCGGGCCGGGGTGACCTCCGTACCGGCCTCCTCCGCGGCCTCCGCCGCCGCCTTCGCGACCGGCAGGATGCCCTCGCGGCGGTCGGCCTCCAGCCGCTCCTCCTCCGGCCAGACGCCCAGGGCGGCGCAGACCGTGGGCAGGACGGCCATCGCCGCCGTCGCGTACCCCTCGGCCGAGGGGTGGTAGTTGTCCGCGCCGAACATCTCGCGCGGGTTCGCCTCGAACTCCGGACCCAGCAGGTCGCCGAGCGACACCGTACGGCCGCCCTGCTCCACGACCACGATCGTCTGGGCGGCGGCCAGCTGGCGCGAGGCCCGCCGCGCCACCCAGCGCAGCGGCTGGTACACCGGCTCGATGGTGCCCAGGTCGGGGCAGGTGCCGACCACCACCTCCGCGCCCGCGGTGCGGAGCCGCCGCACCGTCGTCGACAGGTAGCGCACGGACTGGGTCGGTGACATCCGGTGCGTCACGTCGTTCGCGCCGATCATGATCACGCACACGTCGGGGATCCGCCCCGGGTGCGCGAGCAGCAGCGTGGCCTGGCGCTCCAGGTCGTCGGAGCGGGCGCCGGGGAGGGCGACGTTGCGTAGCTCGACGGGACGCTCCGCGACCGCCGCGAGCCCCGAGGCCAGCAGCGCGCCCGGTGTCTGGCCGGCCCGCCGCACACCCTGGCCCGCCGCCGTAGAATCGCCCAGAAGGGCGAGCCTGACCGGCTCGGAGCCCCCGAAACCACGGCCGTACAGCCCGTCGGCCGCCGGTGGCAGCGGCGCCACCCCGCCGCCCACGGAACGCTTCGCCAGCTGGACCTCCGCCAGCAGCACCCCCACCGCCGCCGCGCCCAGCAGCCCGAGGCCCCCGCCGCCGTACGCCGCGCCCGCGGCGATCCGTCGCGCCACCCTCGCCCTCGACATAGGGGCAGTCACCTCCTCCAGGCAGTACAAGAGCTAACTGCCCCGTAACCGCCTCGTCCTACGCATACGCTGGCGGGACCATTACGGAGACCCCGGAGAACTACGGTGCAATTCCACGACTCGATGATCAGCCTCATCGGCAACACCCCGCTGGTGAAGCTCAACAGTGTGACCGAGGGCCTGCAGGCCACCGTCCTCGCCAAGGTGGAGTACTTCAATCCGGGCGGTTCGGTGAAGGACCGGATCGCCCTGCGCATGATCGAGGCGGCCGAGCAGAGCGGTGAGCTCAAGCCCGGCGCCACCATCATCGAACCCACGTCCGGCAACACGGGTGTCGGCCTCGCGATCGTGGCCCAGCAGCGGGGCTACAAGTGCGTCTTCGTCTGCCCCGACAAGGTCTCCACGGACAAGATCAACGTGCTCCGGGCGTACGGCGCCGAGGTCGTGGTGTGCCCCACGGCCGTCGACCCCGAGCACCCGGACTCGTACTACAACGTCTCCGACCGGCTCGTACGGGAGACGCCGGGCGCCTGGAAGCCGGACCAGTACTCGAACCCGAACAACGCCCGTTCGCACTACGAGACCACGGGTCCCGAGGTGTGGGACCAGACGGACGGGAAGATCACCCACTTCGTGGCGGGCGTCGGCACCGGCGGCACCATCACCGGCACCGGCCGCTACCTGAAGGAGGTCAGCGGCGGCAAGGTCCGCGTCATCGGCGCCGACCCGGAGGGCTCGGTGTACTCCGGCGGCTCCGGGCGCCCGTACCTGATCGAGGGCGTCGGCGAGGACTTCTGGCCCAGCGCGTACGACAGCAGCGTCACGGACGAGATCATCGCGGTCTCCGACAAGGACGCCTTCCAGATGACCCGGCGCCTGGCCAAGGAGGAGGGCCTGCTCGTCGGCGGCTCCTGCGGCATGGCCGTCGTCGCGGCGCTGCGGGCGGCGGAGGGGCTCGGCCCGGACGACGTGGTGGTCGTGCTGCTGCCGGACAGCGGCAAGGGCTACCTCTCGAAGATCTTCAACGACGAGTGGATGGCGGACTACGGCTTCCTGGAGGAGGCCGGCCCGTCCGCCAGCGTGGGCGACGTCCTGCGGCACAAGGAGGGCGACATCCCCAAGCTCGTCCACATGCACCCCGAGGAGACCGTCGGCGAGGCCATCGAGGTCCTGCGCGAGTACGGCGTCTCCCAGATGCCCATCGTCAAGCCGGGCGCCGGCCACCCCGACGTCATGGCCGCCGAGGTCGTCGGCTCGGTGGTGGAACGCCAGCTGCTGGACGCCCTGTTCACGAAGCGGGCCTCCCTCGACGACCCGCTCGAGAAGCACATGAGCCCGCCGCTGCCGCAGGTCGGCTCCGGTGAGCCGGTCGCCGACCTCATGTCCGTGCTGGGCACGGCGGACGCGGCGATCGTGCTGGTGGAGGGCAAGCCCACCGGTGTGGTGAGCCGTCAGGACCTGCTGTCGTTCCTGGCGAAGGAAGGCAGGTAGCCGCGAGGCGGCCGCCCTTCGGGGCGGCTTCGCACAAACGGTACGAGCACGTCATGTCACGGCAGCACCCGCTTAACACTGCTCGTGCACGGTAGGACGTGTCGGCGTCAGGAACTTCCGGAGCGGCTCCCGGACCTCCCGCACGCCGCGGACGCGGAGACCGGCCCTGACCCGGCCCGCGTCCCCCGCGGGGACCGCCGTCGTCCCGCCCCCCGGCAACGGGGGTGCGGCGGTCCCCGCGCTTCTCCCGTACGGCCCGTGCGGTCAGGGGTTGTGGGTCTCGGCCCAGAGCATGGACATCCTCGCGATGCCGGCACGCACCGCGCCTCCCCGGGTGAGAACGGCCCGGTCGACTCCGGCGAAGAGGACCGCCAGGGCCAGATCCGCGGGCAGGACCCGGCCGTTCGCCTGGACGGAGACCTTCTTGCCTTTCCCGACCCCCGACTGCCGCACCGTGAGAACGACGCCGGGGTCGTCGGTGTCGGGCTTCCGCGCGAGCGTGTACGCCTTCCGATTGATCGCTGTCAGCCTGTAGTGGTCACCCAGGTACGTCATGCGCAGGGAACGGCCTCTCTTCGTCATGGCGAACCTGTTCCGCCTCAGTGACACGAGGCCGTCGCCCACGCGCACGGTCGAGCGGTTCAGGGCCGGCATCACCATGAGCTCGGCGTGGATGCCGCGGGTCTCCAAGGTGACCGTCGGAAGGAGGTCACCGCTCACCTGTGCGGTGAGGAGCTCCTGGACACGGGGAGGCGCGGACCAGATGACGCGGATGTCCCCGTATTCCGGAGACGTACCCTGCCAGCCGCGCGGCCGAGGCCCGCCCGGAGGCCGCTCCCCCTTCCAGAAGGTGAGCGTGAACGGGGTGAGGGTGGTGTGCATGGCGGTCCGTGACTGATCGAAGGGCCGAGGGTCGCGGCCCGGCCTCTTCGTCCCGCCGGCGATCCCGTCACCGCGTCGGACGTGGCCGGTCCGCCCTTGATCATGTCAGCGTCGCGGGTGGTCGGTTCAGAGGGTGACGCCCCCGTCGATGTGGAGCACGTTTCCGGTCATGTACTCCGCGGAGACCACGTAACCGACCATGTCGGCCACCTCCTCCGGCCGGCCGAAGCGGCGCAGCGGGATGGCCTGCAGTGCCTCGTCCCGCGCGGTCTGCGGCAGCGACGCGGTCAGGTCGGTCTCGATGAAGCCGGGCGCGATCGCGTTGGCGCGGATGCCGTACGGGGCGACCTCCTTGGCCAGCGCCTTGGTGAAGCCGATGATCCCGGCCTTGGAGGCGGAGTAGTTGGTCTGGCAGGCCTGTCCGTGGACGCCGGCGGCGGCGGAGATGTTCACGATGCAGCCGCGTCGGCGCTTCATCATCTCGAAGACGACCGCCCGGCTGACGTGGTACGTCCCGTCCAGGTTCGTGGCCAGGACCTGGTGCCACTCCTCCTCGCGCATCAGCGGCAGCGGGCTGTCCCGGGTGATGCCCGCCGCGGCCACCGCCACGTCGATCAGGCCGAGCTCGTTCTCGACCTCGCGGACCAGGGCGCGTACCTCGTCGGCCTGGGAGACGTCCGCGCGGCAGGCGAAGGCGCGCCGGCCCAGTTCGACGACCTCCTTCTCCACCTGCGCGGCGGCGTCGTCGTCGGACCTGTAGCAGAACGCCACGTCGTGTCCGTCGCGCGCCAGCCGGTGGACGACCGCCCGGCCGATGCCGCGTGAACCGCCGGTCACCAGGGCGACCGGTCGTACGTCCCATCCCCTCATGCACAACCCTTCTCGCTGGGTGGTGGCCGTCGCCCTGGAGAGCAGGGTCAGCACGCGGCGCGGACCACGCCTTGATCGATGAACTGGTGTGACACTTCAGCGAGTCGCCGTTCCAATACCAGTCGTAGTCGAGGCGTCACGCTAGTGCCGTCATGACGGGGCGTCAACTGGTGTGGAAGAGCGGGCGACGTGGACTGCACACCAGTGTGGGGATAGGTTGCAGTCACGGAGGTGAGGTGCGGCAATGACCAGTTCGTCGGACGTGCCGGGAAGAAAGAGTCTGGCCGACAAGATCAACCACCTTTTCGAGACAGTGGTTCCGGCCGGTCGCGGCCCCTACAGCACCGAGGAGGCCGCCCGGGCCATCAGCGAGCAGGGGGTGCCCATCTCGGGCAGCTACATCTGGCTGCTGCGCAAGGGGCAGCGCGACAATCCGACCATCCGGCACCTCGAAGGGCTGGCCCGGTTCTTCGGCGTGCCCCCGGCCTACTTCTTCGACGACGAGGTGACGGCGGCCGTCGAGGCCCAGCTCGGCATGCTCGCCGCGCTGCGGGACGCCCAGGTGCAGCACGTCGCCCTCCGGGCGGCCGGGTTGTCCTCCAAGAGCCTGCGCTCGATCGCCGAAGTCATCGACCGCGTACGGGAACTGGAGGGCCTGCCCCCGCAGGAGGCGCCGCAGGACGGCCGGGACGAGCCCCGGGGGCAGCCCGGACCGGGGAGCTGACGGGCCGTGGCGGGGGGCGTCTTTCGGTCAACCTCCGCCCGGCCGCCCCGGTCGGCCCTTGCGCCCGCCCGGACAGTTGGCAACGATCGAACGCCAACGGCACTGCCGGCATGTAGGCCGGAAAGGACACATCGGTGGGAGCATCTCCGCTACGCGTACCCGGTCGGCGCACCGCATTCCGGCAGATGCGCCGTACCTGCGAGAGGCTCATCGACGAGGCCGGCATCACCCCGGGCGGCGACATCATGGCCATCTGCGAACAGGTCAGCCGTCGGCGGGGCCGCGCCATCCGGCTCACCTCCATGGAACTGGAGGACCCGTCGCTCCACGGACTGTGGATCGCCGTCCCTGAGACGGACATCATCGTCTACCAGGCGGACACCAGCAGGTCCCACCAAGAGCACATCATCGCCCACGAGTTGTCGCACATCATCTGCGGGCACGACGGTGAGGCGGCCCCGGCGACCACCGCCCGCGCGACGACCGGTCCCGCGACGGCCACCCCGGTGGCGGCGGCGCCCAAGCGGGTCACCGTTCCGGAGCACCTCTTCCCCGACCTCGACCCGAACCTGGTCCGCAGGTCGCTGATGAGGTCCGTCTACTCGGACCGCGACGAGCAGGAAGCGGAGATGATGGCGTCGCTCATCCTGGCCGGTGCCCGCCAGGACGTCACCGGGGCGCCCCCCGCCCTCGCCCCCGAGATCGCCAGCGTCATGGCCCGCGTGGAAAGCGTCATCGGCCGCGGATGAACCTCTACGACGTGCTGGCGCACATCTGCGCCGCGGCCGGGCTCGCCGCGTTCTGCTACAAGCTCCCTGAACTGGTCCAGCGCAGGACCGATCCCGCCCTGTGGGCCCTCGCCGTCTACTTCCTGTGCTCCGGCCTCAGCTTCCTCATCGACTTCAACTGGCTGCGGGACCACGTCAACGCCCTCGCCGGATACGCCAACTTCACCACCATCCTCACGCAGGCCGCGGTCGTCGTCCTCACCGCCGCCCAGCAGGTCGTGCTGGTGCACTGGTCCCATCCCCCCGAAGAGGCACGCGTGCTGGCCAGACGGCGCATCCGGGCCTTCTCCGTCACGCTCGCGGCCCTCGTCGCGCTGTTCTTCATCGTCGAGCCCTACCGCAGGGACCCCTCCGCGGAGGGCACGCTGCTGCGGAACATGCAGGACCTGGACTACGCGGGCTACCTGCTCTTCTACATCACCATCTGCGCGGTGGGGCAGGTCGGAGCCCTGCGCCTGTCCTACCGGTACGCGCGCATCGCCCACCGCACGTGGCTGCGCGTGGGCATGTGGACGGTGACCGCGGGCGCCTCCTTCATCCTGCTGTACTGTGCCATCCGCTACACCCAGACGATCGGCACCCAGCTCGGCTACGACATGAGCGCCTGGGAACCCGCGTACTGGCTCGCCGGGGACGTGGGCTCGCTGCTGCAGGTCTTCGGCTGGACCGTCCCGTCCTGGGGGCTCGCGCTCTCCCGCTGGCTGTGGAACTACCGTTCCTACCTGCGGCTGCGCCCGCTGTGGTGGGCGCTGTACGAGGCGGCACCGGGCATCGCGCTGGAGCCGCCGCCGCCGAGGTGGCTGGACCGGCTGCCGCCGTACAGCCTCGAGTACCGGCTCTACCGGCGGGTCATCGAGATACTCGACGGGTTCCTCGCCCTGCGGCCGCACCTCACCCACGCCGCGGCGCTCCGCGGCGACGCGCCGGAGACCGCGCGGCGTTCCCCCGAGGACGAGGCCGGTTTCCTGCACGCCGCCCTCCGGGCGCGGGCGGAGGACCCGGACGCCTCCGCGCCCTTCGTCCCCGGCACCGGGCCCTCGCCCGCCGAGAGCCGGGGCGACTACGCGAAGGAGGTGGCGTGGCTGGCCGAGGTGGCCACGGCCTTCGCCCGCACCGCGCCCAAGCGCCGCGCCGCGCCCAAGCGCCGTACCGCCCCCCGAAAGCCGAGGTGACCCGCTGGTATGGAAGGGACGGAGGAAACGTTCCGGTCCCCGCGCGACATCGCGGCCATGACGGCGGAGCTGCTGGCGATCGACCGGGCGTCCGGCGCGCGCAGCGCCGCGCCCGTGGCCGTGCGCGCCGTCGCCGCGGTCCTGCGGCACCCCGGCCCCCCGCCCCCTGCGGCGGTCCCCGCCGGTCTCGCCGTTCCGGCCGATCTCGCCGAGTTCTTCGAGGTCGCCGCCTGGATCCTGTTCGACGCCGAGCAGCACGCGCTCTCGTACCGCCTCAACCGGCGCGCCCTCGCCCTGGCCCGTGGTCTCGGCGACGAGGACCGCTCCATCGAGCTGCTGACCCTGTCCGTGCTGAGCATGCAGGCGGCCCACCTCGGGCGCACCGGCGACTCGCTGCGCATCTCCTCGGCCGTCCTCGCGCGCAAGGGCCTGCCGACGCGGGTGGCCGCCCTCTTCCACGTACGCGAGGCCCGCGCCCACGCCCAGCGCCTGGACCGGCGTGCGGCGCTGCGGTCGCTGCGCATCGCCCACGAGCTGCACGCCGACGGGCCCGGCGCCAAGGACCCCGAGTGGGCCTGGTGGTTCGACCGCGCCGAGCTCGACGGCCACCACGGGCTCACCCTCGCCGACCTGGGCGATACGGAACGGGCGGCGTCCTTGCTGCACACGGCGACGGAGGCGGGCGACGGGCCCGCCTACCGGTCCCTCTTCGCCGCCGAGCTCGGTCACGTCCTCGCGCGGGCCGGGGCGTGGCGCGAGGCGGACGCGTGGCTGTCGGGCCTGATCGAGTCCGGGACGGTCCCGGCCATGGGATCCGTACGCGCCCTCCGGGCCCTGGAGGCCGCGACGCGGGCCGTCGAACGCGGGCGCGGTGTGCCGCGCGGTCCGCGCGAGACGGCACGGCACCTCGCCCGCCTCCTCCCGCGCTGACCCCGCGGCCTCACCCGTCCGTGCAAGGAACCAAGGAACCCAGGAACCCGAGAACCCCCGGAGGACACCCGTGCTGTCAGGAACCACCTCGCGCCTGCTCCACCTCACCACCGCCGCCGTCGTCCTGGCGGGGGCGGCCGACACCGTCGCCGGCTGGGCCGCGCCGGCCCAGCCGGCGCAGCAGGCCGCCACCCCCGTCCTGCGCGGTGAGCCGTACGTCGAGACGCACCTGTTCTTCGGCACCGGTCGCCACAACGGCGCTCCGCCGATCACCGAGGAGCAGTTCATGAAGTTCCTGGACGACCACATCACGCCCCGCTTCCCCTCCGGCCTCACCCTCCAGGAGGGCCACGGGCAGTGGCGCGACAAGACCGGCTCCATCAACAGCGAGCGCTCGTACGAACTGATCGTGCTGTACCCGAGGTCGGCCGCGCAGGCCCGGGACTCCGACATCGAGTACATCCGGGACCGCTACACGCGGATGTGGGGCCTGGAGTCGGTGGGCAGAGCCGATGTGCAGGTGGTGGCGGACTTCTGAGCGGAGGGCACCCGGCGCGGGCGGTGACCCGGTGGCCGCGGGGCCGGGGGGTCTCCCGGGGTGCAGTCGGTGCATAGAGTCATGCACACTTGTGCACGACTGAATGGACAGGGGGACGGACACCGTGAGCGACAGTCCCGCCGCGCGGATGCAGGCGCTCTTCGAAGGGCACCGGCTGACGCCGACGCAGCGCAGGATCGCGCACTGGATGGTGCGGCGCGCCGCGGACGTGCCGTTCCTGTCGAGCGTGGAGCTCGCCGAGCTGGCCGGGGTGAGCCAGCCGTCCGTGACCCGGTTCGCGGTCGCCCTCGGTTTCGACGGCTACCCGGGCCTGCGCAAGTACCTGCGCGAGGTGGCGCCCGCCGAGCCGGTGCCGGCCGGGGCCTCGGAGTTCAACGAGTACCAGCAGGCCGTCCACGCCGAGATCGAGAACCTGCGCCACCTCGCCGGGCTGCTCGCCGACCCCGAGCCCGTGGAGCGGGCCGGGCGGCTGCTCGCCTCCTCGCGGCCGCTGCCCGTGCTCGGGCTGCGGGCCGCCTCCTCGCAGGCGCGCGGCTTCGCGTACTTCGCGGCCAAGGTCCACCCCGACGTCCGGCTGCTGGACGAGGGCGGCACCATGCTCGTGGACCGGATCGACGGCGCCGTACGGGCCGGGGCCACGGTGCTGCTCTGCTTCGCGCTGCCCCGCCACCCCAAGGAGGGCGTCGAGGCGCTCGCGCACGCCCGGGAGGCCGGCCTGACGGTGGTGACGGTCGCGGACTCGGCGTTCGCGCCGGTCGCCAAGCACAGCGATGTCCTGCTCCCGGCGGCCGTCGGCACCGGGCTCGCCTTCGACACGGCGTGCGCGCCGATGCTGCTGGGGCGGGTGCTGCTGGAGGCGATGTGCGACGGGCTGCCGGACGCGCAGGCGCGCCTGGAGGAGTTCGACGCGGGGGCGGCGGCGCGCGGCCTCTTCGTGGAGTGATGGCCTCTCTCAGGAGACGTTAAGGGAAGGGCGCTAGCCTTCCGCCGCGACAGAAGCAGCTGATGTCGGGAGCGTTGAGGAGGCGGACGTGGCGCGGGGCGGTCAGGCGCTGGCGAGAGTGGCCGTGGTCGTACGAGCGGGGGCGGCTCCCCTGTGGTGGCCGGGGTTGCTGGCCGCCGGGCTCGGGGCGCTGGTGCCCGGGCTGACCGGGCGGCGCATCGGACTGCTCACCGGGGCCGCGCTGTTCCTGGTGACGGCCGCCGCGGTGGCCCTCGCGCGGCGCGCGCGGTACACGCGCCTGGCGGCGGAGGCCACCCGGGCCGCGCGCGCCGACTTCCTCCAGGACCGGGCCGTGACCGCCCGGGCCTGGCGCCGCTCCCGCCGCTGGTGGCTGCTGGGCGCCTTCCTGGCCGCGCTCGGCCTCTCCTTCGCGCTGCCCGGCGCGGGCGGGCTGTGGCTGGCCGGGGCCGGCGCGGGGCTGTGGCTGAAGGCCGTGTGGCTGGGCCGCTGGGAGCACCGGCACGAGACGCTGCTGTGGGTGTGTGCCGACCGGCTCGCCAAGGGCCCGGCCGGCAAGCCCGTGCGCGCGTACCGCACCACGGGCATCGCCGCGGGCGACGCCGCACCCGGCGGGGCGCGGCGCCGCCGCTGAGCGCGGCTCACACTTCGAGTTCGGACTCGATGCGCCGCAGGTGGTGGCGGGCCATCGCCAGGTTGGACCGCTCCTTGTCGAGCGCCAGGTACAGGAACAGGCCCGCACCGCCGCGGCTCTTGAGGAGCCGGATGAGGTGGTACTGGGTGCCCAGGGTGATCAGGATGTCCTCGATCTCGTCCTTGAGGCCGAGCATCTCCATCGTGCGGACCTTGGCGCGGACGACGTCGGTGTTGCCCGCCGCGGCGATCGCCAGGTCGAGGTCCTTCCCGCCGCCTATCGTGCCGAGGGCCATGCCGCTGGTGTAGTCGACGAGCGCGGCGCCCAACGCGCCGTCGATCGTGGTGGTTTCCTTCAGGGCGGTTTCGACGTTGGCCATCGCTTGCTCACGCTTCCTTCGGTGTCTGGGACGGCGGTGTGGGGGACGGCGGTGTGGGGGACGGCGGTGTGTGGGACGGGCGGGGCGGGATCGGGGGCCGCGCGGGCGGCCGCTGCTGCGGTACGAGCGCGGCGTCGACCACGCTGCCGATACGGGCGCTGGAGCGCCGGGCCTCCAGATGGAGGCGGCCGACGTTGACGCGGGGCTCCGCGAGGAGGGTGAGGACGGCGGAGCCGCCCGCCGCGTACGTGGCGACGTAGCCCTCCTCGCCGCGGACCAGCAGCTCGCGGAAGCCGCCCTGGCCGGTCGCGTCGGTGAGCCGCTGGGCCACGCCGAGCGCGGCGGCCGTCAGCGCGGCGACGCCCTCGGCGGTGCTGCCGCCGCCGCCCGTGTCGTGGGCGAGGACCAGGCCGTCGGCGCTCGCCGCGAGGGCCCCGGTCAGCTGCGGGAGCCGGGCCCGCAGGCGTCTGAGCTCGCCGAGCACCTGGGCTTGGGCTTCGGCGTGGGCTGCCGTGCGGGTCGTCGTCACAGGTGGGCCTCCAGGGCGTCGCGGAGCCGGCGGAGCAGGGCGGTGTCCGGGTCGGGGACGGACGGCGGCAGCCAGCGCGGGGGCGGTGGCGCCGGTTCGAGCGGCGTGGCGACCAGCCCGGCCGCCGCGAGCCGCCGCACCTCCAGCAGCGTGTGGAAGGCGGGCCGCCCCAGCGCACGGGCCAGCTCCACCGGCGTACGCGTGCCGTCGGCGTACGCGAGGAGCGCCCGCTGCCGCAGTGTGAGGGTCTGGCCGGGGGCCGCCGGGCGGGGCACCACGGGCGCGGCGTCCACGGCCGGGTACGGCCACACGCCGTCCAGCAGCGCGCGGCGGCGCCGGGTCTCGCGCTCCACGTCGACGAGCGGGATGGGGCGTACGGGGGGTACCGGGCCTGGGACGGCGACGGGCCCGTAGCGGAAGCGGGTCGGGCCGCTGCCGGGGGTCAGCGCGAAGAACGCCGCGTCGTACAGGGCGCCGAGGCGGCAGATCTCCAGCTCGCCGTCGCCGAGCCGCCGGTCCGGGGGCAGTCGGCCGCCCGCCGTGAGCAGGACGTCGAGGCCGGGTGCGACGGGGCTCTCGGCGTGCACCACGCGGCCGTCGACGACGTGCAGCGTGCCGTGGTCGCGCAGCAGTGCGCCGGTGGCGCTCTCGGCGGCCAGCCGCAGCAGCAGGGGCGAGACGACGGTCATCCGAGGACCAGCCGTTCCGCGAGGTCGCGCAGGCGGAGGCGGGCGAGCGCGAGGTTGCCGGTGGAGCGGTCGAGCCAGAGGTGGAGGAAGACGCTGCTGTCGAAGGTCGTCTCGACGAAGCGCAGGACGTGGTAGCCGGAGCGGGTGGTGACGATGACGTCCTCGACGGGCGGCCCCTTGGGGGAGCCGCCGTCGCGTAACCCGGCGTCAGGGAGCTCGTCGTCGGATAACGCGCCGTCGCGTAACTCCTCGGGGCGGGCGAACGACTCGTACTCGGCCGCCGCCCGCGCCAGTTCGGCCGTCTCGGCGGCGGTCGTCTCGTGGTCGCCCACCGGGGAGTCCCCGATCACCCCCAGCGCCAGACCGCTCGTCCAGTCGACGAGGGCCGCTCCCCGCGCGCCCGGCACGGTCATGGCGTGGAGCAGGCACTCATCGATTCCGGGCACGCGGGCTCGCCTCCCTGTTCCCCGTTGCGTGGACACGGCAGTGACGGCGACGTTACGCAACGTTCGCCCGCCCGGAGGGAGTTCTGGCATTTTCCAACGGAACATGCGCCCCGGGCGGTACGGTTCGCCTCACACGTCGGACCCGCGCCCCCCGGGCCTCACCCCTCGCCGCGTACGCGCAGCACCAGCTTGTTGACCGCCCACAGCGCGATGCCGATCGCCAGCAGCACGCCCGCCCGGACGTACACGTCCGCCTCCCGGTCCGCGAGCGGGCTCGCCAGGATCAGGGACGTGAGCGCCCCGAGGACCGGCAGCGCCGTCGGCGTACGGAAGTGCGCGTGTCCGACGCGGTCGCGGCGCAGCACGAGCACCGCGATGTTGACCACCGCGAAGACGCACAGCAGGAGGAACGCGGTGGTGTCGCCGAGCCCCTCGATCTCGCCCGTCGAGACGAGGCCGATGGCCAGGAGCGCGACGAAGACGATGCCGACGACCGGCGTGCGCCGCACCGCGAGCACGCGGCCCATGGCGCGCGGCAGGATCCGCTCGTTGGCCATGCCGTAGCAGAGCCGCGAGGCCATCATGATGTTGATCAGCGCCGAGTTGGTGACGGCGAACAGCGCGATCAGCGCGAACGCCTTGGGCGGGAAGTCCAGCCCGCCCGCCTTGACCACCTCCAGCAGCGGCCCGCTGGACTTCTCCAGCGTGCGGTGGTCGACGAGGAGCGAGGAGACCAGCGCCACCAGGACGTAGATGGTGCCGGTGACGGCGACGCCGGTGAAGATCGCCCGGGGGAAGGTGCGGACCGGGTCGCGGGTCTCCTCGGCCATGTTGACCGAGTCCTCGAAGCCGACGAAGGCGAAGAAGCCGAGCGCTGTCGCGCCGAGGACGCCGGTGAGCAGCGCGTACCCCGTGCCGGTCGCCGTGAGGTCGCCGAGGCGCGACGGCTCGCCCTCGCCCGTCAGGACGGCCCACGCGCCGATGGTCAGGATGACGAGCAGGCCCGTCAGTTCGACGACGGTGAGGACGACGTTCGTCTTCACCGACTCCGACACGCCCCGCAGGTTGAGCGCCGCGAGGGCGAGGATGAACAGGATCGCGATCAGCGTCGGCGGGACCGCGCCCCCGGTGAACTCGGCGAGGTAGTCCCCGCTGAAGGCCCGCGCGGCGGCGCTCGCGGACGAGAGCCCCGAGCACATCACCATGAAGGCGACGATGAAGGTCAGGAAGGGGACCTTGAACGCCTTCTGGGTGTAGAGGGCCGCTCCGGCCGCCTTCGGGTACTTGCCGACGAGTTCGACGTACGACGCCGCCGTCAGGATCGCGACGACGAAGCCGATGAGGAACGGCAGCCAGAGCGCGCCGCCGATCTTGCCGGCGACCTTGCCGGTGGTGGCGTAGATGCCGGTGCCCAGGATGTCGCCGATGACGAAGAGGATGAGCAGCTTCGGCCCGATGGCCCGCTTGAGCGCGGTGTCATCTCCGGGGCCCTGCTCCTGCTGGGGTACGTGCGTGGCCATGGGGAGGTTGTGCCCCGGAGACACGGCGTCAGTCGGACGCTGGTACGTCCGGGCGCACCGGCGCGACCGGGCGGATCGTCCCGTCCGGGCGCATCGGCCCGTCCGGGGACACCAGCGCGTCCGGCTGACCGCCGCCCGCCTCGGCGACGATCTCGGCGACGCTCTGCGGCGGCCGCACGGTGGTGAAGCGGACCGTCCCGTCGTCGCCCGCGGTGTAGCCGTACACGCCGGGGCGGGGCAGGGAGTTGTACGCGTAGTGGTGCGCGAAGTAGTACGCCCCGGTGTCCAGCGCCGCCACCACGTCGCCCGGTTCGAGGAGCGGCAGCGGGCGCGCGACGGCGAGGAGGTCGCCCGCGAAGCAGGCGGGGCCCGCCACGTCCTGGTCGACGGCCGGGCCGTCCTCCTTGGGCAGCCCCTGTGCGTCGTACGCGGCGATCCTCAGCGGCCAGGAGGCGGGGTCGTAGACGGTACGGGTGGCGACCTGGACGCCCGCGTGGGTGACGGCGATGGGCCGGGAGCCGGACGTCTTGGTGTACTCGACGCGGGCGAGGACCGTGCCGTGCTTGGCCAGCAGCGACCGGCCGAACTCGGTCACCAGGCCGTAGCGCCCGTCGAACAGCCCGGGTACCTCGGTGGCGAGGAGGCGGGCGTACGCGGCGTACGTCGGGGTCTCCTCGTCGGAGGCGAAGTTCACCGGGAGGCCGCCGCCGATGTCGAGGGTGTCGACCTGGCGGCGCCCGGCGGCGGCGTTGATCTCCTCGGCGAGTTCGTACGCCGCGCGGACACCGGTGACGAGGAGCGACAGCGGCAGGCCCTGGGAGCCGGAGTGGGTGTGCAGCCGGGTGAGCCACGGGCGTTCGAGGTACGCCCGGACGACGCGGGCGCGGGCGCCCTCGTCGCGCAGCGCCACGCCGAACTTGGAGGTGGCGGTGGCGGTGGACAGGGCGTTGATGGTGCCGCCGCCGATCTGCGGGTTGACCCGCAGCCCGAGGGGCGAGGCGCTCGGCGCCTGCGCGAGCAGGGCGTCGATACGGGCGAGCTCCTGCGGGTTGTCGGCGTTGACGGCGATCCCGAGGGCGAGGGCCTCGCGCAGCTCGGCGGGCGTCTTGGCCGGCGAGTCGAGGACGATCCGGGCCGGGTCGACCCCCGCGGCGCGGGCCAGGGCCAGCTCGCCGGGGCTCGCGACCTCGGCGCCGAGCCCCGCCTCGTACAGCAGGCGCAGGACGGGGACGAGCGGGCAGGCCTTGACGGCGAAGGCGTGCAGCACGGGCGCGTCGGTGACGGCGGCGAAGGCGGCGCGCAGGGCGGCGGCGGAGGCGCGGACGCCGTCGGTGTCGAGGAGCGCGACGACGGGCTCGGCCTCGGTGAGGAGGCCCTGGTCGACCGCGGCTCGCACGGCGTGATCGCGACGGTTCGAAGCCATGTGCTCCAGCCAATCACCCGGCGTGCGCGACCGCAGCCGTTGACTACTTCTATTCAGCAGGCCAATATGTGAATAACTGATTCTGCAACACGTCCCCCACGTCTTCGTTCCCACACGTCTTCGTGCAGTCGTTTCGAGGAGGCACCCCCATGTCAGGACCCCGCCCCGTACGGGCCCCGCGCGGTACGGAACTGAGCGCCCTGGGATGGCAGCAGGAAGCCGCCCTGCGGATGCTGCAGAACAACCTCGACCCCGAGGTCGCCGAGCACCCCGACAAGCTCGTCGTCTACGGCGGCACCGGCAAGGCCGCGCGCGACTGGCGTTCGTTCGACGCCATGGTCCGTACGCTGCGGACCCTGAAGCAGGACGAGACGATGCTCGTCCAGTCCGGCCGCCCGGTCGGCGTCATGCAGACCCACGAGTGGGCGCCGCGCGTCCTCATCGCCAACTCCAACCTGGTGGGCGACTGGGCGAACTGGGAGGAGTTCCGGCGCCTGGAGCAGCTCGGCCTGACCATGTACGGGCAGATGACCGCCGGTTCGTGGATCTACATCGGCACCCAGGGCATCCTCCAGGGCACGTACGAGACGTTCGCCGCCGTCGCCGCGAAGAAGTTCGGCGGCACGCTGGCCGGGACCATCACCCTGACGGCCGGTCTCGGCGGCATGGGCGGCGCCCAGCCGCTCGCCGTGACGATGAACGACGGCGTCGCGATCTGCATCGACTGCGACCCGCGCGCCATCGAGCGCCGCATCGAGCACCGCTACCTCGACGTGAAGGCCGACTCCCTCGACCACGCCCTCGCCCTCGCCACCGAGGCCCGCGACGCCCGCAAGCCGCTCTCCATCGGCGTCCTCGGCAACGCCGCCGAGCTCGTCCCGCAGCTGCTCGCCATGGGCGCGCCCATCGACATCGTCACCGACCAGACCTCCGCCCACGACCCGCTCGCCTACCTGCCGGTCGGCGTCGCCTTCGAGGACATGGCGTCGTACGCCGCCGAGAAGCCCGCCGACTTCACCCAGCGGGCCCGCGAGTCGATGGCCCGGCACGTGGAGGCCATGGTCGGCTTCATGGACGCGGGCGCCGAGGTCTTCGACTACGGCAACTCCATCCGCGGCGAGGCGCAGCTCGCCGGCTACGACCGCGCCTTCGCCTTCCCCGGCTTCGTGCCCGCCTACATCCGGCCCCTCTTCTGCGAGGGCAAGGGCCCCTTCCGCTGGGCCGCCCTGTCCGGCGACCCCAAGGACATCGCCGCGACCGACCGCGCGATCCTCGACCTCTTCCCCGAGAACGAGTCCCTCGCCCGGTGGATCAAGATGGCCGGCGAGCGCGTCCACTTCCAGGGCCTGCCCGCCCGCATCTGCTGGCTCGGCTACGGCGAGCGCGACCGCGCGGGCGAGCGCTTCAACGACATGGTGGCGAGCGGTGAGCTGTCCGCGCCGGTCGTCATCGGCCGCGACCACCTCGACTGCGGCTCCGTCGCCTCCCCGTACCGCGAGACCGAGGCCATGCTCGACGGCTCGGACGCCATCGCCGACTGGCCGCTCCTCAACGCCATGGTGAACGTCGCCTCCGGCGCCTCCTGGGTCTCCCTCCACCACGGCGGCGGTGTCGGCATGGGCCGCTCCATCCACGCGGGCCAGGTCACGGTCGCCGACGGCACGCCGCTGGCGGGCGAGAAGATCCGCCGCGTGCTGACCAACGACCCGGGCATGGGCGTCATCCGGCACGTGGACGCCGGTTACGACATCGCCGAGACGGTCGCGGACGAGAAGGGTGTCCGGGTCCCGATGCGCGAGGGTGACGACGCGTGACGTCCCCGACCTTCCAGGAGATGTGGCGGGACCTGCTGCCGGTGGGCCGGAACCCGGCCTCCGGCGGCTACCGCCGGTACGCCTGGACCGGCGCCGATGCCGACTGCCGCACCTGGTTCCAGGAGCAGGCCGAGTCCCGCGGTCTCACCTACGAGACCGACCGCAACGGCAACCAGTGGGCCTGGCTCGGCGACCCCCTCGGTGAGGGCGCGATCGTCACCGGCTCGCACCTGGACTCCGTCCCGGACGGCGGCGCCTTCGACGGCCCGCTGGGCGTCGTGTCCTCCTTCGCCGCGCTGGACGAACTCCGCCACAGGGGTGTGGAGTTCCGCCGGCCGGTCGCCGTCACCAACTTCGGCGACGAGGAGGGCGCCCGCTTCGGCCTCGCCTGCGTCGGCTCCCGGCTGACCGCCGGGCAGCTGACCAAGGAGGCGGCGTACGCGCTGCGCGACGGCGACGGCGTCCCGCTGCCGCGGGCCATGGAGGAGGCCGGGTACGACCCGGAGGCCATCGGCCCGGACCCGGAGCGGCTCGCGCGCATCGGCGCGTTCGTCGAACTCCACGTCGAGCAGGGCCGGGCCCTGGACCTGTCCGGCGACCCGGTCGGCATCGCCTCCGCCATCTGGCCGCACGGCCGCTGGCGGTACGACTTCCACGGCGAGGCCAACCACGCCGGCACCACCCGGCTGGTCGACCGGCGCGACCCGATGCTGACGTACGCCGAGACCGTGCTCGCCGCCCGCCGCGAGGCGGAGCTGGCGGGCGCGGTGGCCACCTTCGGCAAGATCTCCGTCGAACCGAACGGCGTCAACGCCATCCCGTCGCTGGTACGCGGCTGGCTCGACTCGCGCGCGGCCGACCAGGAGACGCTGGACACGGTCGTGTCCGGCATCGAGCGGGCGGCGCGCGAGTACGCCGACCGGCACGGGATCGACCTCACGGTCGTCCGGGAGTCCTTCACGCCGGTCGTCGAGTTCGCGCACGCGCTGCGCGACGAGCTCGCCAAGATCCTCGGCGGCGGCATCCCGGTCCTCGGCACCGGCGCCGGGCATGACGCGGGCATCCTGTCGGCCTCCATCCCGACGGCCATGCTGTTCGTACGGAACCCCACGGGCGTCTCGCACTCCCCGGCGGAGTCCGCGACCGAGGACGACTGCGTGGCGGGCGTCCACGCCCTCGCCGACGTACTGGAAGGGCTGGCATGCGCGTGACCACGTACTGGCTGGAGCACGCCTGGCTGGACCCGGCGGTCGAGTCGGGCGTGGTCCTCGACGCCGGGGCGGACGGCCGGATCACCGCCGTCCGCACCGGCGTCGCCACCCCGCCGACGGGCGCGACCGTCCTGCGGGGCCTGACGCTCCCCGGGCTCGCGAACGCGCACAGCCACGCCTTCCACCGGGCCCTGCGCGGCTCCGTACAGGTGGGCAGCGGCACCTTCTGGACCTGGCGCGAGGTCATGTACGGGGTCGCCCAGCGGCTCACCCCGGACACGTACCACGCGCTCGCGCGGGCGACGTACGCCGAGATGGCGCTCGCCGGCATCACCGCCGTCGGTGAGTTCCACTACCTGCACCACGCGCCCGGTGGTACCCCCTACGCCGATCCCAACGCCATGGGCGAGGCGCTCGTCGCGGCGGCCGGCGAGGCAGGCATCCGGATCACGCTGCTCGACACGGCGTACCTGTCGAGCGGCTTCGGCGAGCCGCCCAACGACCACCAGCTGCGCTTCTCCGACGGCACCGCCGAGGCCTGGGCCGAGCGCGCCGCGCTGCTCAAGGAGCGGGAGCACGCCCGGGTGGGCGCCGCCATCCACTCCGTCCGCGCGGTCCCCGCCGACCAGCTGTCCACGGTCGCCCAGTGGGCCGCCGAGCGCCGGGCGCCGCTGCACGTCCACCTCTCCGAGCAGACGGCGGAGAACGAGGCGTGCCTGGCCGCCCACGGCCGCACCCCGACCCGTCTGCTCGCCGACCACGGCGTGCTCGGCGCGCACACCACCGGCGTCCACAACACCCACCTCACCGACGAGGACATCGCCCTGCTCGGCGGCTCCGCCACCGGCACCTGCATGTGCCCGACGACCGAGCGCGACCTGGCCGACGGCATCGGCCCCGCCGCCGCCCTCCAGAAGGCCGGCTCGCCCCTGTCGCTGGGCAGCGACAGCCACGCGGTGATCGACCTGCTGGAGGAGGCCCGCGCGATGGAGCTCGACGAGCGCCTGCGCACCCGCACGCGCGGCCACTGGACGGCCGCCGCGCTGCTGCGCGCCGCCACCGCCGACGGCCACGCGGCCCTCGGCTGGCCCGACGCCGGCCGCCTGGCGCCGGGCGCGCTCGCCGACTTCACGACGATCGCGCTCGACTCGGTCAGGACAGCGGGGCCGCCACCGCGTCTGGCAGCCGAGACGGCGGTATTCGCCGCGTCGGCAGCGGATGTGCGGCATACGGTCGTGGGAGGCCGCCATGTCGTGCGGGACGGGGCCCACGCCCAGGTCCCGGACGTCCCCCGGGCACTGGCGGACGCGATCGCCGCCCTGCGCGACTGACGCGACCGACGCGACCGGCGACGCGGCCGGCACCACCCGCACCCGCACCCGCGCCCGCACGACCGAAGCCCGCACGACCGAAGGAGGCACCCCTCACCATGAGCAGCGGTCCGGAGATCACGAACACCCCCGCGGCGACGCCCGCCCCCGCCACGACGAACAGCGCCGTCGCGGCGACGGCGACCGTCATCACCAACATCGCCAGCCTGGTCACCAACGACCCCTCCCTCGGTGACGGATCCCCCCTCGGCCTGATCCGGGACGCGGCCGTCGTCATCGACGGCGACCGCGTCTCCTGGATCGGTGAAGCCAGCAAAGCACCCGCCACTGACAATCGGGTCGACGCCGGCGGCCGGGCCGTCGTCCCCGGCTTCGTCGACTCCCACTCCCACCTGGTCTTCGCGGGCGACCGCACCGCCGAGTTCAACGCCCGCATGTCCGGGCAGCCGTACGCCGCCGGCGGCATCCGCACCACCGTCGCCGCCACCCGCGCCGCCACCGACGAGGCCCTCGAAGCCAACCTCACCCGCTATCTGCGCGAGGCCCTGCGCCAGGGCACGACCACCTTCGAGACCAAGTCCGGCTACGGCCTCACCATCGAGGACGAGGCCCGCGCCCTGCGCATCGCCGCCCGCCACACCGACGAGGTCACCTACCTCGGCGCGCACATCGTCTCCCCCGACTACGCCGACGACCCGGCCGGCTACGTCGACCTCGTCACCGGCCCGATGCTGGAGGCGTGCGCCCCGCACGCCCGCTGGATCGACGTCTTCTGCGAGAAGGGCGCCTTCGACGGCGACCAGGCCCGCGCCATCCTCACCGCGGGCAAGGCGCGCGGCCTGCACCCCCGCGTCCACGCCAACCAGCTGTCGTACGGCCCCGGCGTCCAGCTCGCCGTCGAACTCGACGCCGCCTCCGCCGACCACTGCACCCACCTCACCCAGGCCGATGTGGACGCCCTCGCGAGCGGCGGCACGGTCGCGACCCTGCTGCCGGGTGCCGAGTTCTCCACCCGCGCCGAGTGGCCGGACGCCCGCCGCCTCCTGGACGCGGGCGTGACCGTCGCCCTGTCCACGGACTGCAACCCCGGCTCCTCCTTCACCTCCTCCATGCCGTTCTGCATCGCCCTCGCCGTACGGGACATGGGCATGACGCCCGACGAGGCGCTCTGGTCCGCCACCGCCGGCGGGGCCGCCGCCCTGCGCCGCGAGGACATCGGCCGCCTCACCCCCGGCGCCCGCGCGGACCTGGTCCTCCTCGACGCCCCGTCCCACGTCCACCTGGCCTACCGCCCGGGCGTCCCGCTCGCCGCGGCGGTCTGGCGCGGCGGCGTACGCGAGGTCTGACCCCTCCCGCCTCTCCGGCCCCTCTGGCCACCCCAGGCTTCCCCTCGGTCACCACATGCGTAAGTAACCCTGTCCTAAGGGGATTTGACCCGGTACCGTCTCGTCCAGCAAGGCTCATGGGGGAGACCGGGGAACCGGGACCGGGGGTCGGAGTTGAGCGCTGCGCGTGAACAGGGCGTCCGCGTCCATGTCGTCAGGCCGGGGGAGCTGACCGAAGGGGACCTGGAGACGTGGCGCGCACTGCGCGCCACCTCCAAAGTCCCCGCCAACCCCTTCATGGAGCCGGAGTTCACCCTCGCCGTCGCCCGCGTACGCCCCGGCACGGCGCGCGTCGCCGTCCTCTCCGAAGGCGGCGAGACGGCCGGGTTCCTCCCGTACGAGAACGGCCCCCTGGGCCACGGACGGGCCATCGGACACGGCGTTTCGGACTGCCAGGGAGGGGTGTTCCGAGCCGGTCTGAGGACGACGGGCCCCGCGCTGCTGCGCGGCTGCGGGCTGACCGCCTGGAGGTTCGACAACCTCGAGGCCGGACAGGGCCTGTTCGTCGCGGACGCCGCCGAGGAGTTCGCCTCGCCCGTCATCGACGTCGGGGAGGGGTACGCGGCGTACGAGAGGGCCCTGCGCGCGCGGTCGCCCAAGTTCCTGAAGACCACCCTCGCCAAGGAACGGCGCCTCGGCCGCCGGGCCGGGGAGGTGCGGTTCGTGTTCGACGAGCGCGACCCGGCCGCCCTGCGCACGCTCATGGCGTGGAAGTCGGCCCAGTACCGCCGTACCGGCCGCCGCGACCGGTTCGCGCGGGAGTGGATCAGCGCCCTGGTGCGCGGCCTGCACCGCACGCGCGCGCCCGGCTGTTCCGGAGTGCTGTCCGTGCTGTACGTCTCCGGGCGGCCGGTCGCCGCCCACTTCGGGCTGCGCTCCCGCACCGTCCTGTCGTGCTGGTTCCCGGCGTACGACCCCGCCTACGCCACGTACTCGCCCGGCCTGATCCTGCACCTGCGCCTGGCCGAGGCGGCCGCCGCGGCGGGCATCGGGATGCTCGACCTCGGGCGCGGCGCCGCCGAGTACAAGGACGCCCTCAAGACCGGTGAACTGCGGGTCTACGAAGGGGCCTCCGTACGCCCCGGAGTGCGCGCGGGCCTGTACCGGATCGCCCGTGAGCCGCGCCGCCGCGCCCACCGCTTCGTACGCGACCGGCCCCGCCTCGCGGGATACGCCCGGCAGGCACTCAACCAGGCCGGCCGGCTCCGCCGCCGCTGAAGGAGGAGCTCCCTCATGCCGCACAGCCCGCCCCGGCCGCCGATCGCCGTCGCCGACCTCGACCTGGACCTCGACCTCGACGACCTCACGGACCTGGACCTGGACCCGGACCCGGACGTGGACGGCGCCTCCATCCGCTCCTTCCGGTGCGCCGACGAGCCGACGGAGTGGGTCTTCGCTCTCGTACGGGTCCGGGGCAGGCCCGTCGGCACCGTCCTGGGCCGTCTCGCCGCCACCGTGGACCCCGCCCGCGCGGTCGCGGCCCTCGCCCGCGAGCACCTGGCCGGCACGGGGCCCCGGCCACCGGTGGAACCGTACGGCGACCTGCCCCGGACGACCATCGTCGTCGCCACCCGCGAGCGCGCCGGGCAGCTCGCCCGCGCCCTGGACTCGCTCCTCGCCCAGGACCACCCCGACCACGAGACCGTCGTCGTCGACAACGCGCCCCGCACCACCGACACACGTGACCTCATCGCCGCGAAGTACCCCACCGTCCGGTACGTCCGGGAGGACGTCCCCGGTCTCGCCGCCGCCCACAACAGGGGCGCGGCCGTCGCCGACGGCGCCGTCCTCGCCTTCACCGACGACGACGTGGTCGCCGATCCGCACTGGCTGTCCGCCCTCACCGCGCCCTTCGCCGCCGACCCGGGCACCGGCTGTGTCACCGGCCTGATCCTGCCCGCCCGGCTGCGTACGCCCGCCCAGGTCCTCCTGGAGAGCCACGGCGGCTTCGCCAAGGGCTTCACGCCGCGCACCTGGGACCCGGCGCGCCCGCCCGCCGACGAGCCGCTCTTCCCGTTCACGGCGGGCAGCTTCGGCTCGGGCGCCAACATGGCCTTCCGCGCGAGCGCCCTGAAGGCCGTGGGCGGCTTCGACCCCGCCACCGGCACCGGCACGCCCGCCAAGGGCGGCGACGACCTGTACGCCTTCGTCCGCGTCCTCGCCGCCGGGCACCGCCTGCGCTACACGCCCGACGCGCTCGTCTGGCACCACCACCGCGAGACCTGGCAGGACCTGCGCCGGCAGGCGTACGGCTACGGCGCCGGGCTCACCGCGTACCTCACGGCCCTCGCCGTCCGCCGCCCCGCCCTGCTGCCCGCGCTCCTCGCCCGCCTCCCGCGCGGCCTGGCCCACGCCCGCGCGATGACCGCCGCGCGCGGCGCCGCCCCCGGAGTCGCCGCCCCCGGCGCACACGGGGCCCACGGCCACCCCTGGCCGCGCTCCCTCTCCCGCCTGGAGCGGCTGGGCATGCTGTACGGGCCCGTCGGCTACGCCCGCGCGCGGCTGCGCCTCAGAAGCGGCGGAAGCGGTGAGGCCCGATGAGGACACCCGTGCCGGTGCTGCTGTACCACGCCGTGACGGACGACCCGCCGCCCTGGATCGCCGAGTTCACCGTCACGCCCGCCGACTTCGCGGCGCAGCTCGACGCCGTCGTGGCGAGCGGCCGCACCCCCGTGCCGCTCAGCGCCCTCGCCGACCACCTCGCGGGGAAGGGCGGCCTGCCGCCCCGGCCCGTTGTGCTCACCTTCGACGACGGCTTCGCCGACCTGCCCGGCCCGACCGCGGAGGCGCTCGCCGCCCGCTCCCTGCCCGCCACCGCCTATCTGACGACCGGGGCCATCACCCCGGGCCGCGCCTGCCTGCTGCCGCCCGCGCCGATGATGGCGCTCGCGCAGGCACCGCTGCTGGAGCAGTACGGCCTGGAGGTCGGCGCGCACACCGTCACCCACCCCCAGCTGGACGTGCTCCCGCCCCGGGCCGTCCGCCGGGAGCTGCGCGACTCCAAGGCGGCCCTGGAGGACGTGCTCGGCCACGAGGTGGCCCACCTGGCCTACCCGCACGGCTACAACAGCCGCGCCGTACGGCGGGCCGCGCGGGAGGCCGGCTACGCGTCCGCCGTCGCCGTACGGCACGCCCTCAGCTCCCGCACGGACGAGACGTACCGCATCGCCCGGCTCATCCTGCGCCGTACGCACACCGTCGCCGACGTCGAGCGCTGGATGCAGGGCCGGGGCGCGCGGACGGCGCCGTACCCGGACTCGCCGGCGACCGTCGGGTGGCGGGTGTACCGGCGGGCGAGAGCGGCGGTGCGCGGGCCCGTGTTCGCGGGCTAGGAGCGGCCGGAAGACGTCGAGAGAGAGGGGGTCGCACAGTGGGGCAGCAACGCGTGCCCGCGCCGGTCGCCGCCGCGCCGGCCGGGGGAGGGGCGGACGCCCCGGCGGGGGGGACCGCGGACGCGCCCCCGTCCCCCTCGCGCGGAGCGCGCCGTTCGCCGCGCACCGCCCTCGCCGCGCTGCCGCTGCTGTCGGCCGCCGCCCTGTGGCTGTACGCCCTGCCCCACGTGGACTTCCGCGCCATCGGCGACTACGGCCTCCTGGACCGCTTCCCGGCCGCCTTCTACGCCGCGCTCGCCGCGCTGACGGCCGGGTTCGCGCTCACCCTGCGGCGGGGCGCCCGGTCCGGGACCTGGTGGCCCGCCACCTACTGCGTGGCGATGCTGGTGGCGCTCAAGGCCCCGCCCGCCCTGCTGTACGACGGGGTGCGGTACGCGTGGGCGTCCAAGCACGACGCCGTCATCACCCGGCTCCTCGCGGAGGGCACGGTCCACCCGTACGCCGAGCTGTCGGGCGGCATGTCGGCGTACGACCAGTGGCCGGGTTTCTTCGCGCTCAACGCCGCGCTCGTACGGGCCGTTGGCGTGGAGTCGGCCGCCGCGTACGTCAACTGGGCGCCCGTCGCGTTCGGCGTGCTCACCCTGCCCGTGCTGACGCTGCTCTACCGCACCTTCACCGACGACCGGCGGCTGGTGTGGACGGGCGTGTGGATCTTCCAGCTGGCGAACTGGGTCGGCCAGGACTACCTCGCGCCGCAGGGCTTCGCGTACCTGCTCCACCTCACCGTCCTCCTCGTCGTCGTACGGCACTTCGTCCGGCCGGGCTCCGCCGGGCGGCTGCGCGACAGGGACCGGCTCGACCCGGCGGCGGCCGTCGCGCCACCGTCCACGGGCCTGCGGCGGCGCGCGGCCGGGGTGCTGCTCCTCGTACCGCTGGTCGCGGCCGTCAACGCGGCGCACCAGCTCACGCCCGTCATGCTGTGCGCCACGCTGTTCGCGCTGTGCCTCACGCGCCGCTACCGCAACCTCGGGCTGCTCGCCGTCACCGGCCTGATCATGCTGGCCTGGGACCTGACGATGGGCCGGGTGCTGTTCCTGGAGACCCTCGGCAGCCTGCGCGAGTCGGCCGGGGACCTGCTCGGCAACTCCCGCGCGGGATACGCCGGGGAGCCCACCGGGCCCGGCCCCGAGCTGGTCGGCACCGCCAACGTCCTCATGGTGCTGGCCCTCGCCGTCCTCGCCGGTACGGCCGTACTCCTGCGCCGCCGCCTGGTGCGCACGGCCCTGCCGCTGCTGCTGGCGGCGGCGGCGCCCGTGCCGATGTTCGCCGTCAACGACTACGGCGGCGAAATGCTCTTCCGCGTCTACCTGTTCGGCCTGCCCGAGACGGCGTTCTTCGCGGCGGCCGCGCTGGTCCCGGCCGCCGGTGCCGCCCGCACGGCTCGGCGCGTGGCGGCCGTCGCCCTGCCCGTCGCCCTCACCGCGCTGCTCGCGGGCTTCCTGCCGTCCTACTACGGCAAGGAGGGCATGCACTACGCGCCGCCCGCCGAGACCGCGCTGGTGACGCGCGCGTACGACCGGGCTCCGGCCGGCTCGCTGATCCTCGCCACCACCGGGTCATTCCCCGGCGCGTACACCCGCTACGACCGGTACGAACGCTGGTTCTTCACCGAGCAGGACGTGCCCGAGAACCTGAGGATGCTGCGCGACCCGGCCGGTTACCTGGCGCGGGGCATCCCCGAGGGCCGGCGGGCGTACGTGATCCTCACCCCCACCCAGGAGGAGGCGGTCATCGGCGAGGGCTACCTGCCGCCCGGCGGCTTCGACACGCTGACGGCCGCCCTCAAGCGGTCACCGCTCTTCCGCGTGGTGGAGGAGAGCGAGCACGGTCTCGTCCTGCGGTACGTCCCCACGGTGACAGGGGGATCACCATGAAGCCGAACCACCACGCGCGGACCGGAACATGGACCAGGGTGGCCCTGGCCGCCTCCGGATGGCCGGTCCTCGCCGCCACCGCGCTGCCGGGCGGCTCGCCCCTGCGCTGGGTCCCGGTGCTGCTGTTCCTGACGCTCGCCCCGGGCCTGGCGCTGCTGCACCCGCGGCACGGCGCCCGGGCGCAGCCGCTGGAGACGCTGGCGCTCGCCGTGCCGCTGAGCCTGTCACTGGCCGCGCTCGTCGCGACGGCGCTGTTCCTGGCGGAGGCCTTCTCCACCGCGGCGTTCCTGGTGTCGCTGGCCGTCTTCGTGACGGTGGCCGCCGCCCTTCCCGGGGTACCGCTCCCGGCGGACACCCGCGAGGGCGCCGGATGAGGTGGCGGGGTACGTACACGGCGCTCGCCCTCGCCCTCGCCGTCGTCGGGGCGCTGCTCCTCGGGCTCGGGATGTGGACGGCCACCCGGCCCGACGGCACCCGGGCCGACGATCCCTGCGCGGCCACCGCGCTGCTGGAGCCCCCTTGCGGGGCCTGGTGGGGCGCCTACGTGCCGTACGCGGCGAACGGGTCCCTCACGGACGCGGTGACCGACTTCGAGCAGAAGATCGGCAGGAAGCTCGATCTCGTCTACAACTACCACGACATGTCCGGCACCGAGCTCGACGGACAGCTCCTCACCCCCGACGAGCAGGAGCTCGGCCGCGAGCGGCTGCTGATGCTGGCGTGGGAGTCCACCGTCTGGACCGAGCCCCACCACGCCAACTGGACGGAGCGGCAGCTCGGCTGGAAGAACATCGCCTCCGGCGCGTACGACGAGGAGGTCATCGACCCGCAGGCGCGCCGCATCAAGGCGTACGGCAAGCGGGTCTTCCTCTCCTTCGACCAGGAGACCGACTTCCGCCTCAAGGAGGGCGCCGGCACCCCGGCCGAGTTCGTCGCCGCCTGGCGCCACCTCCACGACCGGTTCGAGCGGCTCGGCGTGGACAACGTGGTGTGGGTGTGGACGGTCTCCGGCTACCTGGGGAACGCGCGGCAGATGAAGGAGCTGTATCCGGGCGACGCGTACGTCGACTGGATCGGCATGGACCAGTACAACTACCACCTCTGCCACAAGACGACGACCTGGCTGGACTTCGAGCGCAGCCAGCGCCCCTCCTACGACTGGCTGCGCGCCCACGTCTCGGCCGAGAAGCCCCTCATGCTGGCCGAGTTCGCCACCGCACCCGACCCGGCGCGGCCGCAGCGCCAGCGCGACTGGTACGCCGAGATCCCGAAGGTCGCGCCGACCCTGCCGAAGGTCAAGGCGCTGGTCCACTGGAACCGCCCGGTGCCGGGCGACGGGTGCGACCTCACCGTCAACGCCGGGCCCGGCCTGGAGGGGTACCGCCTGGCCGGCCAGGACCCCTACTTCAAGCAGCCCGTCCCGCCCCGGTGACCCCCTTCGGCCGCAGCGCCGCCCGCAGCCCCGGCGCCGCCACCAGCGCCATCACCGCCATCGACAGCAGCACCGCGAGCCCCGCCCCCGCGATCCCCGCCGACGCCGTCAGCACGGCCGCGCTCCCCAGCACCAGGACGCACATGGCGCCCTGCACGGCGGCCAGCATGCCCGTGCGCCCCTGCACCCGCAGCACCCCGATGTAGAGCTCGACCGCGACGCGCGGCAGCGCCGCCGCGGCCAGCAGCCGCAGCACGAGGGTGCCGTGCTCGGCGTACGCCGCCCCGAAGGGCGTGAGGATCCACGGCGCGAAGACGACGAGCACCGCCACCACCGGCACCAGCAGCAGCGCCATGCGGCGTAGCGCGCCGCGTACGCCCTCGGCGAGCGACTCGGGGCTGTGCGAGGCGTGCGCGGTGAGGGAGGAGGCCATGTTGATGGCCAGGAACTCCATGGTCCCGCCGACCGTGTACGCGGTGTAGAACCAGCCGTTGTGCGCGGCGTCGAAGCGGACGGCGACCATCACCGGCAGCAGGTTGATCATCGCCAGGCTGAACAGCGCGCCCACCGAGTCCCCGGCGAGGAACCGCCCCATCTCGCGCGCCGTCGGCGGCTCCCGGTCCCGGTCGGCGGCGGCCTGGCGCGGGATGAGCCGCCGGAACACCAGCCAGCCGAGCGGCAGCACCGACAGGGCGATGGCGACGGCCCACGAGACGAAGATGCCCAGCACGGGCAGCGCGCCCGCGAAGGCCACCAGCAGGAGCAGCTTGCCGAGCGAGAAGACGGCGTTGCCGACGGGCACCCACACGGCCGTGCGCAGGCCCGTCAGGACGCCGTCCTGGAGGGTGAGCAGCGCCCACGCCACGCACGCGACGACGAAGAACGCCCCGGCGGCCGGGCCGCGCAGCGGCGCGTACGACGGCCCCCACAGGTCCAGCGTCAGCAGGAACGCCACGCTCGCCGTCGCCACCACCGGCGAGCTGACGGCGTACGCGCGCCACACCAGCGGCCCCGTGGCCCGCCCCGCGCGCGGCACGTACCGCACCACCGCGCCGATCATCGTCGTGGCGGTGACCGAGGCGAGCAGCCGCATCGCGGCGATGGCGGCGGAGCCCTGCCCGACGGCCTCCTCGGTGTAGTGGCGGGCGGCGACCAGCCAGAAGCCGAGTCCGAGCGCGGCCGAGACGCCGGTGGACAGCATCAGCGCGTAGGCGTTGCGGAACATCGAGTCGCCGCCGGCGCGCGCGACGGTGTCAGCCACCACAGGGGCCCGCGGGCCGGGCGCCCGACGCGCGCAGCACCTCCAGGACCTGGTCCGCCCGGAGCGGATCGGCGGGCAGCGTGTGGCGCGCGAACCACCGGGCGCCCTCGGGCCGCGGTGAGGGGTCGGTGAAGAGGGGCCCCGCGTAGTCGTCCAGCGGCGGGTCGTACAGGTACCCGGTGGGCACGCGCGCCCGCGCGAGGGCGGCGACGGCCGCGTCCCGGTCCTCGACCAGCAACGGCACCCGGAAGAGTGGCCGGACGGGCGCCCGGGTGTCTCCCCAGGGTGACGCCAGCAGCTTCTCCGTACCGGCACGGTGGGCCGCCAGCGTCGCGTCCAGGCGCCCGAGGAGCCGCTCCGTACGGCGCAGGCGTACCCGCCCGGGGGCGAGCCGGTAGTCGTGCAGGTCCACCCGGACCCACGCGTCGAACGGTACGAGCCCGGAGGCGGCGGACAGGGCGTCCTTGAGCTCCGCCGGCCGCAGCGGCATCCGGATCCCCGCGCGCTCCTCCCGGCCGAGCGCCCGCAGCGCGGCCCGCGCGGCCTGTACGAGCCGCATCCCGCGCACCGCCGCCTCGGCGTACGGGCGTACGGCGTAGGCGAGTTCGGCGGCCGGCCGGGACGGGAGCAGCAACGCGTCGCGCGCCCGCGCCAGTTCGCCGTAGAGCGCGGGGTCGCGTACGGCGAGGAAGCCGCCGGTCTTCGCGCCGGTGTGCTTGGAGAGGCTGAAGACCGACGCCTCGCCGTGCGTGCCGACGGGGCGCCCGCCGACCTCGCCGCCGATCGCGTGCGCCGCGTCCTCCAGCAGCGGGATGCCCAAGGCGCGGCACCGTTCGGCCAGTTCCGGGGCGGGGTCGGGGTTCCCGTACAGGTTGGTGGTCAGGACGGCGGACAGGCCGCGCCACACCGCCTCCGGGACGGCCGCCGGGTCGAGGGACCCGTCCCGTGGGTTCAGCGGCGCCTGTACGGGGCGCAGGCCCGCGGCGAGGACCACGAAGAGGATGACGTCGTCGTTGACCGGGGACATGAGCACCCGGCCGCCGGGCGGGCACCAGTGGCGCAGCGCCACGTACAGCCCGAGCCGGCACGACGGCACGTACAGGCACTCCCTGCCGAGCCGCGCCCGCATGCGCTCTTCCAGACCCGCGTAGGCCGCGTAAGCCGCATACCGCATGTGACCCCCCTGCCCCCGGGCCAATGTGGCCCCGGGGGGACGACTCCGTCAAGACGGCCGAAGGGCCCATCCCTTGACGGAAACGGGCCCTTCGGACAGGGGGCGGGGAGGGGTCACTCCTCCACGGTCAGCCCCTTGCGGAGCTTGCCCAGGGTGCGGGAGAGCAGCCGCGAGACGTGCATCTGCGAGATGTTGAGCTCCTCGCCGATCTCCGACTGCGTCATGCCGGCGACGAACCGCAGGGAGAGGATCGTGCGGTCGCGGGCGGGCAGCGAGGCGATCAGCGGCTTGAGGGACTCGATGTACTCGATGCCCTCCAGGCCGTGGTCCTCGTAGCCGATGCGGTCCGCGAGCGCGCCCTCCGTGTCGTCCTCCTCGGGCTGGGCGTCGAGCGAGCTCGCGGTGTACGCGTTGCTCGCCGCCATGCCCTCGACGACCTCCTCCTTGGTGATGCCGAGTTTCTCGGCGAGCTCACCGACGGTCGGGGCGCGGTCCAGCTCCTGGGCGAGCTCGTCACCGGCCTTGGCCAGGTCGAGGCGGAGCTCCTGGAGCCGGCGCGGGACGCGCACGGACCACGAGGTGTCGCGGAAGAAGCGCTTGATCTCGCCGACGATGGTCGGCATCGCGAAGGTGGGGAACTCGACCCCGCGGGCGAGTTCGAACCGGTCGATGGCCTTGATCAGGCCGATGGTGCCGACCTGGATGATGTCCTCCATCGGTTCGCTGCGGGAGCGGAACCGGGAGGCGGCGAACTTGACCAGGGCGAGGTTGAGCTCGACGAGGGTGTTGCGGACGTACGCGTACTCGTGCGTGCCCTCCTCGAGCGTCTCGAGGCGGGCGAAGAGCGTCTTCGACAGGGCGCGCGCGTCGAGCGGTCCGACCTCGTCGTACGGCGGGATCTCGGGCAGGCCGCTGAGGCTGCTGATGCCGTTCAGACCGCTCGGGCCGGTTTCGGCGAGGAGATCGGGGGTGGTCTCGCCGGTGGGGTCGTCGGGGGTGGGAATGAGTTCGAGCGGAGTTATCGACGCCGCGTCGGGGGTACGCGTCTCGTCGAGCCGGGGTGACATGGTCTCCTCCATCGTTCTCGGCATAAGGCCGCCGATGCCGAATTGCGTCGCTGCGGTGTGCGGCGCCTCCAAAGCCGGCTGGGTGGGTGGATGGGTGTCCCTACTAGCCCTACCCGCTCTTCCTAGGTCGTTGCAAGTGTCAATTGTCCCATATGTCTGACTAACAGGGGAGTCCGACTACCGGCCGATGAGGAGAGGGCGTAGGGTTCTACCGACTCAACGGCATCGGCGAAGAGGGGCGGCATGGACCGCGGGACGGTCGGCAGCGCGAATCAGGGCCGGCTCAGCGTCGGGGTCCGGACGGTGGGCCGCAGTGAGATCGTCACACCGGTGGGTGAGTTGGATCACCACACCGCGGATCTCCTGCGCGAACCGCTGGATGCCGCGCTGGAGCAAGGGCGTTCACGGTTGGTGGTGGACTGTTCGCAGCTTGCGTTCTGCGACTCCACCGGCCTCAACGTCCTGCTGGGGGCCCGGCTCAAGGCCGAGGCGGCAGGGGGTGGGGTCCATCTGGCCGGAATGCAGCCCGTGGTGGCCCGCGTCTTCGAGATCACCGGCGCGGAAGCGGTCTTCACCCTGCACGACACCCTGGACGAGGCCCTCGCCGACTGACCCGGCGCACCCTTCCCGCGCCGCGGCGTCGACCGCTGCGCCGCCGGGCCCTGCCGTGACGGCCGAGGGCGGTTGGCGGGTTGCTCACGCGCATCGGATGACGAACCGGGTGTCGTACCCGCAACTCCGGGCAGAAGAACCTGCGCGAGGGTGTGAAGGGTGGGACTCCGCGACGCTCCGTATCGAAACTTATTGGCAATGGCGAACTGGTGAATCGGTGAGGTGAAGCGCTGATGGGCAGCACCCAGCAGCATCCGCCGAGCGGCCTCGGCGGCGAGCCGGGCGGCGCGGGCGCCGGCGCGGGTGCCGAACCTGTCGCCGGCCCCGTCAAGGGTGTCGACGCCACGGCGTACCGTGCCGCGGCGGGCGGCGGGACCGCGGTACGCGCCTCTTCCCCCGGGCCGGGTACGCCGCCCGGCTCCGGGGACAGAGCGCGCCCCGCGTCGGGCACGCCGTCGGGCGAGCAGTCCGGTACGCCGTCGGGCACGCGGCCCGGCGCGCCGTCCGCCGCCTCGTCGCAGGCCGCCTCGTCCTCGTCGCAGGCCGACGCGCCGGCCGCCTCCGAGGGCGGCGGGCGGTTCCGGAGGCTCTCCCTGGGGAACGCCAGCGGGATCGTTCCGCTCGCGCGCGACTTCACCCGGCAGGCGCTCTACGACTGGGGCTGGCTGCCCGCCGCCACCGCCGACCGCCGCGCCGCCGCCGAGGACGTCCTGCTCGTCGTCTCCGAGCTCGTCACCAACGCCTGCCTGCACGCCGAGGGCCCCGAGGAGCTGCGCGTCTCCCTGGACGCCAAGGTGCTGCGCCTGGAGGTCGAGGACCGCGGCGCCGGCCAGCCCGCGCCCCGCACCCCACACCGCGCCGGGCGGCCCGGCGGGCACGGCATGTTCATCGTGCAGCGCCTCTGCCTCGACTGGGGCGTCGTACGGACGGACGACGCTCCGGGCAAGACGGTCTGGGCGGAGCTCGCGGCCCCGGCGTAAGCCGCTCGCGCCTCCCCGCACACGGCGAAGGGCCGCCGTACCGGACGGATCCGGTACGGCGGCCCTTTCTCGTGCCCTGGGGGGCGGGTCAGTGCACGCCGCCCATGAGGGGCTGCACCTTCCGGCGGTACATGAAGATCGCGACACCGGCGAGCACCGCGAGCGCGCCCTGGCTGGCGAACCACCACGTGGTGTCGGTCGGCGCGCCCATGAGCTGGAGCAGCGCGATGACCGAGTCACCGGCGGTGACGGCCAGGAACCAGACGCCCATCATCTGCGAGGCGTACTTCTGCGGCGCCAGCTTCGTCGTCAGCGACAGGCCGACCGGCGAGAGCGTGAGCTCGCCGACGGTCTGGATCAGGTAGACCGAGCACAGCCACAGCGGGGTGACCATCACGCCGCCCGCGGAGGCGGCCTGCGCCAGCATCATCACGAAGAACGAGGCGCCGATCAGCACCAGGCCCTGCGTGAACTTCACCAGCGTGCTGGGCTCCTTGGAGCGGCGGGCGAGCGCCACCCACAGCCAGGCGAAGACCGGGGCCAGCGCCATCACGTACAGCGGGTTCAGCGACTGGAACCAGCTCGCAGGGAACTCGAAGCCGAAGAGGGAGCCCGCGGTGTTGTGCTCCGCGAACAGGCTCAGGGTCGAGCCGGTCTGGTCGTAGATGCCCCAGAAGACGGCGGCGGCGACGAAGAACCAGACGTACGCCGACATCCGGGACCGCTCGACCTGGTCCAGGTCGGTGTCACGCTTGATGCGGAACAGGTACCAGGCGGGCAGCACCAGGCCGAGGATGGTCAGCGGCCACAGCACCCAGTCGATGGTCAGCCGGCCGGTCAGACCGGCCGCGCCGTACGCGACGGCCGCGATGGCCAGCCAGATCAGCGCCTTCTTGACGATGCCGGTGCGCTCGGCGTCCGACAGCGGCGCGGGGACCTGGTTCGACTCCGGGGCCAGGTTGCGGAAGCCCAGGAAGTAGAACGCGAGGCCGAGGGCCATGCCGACGCCGGCCATGGCGAAGCCGTAGTGCCAGTTGATCTTCTGGCCCACGTAGCCGATGGTCAGCGGGGCGACGAAGGCACCGAGGTTGATGCCCATGTAGAAGATCGTGAAGCCGCCGTCCCGGCGCGGGTCGTTCTTGTCCCGGTACAGGTGGCCGACCATCGTGGAGATGTTGGCCTTGAGCAGACCGGAGCCGGCGGCGATGAGCGCCAGGCCGATGAAGAAGGAGATCTCCGTCGGCAGGGCCAGCAGGAAGTGGCCGGTCATGATGACCGTGCCGGAGATCGCCACGGTCTTCCGGGCGCCCCACACCCGGTCGCCGAACCAGCCGCCCGGCAGCGCGAGGAGGTACACCATCGCGTTGTAGACGGAGTAGATGGCGACGGCGGTCGCCGTGTCGAAGCCGAGACCGCCGTTGGCCACGGAGGCCGACAGGTACAGCACGAGCAGGGCCCGCATGCCGTAGAAGCTGTAGCGCTCCCACATCTCGGTCATGAAGAGGTTGGCCAGACCGCGGGGGTGGCCGAGGAACGTCTTCTCAAGGCCGGCGGCGGTGCTGCCGGCCGGGTCCCTCGTCAGGCTGGACGCCATGGTCGATCCTTGCTTGCTCGGGACGCGCCATCCGCTTCGTGAGCGTGACGCGCCCGGTGGGGGGCGCGGCCGGCACCGGCGCGCGTTCCGTCCCGTCCCCCGACGCCTGGACAGGGGTTCGCCCCCGTGCGGCGCACGGAGGCGAGGGTTCGGACGCACCGGGATCCACGCCCCGACAGGCGCGTCGTCGCGCATCGGGGCCCGGCCCACAGGTCGTTCACTGCCTCAAGGCTGGCAGGGCCGGCCCCGGGCAGAAAAGAGACCCTTGGCGCTCTTGGCGGGCCAAAGGTCCCGGAGTACTGCATCAGGCGTCTCGCCACCATACGACACGACAGTGGCGGATAAGGAAGGACTTGAGATATGGATCACAGGGGTGCATGGAACCGACTGCCCATAAACGAAGGTGATAAGCAGGATGGCATCCCATAGTCCCAGGCGATGATGATCAAGCGTCGATCCCACTCCGGCGCGTACCCCGCGCGGACTACCATCACCCCATGACCCGTGTACTGCTCGCCGAGGACGACGCATCCATCTCGGAACCGCTGGCCCGCGCCCTGCGGCGGGAGGGTTACGAGGTCGAGGTGCGCGAGGACGGAACCACCGCGCTCGAGACGGGACTCCAGGGCGGGATCGACCTCGTCGTGCTGGACCTCGGCCTGCCCGGGATGGACGGGCTCGAGGTGGCGAGACGCCTGCGCGCCGAGGGGCACACGGTGCCGATCCTGGTGCTGACCGCCCGCGCGGACGAGGTCGACACCGTCGTCGGGCTCGACGCGGGCGCGGACGACTACGTCACCAAGCCGTTCCGGCTCGCCGAGCTGCTGGCCCGGGTGCGGGCCCTGCTGCGGCGCGGCTCCGCCGAGCCGGCCCCGGCGCCCGCCACCCACGGCGTGCGCATCGACGTCGAGTCGCACCGCGCCTGGATGGGCGACGAGGAGCTCCAGCTCACGGCGAAGGAGTTCGACCTGCTGCGGGTCCTGGTCCGGGACGCCGGCCGGGTCGTCACCCGCGACCAGCTGATGCGCGAGGTGTGGGACACCACCTGGTGGTCGTCGACCAAGACCCTCGACATGCACATCTCCTGGCTGCGCAAGAAGCTCGGCGACGACGCCGCGAACCCGCGCTACATCGCCACCGTGCGCGGTGTCGGTTTCCGCTTCGAAAAGAGCTAGGACCGGTAGGTACAGAGCTGAGACCGGGTAGGTACGCACGGTGCGCCGCCGACTGATCAACTCCACGCTCGCGGTGGTGCTCGTCGTCATCGCCGTCTTCGGGGTCTCCCTCGTCATCGTCGAGACCCGCACCATCAGCAGCAGCGCCCAGGAGAGCGTGGACTCCGAGGCGGTGAGCCTCATCTCCATCGTCGAGAGCCGGCTGATCGGCGGGGAGCCCGTCAACCCCGACATCCTCGCCGAGCAGAGCGGCGCCAAGCGGTACGCCGTGATCCGCATCCCCGGCCGGGCGCCCATCGAGATCGGCAAGCGCCCCGAGGGCGGCGTCATCCGGGGCACCGCCGAGGGCGAGCGCGGCGAGACCGTCACCGTCGAGGAGCCGCGTTCCACCGTCACCGCCGAGGTCGGCCGCACCCTGCTGATCATCGGCGCCGTGGCGCTGCTCGCCGTGATCGCCGCCGTCCTCCTCGCCGTACGCCAGGCCAACAAGCTCGCCTCGCCGCTCACCGACCTCGCCGAGACGGCCGAGCGGCTCGGCTCCGGCGACCCGCGGCCGCGCCACAAGCGGTACGGGGTGCCCGAGCTGGATCGGGTCGCGGACGTCCTGGACGCGTCCGCCGAGCGGATCGCCCGGATGCTCACCGCCGAGCGCCGGCTGGCCGCCGACGCCTCCCACCAGCTGCGTACGCCGCTGACCGCGCTCTCCATGCGGCTGGAGGAGATCTCCGTCACCGACGACCCGGAGACGGTCAAGGAGGAGGCGCACATCGCGCTCACCCAGGTCGAGCGGCTCACCGACGTCGTCCAGCGGCTCCTGACGAACTCGCGCGACCCGCGCACCGGCTCGGCGATCGCCTTCGACCTCGACGAGGTCGTCAAGCAGCAGATCGAGGAGTGGCGCCCCGCCTACCGCAGCGCAGGGCGGGCCATCGTCCGCTCCGGCAAGGTCGGCATGCGCGCGGTGGGAACCCCGGGCGCGGTCGCCCAGGTGCTGGCCGCGCTGATCGAGAACTCCCTGATGCACGGCGGCGGCACGGTCGCGCTGCGCACCCGCGTCACCGGCAACCAGGCGGTGGTCGAGGTCACCGACGAGGGCCCGGGCGTCCCGCCCGACCTCGGCGCGCGCATCTTCGAGCGGACCATCAGCGGCCGCAACTCCACCGGCATCGGCCTCGCCGTCGCCCGCGACCTGGCGGAGGCGGACGGCGGACGGCTGGAACTGCTCCAGCAGCAGCCGCCGGTCTTCGCGCTCTTCCTCAGCCGCGAGGTGCCCAGCCGCAAGGAGCACCCGCCGACGGTGCGCTGACGCCTACCGCCTGACGCCTACCGCCGCGGGCCGACGGGCTCGGCGGCGGGCTCGTCCCGGTGCCGCCGCTGCTCCAGGAACGATTCGGCGGCGGGTGCCACGGCGGCCTCGGGGCCCGGCAGCGTACGGAACACCCACGTGCGGTACGACCAGAAGCGGAACAGCGTCGCGACGCCGATGCCGAAGAACTTGAAGAAGTTGCTCTGCAGCGGGGTGTCCCAGCCGAAGCCGTACGTCGCGGCGAACAGCACGCCGTTCTCGATGACCATCCCCACCACGCTGAACGCCAGGAAGAGCGACAGCTCACGCGTACGGCCGCTCTTGTCACGGTCCCGGTACGTGAAGTAGCGGAAGCCCACGTAGTTGAAGACGATGGCGATGACGGTCGCGATGAGGCTGGCCCGTACCACCGGGATCTCGGTGGTGTGCCGCACCAGGTTGAAGACGGCCATGTTCACCAGCAGCCCGAGACCGCCGACCACCCCGAATTTGGCGATCTCGCGGACGAGCCGGTCCAGCCGCACCCGCAGTGCGCCCCGTTCACTCATGGTGATCAACAGCCCCGTCCGGTCGAGTGGGTCAACCAAGCCATGCTAACCAGGGCCCGTCGGTACCGCTCGGGGAGCGGAGGAGCCCCCCTGCCCGGTCCCTTCCCCGGGGAGGGGTCCCCTCCGCGGGGCCCGATACCCTAAGAGGGTGACGTTCCCGGTAGTAGGCATGGTGGGCGGCGGACAGCTGGCCCGGATGACCCACGAGGCGGGTATCCCCCTCGGCATCAGATTCAAGCTCCTCAGTGACACACCCCAGGACTCCGCGGCCCAGGTCGTGAGCGACGTCGTCATCGGCGACTACCGCGACCTGGACACGCTGCGTGAGTTCGCACGCGGCTGCGATGTGATCACCTTCGACCACGAGCACGTACCGACCGAGCACCTACGGGCCCTGGAGGCTGACGGCATCCCCGTCCGCCCCGGGCCCGACGCGTTGGTGCACGCCCAGGACAAGGGCGTGATGCGCGCGAAGCTCGACGCCATCGGTGCTCCCTGCCCGCGCCACCGCATCGTGGCGGACCCGGCCGACGTGTCGGCGTTCGCGGCGGAGGGCGGCGGCGAGGGCGACGGTTACCCCGTGATCCTCAAGACCGTGCGCGGCGGGTACGACGGCAAGGGCGTGTGGTTCGTACGCTCCGAGGCCGACGCCCACGAGCCGTTCCAGGCCGGGGTGCCGGTCCTGGCGGAGGAGAGGGTCGACTTCGTCCGCGAGCTCGCGGCGAACATCGTCCGCTCCCCGCACGGCCAGGCCGTGGCGTACCCGGTCGTCGAGTCGCGGCAGGTCGACGGCGTCTGCGACACCGTGATCGCTCCGGCGCCCGGCCTCTCGGCCGAGCTGGCCGGGCAGGCGCAGGAGCTGGCGCTGCGCATCGCCAAGGAGCTCGACGTCGTCGGCCACCTCGCCGTCGAGCTCTTCGAGACCCGCGACGGCCGCATCCTCGTCAACGAGCTGGCGATGCGGCCGCACAACTCCGGCCACTGGACCCAGGACGGCGCGGTCACCTCGCAGTTCGCCAACCACGTGCGGGCCGTGCTCGACCTGCCGCTGGGCGACCCGCGCCCGCGCGCCCCGTGGACCGTCATGTGCAACGTGCTGGGCGGCGACTTCCCGGACATGTACCAGGCGTACCTGCATTGCATGGCCCGCGATCCGCAGCTGAAGATCCATATGTACGGCAAGGACGTGAAGCCCGGCCGCAAGGTGGGGCACGTCAACACCTACGGCGACGACCTGGACGACGTGCTGGAGCGCGCCCGTCACGCCGCCGACTACCTGCGAGGAACGATCGTTGAGTAACGCACTCGGGCAGAACGGACCCCTCGTGGGCATCGTCATGGGCTCCGACTCGGACTGGCCGGTCATGGAGGCCGCGGCCACGGCCCTCGACGAGTTCGAGATCCCGTACGAGGTCGACGTCGTCTCCGCGCACCGGATGCCGCGCGAGATGATCGCGTACGGCGAGCGCGCGGCGGACCGCGGCCTGAAGGCGGTCATCGCGGGCGCGGGCGGCGCGGCCCACCTGCCGGGCATGCTCGCCTCCGTCACGCCGCTGCCGGTGATCGGCGTCCCCGTCCCGCTGAAGTACCTCGACGGCATGGACTCCCTGCTGTCGATCGTGCAGATGCCGGCGGGCGTGCCGGTGGCGACGGTCTCGGTGGGCGGCGCGCGCAACGCCGGCCTGCTCGCCGCGCGGATCCTCGCGACCTCCGACCCGGACCTGCTGGCCCGCATGAGCGACTTCCAGCAGGAGCTGAACGACCAGGCCACGGAGAAGGGCCGGCGGCTGCGTTCCAAGGTGGGCAAGTGACGGCCTCCGCGTCCGCGGCCTCCGAGGAGCTCCTCGCCGAGGCGCGCGCGCTGCTGGGGGACTTCCCGGTGGTGGACGGCCACAACGACCTGCCGTGGGCGCTGCGCTCGAAGGCGCGGTACGACCTGGACCGCCTCGACATCGCGGCGGACCAGACGGGCCGGCTCCACACCGACCTCCGCCGGCTGCGGGCCGGCGGGGTCGGGGCGCAGTTCTGGTCGGTGTACGTGCGCTGCGAGCTCACGGGCGACGAGGCGGTCAGCGCCACGCTGGAGCAGATCGACTGCGTCGACCAGCTTCTCGCCCGCCACCCGGCGGAGCTGGCGCCCGCGCTGACGGCCGACGACATGGAGGCGGCGCGGGCCGCCGGCCGGATCGCCTCCCTCAAGGGGGCCGAGGGCGGCCACTCCATCAACAACTCGCTCGCCACCCTCCGTGCGCTGTACGCCCTCGGCGTCCGCTACATGACGCTGACACACAACGACAACGTCCCGTGGGCCGACTCGGCGACCGACGAGCCGGGCGTCGGCGGCCTGTCCGCCTTCGGCCGCGAGGTCGTCCGCGAGATGAACCGCCTCGGCATGCTGGTGGACCTCTCGCACGTCGCCGCGACGACGATGCGCGACGCCCTGGCCGCCTCCGAGGCGCCGGTGATCTTCTCCCACTCGTCGTCCCGCGCGGTCTGCGACCACCCCCGCAACATCCCGGACGACGTGCTGGCGCAACTGCCGGCGAACGGCGGCGTGGCCATGGTCACGTTCGTGCCGAAGTTCGTCCTCCCGGCGGCGGTGGAGTGGACGCGGCGCGCCGAGGAGAACATGCGGGAGCACGGCTTCCACCCGCTGGCCACCACGCCGGACGCCATGCGCGTCCACGAGGCCTTCGAGGAGGCGCACCCGCGCCCGGTGGCCACCGCGGCGGACGTCGCGGACCACCTGGACCACATGCGCGAGGTGGCGGGCATCGCCCACCTCGGCATCGGCGGCGACTTCGACGGCACGGCCTTCACGCCCTCGGACCTCTCGGACGTGTCGGCGTACCCGAACCTCATCGCGGAGCTCCTGTCCCGCAAGTGGTCCCGCACGGACATCGCGATGCTGACCTGGTCCAACCCGGTCCGCGCCCTCCGCGACGCCGAAGCGGTCGCCCGGGGCCTGTCCTCCCGCCCTCCGTCGAACGCCACGCTGGAGTCCCTGGACGGCTGAGCGACCCGCCCCCGCTCCCGCCCCCGCCCCGGCCCCGGCCCCGGTTTCGGGGAGGGGAGGGGCGGGGGAATCCACCCGGACGCAGTACACCGCCGGGCCCCCCGCTTCCGTGCGTGCCACCGTGGCCCTATGGCTCGCAACGCCGTTCACGGAGCCGGAGCCCCCGTCATGGCAGACCTGCAGGACCTTCCCTACGTCGCACCCGCCACGGCCGGTGAACTCGACGACCCGACGGGCGGCGCCACCGCCGCCGAAGCCCCCACGCCCGCTGAGACCGATCTCGCGCGGGCCCGGATTCTGCTCGCCGCGCAGCTCGTCGTGGACGGGCACAACACCCTCGCCCAGGAGCTCGACCGCACGCACCACCACGCCCTCCAGCACGGTGAGGCCGCGCTCGACACCGACATACCCCGGATCCGGGCCGGTGGCGTCGGCGCCCAGTTCTGGTCGCTGCACGTGCCCCGCTCGTACGCGGAGGACCGCCTGATCGGCGGCACCCTGGACCTGATCGACGCCGTACGGACCCTCATCGAGTCCTGCCCGGAAGCCCTTCGCCTCGCCCTCACCGCCGCCGAGATGGCCGCCGCCCGCGACTGCGGCCGTATCGCCTCGCTCCTCGGCCCCGTCTGCGGCGCCGCCCTCGGCGACTCGCTCGGCACGCTGCGCGCGTACCACGCCCTCGGCGTACGCAGTGCCGGAGTCGCGGGCGCCCGCTGGGCCGCGGGGCCCGAGGGGCTGACGCCGTTCGGGCAGGACGTCATCCGGGAGATGAACCACCTCGGGGTGCTGGTCGACCTCTCCGGCGCCTCCACCGACACCATGAGCCACGTCCTCGACGTCACCAAGGCGCCGGTGATCCTCTCGCACTCGGCCGCGTACGCCCTCACCCCGCACCCGTCGAACGTCACCGACGACGTCTTGCGCCGCCTGCGCGCCAACGGCGGCGTGTGCATGGTGAGCTTCGCGCCCGACCAGGTGGCCCGGCTCCGCGAGGCCCCGGCCACGCTGCAGGACGTCGCCGACCACCTGGAGCACGTCCGCGAGGTGGCCGGACCGGAGTGCCTGGGGCTCGCGGGCTCGTACGGCATGGCGACGCACGCCCCGCACACCATCGGTCTGGAAGACGCCTCCTGCTACCCGAACCTCATCGCCGAGCTGCTGCACCGCGACTGGCCGGAGACCGACATCGCCGCGCTGACCTGGGGCAACGCGGCGCGTGTCGTACGGGAGGCCGAGGCCGTGGCGCGCGGGGTGTGAGCCGTGGCGCGCCGGGTGTGATCAGGCGCGGCAGAGGCAGAACGGGTGGCCGACCGGGTCGGCGTACACCCGCCAGCTGCGCTCGCGGTCGTCCGTGTCCAGCGCCTTCGCGCCGAGGGCGAGCACCTTCTCCTCGGCCGCGTCGAGGTCGTCGACGTCGAGGTCGAGGTGGAACTGCTGGGAGTTCCGGTCGGCGCGGGGCCACTCGGGCGGCTGGAGTCCGGGCGACCGCTGGAAGGCGAGCCGCTTCCCGTCGGGCAGCCGCAGTTCCACCCACTCGCCGTCCGTGTCCGGCTCGCTCGTGATGTCGCCGCCGAGCATCGCGGCGTAGAACTCGGCGAGCCGCTCCGGCTCCGGGCAGTCGATCGCGGTCAGGGCAAGGGTGGCGAAGCCCATGGACGTCCTCCTCGAGGCTCAGCCGGCGGTCAGCCGGCACACAGGCAGAACGGGTGCCCGGCAGGGTCCGCGTAAACCCGCCAGGTGCGGTCGCGGTCGTCCGCGTCGAGCACCGTCGCGCCGAGGGCGAGCACCTTCTCCTCCGCCGCGTCGAGGTCGTCGACGTCGAGGTCCAGGTGGAACTGCTGGGAGCCGTCGGGCGAGGGCCAGCGCGGCGGTACGAAGCCGGGCGCGGCCTGGAAGCCGAGCGGCGTGCCGGGGTGGCCGGTGACCTCGACCCAGTCGTCGTGGCTCTGCCGCGTACCGCCGAGGAGCTCGGCGTAGAAGGCGGCGAGGGCGTCGGGGTCGGGACAGTCGAGGACGACGGTGCTGAGCTTGGCGATGGCCATGACGAGTTCTCCTGCCGTCGGGTCGTTACCGGTAGCAGCTGGCAACCGGTAACCGTGACCGTATGGTCCCGCAGAACGGGTAACGTCGCAACCATGAACGACAGAGCGCCCGCGCCGGGGCCCCTCGCCTTGGTGGAGGCCCTGGTGAACAGCCTCGACATCGAGTCGGGCGCCGACTCCCTCGACACGGAGGACGGCCGCGCCCGGTTCGGCCTCGCGCCCCACGAGGTCGAGCCGGCCCGCGAGCTGCGCGAGGCCCTCCGCGCCGCCTGCCTCGCCCACGCCGGACACCCCCCGCACCGCCCGACGACACCGCTCGACGACCTGCTCTCCGCCGCGCCCCTGCTGGTCACGGTCGACCCCGCCGACGGCACGGCCGCCCTGCGCCCGGCGCCGCCGGACACCCTCACCGCGCGCGTGGCGGCGGCCATCGCGGCGGCCGCCGCCGACGGCACCTGGCTCCGCCTCAAGGCCTGCGAGGCCGCCGACTGCCTCTGGGCCTACTACGACCGCAGCCCGGCCGGCCGCAGCCGCTGGTGCTCCATGTCGGTCTGCGGCGCCCGAGCGAAGATGCGCGCATACCGGGCGCGCAGGGGCTAGGAGCCCTCGGAGCTCGGGGCTCGGGCCGGACTGGCGGGTCACGCCCCGGCGGACACCGGCGTATATGGACCTTCTGGACGTATATGGACCTTCTGGAGCGGCGTCGGCTGGTTCGAGATCGCGCTCGGTGTGCTGGTCCTGGTGTCCGCCCCGCACCGCCGCGGCAGCGGTCCCGGCTCGCGCGCCCCCTCGCCCGCTGACGGCGACAGCGACGTCAGGCGCCGAGGTACCGCTGCACGTCCGTGCGGACGTCGGCGTTCAGGCGGGGCCCATCCTTACGCGCGCGGGCGCCCCATCGCCCGGTACGTCCAGCCCGCCTCGCGCCACCGGACCGGGTCCAGGGCGTTGCGGCCGTCCAGGATGAGGCGGGTGTTGACGACCTCGCCCAGCTCGCGCGGGTCGAGGTCGCGGAACTCGCGCCACTCCGTGAGGTGCAGCACCACGTCCGCGCCGTGCACGGCCTCCAGCGCGCTGTCCGCGTACGCGAGCGTCGGGAAGACGCGCCGCGCGTTGTCCATGCCCTTGGGGTCGTACACCGTGACCTGGCCGCCCTGGAGGTGGATCTGCCCGGCGACGTTCAGCGCGGGCGAGTCCCGGACGTCGTCCGAGTCCGGCTTGAACGCCGCGCCCAGCACCGCGACCCGCTTGCCCAGGAAGGTGCCGTCGCCCAGCGCCTCGCGCGCCATGCCGACCATCTGGCCGCGCCGCCGCATGTTGATGGAGTCGATCTCGCGCAGGAAGGTCAGCGCCTGGTTGGCGCCCAGCTCGCCCGCGCGGGCCATGAAGGCGCGGATGTCCTTCGGCAGGCAGCCGCCGCCGAAGCCGATGCCGGCCCGCAGGAACTTCGCGCCGATGCGGTCGTCGTAGCCGATGGCCTCCGCCAGCTTGGCGACGTCGCCGCCGGCGGCCTCGCAGACCTCCGCCATGGCGTTGATGAAGGAGATCTTGGTGGCCAGGAAGGAGTTCGCGGCGGTCTTCACCAGCTCGGCCGTCGGGAAGTCGGTCACCACGAACGGCGACCCTTCCTCCATCGGAGTGGCGTACACCTCGCGCAGCACCTTCTCCGCCGCCGCGCTCTCCACGCCGACCACGATCCGGTCCGGGTGCAGCGTGTCCTGCACGGCGAAGCCCTCGCGCAGGAACTCGGGGTTCCACGCCAGCTCCGCGTCCGCGCCCACCGGCGCCCGCTCGGCGAGCAGCCGGGCCAGCCGCTCCGCGCTGCCGACCGGCACGGTCGACTTGCCGACGACGAGCGTCGGGCGCTTGAGGTGCGGGGCGAGGGAGCCGAAGGCGGCGTCGACGTACCGCATGTCACACGCGTACTCGCCGTGCTTCTGCGGAGTGTTCACGCAGACGAAGTGGACGTCGCCGAAGTCGGCGACCTCCTCCCAGGAGGTGGTGAAGCGCAGCCGCCCGGTGGAGCCCTCGATCCCGGCGACGTGCTTGCGCAGCAGGTCCTCGAGGCCCGGCTCGTACATCGGGACGCGGCCGGCGGCCAGCATCTCGATCTTCTCGGGTACGACGTCGAGGCCCAGCACCTCGAACCCCAGCTCCGCCATGGCCGCCGCATGGGTGGCGCCGAGGTATCCGGTGCCGATCACAGTGATCTTGAGGGCCATGCGGTTCTCCATTGACGAGCGGGAGGCGGTGCGCGCCCGAGCATAGTCGCGCCCCGCCCCGGGCACGTTTCCGTCGGGCCCGCCCTGTCAGCAAGGTCACCTATGCCATTCGGATCCGGCGCACTAAAATTCGGGTTACTTAACGGTAGTTAGCACACGCCCAGGGGAGTGAGTGATCGTGGCGGGAACGCCTGATTTCGACCTGTACCGCCCGTCCGAGGAGCACGACATGCTCCGGGACACCGTCCGCTCGCTCGCCGAGGCCAAGATCACCCCGTTCGCCGCCGCGGTGGACGAGGAGGCCCGCTTCCCGCAGGAGGCGCACGACGCCCTCGTCGCCGCCGACCTGCACGCGGTCCACGTCCCCGAGTCGTACGGCGGCGCGGGCGCCGACGCGCTCGCGACCGTGATCGTCATCGAGGAGGTGGCGCGCGCCTGCGCCTCGTCCTCCCTGATCCCGGCCGTGAACAAGCTGGGCTCCCTCCCGGTGATCCTCTCCGGCTCGGAGGAGCTGAAGAAGAAGTACCTGGGCCCGCTGGCCAAGGGCGACGCGATGTTCTCGTACTGCCTCTCCGAGCCCGACGCGGGCTCGGACGCGGCCGGCATGAAGACCCGCGCGGTACGCGACGGCGACTTCTGGGTCCTCAACGGCGTGAAGCGCTGGATCACCAACGCGGGCGTCTCCGAGTACTACACGGTCATGGCCGTCACCGACCCCGAGAAGCGCTCCAAGGGCATCAGCGCCTTCGTCGTGGAGAAGTCCGACGAGGGCGTCTCCTTCGGCGCCCCGGAGAAGAAGCTCGGCATCAAGGGCTCCCCGACGCGCGAGGTCTACCTCGACAACGTCCGCATCCCCGCCGACCGCATGATCGGCGCGGAGGGCACCGGCTTCGCCACCGCGATGAAGACCCTGGACCACACCCGCATCACCATCGCGGCCCAGGCGCTCGGCATCGCCCAGGGCGCGCTGGACTACGCCAAGGGGTACGTCCAGGAGCGCAAGCAGTTCGGCAAGCCGATCGCCGACTTCCAGGGCGTCCAGTTCATGCTCGCCGACATGGCCATGAAGATCTCCGCCGCCCGCGCCCTCACGTACCAGGCCGCGGCCGCCTCGGAGCGCGGCGACGCCGACCTCACCTACCTCGGCGCCGCGGCGAAGTGCTTCGCCTCCGACATCGCCATGGAGGTCACCACGGACGCGGTCCAGCTGCTCGGCGGCTACGGCTACACCCGCGACTACCCGGTCGAGCGGATGATGCGCGACGCCAAGATCACCCAGATCTACGAGGGCACCAACCAGGTCCAGCGCATCGTGATGGCGCGGAACCTGCCGTAAGCCCCCGGCGGGCCCTCTCCGGCTCGGCCCCGCCCCCGGCGCACCGCAGCGCGCGCCGGGGGCGGGGCCGCTCCACTTCCCGGGGGATGTACGGGGGGATGGACGCCACACCCGGGCCCGTGATCACCTGCCGGAATGACCTCCGGAACGACCTCCTTCTGGACCGGCGAGCGGATACGCCTGCGCGGTATCGAGCCCGACGACTGGCGCGCGTTCATGCGCTTCGCCACGGACGAGGAGCGCCTGGGCGACCTGCTGGGCCCGCCCCGCTCCACCGAGAGTCACCGCGTCTGGGCGCGGGAGCGGGCCGCCGCCCCGCCCGACGGCGACTGCTTCCAGCTGGTGATCGAAGCCACCGGCTCGGGGGACGCGGTCGGCGCCGTCGGCACGAACCACGCCGACCCGCGAGCGGGCCGTTTCGAGTACGGCGTCACCATCGCCGCCGAGCACCGGGGCAAGGGATACGCCTCGGAGGCGGTGGCCCTGCTGCTGCGGTTCATGTTCGCCGAGCGGCGCTACCACAAGTGCGAGGCGCGGATCTTCGCGCACAACGAGGGCTCCCTCGCGCTGCACCGCCGCCTCGGCTTCGTGGAGGAGGGCCGCCTCCGTGACCACGTCTTCCTCGACGGCCGGCACCACGACCTGGTGTTGATGGGCCTGCTCGCCGGGGAGTTCGCGGGGCGTTAGGACGATGAGCGAGACGAGAGCGATCTCTGCCGCAGTACACATGCTGGAAGCCATCCGGCAGCTCACCCCACCGACCCGCGAGGGCGTGGCGGCCTTGTTCGCCGCGCAGGGCTGGGACGGCTCCGGGGCCTCCTGGGACAAGGACGGCACCGGAGGCTGGGTCCACCCCTACAACGGCGGCGTGCGTGTCGAGTTCACCCTCTGGATCCGGGAGCCCGACGAGGACACCGGCTACTTCGACGACGTGGAAGCCGCCTACGCGGCGGGCGAGCGGGCCCTGGCCGCCTTCCTGCCCCGGCTGGAGTCGTCGGTGCTGGCGCGGCACCTGCGGCCTGCCGGGAGTACGGAGGAGGACGCGGACGAGTTCGTCGCCCACAAGAGGTGGTCCCTGGGCGGTCGCAAGCTGGTGGCCGGCGTCGTGCAGGAGGACACGGACCTGCCGGTGCGGGTCGTCCTCGCCCTGGAGTAGCAGGCCCTCCAGTGTTGTGTACGCCCGTACGCAACGATGCGTACACTCGTACACATGGGATACGGACTGCTGGCCGCGGCCATCGCCGCGGAGGTCGCCGGGACGACCGCCATGAAGTACAGCGAGGGGTTCAGCAAGCTGTGGCCGTCGCTGGGCGCGGTTGCTGGGTACCTGGTCGCCTTCGCGCTGCTCGCGCAGACCCTCAAGGTGATCCAGGTCGGCACGGCGTACGCGATCTGGGCCGGAGCGGGCACTGCGGCCGTCGCCGCGATCGGCATGCTCTTCCTCGGGGAGTCCACCGGCCTGGCCAAGCTCGCCGGGATCGCCTTCGTGATCATCGGCGTCGTCCTGCTCAACCTCGGCGGGGCGCACTGATGGCGGCGGCGACACGGCGGTACGACCCCGAGCGGCGCCAGCGGATCATCGACGCCGCGATCCGGGTGGTGGGCCGCGCCGGCATCGCCGGGCTGAGCCACCGCACCGTCGCCGCCGAGGCGGACGTACCGCTCGGCTCGACGACGTACCACTTCAAGACCCTCGACGACCTGCTCGTGGCGGCCCTCCGCCAGGCCAACGAGGGCTTCGCCAAGGTCGTACGCGCACACGGCGACGCCCTCACCGACCCCGCCCGCGACCTCGCCGCCGAGCTGGCCCGGCTGACCGGCCAGTGGCTGGGCGGCGACCGCACCGGCGTGGAGCTGGAGTACGAGCTCTACCTCGCCGCCCTGCGCCGCCCCGCCCTGCGCGCCGTCGCCGCCGAGTGGGCCGAACAGGTCACCGAGCTCCTCACCCGACGCACCGACCCGCGCACGGCACGCGCCGTGATCGCGCTGCTCGACGGCATCTGCCTGCACGTGCTGCTGATGGGCGGCACCTACGACGAGGAGTACACGCGCGACGCCCTCGCCCGCGTACTCGGCGCCGAAGCCGGGCCCGGGCCCGGGCCTGCTGTCAGCGGCACCGAGTAGCGTCGTACGCGTGAGCATGTGGACCTACTTCCAGGCGCTCGACCCCGCCGAGCTGCCCGGTGACCTGGCGGCTTTCGACGCCCTGTTCGACGTCGAGTACGACGAGCTGCGCCGCCGGGTCCGGGCCGGTGACGCGGTGTGGCTGGAGAGCGGCTTCTTCCAGCTGCACGAGGTGTACGCGCTCCCGTCCGAGCCGGGCGGTGACCGGGAGCTCCCCGTCTTCGCCGGCCGCCACATACCCGACCCCGGCGGCGGCCCCGGCCACCTGACGCTCGACCCGCCGGAGGTGGCACGTGCGGCGGCGTACGTGGAGGGCGTCTCGTTCGCCGACCGGTGGCAGCAGTGGGCCCGACTGCCCTCGTCCCGGCCGGACGAGCAACTGCGCGAGGACCTGGCCGGGGACCACGAGGAGCTGCGCGCCTTCTATGCCCGGGCGGCGCGGCGGGGCCGGGCCGTGGCCAAGTACTTCTGCATGTAGCCCGCCGCCTCCGGCCAGGGGCCCGCGGGGGCATCGGGGTTACCTCGGGTCCTGCTGGAACTTCGAGGTCGACCAGACGTAGCCGAGTACCGCGAGGCCCAGGCACCATCCCACCGCGAGCCATCCGTTGTGGCCGATCTCGGTGCCGAGCAGCAGGCCGCGCAGGGTCTCGATGGCGGGCGTGAAGGGCTGGTACGCGGCGATCGGCTGGAACCAGCCGGGCATCGCGTCGAGCGGGACGAAGGCGCTGGAGAGCAGCGGCAGCAGGATCAGGGGCAGCGCGTTGTTGCTGGCCGCCTCGGCGTTGGGGCTGATGAGGCCCATGCCGACCGCGATCCAGGTGAGCGCCAGGGCGAAGAGCACGAGCAGTCCGAAGGCCGCCAGCCACTCCAGGGCGGTGGCGTCGGTGGAGCGGAAGCCGATGGCCACGCCGACGGCGCCGACGAGGACCACGCTGATGACCGCCTGCAGCACGCTGCCGATGACGTGCCCGACGAGCACCGAAGCGCGGTGGATCGCCATCGTGCGGAAGCGGGCGATGATGCCCTCGGTCATGTCGTTGGAGACGGAGACCGCGGTGCCGACCACCGTGCTGCCGATGGTCATCAGCAGCAGCCCCGGGACGATGTACGCCACGTACCGGGAGCGGTCCGGAACGCCACCGCCTATGCCCGCGCTCATCGTGTCACCGAAGACGTAGACGAAGAGCAGCAGCAGCATGATCGGCGTGAGCAGCAGGTTCAGCGTGAGGGACGGGTAGCGCCGGGCGTGCAGGAGGTTGCGGCGCAGCATCGTGGAGGAGTCGCGTACGGCGAGGGCGAAGGAGCTCATCGGACAGCCTCCTTGGGCTGGTCGGGGAAGACGCCGCCGCACGTCAGGGCGAAGAAGACGTCGTCGAGGTCGGGGGTGTGCACCGTCAGTTCGTCCGCCTCGACGGCGGCCGAGTCCAGCCGGTCGAGGAGGGAGCGCAGCGCGCGCTGGCTGCCGTCGCTCGGGATCTGCAGGGCGAGGGCCTCGTCGTCCGGGGCCGCCTCGCGGAGTGCGGAGGCGGCGCTCCGGTACGCGGCCGGGTCGGTGAAGCGGAGCCGTACGTGTCCGCCGGGGACGAGCCGCTTCAGCTCCTCGGCGGTGCCCTCGGCGGCGATCCCGCCGTCGTTGAGCACGGCGATCCGGTCGGCGAGTTCGTCGGCCTCCTCCAGGTACTGGGTGGTGAGGAAGACGGTGACGCCACCCGTGACCAGCTCGCGGATGATCTGCCACATGTTGTGCCGGGAGCGGGGGTCGAGTCCGGTGGTCGGCTCGTCGAGGAAGATGATCCGCGGGTCGCCGACCAAGGTCATGGCGATGTCGAGGCGGCGCTTCATGCCGCCGGAGTAGGTGGAGGCGGGCTTCTTCGCCGCCGCGGTGAGGTCGAAGCGCTCCAGCAGCTCGGCGGCGACCCGGCGGCCCTCCCGCCGGGAGAGGTGGTGCAGGTCCGCCATGAGGAGCATGTTCTCCTCACCGGTGATCAGGCCGTCGACGGCGGAGAACTGCCCGGTGACGCCGATCGCCGCGCGTACGGCCTGCGGGTCGGCCGCGAGGTCGTGGCCGCCGACGCGGACCGCGCCGGAGCCGGCGTCCGCCGTGATGAGCGTGGAGAGGATCTTCACGGCGGTGGTCTTGCCGGCGCCGTTCGGACCGAGCAGGGAGAAGATCGTTCCTTCGGGTACGGACAGGTCGACACCGTCGAGGACGACCTTGTCGCCGTAGGACTTGCGCAGCCCGTGTGCCGCGATGGCCAGGTTGGTCATGGTGGGGTACTTCCTCTCTGCGAGCTCTGCTGTCTCTGCTGTCTCTGCGAGCTCCGCGAGCTCTGCGGGCCGTGGCTCAGATGCTGCGGGCGGCGATGTCGCCGTACGCGGTGGTCGCGTGGATGCTCAGCGGCGCGGCGTCGCCGCCGTCGGTGTTCTTCAGCGCGTTGTGGATGCGGCCGTACCCGGTGCCGGCGTCCAGGACGGCGGAGACTCCCCGGGCGGCGCCGACCGCGATGTCGCCGTGCTCGGTGCGGAGCGTGACCTCGCCGCGTACGGCCTCGGCGATGCGGAGGTCGCCCTTCTGGGTGCGGATCTCCGCGGCGTCGCCCAGGCGGCCGACCGTGATGTCACCGGCCTGGAGGACGAGGCGGGCGCCCGCGGTCTCGTCGAGCTTGACCGTGCCGTGCGCGGCCTCGAAGGTGACGTCCCCCAGCCGACCGACGCCGCGGAGTTCGGCGCTGGCCGCCTGCACCTCGACGCGGGAGCCGGCGGGCAGTTGGACCGTCACCTCGACGGACCCGGAGGAGCCGAACAGCTGGCTCTTCGCCTCCGGGGCCTCGATCCGCAGGACGCCGTCGCCGTACGCGACCCGGGTCTGCTCCGCCGCCTTCACGTCGCGGCTCCTGGAGGCGTCGGCGGGCAGGACCTCGACGGTGGTGTCGGCCCGGTCGGCCGCGATGAACCGGATGTGCCCGGCCGGGATGTCCAGGACGGCGGAGACCGGGGCGGGGGTGGTGAACGTCTGCATCATGCGCTCCTTGGTGTCGCTGCGTTGTTTCCGACGAGAGAAACGCTACGTTGCGTTCGAAGAACAGGCAACGACGACGTTGCGAAGAAAACAAAGAAACCGCAGGTCAACGCAGCAAAATCGTTGCAATGGTTGAGAAGATAACGCAACGTCATGCCCACTGTGCGTTGCAATGGGCTGGAAGTGAACGCTATGCTGGAGACCTCAAGGACCACACAGCAAGGAGGCCGCGATGCCGGGAGGCAGGCTCACCGAGCAGGAACGCCAGCAGATCGCGCTGGGGCTGGCCGACGGCCTCGCGTACGCGGAGATCGCCAGGCGCCTCGACCGCCCGACGTCGACCATCACGCGTGAGGTCATGCGTAACGGCGGCCCCACCGCCTACCGCGCCGACCTCGCCCACCGCGCCACCGAACGCCGCGCGCACCGCCGCAGGCAGGCCGCACCCCGAGGGGCGGGGGCACCCGAGCAGAGCCCCGGGCGGGACATCGACGCCGTGCGCGAGTACGAGGAGGGGTTCACCACGCTCCTCATGCAGCAGGGCGTGCCGAAGATGATGGCCCGGGTGCTGACCTGCCTGTTCACCACCGACGCCGGAAGCCTCACCGCGTCCGAACTGGTCCAGCGCCTCCAGGTCAGCCCGGCGTCCATCTCCAAGTCGGTCGCGTTCCTCGAGTCGCAGGGCCTCATCCGCCGGGAGCGCGACGAACGCCGCCGCGAGCGCTACTTCGTCGACGACGGGGTCTGGTACCAGTCGATGATCTCGGCCGCCCAGTCCAACGTGCAGCTCGCCGCGACGGCCCGGGAGGGCGTCGGCGTCCTCGGGCCCGGCACCCCGGCGGCCGTCCGCCTGGAGAACGTCGCCCGCTTCCTGGACTTCGTCTCCGAGAGCATCCTCCGCGCCGCCGACCAGGCCCGTGACGTCCTCTACGCGAAGCCCCCGGCGGCCTCGGAGGGTACGGAGAAGGCGCCTTAGCCGCCCTGACGGCCTCAGAAGGTGATCCCGCCCATCCAGGACAGGGCGACAGGGCGACAGGGTGACAGCGACAGAACGACAGCGACAGAACGACAAAACGCCCATGTTGTCGGTTCAAGGTTCCATCCGCGCGCGGTGATCGTGTTCACGTCTTTCCGCCTGGCGGAAGATCGTCGGAGTGGCGTAAATTCGCCATGTCCACCCGGTCGGCTGACCTCCGAAGCGGGTGGCTCACGGGGGAAGGTGAGCGGCACGCGGATCGCCTCGGCCATACGGCCAGGGCGTCATCCGGTGTTCCGCGGCGGTGGCGGGTGAATGCGAAGACGGCATCACCCGACCCGCCCACCCCCGGACAGAGGACGTATCGATCCCTGGGGGAACCACTCAATGCGCAAGTTGCGGGCTGTCGGCCCTCTCCTCACCACCGCTGTCGCGGCGGCGCTCCTCTCCGCCGGCATCGCCGCTCCCGCGGAGGCGGCGGGGCGCGGATGGCATGCGCACGTGCAGTGCACCAAGATGCGCATCTCGGACGACACCGCCCATGGCTTCGTACAGGGCCACGGCATCTCCGAGACGAAGCCGAACGCGTGGAAGGCCGCCATCAAGAACGCCAACGACCAGATGCCCACCGGCTACCGTGCGAAGCACTGCACGAAGAAGTCGATCAAGAGGGCGTGAGTCGATGAGGACGCGCACACTGACGTTCGGTCTGTACGCGGACGAGCAGGGGCTGGCATGGGTCAGGCGACTCGTCCAGGAGGCCGCGGCCTCCCGCAGCGCCCGGATCGTCCGGGAGACCGTCGCGCACACGCTCCCCGGGAGCGAGCTGTCGACCGCTGACGTGTACGACATGCTGGCGGAGCAGTGGGCCTGGGAGCACCCCGGCCAGAGCGGCGGCGCACGGGAACCGGTCGAGCTGCGCGTCCACGTGGTGTGCTCCCTGCGGACGTGGCGGGCGATCCGCAAGACGGTGATCAGGAACATGTGCCCTGAAGGCACGGCGCCCCACGTGTGCCGTGTCCCGTGGATCGCTGCCTGAACCGTTCCGTTCGCACATTCAGCGACCGGCACACCACGCACCGCCCCACCAACACACCAACAGCCTGGCCACGTCCCACGAAGACGAACGGACCACCGGCTGTCGCTGCGCCGCGCCCTGAAACCGGTGCGTCGCCAGCTCCGTCATCCCACACAGGAAAGTGAGTCAACCATGACCATACGAAACGGACTCAAGGCCGTCGCCGCCGCCGGTGTCATCGTCATGGCCGCCACCGCTCCGGCGCTGGCCAAGTCGGTCGACGTCAGCGGCGGTCGGTGGAGCTACGACGTCGGCGCCAACTACGCCTACTCGAACTTCTACCACAAGGTCAACTGGCACTCCTCCTCCGTCCACGGCAGGAGCTGGGCCTACAGCGGCTGCACCGAGAACAAGAAGTGGTCCAAGGCCTCGGTGGAGAAGTCGAGCATCCACCCCAACACCGCGCACTACGACGCCTCCTGCTGACGAGGCATCGGTCACCCTCGCCCCGGTCGCGGGAGAACTCCTCTCCCGCGGCCGGTGCCGTGCATTCCCCGCCAACGTCCGACGAGACACGCGCTCCCCGAGCGCCCGGAACCAGGTAGCCGATGCTCCACCGAGGTATCAAGTTCGTCCACGCCGCCGTGTTGGCCGTCTCCGCGGTCATGGCCTTCCTCTTCGTACGCGGCCTGGACGAGGAACTGGTGCTGGGCAATTCGGCCCAGGTCTGGGTCTTCGACTCCGATGACGCGGTGGGCGGCGCCGACATCGCCCGCGCGATCGCCTCCTTCTCGGACGACCACGGGGTCACGGTCGCCCGCGAGCTGCCCGACCTGAAGAACCCCGACCGCCTGCGGCACCTGTACCTGGCACCCGGCGGCCCCGGGTCCGAGGCCGCGTCCTGGCTGGACGAGGGGTATCCCCGGTTCGGCCGGCAGGTCGAGACGGACGTGCACCCGATCGCCGAGGTCGGACAGCGCGACCCGCGCGGCTACTACTACGTCTTCGGCCCGCCCGAGGCGGCGGGCGCACTGGCGGACGAGCTCTCCGAACTCGGCCTCCGCGTGAGCGTGCAGCACCCTCTCGCACCCGCGAACCTGCCCCTCCTCTTCTCGGGCGGAGACCTCTTCGGCTCGTTCTGGGTGGTCGCTCTCGCCGCGGTGACGATGACGGGCGCGAGCGTGCTGCTCGGCGCGAGGGCCTACGGGGTCCTGCGCCTCCAGGGAAAGTCCTTCATGGACCTCCTCCTCCGAGACCTCCGACAGGTGGCGCTGTTCTGGTCGGTCGCGGCCGGTGCCGTGGCGGCGGCGGCGCTCGCCTTCCTCCACCTCTACAACGGCCTCGCCTGGCTGGGACTGTTCGCCTCGGTGACCGCGTGCCTCGCCGGCCTGCTCGTCCTGTTCGTCCTCGCCGCCCACGCGGCCGCGCTCGCCCTGACCTTCAGGGTCGACGTGCTGCGCGCGCTCAAGGGCCGGCTGCCCGCGCGGGCCGCGTTCGTCGGGACGTACCTGGTGCGTGTCCCGGCGTTGCTGCTCGCCCTCGGCGTCGCCATGGACGTGGCCCTGGCGGGACAGCACGTGCTGGCGCGCCAGGAAAGCCAGGACACCTACGCCCGGGCGGGAGACGCCGTGACCCTCCGCCTCAACGGCAGCCTGGTGGGCGAGGAGAAGCGGATGATCACCCAGGTGGGCGGGTGGCTGCGCCGCGCCGACGCGGCGGGCCAGGTCATCGTCGCCGGGCGCCGGGACCTCCAGAGCGTCTCCTCCGACGCGCCCCTGCCGCCGGGCGAGATACTCGTCGTCAACGACGCCTTCCTCGCGGCACAGCCGGTTCTCGACCCGAAGGGACACCGGTACGCACCGGCGGCACCCCGCCCCACAGCGCAAGGCGCGCATGCGCAAGGCGCGAAACCCTGTGCCGCAGCCTGTGCGGTCCGGCTCATCGTCCCCGAGTCCCTCTCCGCCCACGCCCCCGCCCTCAGCGCGGCGGTCCCCGGCGTCTTCGGCCGCCTGGATCCGGACCTCCGCCGACGCCTCACGGTCGAGACGCTCCCGGCCAAGAGCGGCCAGCGCCTCTTCGGCTACAACTCCGGCAGCCTGAGCCCCAACACCGCCCACACCCCGGACGACGACCGGTCCCTGGTGCGCGACCCGGTGCTCGTGGTGGTCCCCAACGGCTCCAAGATCCTCACCGACGACACCTACACCGCGTTCGCCACCCAGGACGGCATCGTCTTCCCCGACCCCGACGACGCCCTGAACGCCCTCGCGGCCGACAAGGACGACCTGCACACGTACGTGACGGCCGTGCGCCCGGTCCGGCACAGCGCCGCCCTGGCGCTGAGGGAGGCCGTCAACGACTTCCGGCTTCGCCTCTTCAACCTCGTCGCGGCCGTGGCCGTCCTCCTCATCACCGGCGTCGGAGTCTGCGTCATCCACGCCCGCAAGCACGCCCAGGCCATCTTCGCGCAGCACATCAGCGGCTGGAGGTTCACCAGGATCCACCGCCAGGTCCTGGCCGTCGAGGCGCTCCTCGCGGTCTTCCTCGCCGCGTGGGTGCCCCTCCAGGTGTGGCAGCAGAACCAGGACCTCGCGGAGTTCACCTCCCAGGGCATCCCCGCACCCTTCCCGCCCGTCCGGATCACCGCCTTGGACACCGGTGTCATCGCCGGACTGGTCACCGCCGAGGTCTGCGCCGTGCTCCTCGCGCTCGCGGTGTTCCACCGGCGCGTCGTCAAGGAGGGGGTGGCCGGGACGTGAGCCCCGAGCCCGCACCGCTGTCGCCGTATCTTCTCCACCCCGCAGGAGCACTGTCGTGATCGATATCGTGAAGCTCTCGAAGTCCTTCGGCACCCGGACCCTGTGGTCCGACGTCACCGCCACCGTCAGCCGCGGCGACATGCTCGCGCTCGTCGGTCCCAGCGGATCGGGGAAGTCCACCCTCCTCAACTGCCTCGGCCTCCTCGACAAGCCGACCTCGGGGGCGATCCATCACGACGGCAAGGACATCACCCGGTTCGGCGGGCGCGAGACGCGCCTGTACCGTCGCGACGTTCTCGGTTACCTCTTCCAGAACTACGCCTTGATCGAGGAGTCGACCGTCGCCGCCAACCTGGAGATCGCCATCACGCCACAGCGGACCACCCGGGGCGATACCCGTGCCGTCATCGCCGACGCCCTCGACCGTGTCGGGCTGGCGGGGCGGGAGGGGGAGAGGATCCACCACCTCAGCGGCGGAGAGCAGCAGCGTGTGGCGCTCGCCCGGCTGATCGTCAAGCAACCGGCGCTCGTCCTGGCCGACGAGCCCACCGGCGCCCTCGACCACGCCCACACCACAGCGGTCATGGACATCCTCCGCGAGATGAGCGAGGGCGGATGCGCCGTCGTCATCGCCACCCATGACGAGTACGTCCGCGACCGCTGCGACGCGGTCCTCACCGTCGGTGAGGACACCCCGATCACCGCAGCCACCACCACCCGAATACCTTCATGACCTCCCACATAGCCCCTGCCGACAGCAGCCGCCGCCGCCCGCCCCTCTGGGCCATCCCCGTCCTGTGGACCCTCGCCCTCGGCGTCTGGGGGCTGTCCCGGCAGCACAGCGTGTGGCGGGACGAGGCCGCGACCTGGCAGGTGGCCCAGCGGTCCACCGGCGAGATCTGGCACATGCTGGGCCAGGTCGACGTCGTCCACGGCCTGTACTACCTGCTGATGCACGGCCTCTTCGCCACCTTCGGCGCCGGCACCACGACCCTCCGGCTTCCCTCCGTGCTGGCCATGGCGGTGGCGGCGGGCTGTGTGACGGTCATCGGCCGCCGACTGGCCGGGACCTGGGCGGGCCTCGGGGCGGGGCTGGCGCTCGGACTGCTGCCGGCCGTGCAGTTCTACCTCCAGGAGGGGCGCCCGTACGCACTCGTCGCCGCCGGCGCCGGGATCGCGACGCTGCTGCTGGTGACGGCCCTCCAAGGGCGGGCCTCGGCGGCGCACTGGACGGCGTACGGCGGCGCCGTCCTGCTGTGCGCGCTGCTGAACTGGCTCTCCCTGCTGATCCTGCCCGCCCACGCGGCGACCCTCGCCTGGACCCGGGCCGGGCGCGGCACCTGGGCGCGCTGGACGGTGGCCTCGTCGGTCGCCATGGTGGGCGCGCTGCCGCTGATCCTGTTCAGCCGAACCCAGTCGGGCCAGGTGTCCTGGATCCCGCCGCTGACCTGGCACATGCTGATCGGCCCGGCGGTCCTGCTCGCGATCGGCGCCCTCGGCGCCCTCGCGGACCGGCCCTCCCACCCGGGCGGCCGCCTGTCGGTGGCGGCCGTCGGGCTGCCGTTGCTCGCGGTGCCGCAACTCGGCCTGATCGGGCTGTCCCTGTTCCAGCCGCTCTTCCTCGACCGGTACGTGCTCTTCAGCCTGCTGGGGCTGGCGCTGCTGATCGGTACGGCGCTGGGCTCGGCCGTCCGCGCGCTCACGCCCCGGTTCCCGCGCGCGTCGTCGTGGCTCGTCCCGGTCGCGGTGACGGTGGCGGTGGTGGCGCTGCTGCCGCAGTCGCTGAGCAAGCGGTCCCCGGCCAGCCGCGTGGACGACGTCCTGGCGGTGTCGGCCGACGTGCGGCGGCTCAAGCACCCCGGAGACGCGGTGCTCTTCGTACCGGCGGCCCGCCGCGACACCGCGCTCGTCTCCCCGGACGACTTCGCCGGCCTGAGCGACATAGCGCTTGCGGTGACCCCGGTCGCCTCCGGCACCCTGAAGGGCGAGGAGGCCGACCCGGCCCGGATACGTACCGCGATGCTGGCCCAGCACCGGATACTGCTGGTCACGGATGCGGCCAAGGTGGCCCGGCCGGTCTCGGCGGAGCGGGACAAGGTCAAGACGGCCGTGCTGAAGGAGCACTTCAGAGCGGTGGCGGACGAGCAGGTTCGGGGACGGCGGGTGACGGTGTATGAGCGCCTCTAGGGGGCGGCTTCCTGAGAGCTCCGGCAGCTCTGGCGGCTCCGTCAGAACCCGGCGTGTCGACTTCGGCACGGGGGTGCTGTTCAGCGCGGTGTACGCCAGTGCGTTGTTCCTCATCGTGACGAGCTTCGCCATCGAACCGAGTGGGTGTGGCGGTCGCTTCAACCAGTCGTGTTCCGGCGAGACGTACTGGCGCGGCGGCATCGGCTTCGGTCTCATCGCGCTGGCGCCGGTCCTGAGCAAGGTCGTACCGGGCGTCCCGCTCGACCAAGGAGTCGGCCGGACGGCGGCGATCGCGGCCATGCTGCTGGGCGCGACGGTCGGTGTCGGCCTCACCGCGGTGGCTGCTCGCGCGGTGTTCTGAGGCGCGCGGCCATTTTCCGCCCCCTGACGGCGCTCCGGCTAGGGCGTGCGTGTCCTGTCGGTCTGACCGGCTGAGACCGGCTGAGTAAAACCAGGTGCGGCCGGTCGCCGCGATGGTGTGCGATGCGGGACATGAGGATCGTTCTGAACGAGCCCGGCGTCGACGGGCTGATCGGGGCCGTGGACGCCCTCCGCGCATGGCAGGACGACCGCACGCCGCTGCAACTCCATCCGGGGGACCTCGGCTGGGCCTGGGCGCTGGGCGCGGAGAGGCTGGCCGCGGCCGTCCGCACCTGGAGCGTGGACGGACGGATCATTGCCGTCGGATACCTGGACGCCCCTGATGTGCTGCGCCTGACGACCGCGCCGGACCTACGACAGGACGGTGATCTGGCGCGCCGACTGCTGGCGGACCTCGATGACCCGGAGCGCGGGGTCCTGCCGCCCGGGAAGGTCGGCCTCGAAATCCCCAACGGTGCCCTGCTCCGCGAGGTCCTCTTGGAGGCGGGCTGGAATCTGGACGAGCCGTGGACGCTCCTGCGCCACGACCTCGCCGAGCCGGTGCAGGACGCCGACCTGCGGGTCGAGGTAGCCGGTCCGGAGACGGCGGGGGTGCGGACCGCGGTGCACCGCTCGGCGTTCGGCAGCCCGAGGTTCACGGAGGAGATCTGGCACGTCCTCGCGGCCGGGCCGGTCTACGCCGACGCCCGCTGCCTGATGGGCTACGACGACCGGGACAACGCGGTGGCCGCGGCGACGGTCTGGTCGGCCGGACCCGGCAAGCCCGGCCTGCTGGAGCCGCTGGGCGTGCACGCCGACCACCGCGGTCGCGGCTACGGGACGGCGATCAGCATCGCCGCTGCGGCGGCGCTGCGTGAACTGGGTGCGTCAAGCGCGCTCGTCAGCACCCCCAGCTCGAACGTTGCCGCCGTCGCCGCCTACAGGGCAGCTGGATACGAGCCGTTGCCCAAACGACTGGACGTCAGCCGACCCGCCTGAAAATGATCAGGCGGCGGTATCGGGCAGGCCGCGTCGCTCTATGCCGAGGGATACCGGGGGAGGCCCCCGGTCGGGATGGTCCACCCACGGATCGTGACGTCCTCGCCGTACACGAACTCCTTGCGCGTGGCGTAACGAGGCCCCGACGGGGTGGCGTGGATGTCGCCGAGCACGGCCCCCGAGCCGGTGCGCGGGTCGAAGACGGCGTAGACCGGGATGCCCAGCAGGGGGTAGTCCCGCATCTTGCCCACCCAGTCGTTGTCCGGGTTGGACCGCGAGACGACCTCGATGGCGGCGAGGACGGTGCGCGGGTCGAAGGACCCCTCGCCTTCCACGTCTGCCTCGGCGATCACCATGACGTCGGGGTGCCGCATGATGCCCTTGGGCGCGCACTCCACGTCCGGTGTGCCGGTATGGGCCACCAGATCGTCGGGAAGGGCTCCCTCAAGGAGCTTGCGTAGCCGCAGCACGGTGAGTTCGTGCGGTCTCGCGGGCGCCCTCATGTCGTGGACGATCCCTTCCCTGGTGATCTCGAACGTGCCGGGAAGGGTGTCGTCCATCGACCGAACGACGTCCCGCATGACCTGGTACTGGCGGACAATCCCCATCCTGCTAGGCCGCATCGGCCAAGCGCGTTCTGCACCCGGGGCAGTCGCCCGGCTCAGGGGAGCGGAAGGCGCGGTCGCACGTGTCGCAGTTCTGGAGCGGGTCGGGGCGGTTGGGCCCCGTCGGTTCCGGCGGGGCGGCGGGCAGGGGTGGCGGCATCAGTGCCGTGAGCCGGTGGGCGAGGAGCCCGGCGGGCTGTTTCAGCTGCGTGGGCAGGTTGGCCGTCAGCGCCTGCCGTACGGCTTCGGGGTCGGCGTCCCGCTCCAGCCAGGCGGCCACGGCGGGCGCCAGGCGCCGTACGTCGTGCTCGGCGAGCAGCAGCCGGGGCTCGTGGCGCCGCAGTCCGGCGAGGAGGTCCCCGGCCAGGCGGTGGCGCTCCAGGTCGTGGGCCTTGGGCTGAGGAAGCGGCGGCGGAGGAGCTTTTACGGGCGCGGGCGCGGGCGCGGGCTCGGGCTCCGGTTCGGGTTCCGGTACAGGCGGCACCGGCTCGGGCTCCTGGGGTGCCGACACCGCACGCGGCTGGTTGTACGAGACCGTCCGGGTGACCAGCTTGCCGCTGGGCAGCCGCACCCGCGTGCGCTCCAGGTAGCCGAACTCCTCCAGCTCCCGCAGCGTCTCCGCGATCCGGGCTTCGCTGTCCGGGAAGCGTTCCGCCAGCGCCTTGATGCCGACCTTCGCGCCCTCGGGGAGCGACTGGATGTGAACTGCCAGCCCGATCGCGGCCATCGACATCTCGCGGTGCTGGGCGAGGTGGTTGCCCACGACGGTGAAGCGGCTGCGGTGCGCGGTCTTGACGTGGGTCACCCCGGAGACGGTGACGCGTCCGGAAGCTCGGGACGAGGCGCGCGACGGCGCGCTAACCTGCTGAATGTCCATCGGGAAGGTGTCTCTTCCTCGGTGGTCAGGCCCTCGTCCGGGATGCCAGTCCCGGCGGGGGCCGTCGCATGTCTGGTGTTGTCGCCGCGAGCATATGCCCGCCAACCCGCCCGAAATCCAGCTCAATCGGGAAACCTCACCCGTGTGAGTGAGCCAGGGCAGGGTGGGGAGGGGAGGGCTTTTCCCGGTCCTTTCGAGAGCCTTAAAAGCTTTTGCATCGTGGGCCACCGCGTCGCGCTCCACCGGGTCGTGGAAAACCGCGACCCGGTGCGCCCGGTCACGGTACGAGGTCGAGTTCGGCCCAGACGGTCTTGCGCGGCACGGGCCCGAGCGCCACACCCCACCGGTCCGCCAGCGCCTCCACGATCAGAAGCCCCCTCCCCGCCTCCGAGTCGCTGGCCGGTACGGCGACGGCTCCGGGCCCGGGCGGCAGGCGGTCACTCCGGGTGTCGGTCACCTCGATGCGCAGGCGCTTGCCCTCGCCCTCGACCGCCAGGTCCAACCGGAAGTCCCGGCCGGGCACGCGGCCGTGGACGGTGGCGTTGGTGGCAAGCTCCGCGACGATCTGCGCGGCCGCCTCCGACTCCACGCCCCAGTCGCTCAGTTGCGCCGATGTCAGCAGCCGGGCGAGCCGGGCGCCCCGGCGGGTGGGGGAGAGCAGCACGGTGAACTGCCGTGCGGTAGCGGAACGTTCAGTTCGGGTGATTTCCAGATTCACGTGACTCAGAGTGGCGGGTTGGCGCTTACGCTGAAAGAAGCGACGCCTGTACGGAGAGTGACTGTCCAGGTGAGGTACGACCATGTCCAGCCTGTACGGCGTCGCGCGGAGGCACGGCACGGACACGGGTGAAGGTGGTGTCGTATGACGGATGAACCGGACCAGGACGTCGACCTGGAGGACGACGACTCGGGCGCGGTGATCGCGGCAGTCGGCCGCCAGATCCGACTTTGGCGCGAGGCTGCGGGCATGAGCGCGGCGGACCTCGGCAGGGCGATCGGCTACAGCGAGAACCTGGTCTACAAGGTGGAGGGGGGCAAGCGCATCCCCCAGCCGGAGTTCCTGGACAAGGTGGACGAGGTCCTGAACGCGGGCGGCAAAATCGCCGCGATGAAGAAGGACGTGGCGGAGGCGAGGTACCCGAAAAAGGTCCGGGACCTCGCGAAGTTGGAGCGGGAAGCAGTTGAACTCGGGGCCTATGACAACCACAACCTGAACGGCCTGCTCCAGACGGAGGAGTATGCCCGAGCGCTGTACGAGATGCGGCGGCCGTCGTTCAGTCGAGACGAGGTTGATCGGTACGTTGCGGCGCGGATGTCACGCCAGGAGGTCTTTGAACGGCAGCCGCTCACCATGCTGACGTTTGTCCTGGAAGAGGCGACGATCAAGCGGCCTCTCGGGGGCAAGATGGTGGCACGCCGTCAGCTCGAACGCCTGCTGGAAATTGGCCAGTTGCGAAACGTTGAGATCCAGCTGATGCCGACAGACCGGGAGGACCATGCCGGGATGGGTGGGCACTTCCAACTGCTGAAGTTCGACGACGGCACGGCGGTGGCACACTGGGAGGGCCAGCTGTCCAGCCGCCTGATCTCCGACCCCAAGGAGGTCCGGATCATCGAGCTACGGTACGGAATCATCCGGGCCCAGGCTCTCACCCCACGGGAGTCGCTGGCCTTCATCGAGAAAGCGCTGGGAGAGACATGACCCGCAACACCTCAGGCGGCTCCCACTCCGAGCTGGAGTGGATCAAGAGCAGCTACAGCAGCAACGACGGCCCTGCGTGCGTTGAGGTGGCGGCCGCGCCCCGCACGATTCACGTCCGGGACTCGAAGAACATCTCCGGGCCGAAGCTCGGCTTCACGCCCACCGCTTGGGCGGACTTCGTCACGTACGCCACTGGAGGCTGACATGACTGACCCGACCTGGGTCAAGAGCAGCTACAGCACGGCCGACGGTCCCGAGTGCGTCGAGGTCGCAGCCACGCCGCACGCCGTCCACGTCAGGGACTCCAAGAACGTCCCCGGGCCGAAGCTCCGCTTCACGCCCGCCGCCTGGGCGGACTTCGTGACGCACGCGAGCGACGCGAGCTGAACCGCGCCCCGGGCCGGGCCGGGGCGCGAGGCTCTACTTCTCGGTGACGGTCACCTTCTCGTCGTTCTGGATCTGCTTCACCAGCTGCTGCACCTTCGCCTTGTCCCAGACGAGGTTGCCGCCACGGGCGCCGTTGATGGGCATGTTCATCGACGTGCCCTCGCCGCCGCTGATGCCCTTCATCGCGAAGAACATCTCGCCGAGGTCGAAGAGCGACATGTCCTTATCGACGATGAGGGTGTCCAGTCCCGCGCCCAGCGTCGGGTAGAGCTTGAACGGGTTGAGGATGGTGCCCGGGGTGGCGGCCTGGCTGGCGAGGGCTGACAGGAACTTCTGCTGGTTCTTCGTACGGGCGAGGTCCGACTCGGCGAAGGCGTACCGGGTGCGGACGAAGGCGAGGGCCTGCTCGCCGTTGAGGGTCTGCTTGCCGGCCTGGAAGTCGGCGCCGGACTTCTTGTCCTTGAAGCCCTTCTCGATGTTCATCTCGACGCCGCCGAGCGAGTCGACGATGTTGGCGAACCCGGCGAAGCCGATCTCCGCGTAGTGGTCGATGCGCAGCCCGGTGTTGTGCTCGACGGTGCGGACGAGCAGCTCGGGGCCGTCCTCGGCGTACGCGGCGTTCAGCTTCACGCGGCGGCCCTGCGCGGGGAAGGTCTTGCCGGACTGGGAGCCGACGAAGGACGGGATCTCCACGTCCGAGTCGCGCGGCAGCGAGATCATGGTGTTGCCGCTGGAGCAGGCCGCCAGGATCATCATCGAGTCGGTGCGCTTGCCGTCGGCGGAGCCGGTGTGCAGCCGCTTCTTGTCGTCGGCGGTCATGCCCTCGCGGCTGTCGGAGCCGACGATCAGGTACGTGGTGCAGTCGCCCTCCGCCGGGCGGTCGATGACCTTGGCGAGGTCGACCTCGCGGCGCATCTTGCCGTCGGCCCAGAAGTACGTACCGATGGTGGTGCCGAGGACCGCCACCAGGGCGACGACGGAACCGATCTTGATCCGGCGGCGCCAGTCGGGCGCCGGGCCCGGGGCGCGCACGGAGCCACGGTCGGGGATGCGGGGCCCGCCCCCGCGGGGGCCGCCGGGGCGGGGGCCCTGGGGGGTGCCGTAGACCTGGCCTGTGTTGTAACCGCTGTCGTACGCCGCCGGCTGGGGCGGTACGGCGGCGCCATGCGGGGCCCCCGCCGGCTGCGGCGGCACCGCCGGGCGGCGCCGCACGTGCGGCATGGACCGTACGCCCTCGGGCTGGGCATCGGCGCTGCCACGGCCGTAACGGGCGTTGCGGTCGTCGGACCATCCTTCAGGCCAGTCATTCATGCGGACCAGTGTGCAGGCCGCCCAGGTCAGGCCGACAGGGTGGGTGGGATTCCGCAGCGGGGCTGTAGCGAAGCTGATGCAATGAAGCCGTAACGGACTCGGGCATAGGGTGGAGGGCATGACAGATCAGGCCCCGCCGCAGGGCGTCCAGCTGGAGGGAAAGCCCACGTCGGCCTCCCGTACGACCCTCAGCCACATCATGACCGGCAGTGACACCAACCTCCTCGGGACGGTGCACGGCGGCGTGATCATGAAGTTGGTGGACGACGCGGCGGGTGCCGTCGCCGGACGGCACTCCGGCGGCCCGGCCGTGACCGCATCCATGGACGAGATGGTGTTCCTGGAGCCGGTCCGCGTAGGTGACCTTGTTCACGTGAAGGCCCAGGTCAACTGGACCGGACGGTCCTCGATGGAGGTCGGCGTCCGCGTCCTGGCCGAGCGCTGGAACGAGTCCACCCCGGCGACCCAGGTCGGCTCGGCGTACCTCGTCTTCGCGGCCGTCGACGCGGACGGCAAGCCCCGCCCCGTACCGCCGGTCATACCGGAGACGGAGCGTGACAAGCGCCGCTACCAGGAGGCCCAGATCCGCCGTACGCACCGCCTGGCGCGCCGCCGCGCGATCAAGGAGCTGCGCGAGAAGCGCGCGGCGGAGGGCATCGAGGACTGACTTTCCGAGGACCCGAGGCCTGCTGCCCCTGAGGCAGCGGGCCTTTTCATTCGCTGGGGCGCTCGCCTGGCGCGTGAGCGCGGGCGTCGGTGAGGTCGCCGGGGGCGTAGACCTCCGTGCCGGATGCGGGGAACCTGACGAGCACCTCGCCGTCGGTGGTGACCATGACGACCTCCCCGACGGGATCTTCGGGGTGATCGAAGGCGACCGTCGGTGTGACGAGGGCCCCTACGGGCCATTCCGTGGCCATGCTTCCTCCGGCGTGCTCGGGTCTATCGGAGCGCGACAAGCGACGTCTCGGGAGGCCTGTGATTACCCGCCCGTGATGGAGGTCGCTGCCGATAGGATCGGTGCTCCTGGTGCTGTTCGGGTGGCGGGCCGCCCGAGTGGGGGACGGAGGGCGCAGGCGCATGCAGGTCGACATCGTCGTGGAAGCGGGGGACGACGACCGCTTATTGGCCTCCCTGTACCGCTGGCTCGCTCAGGACCCGGACGTGGTCCGGCACGCGACCCTCTCCCTCGTACCCGGCGCCGACCAGGACGGGGACATGGGGGCCGGCGCCTTCGAGATCATCAACGCCGTCGTCGCCAACAGCATCGCGCTCGGGAGCCTGGCGGTGGCGTGTGCCACGTGGCGAGGCTCCCGGCGTACGGCCCCAGTGGTGCGGATCACGCGAGGCGAAGTCACCGTCACCGTCGAGAACGGCTCACCGGACGAGGTGAGCGGCATCGTCGACGCGCTGGGCGCGCCGGGTCCTGGCACCGAGCCGAGTGCGGACGACGGGACGGGCCGACCGTAGCCATGGCGGCCCTGCCCGATCCGGCCACCTCGCGGGCCCTCCTCATCGGCGTACACGCGTACCGGACGCTGCCGGACCTGCCCGCCGTGGAGCGGAACCTGACGGGGCTGGCGCAGGCGTTCGCCGCCCCGGACCTGTGGGGGCTGCCCCGGTCGAACTGCGTCACGCTGGCGCAGCCGCCGAACGCCCAGGCGGTGCTCGACACCCTCAACCGCGTGGCCCGGAGCGCCGACGACACCCTGGTCGTCTATTACGGCGGCCACGGCCTCACCGACCCGTACAGCGACGAGCTGTACCTCGCCCTGCCCGACACCGATCCGGAGCGGTCGTACACCGCGCTGCCGTACGACTGGGTGCGCCGGGCGCTGCTGGACCCGCGCGTACGGGCCCGGCGCAAGGTGGTGATCCTGGACTGCTGCTACAGCGGGCGGGCGCTGGTCGGCGGGATGAGCGCCACGGACCAGGTGGCCGACCACGCGGGCATCGACGGCACCTCGCTGCTGGCGGCCTCGGCGGAGACGCGCAAGGCGCTGTCGCCGCCGGGGGAGAGGTACACGGCCTTCACCGGCGAGCTGATCACCGCGCTCACGGAGGGCATCCCCGAAGGCCCGGAACTGCTGGACATGGACACCGTGTACCGGCACCTGTACGGCAGGCTGCTGGCCAAGGCGCGGCCGCTGCCGCAGCAGCGCAACCGCAACGCGGGAGGGCAGATCGCGCTGGCGCGCAATCGCGCGCTGCTGCTCCCGGAGCGGGAGCCGGAGCCGCCTGTGGAGCGGGAACCGGAGCCGCCTGTGGAGCCGGAGCCGGAGCCACCGCAGCCACCGCAGCCGCCGCGTCCGGCTGCGGTGCGGGCACCACAACGTCAGAGGCGGCAGCGCCGGCTCGCCATTGGCGTGGCCGGGGCCGTGGCCGTTGTCCTCCTCGCCGTCGGCATCCCGGCCCTCATCGCCTGGCGGGGCGACGCACCGGAAGGCGCCGACAAGGCGGCGGGCGCGGGGTATGGCGCCGCGAACGACAAGGTGGTCAACAAGTCCAGCGTCACGAGCGGCGAGTTGAGGTTCGTTGCCGCCAACGACGCCGACTCCTGGGACCCCCAGCGGATGTACTACACCTTCGCGTGGAACTTCGCCCGCTTCTACACCCGCCAACTGGTCACGTACGCCCCCGAGCCGGGCGTCAACGGCACCAAGCTGGTGCCCGACCTGGCCGCCGGCCCGGCGGAGATCTCCGACGGCGGGAAGACGTACACCTACAGGCTTCGCTCCGGGATCACCTGGGAGGACGGTTCACCCATCACTTCCCAGGACATCAAGTACGGCATCGAGCGCCTTTGGGACCAGGACGTCCTCCCCGGCGGCCCGCTCCACCTTCGCTTCGCGCTCGAAGCCGACAGGACCTACATGGGCCCCTATAAGGACAAGCGCGGTCTGAAGGCCATCGAGACGCCCGACTCCGAGACCATCGTGTTCAAGCTGCCCAAGCCGAACGGCGACTTCGAGCACATGCTCGCGATGCCCGCCGGGTCCCCGGTGAAGGAGGAGGAGGACAAGGGCGCCAAGTACGGCTCGCGCCCGTTCTCCAGCGGCCCGTACAAGTTCCACAACTACCAGCCGAAGAAGTCGCTGGAACTCGTACGCAACGACAAGTGGCAGAAGGCGTCCGACCCGGTGCGTGCCGCCCTGCCGGACAGGATCACAGTCAGATTTGTCGGCACGAGCCAGCAGGCGGAGCACGAGCTTCGCAATGGGGGTTACGACCTCGACCTGAACGCCACCGGGATGAGTGCCCAGAGCGCCGCCCAGATGCTCCAGGACCCTGACCTGAAGCGGAACCTGGACAACCCGCGGAGCGGCGTCCTCTCCTACGTGGCCCTTCCGCGAACCGTCGCGCCGTTCGACAACGTCCAGTGCCGCAAGGCGGTCCTCTACGCCGCCGATCGTGCCTTGGTGCGAAAAGCCCGCGGCGGCCCCGAGACCGGCGGCGACATCGCGCCGCACATTCTGCCGCCCTCGATCAAAGGCAGCGATCCCGCGTACGACCCGTACGGTGTCCTGCGCAACGCCCAGGGGGACCAGGCCGCCGCCAAGAAGGCCCTGGCGGCCTGCGGACGGCCGAACGGCTTCACCACCACCATCGCCGTCCGGAACAGCCATCCGTCCGACGACGCGACGGCCGAGGTCCTCCAGCAGTCACTGAAGAAGGTCGGGATCACGACGCGCATCGAGAGGCTCAACACGGAAACCACGCTGGACCCGTCCGATTACCGGAAGGTGATCAAGGAGAAGGGCTACGGCCTCGTCATCCGGGGCTGGGGCGCCGACTTCCCGACCGGGCAGGGTTTCCTGCTGCCCCTGGTCGACGACAGGGTGGCGGGTTCGTACAACTTCGCCGAGATCGACGACCCTGCCATCCACCGGCTCCTCGACCGGGCCGTGGCCGAGACCGACCCCGACAAGGCGGCGCAGACCTACGCCGAGATCAACCGCGCGGTGGCCGAGGGCGCCCACTATCTGCCGCTCGTCCACGGGAGGCGCCTGCTCTGGCGCGATCCCCGGCTGACCAACGTCTATACGACCGACGCCTACGGTGCCTACGACTACGTCTCGCTCGGCGTACGCGACAGTTGACCACCGAACGTTTCAAGCCATCTTCGGCGGCGAGCGCCCGGCGGTGAACTGCCAGGACCGCGACCCGCGAGGGCGCTTTGTCCTGCAGAGGGTCCTATGGAAGGGGTAGCGGTAGGACTCATTCCGCCCCACATACGTTCGAATTTTGGGGGCAGCGGGCCGCTCTTCTTCAACAACCCGTGGCAGGTTGTGGGCGCCCGGTGACCACTGGGGTCACTGTGGCGACTCTTCCTGTGGGGGGAAGTTGATGCGTTCACGTGCTTCGCGCACGTCTCTTCGGCGTGCCCGCAGATCCACCGTCACCTCGCGCTACACCCTGACCGCGGCCATCACCGCCGTCTCCCTCGTCGTAGCCGGAGCCCCGGCCTTCGCCGCTCCGACACCCGCTGCCGAGCTGCCGCAGGCCACCACGCCGTGGACCACTCCGGGCAAGGCGGCGAGCGCGCCGCCCGTTCCGGCCGGCGTGACCAAGGCACCGGCGTCGGTGCCGGAGGCCGAGCCCTCCGCCGCCGTGGCGGCGTGGCGGGCGGCGCAGAAGGCGCGCGCCACCGGTGCCACCGCGCCGAGTGCCACGACCGCGACCTCGGCGGTGGCCGCCGCCGAGACCACCACGTACGTACCCGAGGGCCAAGGCCAGGTCCCCTGGCACGAGTTCTCGGACACGCGCCTGAGCGACGCACTCGTGGCGCGGGTGAACCTGTCCAACGGCAACCTGATGCTGGCCGCGACCGACTTCAACATCGCCGGAGTCGGGCAGAAGCTCCAGCTGACGCGCACGTACAACTCCCTGGACGCGCCCTGGGGGAAGGTCTCCCAGCGGTGGTGGCAGGGGTACGAGCGCTACGCGCAGATCCTCGACACCGAGGTCGTCGTGTACGACGCGACCGGCGACGCCGTCCGCTTCGCCGAGAACGCCGACGGCACGTACACCACGCCGACCGGCTACTCCAAGGACCTGAAGAAGAACGCGGACGGCACCTACACCCTGACCGACCGCAAGTCCGGCTCCAAGGACACGTACAACGTCCACGGCACGCTGACGAAGGTCACCGACAAGAACAACGGCACCATCACCGTCGACCAGCACGACGAGACCGGTGAGCACAGGGGCTTCAAGCTGACCGAGAGCCGTTCGGGCCGGTGGATCGACCTGGTGAAGACGGACGCCTCGCAGTGGCAGGCCAAGGACCACACCGGCCGCACGGCCGTCTTCGACCTCAACCCGGCCGGCGACGTCGCCCGCTCGACCGACACCGCCGGGAAGACGACGGCGTACGAATACGACTCCTCGCGGCGGGTGACGAAGGTGACCACGCCCGAGGGCACGGTCACGCTGTTCACGTACGACGCGCACAACCGGGTCACCTCGGTGAAGCGGGTGACCGGTACGGACGCCACCGGGCACACCGGGCCGACCTGGCGCTACGACCACTCCGGCGCGACCCCGTCCGACGCGGGCACGACGACGGTGACGGACCCCGACGGCGACAAGACCGTGCACACGCACAACGCCGACAACGAGATCACCAAGGTCACCGACCCGCTGGGCCACTCCCGTTCGAAGTCGTACAAGGGCCATCTGGTCCAGACGGCGACCGACGCGATGGGCACGGGCACGGACGGCACGGGCGGGAACGTCACCACCTACGGGTGGGACGCCCGCAACAACCCCTCCTCCGCCAAGCTGCCCACCGGCGCGACCGCGGCCGTCTCGGCGTACCAGACCATCGCGGGCACCGACCTGCCCCGGGACTTCAGCAGCGCCGACGGGCAGAAGGACGACTTCGCCTACGACACCAACGGCAACACCCTGTCGGTGACCACCACCGGCACCGCGGGCGGCACCCGCTCCTACACCTACAACCCCGCCACGCCGACGTGCGGCGGCTTCGAGGGCCAGCGGTGCACCGCCAAGGACGCCAACGGCAAGGTGACCTCCTTCACGTACGACGCCAAGGGCAACCTGTCGAAGGTGACGCCGCCCGCCCCGCTCGGCGCCGTCACGTACACCTACGACGGCCTGGGACGGGTGGAGACCGTCATCGACGGCCGCGGCATCAAGAGCGTGTACGTCTACGACAGCCGCGACCGCGTCACCAAGGTGTCCTCCACCAACACGACCGTCACCTACACCTACGACGGGGACGGCAACCTCACCTCGCGCACCGACGCCACCGGCACCACGGTCTGGACCTTCGACAAGCTCAACCGCGAGGCGACCCGCACGCTCCAGCACGGCGCGCAGACCGTCCTCGCGTACACCCCGGGCGGCGAGGTCGACCACTACACCGACCCCAACGGCAAGACCGACTACACCTGGGACGCGGCCGGACGCCTGGACTTCCTGATCGACCCGGCGGGCAAGAAGACCGACTTCGACTACGACAACAACGACAAGCGCACCAAGACCGTGTACCCCGGCGGCACCACCCAGACCGTCACCCTCGACCAGTCCAGCCGCCCCAAGGCCATCAAGACCACGTCCGGCACCACCACGCTCGTGGATCTGGCCTACACCTACAGCTACACGTCCGGCACGACGGCCAAGGACGGCACCAAGATCCGTACGCGTACGGACAACGCCGCCAAGCTGACCACCAGCTACACCTACGACTCCCAGGGCCGGCTGTCCTACGCCAAGGAGGCCGACGCCGCCGGTGTCCGCAAGGCGTCGTGGCTGTACTGCTACGACAAGGCCGGGAACCTCACGCACTACGACTCCACGGCCGCCACCTGCCCCACCACGCCGACGTACGGCTACAACGACGCCTCCCAGCTCGTCTCCGCGGGCGGCTCGACCACGGGGTGGTCCTACGACAAGTCCGGCAACGAACTCGCCGGCGACCCCACCTCCGGCTACGCCCGCTCCGGCGAGACCTGGAGCGACCACAACCAGCTGAAGACCATCACCACCGGCGGCACGGCCCGCGACGCCTCCCACGCCGGCACCGACAACAGCGAGCGCACCAAGCTCGGCGAGACGTGGTTCCACCACACCGCCCTCGGCCTGACCGGAACCACAACCGCCGGTGCCGACACCGGATTTGTCCGCGAACCCGGGGGCACACTCAACTCCATGCGCACCGGCGGAAAGAGCCACTACTACCTCACCGACGCGACCGGCAACGTCCTCGGCCTCGTCGACGAGACCGGTGCCCGCACCCACACCTACGCCTACAACCCCACCGGCCGCGCCCGCACCACCACCGAAACCGTCCCCCAGCCCTACCGCTTCGCCGGCGCCTACGCCGACCCGACGGGTCTCTACAAGATGGGCGCCCGCTACTACGACCCCAACACCAGCCGCTTCACCCAGCCCGACCCCTCGGGCCAGGAGACGAACCCGTACCTGTACGCCGCGGGCGACCCCATCAACCACAGTGATCCAAGCGGGCTGCTCAGCCTGTCCGGCGTGGCAGATGCCTTGGGCCCGGCCGGCGATCTCATCACCGGTGCAACGCATCTGGCCCAAGGGGATACCAAAGCGCTTTGGGGTGATGTCGCAGGAGTAGTCGCAGGTGGCGTCGCGGGAGCTCTCTGCGGGGCAGCCGTAGCAGCGACAGCACCGGCAACCCTCGGAGGGTCCCTCGGAGCGACCGCTGGGTGCTACGCCATTTCCTGGAGTGCAAGCCAGATAGCGTCCAACGCTGTCGCCGGCTGAAAAAAGGATCACGTGGGGGCCGGGCAGTGCCCGGCCCCCGCACAGCCAAAAGGAGGAAACATGCCTCGACTCGGATGGTCAGTCGAACAGCGCGCCGTGGTCAAGCGCTACATGCTGTTCGCGGCGGTATTCGCCGTTATAGGCGTGGCTTTTTCGATTTTCCTCATCGCCTCAGGAGAAAGTGGAGGTTGGGTTCTTCTCGGGCTGATCGCTTGCATGTATCTCGCTGGCACAATGTTTATCAAGAACATCAAGCGTGGTCAGCCGTAGCCCGCATACCGCCGAGCGGGTGCAAGGTGGAGTTTCATGGCGCGTTGGGACGGCTGGTCGCCTGAGGTCGAGCGGGCCGGACGCCGTCATCGGTTTCCTCCTGGCGCTCGCGATCATCCTCTACGCCAAGAAGAGGTGAGCCTCGCGGGCAGGCCCTCGACCTGACCGGAACCACCTGGGAAAGGAGAAGCCATGGACCTCGCACGGTCCGGATTCGCGAGTCTGCCCACCGCCTTGGCTGTCGCGGTTCTCGTCACGGGCCTGGCGATCGGCGTACTCCTTGTCATAAGGGGCAGAGGCAGGAGGCGCCAGTAGGATGCCCGGCTACAGGAGACGGCGCCGGCTCGTTGTACTGGCCGGATCAATTGTTGCCATGCTTTGTGGAGCGCTGCTGATCTCTGCAGGGAGATCGAGGATGCGCGGAGCGGCAATGCCAGGTCGGTCGTTCCTCTCGCTTTCGGGCTGATTCTCGTGCTTGGCGGGGCGTGGTTGACGCTCTCCACCCGAGGAAGGCTATGAACAGTTCCTGGATCATCTTCACCCTCACGTTGGCCACCCTCTACCTGGCGATCGCAGTGGTGATGACCGTCACCGGAGCGCCCGCCGGCCAGGCGTGGGGAACCCCTGCGGCCGTTCTGCTCGGTCCGGCGCTCGGCATTGCCTCTGTCCGCCGCAAAAAGCTCAAGAATCAGCAGAAGCCGGACGGTCGGAACACGTGAAGCAAGGTGATCCGAACGGCTCTGATCCGACCGGCCATCTCCGGAAGCGAAGCGAAGGAGTTCTTGTGCAGGCATCAGGTGGTTTGGTTGTCGGTGCGCTGTTCATCCTGGGCCTGGTGGCCATGGTGATAGCCAAAGGGAGGCGACGTTGAGGCCAGAGGTTCTCATGCGATCACCCACCGCCTCGGATGCGTTGGCCTACAAAGGGCTCGACGGCATCCCCCTCTGGGTGCTGTGCGGAATCGCCGTCCTGGCTTTCGTCGTCCTCGGAGTCGTACAGGCCCGGAAAAGGAAGTAGACGGCCCGACGCACCGGCCCCCTACCCGCAGATCACCTGGTCCCCTGTCACCACGCCGAACTCGCCCTGGAACGCGTTCTCCGCCCGTACCGGCAGCACGCCCGTGAAGTTCCCGCCCGCCGTCACCTTCAGCAGGGCGCCCTGGCCCGGGACCGGGCGGAGTTCCGCGCCCGGGAGGGCCGTGGCGAGGGAGCGGGCCGAGCGGTCCCAGCGGGGGTCGAACCAGACGATGGTGCGGTGGACGTCGCGCCGCGCCCAGTTCAGCGGCGTACGGGTCGTGCGAAAACCCGTCCCCCGCAGCGCCGAGTCGACGCGCGCGCCCAGGCCGTGCACGCGGGTGCCGTTGTAGACCTGCACCCGGATCTGCTGGGGCGAGACCTCCACGAGCTTCTTGCGCACCGAGCTGCGGGCCGCGTACGGCGCGAGCGGCTTGTCCTCGCGCAGCGCCCGGAACAGCTTCTTCGACTTCACCGGGTCCCACCGCACCGTCGAGCCGAGCCCCTTCACCGGGAAGCTCGCCTGCGCGACCGGCACGGACGTGAACTCCGACGACGCCGCCTTGAAGCCGCGCATCGCCTTCGCCAGCGCCAGCATCTCCTCCGTACGGAACCCCTCGTCGGCCCGTACGGAGGTGAGGACCGAGCCCACGACCTCCTGGAAGCGCACCGGGTTCAGCAGCACGCCCTCGCTCGTCGCCCGGTCGATCAGCGCCGCCAGGAACCGCTGCTGGCGCTGCATCCGGCCCAGGTCGGAGGCGCCGTCGATGTGGCGGGAGCGCACGTACTGCAGCGCCTGGCCGCCGTTGAGCTCGTGCGTGCCGGCGGGCAGGGCGAGGCCGGTGTAGGCGTCCTTCATCGGCTTGGCCGTGCAGATCCGCACCCCGCCGACCGCGTCGACCGTCCGCATGAAGCTGGTGAAGTCGACCTCCAGGTAGTGGTCGACCTTCACGCCGGTCATGTGCTCCACGGTCCGTACGGTCAGCTGGGGCCCGCCCTCCGCGTACGCCGCGTTCAGCTTCACCGGGTGCTTGGGGTGCCGCTCACCGGTGCGGGTGTCGGTGTGCTCGGGGATCTCGGCGTACGAGTCGCGGGGCAGCGAGACCGTGCTGGCGCGCTTCCGGTCGGCGGAGATGTGGACGAGCATGATCGTGTCGGTGCAGCGGCACCCGGCACCGCCCAGCCGGTACCGCTGCTTCTCGGCCGGGGTGATCTTGTCGCGGCCGTCGGTGCCGACGACGAGGATGTTCGTGCCGTGGCCGGGCGCGGGGCGGTTCTTCATGTCGCGGAACGGGTCCACCCGGCCGATGCCGGTGTCGAGGCTGGTCACGACGGCGTGGCCGATCCCGCCGACGCCCAGCACCAGCACCGAGAGGGTCGTCACCATCCGCATGCCCCACCGGGGCCGCGGCACCGGCCGTGGCGGCTGCGCCGGCTCCGGCCGTCGCGGTCGCCCGGGCACGGGAGGCCTGGGGCCGGCAGGACGGCGGGGCGGCGTGGGCACGAAGGACACCTCCGCGGGCGTACAGGGGGATCATGAGCACAGTAGGCCCATACGATCAGCGCCCGCCCGCATCGCCCGGGCGGCGCGCACCGGTGTCCCCCGTTCGCGGTAACGTGGCGGGCGATATGAACGCCACGCCTCCGCCCCCGGTTTCCGTGATCATGCCGGTCCTCAATGAGGAGCGGCACCTGCGCACCTCGGTCCGTCACATCCTCGAGCAGGAGTACGACGGCGAGATGGAGGTGGTGATCGCCCTCGGCCCGTCCACGGACCGCACGGACGAGATCGCCGCCGAGCTCGTACGGGAAGACCCCCGCGTCCACACCGTGCCGAACCCCACCGGGCGCACCCCCGCGGCCCTCAACGCCGCGATCAAGGCGTCCCGCCACCCCATCGTGGTGCGGGTCGACGGGCACGGCATGCTCTCGCCGAACTACATCGCGACCGCCGTCCGCCTCCTGGAGGAGACCGGCGCGCAGAACGTCGGCGGCATCATGCACGCCGAGGGCGAGAACGACTGGGAGCACGCGGTCGCCGCCGCCATGACGTCGAAGATCGGCGTGGGCAACGCCGCCTTCCACACCGGCGGCGAGGCGGGCCCCGCCGAGACCGTCTACCTCGGCGTCTTCCGCCGCGAGGCGCTCGAACAGCAGGGCGGCTACAACGAGGAGTTCATCCGCGCCCAGGACTGGGAGCTGAACTTCCGCATCCGCGAGGCCGGCGGCCTGATCTGGTTCTCGCCGGAGCTGAAGGTGTCGTACCGTCCGCGGCCGAGCGTGCGCGCCCTCGCCAAGCAGTACAAGGACTACGGCCGCTGGCGCCACGTCGTCGCCCGCTACCACCAGGGCTCCATCAACCTCCGCTACCTCGCCCCGCCGACGGCCGTCTGCGCCATCGCGGCGGGTGTCGTCGTCGGCGCGACCCTCACCCCGCTGGGCTTCGTCATCCCCGGCGGCTACCTCGCGGCGATCGTCGCGGGCTCCCTCCCGGCGGGCCGCGGCCTGCCGCTGAAGGCCCGCCTCCAGATCCCGGTGGCGCTGGCGACGATGCACATGTCGTGGGGGTACGGCTTCCTGACCAGCCCGCGCTCGCTGGCGAAGAAGGTCATCGCGAGCCGCCGCCCGGCGGTGCTCGCGCGCTGACACGCGTACGGCGAAGGGCCCCGGAGCAGTCGCCCCGGGGCCCTTCGCCGTGCCGGTCGCCCTACCAGGTGAAGTTCGGGTCGACCTCCATGCACTTCGTCGTGTCGCCCGCGCTGAGCGGGTTCGCCGACTGCGGGGTCTTGCCCTCCGCCGCGCCCGCCGACTTCGGGTAGGTGTCGCCCTCCCGCCAGTCCGCGCCCACGACGAGCGTGATGCGCGTGACCTCGGCGGACTTCTTCACCGCGGAGGCCGGAATGCCGAGCGCCTTCGCGAGCGCCTGCGCGTCACCCTCCAGCTCCGCGCTCGGGAACCGCACGAGCGTCTTCGCCTGCGGATTGGTCGCCGCGTCCGCCTTCGCCTGCGTGTAGCCCTTGCCGGACAGCACCCCGGCGATCTCGGTCGCGCGCCCCTTCGACGATCCCAGCTGCGGGGTGTAGGTGCCGTTCTGCACCATCACCTCCGTCTCGCCGACCGGCGCCGCCGGATCCTTGGAGGCGGCCGGCTTCTTGCGCTTGGAGGCCTTGCCGTCCAGCGGGATGTCCTCGCGGATCATCTCGAAGATCTGCTCGGCCTCGCCCGGCTTGGGCTCGACCTTGCCCCGCTGCCGCGTCGAGTAGACGTTGGGCATCGTCGTCATCGTGATGCGCTCGGTGGGGACGCTCTTGAGCTCCTGCCCCAGGTCGTACAGCTTGGTGATGGTGCCGAGGCCCTCGTCCACGGTGAGCGCCTCGGTCGCCGCCTCGGCGAGCTTGCGCAGCTTGTTCGGGTCGGTCAGCTTGGCGTTGGCGCGCAGCTCCCGGACCATCGAGTTCATGTACATGTGCTGGGCGCGCGCCCGGTACAGGTCGCTGCCGTCGCCGAAGCCGTACCGCGTACGCAGCCACTGCAGGGCCTGCTCGCCCTGGATGGGGTGGGTGCCCTTCGGGAGCTTCAGGCCGGAGCCCTTGCCGTCCCGCGTACGGGAGTGGATGTTCTTGTCCACGCACACTGGTACGCCACCGACGGCGTCCGCCATCGACACCACACCCGCGAAGTCGATCATCATGAAGTGGTCGATGGTGATGCCGGTCAGCTCGTACCAGGTGGCCACCGTGCAACCGGGGCCGCCGCGGCCGAGCGACTCGTTCGTCTGCGCCCACTGCCGCGCCGGGTACACCTTGCCGGTCTCGGGGTCGGTGCACTCCGGGATCTTCAGCATGGTGTCGCGCGGCATGCTGATCACGGAGACATTGCTGCGGTCGGCGGAGAGGTGGATGAGCATCTGGACATCGGCGAGCGGGACGCCGTTGAAGGTGTCCTTCGCCCCGCCCAGCGCCTGGTTCTCCTTGGAGTCGCGGGCGTCGGAGCCGATGAGCAGGATGTTGAGCGGGGTCTGGCCCGCGGCGTTCACCTTGTGCTCGGCCATCTTGTTCTTGCCGAGGTTGAGCTTGTCCTTCTTGATGTTGCTGTTGAGGTGCTCGTAGTACACGTAACCGGCGCCGGCCGTGCCGAGTATCAGCAGCGCCAGCACGGCGGCCACCCAGCGCCCGACGCGCCGCTTCCCCGTGCCCTTGGCCTTGCCCGTGCCCTTGCCCGTCACCTTCTGCCCGCCCTGCTTGGCGGCACCGGTGGTACCGGCGGCTTCGGCGGCACCAGTGGCACCGGTGGCATCGGTCGCACCGGTGGCCTCGGTCGCACCGGCGGCCCCAGGGCCCCCAGGGGCGTCCTTCTTCCTCGTCCCGTCCTCCTCGTAGAGGCTGTCGTCCCATCCGAGGTCACGGGCGTGCGGTACGCGGTGTCGTGTCCCCTCCCCGCGTACGCGGCTCTGTCCCACCCCAGGTCCCCCTGTCACGTCAGGTACGCGTCACTGCGCGCATACCTGCTTGTCCGCCTCTACCTTCTCCACGTCCGGCACCGTCGTCGGAGCGGCGATGGGCACCCCTGCGCCCTTGAAGTCGCCGCCGAGCGTCAGCACCATCGCCTGGAGCCCCTGCGCGTCCTGCGTCCCCTGCTTCAGCGCCGAGGCGGGCAGACCCATCAAGTCCGCGAGCTTACGGGCCTGATCGGCCTGGTTCGGCGCGAACTCCAGTGTCGTCTTGGCGATCTTCTCAGGAGCGTTGCTCTTGTTCGTCGACTTGAGCACGCCCTGGTCGTTCTGCAGCCAGAGCAGCGTCGACTGCGCGGCACCGACGGTCTCGCTGCCGTTGTAGACGTCGACGCGTACGTCGGCGGCCTCGGCCCGGGGGCCCTTGAGCAGCGCGGCCTGCTTGCTCTTGGCCTCCGCCGCCTTCTCCTTCTCCTTCTTCTTCACCTCGGTGAAGGAGACGTCGTTCTGCAGCATGCGGAAGACCTCGGGCGCCTTGGTCTCGTCGAGGACCACGGTCGCCTTCACCGTCTCCCTCGGGTTGTCCTTCACCGGGACCGTCATGAACGAGATGTTCTTGAGGTTGATCCCGCCGAGCTCCTTGGCGAGGGTGGTCAGCTTCGGGATGTCGCCGATGCCGCTGTCCACCGTGAGCGCCTTGGTCGCCGCGTCCGCGAGGTCCAGCATCTTCTTCGGGCTGCCGAGCGTGTCCTCCTTCATCTTCCGGATCATCGACGCGACGAACTGCTGCTGCATCTTGATCCGGTCGAGGTCGCTCTCGTTGCCGAGCCCGTGCCGGTTGCGGAGGAACGCGAGGGCCTGCTCGCCCTGGAGGGAGTGCTTCCCGGCCGGCAGGTCCAGCTGGGAGTAGTCCTTGTCCTTGATGGGCTTCGTCAGACAGACGTCCACGCCGCCGATCGCGGTGGTGAGCGTCTTGACCGCGTTGAAGTCGGCCATCATGAAGTGGTCGATCGGCACCCCGGTGATCTGCTTCACCGTACGCATCGTGCAGCCCGGGTCCCGGCCGTTCACGCCGTAACTCTCGTTGAACTTCGTGTCCGGCGACCCCGGGATCACCTTGGTCGAGCCGTCCGTCTGCTTCGTCGGGCAGTCCGGGATGTCGATCTTCAGGTCGCGCGGGATGCTTATCGCGGTCGCGTTGGTGCGGTCCTCGGAGACGTGGAAGAGGAACGTCGTGTCGGCGTGACCGGTGGTGTTCTCCCGGTTGCCGTAGCTCTCGTTGCCCTCGCCGGTGCGTACGTCGGACCCGATGAGCAGGATGTTGATCGGCCCGTCCTTCAGGGAGCCGCCGCTGGCCGCGTCCCCGACGTCCACCGTGTTGAGGTTGCCGTTGAGGCGGTCGTAGATGAGGTACGCGCCGACCGACGCTCCGACGACCACGACCCCCATGACGCCCGCCGTCCACAGCAGCGCCTTCTTCTTGCCGGACTGCTTCTGCTTGCGCTTGCGGCGGCCGCTGCCACCGCCGCCGTCCGCGGCGTTGGCGCTGCGCCGGCCGCGCTGGCCCGGAACCGAGCGGCCGGGGGCGGTTGTCGTGGCCGAAGCCGGGGAAGTGGAAGAGGAGCCACCACGGGAGCCACGGGTGTCACGAGCGCCACGGGTGCTGCCGGAGCCACGCGAAACACGCGAGCCACGGGGCTGCGCCACCTTGGCTTGCTCTGTGGATTCGCCCAGTCGCAGTTCGTAGTTGCCGGTGTCGGGGTTGAGTACCCACTGGTCTGCGGGGTCGATGTCGTCCACCCGCCCACGGCTCTGCGCATCCACGGTTGCTTGAGTCCTCCGTCGGTGCCACTCGAGACGCCCCTCCCCCGGAAAGGAGACGCTCGGCTCGAAAAACCGGTTGTGCGCGACCTCGCGGTCTGTCTCACCAACCGGATCGCGTCACACTATCCGCTCAGTTCAGCGCCGGGCGACGCCCGTGACAAATTCCACGGCCCTTACAACCGGGCATTCCGCCCAATCGTCATAGACCGCCGCCCCCGTTGCCCCCACTTTTGCCCACTCCCTTGCCTGTTCTTTGCCCACAGGCCCCGGTGGCCGCGTTCGTCCCCGTGAAGGTCGGCGTCGCGGACGCGCTCGACGACTCGTCCTCGTTCCCGTCGGACTGCCCGCGGCTCGGCCGCCGGTCGGCGGGGACCACCGTCACCGGCGCGTCGTCCCGCAGCCGCTTGAAGAGGGTGTCGGCCTTCGGCTGGACGAGCATGTCCCGGTTCGGGTCGCCGCTGTACGGCTGCCGCGGCACGGTCAGGAACTGCACCCTCTCGGTCGGTACGCTCCGCAGGGCGCGCGCCAGGTCGTACAGGTCCTTCAGGGAGTCCAGCCCCGGGTCGGTCGTGACCGACTTGGTGGCGGCGTCCAGCACCGGGTAGAGCCGCGCCGGATTGAGCAGGACACCGTTGCTCTGCACCTTGTTGACCAGCGCTCCCAGGAACTGCTGCTGACGGTCCATGCGTTCGGTGTCGCTGCCGTTGCCGAGCGATTTGCGGGCCCGTACGTAGCCGAGGGCCTGCTCGCCGTGGAGCGTCCGGGCGCCGGGCTTCAGCGTGATGCGGGCGTCCGGGTCGTCGATCGGCTCCGTGACGCAGACGCGTACGCCGCCGACGGCGTCCACCATGTCCTTGAACCCCCGGAAGTCGATCACCATGTGGTGGTCGATGCGGATGCCGGTCATCTTCTCGACGGTGCGGATCGTGCACGCCGTACCGCCGAGCTGGTACGCCCAGTTGAACTGCGCGAACTGCGGCCGCGTGCGCGTACCGTTCCGCTTGCCGCAGGCGGGGATGTCCACCATGAGGTCGCGCGGGAGCGAAACGGCGGTCACCCCCCGCCCGTTGGCCGCCAGGTGCAGCAGGATCGTGGTGTCGGAGCGCTGGCCGTCCTTGTCGTTGCCGTACTCGTCGTTGCCGTCGCCGACGCGGGTGTCGGAGCCGATGAGCAGGATGTTGCGCGCCCCGCGCACGAGGGAGGAGGGCCGCTCCCGCTCGTACCGCTCCAGCTCGGCGGCGGCGGAGGTGTCGGTGGTGATGTTGCCGTCCAGCTTCTGGTACAGCCACCAGCCGCCCCCGGCCGCCCCCAGCACCAGGAGCGCGGCCCCGAAGGCGCCGCAGCGCAACCAGCGGCGGGCCGGGCCCCCGGCGGGGGGCGGCGGCGCGGCGGGTGGGGTGGACCCGGCGGATGCGGATGCGGATGCGGCGGATGTGACCGGTGAGGCAGCCGAGCGCGGGCGCTTCTTCCTGCGCTTCTTCGACGGGGCACTGGCACGCGGCGGCTCGGATCCGCCCCGGCGGGGCGGTTCGGCGGGCGTGCCAGTGCTGTCCGTCACGTCGGGTCCGTCCTTCGTGCCGTCGGGCCGCGGTCTCTGTGACGATCATCCATCGGAGTCGGCCCCGGGACCCGGGGGAGCGGGCGCACCGTGCGCCGGACGGGTGCACTTACGACGGATTCGACGGATACGGAGACTCGGACGACTTCGGTCGGCAGGCCCGTCAGAGGGCGCGGTGCGTGATGCGCTCGCTCTCGACGCGCTTCTCCAGCGCGTCCGCCGCCAACCGGTCGAGGTTCCGGCACAGCACGACCGACGCGCCCGCCGCCAGCGGCGCGTACAGCCCCGCCGACACGCCCTCCCAGGTGTCGTACCCGAGTCCGGACAGCAGCCGGGACCCCGCCCGCAGCCCGAGCTGCCGCGCGTCGGCGAGCGCCCGCTCCACGATGTCGCTGCCCGTCAGCTCCGCGCCGGCGACGGTCAGCGCGGGCGCGTCCGCGTCGACGGGCGCGTACGGACGGAAGACGTCGCCCTGCGTCGGGACCTCGACGGCGTAGTCGTCGTACCCCTCCGGCGCCGTCGGGAAGCGGCGGCCGAGCGGGGCCAGGGACAGCGCGAGCCGCTCGCCGCGGCAGGCGCGCCCGTCGTCGAGCCGGTCGGGCCCGGCGACCACGTGGTCGGCGGCGGCGGGGTCGCCGTCCAGATCGGCGACGACGCCGACCGACGCGCAGGCGAGCAGCCACACCGCGGTCTGCCAGTGCGCGGGCAGCAGCAGCGCGACGCGCTCACCGGGCTCGGCGGAGAGGCCGTCCTGGAGGAGGTTGGCTGTCTTGGCCACCCAATTGGCGAAGGTGGCGACGGACAATTCGACGCGCTCACCGGTGGCGTCGTCGTAGTACGTGACCAAGGGGCGTGCCGGGTCCGCGGCGAGCGCGGAACGCAGCAGGTCGGCGGGGGTACGGTCGCTTGCGTTCACCCGCGTTAGCGTACGCGCGCGGCGCCCGGGTGTGCGGCCGTCCCGGTGACACCGTCCACCGTCCGGACCGACGGCCCGTCACTTTTCAGGGCGTTTCCCCGAGAAGCGCATCACGCCGGGAATGTCCACGATCGGCTCATGCGTGCCTTCCTTGCATCCTCGATCGGCGTCGCGTGCGCCGCCGCCGCCCTCGTACTGCCCCCGCTGTCGGGCGACGCCCGCGCCGACGACGCGTCCCTGCCCGGCTCCACCCAGTCCCTCCCCCTGGCGCCCCTCACCGCCGAACGGGCCCCGGGCGTGCCCCAGCAAGGGTTGCTGAAACGGGCCGTCAAGCCGTTCTCGCTGGTCGGCGTGGTCTGGGACGACCCCGACGACGAACTGCACGGCACCGTCCAGGTCCGCACCCGGGCCACCGCCACCGGGCAGTGGTCCGGCTGGCAGGCGGTGGAGACGCACAACCACGCCCACGCCGCCGACCTCGGCACACCCGAGCGCGAGGCGGCCTCGGTGCGCGGTTCCACCGCGCCGCTGTGGGTGGGCGACTCGGACGGCGTGGAGGTCCGCGTACGGTCCGAGGCGCCCCGCGCCGGCGGTTCGGCGGCGCCGCTGCCGAGGGGCCTGCGCATCGAGCTCGTCGACCCGGGCGACGACCCGCCGCCCGCCCCGGCCACCCCGGCCCCGGGCCCGGAGAACCCCGGCACCAGTACGGGCACGGGTACGGGCACGGGCACAGACGCCGGCACCACCCCGAACCCCGGCACCGGCACAGACACCGGCACCGGCACCGGCACGGGCACAGACACCGGAACGCCCACCACCGACACCGGCACGGGCGCCGGCACAGCCAACGGCGCCGACCCCAACCAGGACCAGACCTCCGGCTCCGCCCTCACCCCCGAAGAGGCCGCCAGCTCCGCCGTCAACGCCGACCTCGCCGCCATCGGCGCCCTCGAAATCCCCGAGCTCACCAAGGAGGAGACCGAGGCGAGCCTCGACACCGGAACCGACGCCGACGTCGTGGCGAAGCCGTTCATCGGCCCGCGCCCCCGCATCATCACCCGCAAGGGCTGGGGCGCCGACGAGAAGCTGCGCGAACGCGACTTCGTCTACACCAAGTCCGTCCAGGCGGCGTTCCTGCACCACAGCGCCACCGGCAACAACTACACCTGCAAGGAGGCGCCCTCCGTCCTCCGCAGTATCTACCGCTACCACGTCGTGAGCAGCGGATGGCGTGACATTGGCTACAACTTCGCCGTCGACAAGTGCGGAAACATCTACGAAGGCCGGGCAGGAGGCGTGGCCAAGCCGGTGATGGGCGCGCACACCCTGGGCTTCAACAGCAACAGCATGGGCATCGCCGTGATCGGCACGTACAGTTCCAGCACACCGCCCGCCGCCTCGGTGACGGCCGTCGCCCGGCTCACGGCGTGGAAGCTCGGCCTGCACGGCAAGGACCCACGGGCCAAGACGACACTGACGTCCGGCGGCGGAAACCTCTATCCGAAGGGAACCAAAGTCAAGCTGAACGTCATCTCCGGGCACAGAGACGGGTTCTCGACCGACTGCCCGGGTGACCGCCTCTACGGCAAGCTCGGCACGGCCCGGGCCTCGTCGGCCAAGTACCAGGGCCGCTGACGAACCGGGGACGGCTGTACCGAACGGTCTGCATACACTGTCCGGTCGTATCGGTCATATGACCGGTGTTCCCTCCATCGACCGGCCCCAGCAGGAAGCAGAGACGACTGGTGACAGAAGCGATCCTCCTGGTCGGTGGCAAAGGAACCCGGCTGCGGCCGATGACCGTCCACACACCCAAGCCGATGGTCCCGGCGGCCGGCGTGCCGTTCCTCACGCACCAGCTGGCCCGCGCGCGGGCGGCCGGCGTCGAGCACATCGTGCTGGCGACCTCGTACCTCGCCGAGGTGTTCGAGCCGTACTTCGGCGACGGCTCGTCGCTCGGCCTGCACATCGAGTACGTCACCGAACGGGAGCCGCTCGGCACGGGCGGAGCCATCCGCAACGTCGCCTCGCGCCTCCACTCGGGGCCGGACGAGCCGGTCCTCATCTTCAACGGCGACATCCTGACGGGCCTGGACATCCGGGCGCTGGTGGACACCCACCGGTCGTCGGGCGCGGACATCTCGCTGCACCTCACCCGCGTCGAGGACCCGCGCGCCTTCGGGCTCGTACCGACCGACCCGACCGGGCGCGTCACGGCCTTCCTGGAGAAGCCGCAGACGCCCGAGGAAATCGTCACGGACCAGATCAACGCGGGCGCGTACGTCTTCCGGCGCTCCGTCATCGACACCATCCCGACCGGGCGTCCCGTCTCGGTCGAGCGCGAGACCTTCCCGGACCTGCTGGCGGAGGGCGCGCACCTCCAGGGCATGGTGGACAGCACGTACTGGCTGGACCTCGGCACCCCGCAGGCGTTCGTGCGCGGCTCCGCCGACCTGGTGCTGGGGCGCGCCCCGTCGCCGGCCGTGCCGGGCCGCTGCGGCGACCGGCTGGTGCTGCCGACGGCGACGGTCGCCACGGACGCCAAGCTGACCGGCGGCACCGTCATCGGCGCGGGCGCGACGGTCGGGGCGGGCGCCCGGATCGACGGCAGCGCCGTGCTGGACGGCGCGGTCGTGGAGGACGGTGCGGTCGTCACGGACTCGCTCATCGGCGAGGGCGCGCGCATCGGGGCCCGCACGGTGCTGCACGGCGCGGTCATCGGCGACGGCGCGCACGTGGGCGCGGACAACGAGCTGCGCGACGGCGTACGGGTGTGGTGCGCGGCACACATCCCGGACGGTTCGATCCGCTTCTCGTCGGACCAGTAGCGTCTCGTCCGACCAGTAGCGGCGGCCGGGGGCTAGTCTCAAAGGGCACCCAACCCCCGAAGGACTCTCCCCGTGGCCGGCCGATACGCCCCCCGCCCGCGCAGCCCGATCCCCGCCCAGGCGTCCGGCCCGCGCTCCGTCGCCCGGACGCGTGCCTGGACACCGCCGTGGCCGCTGGACGTGCCGCTGGTGCTGTCCCCGCTGCGGCGGGGCCCGGGCGACCCGACGTTCCGCACGTCACCGGACGGCGCGGTCTGGCGGGCCAGCCGCACCCCGGCGGGCCCCGGCACGCTGAGGGTCGCGGTACGGGGCGGCCGCGTGGAGGCGGAGGCGTGGGGCCCGGGCGCGGACTGGCTCCTCGACGGCCTCCCGTCGCTCCTCGGCGCCGACGACGACCCGTCGCTCTTCACCCCCAGGCACCGCCTCCTCGCCGCGACGCTCCGCCGCCGCCCGGGCCTGCGGCTGGGGCGCACCGGCCTGGTCCTGGAGTCGCTGATCCCGTCGATCCTGGAGCAGAAGGTCACCACGGACGAGGCGTACGGCTCCTGGCGCGTCCTGGTCCGCCGCTTCGGCGAACCGGCCCCGGGGCCGAACGACCGGCTGTACGTCATGCCGGAGCCCCGCACCTGGGCGCTGATCCCGTCGTGGGAGTGGCACCGCGCGAACGTCGACGCCAAGCGCTCCGCCACCATCCTGCGCGCGGTCCGCGTGGCCCGCCGCCTGGAGGAAGCGGCGACCATGCCCCCCGAGCAGGCCCAGCAGCGCCTCGAACTGATCCCGGGCATCGGCCCCTGGACCTCCGCCGAGGTCGTCCAACGCACCAACGGCGCCCCCGACGCGGTCACGGTGGGCGACTACCACCTCCCGAGCATCGTGGGCCACGCCCTGGCGGACAACCGCGCCGCCGACGACGCGGCCATGCTGGAACTCCTCACCCCCTACGCCGGCCAACGCCACCGCGCCACCCGCCTCATCCTCCTGAGCGGCCACACCCCACCACGCCGCGCCCCAAGGATGACGCCGAGGAACATCACGACCCTGTGAGCCGGGGCCTTTGGGGCCCTGGGCACCCTGTGCGGCCCCCGGGGCGAAGGGCCTGCGCCCTGACCGCGCCGCACCTGCGGCGCTGCGATGCCCGCTTCGCGGCGGGGCCGCGCCCGCTGCCGGACCTCCTCGCCGCTCTTGCGGCGCGAAGCCGCCGCAGCGCCGGGCCCTAGCCACCCCCGCGGCGCGAAGCCGCCGCGCACGGGGCCGTGGGGGCGTCAGCCCCCACATCCCTGAAATCCAGGGGCCCGGGGGCGAAGCCCCCGGTTACGGGAAGGGGCGGGGTGGGGGAAAAGCCCGCGCAGCGGAGCCCTCACCGCACCTCCACGAACGCCCCCACCTCCCGCTCCCCCCGCTCCCGCGGCACCCCCGCCGCCCGCCCGACAGCCACCGCCCCCATCGGATCCCACGCCCCCGGCAACCCCAGCACCTCCCGCACCACCTCACGGCAGAACATCGTCGACGACACCCACGCCGACCCCAGCCCCTCACCCGCCAACGCGACGAGGAAGTTCTGCACCCCCGCCCCGGCCGCGACCACGAACATCTCGCGCTCCGCCGCGTCCCGCCGCGCGTCGCCGTACGTATGGGCCCCGTCCGTCACGAGGCACGGCACCACCAGGTACGGCGCCCGGCGCAGCACGTCGCCGCGCCGCACCCGCCGGGCTATCGCCTCCTCGCCGAGCCCGTCCGCGCGCAGGTCCGCGACCCAGGCGTCCCGCATCGCGTCCAGCAGCCGCAGCCGCGACTCGGCCGACTCCAGAAGGACGAAGCGCCACGGCGTGGTGTGGTGCGGCGCGGGCGCCGTCAGGGCCGCGGCGACCGCGCGCCGCACGGCGCCCGGGTCCACGGGGGCGTCCGTGAACTCCCGCACCGTGCGCCGAAGCGTCACCGCCTCCCGTACCGCCTCGGACGTGCCGAGCCGGAACATGTCGCTCTCGGCGTCCCGCACCAGCGCCCGCGCACCGTCAGCCGCGTCGCCCACCAGGTGCGGCAGGCCGCGCACCACCGCGACCGGCAGCCCCGCCGCCTTGCCCTTCACCAGGTCGCCCGCCGCGGCGAGTTCGTCGGCGCTGGCGACGACCGTCGCCACCAGCGGGTTTCCGTACGCATCGGTGCCGCCGCGCAGGTCGTCCAGCACCCGCACCCCCGCCGCGCCGATCGCGACGTCGGTCAGCCCGCTGCGCCAGGGCCGGCCGAAGGTGTCGGTGACGACGACACCCACGTCGACGCCGAGTGCGTCCCGCAGCCCGTCCCGGATGGCCCGCGCCGACGCGTCCGGGTCCTCGGGCAGCAACAGCACCGTCCCGGCGGGCGTGTTGGACGCGTCGACACCCGCCGCGGCCATGACGAGCCCCTGCCGGTTCTGCACGATCCGCAGGGTGCCGCGCCGCGCCACCACCCGTACCGTCTCGGCGTCGATCGCGGCCTCACGGTCCTCGGCGGTGACGACCCGCCCCTCCGCCTTGGAGACGATCTTCGACGTGACGATCACCACGTCCCCGTCGGCCAGCCCCGGCTCCGCCGCCGCGATCAGCCCGGCCAGGTCGTCCCCCCGCCGGACCTCCGGCAGCCCCGGCACGGCCCACACCCGATACGACGGCGACGAGGGCGACGGCGACGGTGAGGGCGACGGCGAGGGCGACGGCGACGGCGGCGACGAGGGCCTCACGCTCACGCCCGCACCTCCTCTGCGAGGTCCAGCGCCTCACGCGCCATCCGCGCCGCCGCGTCCACGTCGGTCATCATCAGCGGCACCGCCCGGCAGCGGATCCCCGCCGCCTCGACCTCCGCGACCGCGCCCGCGTCCACGGTGTCGACGAGCCAGCCGTCGAGCAGCCCGGAGCCGTAGTGCTCGGCGACCGCCGCGGCCGTCGCCTCGACCCCCACCGCCGCCAGCACCTTGTCGGCCATGCCGCGCACGGGCGCGCCCCCGACGATGGGGGAGAGGCCCACGACGGGCACGCCCGCGTCGGCGATGGCCTCGCGGATGCCGGGCACGGCGAGGATGGTGCCGATGGAGACGACCGGGTTGGACGGCGGGAAGAGCACCACGTCGGCCTCCCCGATGGCGTCCAGCACCCCGGGCGCCGGCTTGGCCTGCTCGGCGCCGACGGGCACGATCGCCTGCGCGTCGACGGAGGCGCGCAGCTTCACCCAGTACTCCTGGAAGTGAACCGCCTTGCGCTGCCCGTCGACCTCGACGGCGACATGGGTCTCGACCCGGTCGTCGGACATCGGCAGCAGCCGCACGCCCGGCTGCCACCGCGCGCACAGCGCCTCGGTGACGGCGCTCAGCGGATAGCCGGCGCCCAGCATCTGCGTCCGCACGATGTGGGTCGCGAAGTCGCGGTCGCCGAGCCCGAACCACTCGGGCCCCACCCCGTACGCGGCGAGCTCGCCCTTGACCGTGAAGGTCTCGTCCGCCCGCCCCCAGCCCTGCTCTTCGTTGATGCCACCGCCCAGGGTGTACATCACCGTGTCGAGGTCGGGGCAGACCTTCAGCCCGAACAGATGGATGTCGTCACCGGTGTTGCCGACGACCGTGATGTCCGCGTCCGGCGCGGCCTGCTTGAGGCCGCGCAGGAAACGGGCACCGCCGATGCCACCGGCCAGAGCCACAATGCGCATGCACAGCAGTCTGTCAGGCGGGTACGACACCCCGTGTCGCCGGGGAGCACGACCGGCTCGCCTGCGGCGCATGCATCGGCATCTCGGTCAGGCCCGGGTAGTAGACGTGCAGGCTGACGGCCGGTTCGAGCGAGTCGTTGACGACCTCGTGCGCGTACCCGGGCGCGAAGATCCGCTGCGCGCCCTGCGACAGCTTCCGCGCGCCCCCCTCCGCAAGTCCCGCGCGCTCCGTACGCTCCGTCAGCTCGCCCGCCAGGACGGTCAGTACGCCGGAGGAGCCGCCGTGGTCGTGGAGCCCGGTGCCCTGCCCGGGCACCCAGGACAGGAGCCACACCTCGTACCCGGGCCCGGTGCGGAGCCGGTGGTACCAGCGGGTCGTGGCGTCGTACCGGACGAGCGGCTCCCACTGCGCGCGGTCGGCGGCGATGGAGCGGGCGAGCCCGGCGAACTCGGCCACGGTGGAGGGGTGGGCCTTGGCGGGCTGGAGCAGGTGCTGGACGGCGAGGATGTCGCCGGCGATCTGGAGGTCGCTGTCGCTGTTCATGGAGTGGGGTGGTCCCTCGGCATAAAGAAGCGGTACGCAAAGACGGCGGAGCACGCGCGAGAACGCGGGGGAAGACAGGGGGAAGGCAGTGGCTGGAGCGCTACGGCATCAACAGCAACAGGAACGGCGACAGCGACAGAGCGCGCTCGGGCGCGTCGGGGCAGCGCTGCGGAACCCACGGGCGTGGGTCGCGGAAGGCGCTGTGGTCGCTGGCATGCGTCAAAGGTGACCGGCCCGATATCCCGCTGTCAACCCAATGCCCGGTTTGGGTGCAATGTTTCACCTCATCCGGTTACTCCGTCCGGAGAAAGGTTTGTGCGCCCGCGAAGCAGGAGACATGGCGCAGCAACCGCCCGCGCAAACGTCGTCGCGGTCTCGTGACCTGACTGTGATCCGGGTCGCTTCATCGTCTCGATCGCAACAAGATCGAAGCCGTGGACGTCCTCCCTTGATGAGGGGCGCAGACGTGCCGAAAGACAAGGGTGCGGGCGCGGAGGCGGCATGTGTCTCATTTTTGCTGATTTGAACACTTTCCGCATAGCTTTGGTTCCGCCGAGTGAATACCGGGCTCAATAGCAGATCTCGGCTTGACTGGCCCGGAGCACCGCACTTGTAATTTCACCCGTGTCGTTCGCCCGAAAACGGGAAAGCGGGGCGACATACGCGGGGACGCAATGACAGACGAGGGGCGCACATGACCGAGTTGTTCCAGGAACTGCTGGTCGAGGACGCGGACGAGGAACTCGGCTGGCAGGAGCGCGCGTTGTGCGCCCAGACCGATCCGGAGTCCTTCTTCCCCGAGAAGGGCGGTTCCACGCGCGAGGCGAAGAAGGTGTGCCTCGCCTGCGAAGTCCGTTCGGAATGCCTTGAGTACGCGCTCGCCAATGACGAAAGATTCGGAATCTGGGGCGGGCTGTCCGAGCGCGAGCGCCGACGGCTGAAGAAAGCCGCTGTCTGAGCGCCGCTCGGCCTCTACCGACCGCATCACGACCATCACGACCAGAACGCGTCCAGAACGCGACAGGCGTCGACCGGATCTCACCGCATCCCGACCACGTCGCGACGACGCACGGGCCGTACCGAGCCGCGATCCGGCCGCGCGGCCGCGGGACCCGGCCACCCGAGTCGGCCGCGGGTCCCGGCCGCCGCAGGACCGGCCGCGAGGCCCGTCGTACGACCGCGCGGCGCACACGCGTACGCAAAGTCGCAAAGAGAGACGTCAAGCGAGACGCGAAGCGACATGCCGCGCGGCCGGGGAAAAGGCCGACGCGATGACGTGAGGAACGGTCCGCCGCCCGTGCTCTGTCCACAGGCGGCGGACCGCCGTCGTGTCAGCCATTAGTGTGGGCCTCCGTCCGAGACGCTCCCACGCCCCCAGCGGGCGACCCCCGGCCGGAGGGCCCGTACCTCGATGTCCGCCACCACAGCCGCGTTTTCCCCCGATTCCGCCGCTTCCGCCGCCTTGGCGTCGGGCGGGCCGGAGTTCCCGCGCCACGTCGTCACCGCCGTGCTCGTCTCCCACGACGGCGCGCGCTGGCTGCCGGACGTCCTCGCCGGGCTGCTCGGCCAGGAACGCCCCGTACAGAACGTCATCGCCGCCGACACCGGCAGCGCCGACGACTCCGCACGGCTGGTCACTGAGGCCATCGGCGACGAGCGGGTGCTGCACCTCGCCCGCCGCACTGGATTCGGCGCGGCCGTGGAGGAAGCCGCCCGTACGGCCCCCGTCCTCGGCCCCGACGACCTGCCCTACCTGAAGCGGCCCAGCGGCTGGGACCCGGTCAGCCGGACCTGGCGCGACGACGCGTACGACCTGCCGGAGCTCCCGCACGGCGAGCCCGTCCAGTGGCTGTGGCTCCTCCACGACGACTCCGCCCCCGACTCCGACGCCCTCGCCGAGCTGCTGCGCGTGGCCGACGGCGACGAGCACGCCGCGATCGTCGGACCCAAGCTGCGCGGCTGGTACGACCGCAGGCAGCTGCTCGAAGTGGGCGTCTCCATCGCCAACAGCGGCCGTCGCTGGACCGGCCTCGACCGGCGCGAACAGGACCAGGGCCAGCACGACCAGGTCCGCTCCGTCCTGTCCGTCTCCAGCGCCGGCATGCTCATCCGCCGCGACGTCTTCGAGCGGCTCGGCGGCTTCGACCGGCGCCTGCCCCTGATGCGCGACGACGTCGACCTGTGCTGGCGCGCCCACGCCGCCGGCCACCGCGTCCTCGTCGCCCCCGACGCCGTCCTGCGCCACGCCGAGGCCTCCGCCCGCGAGCGCCGCACCGTCGACTGCGTCGGCCGCTCCGTCGCCAGCCCCCACCGCGTCGACAAGGCGGGCGCCGTCTACACCCTGCTCGCCAACGCGCGCGGCGCCGCCTTCCCGTACGTCCTGCTCCGGCTCGTCGTCGGCACCCTCCTCCGTACCCTCGCCTACATCCTCGGCAAGGCGCCCGGCCAGGCCGTCGACGAAGTGATGGGCCTGTTCGGCACGTTGCTGCGGCCCGAGCGGATCATCGCCGCCCGCCGCAGGAGGAAGAACAGAGCCGTCGAACCGGCCGAACTGCGGCCGCTGTTCCCGCCGCCCGGCGCGACCGTCCGCGCGACCGTCGAACAGGTCATGTCCAACTTCGGCGGCGCGGACGCCGATTCGGGCGGCTCCCGGCACGGCGTCGTCGAGTCCGGACCGGGCGGTGACGACGCCGACTACCTGGAGATCGAGCAGTTCGCCCGCCTGAAGAAGATCGCCCGCAAGCCCGGCCCGGTCCTCTTCGCACTCCTCCTGCTCGTCTCCGTCGTCGCCTGCCGCGGCCTGTTCGGCGGCGGCTCCCTGGCGGGCGGCGCCCTGCTGCCCGTCCCCGACGGAGTCGGGGAGCTGTGGAGCCGGTACGCCGACGCCTGGCACCCGCTCTCCACCGGCGGCACCCAGACCGCGCCCCCGTACCTGGCGGTGCTCGCCGCGCTCTCCGGGCTGTTCCTCGGCTCCACCGGCCTCGCGCTCACCGTGCTGCTCGTCTGCTCCGTGCCGCTGGCCGGCATCACCGCGTACTTCGCCTCCCGCTCGCTCGTCGAGTCCCGGCTGCTCCGCGCCTGGGGCGCCATCGCGTACGCCTTCCTGCCCGCCGCGACCGGCGCCCTGGCGACCGGACGCCTCGGCACCGCCGTCCTCGCCGTCGTGCTGCCGCTGCTCGCGCGCGCCGCCGTCGCCGCCCACGGGCTGCGCGGCGGCGGCCCCGGCGCACCGCGCGGCAGCTGGCGCGGGACCTGGGCGTACGCCCTCCTGCTCACCTTCACGATGGCCTTCACGCCCGTCGTGTGGCCGCTCGCCGTCGTCCTCGGACTCGTCGTGCTCGCCCTGCGACGCGACGACTTCTTCGCGTACGCCCTCCGCTTCCTGGCGGCCGTCGGCACCCCGCTGCTGGCGCTGGCCCCCTGGTCGCTGTCGCTGCTGACCGACCCGACCGCCCTCCTCCGGGAAGCCGGCATGGACGTCCGTACGGGGACGGCGACGGCGCTCGACCTGCTGGGCGCCAGCCCGGGCGGCCCGAAGACCGTCGGCGGACTCGTCCTGATCGGCCTGGTCCTGGCGGCGCTGGCGGCCCTGCTGCGCGCGGAGCGGCAGTTCGCCGTCCGTACGGCCTGGGTGGCGGCACTCGTCGGCCTGGTCACTGCCGTCCTGTCCAACGGCTCCGGCCCGACCGGCTCCGGCTGGGCCGGACCCGCGACCCTCGTGTACGGCGGCGCCCTGATCGCCGCCGGCATGCTCGGCGCCGAGGGCGGCCGCACGCGCGTCGCCGCGCAGAGCTTCGGCTGGCGCCAGCCCGTCGCCGTCCTGATCGCGCTCGCCGCCGCCGTCGGGCCCGTCCTCTCCGCGGCCGGCTGGATGCTCGGCGGCGCGGCCGGGCCCCTGGAACGGCGCGACCCGGTGCAGGTCCCGGCGTTCGTCGCCGAGGAATCCGACACGCGTGACCAGCCCCGCACGCTGATCCTCGGCTGTACGTCGCCGGGCGAGGTCTCGTACACCCTGGTCCGCGGCTCCGGCGGCCGCCTCGGCGACGCCGAGCTGACGGAGGCCGGCGGCGGCGACACCCGCCTCGACAAGGTCGTCGCGCACCTCGTGGCGGGCTCCGGCGCCGACCAGTCCGACCAGCTGAGCGGCTTCGCCATCCGGTACGTGCTCGTACGGGACGGGGCACCGCGCCAGATGAGCCGCGTCCTGGACGCCACGCCCGGCCTGAGCCGCCTCAGCCAGCTGGACGGCAGCGCCCTGTGGCGGGTCGACCGCCAGGTCGCGCGCGCCACCATCGTCCCGCCCGGCAAGGGCGAGCGGCTCCCGGTCGCCTCCGGGCCGGTCGAGGCGCACACCGAGATCCCGGCCGGCGGCTCCGGCCGCGTGCTGCGGATCGCCGACCGCGCGGACGACGGCTGGCAGGCCACCCTCGACGGCCAGGCCCTGAAGAAGACCACCGTCGACGGTTGGGCCCAGGGCTTCGAACTGCCCGCCGAGGGCGGCCGCCTCGACCTGACGTACGAGGCCCCGCTCACCCACCGGGCGTGGATCTGGGGCCAGTGCTCCCTCGCCGTCGTGCTCCTGATCCTGGCCCTGCCGGGGCGGCGCCGTGACGTCGACGACGACCTCCCCGAGGAGCCCGTCGCGATCCCGGCGCAGGACGTCACGGGCGACGGCCGCCGGGCGCGCCGCCTGCGGGCGGCGGCGGAAGCGGCGGAAGCGGAGGCGGCGGAGGCCGCGGCTCAGGAGCCGGAGCCCGTGCCCGCACCCGTACCGGACGCGGATACGAATCCGGTTCAGGCTCCGGCTCCGGATCCGTACCAGTACGCGCAGCCGGATCAGCAGTACGACCCGTACCAGCAGCAGCCGTACGACCCGTACCAGCAGCAGTACCCGCAGCAACAGCAGTACGGGCAGCAGCAGCCGTACGACCCGTACGGCCAGGGCACCTACGAGCAGGGCCCGTACCAGCAGAACCAGTACGGCGGTGCGTATGACCCGCCGTACGGCTACGCGTACGAGAACGAGCACCAGCACCAGCACCAGCACCAGCACGAGCAGCGTCCCGACGGGAGTGGCAACCAGTGAACCGGACGACCCTCTCCCTCTTCGCGGCCGTCACCGCCCTGGCCGCCGTCACCGGCTTCGCCGTGCTCACCGAGCCCGACGGGGGCGCAGCCCCCGCCGCGGTCGCGAAGGCCCCGACACGGCTGCCCGTGGAGCGCTCCACCCTGCTGTGCCCGGCCCCCAGCACCTCGGAGGTGGCGGAGACGGTGTACACGTCGTTCACGCCGGCGGGTTCCGCTTCGGGAGACGCGGCGGGCCGGGCGGAGCTGAAGCCGGCGACGGCGTCGGCGGCCGACGACACGACGGCGACACCGAAGAAGAAGGACGAGCAGGCCGCGGAGGGCGCGAAGGGCGCGAAGAAGCCGGCCGCCGCCGCCGACAAGCCCGTGGTCGCCCTCGCCCAGCCCGGCAAGCCGGTCTCCGCCGAGGAGAACGGCGGCGACGCCCCCGCCCTGGTCGGTACGGCCTCCGGCCGCCTCGCCCCCGGCTGGACCACCCAGCAGACCACCACGGTCCCGGCGGGCGGCGCGCGCGGCCTGCTCGGCGTCGGCTGCACGCCCCCGGACACCGACTTCTGGTTCCCCGGCGCCTCCACCGCCAAGGAGCGCCAGGACTACGTCCACCTGACCAACCCCGACGACACGGCGGTCGTCGCCGACATCGAGCTGTACGGCCCGAACGGCGCCCTGAAGTCCCAGCTCGCCGAGGGCATCCCGGTCCCGGCCCGGTCCAGCGTGCCCGTGCTGCTGTCCACCCTGACGACGGACCCGGCCGCCCCCGACGTCACCGTTCACGTCACCACCCGCAGCGGCCGGGTCGGCGCGGTGGTGCGCTCGGCCGACGAGACCGCCGGCAGCGACTGGCTGCCCGCCTCCACCGACCCGGCGGCCACGCTGGTGCTGCCGGGCATCCCGGCGGACGCCACGTCCGTACGGCTGGTGGCGTACGCGCCCGGCGAGGACGACGCCGACCTGAAGGTCCAGCTGGCGACGGGGACGGGCACGATCGTCCCGGCCGCCGCCCGCGAACTGCACGTCAAGTCGGGGATGACCGCCTCCGTCGACCTCAAGGACGTCACGCGCGGCGAGGCCGGCGCGCTGATCCTGTCGCCCGCTCAGAAGGGCCGGGCGACGCCTGTGGTCGCGGCGCTGCGCGTCGTACGCGGCAAGGGGGACAAGCAGGAGGTCGCGTTCATCCCGGCGACCGGCCCGGTCGGGCAGCGGGCGACCGTCGCCGACAACCGCGCCGAGGGCACCGCCCTCTCACTCACCGCGCCGACCGCGACGGCCCAGGTCAAGGTGGTGGCGTCGGCGGGCACCGAGGGCGGCACGCCGACGACCAAGACGTACACGGTCAAGGCCGGTACGACGCTCCCGGTCGAACCGCCGGTGCCGGCCGGTCTGAAGGGCTCGTACGCCCTGACGGTCGAGACGGTGTCGGGCGGCCCGGTCCACGCGGCGCGGATGCTCACGGTGCCGGACGACGGCGTTCCGATGTTCACCGTGCAGACGCTGGCGGACGACCGGGGCACGGTCGAGGTCCCGGCGGCCCGCCAGGACCTGTCGGTCCTGGAGGACTAGCGGCGGTCAGTCCTGCCCGTACCGGGGGTCGACCGACTCCGGGGCGAGCCCGAGCAGATCGGCCACCTGCTCGACCACGACCTCGTGGACGAGCAGGGCCCGCTCGTCGCGGCTCTTGGCGCGCAGTTCGACCGGCCGCCGGTAGACGACGATCCGGGCGGGCCGGTCGCGGCCGGCCGGAAGCGAGACCCCCAGCGGTACGGAGTCCTCCGGGGACTCCGGCACCTCCAGGACGTGGAAGTCGACCTCGGCCAGCTGGGGCCAGCGCCGCTCCAGCCGCTCGACGGAGTCCTGCACCAGATCCCGGAAGGTGTCCGCGCGCGTGGCGGAGAGCGGAACCTGGGGCGGGGCGACGGGCCCGCGCATGCCGCGGCCGTGTCGATCGCGGCGGCGGGGTGGTACGGAACTGTCCATCACTCACGCAGGGTAGCTCCCTCGTCGCCCCTGTCGCTTATTGAACATTCCGGCCAAGCTCGAGATCGATTCGGCGCGGCGGAACGGCCGCGATGACGGCCGGTATTGACCACATTCGTTCCGGCTCTCGTCGGCCGACCCGGCCGCGCGGATCCGGGCCGTTCCCCCTCCCGCGCAGGTCAGCGGAGCCGCCGCACAGGGCCCTGTGCCGGACGTCACACCGCGACACGGGCGAGTGACGTGGTGGAGAGTCGTCGCGGCCCGCTCAAGAGTGCGGTACCGTCCAACATCGTGAGCCCTGTACGTCGCTGTTCGCGCACCGCGTGCGGCCGCCCTGCCGTCGCGACACTGACGTACGTCTATGCCGATTCGACCGCGGTCCTCGGCCCGCTCGCCACCTACGCCGAGCCCCACTGCTACGACCTGTGCGCCGAGCACAGCGAGCGCCTGACCGCGCCGCGCGGCTGGGAGGTCGTCCGCCTCTCGGACGGCTCCACGCCCACCCGCCCCAGCGGTGACGACCTCGAAGCGCTCGCCAACGCCGTACGGGAAGCGGCCCGCCCCCACGAGCGGGAGCGCGCCGCCCAGGCCCAGGCCGGCGGCAAGCCGGGCGGCCGGGCGGGCGACCCGGTGGAGGTCGGCCGCCGAGGCCACCTCCGGGTACTGCGCTCCCCCGACTCGTAGGTAGGTTGTTCCTCCTCATCGAAGGCTTGCAGGAGGGTAGGGGCAGTGACTGCTGCTGATCTGTCACGGATCGTGAAGGCGTACGACGTCCGCGGGGTGGTGCCGGATCAGTGGGACGAGGAGCTGGCCGAGCTCTTCGGCGCGGCGTTCGTCCGGGTGACGGCCGCCGAGGCCATCGTCGTCGGACACGACATGCGCCCCTCCTCGCCGGGCCTGTCCGGCGCCTTCGCCCGGGGCGCGGCGGCCCAGGGAGCCGACGTCACCCTGATCGGCCTCTGCTCCACCGACCAGCTGTACTTCGCGTCGGGGCTGCTCGACCTGCCGGGCGCGATGTTCACGGCGTCGCACAACCCCGCCCAGTACAACGGCATCAAGCTGTGCCGCGCGGGCGCGGCGCCGGTCGGCCAGGACACGGGCCTCGCCGAGATCCGCGAGCTCGTCGAGTCCTGGCTGTCGGCGGGCGCCCCGGCCGCGGCCGCGACGTCCGGCACGCTCACCGAGCGCGACACGCTCACCGACTACGCCGCCCACCTCAAGTCCCTGGTGGACCTGACCTCCATCCGCCCCCTGAAGGTCGTGGTGGACGCGGGCAACGGCATGGGCGGCCACACGGTCCCCACGGTCTTCGAGGGCCTGCCCCTCACCCTCGTACCGATGTACTTCGAGCTGGACGGCACCTTCCCCAACCACGAGGCGAACCCGCTCGACCCGGCGAACCTCGTGGACCTCCAGGCCCGCGTCGTCGCGGAGGGCGCCGACCTGGGCCTCGCCTTCGACGGCGACGCCGACCGGTGCTTCGTGGTCGACGAGCGCGGCGAGCCGGTGTCGCCGTCGGCGATCACGGCCCTGGTGGCGGCGCGCGAGCTCGCCAAGCACCCGGGCGGCACGGTCATCCACAACCTGATCACGTCGTGGTCCGTCCCCGAGGTCGTCCGCGAGAACGGCGGCACGCCGGTACGCACGCGGGTGGGCCACTCCTTCATCAAGGCGGAGATGGCCCGCACCGGCGCGATCTTCGGCGGCGAGCACTCCGCCCACTACTACTTCCGCGACTTCTGGAACGCGGACACCGGCATGCTGGCCGCCCTCCACGTCCTGGCGGCCCTGGGCGGCCAGGACGGCACGCTGTCGGCGCTGGTCTCGTCGTACGACCGCTACGCCGGCTCCGGCGAGATCAACTCCACGGTCCCGGACCAGGCCGCCCGCACCGCCGCGGTCCGCGAGTCCTTCGCCGCCCGCCCGGACGTCACCCTCGACGACCTCGACGGCCTCACGGTGACCTCCTCGGACTGGTGGTTCAACCTCCGCCCCTCCAACACGGAGCCCCTGCTCCGCCTGAACGTGGAGGCGAGGGACGAGCCGACGATGACGAAGCTCCGCGACGAGGTCCTGGCCCTGATCCGCAGCGCCTGACCACTGCGGCGGGGCCGCCCGCGGAGCCGCGACTGCGCCGCGGGCTCGCCGCGCGGGGGTCTGACACTCCGGCTGCTGCCCCGCCGACCCGCTGCCCCGCCGACCCGCTGGCCCGCTGCCCGCTGCCCGCCGCCCCGCTGGCCCGCTGGCCCGCTGGCCCGCTGGCCCGCTGGCCGCGGGCCGCCGGGCCGGGGGTCAGGGCGCGGGCTGTCCCTCCTCGGGCGTTCCGCGTGGTGGCCGGTAGCGCCCCGCTGGCCCGCTGGCCGCGGGCCGGGGGCCAGGGCCTGGGCTGTGCCTCCTCGGGCGTTCCGCGTGGTGGCCGGTAGCGGCCCGGGGCGCGCCGGGGCGCGCTGGCCGTGGGCCGGGACTCCGGCTCGGGCCGTGCCTCCTCGGGCGTTCCGAGTGTGGCCGGTACCGGCCCAGGGTGCGCCTACCGCACCAGGACCGCGCGGGGACGCGGCGCCGCGTCGGCACGCGGGGCGGGGCCGGGCCCGGGCTTTCCCGCCGATCGGGCCTCGGCTCGACGCCGGAGCAAGGGCCGCTGAGCCTCGACGCCCGCAGGGCCGCCGGCCCGGAGGCCCGCAGGCCCGCCGGGCCGGGCCGGGTCCCGGCAGCTTGCGTGCCGCGGGGCGGCGCCCGCCGTGGTGCCGGTGCACGCGTCGGGGCCGGGGCCGGGCCGGAGCCGAAGCCCTGCTCCCCGCGCCCGCAGGGCCGCAGGCGGAGCGCCGCCGTCCGCGGCGGACCGGGGGCCGGGGGCTTGCCCCCGGTTTCGGGAAGGGGCGGGGTGGGGGAAGACCCCCGCCCCACCACACCGCCCCCGCCGCCCCGCCAACCCGCGCCCCCCGCTCCCCCGGCGGTAGGCTGACGTGGCGTTGCCGCACAGCCGCCGCACACCCCGCGGCCACCACCACGACCACCACGTTCGACACGCTCGAAGGGACCCACCCCATGCCGCTCGAAGCCGGCCTCCTCGAGATCCTCGCCTGCCCCGCCTGCCACGCCCCGCTCAGCGACCGCACGGCGGACGAGACCCCCGAGCTGATCTGCACCGGCGAGGACTGCGGCCTGGCGTACCCCGTACGGGACGGCATCCCGGTGCTGCTGGTCGACGAGGCCCGCCGCCCCGCCTGACGGCGTCGCCCCGGGCGTCGCCCCGCCTGACGGCGCCGCATCCCGCCCGGCACCCGCCCCACCCACCGCACGGCGATCGGAGGCCCCACCCCATGCTCGACGAGTCGCTGCTCGACGACCCGGACGCTCTGGCCCGCATCGACAGCCGCAGCTTCCTGCGCGGGGCCGCCGAAGCAGGCGCCCGGGTACGTACCGCCGCGCGCCACGCCGCCGAGGCAGGCGTCACCGAGCTGCAGCCCGAGGGCCGCCCGCGTGCCGTGCTCGTCGCGGGCCCCGGCACCGCCGCCACCGGCGTCGCGGACCTGGTCGCCGCCCTCGCCGGCGCCTCCGCGCCCGTCGCCCACCTGCGCTCCACCGGCGTGGCGCCCGCCGCCGGCGCCCTGCGTTGGGCGCTCCCGGGCTGGGCCGGCTCCGTCGACCTGCTCCTGATCGTCACCGCGGACGGCAGCGAGCCCGGCCTCGCGCTCCTCGCCGAGCAGGCGTACCGCCGCGGCGTCACCGTCGTGGCCGTCGCCCCGCGAAGCTCTCCGCTGTCCGAGGCCGTGGACGGCCGGCACGGCCTCGTCGTCCCGATGGCGACCGCGCCCCACGAGCTGTCCGAGGAGACGCACGCGGCGAGCCCGAGTGCGCTGTGGGCCTTGTTCACACCGCTCCTCGCGCTCCTCGACCGCGTCGGCCTGATCACCGCCCCCGCGGACGCCGTCCAGAAGGTCGCCGACCGCCTCGACACCATCGCCGAACGCTGCGGCCCGGCCGTCGCCACGTACAGCAACCCCGCCAAGACGCTCGCCACCGAGCTCGTCGACACGCTGCCCCTCATCTGGACCGAGGGGCCGGCCGCCGCCCCGGTCGGCCGCCGCTTCGCCTCCGTACTGTCCGAGCTCGCCGGTCGCCCCGCCATCGCCGCCGAGCTCCCCGAGGCGCTCCCGGCCCACGGCGTCCTCCTGGAGGGCGACTACGCCGCCGGTGCCGACCTCGACGACTTCTTCCGCGACCGCGTGGAGGAGGCACAGGCCCTGCGCGCGCGGGTCGTGCTGCTGCGCGACCACTCCGTGGGCGGCCTCAGCGCCGCCCCGGCCGCCCGCGAACTCGCCCTCAGCCACGACACGGCCGTCAGCGAACTGGAACCGGAAGAGGGCACCGAGCTCGAAGCCCTGGCCGAGCTGCTCGCCGTGACGGACTTCGCGGCCGTCTACATGGCGCTGGCGTCGGGCCCTCCCACCCCCTAGACCGCAACCCACGCGACGGACGAGAAAAGCGAAGAACATGGACCGCCTCTCCAACACCGTCCGCCCCTACGCCTGGGGCTCCACGACGGCCATCCCGGAACTGCTCGGCACCGCCCCCACGGGCGAGCCCCAGGCCGAGGTGTGGATGGGCGCCCACCCCGGCGCCCCCTCCCGCGTCACCCGCAGCACGGGCACCACCACGGGCACGAGCACCGGTACCACCGCCGGCACCAGCACCGGCGAACAGACGCTCTCCGCCCTCATCGACGCCGACCCGGAGCGGGAGCTCGGCCAGGCCACCGTCGCCAAGTTCGGCCCCCGCCTCCCCTTCCTCCTCAAGCTCCTCGCGGCCGCCGCCCCCCTCTCCCTCCAGGTCCACCCCGACCTCCCCCAGGCCCAGGAGGGGTACGCCGCCGAAGAGCGCGCCGGAATCCCCCTCGACGCGCCGCACCGCAACTACAAGGACGCCAACCACAAGCCCGAGCTGCTCTGCGCCCTCACCTCCTTCGAGGGGCTGTGCGGCTTCCGCGACCCGGACCACACCGCCGAGCTCCTCGGCGCCCTCGGCGTCGACTCCCTCAAGCCGTACGTCGACCTCCTCCACGCCCACCCCGCGGACGCCGCCCTGCGCGAGGTCCTCACGGCGGTGCTGTCGGCCGACCGCACCGAGATGGCGGCCACCGTCGCCGAAGCCGCCGCCGCCTGCGAACGCCTCGGCGGCCCCCACGCCCCGTACGCCACCCTCGCCCACCACTTCCCCGGCGACCCCGGCGTCATCGCGGCCATGCTGCTCAACCACGTACGGCTCCAGCCCGGCGAGGGCCTCTACCTCGGCGCCGGCGTCCCGCACGCGTACCTCAGCGGCCTCGGCGTCGAGATCATGGCCAACTCCGACAACGTTTTGCGCTGCGGCCTCACCCCCAAGCACGTCGACGTCCCGGAGCTCCTCCGCGTCGTCCGCTTCGAGGCCGGCGACCCCCTGATCCTGCGCCCGGAGGCGTCGCCCGTGTCGGGCGAGGAGGTCTACGAAACGCCGTTCGACGACTTCCGCCTCTCCCGTTACGTACGGGCCGAAGGCGCCGCCCCCGTCGACCTCACCACCCCCGCCCCGCAGATCCTGCTCGCCACCGCGGGCGCCCCCCGGGCGAACGACCTCACCCTCGCCCCAGGCCAGTCCGTCTTCGTACCGGCGGGTGAAAAGACCCGACTGTCCGGTAGGGGCACCGTCTTCCGGGCCACCGTAGTGGCCTGACGCACCCTCCGCCCCGCCTGCTGCAACAATGTGCGGCCGTACGAACCACCACCCCCCTCAAGGAACAACGAAGGGACACCCGCACGCATGAGCGCGTCAGGCGGAACCAAGGCGATTGTGGCGGCGCTCGCCGCGAACCTCGCGATCGCCGCGGCCAAGTTCGTGGCATTCGTCTTCAGTGGTTCGTCGTCGATGCTGGCGGAGAGCGTCCACTCCCTCGCCGACTCCGGCAACCAGGGCCTGCTGCTCCTCGGCGGCAAGAAGGCGCAGCGCGAGGCCACCCCGCAGCACCCCTTCGGCTACGGCCGCGAACGCTACATCTACGCCTTCCTCGTCTCGATCGTCCTCTTCTCGGTCGGCGGCATGTTCGCCATCTACGAGGGCTACGAGAAGATCAAGGACCCGCACGAGATCGAGTCCTGGTACTGGCCGGTCGGCGTCCTCGTCTTCGCGATCATCGCCGAGACGTTCTCCTTCCGCACGGCCATCAAGGAGTCGAACCAGCTCCGCGGCAACCTCTCCTGGAAGCAGTTCGTCCGCCGCGCCAAGGCCCCCGAGCTGCCGGTCGTCCTCCTGGAGGACCTCGGCGCGCTGGTCGGTCTGATCCTGGCCCTGGTGGGCGTGAGCCTCGCGCTGGTGACCGGCGACGGCGTCTGGGACGGCATCGGCACGCTCTGCATCGGCATCCTGCTGATCCTGATCGCGATCATCCTGGCCGCCGAGACGAAGTCGCTGCTCCTCGGTGAGGCGGCCGGCGTCGACGAGGTGAAGAAGATCGAGGAGTCGCTGGTCGACGGCACCACCGTCACGGGCATCATCCACATGCGTACGCTCCACCTCGGCCCCGAGGAGCTGCTCGTCGCGGCGAAGATCGCCGTCCGGCACGACGACACCGCCGCCCAGGTCGCGGCGGCCATCGACGCCGCCGAGGAGCGGATCCGCGCCGCCGTCCCGATCGCGCGCGTGATCTACCTGGAGCCGGACATCTACAACAAGGACGCCGCGGCGGCGGGCACCGACCCCGTCAAGCCCTCGGGCGGCCCGGCCGACGCCCACTGACCCCCGCCCCGGGAAACCCCCGGGTGCCCCCGGCAAGGCCCGCGAGGCCCCCGCACGCAGCCGCGCGCGGGGGCCTTCGCGCGTCGGCCACGACGGGAAGTGGGCTGAATCCCACACCCCTCCGGACTGTGGGACGCCGGAGCGATCGGTGTAGATTCGTGACACAGCCAGACGTCGCTGCTGATGGCGGTCGGGCGGTCCCCGACGGACCGTCCGAGGGAGAGAGGGCCTCCGACGACTGCACTGCGCGTGCCCGGGCATCCTTGTGCCCGTCACACGCAGAGCAAGCCGTACCCACCCTCGACCCAACACGAGGAGCAGCTCAACAATGACGACTGTCGCCAACCGACAGGACTTCAAGGTCGCCGACCTCTCCCTGGCCGAGTTCGGCCGCAAGGAGATCACGCTCGCCGAGCACGAGATGCCCGGCCTGATGGCGATCCGCGAGGAGTACGCCGAGGCCCAGCCGCTCGCCGGCGCGCGCATCACCGGCTCGCTGCACATGACCGTGCAGACCGCCGTGCTCATCGAGACCCTGGTCGCCCTCGGCGCGCAGGTCCGCTGGGCGTCCTGCAACATCTTCTCCACCCAGGACCACGCCGCCGCCGCCATCGCGGTCGGCCCGAACGGCACCCCGGACAACCCCCAGGGCATCCCGGTCTTCGCCTGGAAGGGCGAGACCCTCGAGGAGTACTGGTGGTGCACGGAGCAGGCGCTGACCTGGCCGGACGCCCCGACCGGCGGCCCGAACATGATCCTGGACGACGGCGGTGACGCCACCCTCCTCGTCCACAAGGGCGTCGAGTTCGAGAAGGCCGGCGAGGCCCCGGACCCGTCCACCGCGGACAGCGAGGAGTACGCCTGCATCCTGCGTCTCCTGAACCGCACCCTGGCGGAGAGCCCCCAGAAGTGGACCCGCCTCGCCTCGGAGATCCGCGGCGTGACGGAGGAGACCACCACCGGTGTCCACCGTCTGTACGAGATGCACCGCGACGGCACCCTCCTGTTCCCGGCGATCAACGTCAATGACGCGGTCACCAAGTCGAAGTTCGACAACAAGTACGGCTGCCGCCACTCGCTCGTCGACGGCATCAACCGCGCCACCGACGTCCTGATCGGCGGCAAGGTCGCGGTCGTCTGCGGCTACGGCGACGTCGGCAAGGGCTGCGCGGAGTCCCTGCGCGGCCAGGGCGCCCGCGTGATCGTCACCGAGATCGACCCGATCTGCGCGCTCCAGGCGGCGATGGACGGCTACCAGGTCACGACCCTCGACGAGGTCGTCGACAAGGCGGACATCTTCATCACCACGACCGGCAACCGCGACATCATCATGGCCGCGGACATGGCCAAGATGAAGCACCAGGCGATCGTCGGCAACATCGGCCACTTCGACAACGAGATCGACATGGCCGGCCTGGCCAAGATCCCGGGCATCGTCAAGGACGAGGTCAAGCCGCAGGTCCACACCTGGACCTTCCCGGACGGCAAGAAGATCATCGTGCTGTCCGAGGGCCGCCTGCTGAACCTGGGCAACGCCACCGGTCACCCGTCCTTCGTGATGTCCAACAGCTTCGCGGACCAGACCCTGGCCCAGATCGAGCTGTTCACGAAGCCCGAGGAGTACCCGACCGACGTCTACGTGCTGCCCAAGCACCTCGACGAGAAGGTCGCCCGTCTCCACCTCGACGCGCTCGGCGTGAAGCTCACCAAGCTCCGCCCCGAGCAGGCCGCCTACATCGGCGTCGAGGTCGACGGTCCCTTCAAGCCGGACCACTACCGCTACTGATCCCTGCTTCCCGGCCCACCGGCCACCGCCGACGACACCCGTGCACTGGTGCACATCGGCAGCGGCCGGGGGCAAGGAGCGGGGAGCAGGCAGCAGGGAGCAGCAGGCTCAGCCGGTAACAGCAGCAGCACGCACCAAGGCAGGCCCCCGCACCCCCGTGTCGGGGGCTTGCCTCGTACGCGGGCTCCTTAACGCCGACCCCAAGGACCCGAGGACCCATGCCCCGCGGCCGTTATTCGCTCCATGATCCGCACGATCACACCCCCCTCGGCGACGAGCACTTCCACTGCGCCCCCGGCCCTTCCGGCTGGCGCTACGTATCCCAGATCACCACCCCCTCCGGCGCTCACGCCGGCTCGGTCGACCTCGCCATCGACGACCTCGGCCGCCCCATCCGCCTCGAGCTGCACGCCGCGAGCTGGCAGGTCCGCGGCGCCGCCCTCGACGGCGTCACCTGGGTCCGTACCGACCCCACCGGTACGCATGCCACCGAAGGCAATGTGCGCGCCCATGCCTTCACCGGCACCTCACCGGCGTTCCTCATCGCGATCTCGCGTCTTCTGCGCCTCACCCCCTCTTCCCCCGCGACCCGCGTCCGCCTCGTGGCGTTCACGGACCCGGTGCTCGCACCCCTCACCGTCGACCAGTCCTGGGCCCTGGTGAACAGTGAAGCGCACACCACTGACAACGGCCCCCTGACCGTGGACGCGTACCAGGTCAGCGCCCTCGACACGGGGGAGCAGCACATGATCCACATCGTCGGCGACGTGGTGCTCGCAGCCCCCGGCATCGAGCTGGAAGACCTCGACACCCCACCCTCGGTCTTCCCCTGACACCCGTCTACGCAGGCGGCGCGAACCCCGTCGCCCGTGTGACCCGCTCGCCGCCGTCTGCCGCGCCGTCTTCCGCGCCGCCTACGGCGCCCCGCACCTCGCGCCCGGCCCACGAGCCCGTACCGGCGGCGCCCGCACGCGGATGCACCGCCACCCCCTCACCACCACCAGTCCCAGCACCAACAGCAGGAGGCGTGAACGCCCGCCGCGCTTCCCGCGCCTGCCGCTCGTTCAGCACACCGGCGAGATAGTCCGCCGCCGGCACTCCCGGCGGCGGAGGCGTCCCCGTCCGCGCCACCAGGTCGTCGGCGAGCCGCTCCGCCAGCTCGCGTCCCACCTGCGGGTCGAGCTGCCGCATCCGCGTCAGGTACTGCCGGATCGCCAGCCACAGATCGTCGGGCACCGCGGACAGATCCAGCTGCGCGAACCGCCCCACCAGCCACGGCGGCGGCGGAGGCACGGCCGTCGCCCGCGCCGCCGGAACCCGTTCCCGTACGACCAGCGTCCCCGCGAAGACATCGCCGATCCGCCGCCCCCGCGCCGACACCAGCGAGGCGATACACGCGATGACCCCGAAGGTCATCAGGATCTCCACCACCGCCATCGCCCCGCGCACCAGCGCGTGCCGGAACCGGATCGGCCCCCCGTCATCCCGCACCACCCGCAGCCCGCACGCCATCTTCCCCAGCGAGCGCCCATGCGTCAGCGTCTCCACCGCGATCGGCGCACCCACCAGCACCAGCAGGAACGTCGCTATCGACACGGCCGTGAAAGCCGCCTCGTCCAGTGACGCCGTCGCGAACGCCAGTCCCACGGATATGAGCAGATACGCCGCCCACACCACCACCAGATCGATGAGCAGGGCGAGCGCCCGGCTCGGCAGCCTGGCGGGCTGCAGTCCGAGTACGACGGCATCCCCCGTCACAACCCCGCTCATGGCGCCCACCCTTCTTCACCCTTCCCCGACCCCTTCGAACCCCAGTCTGCCAAGCTGACCATCAGCGCGCCGCCGCAGTAGAACCGCACGCACGCCCGTACGTACCGAGTGCCTGGAGCAGCAGCCGATCATGGACCTCGACGTCTACGTCACCGCCCACCGAGCCGAGTGGGACCGCCTGGACCAGCTCCTGCGCCGCGGCAAGCACCTCACCGGCGCCGAGGCCGACGAACTCGTCGCCCTCTACCAGCGCACGGCGACCCATCTCTCCCTGATCCAGTCCAGTGCGCCCGACCCCATGCTCACGGCCCGGCTCACCCAGCTCGTGGCCCGCGCCCGCGCCACCGTCACCGGGACCCGCCGCGCCTCGTGGCGCGATGCCGTCCGCTTCCTCACGGCCGGGTTTCCGGCCGCGGTCTACCGATCCCGCCACTGGTGGATCCCTACGGCCGTCCTCTCCACCCTCCTCGCGGCGGTCATCGGCTGGTGGATCGGCACCCACCCCGAGGTCCAGTCCGCCATCGCCGCCCCCGCCGAGCTGCGCGAGATGACCCGCCCTGGCGGCCAGTACGAGACGTACTACTCCAGCCACCCGGCTGCCTCCTTCGCCGCCCAGGTGTGGACGAACAACGCCCAGGCCGCCGCCATGTGCCTGGTTCTCGGCGCCTTCCTCTGTGTGCCGGTGCTCTGGATCCTGTTCCTGAACATGCTGAACCTCGGCGTCGGCATCGGCCTGATGTCCTCCGCCGGCCGCCTCGACACCTTCCTGGGCCTGGTCCTCCCGCACGGCCTGCTCGAACTCACCGCCGTCTTCGTCGCCGCCGGCACGGGCCTCCGCCTCGGCTGGACCCTCATCGATCCCGGCCCCCAGTCCCGCCGCACGGCCCTCGCCCAGCAAGGACGCGCCGCCGTCGGCATGGCCATCGGCCTGGCGCTGGTCCTCTTCGTATCCGGCGTCATCGAGGGCTTCGTGACCCCTTCCGGTCTCCCGACGTGGGCCCGCATCACCATCGGCATCGCCGCTGAGCTGGCCTTCCTCGTGTACGTGTACGTCCTCGGCGGCCGCGCTGCCCGCGCCGGCGACACGGGCGACGTGGACACCGCCGAACGCAGCGCCGAGCTCCCCACCGCCGCCTGATGTGCGTAGGGCCTGCCTGACCTGCTAGTCTCCTCTTCGCCCGCCAAACCCGTTGACACGGGAGCGGTGGGGAGGTAGATTCAAACGGTTGCGTGGAGCTGGACAAGCTCGGACGTAGCGGCTAGTCTCGATCTCGCTCCACTCGGGAATGCGATTCCTGCGGAGCCATTCCGATTCCCTTTCGAATCACCAAGCCGATTAGGTCGGCCGAAATGATTCTGATAAAGTCGGAACAGTCGAAAGGCAAAGGCCCTCCAACGGCCACTGGAAACGGAATCCGAACCGGAAACGGAACGGAAAAAGAATCTGGTAAGGTTGGAAACACCGAAGGG
>NZ_JBWKLJ010000006.1:0-349754 GCF_056430285.1 Streptomyces sp. NPDC045998
GACGTCCAGGGCCGCGGTGTGGACACCGTCCTGGGCCCGGAGATGCGCTCGACGGGTGAGGTCATGGGTATCGACGCGGTCTTCGGCACGGCGTACGCCAAGTCGCAGGCCGGCGCCTACGGTCCGCTGCCGACCAAGGGGCGGGCGTTCATCTCGGTCGCCAACCGCGACAAGCGGTCGATGATCTTCCCGGCGCGTGAGCTGGTCGCGCACGGTTTCGAGCTGCTGGCCACCTCCGGTACCGCCGAGGTCCTCAAGCGCAACGGCATCAACGCCACCGTCGTGCGCAAGCAGTCCGAGGGCGAGGGCCCCGGCGGGGAGAAGACCATCGTCCGTCTGATCCACGACGGTGAGGTCGACCTGATCGTCAACACCCCCTACGGCACCGGTGGCCGTCTCGACGGCTACGAGATCCGCACCGCGGCCGTCGCCCGCGGCGTCCCGTGCCTGACCACGGTCCAGGCGCTCGCCGCCGCCGTCCAGGGCATCGACGCCCTCAACCACGGCGGCGTGGGCGTGCGTTCCCTCCAGGAACACGCCCAGCGCCTCACCGCGGCCCGCCGACGGGATCAGCCCGAACTGGCCGGGGCCGAGGTGTCCATGGCGACCGAGACGGCCAGCAGGCCGAGCGCCGTTCCCATCATGTAGCGCTGCACCTTGAGCCAGGAGGGGCGGCGGGCGAGGAAGACGGCGATGCTGCCGGCCGCCAGCACGATGGCCAGGTTGATGGTGAGGGCCACCGCGATCTGGACGGAGCCGAGCAGGATGCCCTGGAGCAGCACGTGCCCCGCCTCCAGGTTGATGAACTGCGGGATGAGGGCGAGGTACATGATGGCGATCTTCGGGTTGAGCAGGTTCGTCATCAGGCCCATCATGAACAGCTTGCGCGGGGAGTCGTGGGGGATGTCCTGGGGAGCGAAGACGGAGACGCCCCCGGGCTTCAGAGCGTTCCACGCCAGGTAGGCGAGGTACGCCGCGCCGGCCAGCTTCACGGCGACGTACAGCTCGGGTATCGCGATGAAGACCACGGACAGGCCGAGATTCGTGGCGAGCAGGTAGACCACGAACCCGAGGGCCACCCCGCCGAGGGAGACGACCCCGGCACGCCGCCCCTGGGTGATGCTCCGCGAGACGAGGTAGATCATGTTCGGTCCGGGGGTGAGCACCATCCCCAGGGCCACCATCGCGACACCGAGTACTCCGCTCAACTCAACCATGGCTGCCCGCCGCTTTCTGTGCGAATCCGTGATGTGCCGTCGCACCCGAGGAGTCCTCGTGGGTGCCGGGCGGCAGCGCGGAGAGGTCGTGGACGATGTCGTGCAGGAGAGCGGATCGGCCGCATCGGGGCGGCGGGAGGGCGGTCCGGCTCGGGGTCACGCGGGCCGTGGTGTTCACCGGCGGAAGGTTCCTTCCTTGTCCAGGTCGTGCGGAGTGTTCTGAGTTCATCCGGCCGAACCAGCCTTGTTGTTAAGGCCGTTCCGGTTGTACGCACTGCTTCGACGGTGCTTCGACGTTGCCTCGGACGGTTTCGGCTGGCTCCAACTCAAGTAATTCCAGCGGCGGTTCGGGGAACTTCCGCTCGGTTGCCGAGCAGGGCGTCGGAGCAACTCGAGTGTAAGCTCCATCCTTTACTCGGTTCAATCCGCAATATTGAACTCGGGGCAATCCTGTGCTTCGATGCGATCGGTACGGGAGGCGAGGGCAATGACGGACTATCGGAACGTCGCGGACGCGGTGGCGGAGGAGATCAGAGCGGGGCGGCTCAGAACGGGCGACCGGCTTCCCGCGCAGCGGGAATTCGCCCAGCAGTACGGCATCGCGAACTCCACGGCCACGCGCGTCTATCAGGAGCTCGCCCGCCGGGGCCTCACCGTCGGCCACGTGGGCCGCGGCACCTTCGTGCGCGCCGCCTCCGCCGCGACCGCCGCCCCCGCCCTGTCCGAACCGGCGGACAGCCGGGTCGACTTGGAGCTGAACTACCCGGTGGTGCCCGAGCAGCCCGGGCTGCTCGCCGAGGGACTCGGCAAGCTGCTGCACCCCGAGTGCCTGGAGTCGGTGCTGCGGCCGGTCGGCCCGGCCGGCACCGCCGCCGCGCGCGAGGCGGCGGCGGATCTGCTGGTGCGCGGCGACTGGCGACCGGATCCGGCGCGGGTGCTGTTCGCCGGGAGCGGCCGGCAGGCGATCTCGGCCGTCGTCGCCGCGCTGACGCGGCCGGGCGCCCGGCTCGGTGTCGAGGAGCTGACCTATCCGGTGCTCAAGGCGATCACCACCCGGCTGGGAGTGACCCTCGTGCCCCTGGCCATGGACGAGGACGGGCTCATCCCCGAGGCCGTGGAGGAAGCGCACCGCGCCGGCCCGCTGCACGCCGTCTACGTCCAGCCGACCCTGCACAACCCGCTGTCGCTCACCATGCCGGAGCGGCGGCTCGATCACCTGGCCGATACGCTGCTGACCTGCGGAATCCATGCGATCGAGGACGCCGTCTGGGCCTTCCTCCGGGATGATCTGCCGCCCCTCGCCTCGCGTGCGGCCGAGCGGACGCTCCTCGTCGACAGCCTGTCCAAGCGGGTGTCCCCGGGCCTGTCGCTCGGGTTCGCGGTGGCTCCCGCCACCGTCGCGGGCGTTGTCGCCGCGTCGTTGCGCTCCGGCGGCTGGGCGCCCATGCGGTTCCCGCTGGAGGCGATGGCCCAGTGGCAGGCGGACGGAACCGTACGGGCGCTGGTGCGGGCCAAGCAACGGCAGGCCGCCGCACGGCAGGAGCTCGCCGAGCGCCATCTCGGCGAGTTCGTGACGCGCGGCGATCCCCGCTCGTACTACCGTTGGTGGGAGCTGCCGAGTCCGTGGCGTGCCGACACGTTCGTCGCCGCCGCGGCGCGGCACGGCATCGCGGTGACTCCGGCCGCGGCGTTCTCGGTCGGGCGCCACCGCGCCCCGCACGCCATCCGCCTGGGCCTGGCCTCACCCGGGACAGATACCCTCTCGCGGGCCTTGGAGACCCTGGGCGACCTCGCCCGGTCGACCCCGGACGACCTCGCCCACGACTAGCGCCGACACGGCGGGCCGCAGGACGGCAATCCGTGCCGGCACCCTCGATTCGTCTCACATTATGAGACGAATCGAGGGGAAATCACGGGCGAAAAAGGGCCTGATAGCGAATTGCGTGGTCCGTGCTCTTCGTGTGTCAGCCCCAGGCCGAGTCGTACCGCAGGTGAGGGGTGGGGGGTGTGGGCGTGGAAAGGCAAGTGTGTGCAGCGCTGACGGTCCAACACATATCGTCACCTTATCGATGTGATTGTTTCCACGTTTAACGGTGCGCGGTTCCTGTGCGTGAAACTACCGGTGCGGATTCTGATGAACCGGCTTCCGGAAGGTGTCACTTCTGTTTCGTTCGGCCACTTTCTTTGCGTCACATCCATCCTGCGCATATTCCGGCGGCGATGCGAGCCTGACTGCCATCCTGATCGCGAACTGCGGCAACACGAAGGATGGGCAAATGCGTCAACATTCGGACATAGCGGCAACTTCCGAAGTGGTACGCCTGTGTGAAGAGGGGTTGCGGTGGTACCGCGAGGCGCTGGAGACGGGGACGGTGTCCGGGGATGTGCCCCGGTGCCTCATCCGGTGCGGGCTCCTCAGGCCGCTGCCCGGGGGACAGGATCTGTATGTCCCCGTTCCGCCGAACATCGCGGAAGCGCAGCTCACGCGACCCGTGGAGCGCGACATCGAACAGCGCCGGAAAACCCTGGAGTCACTGCGCTCCTCCTTTCTCACAGCGGAAGCCGTCTACCGAAAAGTGCAGCGCCAAGCAGAGCTGCCCATCGAGCACCTGGGTGGCGAGGAGGTCATCGGAGAGGCGTTGCGGCTGGCCGTCGGGTCCTGCAAGGAGGAGCTGCTCACCGCGCAGCCGGGCGGCGGCCGTTCGCCCGCGCTGCTCGCCGAGGCCCTGCCCCGCGACCTCGCACTCGTACGCAAAGGGGTACGGCAGCGCACGCTCTACCAGCACAGTGTGCGGTCGCACGGCCCCACCCTCGCGTACATCGAACAGGTCCTGGCCGAGGGGGCCCAGGTGCGCACGCTGGACGAGATCTTCGAACGCGTCATCATCTGTGACCGGTCGATCGCCTTCATCCCCGGTGCACCGGAGCGGAAGAGCGCCGCACTGGCCATCCGGCACCCCGGTGCGATCGAGTTCCTCACCAAGGTGTTCGAGCACATGTGGGAGCGGGCGGAGCCCATTGCCCTCGCCACCGAACAGCACCGCCCCGACCTGCTCACCAACTCCGTCCGCAGGACCGTCCTCCGCATGGTCGTGACCGGCCACACGGACGAGACCATCGCGGCCCGGCTCGGCGTGAGCGCCCGTACCGTCTCCACCCACATTCGGAAGGTCTCCGAAGCCCTGGGGAGCCGCAGCAGGGCCGAGCTGGGGTACCTCCTGTCCCAGCGGCGGCTCCTCGAACCGGAAAACTCCCTGTTAGGCGAGACCCCACGCCCCCAGACGCGCCCACGCCGGCAGACCACGCGCGAACACTGCGGCTGACGACCCCGCTTCCCCGCCTCCGGAACGCGTACCCGGGCGGCCTGACATCGTTGTACCGCCGCCGGTGCACCCGGCGGCGCCTTCACGTCCGTACGGCACCGGGGCGCCGACCCCCCGGTGCCGTCCGCTCCGGCACGGCCGCTCACCCCTGCCCGACCCCTCACATCCGCTCGGCGCCCGCCTTGATCGCCTCGCGGATACGGGGATAGGTGCCACAGCGGCAGATGTTGCGCAGCGAATCGAGGTCCTCGTCAGTGACCTTGCGGCCTTCCTCCGCCACCCGGCGGACCAGCGCGACGGCGGCCATGATCTGGCCGGGCTGGCAGTAGCCGCACTGCGCCACGTCGTGGTCGAGCCACGCCCGCTGCATCGGATGCAGCTCCGCGCCCACCGTGGCCGCGAGCCCTTCGATCGTGGTGACCTCGTCGGCCGGGCTCAGGTCCTTGACGGGGACCGCGCACGGGTTGACGGCCCTGCCGTTGAGGTGGCTCGTACACGCCTTGCAGACGTTGATGCCGCAACCGTACTTGGGCCCGGTGACCCCCAGGACGTCGCGCAGCACCCACAACAGCCGCACGTCGCCGTCGACGTCGACGGTGACCTGCTCACCGTTGAGGCGGAACGTGTACTCCGGCACGTGATCTCCAAGTTGTCAGCGGACGTGGTCCAGGCCGTCGGTGGGGGACTGCGGGATCGGCGGGACGGTCGGTTTGGGGATGAAGGAGAGCGTGCCGTGGTTGATGGGGAAGGCGGTCGGCATGGTTCCCGTGGCACGGCCGTAGGCACAGGCGACCGCGGCCATCGACGCGGCGACCCCGAGCTCCCCGGCGCCCCCGGGCTCCCCCGTGGTGTCCGGCATCACGATGACCTGCAGCTCGGGTGGCGTGTTCCACTGCCGGGTGTAGAAGTAGTTGTCCCAACTGGCCTCCAGGAAGTACCCGTCCCGCAGGTGGAGGCCGGCCGTCAGCGTCTGGGCGATCCCGTCCATGACGCAGCCCATCATCTGCGCCTCCAGCCCACGCGGGTTGACGGCGAGCCCGACGTCCACGGCGACGACCGCTCTGGTGACGCGCGGTCCCGTCACGCCGTCGCGGATAGGACGGCCGACGGTCTCGGGCCGGCAGTCGATCTCCACCAGTACGGCGCTGGCGGAGTGGTACTCCGAGTGGAAGGCGATGCCCTGCGCCGTGCCGGCCGGCATGGACCTGCCCCACTCCCCGGCCTCGGCGGCCTTCTCCAGCACGGCCCGGGCGCGATCGTCGCGGAGGAACGCGCGACGGAACCGGAACGGGTCCTTTCCCATCTTCGCGGCGAGCCGGTCGACGACGAGCTCCCGGGCGCAGGTGACGTCCGGCGAATAGACGTTGCGCATGCTGCCCGTGTTGAAGCCCTTGGCGGTTTCGCTCAGCAGCCGGCTGGTGACGCCGAAGTCGTACGGCATCGACTGGGAGAGCTGGAAGAACGTTTCGGCGAACCCGATGTCACCCACCGGCAGCTTCGCGGCCATCGCGGTGAGGATCTCGCCGAGCCCGTGGCCGAAGTCGGTGGAGACGCTCGTGTGCCGCTGCTGGTAGCCGAGGACGGTGTCGCCGGCGTACGCGACGCGCACGCGCGAGGTGGCCATGGGGTGGGCGCGCCCCTGGCGGGAGTCGTCGGCCCGGTGCCACATGAGCTTGACGGGCTTGCCGATCCGCCGGGAGATCTCGGCGGCCTCCAGCGCGGCGTCGAAGAACAGCTTGCGCCCGAAGGAGCCCCCGCCTTCGGTGACGTGCACCGTGACCGCGCGCGGCGGCAGCCCGAGCTTGGCCGCGATGGTCTGCTGCGCGACGATCGGGGCCTTCAGCGACGCCCAGATCTCGGCGCGGTCGGGCCGTACGTCGGCTATCGCGCAGTTGGGCTCCAGCGCGCTGTTGCCGCGGAAGTGGAAGGTGAACCGGCCTTCCGCGACCGGGGTCAACGGCGGGAGTCCAAACGGCGGTTCGGCGGCCCGCAGCTCCTTGCGTACGGACTCGTCGGACGCGCCTTCCACGGTGCCGGGCTGCCACGACACCCGCAGGGCGCGCACGGCGTCGACGCACTGGCCGAAGGTCTCCGCGCGCACCGCCACCCCGGTGGAGACGACCGCGACATCGGTGACGCCTGGCAGGGCGCGGACCTCGTCGAGGTTGGCGACCGCGCCGACCCTGCCGTTGATGGTCGGAGGGCGGCAGACCATGGTCGGCTTGGCGTTCGGTACGTCCAGGTCCATCGTGAACTTCTTGCGTCCGGTGACCGCGGCGAGCGCGTCGATCCGGTCGTGCGGCTTGCCGATCACGGTGAACCGCTCACGCGCCTTCAGCTCCACGGACATCCGCCGTGTCGCGGCGCTCGCGGCCTTCCCGGACAGCTCCCCGATGCCGATGCCCCGGCCCGCCGGGCCGGTGACGACCCCCGCCTCCAGGCTGAGGTCGGTGACGGCCGCCCCGAGTTCCCCCGCCGCCGCCTGGAGCAGCCGGGCCCGGGCCAGGGCGGCCGCGACCCGGATCGGCGTGTACGTCGAGACGGTCGTGTTCGATCCGCCGGTGAGCTGGTTGAACACGAGCTCCGGGCGCGCGTCGGCCAGCGTGACCCGGACCCGTTCCACCGGTACGTCCATCTCCTCGGCGATCAGCATCGCCGTCGACGTGGTGATGCCCTGCCCGACCTCGGCCCGCGGCAGGGCGAACGACACGGTGCCGTCCCCGTTCACCTCGACCGTGATCAGGTGCGCGGTCGGCAGGGCCGCCGCGGTCATCACGTCGTTGAGGTCGAACAGCTCGGTGATGTCCGGTGAGGGGATGCCCGCCGACACGGCGCCCGGTGCGGGGACGCCGGCCGCGGCGGCCCCCGGCGCCGTACCGAACTCGGCGGCGGTCACCAGGGTCGGAGCGGCCAGTACGTAACCGAGGAACCGGCGCCTCCCGAGGGCGGGCGCACCGGGCACGGGCTGACTCGTGCGATCAGGACCGGTCATCTCCTCATCTTCCCCTCCCGTCACTCGATCCCGCCGGGGAGCGGCGGAAACCCGCGCCCCGGCGGCGCTGGTCTGGCTTGGAACGGGCGGTTCGCGTCGGGGACTTCCAGCTGCTGTGGACCGCCGCCTCCACCGCGCGGCGCGGCGGTCGAGGAGACGCGGCCGCACCGCACCCCTATGGCGTAACGGGCCGCATCCTCCGCCGGGGCGCGGCGTTGGTCGGGCTGTGACCAAGACGCAACGTGTATTCGCCGCCCTCGTCCTCGCCGCCGGCACCACCGCGCTGACCGCCCCCACGGCGGACGCGGTCGGCCTCCCCATCGGGCCGAAGGGGCCGTCCCTCCTCAGTCAGGCCGAAGACCTGATGATGAGCTCCATGCCCCCGGAGCGGCGCTCCGAGGTGCCGCGGGTGTCCCAGCAGCTCGGTGGGCTCAGCGGGCTGCACCGCCTCGGAGAACTCAAGCAGCTCGTCGCTCCGGTGGCGCCCGTGCTCGGTCTGGTGCCGGGCCTCCGCTGACAAGGCACCCCGCTACTGTGGACGGACGGTCCCCCGGTGTTCCCGGGCGGCCGTCCGTCTGTCGTACAAGCGGTCCCGGCCGGGAGGCCCGGACCACCGGAGGGGGTGGCCCCGTGCGGGTCAAGGATTTCGACCACGTGGTGCTCAACGTGGAGGACGTCGAGCGGTCCCTGGAGTTCTACTGCGGACCCCTCGGCCTGGAGCCGGTCCGGGTCGAGGAGTGGCGGGCCGGCAAGGTGCCGTTCCCGTCCGTACGGGTCAGCCCGACGATGATCATCGACTTGTTCAAGCGGCCCCGCGGCGAGTCCAACGTGGACCACATCTGCCTGGTGGTGGACCCCGTGGACTGGCAGGAGGTCATCGACTCCGGCCGGTTCGACGTCCTGGAGGGCCCGGTCAGCCGCTTCGGCGCCCGCGGCTCCGCCCAGTCCGTCTACGTGCGGGACCCCGACGGCAACACCGTCGAACTGCGTTGGTACCCGCAGGACGCGCAAGACACCCCCTAGCCCGCTCAGCCGATGGTGACGACACGCGCCCACGCCGGCGGGGTGGCCGGGACGTAGTCGGGGTTCCTCTCGTCCCTGGCGCGGGCGGGACGGGGGAAGAGACCGACGACCGTGCGACAGGGCGGTGGCGCGGACGGCCAGGGCGTCTGACCGTCCGTCAGGGCGACGATGACGTCCGGGCGCGGCCCGGAGCGGAGCGCCCGGGTGAAACCGGAGCGCAGGTCCGTGCCCCCGCCGCCGATCAGCTCCATGTTCTCGGCGCGGCAGAGCGGGACGGCGATCCGGGCCGCCGCGTCGCAGGAGATCACCGACACCAGGTCGCGCCGCCCGCCCACCGCCCGCGCGATGGCCGCCACCTCCAGCAGCGCGCTGCCCAGCTCCGCGTCGCTCACCGACCCCGAGGTGTCGATCACGACGCAGACCCGGGGCGGCGTACGGCGCAGACTGGGCAGCACCACCCCGGGCACACCGGCCGAGCGCCGGGACGGGCGCCGGTAGCTGTGGTTCTCGCCCGCGCCCGGCGCACCCACCGCCGAGCGGACCGCCGCCCCCAGCAACCGACGCCACGGCTGCGGGGGGTGGAACGCCTCCTCCGCCCACCGGCGCCACCCCTCCGGCGCGCTGCCCGGCTTCCCCTTGATGCCCTCCGCGACCCGGAAGCGGACCGCGTCCCGCTGCTGCCTGGTCAGCCCGTGTGCCCCGTCGGCCCCCAGCTCCCAGGGGCGCTCCTGCCCGTCGGCACCACTGCCGCAGTCCAGCCAGGCGAGCTCCGCGACGAGCCCGGACATCGACGCCGTGCGCAGGTACTCCTCCATCAGCAGCCCGTCGGTCAGGCGCAGCATGCTCGGGAGCACCACGCCGGCGGGCCTGGGCAGGCCATCGCCGTAGATGTCGTCGTTGATCTCGAAGTCCGCCGCGATGTTGCGCCGCAGCCGCTCACCCGGCCCGTACGCCTCGTGTTCGCGGGCGTACCGCTCGCCCCGCCCGTGGTGGTCCCGGAGCAGATGCGAGACCTCGTGCACCCAGACGCCCGCCAGCTCCTCCACCGGGGTGCGGGCCACGAAGGCGGGGGAGACGTAGCAGCGCCAGTGCGCGTCCACCCCCATCGTCGGCACCGACCGGTCCTCCACCACGTGCAGGGCGAAGAGCGCGTCGGCGAGGTAGGGGCGGACCTTCACCGCGTGCAGCCGGGCCGTGAGCAACTTCTCCATGTCCAGCGGGACTACGGGCCCGCGGGGCGACGGCTGTGGCGCGGGCCGGGACATCGCAGGTGGCGCCGGACGTGGCGCCGGACGTGGCGCCGGGCGCGGGACCGGGCGCGGCGCCGGGTGGGGACCCCGCAGCGGGCCCGGCCCGGGTCCCGGTCCCGTCACCGGGCGCTGAGCGGCGGGCCCCGTCATCGGCGCGCCCCCGCCGCGGTTCCGGCGCCGGCCGCCGCCGTGACGCGGCCCACCGACCGGTCCGCCCCCTGGGCGAGGCCGATCACCCCGGTCAGCCGCTCCACGGCCCGCGGCACCTCCCAGTCGTCGCGCCGCAGCGCCGCCAGCGCCGTCGCCGGAGCGACCAGCAGGTCCGGGGCGCCGGTCTCCAGCGCCCGGACGAGCACCGCCCACCCCGCCTCCCACCGCTCCCGCTCCGGCCGCGCCCCGATGGCGGCCACCACCGCCTCCAGCGTCGCCTGACGCAGGTCGCCCCGCTCCGGCAGCTCGGCGGCGGCCGGATCGGCCAGCAGCGACTCCGGGTCCGGCAGGTCCATCCGGTCCAGATGGGCGAGGAGTTCGAGCCCCGGCCCGTCGCCCACGGCTCCCCGCACCAACAGCGCCAGCACCTCCCGGGAGGCGGAGGCCGCCGTACCGAAGGCCAGCAGGGTCAGCGCGGCCTCCCAGCTGCGCGGCGAGGGCCAGGCGCCGCCGCGCCGCGTCTCGGTACTCGGCAGCCGGTGGATCAGCGTCGGCCGCGCCTTCAGGAAGCCGCAGACCGCACGCCGGGCGAACGCTACCGCCTCCGGCAGCAGCTCCGGCACCAGCCGGGGCAGCTCCGCCCGCGGCCAGACCCCGCCGAGCCCGCGCACCACCACCTCCCGGTCGTGCACCCAGTACAGGTGCACGAACCGGTTGGCCAGCGGCGGGCTCAGCTCCCAGCCGTCCGCCGCCGACGCGCGCGGATTGGCGGCGGCCACGATCCTCACCCCTTCGGGCAGTCGCAGCTCACCGACCCTCCGCTCCAGGACGACCCGGAGCAGCGCGGCCTGCACGGCCGGGGTGGCGGTGGACAGCTCGTCGAGGAAGAGCAGCCCCCGCCCGGCCCGTACGAGCTCCACCGCCCACTGCGGCGGCGCCATCGGCACACCGCGTACCGCGGGGTCGTCGCCCACGATGGGCAGCCCGGAGAAGTCGGACGGCTCGTGGACGCTGGCGATCACGGTCGTGAGCGGCAGGTCGAGGGAGGTGGCGAGCTGCGTCAGCGCCGCGGTCTTGCCGATGCCCGGCTCACCCCAGAGCAGTACGGGGAGGTCGGCGGCGACGGCCAGCGTCAGTGCTTCGAGCTGCTCGTCGGGGCGCGGCTCGGTGGTGGTCGTCCGCAGGAGGGCGAGGAGGTCGTCGGCGACGGCGAGCTGGGCGTCGGTCGCGGCGGCGCCGGTGGCCGGGGCGGGCAGGAGCGTACTCGTGGTCATGGGCATCACCTGGGGTGGGAGAAGGGGACGGAACGGCCCGTCCCGGAGGTCGTAAAGGCATGCGGCGCTCAACACGCCGTACAGGGAAGGCAGAAGGGGGCGGCCGTGGGCCGCCGGTCAGGAGGTCAGGCCGGTACGGGGCCGGGTCCGGCTGCTCCGCTTGTGGCGCAGCACGGAAGGTGTCCGGCGGTCGAGCCGCGGGCGGTGCCCGGCCTGCGGATGGCCCGCGCCCGAGGAGTTCGCGGCCGCCAGCGCCGTACCGGAAGCGGGGTGTACGGGCACGAGCCCCGAGCGGAAGAGCCCGTGGTCGACGCGGCGGTCGGCGGCGGCCCGCAGCTCCTCGCGGAGCGGCCCGTCGCGCAGGACCGCGCCGGGCCCGAGCAGGCCCTCGACCACGGCGAGCGCCCCGGCGACGTCACCGTGGCGCAGCCGCTCCCGCACCGCGGGCAACGCCTCCGGATCGCGGTGCACCGTGTCGATCGCCCGCAGGCAGGGAAGCGGTGGCCCGCCGAGCGCCACCAGAAGCGCCTCGCGGCGCAGTTGGTCCGGGTCGTGGTCGACCGCCGTCAGCACGCCGTCGCGCAGCGCGATCCGGTGGATCTCGCCCCGGCACTCCACCCGGTGCGGATCACCGGGCTCGGACACCGGGCGGACGACCGAGGCGGAGCCGTACGCCGCCAGCGCCTCGGCGACGAGCGGATGCAGCCGCTCCGGCGCGATCAGCCCGGCCCGCAGCAACTCCAGGTCGGGCAGGGCCCGGACCGCCGCCTCCGGCAGCACCGGAAGTGCCGCGGCCTCGTGCGGCGGCAGCGCCTCCCGTAGCGGGCGCACCGTCGGGGCGTGGCCGTCGTCGGGGGCGACGAGCGTGAACACGGCGTGACTGCGCGCCCCCCGCCGCACGGCGAAGGCCCCGCGCGCGGGCCGGCCCTCGGCGCGCAACAGCGACTCCGCCTCGGCGGCCCATCGTGCGGGGAACGGACCGCGGTCCGACGGCGGCTCGTCCGCACCGCACCGCCGCGCCAGCTCGCCGCTGCGTGCGGAGTCCCAGAGGTGCCGGTGCAGGTCCAGCCGGAAACGCCGGTCGGGGTGCGGGTGCGGGTGTGGGTGGGCATGCGGGTGGGCATGCGGCCCCTCCCACAGGGCGACGGCCATCCGCTGCCCGGCGTCCGCCCAGGCCGGCGGTGTCCGCACCACCAACTGCGGCGACGGGCCGCCGGGAGTCCCGTAACGGGCCAGCGAGAGGGTGAGGCCGGGCCGGAGCCGCCCGTCGGGGGCGATCCGGGGCATGTGCCAGCGCAGCAGATCCGGCGCCAGTCGGCGCAGATCCGCACGGAGGCGGTTGGCGAGTTCGGTGCCGTGACGGTCGCGCACGGCGCGCAGATCGAGGTCGACGTCGATCCGGGCGGCGGCGCAGGCCCCCGCCCAGTCACCGACCGCACGCCGTGCGGTCGCGGTCTCGATCATGGACGGTGGCACGGCGTACTCGCGCACGCGTTGCCACATCAGCAGGCGGGTCGGAAGCCCGTTCGCGAAGTGAGGTGCCATCAGCGCTCACCCTGAGCGAACGAGTCCCCCAATCCGTACGAGGAGAAGTAGTTCATCACCGGCATCGTAACCATGCCGTTGACGATCTGTCAGCCTCCTTTTCGCCCGGGCACCCCTGCGCCTCGCAGGCCCGCTGAACGACGCGGACCCCGCCGCGGGCGGGCGCCGTGAGGCGCCGCCGCGGCGGGGTCCGAGGTCCGGAGGGGTCCGGGGCCGGGATCAGACCGCCGGGTCCGGGGCCGGGTAGGTCGGGTACTCCACCCCGGAGACGTGCTGGACGACGCGGATGACCTGGCAGGAGTAGCCGAACTCGTTGTCGTACCAGAGGTAGAGGATGGCGTTGTCGCCGTCGACCTTGGTGGCGCCGGCGTCGACGATCGAGGCGTGGCGCGAGCCGACGAAGTCCATGGAGACCGCGTCGGGGGCCGTGGTGAAGTCGATCTGGCGCTTGAGCGGCGAGTGCAGCGAGACGTCGCGGAGGTACTCCAGGACCTCGTCGCGGGTGGTCTCACGGCCCAGGCGCAGGCTCAGGATGGCGATCGAGACGTCCGGGACGGGGACGCGGATCGAGCTGCCGGTGATCGGCGCCTTGAGGTCGGGCAGCGCCTTGGCGACGGCGGAGGCGGCACCGGTCTCGGTGATCACCATGTTCAGCGGCGCCGAGCGGCCGCGGCGGTCGGCCTTGTGGTAGTTGTCCAGCAGGTTCTGGTCGTTCGTGAACGAGTGGACGGTCTCGACGTGACCGCGCAGGACGCCGTACTCGTCGTCCATCGCCTTCAGCGGCGGGACGATGGCGTTGGTGGTGCAGGAGGCGCAGGACAGGACCCGCTCGTCCGGCTTGATGGTGTCGTGGTTGACGCCGTGGACGATGTTCGGGACGTCGCCCTTGCCGGGGGCGGTCAGGACGACCTTGTCGATGCCGGGGCGCAGGTGCTTGGACAGGCCCTCGCGGTCGCGCCACTTGCCGGTGTTGTCGATGAGGATGGCGTCCTTGATGCCGTACGCGGTGTAGTCGACCTCGGACGGGTCGTTCGCGTAGATCACCTTGATCGCGTTGCCGTTGGCGACGATCGTGTTGGTCGCCTCGTCGACGGTGATGGTGCCCTGGAACTGGCCGTGGATCGAGTCGCGGCGCAGCAGCGAGGCGCGCTTCACCAGGTCCTGCTCACCGCCGCCGCGCACGACGATGGCGCGCAGCCGCAGGCCGTTGCCGGAGCCGGCCTTCTCGATGAGGAGGCGGGCGACGAGGCGGCCGATGCGGCCGAACCCGTAGAGGACGACGTCGCGTCCCTCGCGGCGCTCGATCTTGTTGGCGCCGGTGGCACCGGCGACGGCCTCGGCGGTGAACTCCTCCACCGACAGACCGCGGCCGTCCGTCTTGTACGTCGCGGCGAGCATGCCGATGTCGATCTGGGACGGACCCAGGTCGAGCGTGGTGAGGGCGCGCAGGAAGGGCATCGTCTCGGTGACGGAGAGTTCTTCACCGGCGATCTGCCGGGCGAATCGGTGGGTCTTGAGAATGCTGACCACCGACTTGTTCACCAAGGAGCGGCTGTGCAGCAGGACGGTGACGTCCCGCTCCCGGTGCAGCTTGCCGATCATCGGGATCATCGACTCCGCGATCTCCTCGCGGGTCTTCCAATTGGTGAACGAGTCGTCGTTGACAGTCACAGGTCCATCTTTCGAGCTAGGCGGCGCTCATATGCTAACCCCATGGTTTTTTGATCGTTCATGAGGGTGCCCCCAGGGCCTCGCGGGCCCCGTCGGCCCCTGTGGTACCGGTGCCGCGGCGGCTGAAAAACGCCGCGTCGCATGCGGTTCACCTGGGCATGATCGGATCGCTCGCTACGGCGCGTGACGAGGGGGTTACGTGGGGTGCAAACGCCTGTTCGGCATCGGTAAGGGCCGCGCGGGGCCGGTCGTGCCGGTCGTGACCGAAGCCCGTGTGAACGACGTCATCACGAAGTTGGACGGTCAGACGGAGGCGCTGACGGCGCTCTCCGGCGCGGTGGCCACCGAGCACCAGCGGACCCGTGAAGCGATCCGGGGCGCTGCCGCGAGCCTGCGCCGGGATGGCCGGGATGGCCGGGAGCTGGAGGCTCTGGACGGCCTGACGGGGGAGATCCGCGCCCTGCGGTGCGACGTCGTCGAGGGGTTGGGCCGCCTCGCCGACGCGTCTTCCGCGGCCGTCGCGGGCGACCAGGAGGAGGGGACGATGGAACGCGACGAGGAACACGCCGAAGAGGCCGGCCCCAGCGGCGACGGCGGCCGGAACGGGGGCCGGAACGGCAGCCCCGGCAAGGGTCCGGAGCTCAAGAACGTCATCGAAGCGGCCTACCGCCGCGGCGAGCGCGTGCCTCCCGGCCCGGCGGCCGCCGGGCCCGGCGGCGACGGCGAGGCGCCGCCCGGGCAAGACGTCGTCCACGGCGTGCTGCTGATGAAGGCGGCCGGTGTGGCCCGGGCCCAGTTGGTCGTGCACCAGCACCACTGGGAGTTCCTCGCCGAGCTCGCCGCCCACCACCCCCACTTCCGTACGCCGCACCAGGTCGAAGACCTCGGCGGAGGCAGGCTGCGGGTCACGGTGTCGGGCATGTCCCTGATCGCCCTGCTCATCAGGGTATGGCACACCCGCGCCGACGCCGAGGTGCTCGGAGCCGAGTGGGCCGTGGCCGCCACCGTCTACGGCCGCATCGCGGACCGGCTCTCGGCTGTCGGCGGCCCGGGGGAGCCCATCACCGTCGTCCTCGACGACGGTGTCGCCCAGGCGTCCGAGGACACGGCCGCGCCCGACGCCGCGTAAGGCGGCAAGGGGCCGCCGCTCCTACGATGTCCGGAGGCGAGGGAGGGGACGGCACATGGGGACCGGATGGGACGCGCACGGGCGGGTGCAGCGCGCGCAGCGGTGGTCGGCCCGGGCGTCCCTCACCGCGGCGGCGTTCGCGGCGCTGGTGCCGCTGCTGTACGCGGGCGTCGGCGGCGTCCTGCTGCTCCTGGTCGGCGTCGCCGGCCTGGCCGCCACGGCGGCCGCGCTGTGGTGGGCGCTGACCACACGCGGAGCGGTCCGCGTGGCGGCCGCCGCGCTGGCGGCGGCGACACCCCTCGCCGTCATCGCCCTGTTCGCGGCCGCGGGCCTGCTGAGGGCCCTCGCGGTGTCCTTCGCCCTGTGGGGCGCGGCCGTGTGGACCGGCCGGTACGCGCTGCGGAGCACCGGCCTGCGTCCCGTACGGGCCAAGGAGCACCGCACGCCGCCGCCGCGCCGGGCCGTGCTGTTCATGAACCCGCTGTCCGGCGGCTCCAAGGTGGCGCGCTTCCGCCTCAAGGAGAAAGCCGAGCGGCTCGGCGCGCGCGTGGTGCTGCTCGACCCGGAGCGGCACCAGGACGTCGCGGAGCTCGCCCGGCGCGCCGTGGCGGACGGTGCGGACCTGCTGGGCGTCGCGGGCGGCGACGGCACCCAGGCGCTGGTGGCCGCCGTCGCCGCCGAGCACGACCTGCCGTTCCTGGTCGTCTCCGCCGGGACCCGCAACCACTTCGCGATGGACCTCGGCCTCGACCGCGACGACCCCGCCGCCTGCCTGGACGCCCTCACGGACGGCGTGGAACTCCGGGTGGACCTCGGCTTCGCCGGCGGGCGCCCCTTCGTCAACAACGTCTCCTTCGGCGTCTACGGGGCCGTCGTGCAGAGCCCCGCCTACCGGGAGGACAAGGTCGGCACGGCGCTGGACATGCTGCCCGACCTGCTCACCCGGCAGAGCGGCCCCCGGCTGACCGCCCGCGCCGGCGGCACGGTGCTCACCGGCCCGCAAGCCGTGCTCGTCAGCAACAACCCGTACCGCAGGGACGAGCCGTTCGGCTTCGGCCGTCGCGAGCGGCTCGACTCCGGGGTCCTCGGCGTCCTCGGCATCCGCGTGGACGGCGCCGCCGCGGCCGCCGGGCTGCTGCTCGACCCCGAGGCCAACGGGCTCACGGTGCTCACGGCCCGCGAGGTCGTCGTCGACGCCGACAGCCCCACCCTGGAGGTCGGCATCGACGGCGAGGCGCTGGTCCTGCCCGCCCCCGTCCACTGCCGCGCCGCACCGGGCGCGCTGCGCGTCCGCGTACCGCGGCTGCGGCCCGGGGTGCCCGAGGCGCCCCCCGCGCTGGACTGGCGCCGGCTGCGCAAGCTGGCGGCGGCGGTGAGCCGTACGGCCGTGACCGGACGCCCCGGGGGGAGCTCCGGACGGCAAAGGTGAGAGATGTCCCAAAGGCGCCCCAAAGGGCTGGCGTCTTACGGGCGTTGGGGTGATCATCCCGGGATGACCTCACAGACCATCACCGCGGCGGCGTCCGGCACCTGGACACTCGGCGACCTGGAGATCAACCGCATGGGCTTCGGCGCCATGCGCCTGCCGCAGACCGGCGAGGCGTTCGCGCCCGACGCCGCCCCGCGCGACCGCGACCAGGCCATAGCCGTCCTGCGCCGCGCCGTCGAACTCGGCGTGAACCACATCGACACCGCCGCGTTCTACTTCTCCCGGCTGCGCTCCGCCAACGAGCTGATCAACCGGGCGCTGGCCCCCTACCCGGACGACCTCGTCATCACCACCAAGGTCGGACCCCACCGCGACCCCTCGGGCGAGTGGTGGCACGCCGAACCCGGGCAGCTGCGCGGCCAGGTCGAGGAGAACCTGCGCCAGCTCGGCCGCGACCACCTCGACGTGGTCAACCTGCGCATGCTCGGGAACCGTTCGATCGCCGACCGCTTCGGCGCCCTCGCCGAACTGCGGGACGCCGGGCTCATCCGCCACCTCGGCGTCTCCAACGTCACCCCCGAACAGCTCGCCGAGGCGCGGGCCATCGCGCCGGTGGTGTGCGTACAGAACCCGTACGGCATCGGCGTACGGCCCGAGCACGACGCGTTCGTGCGCGACTGCGGCGAGCAGGGGATCGCGTTCGTGCCGTTCTATTCGATCGCCGGTACCGGGCGCGACGCGGGGGCCGGTGAACCGGACGGCGACGAGGTGCTCGCCGTGGCGCGCGCCCACGGCGTGAGCGCGGCGCAGGTCCGGCTCGCCTGGACGCTGCACCGCGGGCCGCACGTGCTCGCCATCCCCGGTACGGGTGACCCGGAGCACCTCACCGCCAACGTGGCCGCCGGTGCGCTGCGCCTCTCCGAAGACGACCTGGCCCTCCTGGACCGCCTCCACCGGCGAGCGGCGTGAGCCGGCTGACGCGCGGGTGCGGGCGCCGGCGCGGCTGCGCGTAGGATCAGCCGGTTCCGCCGTATCCGCGCCCCCGCGCCCTCCCCCGAGGAGCAGCCCCCGGTGTCCTCCACCCTCACCTCCCGCGCGCCCCTGCCGCCCGCCCTGGCCATGGAGCTGCTCTGGCACGTGGAGGACGGCATACGGCTCCCCGCGCTGGTGTGGCGTGCGGGAGACGGCTGGCGGATGGCCGGCAGCGCGGTGCTGGGCGGCGGCATAGGGGAGCGGGCGTGGGTCCTGAACGCCCAGGTGCCGCACGGCTACCGGCGTACCGACCCCGCCCGGCACCTGGCCGCGCTCGCCCACCGCGCCGGTGCCCGCGGTGCCGGGGTCGGGCTGATGACGGCCGCGGACGTCACGCGGTGCGCCCACGCCGCCGACGGCGGCGTCGAGGCGGCCGTCACCGTCGGCCTGGGCGTGTCGACCTGGGCCGCCTCGCCGGAGGACGGCGAGGCCGGCCCGCCGCCGGCCGGGACGATCAACATCGTGGTCGCCGTCCCGGCCGCCCTGACCGACGCCGCCCTCGTCAACGCGGTGGCCACGGCCACCGAGGCCAAGGTCCAGGCGCTGCTGGAAGCGGGGCACGACTGCTCGGGCACGCCCACCGACGCCGTGTGCGTCGCCGCCCGCGTCCCCCGCCCCGGCGAGGAGCCGCACGCCTTCGCCGGACCGCGCTCACTGTGGGGCGCGCGGCTCGCCCGCGCCGTCCACCGCGCCGTCCTGACGGGCGCCACGGCGGAGGCGCAACCAAGCTAGGGGGCGGGCGAACCCCGGCACGATCAGACCGACGCGGTCTCGGCGGACTTCTCGGGCGCCTCGGGGGCCGCCTGTGCCGGGGCGGTCGCCCCCTTCTCCGCGCGCCGCAGCAGCGCCGCGGCCAGCAGGCCGCCCACCAGCACGGCCGCCGCCCCGACCAACTGGCTGGTCACCAGGCCGGAGGCGAACGCGTCCGCGATCCGCTCCCGCTCGCCCGCCGAGTCCGCGGCGGCCAGCGCCGCCGGGAGCGAGGCGGCCGCCGGGACCGGAACCAGCGCGGCGAACCGGGAGTTGAGCACCGCGCCGAGGACGGCGACGCCGAGGCCGTTGCCGAACTCCGTGACCGTGCCCTCGATGCCCGCGCCGACACCCGCCTTCTCGCGCGGGATCGCGTTCAGGACCGCCACCGCCATCGCCGGGTTCGCCAGCGCGCACCCCGTCCCCATCAGGACCAGCCCGACGAGCATGCCGCCGTAGCCGAAGCCCTGGGAGTCGAGCACCGCGACGACCGCGAGGCCCGCCGCGAGCAGCCCCATGCCGAGGGCGACGGACCCCGGGATGCCCACGGCCCGGCTGGCGCGGGCCGCGACCCCGGTGAAGTTCAGCAGCACGACGGTCAGCGCGAACGGCGCCGTGCGCAGCCCCGCCTCCAGCGCGCCGTACCCGTGCACGAACTGCAGCTGCTGGGTCAGCAGGTACAGCGCGCCCCCGCTGCCGAAGGTGATCAGCAGCGCCCCGGCGATGGCGCCGGTGAAAGTGCGGTCGCGGAAGAAGCCGAGGTCCAGCATGGGATGGGCGACGCGGCGCTCCCACCGTACGAAGGCGGTCGCGGTGACGGCGACGAGGGCCGCGCCCACCAGCACCGGCCCCGAGGTCCAGCCGTGTTCGGGCCCGGTGATGACGACGTAGACGAGTGACGCCATGCCCACCGTGGACAGCAGCGCACCGGGCAGATCGGGGCGCGCCCCGCCCGGAGCGGTGCTCTCCGGTACGAGCACGGCGGCCGCGACCAGCCCGAGCGCCACCACCGGCAGGTTGACCAGGAAGAGGGCGCCCCACCAGAAGTGCGCGAGGACCACACCGCCGACCAGCGGCCCGGCGGCGAAGCCCAGGGCGTTGACGGCGGCCCAGATGCCGATGGCCCGTACGCGCTCCGGCTCGGGGAAGACCTGGAGCGCGACGGCGAGCGTGGTGGTCAGCAGCAGGGCGGCGCCGACGCCCATCCCGGCGCGGGCGGCGATCAACTGGCCGGTGGACTGGGCCAGTCCGGCCGCCAGTGAGCCCAGCCCGAACAGCGCGAGCCCGGTCATGAGCATGCGCTTGCGCCCGTAGCGGTCGGCCGCGCCGCCCGCCGTGAGCAGCAGGCCCGACTGGACCAGCGCGTAGGCGTTGATGACCCACTGGACATCGGCGGCGGAGGCGCCCAGGTCCCGGGTGAGGGTGGGCACGGCGACGTTGAGGATGGTGTTGTCGAGGATCACCACGAGCTGCGCCAGGCAGATGACGCCCAGGATGAGCCAGCGCCGGGGGTGCCCCTCGGATATGACGGGGTGCTGCGGGGACACGGACGGCATGCGGCTCCTTCACGAGAATAACTTAGGGGAGCCTAACCAATCCTCGTGGGGGTCCGCGGGCGGGGTGGCCGTCGTGGCGTTCCGGGGAAAGCGCAGGTGGAGGGGGTGGCATCCGCGTTTCTCCCGGGTCCGGGATGACGCTCTCACGGCACACGCGTGACGAAGAGTGGTGTTCCGGGGCGGGCGGCGGGTGCAATCCTCTTCGCGCAGACCAGATGTCCCGTGCCGGACGGATGGCTGCGGTACGAGCTCGACAACTGGGCCGCCGAGGCGGTCGCGGATCATCAGCAGCATCCGGCACCCCGCCAGCCGTGCGCGCCCTCCTGGGAGTCGACGTCGATCACGGCCACGTCCGGGCGGCACAGCTGCGCCCGCGCGAGGACCTCGCCCTCCCGCCGGCCTCGGCGACGACCTCGACGTCCTCCTCGCGAGACAGGAGCGCGGCGAGCCCCCCCCGCACGAGGCGGGTGTTCTCGACGAGAGGAACGCGTATCAATGTCGCTCCCACCCGACGCGGTCGTTGCCCTGGGCCACCCCCGCGAACGCCCCTCCGCCCTTTATCTCCGCGTTCCCCGCGGATTTCAGTGCGTTCCGGGCGGCGGCGGCGCAGGAGCCAGCGCCCACCGGATCGTCCTGGTCAGCGCATGTCCGCCGGGCCGTACGCAGGCCGCCTCCAGCACCGGCAGGTACGGCAGCCCCAGCAACCCGCGCGCCCAGCGCGGCAGCGTGGAGACGGCGTTCGCGGCGAGGACGGCGTACGGGGCGCGGGCGACGGCCGGCAGCGGCGGGCGCAGCAGGAGGAAGCGCGCCGCCTCGCGGGCCTCCGGCGTGGCGCGCAGCTCCGGCCGGTAGGAGGCCAGCCGCTCGGCGAGCCCGGCCAGATCGCGGGGCGGGTCGACCACGCCGAGCGCGGCCGCGACGCGTGCCGTGTCGGCGACGTAGGCGTCGCAGCCCTCGGCGTCCAGCGGGTGGGCGCCGTAGCGCTGGTGGGCGCACAGGAAGCTGTCCACCTCGGCGACGTGCACCCACGCCAGCAGGTGCGGGTCGGCGGCGTGGTACGGCTCCCCGTCGGCGGTCACGCCCTTCACCCCCTCGTGCACGGCGCGGACCCGGTCCACCGCCCGCTGGGCGTCGTCCGCGGCGCCGTACGTCGTCATGGCGAGGAAGGTACTGGTGCGCTGGAGCCGCCCCCAGGGGTCGCCGCGGTAGTCGGAATGGCCCGCCACGGCGGCCATGGCCAGCGGGTGCAGCGACTGCAGGAGCAGCGCGCGCAGCCCGCCGATGAACATCGCGGCCTCGCCGTGCACCTGGCGGATCGGCCGGTCCGCGGCGAACCAGCGGGGCCCCGGCGCGCCATGGATACGCGCGCGGTTCGCCCGGCCACTCGGCCCCGCGACCCGGGCGAACAGCGTCGAGCCGAGCCGCTCCCGCAGCTCGGTGAGACCCGGCGCCGAGAGGTTCATCCGTCAAGTATCCGCCCGGGGCCCACCCCCTCGGCAAGAGCCGTACCGGTCGCGTTCCCGCCCAAGGCCGACCGCGTCGGCGGCAGCCGCGCCGGTCGTGTTCCCCGTCCGGGCTCCGCCCGCTCGGCAAGAGCCGTACCGGTCGTGTTCCCTGTCCGGGCTCCGCCCGCTCGGCAACAGCGCTGCCGGTCACGTCTCCGCCCGGGGCCCACCCCCCTCGGCAAGAGCCGTACCGGTCACCTCTCCCGCCCCGGCCCCGCTCCTTCGGCGGGAGCCGTGCCGGTCGAGGGCCCTCACCGCAGCGCGTGCACGCCCGCAGCGAATACCGGGGGAAGCCGGGACGCCAGCGGTACGACCAGCCGGGCCGTGCCCGGCCGGCAGCTGAGCCGGACCAGTGCCTCCGTCAGCAGGCGGTGCCGCCGCGACAGCCTCCGCCACGCCCCCTCGTACGCGCGTGGGCGTCCCGCCCGCAGGCATGCCACCGCCCCCTCGGCCGACGCCAGCGCGAGCGCGACGCCCTCGCCGGTGAGCGCGTCCACGTACCCGGCCGCGTCACCCACGAGGAGCACCCGCCCGGCCACCCGGGCGCGCACCCGCTGCCGGAGCGGCCCGGCGCCGCGCACCGCGCTCGTCGGCGCCGCGCCCCGCACCCGGCCGGCCACCTCGGGGAAGGCGTCCAGGTGCCGTTCGTACCCGCGTCGCACCGTGCTCAGCACCGCCACGCCGACCAGGTCGTCGGCCACGGGCGTCACGTACGCCTCCCCGTACGGCGACCAGTGGACCTCCACGAAGTCCGACCAGGGCGCCACCCGGTAGTGCCGCCGGAGCCCGTAGCGCCGGGGCAGCCGGGGGCCCGGCAGCTCCAGGCCGAGGGTGCGCCGCACGGGGGAGTGCAGGCCGTCGGCGGCGACCAGCCAGCGCGCCCGCAGCCCCCCGGCGCTCACCCCGTCCGCGTCCTGCCGTACGTCGCCGACCCTGCCCTCCACGCACCGGACGCCCAGCTCGGCGGCCCGGCGCGCCAGCGCCGTGTGCAGGACGGTGCGGCGCACGCCGAGGCCCGTACCGTCCCGGAAGGCCGCCTGCGCGCGGTGGGGCCCGTCGACGTACCGGATGCCGCGCAGTTCACGCCCCGCCGGGGCGAGGCCCAGCGCGCGCAGGGAGCGGACGCCGCCCGGCATGACGCCCTCGCCGCACGCCTTGTCCACCGGGCCCGGGCGCGGCTCCACCACGACGGCCTCCCAGCCGGCGAGCGCCGCGTGGATCGCCGCGGCGAGCCCGGCGGGGCCGCCGCCCGCCACCAGCAGGTCGATCACCGGGTGGCCTCCACGCACGGCGCCGCCCCGGGCGCCGCCCCCGTCGCCGACCGCAGTGCCGCCTCCTCGCACCGGACGCGTACCGCCAGCAGCACGGCGTTGACCACCGTGAACACCACCGCCGTCAGCCACGCCCCGTGCACCAGCGGCAGCGCCAGGCCCTCGGCGACCACCGCCACGTAGTTCGGGTGGCGCAGCCACCGGTACGGGCCCCCGGACACCAGCGGCAGGCCGGGCACGACGAGGACCCGGGTGTTCCAGCGCGGCCCCAGCGTGCGCACGCACCACCAGCGCAGGGCCTGCGCCGCCGCGACGACAGCCACCATGGCCCAGCCGAACACGGGCGTGAAGGGCCGCCCGGCCACCCATACTTCGGCGAGGCAGCTGGCCAGCAGCCCGGTGTGGAGCACCACCATCACCGGGTAGTGGCCCCGGCCGGACTCGACGCCGCCGCGCGCCAGGCTCCAGCGCGTGTGGCGTCGGGCGACCACGAGCTCCGCGACGCGCTCCAGGCCGACGGCCAGCACCAGCACCGTGTACCAGACCATGTTCATCTCCCGACTCCGTCTCCCCGTCTCCCCGATTCACCAGCGCAGCAGGACCAGTTCGGTACAGAAGCCGGGCCCCATGGCGAGCAGCAGCCCGGGTGTGCCCGACGGCGGCCGCCCGGAGCCGGACGCCAGCGTGTCGCGCAGGACGTGCAGCACCGAGGCGGACGACAGGTTGCCCACCTCGGCGAGCGTGCGCCGGCTCACGTCCAGGGCACATCCCGGCAGGTCGAGCGCCTCCGCGACCGCGTCCAGGACCCGGGGCCCGCCCGCGTGGCACACCCACGCCGTCACGTCCTGCCGCCCCAGCCCCTGGTCCGCGAGGAAGTCGTCGACGTCCTCGGCGAGGCTCTTGCGCACGAGGTCGGGGACGGCCGGATCGAGGACGACGCGGAAACCGGAAGCGGTGACGTCCCAGCCCAGCAGCCGCTCCGTGTCCGGATACAGCCGGCTGCGGCTCGCCACCACGGTCGGGGCGGATCCGGCCGCCGGCTGCCGCCGGGCACCGCAGGCGACGACGGCACCGGCCCCGTCGCCGAACAGCGCGGTGGCGACCAGGTTGGCCGGTGACGCGTCCGCCCGCTGGAAGGTCAGGGAACACAACTCGACGGAGAGCAGCACGGCCACGTCGTGCGGGCGGCCCAGCAGGTAGTCGTGGACCCGGGCCAGTCCGGCCGCGCCCGCCACGCACCCCAGGCCGAAGACCGGGATCCGCTTGACGTCCGGCCGCATGCCGAGGAGGCCGGCCAGCCGGGCGTCCACGGACGGCGCGGCGATCCCCGTGACGGACGTGAAGACCAGCAGGTCCACGTCGCGCGGCGACAGACCGGCCTCGCGCAGCGCCCCCGTGACCGCCTCGGCACCGAGCTCGACGGCGGCCGCGATGAAGACGTCGTTGACCTGGCCGAAGTCGTCGAACCCGCCGTAGCGGTCCAGCGGCAGCACCGTGTGACGCGTGTTCACCCGCGCACCACGGTGCAGCCGGTCGAGCGCGCGCCGGTCGGCACCGGCGGGCAGGCAGGTGCGGGCCACCATGTCGGTGATCTCGCGCTGGGTGTGCCGGTGCGGCGCCACGACTCCGTGGACGGCTGCGATCCGCGTCATCAGGGCTCCAGGTCGGGGTCGTCGTGCCCTCATGCCTGCCACCCTGCGGCGCCGTCGTACCGCCCGATCGCCCGCCCGGCGCCTACGATCCCCGCGTGGACGCCACCACCGACGCCGTAGCCACCCGCCGCCGAGCCCTTCGCGCGGGCCTGCCGAGGGCCTGTCACCCGCTGCCCACGGCGGCCGTCACCCTGCTGGTCACGGCGCTGGCCGCCACGGCCGGGCACGACGCGCGCGGCTGCCTCCTGGTGGCGGCCGCGGTGCTCGCGGGCCAGCTGTCGGTCGGCTGGTGCAACGACGCCGTCGACGCCCGGCGCGACCGCGCGGCCGGGCGGTACGCCAAGCCGGTGGTGTCCGGTGCGGTGAGCCTGACGGCCGTACGGGCCGGGGCCCTCGTGGCGCTGGCGCTCAGCGTGCCGCTCTCGCTGGCCTGCGGCGCGCTCGCCGGAAGCGTCCACCTCGCCGGGGTCGCCGCCGCCTGGGCGTACAACCTGGGGATGAAGGCGACGGTGCTGTCCTGGCTGCCGTACGCGATCGGGTTCGCCGCCCTGCCGTCCTTCGTCGCGCTGGCCCTGCCCGGCAGCCCGTGGCCCGCGTGGTGGGTGGTCGCCTGCGGCGCGCTGCTGGGTGTGGGCGCGCACCTGGCCAACGTGCTGCCCGACATCCCGTCGGACCTCGCGGTGGGCGTACGCGGCTGGCCCCAGCGCCTCGGCCCCGCCCGGGCGCGGGCGCTGATGCCGGTTCCGCTGGTGGCGGCGTCCGCCGTGGCGGCGCTGCCGGGGGGCGCCGGCCTCCCGGGCCTGCTCGCCCTGGCGGCGGCCGTCCTGGTCTCCGTCGCCGGCACGGTCGTGGGGCGTCGGCGCGCCGAGGCGCCGTTCCGGGCGGCGATCGTGGTCGCGGCCGTCGACGTGGCGATGCTCCTGGGACGGGGAGCCGGGCTGACGTGACGGCCCGTCACATAGGATCGCGGGATTCGTTCCGATCAGCCCGACCCGGGGGGACCATCCGTGTCACGTCACTCGCTCAGCCGCAGAAGACTGCTGGCCACCACCGCAGGCGCGGGCGCCGCGCTGGCGGCCGGCCCGGCGGCGGGCACCGCGTCGGCCGCCGACGCGCCGACGCCCAACCCGTACCAGCCGAAGCTCCCGCACCAGATCGAGGCCGAGACCCTCGTCGACTACCTGCGGCTGCGGCCCTGGAGCGACGGCGCCAACCGCTACAAGGCGGCAGGACAGTTCCCGGACGAGAACTCCTCCCTGGTCTGGGGCGCGCCCGGCCACCCGGAGCAGTTCTCCGCACTCGCCCAGTGCTCGTCGTTCCTCACCATGGTCCTGCAGCGCGCCTACGGCACCGGGACGGCGTACGGGTGGGCCACCAGGGAGTACTTCGCCCAGTACTTCAAGACCGAGGCCGGGAAGTTCTACCCCACGGCCGAGAAGTTCCGCGAGGGCTTCGCGAACGCGGCGTCCATCCCGCACTTCACCGGCGTCACCAAGCCGGTGAACCTCCGGCCCGGAGACCTGGTCGCCTTCGACTACGACGCGGACGCCACCACCGAGCCGTACACGGGGCACATCGTCATGATCCGCGCCCGCAAGGGCACGCTGGCGTCCCCGGTCGACAGCCAGGTCGGCGACGGCGTCATCCCGTACGTCTTCGAGATCGTCGACTGCACCAGCGACCCGCACGGCAACCCGGCCGCCTCCGCGGGCGCCGAGGCGACCTACCGCGCCTTCCCCGACACCCGCATCGAGGAGGCGGCCGACGGCACGACGGGCTGGACGGAGCACGACGGCGTCGGCTACGGCCACATCGTCTTCTACGCGGACCCCACCACGAAGCTCTTCGCCGGCTACCGCTGGAGCGTCAACTCCTCGACCCCGCGCAAGGCGACCGACCGCCCGATCGCGGCGGCCCGCGTCCACCTGGGCTGAGCCGGCACACCGCGCGGCCGGTACGGCGGGGTCGTACCGGCGGGGTCGTACCGGCGGTCAACCGATCGGTTGACCGCCGGTCGAGCGCGATGGCCGATACCGCCGGCGGCCGCCGCGGACGAGTCTTGGGCCATGCCCATGATCGAGGTTCAGGACCTGCACAAGGCCTATGGCGACCGGAAGGCCGTCGACGGCGTCTCCTTCGCGGTCGAGGAGGGGGAGATCTTCGGGATCCTCGGCCCCAACGGCGCCGGCAAGACCACCACCGTCGAGTGCGTCGCGGGCCTGCGCGCCCCCGACACCGGGACCGTGCGGGTCGCGGGGCTCGACCCCGTCGCCCGCCACGAGCAGGTCACCCGGCTGCTCGGCGTCCAGCTCCAGCAGAGCGAGCTGCAGCCCAAGCTCACCGTCCGGGAGGCCCTCGGCCTGTACGCGTCCTTCTACGACCGCCCCGCCGACTGGCGCGTCCTGGTCGAACGGCTCGGCCTCGCGGGTCAGTCGACGACGCGCTTCGGCAGGCTCTCCGGCGGACAGAAGCAGCGGCTGTTCGTCGCGCTCGCCCTCATCGGCAACCCGCGTGCCGTGATCCTCGACGAGCTCACCACCGGACTCGACCCGCACTCCCGGCGCGACACCTGGGCGCTGGTCGAGGACGTCCGGGCGCACGGCGTGACGGTCCTGCTCGTCACCCACTTCATGGAGGAGGCCCAGCGCCTCTGCGACCGGGTCGCGGTCATCGACAGGGGTCGGGTCACCGCCCTCGACACCCCCGCCGGGCTCATCGACCGCACCGCCGCCTCCCGCACCGTCTCCTTCGCCGCCGACACCCCCCTCGACCGGGCCGACCTGCTGGCCCTGCCGGGCGCGGCCGGCGTGGACACCCGGGACGGCCGGACCGTCGTCACCGGCACCGACGCGACCGTCGACGCCTTCGTCCACCTGCTCGCCCGCCGCGCCGTGACCGCCCGCGGCCTGCGGATCTCCGAGGCCACCCTCGACGACGCCTACCTCGACCTCACCGGAGCCGACCAGTCATGAACGCCGCACCCGCCCCTACCCCTGCGCCTTCCCCTGCCCCCGCCGCTGCGGCCCCCACCGCCGTCTCCGCCTCCGCCGCCCGGGCGGTCCTGCGCGCCGAGGTCCGCCTCTTCTCGCGCGAACCCGGCACTCTGTTCTGGGTGATGGCCGCGCCCACGGTGCTCCTCGTGGTCCTCGGCCTCATCCCTTCCTTCCGCGAGCCCTCCGCCGATCTCGGCGGTCGCCGGGTGATCGACCTCTACCTCCCCGTGGCCGTGCTCTTCGCCCTCATCATGGCCGGGATCCAGGCCATGCCGCCGGTCCTGGCCGGCTACCGGGAGCGCGGCATCCTGCGCCGGATGTCCACCACACCGGTCCGCCCGGCCGCCCTCCTCACCGCGCAGTTCGCCCTGCACGCCGCCGCCGTGCTGATCTCCTGCCTCCTCGTCGTCACGGCCGGGCGGCTCGTGTTCGGCGTTCCCCTGCCGCGCGACATCCCCGGCTACGCCGTGGCCCTGCTCCTCGCCACGGCCGGCAGTCTCGCCCTCGGCGCGGCGGTCTGCGCGGTCTCCCGCACCCAGAAGGCCGCCACCGCGGTCGGCGCGGTCGTGGCCTTCCCGGCCATGTTCACCGCGGGCGTCTGGGTGCCGGTCCAGGTGATGCCCGGTACGCTGCGCGAGATCGTCGAGTGGACCCCGTACGGCGCCGCCTCCCGCGCGTTCGACGCGGCTGCGGGCGGTGCCTGGCCGGGGTGGGCGGTGTTCGGGGTGATGGCCCTGTGGGCGGTGGTCCCCGCAGGTGCGGCGGTCCGCTGGTTCCGCTGGGAGTGACGAGTCGGGGGGCGACGTGAGCACGAGCGTGAGCAGGGGCGGGACGACGCTCGAGGAGCGCTGGCAGCAGTTCTTCCGCTGGGGCCCGTACGGCCTCCTCACCGTCGCCACCCTCCTCGCCGCGGTCTGGGCCTCGGCCGAGGAGGCGGCCATGGACGGGCCGGAGACGGCCGCCGCCGGCGCCCTGACCGGCGCCGCGCTCGCCCTCCAGCTCTGGTGGACCGCCCACCAGCGCGGGCTGCCCGCCGCCGTTCCCGTACCGGGGGAGGGCGGCGCATGCGCACGGCCCGTCCCGGTCACCCTCCTCCCGGGCGCCCCCAGCCCCGCCTCGACCGGCTACTTCCTCCTGCGCACCGCGCTCGCGTTCGCCCTCACCTGGCTCAACCCTTTCTTCGCCGTGTACGCCTCCGTCGGCTACTTCGACGCCGTCCACCTCCTGCCGGCCCGGCCCGCCCTGGCGCGGACCGGGCTGCTCGTCGTCGCCCTGACCATGGCCGGTTCCCAGTCCGGTGGGCTCCCGCCCCGATCCCCACTCCAATGGATCGCCTTCGGCGGCCTGTTCGCCCTCAACGCCGGCCTCGCCATCGGCCTCGCCCACCTGGGCACCAAGGAGGCCGAGAAGGCCGCCGAGCGCGCCGCCACCATCGCCGAGCTCGCCCGGCGCGGCGCCCGCTCCCGGGTCCTCGTCCTCACCACGTACGACACCGACACCGACACGCTCCCCGCCATCGAGGCGGGCGCCACCGGCTACCTCCTCAAGGACGCCCCCCGCGAGGAGCTGTTCACCGCGGTCCGCGCCGCCGCCGAGGGCCGCACCGTGCTGTCCCCGGCCGTCGCGACCCGGCTCGTCACGCGCGTGCGCAACCCCGCCGCACCCGTCGACGCGTCCCTCTCCGCCCGGGAGCGGGAGGTCCTCGAACTCGTCGCGCAGGGCACCCCCAACCGCGGGATCGCCGTCGAGCTCTTCATCAGCGAAGCCACGGTGAAGACCCATCTGACGCACATCTACGGCAAGTTGGGCGTCAAGGACCGGGCCGCCGCGGTCGCCGCCGGATACGACCGGGGCATCCTGGGGCGCCGCCGAGGCGAGCCCGGAGCCGCCGAGCGCTGATCGCGGCGACCCCTGAGCGCTTTGTCCTGCGTGCGGAAGAAGTAGGGAATCCGCGTGCGAAAGGGGTTACGCGCCCGGACCAAGCCCGCTAACTTCCTTGAAACGCACCGGCCATGAGTCGACGGCCGGTGACCTTCGGCGCGACGGCGCGCGCCGGTGCTCCCCCGGCAGGTCCCTTCCCCGGCCTGCCGACCCCCACGGACACCCACGGGAGACTCTGTGCGCAGAAAACCGTTCCGGACGTTCGGTTCCTCAGGGTTACGGCAGACCCCCGCCCTCCTCCTCACCGCGCTGCTCGCCGGCGCGCTCCTCGCTCCCGCCGGGCCGGCCACGGCGGCGCCACCCCCCGATGCGCCGGCGGCGGCCGCCGCGGCCGAGGAGTTCCAGCAGGTCACCCTCGCCAAGGGCGTCGCCGAAACGGGCGAACCCATGACCATGGCGGTGCTCCCCGACCGCTCGGTGCTGCACACCTCGCGCGACGGCACCCTCCGCCTCACCGACGCCGCGGGCACCACCAAGGTCTCGGGCAAGCTCGACGTCTACACCCACGACGAGGAGGGCCTCCAGGGCGTTGGCGTGGACCCCGCCTTCGCCGCCAACCGGTACGTCTACCTCTACTACGCGCCCAAGCTCACCACCCCGGCCGGTGACGCCCCGGCCGACGGCACCGCCGCCGACTTCGCCCCGTACGACGGCGTGAACCGGCTCTCCCGCTTCACCCTCAACGCCGACGGCACCCTGAACACCAGCAGCGAGAAGAAGATCCTCGACGTGCCCGCCAGCCGGGGCATCTGCTGCCACGTCGGCGGCGACATCGACTTCGACGCGCAGGGCAACCTGTACCTGTCGACCGGCGACGACTCCAACCCCTTCGCCTCCGACGGCTACACCCCCATCGACGAGCGCGCCTCCCGCAACCCCGCGTACGACGCCCAGCGCTCCGCCGGCAACACCAACGACCTGCGCGGCAAGGTCCTGCGCATCAAGGTGGCCGCCGACGGCTCGTACACCATCCCGGTCGGCAACCTCTTCGCCCCCGGCACGGCGAAGACCCGCCCCGAGATCTACGCCATGGGCTTCCGCAACCCGTTCCGGATGAGCGTCGACAAGGCGACCGGCACCGTCTACCTCGGGGACTACGGACCGGACGCGGGCACCGTGAACCCCTCGCGCGGCCCCGCCGGACAGGTCGAGTTCAACCGCATCACCAAGGCCGGCAACTACGGCTGGCCCTACTGCGTCGGCAAGAACGCCGCCTACACCGACTACGACTTCGCCACCGGCGCCTCCGGCGCGGCCTTCTCCTGCGCCGCCCCGAAGAACACCTCGCCCCGCAACACCGGCCTGACCGACCTGCCGCCCGCCGAGCCCGCGTGGATCCCGTACGACGGCGGCTCGGTCCCCGAGTTCGGCTCCGGCTCCGAGTCCCCCATGGGCGGACCGGTCTACCGCTACGACGCCGCCTCCACGTCGCCCGTGAAGTTCCCGCAGAGCTACGACGGCAACTTCTTCGCCGGCGAGTTCGGCCGCAAGTGGATCAAGCGCATCGCCCAGACCGCCGACGGCACCGTCCAGTCCATCAACGCCTTCCCCTGGAGCGGCACCCAGGTGATGGACATGGCCTTCGGCCCCGACGGCGCCCTGTACGTCCTCGACTACGGCACCGGCTACTTCAACGGCGACGCGAACTCCGCGCTCTACCGCATCGAGCACATCACCGGAGGCCGCTCCCCGGTCGCCCAGGCCAAGGCCGACCGCACCTCCGGCAAGGCCCCGCTCACCGTGGCCTTCTCCTCCGCCGGCAGCTCCGATCCCGACGGCGACCCGCTGACCTACCGCTGGGCGTTCGGTGACGGTGCCACCTCGACCGCAGCGAACCCGTCGCACACGTACACGGCCAACGGCCAGTACACCGCCACCCTCACCGTCTCCGACTCCACGGGCCGCAGCGCGAGCGCCTCCGTCCAGGTGACCGTCGGCAACACGGCGCCCACCGTGAAGCTCGAACTGCCCGTGGACGGCCGGATCATCGACCCGGGGGCGGCGGTGCCCTTCAAGGTCACCGTGACCGACCCCGAGGACGGCGCGATCGACTGCTCCAAGGTCAAGGTCACCTTCATCCTCGGCCACGACAGCCACGGCCACCCGCAGACCTCCGCGACCGGCTGCTCCGGCACGGTGCAGACCATCGCGGACGGCGAACACGACCCGAACGCCAACGTCTTCGGCGTCTGGGACGCCGAGTACACCGACAAGGGCGCGAACGGCCAGCCCGCCCTCACCAGCCACGACCAGCACATCAGCCAGCCCAGCCACCGCCAGGCCGAGCACTACGGCGCCTCCGCGGGCGTCCAGGTCGTCAGCCACACCCCCGCCCACGGCGGCAAGACGGTCGGCTACATCGACAACGGCGACTGGATCTCCTTCACGCCGTACGCCCTCGACGACGCCGAGCGGTTCACCGCCCGCGTCTCCTCCGGCGGCACGGGCGGCACCATCGAGGTGCGCGCCGGCTCACCCACCGGCACCCTGCTGGGCACGGTGGCGGTGCCGGTCACCGGCGGCTGGGAGACCTTCCAGGAGGTCGGCACCCCGCTGACCAACCGGCCCGCCTCCACCACCACCCTCCACCTCGTCTTCAAGGGCGGCACGGGCGCGCTCTTCGACGTCGACGACTTCCACTTCACCACCCCCGGCACCGGTACCCGGACGGGTGAGGTGAAGGGTGTCAACGGCAAGTGCCTGGACGTGGCGGGTGGTTCGTCGGCGGACGGTACGCAGGTGCAGGTGTGGACCTGCAGCGGTTCGACGGCGCAGAAGTGGACGGTGCCGGGTGACGGCTCGCTCCGGGCGCTCGGCAAGTGCCTGGACGTGAGCGGTGGCGGTACGGCGGACGGCACGAGGATCCAGTTGTGGACGTGCAACGGCACCGGCGCCCAGAAGTGGCAGGCCCGTGCCGACGGGACGCTGCTCAACGCGCAGTCGGGCAAGTGCCTGGACGCCGAGGGCGCGACCTGGAACGACGGCACGAAGGTCCATCTGTGGACCTGTCACACCGGCCCCAACCAGAAGTGGACCCTGCCGTAACCGCCGTCCCTGAGAAGGAGGTGTCACACATGCGCCACACATTGACCAGGGTGGGCTGCTGGCTCGCCGGAGCCCTGCTGTGCACGGCCGCGGCACCCGCGCTCGTCGCGGCCCCCGCCGCAGCCCCCGCGGCGATCCCCCGGGAAGCCGCCGCCGACCCCGCGTACAGAATCCTCGTCTTCTCCAAGACGGCGGGCTTCCGCCACTCCTCCATCGACGAGGGCGTCACCGCCCTGCGCGAGCTCGGCGGCGCCCACAACTTCACGGTGGACGCGACCGAGGACGCCCAGGCGTTCACCGCCGGCAACCTCGCCCAGTACAAGGCCGTCGTCTTCCTCTCCACCACCGGCGACGTCCTGAACGCCACGCAGCAGACCGCGTTCGAGGGGTACGTCCAGGGCGGGGGTGGCTACGTCGGCATCCACGCGGCCGCCGACACCGAGTACGACTGGCCCTTCTACGCGGGCCTCGCCGGAGCGCTGTTCCACTCCCACCCGCACAACCAGACCGCCACCCTCAAGGTCGAGGACCGCGCCCACGACGCCACCGCCCACCTGGGCACGGGCTGGCAGCGGTTCGACGAGTGGTACAACTACCGCACCAACCCGCGGACCACCGCCCACGTCCTGGCCTCGCTCGACGAGGCGAGCTACACCGGCGGCAACATGGCCGGCGACCACCCGATCTCCTGGTGCAAGGACTACCAGGGCGGCCGCGCCTTCTACACCGGAGGCGGCCACACCGAGGCCTCCTACACCGAACCGACCTTCCGCCGGCACTTGCTCGGCGGCATCCGCTGGGCGGCGGGCATGACCGAGGCCGACTGCCGTCCCGAGTCCGGCTACACCGCGCTCTTCGACGGATCCGGCACGACCGGCTGGCAGCAGGCGGGCCCCGGGTCCTTCACCCTCGCCGACGGTACGCTCACCTCGCAGGGCGGCCTCGGCCTGCTGTGGTACTCCGCGAAGGAGTTCACCGGCGACTACTCCCTCAAGCTCGACTGGCGCATGACCGACGACGACAACTCCGGGGTCTTCGTCGGGTTCCCGGCGTCCGGCGACCCCTGGTCGGCGGTGAACAACGGCTACGAGATCCAGATCGACGCCACCGACACCCCCGACCGCACCACCGGCTCGGTCTACGGCTTCAAGCCGGCCGACACCGCCGCCCGCGACGCCGCCCTCAACCCGCCGGGGGAGTGGAACACGTACGAGATCCGCGTCACCGGCGAACGGCTGGAGGTCTTCCTCAACGGCCGCAAGATCAACGACTTCACCAACACCGACCCGGTCCGCAGCCTGCGTCAAGGACACATCGGCCTGCAGAACCACGGCGACGGCGACCAGGTCTCCTTCCGCAACATCCGCGTCAAGACGGCGGGCACCACGCCTCCACCCCCCACCCGGACGGGTGAGGTGAAGGGTGTCAACGGCAAGTGCCTGGACGTGGCGGGTGGTTCGTCGGCGGACGGTACGCAGGTCCAGCTGTGGACCTGCACCGGTTCGACGGCGCAGAAGTGGACGGTGCCGGGTGACGGCTCGCTCCGGGCGCTCGGCAAGTGCCTGGACGTGAGCGGTGGCGGTACGGCGGACGGCACGAAGATCCAGTTGTGGACGTGCAACGGCACCGGCGCCCAGAAGTGGCAGGCACAGGGCGACGGAACCGTACGCAACCCGCAGTCGGGCAAGTGCCTGGACGCCGAAGGGGCGACCTGGAACGACGGCACGAAGGTCCACCTGTGGACCTGCCACACCGGCCCCAACCAGAAGTGGACCCTGCCCTAGGAGGGGACCGGCCCCGGGAGCAGCTCACCTCCCGGGGCCGGCGCCTGTCCCAGAAGAGGGCATGACGCCGCGTGGCCCCTCGTAGGCGCAACGGTCAGCTGCTCGTGCGTTCGAACCCGCTGGTACAGTCCTGAGGCTTCCTCCACCCCCGAGCGCCCACAGGAAGAGCAGGACAAAGTGAGCCAGGTCAGCACTCCCACGCAGCCGGTCCCACGGGAGGCGCCGCCGCCGAGCGTCACTCCGGTGAAAGCCGCGGCAGCGGGGGGCCGCATCTATGCACTCGACGGACTGCGGCTGATCGCGGCGGTCGTCGTGATGCTCTTCCACTTCCTCGGTGTGGACGCGGCGCTCAAGGCGCACTGGGAGCAGTCCCCCAAGGTCTTCGCCCCCAACGCCTTCGGCGTGGCCGTATACGGCCACTACGGTGTCCAGCTGTTCTTCCTTATCAGCGGTTTCGTCATCTGCATGTCGGCCTGGGGCCGCACCCCGCGCCAGTTCGTCAGCGCGCGCTTCGTACGGCTCTTCCCCGCCTACTGGGTCTCGGTCATCGCCGTCGCGCTCCTGTGGCGCCTCCTGCCGGACGGACAGCGGCGCGTACCGAGCCTGAGCGAGTCGCTGGCCAACCTCACCATGATCCAGAAGGCGCTCGGCGCGCGGAACCTCGCCGGCGTCTACTGGACGCTGTGGGTGGAGCTCTGCTTCTACCTGCTGTTCCTGCTTGTGGTGTGGAAGGGGCTCAGCTACGCCCGAGTCTCCTGGTTCGCGTGGCTCTGGCTGCTTTCCAGCACCCTCGTGCCGGGCAAGAGTGACGTCGTTCCGCTGTACGAGATCTTCGCCGCCCCGGGGAACGCGCCGTTCTTCGTCGGCGGAATCGCCATGTACCTCATCTACCGCTTCGGCCCCGACCTGCAGAGCACCAGCCTCGTTGCGGCGAGCTGGCTGGTCGCCCAGTACGAGACCTACATCGGCGTACGGGCCAAGGCCGCAGACGCGGCCCCCGGCGCATTCGTCGAGAATCCCTACGTCTCCGTGGCCGTCATAACCGGCTGCTACCTCGTGGTCCTGGCGATCGCCCTCCACCTACTCGACGGCATCAGGTGGCGCTGGCTCGCCACCGCGGGAGCGCTCAGCTACCCGCTGTACCTCATCCACGCCGAGTTCGGCTGGGCCGTCATCCGCATCCTCGACGACCGCATCGGCGTCTGGCCCACCGTGGCCGTCGCCTGCGTGTCCATGATGCTCGCGGCAGCGCTCCTCCACTGGTGTGCCGAGAAACCCCTCGCCCGCCGGGTTCGCCGTGCCGTGGACCGTGTGGGCCCCCGTAGCCACGGCTGACCGCGGCAACCCCGGCCGTGCGAAGGATGCGGCCGGCCCGCCCATGCCCGCCCCCGCCGGGCGGCATAACCGGCGCCGACGTGGATAGGACCATATGGCCGACGTGACGGCCGTCGGCTTTCCTCGTCGGGAGGACTGCTGCCATGGGGGACGCCCCCTTGTTGTCGGACGACCCGCCCCTGTACCTGGAGCCGCGGCTGGCGCCCCTCGCGGCGGGGCTGCTGGAGGGGGGTGGGGCGTTTCTCCACGCGCTCGTCGACGCGCTCGGATCACCGCTCAACGTGCTGCTGCCCGACCAGATCGCCGAGAACGCCGAGCGCTTCCGCGACGTCTACCGGCAGCACAGCCTCGGCGGGCGGATCTTCTTCGCCCACAAGACGAACCGGTCCAGCGCCCTGGTGCGGCGGCTCGCCGCGACCGGGCCCGGCGTGGGCGTCGACGTCGCCTCGCTCGGGGAGCTGCAGCACGCCCTCGGGGCCGGGTTCGGGCCCGACCGGATCGTGGCGACCGGGCCCAAGGACCCGGACTTCCTCTGGCTCGCCGTCCTCACCGGGGTCACCGTCAACGCCGACGGCGCCGAGGAGCTCGACCGGGCCGCCGCCCTGGTCCGTGCGCACGGGTTACGCCGCGTCCGCGTGCTGCTGCGCCTGTCGGACTTCGCGACCGGCACCGGCGTCAGACGCCTGTCCCGCCGCAGCCGCTTCGGTACGCCCGCGGCCTCGCTGGACCGGCTGCTGGACACGGCCGAGCGCCACCGCGACCAACTGGAGCCCGTGGGCGTCGCGTACCACCTCGACACCACCAGCCCCGACGAGAAGGCCACCGCGCTCGCCGGCTGCCTGCACGCCATGGAGGAGTTGCACAAGCGGGGGTTCGGCCCGCGCGCCATCGACATCGGCGGCGGCTTCGGCGTCGGCTACCTCGCCCACGCCGACCAGTGGGAGCGGTACACCACGGCGCTCACCGACGCCGTCATGGGCCGCCGGCCGCCGCTCACCTGGGGCGGCCACGGCTACGGCCTCCACGCCGAGAACGGCACCCTGCGCGGCTCGCTCGGCCTGTACCCGGCCCACCGCGAGGTCACCGGCGCCGCCTACCTCGACGAACTGCTCTCCCGCCCGGCCCCCGGCCTGGACCGCCCGCTCGGCACGCTGCTCCTGGAGAGCCTCCACGACCTGTACACCGAGCCCGGCAGGGCGCTGGCCGACCAGTGCGGGCTCTCGCTCGCCCGGGTCCTGGAGGTGCGCCGCACGGACGCGGGCGAGACCCTCGTACGCCTCGCGATGAACGCGGGCGACGTGAGCCTGGAGGACCACGGCGTCCTGATGGACCCCGTCCTGGTGCCCCGGGACCCCGCGCCCGCCGGTCCGCCGGAACCCGTGGGCGTCCACCTCATGGGCAACCTCTGCCTGGAGGCGGACCTGATCACCCGAAGAACCGTTTTCCTGCCCCGGCTGCCGCGCCCCGGCGACCTGCTCGCCTTCGCCAACACCGCCGGCTACTGCATGGACTTCGGCGCCACCCGGGCGCAACAGCAGCCCGTGGCCCGCAAGGTCGCCGTCCACCGCGCCGACGACGGCTCCTGGCACTGGTGCCTCGACGAACAGTACTGGCCGCACACACCCCCTGGGGGACCACAGGCATGAGGTACGAGAGCATCACCGACGCCATCGGCGACACCCCGCTGGTCCGCATCGACCCGGCCGTGCACGGACTGCGCAGCATCGACCTCTACGCGAAGCTGGAGATGATGAACCCCTTCGGTTCGGTCAAGGACCGGGCCGCCTGGAACATGGTCCGCGACGGTCTCCCCGGGGCCCGGGAGCGCGGCGAGACGATCGTCGAACTCTCCAGCGGCAACACCGCCAAGGCGCTCGCCCTCATCGCGGGCATGCACGGCCTCGGGTTCAAGAGCGTCACCAACCGGATGCGCATACCCGAGATCAAGGACCTGCTCCTCCTGCTGGGCGCCGAGATCGAGGAGCTGCCCGGGCAGAGCGAGTGCCTCGACCCGACCGCCACCGACGACCCCCTCACCCTCTTCCACCAGCGGTTGGGCGCACCCGGCAGCGCCCACCTCCACACCGACCAGTACTTCAACACCCGCAACACCGAGGCGCACGCCCAGGGCACCGGCCCGGAGATCGTGGCCGACCTCGACGGCCGCGCCCCCGACTGGTTCATCGCCTGCGTGGGCACCGCCGGCTCCTCCTCGGGCGTGGCCCGGGCACTGCGGGGACACGCCCCGGGCGTCGGGATCGTGGGGCTCGTCGCCGAGAAGTCCGACTTCATCCCCGGCATCCGCACCATCGACGAGGTCCAGGAGGTCGGCCTGTTCGACCCGGCGACGTACGACACCCTCGACACGGTGGGCGCGGACGACGCCATCGACGGCATGCTGACGCTGGTCCGCCGCTGCGGCATCCTCGCCGGGCCCACCGGGGGCGCCGCCTACCACGGCGCCGTGCGCCACCTGCGGGCGCTCGACGCGGAGGGGACCGGGGGCCGCCGCACGGCCGTCTTCATCGTCTGCGACCGCGTCGAGAGCTACCTCGGCTACGTCCGCAAGCGCAGGCCCGAGCTGTTCGGGCTGCCCCCGGTGAAGAACTCCGTGGCGACGCTCTCGGACGGGGAAGTGCGCTCGGCCACGGTCATCGACGTCGCCGACGCGAGGAAGTGGATCGCGGCGGAGAACCCCCTCGTGGTCGACCTGCGCGGCCCGTTCGCGTACGGAGCCCTCCACATCGACGGCTCCGTCAACATCGTCGACGAGCTCTTCGACGAACTGGTCCGCGGCGGCCTGCCGTTCAGCAAGAGCCGGCCCGTGCTGCTCGCCTGCCCCGTCGGGGAGAAGTCCGCCCGGTACGCGGCGCTGCTGACGCGCATGGGGCATCCGGACGTACGGAGCCTCGCGGGCGGCATCATCGCGTGGCGCGACGCGGGCGCGCCCCTGGTGCGTGACTGACATGGCGTACGAGACGGGACACGACACCGAGGGCGATCTGAAGGAGCTGGCGGAGTGGCAGCGCCCGCTGCGCGCCCAGTTCCCGCAGATCGCGGCCCATCCCGAGTCGGCGTACCTGGACAGCGCGGCCACGGCCCAGAAGCCGCGGGCCGTCCTCGACGCCGCCCACACCTACCTGACCACCTCCAACGCGAACGCCGGCCGCGGCTCCTACCCGTGGGCCAACCACACCACCGCGCTGGTCGAGGGCGCCCGGGACCGGGTCAAGCGGTTCCTGGGCGACCCGCAGCCGGAGCGCTCGGCGGTGCACTTCACCAGCGGGGCCTCGGAGGGGCTGCGCACCGTCGCCCGCGACTGGCTGCCGGAGCTGCTCCGCGACGGTGACGAGATCGTGGTGCCGTTCGCCGACCACCAGGCCAACCTCGCGCCGTGGCGCGAGACCGAGCGGCTGCTGGCCCGGCAGGGCGTGCGGATACGCCTGCGGGAGCTGCCCTACCAGGCGAGCTCGGGGGACTACGACCCCGAGGCGCTCGCCCGCGTGGCGGGCCCGCGCACCCGCTTCGTCGCGGCCACCCACGTGCACCACGTCTACGGCGCCGACATGAACGTGCACCGCGTCCGCGCGGTGGTCGGCCCCGACGTACCGATCTGTCTGGACGCCGCCCAGAGCGTGGGCCACCTGCCCGTCTCGGTCGCCGAGCTCGACGTGGACTTCGTCGTCTTCTCCGGCCACAAGGCGCTGGCCCTGCCCGGCACGGGCGCGATCTGGGCGCGCGGCCGGCGCGGTCCGGAGTTCCGGCCGGGCGGCTGGGAGGGCACCCCGAACACGGCCGGTGTCGTCAGCCTCACGGCGGCCCTCGACTGGCTGGAGGAGGCGGGTACGGACCGCATCGAACGGTGGACCGTGGCCCTGGCGGCCCGGCTGACCGACGGACTGGCCCGGATGGACGCCTACGAGGTGCTGGGCTGCCGCTCCAGCCTGGACGCCGCCTCCACGGTGCAGCGCCGCAGACACATCGTCACCTTCCGGCACCGCGGGATCGGCTCCCAGGACCTCGGCTTCATCCTCTACAGCCACGGCTTCATGGTGCGCTCCGACAGCCACTGCCAGGCGGGGACGGACCCGGAGGACGGCTCGGTGCGGATCAGCCTGCATGTGTACAACGCACCCGAGGAGATCGACGGGCTGCTCGCCGCGCTCGCCAGTCTGCAATGATTTCCATGACCGTTTAGAGGTGTGGTGAGAAGGCAGGGGCGCGAGAGGACATGAGTGTCAGTACGGTGGCGGCCGCGCGATGGGTGGACCGCTGGGAGAGGCAGCAGCAGCGCTACGCGGTCGACCGCGAGGAGGCGTTCACCGTCATCGCCGACGTTGTCGAGGGCGTGACGGCGGGCCGGCGGGCGCCCCTCGTCCTCGACCTGGGCAGCGGGCCCGGCTCGCTGGCCGCGCGACTGGCCCGCCGGATGCCCCGCGCCCGGGTCGTGGCGGTCGACGCCGACCCGCGCCTGCTGGAGCTCGGCCGGGCCTACTACGGACCGGCCGTGCGGTACGTGGAGGCCGTCATCGGCGAGCCCGGCTGGCTCGACGCCGCCGGGACGGACGGTCCGGTGGACGCTGCCGTCTCCACGACGGCGCTGCACTACCTCAGCGAACGGACCCTGCGCCGGGTCTACCGCGACCTCGCCGGGCGGTTGCGCCCCGGCGGGGTCCTCGTCAACTGCGACCACATCTGTCCCGACTCCGCCAAGGTCGGCGAGCTGGCCCTGCACATCGGGCGGCGCCGGGCCGAGCGGGAACCGGCCGTCGCGGACGACGACTGGGAGACCTGGTGGTCCGGGGTCGCCGCGGACCCGGAGCTGGCCGCCCTGTTCTCCGCCCACCGCCACCACCGGCACCCGCGCTGCGAGGGCAACGACCTGACCCTCTCCGGGCACCTCGCCCTGCTGCGCGAAGCAGGCTTCGAGGAGGCGGGAGCCGTCTGGCAGTTCGGCAACAACCACGTCCTCGTGGCCGTGCGCTGACCACGCGCCGTAGCGTCACGGCTCCTTCACGCAACCGCCCCGCTCCGCCGGTCGCGCGACCGGCGGAGCGGGGTCAGCATGGGAACGTGACATGGGCATCGTGGACGACGGTCCGGGTCTACGCCGGACGCGGTGGCGTGAGCACCGACACGGTCGGTGTCATCACCGGTGAACTCGACGTGCACACGACCTGGGTCGACGGCGAGGCGCGGGTGGCCGTGCAGCACAGCGGGGCCTCCGACTGGTTCCCGATGAGCGGCAGCCCCGTGCCGTGCTCGTCGGAGGAGGCCAGCCGCGTGCTGCACGACGCCGTCGTGGAAGCCGTACGGTCCGGCGGCGGGGCGACCGTGCCCCGTCGGTAGGCGCCCGTCAGTAGGCGCCGAAGACGTTGTCGATCGACCCGTACCGGTCGGCCGCGTAGTTGCAGGCCGCGGTGATGTTGGCGACCGGGTCGTACGGGTCGGTCGACGTGCCGGGCACGTGGTACGCCCGGAACGTCGGGTCGATGACCTGGAGCAGGCCCTTGGACGGGGTGCCCGCGGCGGCGTTGGAGTCCCAGTTGTTGATGGCCAGCGGGTTGCCCGAGGACTCGCGCATGATGTTGCGGTGGATCCCGTCGTACGAGCCGGGAATGCCGCGTTCGGCCATGATGGCGAGCGCTTCCTTGATCCAGCCGTCGAGGTTGTTCGCGTACGTCGCGGGCTTCGCGAGCGCCGGCCGCACGGTGGAGCGGCTGGCCCGCTCGGCGGCGGCGGGCGCGGCGGGCGCGGCCTTGGCCTTGGCCTTCGCGCCGATGGTGAGCTTCATGCCGGGGCGAATGAGCGACGGGTTGTCGCCGACCACCGACTTGTTGTCCTCGTACAGCTTCTGCCAGCCGCCGCTGACGCCACGGTCCGCCGCGATCTCGGAAAGGGTGTCACCCGCGACCACGGTATACGTGGCGGGCTTCGCCGGGGCCTTTTCCACGGCCGCGGAAGGCACAACGTTCGGCACCGCGTTCGGTGCCGCCTCGGCCGCGGTCGCGCCGAAGAGGGGAAGGGCGAGTGCGGCGCCGCCCGTGCCGGCGGCGGCGACACGGCGTGCGAGCGGATTGTTCTTGGGGCGGCGGTGCTTACCCTGTGCGGGCATGGCGGATTCCTCTCCGTCGCCTGCGAGGTGAGCTGTCGGGTTCGGGCTGGAGATGCCCGGCCGTATCCGCACGCGACCGCGTGCGCACATGACTTCACCCCAAGCCGTTCCGTATACACGGACCGGCGGCTTACCTGGTTCCCCCGCTCCTGCCGTACGTCGGTGGTGGGTGGGTGCGGTTTCCGGACGGCGGCAGGATTCGGCGGTCCGACCGGATTGCGGTGACGGTAAGCGAGAGCCTCGGGCCGGAACAAGTCGTGAAGAGCGCACGCGCGATTACGGAAATGCCATGAAGGGAGTTCTGCCGGAAAGTCAATTCCCTGTCCCAGCAGGGGAAATGCGGTGCGGAGGACGTGCACCCCGAATAACGGGAGGTGAGTCATGTCACGGCGCGAGCAAATCGCCCTCGGGGTCGCCTTATCGGAGAACCGAGGCGAGTCGGACGAACATTGGTAAAACCGGAGATATTCGGGCGAAAGGTGCGTCTTGTGGGGTGGGGGAGCGGTGAGTGCCGTGCCGGTTACTCGCGAGGAACGTCCGACGTCAACTAAGGTGAGCGCCCCGATCGGCTCCACCTGCGGATCTCATGCGCAAGGCGGCTTCGCCATGCCGATCGAAGGAAAGTCCTCCAACCAGGACGCACATCTCAGTGCAGGGCGACGTGGTGTCGGCAACTCCGCCAGACGTCGGCTCCGTACGGGCCGGCGAGGCCTCGTCCTGACACATTCCGGGCTCCGAGGCGTCGGCTCCTCTCTCATTCACCTACCTCTCGTAAGGCAAGGCAGAGATGGCACGAGTCTCCCGACGGCACTCCGGGACGCAGACGCATCCCGTCGACGAACTGCTCCCCCTCCCGCAGCTCACGCTCTACGGCTTCCAGCACATCCTCGCGTTCTACGCGGCGGCCGTCATCGTCCCCGTACTCCTCGGCAACGCCCTCGGGCTCTCCGACGAGCAACTGGTCCACCTGGTCAACGCGGACCTGCTCACCTGTGGCATCGCCACGATCATCCAGGCGCTCGGCGTCTGGCGGATCGGCGCGCGCCTGCCCCTGGTGCAGGGCGTGACCTTCACCGCCGTCTCCCCCATGGTCGCGATCGGCATGGGCGCGGGCGGTGGTACCGCCGGTCTGCTGGTCGTCTACGGCGCGGTCATCACGGCCGGCATCGCCACGTTCCTCTTCGCGCCGTTCGTCGGCCGGCTGGTGAAGTACTTCCCGCCCGTCGTCATCGGCACGATCCTCACCATCATCGGCATCACGCTGATCCCGGTGGGCCTCCAGAACGCCGCCGGCGGCGCCCACCTCATCGGCGACCCCGCGTACGGCTCCGGGAAGAACCTCGCCTACGCGCTCGGCACCCTGCTCCTGATCCTGGTCGTGGTCCGGCTCGGCAAGCCGTTCCTCAGCAGCCTCGCCGTACTCATCGGACTCGTCGTGGGCACGGCCGTCGCCTGGCTCCTGGGGGACGCACACTTCGACGCGGTGGCGGACGCCGACTGGTTCGGCGTCACCACACCCTTCCACTACGGCATGCCGCAGTTCGAGCTGCTGCCCATCATCGCCATGGTCGTCGTCATGCTGATCACGATGGTGGAGACGACCGGCGACGTGTACGCCATCGGTGAGATCTCCCGGAAGAAGGTCGACAGCGACACCGTCACGCGCGCGCTGCGGGCCGACGGCGTCTCCACGATGCTGGGCGGAATATTCAACTCCTTCCCTTATGTGGCATTCGCGGAGAACATCGGACTCGTCCGCATGTCCAAGGTGGTGAGCCGCTTCGTGGTGGTGGCCGCCGGTGTCTTCATGATCCTGCTGGGGCTCCTGCCGAAGGCCGGCAGCCTGGTCGCCGCGATCCCGCACCCCGTGCTCGGCGGCGCGGCGATCTCGATGTTCGGCATGGTCGCGGCGGTCGGCATCCAGATCCTCGCCAAGGTGGACCTGCGCGAGGAGCGCAACGCCATCATCCTGGCGGTGAGCCTCGGCGCGGCGATGCTGCCCACGACGGTCAAGCCGTTCTTCGAGCGCATGCCGGACGACGTACGGGCGGTGCTGGACAGCGGCATCACGCTGGGCGGTCTCACCGCCCTCGTGCTGAACCTGTTCTTCAACGCGTTCACGCGGCGCAAGGCGATGGAGATCGACTGGGAGGACTACGAGGACGAGACCCCGCCCGCCGGACCCGCCCACCCCGCCGCCCAGCCGGCCCCCGGCGCCGGCGCGTGGCACTGAGCCCTTCTTACCACAGCGCGGCAGCGCACAGCGCGGCAGCGCACAGCGCGGCAGGACGACCGACGGCCCCCGGACATCCGGGGGCCGTCGGCCGTCCGCGCCTCGTGCGCTCAGAATCCGCGTGGCGGTGGCTCGTCGCCCACCTCCCCGATCAGCTCCCAGAAGTGGTCCACGAGCCGGTGCAGGAACGCCGAGCGCTCCGCGGCGACCTCCTTCAGCCGGGAGTCGTCGTTGCGGGCCATCAGGTGGCCCATGTACCGCTCGGCGAACCCCGCGAACTCGGTGTGCATCGTGCGCAGGGCGTCGCCCACCGAGGTCTCGTCGACGACGACGATCTCCGCGACGGGCGTCACGTACACCTTCCAGCGTCCCTCGATGGCCGTACGCAGGAGCCCGGCCAGCTCCTCGTCGCGGCCCAAGATGCTCACCAGCCCGCGCAGGGACAGCCCCAGGGCCTCCACCAGGGCCCTGGTCTGCCGGATGTCGCCGTCCCAGCGGTGCGCCGCCTCCGCCGCCCGGTACGCGGCGGGGTCCATGCCGATCCGGTCCGCCAACCGCTCCACGCTCAGCTGCCGGGCCAGCCGGTGTTCCGCCAGCGTGCGCGGCTCGATCCCCATGAGCGCGGTGGCGGGACACCACAGCACGTCGGCGAGGGCGAAGAGGTGGGTTTCCGAGGGGAGATGGGAGCCCTGTTCCCAGGCGGCGATCAGGTCCGGGTGGACGGGAACACCGCACGCCGCCATGGACTGGGCCACCTGTGAGGTCGTCAGGCCCATCCGGGCTCGCGCCGCTCTGGCCTCTCGGGGGGAGAAGGGAGTGCTGTACACGAAGGACACCTAAGGGAGTGGATGAACATCCAGGAGCGGGCAGGCTAACAGACGCTCCAGTGGTAGGAACCGTCAACTTCCCTTAGATCGCAAGGTGATATGGCTTTGTAGGCTTTCGTTCGATGGCCGAACGTTTCCGGTCGGTAGTCGGACGGCGACACTGCGGGCGGTCTTGCCGCGAGGGGTTCCCCGGCTGGAAAGTACGGTCATGACGATGGTCGTACTGGTGGGGACCCTGGACACCAAAGGGCTGGAGTACGGATGGCTGCGCGAGCGGCTGCTGCGGCGGGGCGTGGACGTCCTGGTCGTCGACACGGGGGTGGCCGGATCCCCGCGGATACCCGCCGACGTGGGGCGCGCCGAGGTGGCCCGGGCCGCCGGCGTGGACCTTGAGGCGCTCCGCGCCCGGGGCGACCGGGGCGCGGCCGTGACGGCGATGGCCAGGGGCGCTGAGGCGACCGTCCTGCGGCTCCACCGCGAGGGGCGGCTGCACGGCGTGCTGGCCATCGGCGGCAGCGGCGGCACCTCCATCGCCACCCGCGCGATGCGCGCCCTGCCGCTCGGGGTGCCGAAGGTGATGGTCTCCTCGATGGCGGCGGGCGACGTCTCGCCGTACGTCGGTTCCAGCGACATCACCATGATGTACAGCGTCGTCGACATCGCCGGGATGAACCGGGTCTCGGCCCCGATCCTCGCGAACGCCGCCGACGCGGTCGCCGGCATGGCCGAGGGCTTCGCGGCGGCCTCCCGGGCGCTGGTCCCCGCCGAGTGGGGCGCGGACGGCGGCGCGCCGCTGGTCGCGGCGAGCATGGCGGGGGTGACCACCCCGGGCGTCGACGCGGCCCGCGAGCGGATGACCGAGCTCGGCTACGAGGTCCTCGTGTTCCACGCCAGCGGCGCCGGTGGCCGCACCCTCGAAGCGCTGGCCGGGCAGCGGCTGTTCGCCGGCGTCCTGGACCTGACGGTCTGCGAGCTCGCCGACGACTTGTGCGGCGGCATCCTCACCGCCGGGCCGGACCGGCTCGCCGCCGCCGGGCGGGCCGGCGTGCCGCAGGTGGTGAGCCCGGGCGCGCTCGACATGGTGAAGTTCGGCCCCGTGGACACCGTCCCGGCGCGGATGCGCGACCGGCACGTCCACGTACACAACCCGTCCATCACGGTGGTGCGGACGACGGAGGAGGAGTGCGCCGAACTGGGCCGCCGCGTCGCGGCCAAACTGCGCGCCGCCACCGGCCCGACCGCCCTGTGCCTACCGCTGCGCGGGCTGTCCACGCTGGGTGCGCCGGGCGGGCCGTACCACGACCCGGCCGCCGACAAGGCGCTCTTCGACGCCCTGCGGGACGGCGTGCGGGGCAGCGCGGTCGAGGTCGTCGAGGTGGGCACGCACCTCAACGACCCGTCGTTCGGCCGCGCCGCCTCCGAGCTGCTGCACCGGATGATCGGCGACCGGTGAACCTCAGACGAGGGTCTCCGACCTGGCGATGAGCAGGTCCATGAGCGAGAGCAGCGTCTCGCGCACGTCGCCCCGGCGCCGCGCGTCCAGCAGGAGGACGGGGGTGCCGGGGTCGCGCAGCCGCAGCGCCGCCTTGATCTCCTCGGCGGTGTACGGCTGTTCGCCGTGGAAGCAGTTCGCGCCGACCACGAAGGGCAGCCCGCGGCTCTCGAAGAAGTCGACGGCCGCGAAACTGCGCTCCAGGCGCCGGGTGTCGACGAGGACGACCGCGCCGAGCGCGCCGTTCAGCAGGTCGTCCCACATGAACCAGAAGCGCTCCTGGCCCGGCGTACCGAAGAGGTAGAGGACGACACCGGCGTCGGTGAGCGTGATCCGGCCGAAGTCCATCGCCACGGTCGTCACGGCCTTCGACTCGACGCCCGCGAGGTCGTCGACGCCGATCCCCGCGGCCGTCAGCCGCTCCTCGGTGCGCAGCGGCTCGATCTCGGAGACCGTCTCGACCAGGGTCGTCTTGCCCACGCCGAAGCCCCCGGCGATGAGGATCTTGACGGGGGCCGCTTCCGGGAACGAGTCCGGGGAGGAGGAGTCAGATACGGGCAAGGTTGTCCCTGATTCTCATGAGCAGGCGGGTGTTGGTGGTCTCGGACTCCTCCAGGGGCGGCCGGTGGTGGACCAGCCCGCGGTCCGCGAGTTCCCCGAGGAGCAGCGTCGTCGGAGTCAGGCGCATGTGCATCCGGGCGGCGATCTCCGCGACCGCCAGACCGTTCGGCGGCGGGCACATGGCCAGGACGGCCTGCCACTCCGTGGGCAGGCCGCTCCGCGCGTCCGCGGCGGCCGCCGCCGTGATGGTGGTGTCCATGGTCAGGGCGGTGTGCGGAGCGGCCGTACGGCCGTCGGTGAGGGCGTACAGCCGCGTCCGCCGGCGGCCCGCGTCCTGCGGCTCGTCCGTCATGACGATGTGGGCGCCTGGGTGCGTTCCGGTGTGCCCAGCCACTCGCCGAGGGCCTGGGCGGTACGCACCGCCTCACCGCCCAGCTCGCCCAGTCGCGCCTTGCGGGAGGTCACGACGATGAGGGTGCTGCCCTCGCCGCACCCGACGATGCACAGGTACCGGTCGTCCATCTCGACCAGCTGGCGGATGACCCGGCCGCCGTCGATCTCCCGGGAGATCGCCTTCATCGTGGCGGCGATGCCGGAGGCCGCCGCGGCGACGCGCTCGGCCTGGGGCCGGTCCAGCAGGTAGGCGCTGAGTTTGATGCCGTCGTTGGAGAGGAGCACGGCGCCCTGGATGCCGGCGATCCGGCTCAGGTTGTTGTCCAGGACGCTGTAGATCATGTCGTTCGATGCCGTCGTCATGGCTGATCCCGTCGGAGCTCTTGTTCGACTTGCTGGGTTCCGTGTTCGTAGTCCGACCAGGCGTCGGCCACTTCCTCGGGTGTCGCCGTGTCGGGGGCGACCGTTGCTTCGGGTGCGCGCGGTTCGCGCAGCTGCTGGACCATGTGCGTCTGGGGTACGCGCTCGGGCAGCGGGGGCCGGGCGCCGCCCTGCCGCGGCGCCGGCACGCTGTCCACGGGCGGGTCCTGGGACGCGCCCCGGGCCGAGCCCTGGGACGCGCTCTGCGCCCGCACCGGGAGCCGGTCCTGTCTGCGGCGCACCGGCAGGCCGGCCTCGCCGACGTGCAGCACCAGCTCGGGCTTGCGCTCCTCGGCGCGTTCCTCGACGCGCTCCTCCGCGCGGCGCGGCTCGGGCCGCTGCGGCACGGGCACGGGCGCCGGCCGCCGTACGGGGCCGGGGCCGGGCTCGGGTTCGGTCGGGACGAGGTGCTCGGCCGGGACGATCACCACCGCCGACGTGCCGCCGTACACGGACCTGCGCAGGGTGACCCGGGCCCCGAGCTGGTCGGCGAGGTGCCCGACCACGAACAGGCCCAGCCGGTGGGCGTTCTCGGCGAGAACGGCGTACGGCGGCGCCGAGTGCAGGCGCCCGTTCATCTCCTCGTACGCCGCCGGCGTGACGCGCGGCCCCCGGTCCTCGATCTCGACCGACAGCCCGTCGGCGACGAGTTCGGCCCGGATGACGACCTTCGACCGCGGCGGGGAGAACCGGGTGGCGTTGTCCAGCAGCTCCGCCAGCAGGTGGCTGATCTGGCTGATCACCCGCGGTTCCACGCTGATCTCGTCCAGCGCCTGCCGCTCGATCCGCCGGAAGTCCTCGACCTCGGCGGCCGCCTCGCGCAGCAGGTCGGCGACGCGCATGGGCTCGGTGTGCGGGTCGGGGATCTCGCCGCCCGCCAGGATGAGCAGGTTCTCGATCTGCCGCCGCATGCCGACCGTCAGCTGGTCGGACCGCATCAGCTGGGCCAGCAGGGTCTCGTCGTGACCGAAGGCGTCCTGCAGCTCCTCGGTCAGGGTCAGCTGACGGCTGACCAGGTTCCCGGTGCGCGAGGCGATGCCCGAGGCGAACATGCCGAAGCCGTGGCGCTCCGCCGCCAGCTGCCGGTGCCCGTCCACGGAGACCTCGACGACCCGGGCGAACGCGTCGCTGATCCGCCCCACTTCGTCCTGGTCCCCGCTGATCCGGGGCAGGGCGTCGGCGTCGACCGGCCGGCCGCGCTGGAGCCGGGCCACGACGTCCGGCAGCGTCCGCTCGGCGACGGTCACCGTGCTCTCGTGCAGCCGCCGCAGCCGCCGCAGCACCGAACGCGTGGTGAACGCGACACCGGCCGCGACCAGCAGCAGCGCGCCCGAGCTGCCCGCGATCAGCCAGGTGACCTCGGTCTCCAGCTCGTCCGCCTTGGCGTTGGCGTGGGCGAGCAGCGCCCGCGAACGCTCGGCGTTCAGCGCGTTCAGTTCCGGGGCCCACTTCGCGTGCGCGGCCCGCCACCCGCTCACCTCGCGGGGCAGTTTCACGCCGAAATCGAGGTCCTTGTGGTCGGACATGACCGCGTTCTCGATACGGCCCTTGGTCTGCCAGGCGTCCGAACCGACGAGCTGCGCGTAGAGCTCGTTCTCGTCGGGTGCCAGGTACGGCACGACCCATGTGTCGTACAGATAGCGGTGGGCGCCGACGGCGTTGACGAAGTCGGAGAAGCGGGTGTTGCTCAACTCCCGGGAGGGGCCCGCCAGCGCGAGGAGCGTGTCCTGCCGCGCCACCATCTCCGACGCCGAGAACATGGTGACGACCACCCGGCTCTCCAGCGTCAGCTCGGCGTCCTCGGTGTGGCTGAACTCGTCCTGGTAGAAGCGGATCATCTGGCCGATCACGCCGCTGTAGTAGACGATCACGCTGTCGGCGGTGCCGCTGCGGATGTCGGTGCGTTCCCGGTAGGCGCCCAGGTCGTCGAGACCCTCCGTCACCTCCTGCAGCCGGCGGTCGGCCTGCTCGGAGCGCGCGCCCCCGTCCGCCGTGGCGGCCCGGCGGAACACCTCCGCCGCCCGGTCGGTGGCCGCCCGCTGCCGGCGCAGCTCGGCCTCCGCCGGGGAGGTGCCCGCCCACCGCTCGGCGGTCATCGCCCGCTCGGCCTGCATCTCGACCATCAGCTCGAACAGGGGGGTGCCGATCCGCTCACCGGCCGCCACGTCGGCGCGCAGGTGGTGCGACTGGGCCAGCAGGCGGTCCGCGGTGACGGCGACCTGCGTGCCCATCGCCACGGTGGGCACCACCGCGAGGGCGATGAGGAGGGTGCGCAGGCGCACGGGGCGCCGCCGACGAGGCTTCGGCTGGGGGCGGGGACCGTCGGGTTCTATGGGAGACATCCGTCCTCGGAGCGGAGAAGGCGGGGACTGCCGGCAGCCGGGTGCGGCACAGCCCTGGGGAGGGGCTCGGGGACGGCCGGGTCCGGCTTCGGTGGGGACGAGCGAGAAGGATGCCGATCATAACCAGCCAGGGAAAGAAATGGAGCCGTTGCCTCCCTTGATGGTTTCTGGTATGCGCCTCCGGCGGCGCGCCGCCACGCACCGGTCCCGGGCCCCTGTCGAGAACAGGTCGATCAGGAGATATCTTGATGTCGAGCAATGTTGCAGACGTGGAGCGGAGCACCCGGTGACTGACTCGACCATCATCTATACGCACACTGACGAGGCCCCGGCCCTGGCGACCTACTCGTTCCTGCCCGTGGTGCAGGCGTATGCCTCGACGGCCGGTGTCACCGTGGAGACGCGTGACATCTCCCTGGCGGGCCGGATCATCGCGGTCTTCCCGGAGCACCTGCAGGAGGGGCAGCGCATCGACGACGCCCTCGCCGAGCTGGGCGACCTGGCCAAGACCCCCGAGGCCAACATCATCAAGCTGCCGAACATCTCGGCGTCCATCCCGCAGCTGAAGGCCGCCATCGCCGAGCTGCGCGAGCAGGGCTACGCGCTCCCGGACTACCCGGACGACCCGAAGACCGACGAGGAGCGCGAGATCCGCGCCCGCTACGACAAGGTCAAGGGCAGCGCGGTCAACCCCGTCCTGCGCGAGGGCAACTCCGACCGCCGCGCTCCCGCGTCGGTCAAGAACTACGCGAAGAACCACCCGCACCGCATGGGCGCGTGGAGCCCCGAGTCGAAGACGAACGTCGCGACCATGGGCCAGAACGACTTCCGCTCCACCGAGAAGTCCACGGTCCTCGCCCAGGACGACACCCTGCGCATCGAGTTCGTCGGCGAGGACGGCACCACCACCGTCCTGCGCGAGTCGGTCCCCGTGCTCGCGGGCGAGGTCGTCGACGCGTCGGTCATGCGCGCCGCCGCGCTGCGCGAGTTCCTCTCGGCCCAGGTCGAGCGCGCCAAGGCCGAGGGTGTGCTGTTCTCCGTGCACCTGAAGGCCACGATGATGAAGGTCTCCGACCCGATCGTCTTCGGTCACGTCGTACGCGCCTTCTTCCCGAAGACGTTCGCGAAGTACGGCGAGGCGCTGGTCGCCGCCGGCCTCTCCCCGAACGACGGTCTCGGCGCCATCCTCAAGGGCCTCGACGGCGTGCCGCACCTGGGTGCCGAGATCAAGGCGTCCTTCGAGGCCGAGCTCGCCGAGGGCCCGGAGCTCGCGATGGTCGACTCCGACAAGGGCATCACCAACCTGCACGTGCCGTCCGACGTCATCGTCGACGCCTCCATGCCGGCCATGATCCGCACCTCCGGCCACATGTGGGGCCCGGACGGCCAGGAGCACGACACCCTCGCGGTCCTGCCGGACAGCAGCTACTCCGGCGTCTACCAGGCCGTGATCGACGACTGCCGCGCCCACGGCGCCTTCGACCCGTCGACCATGGGCTCCGTGCCGAACGTCGGCCTCATGGCGCAGAAGGCCGAGGAGTACGGCAGCCACGACAAGACCTTCGAGATCGCCGGCAACGGCACCGTCCGCCTCGTCGACCAGGCCGGCAACGTCGTCCTGGAGCAGCCCGTCTCGGCCGGCGACATCTTCCGCGCCTGCCAGACCAAGGACGCGCCGATCAAGGACTGGGTCAAGCTCGCCGTCACCCGCGCCCGCGCCACCGGCGACCCGGCGGTGTTCTGGCTCGACGAGACCCGCGCGCACGACGCCCAGCTGATCGCCAAGGTCAAGCAGTACCTCACGGAGCACGACACCGAGGGCCTGCAGATCGAGATCATGTCCCCGGTGGAGGCCACGAAGTTCTCCCTGGAGCGCATCCGCCGCGGCGAGAACACCATCTCCGTCACCGGCAACGTGCTCCGTGACTACCTCACGGACCTCTTCCCCATCCTGGAGCTGGGCACCAGCGCCAAGATGCTGTCGGTCGTCCCGCTGATGAACGGCGGCGGCCTGTTCGAGACGGGCGCCGGCGGCTCCGCGCCCAAGCACGTCCAGCAGCTGGTCAAGGAGAACTACCTGCGCTGGGACAGCCTGGGCGAGTTCCTCGCCCTCGCGGTCAGCTTCGAGCACCTCGCGAACACCACGGGCAACGCCCGCGCCAAGGTGCTCGCCGACACGCTCGACCGCGCGACCGGCACCTTCCTCAACGAGGACAAGTCGCCGTCCCGCCGCCTCGGCGGCATCGACAACCGCGGCAGCCACTTCTACCTGGCCCTGTACTGGGCCCAGGAGCTGGCGAAGCAGACCGACGACGCGGAGCTGGCGAAGGCGTTCGCCCCGCTCGCCCAGACGCTCACCGACAACGAGCAGAAGATCGTCGACGAGCTGATCGCGGTGCAGGGCAAGCCGGTCGAGATCGGTGGCTACTACCACCCGGACCCGGCCAAGTGCGCCGCCGTCATGCGCCCGTCGGAGACGTTCAACCAGGCGATCGCGACCCTGGGCTGACGTCCTCGGCGTCGCAAGGCGACGCCCACGGCGTACCGCGTGTTCCGCCCCGGCCAGGCATTCCGCCCGGCCGGGGCGGACCCGTGTCCGCCCCCGGGGGGGCGCTCAGAGACCGGACCGGATGGTCACGCGCGGGCCCGGCGGCGGACCCGCCACGACCACCAGGGCCGGGCGCAGCAGATGGTCGCCGACCGCGTACCCCGGCCGCAGGACGACGGTGCACGTGGGGAGGTCGAACCAGCCGCACGGGTGGTACGAGACGGCCTCGTGCACCACGGGGTCGAACGCGTCGCCCACCGCGCCCACGGGCCGCAGGCCCAGCGCGGTCAGCTCCGCTTCCAGCGCCCGCGTGACCCGCTGGAAGCCGCCGGTCACCTCGCCCTGGTCGGTGGCCGCGTCGAGGGCGTCGAGCACCGGCAGGAGGCGGGTGAGGACGTTGGCCACCGCGATCTCGTGGACGGCGGCCCGGTCACGGTGCACGCGCTTGCGGTAGTTGTCGTACTCGGCCTTCAGTCGCTGGAGGTCGGCCGTGCGTTCGCGCAGGGCCGCCTGGAGTTCGGCGTCCCGGAGCGCCGCGAGGCCCTCGGAAGGCCGGGACGCGGGAGCGCTGTCCCGGGGCGCGTCGGGCCGCCGGCCCGTACCGGTGATCATCAGCGGCGGGCCGGGGCCGCGGGAGACGTCGGTCAGGCGGTTCACCCCGTGTCCCCCTTCGGCTTGTCGTCGTCGACGATCTCGGCGTCGACCACGTCGTCCGCACCGCCCTGGGCCGCGCCCGGAGCCTCACCGGCACCGGCGGCCCCGCCCGCGGCCTGGGCGTCGGCGTACATGGCCTGGCCGAGCTTCTGGGAGACGGCCGCGACCTTCTCGGTGGCGGTGCGGATCTCCGTGGTGTCCTCGCCCTTCAGCTTCTCCTTCAGTTCGGCGAGCGCGGACTCGACCTCGGTCTTCACCTCGCCCGGGACCTTGTCCTCGTTGTCCTTGAGGAACTTCTCGGTCTGGTAGACGAGCTGCTCGCCCTGGTTGCGGGTCTCGGCGGCCTCGCGGCGGCGGTGGTCCTCCTCCGCGTACTGCTCCGCCTCGCGCATCATGCGGTCGATGTCGTCCTTCGGCAGCGAGGAGCCGCCGGTGACGGTCATCTTCTGCTCCTTGCCCGTGCCCAGGTCCTTGGCGGTCACGTGCATGATGCCGTTGGCGTCGATGTCGAAGGAGACCTCGATCTGCGGGACGCCGCGCGGGGCCGGCGGCAGGCCCGTCAGCTCGAACATGCCGAGCTTCTTGTTGTACGCCGCGATCTCGCGCTCGCCCTGGTAGACCTGGATCTGCACCGACGGCTGGTTGTCCTCGGCCGTCGTGAAGATCTCCGAGCGCTTGGTCGGGATCGTGGTGTTGCGCTCGATGAGCTTGGTCATGATGCCGCCCTTGGTCTCGATGCCGAGGGACAGCGGGGTGACGTCGAGCAGCAGGACGTCCTTGACCTCGCCCCTGAGGACACCGGCCTGGAGCGAGGCGCCGATCGCGACGACCTCGTCCGGGTTCACACCCTTGTGCGGGTCCTTCCCGGTCAGCTCCCTGACCAGCTCGGTCACCGCCGGCATACGCGTCGAACCGCCCACCATGATCACGTGGTGGATGTCGGAGAGCTTGATGCCCGCGTCCTTGATCGCGTTGTGGAAGGGGGTCTTGCAGCGCTCCAGCAGATCCGCGGTGAGCTGCTGGAACTGGGCGCGCGTGAGCTTCTCGTCCAGGTGCAGCGGGCCCTCGGCGGACGCCGTGATGTAGGGCAGGTTGATCGTCGTCTCGGTCGCGGCCGACAGCTCGATCTTGGCCTTCTCGGCGGCCTCGCGGAGGCGCTGGAGGGCCATCTTGTCCTTGGACAGGTCGATGCCGTGACCGTTCTTGAACTGCTTGACCAGGTGGTCGACGACGCGCTGGTCCCAGTCGTCACCACCGAGGTGCGTGTCGCCGTTGGTGGCCTTCACCTCCACCACGCCGTCGCCGATCTCCAGCAGCGACACGTCGAAGGTGCCGCCCCCGAGGTCGAAGACGAGGATCGTCTGGTCCTCCTTGTCCAGGCCGTAGGCGAGCGCCGCGGCGGTCGGCTCGTTGATGATGCGCAGGACGTTCAGGCCCGCGATCGCGCCGGCCTCCTTGGTGGCGGTCCGCTGCGCGTCGTTGAAGTACGCCGGGACCGTGACGACCGCGTCCGACACGTCCTCGCCCAGGTACGCCTCCGCGTCCCGCTTCAGCTTCTGCAGGACGCGTGCGGAGATCTCCTGCGCGGTGTAGCGCTTGCCGTCGATGTCGCCGTGCTCCGGGAACCGCCAGTGCGCGTCGCCCACGTGGCGTTTGACCGAACGCGCGGTCCGGTCCACGTTGGTGACGGCCTGCCGCTTGGCCACCTCGCCGACCAGCACCTCGCCGTTCTTCGCGAAGGCGACCACCGACGGCGTGGTCCTCGCGCCCTCGGTGTTGGTGATGACGGTCGGCTCACCGGCTTCCAGAACGCTGACCACGGAGTTCGTCGTACCGAGGTCGATACCCACTGCACGTGCCATGGGGAGCGCACCTCCTCACGATCTGGATAAAACACCGCGAATGCCATGTCAAGGCCGGTCCGATCCGACGCGGCGCCGGGCCCCTGATGATGGACCGCCGACGGGGGTGCATACTTCGCTGCGGCGCGACCCCTTACGACACATGAGGAGCAGCCATGGCCGAACAGCCCGCTGCGGAGAAGACGACCTTCAAGCCGGTCTTCGAGGTGGGGCCGTCCCATCGGGAGCAGGCGCGGGGCATCGAGGGCGCGTTCCAGCACGCCATCGCCCCGGCGACCGTGAACTTCGACTTCGGGGAGATCAGCCGGGCGGCGAGCGCCATCCCGAACGGCTCCACCGTGAAGATCATCCGCGGCTGGGGCCTCCAGGAGACCGCACCCGTCAGCGTCATGGTGCTCTCCCTCACCGAGGCCGTGCGCCAGGCGCTGGGGCAGCCGTTCGCCAACGAGAGCTTCTGGGCGAAGGTCGAGGAGGCGTTCACCGGCGCCTTCGTCGGCCTGGGGGAGCAGGAGGGCACGCACCTCTCCTTCTACGAGGAGGGCGAGGACCGCACGAGCTACTACTACAACGTGCTGTTCGCGCTCCAGGACGAGGAGACCGGCGACCACCTGTACGCCGTCGCCCTCTGCCTCAACGCGACGCTGGGGCTGGGCGGGGAGAAGCTGCGGGCGCTGAGCGTGGGCGACACCGCGCAGTGCCACCTGCGCGTCAACGCCATCGCCGTACGACAGCCCCTGGAGACCGCCGGTACCCCGGCCTGACCCCGTCCGGCCTCCGGCCTCCGGCCGCCGGCCCGCCCCCGGGAACCCCGGGGCGGGCCGGTCCCGCCCCGTGATCGCGTACGCGTCAACACGCGCTATGATCACGCCCGGCAAGGCTGTAGCGCAGAGGTCGTCGCGCCCACGCAGCGAGCAGGAGGACGTCGGTTCGAATCCGACCGGTCTTGCCACCCTTAGTCGTGTTAGTCGTGGAAGAACGTCGATGGCGTCGGTTCGTCCGGAGCGGCGGGCGGACGGCGATGCCGGTTCCGCCGGGCCCCGGACTCCCGGCGCGGGACCGGTGGAGTGGTGATGACGCAGCCAACGCCCGTACGCTGCCCCGCGATCGAGCACCCGGACATTCCCCTCGCCGACCCGGCGGACCTGGGACCGGTGCTCGACCGGCTCCGCTCGGCGCGGCCCGTCGAGACCGACGAGACCTTCCCGCTCGGCACCGTACGCGCGGACGGCCGCGTCGACCTGTGCAAGCAGGGACTCGGACCGGCGGGCGCCGCCCGCCTGATGCCCGTCGCGGCCTCGTCCCCGCACGCCGCGCACATCCTGCTCGGCACCAACTCCATCGGGGACGACGGCGCCCGCACCGTCGCCGACGCGCTCGCCGACGGGTCCCACGGCCTGCACACCCTCTACCTCGGCTGCAACCGCATCGGCCCCCAGGGCGCCGCCGCGCTCGCCGACCGCCTGGCCGCGGACACGGGCGTCCGCGCCCTCTGGCTCAAGCGCAACCCGGTCGGCGACGACGGCGCCCGCGCGCTCGCCGCCATGCTCCGGCGCAACACCGCGCTGCGCACCCTCGACCTCGTCAACACCGGCCTCACCACCGACGGCCTGCGCGCCCTGCTCGACGCCCTCACCGAGCGGCCCCGGCCCGTGGAGCGCCTCTTCCTCGGCGGCAACGGCCTGACCGCCGACGCCGCCCCGCTGCTCGCCGCACTCATCCGCGACGCGGGCGTACGGGAGCTGTACCTGCCCGCCAACCACCTCGGCGACGAGGGCGCCGCCGTCCTCGCCGCGGCCGCCGCCGACGCGACCAGCCCCGTCCACCTGGGCCTCGGCGGCAACGGCATCGGCCCCGCCGGAGCGCGCGCCCTCGCCGACGCGCTCGGCTCCATCGAGTCCCTCGACCTCGGCCGCCCCCGCTCCGAGCGCAGCCTCGGCGCCCCCGCCAACGCCACCGGCGACGACGGCGTACGCGCCCTCGCCGCCGCCCTGCCCGGCAGCCCCCTGCGCCGCCTGGAGCTCGGCCACACTGGCCTCACCGGCCGGGGCGCCAAGACCCTGCTCGCCGCCGTACCCGACCACACCCCGCTGGAGTACGTCGGCCTGGGCCCCGGCCTGCCGCGCAAGGTGAAGCGTTCCTTCGCCGCGCGCCTGCGGCCCGCCGCCCGCACCCACCCCGACCTGCGAGCGATAGGGAGCGTCTACCGGTGATCGCCCTCGCGGCCGACGAGGCGGCCTCCTGGCGGGGCATCCGCCGCTACGCCGTACCCCGGTGGATGATCGAGCGCGCCACCGAGCACCGCCTGGCCGGCGACTGGGCCGCCGCCTGCGCGACGGCCAACGTCCGCGTCGCCTTCGACCTCGCCGAGGCCGCCGCCGCGTACGGCGCCGACGTCGCCGCCGCCGTCGAGGAGGACCTGCGCCACCTCGCGCCGGACCTGCTGCGCTGGCACCTGCCCCGGCTGCTCGGCGGACGCACGACCCTCGAGGCGGGCCTGACCGTCCTCCTCTCCCGCCACGGCGCGCCCGAACTCCCCGACGTACCGCACCTCCAGATCACCACGCCCGCCATGGCCTACGGGCCGCAGCGGCTCACCCTGCGGCTGAGGCCCGTGCCCGACGGCGCCACCCTCGTGGACTGGACGACCGCACGGCACCTGTGGGACGCGCGGTACGCCGCCGACCTGCGCGAGCGCTGCGGCGGCGGCCCCGACCGGGCGCCGTTCCTCCACCCCGACGGCACGCCCCGCACCACCGCCGAACTGCCCGCGACCGACCCGGGCCCCGACGACCCGGCGGCCCGCACCGAGTGGCTCGTCCTGCACCACACGGCGGGTGACCTGGAGGACGCCTTCGCCGCCGCGGGCATCGAGCTGGACCTGACTCCGCCGCCCACGAAGAACTACCGGTCCGCCATCAATCCCGTAGGGGTCCTGGCCGGCCTTCCGCTCAACCTCGCGCGGCTGAAGCCCGAGGCACGCGGGCTCGCCGACGCGCTCGGCACCGACCGCCTCCAGATCCTCCACGGCTGGAGCAGCGCGGTGCACCTGGAGCTCACGCCCGACGGCGGCCTGCGGGTGAGCGTCGCCGAGCGTCCCCGATACGGTCCCGGAGACCTCCCGAAGCTGCCCGAGGCCCTGTGGCGCCTGCCCGCCGACATCGCCCTGCTGCGGGCCGGCGGCGTCGAACCCCGGCACCTGCACCCGCTGGTCGCCGCGTCCCTGCTGCCCGGCCTGCCGCCGGCGGACGGCCCCGTCGGACCGCCCGGCCCGACCGCCCCCGAGCCCGTACGGGTCCGGTGCCGTGGCGAGTGGCACCAAGTGGTCTCCCGCGACGGGGAGCTGAGCATGCCGCACACCGAGGAGGAGCGGCAGCGCGAACGCGCCCTGCGCGCCTTCGGCGGCGCCGTCGCGGGCTGCTTCGCCGCGCAGCAGGTGTGGACGTCCGGCGAGGGCCGCCTGCCCCGGGCCCTGCGCGCCCAGCGGCAGGAGTTGTTCCTGCGGGCCCAGCACGGCGACACCCCGGGCGTCCTGGAGCTCCTCGACGCGGGCGTCGACCCCAAGGTGCGCGACGGCGGCAGGCGCACGCTCCTGCACATGCTGCCGCACCTCGACCACGAGACGCTGCTGCCCCGGCTGCTGGCGGCGGGCGTCGACCTGGAGGCACGGGAGCTGCTGGACCGCACGCCCCTGCTCACGGCGGTGGTGGAGCGCGGGTCGCCCGCCCTGGTGCAGGCGCTCGTCGACGCCGGGGCCCGCCTCGACGTCGTCGACAGCATGGAGCTGTCGGTGGAGCAGTTCATCATGCAGTACCAGCGGGCCGACCTGGCGTTCCTCAAGGAGCGGCTGGAGGAGGAGCACCCCGGCCTCGGCGCCGACTGGTGGGAGGACTTCGACGGCGAGGAGATCGAGGACTGGTGAGCACCACCGACCGCACCACCGGCCGTGAGGCCGGCCGCACGGACTACCACGAGGCCCACCGCGCCACGGACCGCCCCGTCACGGACCGGGTCCCGGGCCGCGCCCCGGGCGCCGACGGCGTGCCGCGCCGCGCCGCCGACCCCCTCGCCGCCGCCGACGCGCTCAACCGCAGGCTGAGCGCCACCCGCACCGAGCCCTCCGCCAACCCCCAACTGGAGGCCCTCGCCCTCGCGGTGACGGCCAACCAGCCCGTCCTGCTGTGGGGCGAGCCCGGCATCGGCAAGTCGGCCGGACTGGAGCAGCTCGCCGCCGGTCTCGGCCTCCCGCTGGAGACCGTCATCGCCAGCGTCCACGAGCCGTCCGACTTCGCCGGCCTGCCCATCGTCGGCGACGACCCCGCCACCACCGGCGTTCCCATGGCCCCGCCCGACTGGGCCGTGCGGCTCGCCAAGGCAGGGCGCGGGCTGCTGTTCTTCGACGAGCTGTCCTCCGCGCCGCCCGCCGTGCAGGCCGCGCTCCTGCGCGTCGTCCTCGAACGCCGCGTCGGCAGCCTGGTCCTGCCCGAGTCGGTACGCATCGTCGCCGCCGCCAACCCGCCCTCCAGCGCCGCCGACGGCTGGCACCTCAGCCCGCCGCTGGCCAACCGCTTCGTCCACCTCCACTGGACGCACGACCCGCGCACCGTGGCCCGCGGCATGGCCGGGACGTGGCCGGCGATGACCGTTCCCGTCGTCGACCCCGCCAAGGCGCCGGGCGCGGTCGCGCGCGCCCGCGGCGCGATTTCCGGCTTCCTCACCGCCCGCCCGGGCCTCGCCCACCACATCCCCGGCGACGCCGAGGCCCGGGGCCGGGCCTGGCCGTCGCCCCGCACCTGGGAGATGGCGCTGCGGCTGCTCGCCGCAGGGTACGCCACCGGCGCCGGGCGCGAGGCGGTGGCGGCGGCGCTCACCGGCGCGGTCGGCGACGGCGCGGGCATCGAGCTGCTGTCGTACCTGGAGCACCTCGACCTGCCCGACCCCGACCGGGTCCTCGCCGACCCGGACGCCTTCTCCCTGCCGGGCCGCGGCGACCGGCAGCTCGCCTTCCTCATCGCGATCGTGTCCGCCATCCAGAGCGACCTCACCCGCGAGCGCTGGGAGGCCGGCTGGGCCGTGCTGGCGAAGGCGGTCGACGCGGGCGTGCCCGACGTGGCGGCCCGTGCCGCCGTGGACCTCGCGGCCCTGCGGGACACCGCCTGGCCCGTACCGCCCGGCATCGACGGCTTCCTGGACCTGCTCCAGCTGTCCGGCGCCCTGCCCGGCAGCGGCTGAGGCCCCCGACGTGGCCGCGCCGCGCCTGGACACGACGAAGCTGCTCGCCGCCCGCTACCGGGCCGCGAGCGACCGCCCCTACCTCGCCTCCGCGCTCTACGCGCTGACGGTCGTGCCCAGCCGCGACGTACCCACCATGGGCGTGGACCGGCACTGGCGGTGCTACGTGTCGCCCGCCTTCGTGGAGGCGACGCCCGTCGCGGAACTCGCCGCCGTCTGGATCCACGAGGTGGCCCACCTGCTGCGCGACCACCACGGCCGGGCGGGCCGGCTCCCCGCCGCCGACCAGCGCGACCACCACCGCGTCAACGTCGCCCAGGACTGCGAGATCAACGACGACCTCCTCGCCGACGGCCTCCCGCTCCCGGCCGGCCGCATGGAGCCCCGGCTCTTCGGCCTGCCGACGGGCAGGCTCTTCGAGGAGTACGTGACGACGCTGCCGCCCGACGTCCGCACGCACGACTGCGGCTCCGGCGCTCACGGCAAGCCGCTGCCCTGGGAGCTGCCCGGCACCGACGGCAGCCCCGCGCGGCTCGGCGAGGCCGAGGCGCAGGCGCTGCGGCGGCACACCGCCGAGGCCATGCGCGCCCACCGGCGCAGCCGCGGCACCCTGCCCGCCGGCTGGCAGCGCTGGGCCGACGAGGTCCTGGAGCCCACCGTCGACTGGCGCCAGGCCCTGCGGGGAGCGGTGCGCGAAGCGGCCGCCTGGGCGGGCGGCGCCGTCGACTACACCTACCGCCGCCCCTCGCGCCGCACCCCCGCCCTGCGCGGGGTCGTCCTGCCGAGCCTGCGCCGCCCGCTGCCGCGCGTCGCCGTCGTCATCGACACCTCGGGCTCGATGGGCGACGACGACCTCGCCGCCGCGCTCGCGGAGATCACCGGCGTGCTGCGGGAGGTCGGCGTACGCGGCAACCGCGTCACCGTGCTCGCCTGCGACGCCGACGTGCACGCCGTCTCGCGGGTGACGTCCACCGACCAGATCGCCCTCGGCGGCGGTGGGGGCACCGACATGCGCGTCGGCATCGCGAGCGCGCTCGCCGCGCCCGACCGGCCGAACATCGTCATCGTCCTCACCGACGGCTTCACCCCCTGGCCCGACGAGACGCCCTCCTGCCGCCTGATCGCCGCCCTCATCGGCGCGGACGCCCCCGAGCCGCCCGCCTGGGTGGAGACCGTACGCGTCCCCGGGGGCTGAGCGGGGCCGAACGGGGCTGAACCTCACAGCTGTCCGGGGCCCACGCCGCCTTGGAGGCGTTCCAGATCCGACGGTCGCACCTGGATGACCAGGACGGCGATCAGCGCGGCGACCACCGTGAACACCGCCGCCAGGATGAACGCCGCCGAGACGCCGGACGTCAGCACCTGGTCGGCCCACGGCGGCGGCAGCTCGTGCGTGCGCTGGAAACGCAGCCGCTCCGCGGGCGTCGCCTGGGCCAGGTACGCCGGGATCTGCCGGTTCGCCTCGTTGGAGCTGGCCGTGCCGAACATCGTCACCAGGATGGACAGACCGAGGGAACCGCCCACCTGCTGGGTGGCGTTGAGCAGCCCGGACGCCGCCCCCGACTCGTGGACGGGCACGTTCGACAGCGCCATCAGCGTCAGCGACACGAACTGCATCCCCATGCCCATGCCGAAGACGAGCATCGGCCCCAGGACGCTGCCCAGGTAGGTGGAGTGCACGTCGGTCAGCGTCAGCCAGGCCAGCCCCGCCGCACACAGCAGCGCGCCGACCACCATGAACGGCTTCGGTCCGTACTTCGGCAGCAGCTGCGAGGCGACGCCCGCGCCGACCGCGATGATCGCGCTGATGGGCAGGAACGCCAGCCCGGCCGCCAGCGGGCTGAAGTCGAGGACGTTCTGCACGAAGAGCGTCAGGAAGAAGAACATGCCGAAGATGGCGGCGGCGAGGCTCAGCATGATCCCGTACGTGCCCGCCCGGTTGCGGTCGGCGAACATGTGCAGCGGCGTGATCGGCTGCCGCGACCGCCGCTCCACGAGGACGAAGACCACCAGGGCCACCACCGCGGCGGCGAACGACGCCACGGTCAGCCCGTCGCCCCAGCCGTCCTGAGCGGCGCGGATGAACCCGTACACCAGCAGCACCATGCCGAGCGTCGAGCTCAGCGCGCCCGTGACGTCGAAGTTGCCGGGATGGCGCTCGGACTCGCGGATCCAGCGGGGAGTGGCCAGGACGATGAGCAGCCCGATCGGCACGTTGACGAAGAACACCCAGCGCCAGTCGAGCCACGAGACGAGCATGCCGCCCGCCAGCAGGCCGATGGCCCCGCCGCCCGCCGACACCGCGGCGAAGACGCCGAAGGCCCGGTTGCGCTCCCGGCCCTCCTCGAAGGTCGTACTGATCAGGGCGAGCGAGGTCGGCGAGGAGATGGCCCCGCCGACGCCCTGCAGCGCCCGCGCGGCCAGCAACTGCCCGCCGTTCTGGGCCAGTCCGCCCAGCAGTGAGGCGAGGACGAACAGCAGCACGCCGAAGACGAACACCCGCCGCCGGCCGAGGATGTCGCCCGCGCGGCCGCCGAGCAGCAGCAGGCCGCCGAAGGTGAGCGTGTACGCGTTGACCACCCACGACAGGTTCGTCGTCGAGAACTCCAGCGAACGCTGGATGTGCGGCAGCGCGATGTTCACGATCGTGATGTCGAGCACCACCATCAGCTGGCACGACGCGATGACGAGGAGCGCCATGCCCTTGCCGCCGCCACGTCGACGGGCGGCGGCGGACTCGGTCCCTGAGGTCAGTGGCTTGCCGTTCACCCATTCGACGGTACGACCGGGGCGGAGGCGTCACCACTCGATCAAGGAGGACCGGGGCCGGGGCCGGGGCCTCAGGGGCAGGCGCCGTCGGCGAGGCTGTACCAGCCGGTCGGCGACTCCTTCAGGGTGTGCGTGACGAAGGTGTTGTACAGGCCCATGTTCTGCTGCGAGCCCTTTGCGAAGGCGTAGCCGCCGTTCGTCGTGGCGCGACCGGCCTGGACGTGCTGGTAGTTGCTGCTCGTCCAGCACGATGCGGGCACCGGGTCCGGGCCGGGACCGGGGCCGGGGCCGGGGTCCGGCGGGGGCGTCCCGCCGCCCGCGTCCGTCAGGCCGAAGAACGCCGCGATCCAGTGGCTGGAGCAGATCGAGTCGAGGAAGTACGCGGCCGACGTCGAGCCGCACTGCCGCTCCCCGGTACCCGGATCGACGGGCGTGCCGTGGCCGATGCCCGGAACCCGGTTCACCTCGACGGTGACGGACCCGTCGGCCGCCGCGTACTCCTCGTGGCGCGTCGCGTTGGTGCCGATCAGGGACGTACGGGTGGGGGTCTGTCCCAGCCCGTGCACGGCGGTCCACTGGTCGCGCAGCTCGTCCGCGTTGCGCGGCACGACCGTCGTGTCCCGGTCTCCGTGCCAGACCGCGACGCGCGGCCACGGCCCGGTCCACGCGGGGTGGGCGTCGCGCACGCGTTGCGCCCACTGGGCGGGCGTCAGGTCCACACCGGGGTTCATGCAGGAGTACGCGGACGCCACGTCCCGGGCGCAGTCGTACGGCAGCCCCGCGACGACGGCCCCGGCGGCGAAGACGTCCGGGTAGGCGGCGAGCAGGACGGACGTCATCGCGCCCCCGGCGGACAGCCCCGTGACGTACACCCGCTTCGGATCGGCGCCGTACGACGCGACGGCGTGCGCGACCATCTGACGGATCGACGCGGCTTCGCCCTGGCCGCGCCGGCTGTCCGAGGTCTGGAACCAGTTGAAGCACTTGTTGGCGTTGTTGGCCGACGACTGCTCCGCGAGGACGAGCAGGAACCCGGCGCGGGCGGCGAGTTCGGGAAGCCCGGAGTGGTCCGCGTACGCCTGCGCGCCCTGCGTGCAGCCGTGCAGCGCCACCACCAGGGGAGGGTTGGCGGGCAGGGACGCGGGGCGGTGGACGTACATCGACAGCTGCCCGGGGTTGGTCCCGAAGCCGGTGACCGGGGTGAGCGGGACGGCTGCGGCGCCGGCGGCGGGGACCGGCCCGGTCAGTACCGCGGCGACCGCCATGACCAGGACGGCCACGCCGGCCCACAGGCGCTGGGCCGCGCGCAGCGGCGCCTGGGGTGAGAGGGGCGGGTGGGGTGTGTGGGATGCGTGGGGGAGAGGGGTGTGCATGGCGGCTCCTCGATGGCATGCGATGCCCCGGGCGGCCCGCGCCGCGATCGGCCGCGGGCGGCCCGGGTGAGCGGAACCGTAAGTCGCCCTCGTACGACGGTGTATGGCACGGGCCCCCACAGTCCGGTGGCCGCATGCCGACCGCCGGGGGATTGCGCCGGGTGCGGCGCGGCTGCTACGGCCGGTCGGCCTTCGGCGCGGGTGCGGGTGCGGGTGCGGGTGCGGGTGCGGGTCCGGGCCCGGAGGTCGTTTTCCGTTCACCTTCTTTACGCGGGCGCCGTCGCGGAGTAACTTGCCGTCGCAGTAAGGGCTTTCAGAAACTTTCCGTTCATGCTTCCAGTGCCGGGCTTCACAGCCCCGGCACCGGGCCCCTGAGGCGCGTCAGGGAAGAGCGACCCGGCCGACCGCTGCGGCGTCGGCCGCGACCTTTCCTGGAGAGACGTCATGAAACGCACCCCCACACGGCTCCTGAGACGGCCGTGGGCCGCCGCGCTCGCCGCCGGCGCCGCCCTCGGCCTGCTGTCCGCCGTACCGCCCGGTGCCATCGCGCCCGCGACCGCTCCCGCGCCCGCGCCCGCTCCCGCGCCCGCGGCGGCCACGGCCGGCAACACGGCCACGGTCTTCTACTTCACGAAGACCAGGAACTGGACGCGGTACCACCTGCATTACGCGCCCGACGGCGGCGCCTGGACGACGGTGCCCGGTCAGCGGATGGAAGCCGCCTGCACGGACTGGGCGAAGGCCACCGTGTCCCTCGGCACGGCCCAGGGGCTCCAGGCCACGTTCACCGACGGCGCGGGCGTATGGGACAACAACGGTGGCAAGAACTACGACCTCGGAACGGGTGGCATCACCGTCAAGGACGGCGTGATCGCCCACTCCGACCCCTGCTCCGGCTCCGCCCCCGGCCCCTCGCCCACCCCGGGGCCGGGCAACACCGCCACCGTCTACTACTCCACCCGGACACTCGGCTGGACGACGGCCAACATCCACTACCAGCCCGCGGGCGGCGGTTGGACCGCCGTACCCGGGACCGGCATGCGGGCCGCGTGCGCCGGCTGGTGGAAGGCATCCCTCGACCTGGGGGCGGCCACCTCGATGAGGGCCGCGTTCAACAACGGCAACGGCGTCTGGGACAACAACAAGGGCGCCGACTACACCCTGCCCGCCGGGGTGACGACCGTCGCCGACGGCACCGTCACCAAGGACGCCAAGGACCCCTGCGCCGCCGAGGTGCCCGACACGCAGGCGCCCACCGCGCCCACCAAGGTCACCGCCCGGGCGGACGGCGTCTCCGTGGTGCTGACGTGGGAGCCGGCCACCGATGACCGGGGCGTCACCCGGTACCAGGTCACCCGCACCGGAGGCACCCGGGGCACGGCGGTGACCGACGTCGGCTCCACGGTCCTCACCGACGCGAACCTGGAGGAGAGGACGGCGTACACCTACACCGTGAAGGCCGTCGACGCCGCCGGCAACGTCTCGGCCCCCTCGGCGGCCGCGACGGCCACCACCGGCGACAGGCCGGCGGCACCCGCGCCCGGCAAGCCGCTGGGCACCGATCCGCGCAAGGACCCCATCTACTTCGTCCTCACCGCCCGCTTCCACGACGGGGACGCGTCCAACAACCGCGGCGGCGGCCAGCACGAGAAGTCGGGCAACGCGGCGAACGACGACCCCATGTTCCGCGGCGACTTCAAGGGTCTGGTGCAGAAGCTCGACTACATCAAGGGGCTGGGCTTCTCCGCCGTCTGGGTCACCCCGGTGGTCCTGAACCGCTCCGACTACGACTACCACGGCTACCACGGCTGGGACTTCTACCAGGTCGACCCCCGCCTGGAGTCCGCCGGAGCCTCCTACCAGGACCTGATCAACGCCGCCCACGCCAAGGGCATGAAGATCTACCAGGACGTGGTCTACAACCACTCCTCCCGCTGGGGCGCGAAGGGCCTGTTCGTCCCCACCGTCTACGGCGTGCGCGACTCCCAGTGGAGCTGGTACTACGACGAGAAGCAGGCCGGCTTCGAGTACGACGGCCTGACCGTCGAGCCCAAGAGCGGCAAGTCGTACTACAACGGCGACCTGTGGTCCACGGCGGAACCGGCCGGCAACACCTGCGTCAACTGGGGCAGGCCCACCGGCGGCAAGAGCGCCGAGGGCTACACCGTCTACAACTGCCAGTGGCCCAGCCCCACCTCGGGCATGTTCCCCAAGGACCTCTACCACGGCTGCTGGATCGGCAACTGGGAGGGCGAGGACTCCCGTTCGTGCTGGCTGCACGAGGACCTCGCCGACTTCGACACCGAGAACGCGCGCGTGCAGAACTACCTGATCGGCGCCTACAACAAGTACATCGACATGGGTGTCGACGGCTTCCGCGTCGACACGGCCGTCCACATCCCGCGCACCACCTGGAACCGCCGCTTCCTGCCCGCCATCCAGGAACGCGTCACGCAGCGGCACGGCGCCGAGGCCGCGAAGAACTTCTTCGTCTTCGGCGAGGTGGCCGCCTTCGTCAACGACAAGTGGAACCGCGGCTCGGTCAACCACTCCGCGCAGTTCTTCACTTGGAAGGAGCGCAAGGAGTACAGCGCCGACGACGCCGCGGCCGCGCTGGAGATGTACGCGTACGAACAGCAGGCGGGGCCGACGGGCCAGCCCACCTCCGCCAACGCCTTCCTCGACGGCAACACCTACCGGACCCCCGACCACAGCCGGTCCTCCGGCATGCACGTCATCGACATGCGCATGCACATGAACTTCGGCGACGCCCTCAACGCCTTCCACAACGGCAAGGACTCCGACGACAGCTACGACGACGCCACCTACAACGTCGTGTACGTCGACAGCCACGACTACGGACCCAACAAGGGCGCCGAACGCTATGCCGGGGGCACCGACGCCTGGGCGGAGAACATGTCGCTGATGTGGACCTTCCGCGGCATCCCGACGCTCTACTACGGCTCGGAGATCGAGTTCCGGAAGGGCAAGAAGATCGACTGCGGTCCGGCCTGCCCGCTCGCCACCACCGGCCGGGCCTACTTCGGCGACCACATCACCGGTGACGTGAAGGCGTCGGACTTCTCCCAGGTGGCCTCCGCCACCGGCGCCGCCGCCACCACGCTGGAACAGCCCCTGGTCAAGCACGTACAGCGGCTGAACCAGATCCGCCGGGCCGTCCCCGCCCTCCAGACGGGCCAGTACTCCACCCAGGGCATCACCGGCGAGATGGCCTTCAAGCGCCGCTACACCAGCGGTACGACCGACAGCTTCGCCCTCGTCACCGTCACCCACGGCGCCACCTACACGGGCATCCCCAACGGCACCTACACCGACGCGGTGACCGGCGACACCCGTGTCGTCACCGACGGCAGGCTGACCGTGGCGGCCCCCGGCAAGGGCAACCTGCGCGTCTACGTCCTGGGCGGCCCGGGGAGGATCGGGACGGCCGGGCCCTACCTGAAGTAGCCCCGCCGAGAGCCGCTACGCGGCGAGTACGGTGAGCGCGGCCAGCTCGCCGAGACGGGCGGCCGCGGTGCGCCAGGCTTCCGTGACCGCGTCGTGCGCCTGCGCCGTACGCGCGGCGCGGTCGCCCGTCAGCACGATCGGCGCCCCGACATGGACGTGCAGGGCGGGGCGGCGGACCGGCGCCGTGAGCACGCCCGCCAGCTGCTTGGCCCCGCTCCCCGACATGACCCGGCGCGCCCCGGCCTGCCCGACCGGCACGACGGGCGCGCCGGTGCGTTCGGCGAGCCGCGCCAACCCGCTGCGGAAGGCGGCCGGCGCGGCTTCCGCGGCGCCCGCGCGCGGCGGGATGCCGCCCTCGGGGTAGATGAGGACCACACGCCCTTCGTCCAGCGCGGCGGCGGCGAGGTCCAGTGCCCGCGCGGCCCGCCGGTCCCCGCGGTGCACCGGGATGTGACCCTCACGGGCGAGCGCGCCGCCGAGGAACGGTACGCGCCACAGCCCGGCGGCCGCCATGACCACCGGCTCGGCCCCGAGCCGGCGCAGCGCCGCCAGCACGATGGCGGGGTCGGCGAGCGAGGTGTGGTTCGCCGCCACGATGCTTCCCGGCGCGATGGCGGCACCGGTGCCGCCATGAGCGCCGCGGCAGGCGCCGCCGCCGGCGCCCCCGTCCGCGTCGGACGACACGGACAGGCGTCCGACCGTGGGCACCAAGGCGTGGGCGAGGCGGCTGAGCATGTGGTTCTCCCGGTCTCGACGATGTGACCCTCATCGTCGGCGAGCCGGGAGCGGCGGTCCTGAGCACGCGTACTCAGATCCCGCCGGGTACCTCGGGCCGTCAGGTGCGCGGCGTACGCAGGGACGCGGGAGTGGGGCCTTCGGGCCGGACGGTGATGCCGTACGACGTCTTCGGGGGAACGGAGTCGAAGGCCACGGTATGGGCCGGAAGGAGGTGCTCGAGCAGCACGGTCGTCTCCCGCAGCGCGAACTGCGCACCGAGGCAGGCGCGGGGCCCGAGGCCGAAGGGGAGGTAGGAGCCCGGCCGGGTCGGCCGGCCGTCGGGTGTGGTGAAGCGCCGGGGGTCGAACCGCTCCGGGTCCGGCCACAGAGCGGGGTCCCGGTGCGTGAGGTAGGGGCAGACCAGGAGGTCGGTGCCCGCCTCGACGGCGTAACCGGTCAGGGTGTCCGCCCGGGCCGCGTGGCGCGGCAGGATCCAGGCGGACGGGTAGAGCCGCAGCGTCTCGTGGATCAGGGCCTGGATCGCGCGGCGGCGTGGCGCCGACCCCTCCGCCCCGGCGGCGAGGGCCTGCTCGCGGTGGCCGGGGTGGCGGTCGAGCAGCAGGTAGAGCCAGGTCAGGGTGGTGGCGGTGGTCTCGTGCCCGGCCACGAGCAGGGTGACCAGCTCGTCGCGGACCAGTGCTTCGGTGTACTCCGGGTGCTCGCCGGCCGCGTCGAGCAGGACGCGCAGCAGGCCCGGCCCGTCGGGCCCGGAAACCCCGCGGCGGGCGGCCTCGATGGCGCACCCCGCGACCGCGTCGATCCGCGCGAGGTCGGCGGCGACGGCCTCCCGGGCGTCGGCGGCGTCGGAGGGCAGGGTCGGCAGGGCGGCGACCACGGCCGTCACCGAGACCAGCCGGTCCTCGGTCTCGTCGTCGAGGGCGTACCCCGTGAGCGAGCGCCAGATCGAGTCGAGGGCGAAGCGGTGCATCTCCCGCCGGACGTCGAAGGTCCGGCCGGTACGGGCGTACTCCGCCCAGCGCCCGGCGGTCGTCCTGGCGGCGCCGGTGATGCGCGCCTCGTAGCGCCGCATGCCGGTGCCGGTGAACTGCGCCTGGAGCACGCGGCGCTGGCGCTTCCACGCCTCGCCGCTGGCGGAGAGCACCCCGTCGCCGACGAGCAGGCGGGCGCGGTGGGAGCGCTTGACGTAGGCGTCCGGGTGGTGGGCGAGGACGTGCTGGACCGCCGCGGGCCCGGTGACGAGGACCGTGGGCGCCGGGCCGATGCGGAACGCCGCGACGCCACCGAGCCGCTCGCGCACGTCGGTCAGGAGGTCGACCAGCTCGCCCCCTCGGGAGCGCCACCGTTCCACCAGCTCCGGCTCGGCTTCGGGGACCGGTCGCCCGGCTCCGGGTGTGTCCGGGAGGGAGTCCGCACTGGCTTCGGTGGCCACAGTCTTTCCCCTGTTCGACGGCTCGGACCAGACCCTCGGACGCGGCGGCGCCGGGGACCGTACGGGACAGAGGTACCCCGGCGGCGGCCCGTCCTACGCCCTCAGCTGCGCAGCGCGGCGAGTTGGCGGTTGAGTTCGGCCAGGAACCGTACGACCACCCCCAGCTCCTCGCGGGTGAAGCGGCCGCGCGCCGCGTCCGTGCCCTGGGCGAGGGGCCGGAAGTAGTCCTGGGCGAGGCGCCTGCCCGCCTCGGCGTAGTGCAGGTGCACCACCCTGCGGTCGTCGGCGGCCCTCACGCGCCGGAGGTGGCCCGCCTTCTCCAGCCGGTCCAGGCACGCGGTCATGGCGCCGGAGGTGAGGTTGAGCTGCTTGCGCAGCCTGCCGGGCGTCATCGGCTCGGAGTCGCCGTCCCGGTCGCCGTCCAGGACCGCGATCAGCGCCTGGACATCCGTCAGGTGCAGCCCCTGCGCCTGTGCGAACTCCTGGGCGATGCGGTTGAACTCGCCGTTCATCTGGCGCAGCAGTACGGCGAACGCCTGCAGGCCGGTCGGATCGTCCGAAGGAACCGGGGAAGGAGGGGTGTCAGGACTGCGCATGCCTTCAGCATATGATCTCTTCATCATCAAGATAATCGATGGTTGAGACACTTTCTCAACCGGTCCTTCAGGCTGGGGTTTTCCTTCCGATGAGAAACACACCGCGCTGGCCCCGGTGGCTGGTCCCGCTCGTCCTCCTGATCGTCTGGCTGGGCGTGGGCGGCACCCTCGGCCCCTACGCGGGCAAGCTGGGCGAGGTGTCCACCAAGGACCAGGCCGCGTTCCTGCCGCGCAGCGCCGAGTCCACCCGCGTACTGGAGGCGGGGAAGGCGTTCGACCGGACCGGGACGGTCCCCGCGATCGTCGTGTGGACGGCGGAGGGCGAACAGGTCGGCGCGGCGCAGCGGCAGGCCGCCGCCCGCGCGGTCGAGGGACTGGCCGGCCGCCCCGGCGTCGGCGGGCGGCCCTCACCCGCGCTGGTCTCCGAGGACGGCGAGGCGATGCAGGCGGTCGTGCCGCTGGAACGGAACCTCGGCGACGAGCTGCCCGCCGTACTGGACCAGGTCCGCGAGGCGGCCGAGGCCGTTCCCGGCACCTCCGTGCACATCGCCGGGCCGGCCGCGAGCCAGGCCGACCTCTCCGACGCGTTCGCCGGCATCGACGGGCTGCTGCTCGGGGTGGCGCTCATCGCCGTGCTGCTGATCCTGCTGCTCGTCTACCGGAGCGTGCTGCTCCCCCTGGTGATCATCCTGGGGGCGGTGTTCGCGCTGGGACTCGCGTGCGCGGTGGTCTACGCGCTGGCGCAACGCGACCTCGTACGGGTGGACGGGCAGGTGCAGGGCATCCTCTCCATCCTGGTCATCGGAGCCGCCACCGACTACGCCCTGCTGGTCACCGCGCGCTTCCGCGAGGAGCTCGCGGTACGGAAGGACCCCGTCGCCTCCGTACGGGCCGCCGTACGCCGCTCGTTCGGCGCCGTGGTCGCGAGCGCCGCCACCGTGGCGATGGGCCTGCTGGCCCTCCTGGCGAGCGACCTCACCAACAACCGCGCCCTGGGACCGGTCGGCGCCATCGGCATCGTGTGCGCGGTCCTGTCCGTGCTGACGTTCCTCCCCGCGGTGCTCGCCCTGCTGGGCCGCGCGGCCTTCTGGCCCTCCCGGCCCAAGCCGTCGGACGCCACGGTGGAGGGGCACGGTGTGTGGCGGCGCGTCGCCGCGCTGGTGGACCGCGCGCCACGGCGGGTGTGGGTCTCCACCGCCGTGGTCCTCACCTTCTTCGCGGCGCTGTCACCCGGGCTGTCCTCCAAGGGCGTCCCCCTCGACGAGATCTTCGTCAACGACGCCCCGTCCGTGGCCGCCCAGCGCACCCTCGGCGAGCACTTCCCCGGCGGCTCCGGCAATCCCGCGATGATCATCGCGCGCGCGGACCGCGCCGGGGAGGTCGTCGCCGCCGCGCGGGACACCGAGGGCGTGGCCGCCGCAACCACCCGCTCGGCGTCCGGTCGGCCGGACGGCCCGCCGCTGGTCGTCGACGGGCGCGTACGCATCGACGCCACGCTGGCGGACGCGGCGGACGGCGACGCCGCCAAGGACACGATCCACCGTCTGCGCGAGCGCGTCCACGCCGTGCCGGACGCGGACGCCCTGGTCGGCGGCTACACGGCGCAGCAGTACGACACGCAGCGGACGGCCGCCCGGGACCGGTCGGTCATCGTGCCCGTCGTCCTGGGCATCATCCTGCTCATCCTGGTGGCGCTCCTGCGCTCGCTGCTGGTTCCGGTGCTGCTGGTCGCGACGGTCGCGCTCAACTTCCTGGCGACCCTCGGCGTATCGGCGCTGGTCTTCGAGAACCTCCTCGGCTTCAGCGGAACGGACGCCTCGGTGCCGCTCTACGGCTTCGTGTTCCTGGTGGCGCTGGGCGTCGACTACAACATCTTCCTGATGTCACGCGTACGGGAGGAGGCGCTCGCCCACGGAACCCGGCAGGGCGTGCTGCGGGGCCTGACGACCACCGGCGGCGTCATCACCTCGGCGGGCGTCGTCCTCGCGGCCACCTTCGCCGCGCTGATGGTCATCCCCTTGGCGTTCCTGGTGCAGATCGCCTTCATCGTCGCCTTCGGCGTCCTCCTCGACACCCTGGTCGTCCGGTCCCTCCTGGTGCCGGCGCTGGTGATCGACACCGGCCCGAGGGCGTGGTGGCCGAGCGCCCTGACCCGGAAGCGCTGAGGGCCGGCCGCGGCGCTCACCGACGGCCCGGCGCGCCCCACGGGCCGTCGGGCACCAGGGCGCGCAGCACGTCCGGCAGCTGCGGCGGCTCGATGGGATCCGACAACGCTCCCAGCTCGGGCCAGGGGACCCAGGCGTGCGTGTCCAGGCTGGCCAGTTCGGCGGGGAGCAGACCGGACCGTGACAACGGGGGCCGCTCCTCGGTGAAACGGGCCACGAAGAAGAGCTCCGTGCCGGTGTGGTGCCTGCCGTTCCACCACGTGTCGCGGTCGACCGGCACCGACCGGTCCAAGACGGCCGCCGGGTCGAGCCCGGTCTCCTCGGCCAGCTCGCGCCGCGCCGCCACGAGCGGCGTCTCACCGGACTCGATCCCACCGCCGGGCGGCTCCCAGAGCCGGTTTCCGGAGTGCGGATCACGCCAGCGCATCAACAGCAGGCGGTGGGCGGCGTCCAGGCATATGACCCGGGTGGCGGGCCGGTGCGTCGTCTCCATCCGCCGACCCTACGCGACGCGGCGGGCGTGCGAACGCCCGCCGCGGGGGCGGTACTTCGGCTCAGCGGGGGAGCACCGTCATGGGGACGCGGTCGGGGTGGGCCACCGCGGAGGCCACCTCGCGAGGGGTGTGGCCGGGAACGGGCCGCAGCTGCCAGCGGGCGAGGATCGTGGCCAGCGCGATCGTCGCCTCCGTCCAGACGAAGGCGTCGCCGATGCACTTGCGGTTGCCCGCGCCGAACGGGATGTACGCCTGTCGCGGGATCTCCGCCCGGCGCTCCGGCAGCCAGCGGTCGGGGTCGAACCGCTCGGGCTCCTCGTACAGATCCGGGCTCCGGTGCATGGCGTAGAGGCTGAACGCCACTTCGGTGCCGACGGGCAGGCTGTGCCCGCCCAGTTCGACGGGGGCGGTGGTACGGCGCATCAGCATGGTGACGCCGTGCAGCCGGATCACCTCGTCGAGCACCCGCCGGACGGCGACCAGCCGGGGGACGTCCTCGATGGCGACCGGGCGGTCACCGACGACCTCCTCGATCTCGGCCACCAGCTGCTTTTCGACGTCCGGGTGGCGGGCCAGTTCGTGGAAGGTCCAGGCGAGCGTCGACGCCGTGGTCTCCGCCCCGGCGAAGAGGATCGTGCTCAGCTCGTCCCTGACCTCGGTGTCGGTCAGCGACTCGCCGGTCTCGGTGTCGCGGGCGGCGAGCAGCACGGTCAGCAGGTCGTTGCGGTCGGTGGGCCCCGTCTCCCGGGTGGTGGCGACGACTTCGTCGATCACCTTCCGCAGGGTCGCGGCCGCCGTGTCGAAGTCGCGGTTGGCGCGGATGGGCAGCCGGTCCAGGAACTTGGGGGAGGCCGCCCGTATCAGCATGTTCTTCAGGACGACGGGCAGGTTCTCGCGCACAGCCTCCACCGCGGGCAACCCGATGTCCAGGGAGAACAGCGTCGAGGCGAGCGTCTCGATGGCGTACTCGGCCATCGCCTGCTCCAGCTCGATCTCCTGGCCGGCCGTCCAGGAGTCCGCCAGGGCACGGGCGTTGTCGCTCATGATCTCGGCGTAGGCGGTGATGCGCTGCGGGTGGAACATGGGCTGGATCAGCCGGCGGTGCTTGCGGTGCACCTCGCCACCGGCCGTGGCCAGGCCGTTGCCCGCGAGCGGGCGCAGCCGGTCGAAGAGCCTGCCCTTCTCGAAGCTGCGGGCCTGTCGGACCGTCACCTCGTGGATGAGCTCGGCGGACGTGGCGATGTAGACGGGCATGGTGCCGAGGTTGACCTGGACCAGGTCGCCGGTCTCCCGCAGCGAGGTGAGGAAGCCGAGGGGATCGCGCCACAGCTTCAGGGCGTGTCCGAGGAGGGGGACGGCGCCGGGGGCGCGGGGAACGGAGGCCACAGCGGTTGTCACCGGAGAATCCTTTGCTGCGGGAGGGTCGAGGCGGCCGGGAGGCTCCACCACCAGGCGACCACGGGGATGCCGAGCGGTTCGGTGCCGGCGTCGGTGGGCCGGTCGCTGAAGACCGACGGCATGTGCGCCGGGTCGTCCGGCGTGGTGTAGCGCACGGAGCTGATGCCCCAGTCCTGGGCGCCCCGGATGAAGCTGGCCAGGCTCGCAAGGTACCGGCGCAGCTGCGGGCTCCCGTTCCGGGAGAGGTGTTCGGTGAGCCGCAGGAACAGGCACATCACCCGGTCCCGCTGTGCGATGGCGGTGGTCAGGGCGTCCTGCGGGGTGAGCTTCTCGTGGTGTTCCAGGACGCGCAGGACGTTGAGGTAGTAGCCCGAACCGGCCTTCTCCTTGTGGTACGAGAAGATGTCGTTGTCCCAGGTGATGATGAACGACGCCATCTCGGCGGCGGCGCGCACCGCCGTGTGGTCCCGTTCGTGGGGCTGGAGTTCGTAGCCGTACCCCATCTCCAGCATGGGCAGCACCACGGAGGTCGCTCCGTCGTACAGGCGCATGAGGGTGTAGTCGTTCAGGTCGGGCACGGTGCCCGCGCGGCGGTGGGACGCCTCCCAGACGACCGAGAAGAAGTACTCGCGCAGGGCGTCCACCCAGCGGGCCGCCTGCCCGGCGGTGCCGTACCGGTCGACGCGCATGCGCAGGTCGCGCAGGCCCGCGGCGAGGGGGTCGTCCTGGAGGAGGGGGGCCTCGGGGTTCTGGGCGACCCGGAGCAGCTGGTGCAGGAGTCCGGCGAGGTCGCCCGGCCGGTGGCCGAGCTCGCCCTCCTCGCAGTGTCCGTCGTCGACGCCGAAGAGCCACAGCACGAAGTCCGCGAGGAGGGACACCACTTCCTCGCGGCCCTCGGGGAGGATGCGGGCGCAGAACGTGCCGATGTCCTGGCGTACGAGGCGCCCGCGCAGCTCCTCGGACCCGATGCGAAACGTTTCCGCCCAAGCGGCCGTCTGTACGTCTATCTCCGCGTGGCGGGGGTGTATCGCCGGGGGAATGGGGGAGTAGATCGGCGGAACGATGAGCCCGGGGCCCACTGCGGCCTCCCTTGTGACATGGGGGGAGAGGGCGACGTGTGCTCTACCGGCACCGGCGTCACACACGTCTCCCACACCTCAGAGTGATCAACTCTGACGCATCGTAGTGACCGGATTCCGATCATCCAATAGGACAATCACCCAGGTAAACGGCGGCTCTTACGTCGTCATCGCCCTCGCTGGAAGAGCGACTTCCACCACGGCACCCGCGCCGGACGCTCCCGTTCAGCCGTGGGCGGTACGGCGACCGGCACCGCTTCCGGAAGCGGGCCCGGCATGGTGGAGGCGAAGTCGGCGGGCTTCTTCCCGTTACCCTCCCGCGCCTCTTGTGGTGGCGTGAACCGTACGGGCAGTGCCTCCAGCCGCTTCGACAGCCACGCCGCCCGCGACCGCAACTCGCCCTCCGCCACGGCCAGCTGGAGATCCGGCAGCCTCGCCAGCAGGGTGTCGATCCCGGTATCCGCGATGGCCCGGCCGATGTCCTGCCCCGGGCACTCGTGCGGACCGCTGCTGAACGCCAGATGGGCCCGGTTGCCCTGGAGGGGGGTCGTCGGATCCGGTCGGATCGCCGGGTCGACGTTCCCCGCCGCGAGCCCCAGCAGCAGCATGTCGCCCGCCTGGATCCGCTGACCACCGAGGACGGTGTCACCCGTCGCCCACCGGCCCGTGATCGCGGACAGCGGCGGATCATCCCACAGCACCTGCTCCAGCGCGTCCGGCAGCGTCATGTGACCGCCCGCCAGGCTGGCGCGGAACCGGCGGTCCGTGAGCACCAGGCGCAGGGTGTTCCCGATCAGGTTGACCGTGGTCTCGTTGGCGGCGACGAGCACCAGCCGCAGATGCTCCAGTACCTCGTCGTCGGAGAGCCCGGCGGGGTGGTCGATGAGCCGGCTCGCGAAGTCGTGCCCGGGACCGGTCTTCTTGCGCTCGGCGAGCGTGCGCAGCGTCGTGACCACGAACTCGTTGCTGGCGAGGGCCGTTTCCGTGCCCTTCATCAGGTCGAGGGCGGCGTCCACCAGGCGGGGCCCGTACTCCTCCGGCATGCCGAAGAGCTGCGTCATCACCAGCATGGGCAGCTTCTCGGCGAAGTCACCGATCAGATCGGCCTGCCCGGCCGCGGCGAACGAGTCGACCAGCTGGTTGGTGTACCGGATGACGTAGCGGCGGATGCCCCGGCGGTCGAACTGGTCCAGACCGTCCCGTACGGCCGAGCGCAGCCGGTCGTGCTCCTCGCCGTCCGCGAAGACGCAGAGCGGCTGCCATTCCACCATGGGCCTAAGCGGGGAGTCGGCGGGTACGCGGTTCTCCCGGAACATGCGCCACAGCCGCGAGTCGTTCGAGAACCGCGACGGCGAGCGCATCACCTCGAGGTTCTCCCGGTGCCCCAGCACCAGCCACGCCGGCAAGTCGCCATGGAGGAGCACCGGCGCCACCGGGCCGTGCTCCTTTCGGAGCGCTTCGTACAGGGCGCTCGGGTCGGCCTCGGCGACCGGGCCGTACAGTCGGTGCAGCTGATCAGGGGCCATGCCGTGCGCCGGGCAGCCCGGCGGCGGGGCCGGGAAGGAGCCGGTGGTGTCGGTGGTGTGGGGGTGCGGCGTGGTCATGACGCCTCCTGCGTCGTGGCGAGGGTCTGGAGGTAGCGCATCAGCGTCATCAGGACGTCCTTGGCGGAGCCGCGTTCGCGCGCGTCGCACGGCAGGATCGGCACCGAATACGGCAGGTCCAGCGCCGTGCGCAGCTCCTCCACCGGGTACGTCGGCGCGTCCGGGAAGGAGTTGACGGCCACCACGAACGGCACCCCGCGCTCCTCCAGCCGCCCGATCACGTCGAAGCTGACCTCCAGGCGGCGCGTGTCCACCAGAACCACGGCGCCCAGCGCGCCCTCGAACAGGCCGCGCCACAGGAACCAGAAGCGCTCCTGGCCCGGCGTGCCGAACAGGTAGAGCACCAACTGGTCGTTGATGCTGATGCGGCCGAAGTCCATGGCGACCGTCGTCGACGTCTTGCCGTCGACCCCGGAGGTGTCGTCGACGCCGACCCCGGCCTGCGTCATCGTCTCCTCGGTCGTCAGCGGCCGGATCTCGCTCACCGAGCCGACCAGCGTCGTCTTGCCGACGCCGAAGCCGCCCACGATGACCACCTTCACGGCGGTGGTGGCCGTCGCGGGCAGCACGTCCTCGCTCCGCGGCCCGCGCGCCACCGGCGCGCCTGCCTGCTCAGAGCCGTACTGCTCAGAGCTTTTGAAGTCCATCGATCACTGCCTCAATCAACGCGCGGTCGGGGAGTCGGGCGGGTGGGACGGGGGCGCGGGCGACGACCCGGTTGTCGGCGATGAGGTCGCCGAGCAGGACGGTGACGACACTGACCGGGAGGCCCAGGTACGCGGAGATCTCGGCGACCGACAGCGGTGCCTGGCACAGCTGGACGATCGCCGCGTGCTCCGGCTGCATCCCGGGCCGCGCGCCGGACCTGGCCACGATCAGCGTGACCAGGTCGAGGGCCGCGGCGGCCGCGGAGGCTCCGCTGCGGCCGCCCGTGATGACGTACAGCCGCTCGGGGCTCGTCTCCTCCCAGTCCGCGCCGGTGGCGCCGCCTCCGCCGCCCGCGTCGCTCACTCGGCGTCCCGGCGCGGCGGACTGCTCAGGTGCTCTCCGATCCGCAGTACGAGGTCGCGCATGCGCTGACCCATCAGCCCGGCGTCGACGCCCTCGTCGGCGAGCACGGCGAGGTACGCGCCGGTGCCCGCCGCCATCAGGTAGAAGAAGCCGCCGTTCATCTCGATGACCACCAGCCGCATCCGGCCGTCGCTGCCGGGGAGTTCGGTGGCGACCGCGCCGGCCAGCGACTGCAGGCCGGCGCAGGCGGCGGCGAGCCGGTCCGCCGTGTCGTCGTCCGTGCCGTACTGGGCCATGCGCAGACCGTCGGCGGAGAGCACGACCACGTGCCTGGTCTGCGGCACGCCTTCCGCGAGATCCTTGAGCATCCAGTCCATATTGGCCTGCTGCTTGATCATGGCTGAGTGTTCCCCTTGCTTGCGTCGGTGGGCTCCCCGGTCAGGCCGCTCTGGAACGCGGCCAGCCACATTCCGGGTTGCACCTGAGGTGAGGGCTCCTGGTCGGGAGCGGCGGTGGGCGTCGGCGGTGCCGACGCGGCGGGTGTGCCGGACGCGGCCGGTGCGGCGGGCGTGCCCGGTGCGGGCTTCTTGCGGCGCCGCTGCGGCAGCCCGTTCGGGGTGCGCGCGGTCACGGCCGGCGTGTGGTCGTCCGCGACGGGGCCGGTGGCGGCGGCACGCGCGGCGGAGGCGGCGGCGGTGGTGGTGCCTCCGGCGGGAGCGGCGGCGGGGTCGGCGGCCGGCCCCGGCAGGGCGGGCGCCTCCGGCACCGTCGTCCGCGGGACGGACGAGGCGCCGATGCCGTGGGCGAGGCCGCTCGCGGAGGCGACGGTGGTGATCAGCTCCTGCGGCACCACCACGACGGCCCGGACACCGCCGTACGCGGACGGGCGCAGCGAGACCTGGAAGCCGTACGCCTGCGCCAGCCGGCCCACCACGGCGAGGCCGAGGCGCGGCGTCTCGCCGAGGTCGTTGAGGTCGATGCCCTGCTGGGCCTGGCGCAGCATGCGTTCGGCCCGCTTGCGGGCCTCCTCGCTCATGGAGACGCCGCCGTCCTCGATCTCCACGGCGATGCCGGACTGCACCTCCACGGCGGTCAGATGGACCTTGGTCTGCGGCGGCGAGTAGCGCGTGGCGTTGTCGAGGAGCTCGGCGAGCGCGTGGATCAGCGGCTCGACGGCCGGGCCGGTGACGGCGACCTCGGTGACGGAGTGCAGCTCCACGCGCTGGTAGTCCAGGATCCGGGACATGGCGCCGCGCAGCACGCTGTACAGGGGCACGGCCCGGCTCCACTGGCGTCCGGGGCGGGCACCGCCGAGCACGGCGATGGAGTCGGCGAGCCGGCCGATCAGCGCGGTGCCGTGGTCGATGCGCAGCAGATCGCCGAAGACCTGGGGGTTGTTGCCGTGGCGGTCCTCCATCTGCCGGAGCTCCTGGGCCTGCTGGTGCACGATGGCCTGAACCCGTCGGGCGATGTTCACGAAGGCGCGCTGCGCGGACTCGCGCAGGTCCTCCTCGGCGACGACCGCGTCCACGACGACGCGTACGACCGCGCGGTGTTCCTCGGGCGCGGTGAGCGAGGCGAGCACGTCCTCGGGGAACTCGCCCCGGCGCAGCCGCTCGACGGCGTCCGGCAGCAGGGTTCCGGCCAGGTGCGCGGTCTCGGCGTTCCGCCGGGCCAGGGCCGTGTCGCGGGCGGCGACGGAGCGCTCCAGCTGTTCGATCACCCGCCCGCGGCGGGCCGCCTCGGCGCCCATGGCGGCGAGCGCGAGGGCGGCGACGGCGCCGATGACGCCGACCGGTACGCGCGCCGGGGCGGAGACCAGAGCCACCGTGACACCTGCGGCGACGGCGGTCAGAGCGGCGGGCAGAAGCCACACGAAAGAGGCCGCGGACCGCGGGCTTCCACTTCCGGGCGACGATTCCTCACGGACCATCAGCACCCTCAAACCCATCGAACGAGAAAGATCATATGACGACGGGCGGGAGCATAGCCCCTGGAAGTCAAGGGGATTGACGGCGGGTCACACCTTTGGCGCGATCTGTATGCGGCGGCCCGCCTCCACGTGCGGCCGGGGTCATAACCGGAGGAAACGACTCCGCCCCTATCCTCCGGACATGTCGAATCGGAGAGCGATACCGGACGGGCCTTAGGAGAACGTCCTCGCGTCGGGCGGTACCACGGCCCGCTTCAACGGCGAGCGGCTGCTCGTCACGCGGGGCCGCACGACCTGGACACTGCCGCTGCGCGCGCTCGCCTCGGCCGAGCGCACGGTCGGCGGTGTCCTGCGCGTCACGATCAGCGGACCGCCGGGCGCCGCGGGCCACGGGCTGGGGGCGGCCGTCGAGCTGCGCGCCCCCAACGACCGCGCGGCCGAGGCGTTCCTGGGCCGACTGACGGCGGCGCTCCTCGCGAGCACGCCCGACCCCGACGGGCACGCGCTCGTGCGCACGGAGACCGAGCCCCCGAGGGAGCTCACCGGAAGGACCCTGCGGGCGCTGCGCCTCTCCGCGGCCTCGCCGCTGTACGTGCTCCTGCTGTTCCTGCTCGGCGTCGTCAGCCCGCAGGACCGGCTCGGCGCCGCCCTCACCCTGGCCGTGGGCGGCCTTCTGGGGCCGATCGGCGCGATTCCGCTGTGGCGGGTGGGGCGTCGGGTGCGCTCGCTCCGGCTGCTGCGCAGGCGGGGGATCGGCGTGGTCGGCGAGGTGACCGGCACGGTGAGGATCTGGAGCAAAGGCCCCCATCTGTGGGTCTTCTCGAAGATGACGTTCCGCACCCTCGACGGCCGGCTGATGGAGGACGTCCCGTCGGTCGTCACCGTCTGGGGCCTCTCGGACCGCGCCTACACCGGACCGGTCGCCCTGTCCTACGACCCCAAACACCCGGAACGGGCCAGTCGCCCCCTCGCCGTCGGCTACGTCCTGCGGACGCTGGTGCTCGCGGCCGTGGGCGCGGTACCGGCACTGGGTTCCGTCCTGTGCGTCCTGCCGAACGTCCCGGGTCTCCAGGGCTGACACCTCCGACGGGTTCAGGGGTCGGCATCGCCATGGTTCAGGCTTTCCTGAATTCAGGTTCCCGTGTATCTTTCCCGGCGTGCTGACCCTCGCCTCGGACATCGAGACCCTCGCCCGCTTCGGCCGCGCCCTCGCCGACCCCATCCGCTGCCGGCTGCTGCTCGCGCTGCGCGAAGCACCCGCGCACCCCGCCGATCTCGCCGAGCGACTCGGCGTCTCCCGTACGCGCCTGTCGAACCACCTCGCCTGCCTGCGCGACTGCGGCCTCGTCGTCGCCGTCCCCGTCGGCCGCCGCAGCCGGTACGAGCTCGCCGACCCCCGGCTCGCCCGCGCCCTGGACGACCTGCGCGCCGCCGTGGTGGCCGTCGCGGCGGACGCGACGTGCCCGGACGCGGACGACAAGGGGTGCTGCTGATGGCGACCGCGACCGCGACCCTGAGCGCCGACCGCCGTGACCGGCTGGCCCGGCGCATACGCCTGCTGGTGGCGGCCACCATCGCCTACAACGTCGTCGAGGCGGTCGTCGCCCTCACCGCCGGAACCGCGGCCTCCTCCACGGCCCTCATCGGCTTCGGGCTGGACTCGATCGTCGAGGTCTCCTCCGCCGCCGCCGTGGCCTGGCAGTTCTCCGCGCGGGACCATGCGGTGAGGGAGGCCCGGGAGCGCACGGCGCTGCGCGTCATCGCGGTCTCCTTCTTCGCCCTCGCCACGTACGTCGCCGTCGACGCCCTCCGCGCCCTGAGCGGCACGGGCCACGCCGAGGAGTCGCTCCCGGGCATCGTCCTGGCGGCCGCCTCGCTGGCCGTCATGCCGTTCCTGTCCGCCGCCCAGCGGCGCACGGGACGGGAGCTGGGGTCCGCGTCGGCCGTCGCCGACTCCAAGCAGACCCTGCTGTGCACGTACTTGTCGGCCGTCCTGCTGGCGGGCCTCGCCGCCCACGCCCTGCTCGGCTGGTCGTGGGCGGACCCCGTCGCCGCGCTCGTCATCGCCGCGGTCGCGGTGAAGGAGGGCCGGGACGCCTGGCGCGGCGACGGCTGCTGCGCCCCGGCCGCCCCGCCCACCGCGCAAGCCACGGAAGCCACCGACGCGTGCGGCGGGTGCTGCGCCCCCGTTCGGGACGACGCCCAGCTCTCGTAGGGCTCAGCTCTCGTAGGGCTCGAAGACGCCGAGCTGCTGCATCAGTCCGAGGTCGTCGATGTTCCACCAGCTCTCGGCGATCTTGCCCTCCTTGCAGCGGAAGGTCGCGTGGCCGGTGCCCGAGACGTCCCGGTTGGTGGGCTCCAGGCCCCGGTACTCGCCGATGTGGCGGCCCGTGTAGGACATCCGCATGCAGACCAGGTCGCCCTCCGCCACCAGACTCTCGATGGTGCAGGTGGGCGAGAACGCCGTCATGATCTCCTGGTTCTCGGCCTTGGCCCGCTCCAGGTCGACGTCGTACGACGACAGCGACGGGTCGTGCTCCCGGTAGTCGGCGGTGCACAGCTCGTCCGCCGCGTTGGTGTTGCCCCGGTTGATGACCTCCTCGACGAACCGCTGCACCACGATCTTGTTGAGCTGCTGGTCCCCGACGACATCGAGGTCCGTGAACGACGGCTCGCCGTCGCAGAGCTCCATCAGCTGCTGGTAGATCCGGTTGGTCTCGGGCAGGTTCGAGTTCCTCATCGCCTCCTCGTACGAGGGGAATTCCACGATCTCGACGACGTGCGTGCCGTCGGCGCGGTCCCGGCCGACGATGGAATGGGTGGCCGTCCGCTTACCCTCCGTCGCCTGGATCCACTGGTCCATCAAGCCGCGTAGTTCATCGACCCTGTCCGTCTTGAGGTCGATGACCTGGACGAATGACATGGTCCCTCCTGCCGCTCGGGTCACTCGGGCACCTTCAGAATATGTCTGATATGCGGCAGATGTTCGGTCGAGCCGCCCGCCCGCCGGGAACCGGACCCTCCGCCCCGCTGAACGCGGCGGCTCCGCCGTCCGTACCCAGGGGCGGACGCGTCCCCCCGGTAGCCGGCCCGGCATCCGGAGTCCGAACCAGCCGCAGGAGCCACTGAGTTGACCCACAGGCGCATCACCAAGAGAAAAGCCGTCCTCGCAGGAGCCGCCGCCACCGGCGTCGTCGCCGCGGCGATCCTGCTGCCCAACGCCAACGCCTCCCAGGGCGGCTCTGGACCCGGATCCGGCTCCCAGGCGGTCATCCCGCAGAAGATGACCGCCGCCGCCGCGGCCGGCCTGGCGAAGAAGCTGGGCGCCCGGCTCGGGGACGCCTACGGCGGGGCGTACTACGACGCGGGGAAGCAGCAGCTCATCATCAACGTCGTCGGCGACGACAACGACATCGATGTCGAGGTGGCCCAGGCGGGCGCGGTCCCCCGCGAGGTGCGCAACAGCACCAGAACGCTGACGTCCGCCGCGCGCACGCTCACCCGCGAGGCGACCATCCCCGGGACCGCCTGGGCCGTCGACCCGCGCACCAACCAGGTCCTCGTCACGGCCGACCGCACCGTCACCGGCGACCGGTGGGACCGGCTGGAGACGACCGTGAAGTCGCTCGGCGACGGCGTCGCCCGCATCCAGAAGTCCAAGGGCGAATTCAAGCCCTTCGCCGACGGCGGCGACGCCATCTTCGGCGGCGGCGCCCGCTGCTCGCTCGGCTTCAACGTCACCACGCAGCAGGGACAGCGCGGCTTCCTCACCGCCGGGCACTGCGGGGTCGCCGCCGAGCGGTGGACCGACGAGAACGGTGCGCAGCTCGGCACCGTCCAGGCCGCCACCTTCCCCGGCGAGGGCGACTTCGCCCTGGTCACGTACGACGACCCCGGCGCGGCCGCCCCCGACGTCGTCGACGTCGGCGGCGGCCGCAAGGTGCCGATCCGGGGCGCGGCCGAGGCGGCGGTCGGCCAGGAGGTGTTCCGCATGGGCAGCACCACCGGCCTGAGGGACGGTCAGGTCACGGGCCTGAACGCCACGGTGAACTATCCGGAGGGCACGGTCACCGGCCTCATCCAGACCACCGTCTGCGCCGAACCGGGCGACAGCGGCGGCGCGCTGTTCACCCGCGACGGCGCCGCCGTCGGCCTCACCTCGGGCGGCAGCGGCAACTGCGACGTGGGCGGCGAGACGTTCTTCCAGCCGGTCACGACCGCGCTCGCCGCGGTCGGCGCCCGCCTGCCGTGAGACGCGGCGCCCGTGCCCGTACGGTCAGGGCGGTGACACCCGCAGCCGTACGGGCACGGCCGCCACGGGCATCCGGGGCAGCCGCAGCCCGTCCCGGCCCGGGGTGAGGGAGCCCAGCACACTCGCGTGCCGGGCACCGGTGCACGCCGGTACGGTGCCGGGCAGCCCGTGGGCGGTCAGGAAACCGAGAACCGCGAAGGCGTACGCCTCCTTGGCCGCCGACGGCAGCCCCAGCGCGTCCGAGTCCCGCACCGGGACACCGCCGAGCGCCGTGCGCAGCCGGGCCATCAGGACCGGGTTGCGGGTGCCGCCGCCCGAGGCGACGACCTCCGTCGCCCCCGCCGACCGCACCGCGTCCGCCACCGTACGGGCGGTCAGCTCGGTGACGGTGGCCAGCAGGTCGGGCGGGGAGAGGGAGCCCCGCCCGTCCCCGCCCAGGGCGGCCAGCAGGTACGGCAGGTGGAACAGCTCCTTGCCGGTCGTCTTGGGCGGCGGCGCCGCGTAGTACGGCTCCGCCAGCAGCCGCCGCAGCAGCTCCGCGTCCACGGCGCCCCGGGCCGCCAGGGCGCCGTCCTCGTCGTACCGCAGCCGGCCGCCCGTGGCGTGGTGCGCGGCCGCGTCGATCAGGGCGTTGCCCGGGCCCGTGTCGAAGGCGAGGGGCGCGCCCGGCCCGGCGGCCACCGTGAGGTTGGCGATGCCGCCGAGGTTGAGCGCGACCGGCACGCCGGGGCGGCCGCGCAGCCACAGCACGTCCACCAGGCTCACCAGCGGCGCGCCCTGCCCGCCGGCGGCGACGTCCCGGGTGCGCAGGCCCGAGACCACCGGGAGGCCGGTCGCCTCGGCGATCCAGGCCGGCTCGCCGAGCTGCAGCGTGCCGCACACCCGGCCCCCCTCGACCCAGTGGTGGACGGTCTGCCCGTGCGAGACGACCAGCTCCGCCCGGCCGCCGCACAGCTCGCGGCAGGCCCGTACGGCGAGGGAGGCGAACGCCTGCCCGATGCGCGTGTCCAGCGCGCACACGTCCTTCATGGTCGTGGCCGCCGGGGGCAGCGCGGCGGCCAGCGCGGCCCGCAGCCCCTCGTCGTACCCGGCGCTCACCATGCCGAGCGGGCGCAGGACGACGGTGTCCCCGTCGAGCGCCAGATCGGCGGCGGCCGCGTCGACCGCGTCGTACGACGTGCCCGACATCATCCCGATGACCCGCACGGCTCCACTCCCGTCGTCGGTCGCGTGTTGTCCGGCGTACCGGCCGCGCGTCAGTCGCGCAGGGCGCGGCGGTGGTCGTCACCGCGCAGTCCGGCCAGGGCGAGCGCGCTCACGGCGCAGGTGGCGGCCACGTAGTACGCGGGGACGTCGACGTCGCCGGTCCGCTCGACCGCGTGGGTGACGAGGAGACCCGCGCAGCCGGAGAACACCGCGTTGGAGAGCGCGTACGCCAGCCCCAGACCGGTGTAGCGGACGTGTGTGGGGAACATCTCGGCGAGCATCGCCGGGCCCGGGCCCGCCATCAGCCCGACCACCGCGCCCGCCGCCACCACCGCGAGGCCCTTGGCCGCCGTCGCGGCCGCGGGGTCCTGCAACAGGTCCAGCAGCGGGAAGGCGAGGAGCACGGCGAGGACGGCGCCGGCCACCATGACCGTCCGCCTGCCCACCCGGTCGCTGAGCGCGCCCGCCGGGAGGATCGTGGCCGCGAAGCCCAGATTGGCGAGGACGGTGGCGGTCAGCGCCTGCTGGAACGTGGCGTTCAGCGTGGTCTGGAGGTACGACGGCAGGACGACCAGGAAGGTGTAGCCGGCCGCCGACCAGCCCATGAGCCGGCCGACGCCCAGCGCGACGGCCCGGACCGCCTCGCGCGCGGGAGCGGCCGGCGGGGCCGCCCCGCCTCGGACGTGGCCCCGGAACGACGGGGTCTCCTCCAGCCGGAGCCGCAGCCACAGCGCCGCGAGACCCATCGGCAGCGTCAGCAGGAACGGCAGCCGCCAGCCCCAGGAGTGCAGCTGGCCGGAGGACAGGACGGCCGCCAGCAGGGCGGCCACGCCCGCGCCCCCGAGCAGGCCGAGCGCCACCGTGAACGACTGCCACGCCCCGTACAGGCCCCTCCTGCCCGGCGGGGCGGACTCCGTCATCACGGAGACGGCCCCGCCGAACTCGCCCCCCGCGGACAGCCCTTGCACCACGCGCAGGAGCGTGAGCAGCCACGGCGCCGCCGCGCCCAGCGTCGCGTACGTCGGAAGCAGGCCGATCAGCGTGGTCGCGCCCGTCATCAGCAGCACGGCGAGGACGAGGGCGGGGCGCCGCCCGGCGCGGTCGCCGAGGCGGCCGAAGAGGGCCGCGCCGAGCGGGCGGAAGAAGAAGGCGAGGGCGAAGGACGCGTACGTCCTGACGAGCGCCTCGCCGCCCCCTCCGCCGCCCTCCCCGCCGACGCCGCCGGGGGCGGCCGCCCCGGGGCTGAAGAAGTGGGCGGCGATGATCGTGGCGAAGTAGCCGTAGATCCCGAACTCGTACCACTCGATGAAGTTGCCGACCGAGCCCGCCACCAGTGCCCGGCGGGAGCGCGGCGGCTCGGTTCCGGTGGGTGGTCCGGTCGCCGTGGTCGCCGGGCCGGGTGGGGGCAGCCTCTCCATGACTGTTCGTTACATCACCGCGGCGGACCGCTGTCAACGACGTTCACCGGGCCGGTGCGGCGAACCGGTCGAGCAGCGCGTCCAGCCCCGCCGCGAGCCCCTCCTCGCCCGCCCTCTCGGCCAGCGCGGGCGCCGCGGCGCGCAGGCGGGGCAGCTCGTCGGCGGGCATCCGGTGCAGCCCGAACCGGATCGCCGGCTCGGGCTCGTCGGGGCTGTCCACCACGGCGGTCAGCTCCACGAGGACGTACCCCAGCGTCCAGGCCGTCACGGCGCGGTACGCCAGCGGCGCCCGGTCCTCCTCGATGCCCGAGCGGGCGAGGAGCGCCAGGACGTGCTCGTGGGCGCGCAGCACGGCGCGGGGGCGGCGCGACAGCGGGACCGCCAGCATGCGGGTGGCCAGCAGCGGGACGACCTGCGGGTGGCGCAGCGAGAGCCGGTGGAGGCCGAGCGCGGTGCGGTGCAGCTCGGCGCGCCAGTCGGCACCGTCGCGCCCGCGCCCCGGCGGCTCCAGGGGTTCCAGCGGCCCCAGCGCGTCCAGGAGCTCCGTGAAGAACGCCTCGACCAAGCCGTCGAACAGGCCCTCCTTGCCGTCGGCGTACCGGTACAGGGCCATCGCCTCGACCCCCAACTCGGCGGCGAGCCGCCGCATGCTGAGCGCGGACAGGCCCTCGCGGTCGACCAGCGCGAGGGCGGTGGCGAGAACGAGCTCCCTGCTCAGCCGCCCGCGACGGCGCCGCCCCGGTCCTGCCTGCTGGGGCATCCCACGCCTCCGGGGGTTCCCTTGACCCTCCCGACATACAGGAGCAAAGTGTCCATATACGTCGTAAATATAGCCTGTATGGGCGTATCGGGTCCTGTGGAGGCGAGAGAAGACCAGCGGCAGGTCACCGTGGAGACGATCACACGCCACAAGAAGGGGCTCACGCCCCTCGGACGTACGAGTCGCCGTGTGCACCGCCTGATGGTCTGTTACGTCCTGTGCGTGATCCCGCCCACGATCGTCTACCTCCTGGTGCCCACCCGGCACACCAGCATGTGGGCGCTGATCGGCCTGTCCGGCGTCGCGGCGATCCTCATCGGGATCCGTATCCACCGCCCCGCCCAGCGGTGGCCGTGGCTGATGCTCGCCGCCGCGAACCTCACCTTCATCGCCGGCGACACCACGTACAACATCCTCGAGGCGGTGTACGGCCGGACGAATCCCTTCCCGTCACTGGCCGACGTCTTCTACCTCTCCACCTATCCGCTCTTCGCCGCGGGCGTCCTCGGCTTCATCCGCGCGCGGTGGCAGGGCCGCGACCTCGCCAGCCTGCTCGACGCGCTGATCCTCACGTCCGGGCTCGCCCTGCTGTCGTGGGTCCACCTGATCAACCCGCTCGCCCTCGCCGAGAGCGAGACCTGGGTGGAGCGCGCGGTGGCGATCGCGTACCCCCTCGGTGACGTGCTCGTCCTCGCCATGGTGGTCCGGCTGCTCACCCTCGGCGGCACCCGCGAGCGGTCCGTGCAGCTGCTCGCCCTCGGCACGGTCGGGATCCTCACCTCCGACGTGCTCTACGGGCTGCTCCAGCTCCAGGGCACCTGGCGGGTCGGCACCTTCATGGACCTGGGCTGGGTGGTCTTCTTCACCGCCTGGGGCCTCGCCGCCCTGCACCCGTCGATGGTCCGGCTGACCGAACGGGTGCCGCAGCCCGGGCCGGGCATCGCCAAGCGGCGCCTGGCGGTTCTCGCCGGGGCCTCCCTCATCGCGCCGGTCATGCTGCTCTCGGAGGCCCTGCTCGGCAGCGTGCGGGACGCCGCCATTATCGCCGTGTTCTCCGGCGTCATGTTCCTGCTGGTCATGGCCCGGCTGTGGGAGCTGGTCTCGGAGCACCGCAGGGCCGTCACCCGGGAGCGCAGCCTCCGCCTGGCCGCCGCCTCGCTGGTCGGGGCGGTCACCCCGCAGGACGTCGCCGAGTGCGTCGAGGGCGCCGCGGACGCGCTGTTCGGCGAGGGCGCACACCACCGGTCGGTCCTCCTCGTCGTGGACGCCGACGGCAACCTGCGGCCCGTGTCCACCCCGGAGCACGGGTGGGTGTGGGAGCTCGCCCCGGAGAGGGCCCGGGAGCCGGGCCGACCCCCGGACCACGAGCCGGACCGGCAGCCGGGCCGGGAGCCGGCCCCGGCGTCGGAGCCCTTCCCGCCTCCGGAGCCCGTCCCCGGCCCGGGACCGGACCCCACGCTCCTGCCCGGCCCGCCGCTCGACGACGACGCCCCTCACCACGACGAGGACCACGACGAGGACCACGACCACGACCGGGACCACGACCGCCACCACGCCGGCGATCGGGCCGCCGACGCGCCGGGCCCCGCCCCCGGCGGCCGCCGCGTCCCGGCCCCCCTCACCGACGGCACCCGGCTCCTCGACACCGCCGAGCTCGGCCCCGGCGCCGCCGCCGCGCTCGCCCCCTCCACCCGAGCGCTGCTCTGCCCACTCGCCCTCCAGTCGCCCGACTCCCTCGAACCGGCGATGGGCGCCCTGCTCGTCGCGGGCCCGGCCCGCGAGCTCGACCAGCTGGCCGTGTCCGTCGAGTCCCTCGCCTCGCAGGCCGCGCTCGCCCTCGAACGCGTCGGCTTCAGCGAGGAGATCAACCGCCGCAGGAGCGAGGAATACTTCCGCACCCTCGTCCACAACGCCTCCGACGTCATCCTGATCCTCGACGACGACGGCACCGTCCGGTACGCCAGCCCCTCCGCCCAGGTCATGTTCGGCACGCTCGTCGGCGCCACCCCGCTGCTGCGGCTCGTCGACCCCCGGGACCGCGAACGCGCCCTGCGCATCCTCGCCCGCGTACGCGACGAGGACTCCAGGGACGCCCACGACGACTGGCGCGTCCTGCGCGCCGACGGCGAACGGCTCGACGTCGAGGTCCGCTGCAGCAACCTCCGCCACGAGCAGACCGTGCACGGCATCGTGCTGACCCTGCGCGACGTCACCGAGCAGCGCCAGCTGGAGCGGGAGCTCACCCACCGCGCCTTCCACGACTCGCTGACCGGCCTGCCCAACCGGGTCCTGCTGCTGGAGCGCATCGAGCGCGCGCTGCTGCGCGGCCGCCGGGACGCCACCCTCACCTGCGTCCTCTTCGTCGACCTCGACGACTTCAAGGTCGTCAACGACATGATGGGCCACTCCGTCGGCGACGAACTCCTGGTCGCGGTCGCCCGCCGGCTCACGTCCGTGCTGCGGCTCAGCGACACCGCCGCCCGGCTCGGCGGCGACGAGTTCGGCGTCCTGATGGAGGGCGCCAGGACCCCCGAGGACGCCGACCGGCTCGCCGCCCACATCGTCCAGGCCCTCGGCGGACCCTTCCGCCTCACCAGCGGCTCCACCAGCGTCTCGGCCTCCGTGGGCGTGGCCACCGCCGAGGACGGCGAGGAGGCCGAGGAGCTCCTCGGCCACGCCGACCTCGCGCTGTACGCCGCCAAGACCGCGGGCAAGCGCCACTGGCGGCGCTACCGCCCCGACCTGCACGCCGGCATGGTGGAGCGCCACGAACTCCAGGAGGGCCTGGACCGGGCCATCACGGAGGAGGCGTTCGCCCTGCGCTACCAGCCCATCCTGGAGCTGGTCAGCGGCGAGGTCACCGGATTCGAGGCGCTGATCCGCTGGCCGCACAGCCACCGGGGGCTCGTCCCGCCCGACCAGTTCATCACGCTCGCCGAGGAGACCGGCCACATCACGGCGCTCGGCGCCTGGGTCCTGCAGCGGGCCGCCGGCGACATCGCCCGCTGGCAGCGGGCCCGGCCCCGGACCGACCCCCTCTACCTCAACGTCAACGTCTCCGCCCGCCAGTTCCTCGACCCGTCCTTCGTCGACGACGTACGCCGCGTCCTCGACACCTCCGGCCTGGCGCGCGGCTCCCTCGTCCTGGAGATCACCGAATCCGTCCTGATGCGCAGCGACGAGCACATCCGCACCGCCCTGCGCACCCTCAAGGAACTCGGCGTCTCCATCGCGATCGACGACTTCGGCACCGGCTTCTCCTCGCTCAGCTATCTGCGGGAGTTCCCCATCGACGTCCTGAAGGTCGACAAGTCCTTCATCGACGACATCGTCACCGACGGCCAGCAGGTCGCCCTCGTCGAAGGCATCGTCCGCATCGCCGACGTCCTCGGCCTCCAGGTCATCGCCGAGGGCATCGAGAACCCCGGCCAGCGCGACCTGCTCGCCGCCATGGGCTGCCGCCACGGCCAGGGCTACCTCTTCGCCCGGCCCATGGCGGCCGACGAGGCCGAGCGGTACCTCTTCGTGCCCCAGGACACGGGCGAGCGGCAGGGGCGCGAGGGGCTCGCCCGCGCCGGCCGCGGCCCGGTCGGCGCACAGCTCACCCGCTCCGCCATCCGCGCCGAACAGCGCATCGGCGACCTCGGCCGCCTGCAGAAGACCAGCAGGATGTGCGACGCCGTCATCGACGAGGTCCACGGGCGCCGCATCCGCGTCGGCGACCACTGGCTCGTCGACTTCGCCTCCTGCAACTACCTCGGGTTCGACTTCGACCCCGAGATCATGGACGCCATCGCCCCCTACGTACGCCGCTGGGGCACCCACCCCAGCTGGTCCCGGCTCATCGGCAACCCCCGCCTCTACACGGACATCGAGGAGCGGCTCGCCGGCCTCCTGCGTGCCCCGGACACCCTCCTCCTGCCGACCATCACCCTCATCCACGGCTCGGTGATCCCGGCGCTCGCGGGCGGTGGACTGGTCTGCGTCGAGGCGCGCGCCCACCGCACCATGTACGACGGCTGCGTCGTCGCCCGCGGCCAGGGCGCCTCGGTGCAGCGGTTCCACGCCGACCAGCCGGAAGAACTCGACCGTCTGCTCGCCACCGCACCCCCCCGCGTGCAGCGCCTCGTCTGCCTCGACGGCGTGAACAGCATGACCGGCAACCTCCCCGACCTGACCACCCTCGCCGGCGTCTGCCGCTCCCACGACGCCCTGCTGTACGTCGACGACGCCCACGGCTTCGGCATCATCGGCGAGCGCACCCCGGACGAGACGTCGCCGTACGGCTCCCTGGGCAACAGCATCGTCCGCCACCTCGGCGAGAGTTACGAGGGCATCGTGATGGTGGCGGGCCTGTCGAAGGCGTACTCCTCGCTGCTGGCGTTCGTCACCGCCCCGCCCGACCTGAAGGCCCATCTGAAGGTCGCCGCCGGGCCCTACCTCTACTCCGGCCCCTCGCCCGTCGCCTCCCTCGCGACCGCCCTCGCGGGCCTCGACGTCAACGAGCGGCGCGGCGACGCCATCCGCGCCGACCTGTACCGCAAGACGCACCGCGTCCTCGACCACATCCGCGCCCTCGGCGTCGCCACGCCCAACATGGACGGCCTGCCCATCATCGAGGTGCCGCTCGCCGACAGCTGGGACCTCGACGCCGTCGGCGACTTCCTCTGGGAGCACGGCGTCTACGTGACCCTCGCCGCCTACCCGCTCGTCCCGCGCAGCCAGGTCGGCTTCCGCGTCCAGATGACCGCCCTCAACACCGACGAGCAGATCGACCAGCTCAACGCCACCCTCACTGAGCTCGCCGACCGCTTCCCGCTCAAGCAGGCGGGCGCCCGCGCCGAGCCGGACGGCGTCCTGGGCGGGTGGCGGGCGTGAGGCCGGCACCCGGGGAGCGCGCCCCCGACCCGCGGTTCGACGACGGGCAGGTCCCTCACTACCAGGGGCCGGGACCGGGACCCCGGCACAACCGCGAAGCCGACTGGGACCGGTGGCCCGTCGCCGCGTACCTCACCGAGAACTACCGGCGCATGCACAGCTCGGACGCGACGGTCCTGCGCCACCACTGCGCCTTCTACCGGCGGCTGCCGGCCGACGGCATCGGCCGCTCCCTGGAGTTCGGCGCCGGACCCAACCTCTACCCGCTGATGCCGGCCACCGCCGTCGTCCGCCTCATCGACGCCCTGGAGCCCGGCGCCGGCAACGTCGCCTACCTGGCCGGGCAGCTGGAACACCCCGACGAGAGCTGGCAGACCTTCTACGCGCTGTGCCGCGCCCTCGACCCCAGGCTCCCCGCCACACTCACCGAGGCCCTGTCCCGGGTGCGCGTCCTGCACGCCGACGCGACGGCCGTGCCCGAGGGCGCGTACGACCTGGCGTCGATGAACTTCGTCGCCGAGAGCGTCACCGAGGACGCCGACGAGTTCGCCGAGCTGTGCGGCATGTTCATCCGCTCCGTACGGCCCGGCGGGCACCTCGTCGCCGCGTTCATGGAGAACATGCCGAGCTATCAGATCGGCGGCGGCCTGGTCTGGCCGGCCTTTCCCGTCGATACGGAAACCGTCCGGCACGTCTTCGCCCCGCACACCGCGCGGCTGGTGGTCACCCGGGTCGACAAGGACCCGACCCTGCCCGACTACGGGGACACGGGCATGGTGCTGCTCCAAGCGGTCCGTGGACCCCGCGACCGGCTCAGCTGAGCAACTCCTCGTAGAGGCGCGCGTACTGGGCACCGAACCGCTCCGGCGAGAAACGCTCCTCCATCGTCGCCCGGCCCTGCTCCGACAGCACCTGCCACCAGTGCGGGCGCTCCAGCAGCTGGCGCAGCAGATGGCCCGTGCGGCGCGCGTCGCCGATCGGCGCCCGCAGCACCGTGTCACCGAGCGCCGCGAACTCCGGGTGGTCGCTCAGGATCACCGGGCGGCCGGTGCTCAGCGCCTCCAGGACGGTCAGCGGGATGTCCGTCCTGTCGGTCAGCTCCCAGGGCACGTGCAGCAGCACGTCCGCCGACGCCACCAGGGACCACATGTCGTCGACGTACCCCAGGACCTCCACGTCCCGCAGCCCCTCGCGCTCCGCCAGGGCGCGCACCTCGTCGTCCAGCGCCCGCCCGTCCTCCCCGGGGCGGGCGCGCAGCGCCAGCGTCAGCCGGAACCGCGCCCCGGCGCGGGCGGCCACCGCGGCCGCCCGTACGGCCTCCTCGGCGCCGCCGCCCCGCCCGTGACCTCCGGTCACCAGCACCTTCGGCGTCGGCCCCGTCGGGCGGGGCATCAGCGGCCACTGGTCCAGCCGCACCACCGGGGGGACGACCACCACCGGGCCGAAGCCGGCGGTGCTCAGCTGCCGCGCGGTCGCGGACGACAGGGCCACCGTCCGGCCGAGCGGCCGCGCGCGGCGCAGCAGCCGTGCGTCGCGGACGCCGGTCACGGTGTGGAGCACCGGCCTTCCGGCGAGCAGCGGCGACCACAGCCGGGCGAACAGGGGATAGGCGTCGCCGATGGCCAGGACCACGTGCACCAGGTCGACGCGGCGCGCCAGTACGGCGGCGGCGACGGAGATCTGCAGGCGCTGGCGCGGCCGTGGAACGCCGTCGAGGGAGAGGACGGGCACCGCGCGCCCGGGCGGGACGCGGGGATCGCGCCGCGGCGCGCCGCGGGGCGGCCACCGGGCGAACCACGTGAACTCGACGTCCGGCACGGACTCCCGGAGGGCGGCGGCCAGTTCGGTGTCCGCGTCGCTCCGCCCGTCGAGCGGCACGCCGGTGAGCAGCAGGACGCGCGGTCTGCGGGCTCTAGCGTCCATGGCCGGGCTCCCTTCCCGGCAGGACGGCTGGGCTGTGGGACCACGCGCCGGTCTCTTCGACCCCGCCCGGCGCCGGAGGCGGCGGCGCTCTGGTGATCGGCGACGGGCGGGGCGGCTCGGTGCGCTGGCTGGCGACGAGGCCGGGGGTGCAGTGGCCGGGGGTGCAGTGGCCTGGGGTGCAGCGGCCTGGGGTGGCGCGCCCGCCGTTCCCGGCCCGGCGGTGTGGGCGCCGGACCCGGAACGGCACGGCCGCGATACCGGGCCCCGCCCCCGCGCCGGTGCCGTCCAGCCCCGGAACGGACACCGGTACGGCGGCGGCGGGCCGCGGCACCGCTTCCCCGCCGGGGGCGCGGGTGGGCGACCGCATCCGCCCGGAGCCCCGCGGCCACCCGACCGCGACCGCGACCTCGGTCGCGTGGAACAGGAGTACGGCGGCGACCGCCAAGAACAGCACCGTGGCCGTCCCCGCCGGGCGCGCGGCCACAACGGCCACGGCGGCGGTGGCGGCGGTACCGCCCACCGTGCGGGCCCTGCGCGTCCGGGGGATGGAGACGACGGCCACGGCGGCCCCCCACTGGCTCCGTGTCCGTGCACGGCCCGGAAGCTCCCGGGCCGGAGGGAAAGCCGGATTCAGCGCCGCGCGTGCGAGCGCCGCGCGGGCGCGGTCGGCAAAGCCGCCTGAGCTGCTCGAGCCACGTGAGCTGCTTGGGCCGCCTGAGCTGCCTGAGCTGCCTGAGCCGCCTGAGTCGTCAGGGTCGCCTGGGCCGTCGGAGTCGTCCGCCCGGCGACGGGAGCCCGCCGGGTGCGGGGCCACACGGGCCCGGCGGCGGCGGGGCGCCGCACACGGCCGGCGTACGGCGGCGCGGCGGCGTGCGGTGGCGGCGAGGACCAGCCGGTCGGAGGCCCTGCGGGCCGGGCACGTGGCACCGGGGCCCGTGGGGGGCGCCGCTGAGGAACGGCTCCGGGAACCCGCGGCAGGCCAGTCCGTCGCCCGCCGCAGCGGGTGCGGAGCGAACGGCGCCGGACAGCGGCCGGCCGGGAACGAGGACACGATGGACCTCTTCGTGCGAGTGCCTGCCAGGAAATGACCTGCTGAATATCCAGCTTTAGCACGCGCGTTTTGTCCGGTCAATCACACAGCTGAAAGGGCCGGGAAAGATATGGAATCCACCGGGAACATATCCGGTGCGTGCACTGCCCGCCACGCCTTGGAATCCGCTGCGGAAGCGGGACTAGAATTCGCCTCATGGCAGGGCGAATCGAAGACTATGCCCTCATCGGAGACCTCGAGACGGCGGCGCTCGTCGGCCGGGACGGGGCGATCGACTGGCTGTGCCTGCCCCGCTTCGACTCACCCGCCTGCTTCGCGGCGCTCCTCGGCGGCGAGGACAACGGCCGTTGGCGGATCGCCCCCGCGCGCGCTCCCGCAGACGCCACGGGCACCTGCTCCCGGCGTTCCTACCGCGACGACACGCTCGTCCTCGACACGGTCTGGGAGACCGTCGGCGGAGCCGTCAGGGTCACCGACTTCATGCCGCCCCGAGGAGGCGGCGGCCCGGCCGGCCGGGGCGGACTACCCCGGATCATCCGCCGCGTGGAGGGCCTGGCCGGCCGCGTCGACATGCGGGGCGACCTGCGGCTGCGCTTCGACAACGGCCGGATCGTGCCGTGGAGCCGGGCGCTCGGCGCCCGCACCACGGCCGCCGTCGCGGGGCCCGACGCGGCCTTCCTCGAAGCCGGCCCCGGCGTCACCACCTCCGTCACCAAGGAGAGCACCTCCTGCGAGTTCTCCGTACCGGCGGGCGGCTCCGTCACCTTCGTGCTGTGCTGGAGCCCCTCCCACGTCGTCGAACCCCCCGTCACGGACGCCGATTCGGCCCTCCGCCGCACACTGGAATTCTGGCGTGACTGGGCGTCGGCGTGCCGGTACGAAGGACCGTGGCGGGATGCCGTTCTCCGCTCCCTCATGACGCTCAAGGCATTGACGTACGCGCCCACGGGCGGAATCGTCGCCGCCGTCACCTCGTCCCTCCCCGAACGCCTCGGCGGGGAACGGAATTGGGATTACCGGTACTGCTGGCTGCGGGACTCCACCTTCACGCTGTCGTGCCTGCTGCGTTCCGGATACCGCGACGAGGCGGCCGCCTGGACCAACTGGCTGGTACGCGCCATCGCGGGGGAACCGTCCGATCTCCAGCCGCTCTACGGGCTGGCCGGCCAGCGCCGGCTGGCCGAGGCGTCCGCGCCGTGGCTCTCCGGCTACGAGGGCTCCCGCCCGGTGCGCTTCGGCAACGCCGCCGTCGGCCAGCTCCAGCTCGACGTCTACGGCGAGGTCCTCAACACCGTGTACTCGGCGCTGCGCGCCGGAGTGCCGATCGACGCGCAGGTGTGGCACCTCGTGGCCTCGTTCATGGACCACCTGGAACGGCACTGGCAGGAGCCGGACGCCGGGCTGTGGGAAGTGCGCGGCCCGCGCCGCCACTTCGTCCACTCCAAGATCATGTCCTGGGTCGCCGCGGACCGCGCCGTGCGGATGGCCCGGGTCGCCGGCGTACGCGGCTCGGCGGAGCGCTGGCGCGCCCTGCGCCAGGAGATCCGCAAGGACGTGCTCCGGCGGGGCTGGGACGACGAACAGGGCTCCTTCGTCCAGTACTACGGCTCGCGGCGGGTCGACGCGGCGTCACTCCTGCTGCCCCGGCTCGGCTTCCTGCGCCCCGACGACCACCGGCTGCGGCGGACGTTGGAGGCGGCACGCGCCCTGGAGCACCACGGCTTCCTGCGCCGGTACGCCGAGACGGACGGCCACGTGCACGAGGTGGACGGGCTCTGCGGCGGCGAGGGCACCTTCCTCGCCTGCTCCCTCTGGTACGCCGACGCCCTCGCCCTGACGGGCCGTTGGGAGGAGGGCCGCGACGTCTTCGAGCGCGTCCTCGGCGTACGCAACGACGTCGGTCTGCTCTCGGAGGAGTGGGACCCGGTGACCCGCCGCCAGCTGGGCAACACCCCGCAGGCGTACAGTCATGTCGCCCTGGTGAACACGGCGTTCGCCCTGTACGGCACCCGCTCCGCCGGCCGCGCGGGGAACGGGCACCGGAGCGCCCGCTCCCGCGCGACGGTTGCCTAGGCCCTGTTCGGACCCACCCTGGCCTCAGGCCTCAGCCGCCGCCGGTCGGCGCGTCGGCCGCTCGCGGCCGGCGGAGCAGCGCCGAGGCGGCGAGCGCCGTCGCGAGCGCGGCGCAGGCCACCGCCGCGGCGCCGGCCCAGGCGTACGAGCCGCCGAGGCTGCCTTCCAGCAGGTTCAGGTGCCCGACGCCCGCCATGGCGTGCAGGGCGACGACGCCGACGCCGGTCGCCGCGGCAGCGGCCCAGACCCGGGCGGTGTCGCGCAGGGCGAGCCAGCCGCCCACGCCCAGGCAGAGCACGGTGACGGCGAAGGACAGCAGGCCGGCGCTGCCCCCGGACCGCAGGGCGACGAGGTCGATGGGCAGGTGCAGCAGTCCGCAGACGAGCAGCACGACGGCCACGGGCCAGCGCAGGCCCGAACGGAGGGCGGAACGCAGGGCGGCGGAGGCCGCGTCGTCGCCGCGCCGCGAGGTGGTACGGCGCTGGGCGGTGGGTACGGGCGCCGGTCCGCCACCGGGTTCCGGGGCCCTGCCCCGGGCGGCGGTCGCGGCCGTTCCGCTTCCGTCGGGGGCGGGTGCGCCCTCGGCGCGCGGGGCGCCTTCGGCGTCCCGGGCGCTGCGCGGCCAGCCTCCACCGTCCTCCGTGCCGAGGATGTCCACCAGCTGGGCGACGTCCTCGATGGGCCGGCCGACGGCCGCGGCGCGCAGGGTCGTGCCCGCTTCGTCGAGGTTGTGCGGAGGCTCTCCCAGCATGGCGACCAGCTGCCGGACCTCCTCCAGGGGCCGGGCCACGGCGGCCGCGCGGAGCGCCTCGTCGCCGGGGCTGGCCACCTGCTTGGTGCGCTTGAGCAGGCTCACCAGCGCGGCGACCTCCTCCAGCGGCCGGTAGGTGGCCGCGGTCCAGAGCAGGGTGCGTATGGGCTCGTCGGTGCCGTCACCGGCCGGTTTCCCGGCCGGGGGCTCCTGCTCCCGGGCGGCGCGGTCCTCCGGCGCCTCGGGGGCCTCCCGGTAGGCGCGATCCTCCGGCGGCGCGGCGGGCTCCGGCGCCGGAACGGCGGCCGGGGGCGGTGCGGAGGCCGGGGGCGGTGCGGAGGCCGGGGGCGGTGCGTCGGCCGGAGCCGCCGCCGTCTGGGGGGCCGGCGGGAACGCCGGGAGAGGCGGGCTCTCGGGGCCCGGCGCCGAGGAGGTCGACGGCGGGGCGGAGGGGGAGACCGGAGGCGAGGTCAGCGGCGCGTCCGGGGGGCCTACCGGCGGAGGGGTAGGGGGAGTTGTCGGATGGTCGGTGGTCATGGCGCGGCTCCATTCGCCGAACGTTCGGTGAGGCACACACCGTGTCGTTGCCTCATCTAAGGGGCATTCCGGGCCATTGCGCCATCCGGGAGTGGCAGAAGAGGGGCGGCGACGGCGCCACTTGGGGAGGGCGAGGTGGTTGAAGCGCACACATTCAGAGAGTGATGTAGTTGGCCTTTCAGTTGATTTGCACCTTTTGTCCGTCTGCGGTCCACTAGAAGTGGAAGTCTGCATTCCTCCTGTGAAGGGGATGGTGGCATGTCAGCCATCGAGCCAGAAGTCCGGGACCTGACGGTTTTGGACGCCGACATCGAGTCCGAACTCAACCCGGTGGAAGCTGAGGGCTTCTACCGCGACACCTACGAATGCGCGGGGCTGGCCCTCCTGCAGGGCGAGGGCAAACTCCTGCTCGCGCCCCCGACTCCCCGGCCCAAGAAGGGCTGACGGAGGGGCTGAATGGAGCAGCCTGAAACACCCACCCGTCTGACGGGCGCGGTGAGGGAGCTCGCTTCGCGCGTGGTCTCCGCCCTCAACGGCGGAGACCACTTCGTGGTGGTCGAAGGTGTCGTCGACGCCACCGACGCGCAGGGGGCCGACCGGCTCGGACTCGCGGCGGTACGCGTCCTCGGCGCCGACACCGTGCTGCCGAGCGTCCTCCTGCGCACCGCGCCCGCCCCCGGCGATCTGACCGCCTTCGAGCAGGCCGTACGCGGCTTCCCTCCCGCGCCCGACGCCTCGCCCACCTCGCGGTGGAGTCACTGGGCCATGCGCCGCGCCCTGGGACTGGACGGCGCCGAGCCGGACACCACCTGGCTGGACGTGGCCCCTTGGCAGGTCCTCACCCACCAGCTCGCCGTCCTCGCCGCGCTCGCCGTCCCCGGCGCCGACTCGGGCGTCGCCCGCGCGGCCGCCCGCCGACCGGTGGACGTCGCACGCGGCTTCGTCCGCGCCGTACGCCGCCGCGACTGGCTGCAGGCGGCCGGAGCGGGCCGCTGGCTCAGCCTGCTCGACGGGGTCCCGGACACCCTGGCCCTGGACACGGGGCTGGAGTTCACGGCCCTGATGGGCGGAACCGATCCGCGCGTCGCGCTCCAGCTGCGCGCCGCACGGCTGTTGCGTGCCGGAGCGCCGGTGTGACGGCGGCCGTCGGCCTCCGGGGGGTCGACCTCAGGGGCGTGGGCGAGGCGGCCCTCGGCTGGATCTCCGACAACCGGGCGGAGTTCCGGCTGGGCGACTCGGCGCTGGACCCCGGCGCCGACGTCAACCGCATCTGGAAACCGCTCGGCGAACTGGCCCAGGTCTGCGTCTGCGTACGCCGGTACAGCCCGCCCGGCACCCCCCTCCACGACGCGGCCGCCGACCTGCTCGCCTTCGCCTGGCGCGAGACCGGTGAGGGGGAACTCTTCCTCGACCTGCAGCGGCTGGAGCCGTGCGCCATGTACCCGCTGGAGATCTACGCCGCGTTCGCCTCCGCCGGTCTGCGGCACCCGGGGTACGAGGAGTTCGCCTCGGCCATCGCCCGCACCCGGGGCTGGCGTGCCACCGAACAGCACCCGACGCGGCTGCTGAGCGTCCTCAACTCCGAGCGGCGCACCGGGCTCCCGGACCACGAGGAGATGTCCGCGGCCCTCGGGCGCACGTGGCTGGGCGCCCTCCCGGAGCCCTGGCTCTTCGAGACGACCGCCGGATACGCCACCACCCACGTGGTCTTCCACCTCACCGACTGGGGCCGTGCGACCGAGGGCGTACCGCCCTGGCTCGCCGACTACCTGGAGACCTGGCTCCCGCCGTGGCTCGACACCTGCCTGGACGACCGGCAGTGGGACCTGAGCTGCGAACTCCTCGCCGTGGCGGCAAGCCTGCCGCGACCGCTGGACCGCGCCGCGATCACGGCCGCGTGGGCCGAACTGGCCGGCGCGCAGGACGCGTCGGGCGCCCTGGTGGAGGTGGGCCCGGCCCGCCACCGCCCCGCCCTGCCCCACGGCTTCGCGCACCGCTACCACTCGACCCTGATGGCGGCCTTCGCCGCGGCCTTGACCCTCGCGCGCCTCGCGGAGGACGGCGCTGGACCGGAGGGACCGTCATGACCAGCACGCGCCTCATCCACTCCGTCGGCGTGGGCGCCGTCGAGTGGCTGTACGCCCACCGCGACGGGTTCCGGCTGGAGACGGAGACCGACCCGGAGGCCGGCGGGTTCATGGAGCGCTTCAAACCGATCGGCGAACTCGCCGTGATCGGCCGGGTGCTGTTCCGCGAGGGGGTCTCCGGCTCCCGTCAGACCGACCTCGTCCGCCGGCTGCTCGACCACGCGTGGCGCGTGGCCCTGGACGGCGGCCGGATGCTCGTGCGCGGACAGCGCGGCGAGCCGCAGTCGCCGGTCCCCTTCGAGGTCTACCTGCCGTTCCGGGAACTCGGCTACCGCCAGCCCGAGATGGAGGAGTGGGTCCGGCTCAACCACCGGCTCGGCAGCTGGACCGCCCGCGAGCTGCAGCCGGTCCGGCGCCTCGGCCTCTCCGCGTGCGAACGCCGCTTCGGACTGCTGCCGGGCATGGAGGAGGGCGAGGCCCTCGCCCGCACCTGGCTCGGCAACACCCCCGAACCGTGGACCGTCGAGGCGCGCACCGGGTACGACATCACCCACACCGTCTTCCACCTCACCGACTGGGGCGAGAGGCCCGACGGCCTGCCACCGCGCATCGCCGCCTACCTCGACACCTGGCTGCCGGTCTGGCTGGACGACTGGCTGGACCTGCGCCGCTGGGACCTGCTCGGCGAACTGCTCGTCGTCGACGCCTGCCTGCCCAGCCCCACGCTGGACGCGGCCGCGTGGGAGGGGTTCGCCGCGGCCCAGCAGTCCGACGGGGCGATGCCGGCGGTGCGGGAGATGCCCGAGGGCGACCCCGACGACGTCTTCGACGTCGTCTACCACTCCACGCTGGTGGCCGCCTTCGCCTCCGTGCTGGCGACGTCGCGCGCCCTCGCCCGGATGGCCGACGCATGACGGCGGACACGGGGACGCTGCTCGACGACACGGGCGGCGGCGACGCGGACGGTGAGACGGACGTGGCGGAGCGGCTCGACGAGGCCGTCCGCGCCGTGGACGCGCCCGACGTCGTCTTCGCCCTCTCCCGGGGCGGCCGCCGGGCCGTCCGCTGCGGCGGCACCGCCCCGCCCCCGCCGGTCCCGCGCGACCGGCTGCGGTACGAGCTCGGGTCGGCCTCCAAGACGTACACGGGGCTGCTGCTGGCCGAGCTCATCGGCACCGGGGTGGTCGGCGGCGGCGATCGGGCCGCCGCCCATCTGGACCCGGGCCGGACGCACGGACACCGGTCCGCCATCACGCTCACGCACCTGATCACGCACACCTCCGGGCTGCCCGCGCTGCCCCGCGACTTCTACCGGCAGGCGGTGCCCCACTGGCACACGAACCCCTACGCCCACTACCCGCCCGAGCGCGTCGTGCGGGCCTTCCTGAGCCGCCGCCCCCCGCGCCACCGCCCCGGCACGCGCTGGCGCTACTCCAACTTCGGCGTCTCCGTCCTCGGCCACACCCTCGCCGCGGCCACCGCCACCCCGTGGGAGGAGCTGCTGACCGGGCGGATCATGGGCCCCCTCGGCCTGACCGGCACCGCGCTGCACCCCGCCGGGGCCCCGGGCACCGACGCGACCGGACACCGCGCCGACGGTGCGACACCGGTGCCCGGACTGCGGACCGGCGGCTTCCAGCCCGCCGGAGCGGTCCGGGCCACCCCGCACGACCTGCTCGCCTTCCTGGAGGCGCACCTGCGCCCCGAGGACACCCCGCTGGGCGACGCGCTGCGCGCGGTGCGGCGCCCGCTGCTGCGGCGCGGTGTCGGCCACCGGCACGTCCACACGCTGACCTGGTTCCGGCACCCCACCGACCACGGGCCGATGTACTTCCACGCCGGCGCGACCAGCGGCCAGCAGGCCTTCATCGGCTTCCGCCCCGACACCGGGACGGCGCTGGCCGCGCTCGCCACGCGTCGCATCCGCCTCCGGGACACGTTCGTGGCGACCGCGTACGGACTCCTGTACGGGACGCCGTGACCACGCGATAGGCACTGCAATAGGTCACCTGTTCGATTGCGGTCTAGGCTGGACACCATGGCACGGCAGCACATGCAGGGATCCCTCTTCGACCAGAGCGACGAAATCCGCCTCGGACCGCTCACCGGCGTACGGCGCACCGCCCTGACCGACGGGGCGTGGATCGACCTGCTCCCCGGCTGGCTGACCGGCGCCGACGCCCTCTTCGAGGAGCTCGCCGCCCACGTCCCCTGGCGGGCCGAACAGCGGCGGATGTACGACCACGAGGTCACCGTGCCGCGCCTGCTGGCCTTCTACGGCGCCGGCGACCCCCTGCCGCACCCCGTCCTGGAGGAGGCGCGCGCCACGCTCTCCGCGCACTACGCCGCCGAGCTGGGCGAGCCGTTCGCCACGGCGGGCCTGTGCTACTACCGCGACGGCCGCGACAGCGTCGCCTGGCACGGCGACCGGACCGGCCGCGGCGCGAGCCGGGACACCATGGTCGCGATCCTCTCGGTCGGCGAACCGCGCGACCTGGCGCTCCGGCCCCGGGGCGGCGGCGCCGCGTCGCTGCGCTTCCCCCTCGGGCACGGCGACCTCGTCGTGATGGGCGGCTCCTGCCAGCGGACGTGGGAACACGCGATCCCGAAGACCACACGGGACGTGGGGCCCAGGATCAGCATCCAGTTCCGGCCGCGGGGCGTGGGGTGAGCCGCGTCCGCGAGGGCCCGCCCCGCAGCCCGCCGGCCGACGCGTCAGGCGACCGGGCTGACCCGCTGGCTCAGGAGCTCGTAGCGCGCCCCCACGACGGCCAGTCGGCCCGCCGCCACCGCGCCGGCCAGATCGGGTTCCCCGGCGAGCCGGTCCCGTACGAGCCGCACCTGCGCGGTGATCGTCGCGTCGACGCGGGCCTGGCCGCTGTGGCTCCGGTCGATCGCCGGACGGATCTGCTCCGCGACGTACGCGATGTGCGCGGGCAGCTGCTCACCCGTCTCGTCCGCGCGCACCGCGGCCGTCACCGCGCCGCAGGACTGGTGCCCCAGCACCATCACCAGCGGGATGCCGAGCTCCAGGACCCCGTACGCGACGCTGCCGAGCACCGCCTCGTCCAGCACCTCACCGGCCGAACGGACCGTCATCAGGTCCCCGAGCCCCTGGTCGAAGACGAGCTCGGGCGGCACGCGCGAGTCGATGCAGCCGAGGACGAGGGCGAAGGGGTGCTGGCCCGACACGGCCGCCGTGCGGTCGGCCGCCGCCTCGTGCGGGTGCGTCTGGTGCCGGGTGCGCCAGCGCCGGTTGCCCCGCGTCAGCTCGCGCAGCGCGGCGGCAGGCGTCGAGGGCCTCACCGGGGCGCCCGCCGCGCCGGCCGGCCCGGCGAGGGCGAGGCCGAGGCCGGAGGCGGTGCCGAGCGCGGCGCCCCCGCCCAGTGCGCCGCGGAGCACTCCGCGCCGCGTCCACCGGTGTCGCGCGGCCCCGCCACGGGGCTCGTCCGCCGCTGTCGCGTCATCCTTCGATATCGAGGTCACGGCCGCACGGTAGGCCCGCCGCAGCGGTACTTCGGGCCCTCTTTGACCGCCGTTGGCCGGGAGTTGGGCGAATCCTGGACTCCGATGACCGCACGTGTCCGTTCGGCGGCGAAAGGTCACCCATGGTCCCCGGGCCGGATGCGGTGTTACAAATGAGCGTGGTCAACGTTCGCGACCGATTCCGTGGAGCCTCGGTTCGGTCACTGGCCGACAGGCGTCCGCGGAGCGTCGCGGGGCAGGTATTCGTCCTGCAGGTGGCGCTGGTCGTGCTGCTGGTCCTGGGCGCGGTCCTCGCCCTCGTCCTCCAGTCGCGGGGCGACAGCGACCGCGAGGCACGCAACCGCTCCGTCGCCGTCGCGGAGTCCTTCGCCCACGCGCCCGGCATGCAGGACGCCCTCGCCGCCCCCGACCCCTCCGCCGTACTGCAGCCGCTCACCGAAGCCGCCCGCGCACGCGCCGGGGTCGACTTCATCGTCGTCATGGACACCGACGGCATCCGCTACACCCACCCGCGGCCCGAGCGGATCGGCGAGCGCTTCGTCGGCACCATAGAGCCCTCCCTGGCCGGCCGCGTCCACACCGAGGACGTCTCCGGCCCCCTCGGGGACGAGGTCCAGGCCATCGTCCCCGTACGCGACGAGAACGGCCGCGTCATCGCCCTCGTCTCCGCCGGACTCCAGGTCAAGAACGTCACCGGGCTGGTCAACCGCCAGCTCCCCGTCATCCTCGCCACCAGCGCGGCCGGCCTCGCCCTCGCCACCGCCGGCACCGCCCTGGTCGCCGGACGGCTGCGCCGCCAGACCCACGGCCTCGGCCCCGCCGAGATGACCCGCGTCTACGAACACCACGACGCCGTGCTCCACGCCGTACGCGAAGGCGTCGTCATCGTCGGCGGCGACGGGCGCCTCCTCCTCGCCAACGACGAGGCCAGACGCCTCCTCCAGCTGCCGCCCGACGCCGAGGGCCGCCCCATCCCCGAGCTGCCGGGCCTCGACCCCGGCGTCGCCGCGCTCCTCGCCTCCGGCCGCGTCGCCACCGATGAGGTGGTCCTCGCCGCCGACCGGCTCCTCGCCGTCAACCAGCGGCCCACCGACCGCGACGGCGGCCCCGCCGGCACCGTCGCCACCATCCGCGACACCACCGAGCTCCGCGCCCTCAGCGGCCGCGCCGAGGGCGCCGCCCGGCGCCTGAACCTCCTGTACGACGCCGGGGTCGGCATCGGCACCACCCTCGACGTGGTCCGCACCGCCGAGGAGCTCGCCGAGGTCGCCGTCCCGCGCTTCGCCGACTTCGTCACCGTCGACCTCGCCGACGCGGTGCTGCGCGGCGAGGAGCCCACCGGCACCGGCGCCGACATGCGCCGCACCGCCGTCGCCGGCATCCGCGACGACCACCCCCTCTACCCGCGCGGCAAGATGATCGGCTTCCTGCCCTCCACCCCGCAGGCCCGCGGGTACGGCAGCGGCCGCGCCGAGCTGGTGCCCGACCTCGCCCGCGCTCCCGGCTGGCAGGCCCAGGACCCGGAGCGGGCCGGCCGGATCGTCGCGTACGGCATCCACTCGCTCATCGCCGTCCCCCTCAAGGCCAGGGGAGTGGTGCTGGGCGTGGCGAACTTCTGGCGCTCCGAGAAGCCCGAACCGTTCGAGGACGAGGACCTCTCCATCGCCGAGGAGCTGGTCACCCGCGCCGCCGTCTGCATCGACAACGCCCGCCGCTACACCCGTGAACACGCCATGGCGGTCACCCTCCAGCGCAGCCTGCTGCCGCGCGCCCTGCCCGAGCAGAGCGCCCTGGAGGTCGCCCACCGCTACCTGCCCGCCCAGTCCGGCGTCGGCGGCGACTGGTTCGACGTCATCCCCCTGCCCGGCAGCCGCGTCGCGCTCGTCGTCGGCGACGTCGTCGGCCACGGCCTGCACGCCGCCGCCACCATGGGCCGGCTGCGTACCGCCGTGCACAACTTCTCCACCCTCGACCTGCCGCCCGACGAGATCCTCGGCCGCCTCGACGACCTCGTGGGCCGCATCGACCAGGACGACCGCGACCCCGTCGACGGCGAACTGCCCTGCGGACCGCCCGACGCCGGAATGACCGGCGCCACCTGCCTGTACGCCGTGTACGACCCGGTCTCCCGCCGCTGCGTGATGGCCCGCGCCGGACACCCGCTGCCCGCCCTGGTCCACCCCGACGGCCTCGTGGAGTTCCCCGACCTCCCCGCCGGGCCGCCGCTGGGCCTCGGCGGCATCCCCTTCGAAACCGCCGAACTCACCCTCGCCGAGGGCAGCCAGCTCGTCTTCTACACCGACGGCCTCATCGAGGACCGCACCCGCGACATCGACGTCGGCCTCGAACTGCTGCGCCAGGCCCTCGCCGTACCCGACCGGACACCCGACGACAGCTGCCGGGCCGTCTGCGACGCGCTGCTGCCCGCCCACCCCAAGGACGACGTGGCGCTGCTCATCGCCCGCACCCGCGCCCTCGGCCCCGACCAGGTCGCCGACTGGGACGTGCCCTTCCACCCGGGTGCCGTCGCCAAGATCCGCGCCGAGGCCGCACGGCAGCTGGAGGAGTGGGGCCTGTCGGAGCTGGCGTTCACCACCGAGCTCATCCTCAGCGAGCTCATCACCAACGCCATCCGCTACGGTTCTCCGCCGGTCCACGTCCGCCTCCTCCGCGACCGCGGCCTCACCTGCGAGGTCTCCGACACCAGCAGCACCTCCCCGCACCTGCGGTACGCCGCCACCACCGACGAGGGCGGCCGCGGCCTCTTCCTCGTCGCCCAGCTCTCCGAGCGCTGGGGCACCCGCTACACCGGCCAGGGCAAGGTCATCTGGGCGGAGCAGCCACCCCCCGACGCCAACCGCCCGGACACGGCCGCCGAGGGAGCGCTGCTCTTCGACCTCATGGACGTCGACCCGCTCTAGGTCCTGTCCGGTCGATCAGGCCGGATTAGAGAGCGGGGTCTGGGGCGTGCAGCTGCAAGGCGAAGGCGGGTCGCCGCAGCACACCCACGGCTCGCCCCCCGCCACAGCGGCTCAGGCGCGTGCCGGCGCCGCGGCCGCGTCTCGCAGCCTGCCCAGCCGTACGAAGCGTGTCGTAAACGCGATGTCCTGCGACGACAAGCCATGGCACAGTCGTCGGATGTCCAACGACGTTGCCTATCCCGTCTTCCGTAGCCGCGATCCAGCACTCGCCCTGAGCACCGCGCGCCGGCTCATGGAGTTCGGCCGCTGCGCTCATTCCGAGGTTTCCGCGTACGCGGAACTTCCCTCCGTCGCCGAGGTGCAGCGAATAGCGAAGGCCATGCCCGAGGGATGGTTCCGCGGGGCGTCCGAGATGGAGGAATTCCAAGGGGTTCCGTTCGAGGACCAGCCCCCTCTGGTCGTCGGCGTCCCCGCGAGCGGCCTGCCGGCCGAGGCGGCCGCGTTCGAGGGGCGGCTGCCGGTGGAGTGGGAGGTGTGGGACCGGCCGGTCGGCAGTATCGAGGACGCCTTCACCGCGGCGATCGGCCCCAACACCGGCGAGATCCACTGGGAGTCGCTGCAGTGGCCGGACGCGCCCGAGGTGGGATTCCACGGCGATTCCAAGCACGCTGAAGTGACACTTCTCTTCAACACCCACATCCGCTACTCAGGCGAACTCGCCGATGACCACACTGTCCTCGTCCACGTCCGCAGCGCGGTGTTCGACGGCCGCCAGACAAGAGAGCCCTACGCGCACTGGCTCGCCGGGCAGGTAGGGCTCAGGGTCATCGGACCCGCGCAACGGTCGTGAAGGCGGTCCGCCAGAACAACAGCATCACCTGCCCGGGCTCGGGCCTCCCAACGGCCGGGACGACACCGGTGAACCATCGAACGCAGCCGTGCGCAGTGGGCAGAGCGCAGGGGCGGGCCCGGTCAGTCGGCCGATGGGTTCCGTGTCATCTCGGCTGCCTCGGTGATGGCGCGTTGTCCGACATCGCCGAACAGCTGCATCGTGACGGCGGCCAGGACGTCGTCCCCGCCAACAGTCCGCCCGTCCCCGCGACGGGTGGACAGAGCGAGGAGGGGGTCCTTGAGCAGCGGGGCCGGGGCCGGCTCGCCCGGCACCACCATACTGACCGTCCCGAACCGCTTGACCCCGCCCTCGCGGACGACCTTGGCCGCGTCCCGGGCCAGGGCCGTCAGGAACACGCTCGCGATTCCGTCCAGGTCGCGGACCATCGCCGGGACCGCCCTCACCCCCCGGCTCCCCAGCAGCCTTCTCACCCCGGCCTCGAACCGGTGGGCGCCGGCCACACCACTCGGTGTCCGCGCCCCGCGGCGCTCACGAAGAGACACGAGCGCACCATCGGCGTTGCGCACCTCGCCCATCAGGCCGTGGAAGGTCGGGCTGTGCAGGTACCACGCCGATCCCACGTCCACCTCGATGTTCCGGTCGATCGCCGAGATGAGGTCCTTGGGGATCAGCCTCTTCCTGACCTCCTCGGCCGCCGCGCTCCTCGCGCCCTCGACGATCTCCGTCAGCACGGTCCGCGTCACCGACGCGGCGGCCCACGCGGCCGACCGGGAGACGTGCAACGAAGTCACGTCCCTGAACACCGCTTTGACGAGCTGAGGCTTGAACGGCAGGTCGGTCACGACGGAAGCGGTCTGCGGACCGCTGCGCTCGGTGCGTAGGGGGTGTGTGGTCATCGAAGAATGCGCTTTCTGCTGTCGGAGGTGTCAGTGGCCCATGCCGCACCGGGCGGCGAGACCACAGAGCTCTGCGGGGGGCGCCGAGCCGACACAGGGCCTGCCGGGCGGGGACGCCCGCACACGGAGGTGCGGGCGGCCCCGCCCGGATTCTCGGCGTTCCGGCGACCGGGCGTGCGGCAGGGGGGTGCCACCCGGGCGACGCGCTCTGGTGCGGCGCCGTGCCGGTCAGGCGACCTGGTACCTGCCGACCAGGAAGCGGCGCAGTGCTTCGGGGAGGCGTGCACTTCGTCATGCTGCCACCTGGGTCTGACACTGACAGTCTCCCCGCCGCGGCGCAAGGCACCGTCGTCGATCGGCGCGGGCACGGCGCGAGTGAGCGCCATCCGTCCGCGCGGACATCCACCCCAACCCGCTCCAACTCGGTTTCAGGGTCATCTGCTTGAGACGACTCCGAACGCGCGGTCAGGTATGAGCGCGCCGCTGCCGCGCCACGAGGACGGCCATCGCGACCGACATCACCAGGAAGAGCAGGGCGACCCCGCCCGACATCACGGCCAGCACCGTTGCCCCGCCGCCATCGACATCGTCTTCGCGGGCCGCTACCCGAGGATCGTCCGCTTCGTATCGGACGGTGATGCGAGTGCCCACGGGATTCCTGCCGCCTCCGCTGCCGACCGGCAAGGCCGCCACCACCGTTCGCCCATCGGCCTCGAACTCGACCTGGCACCCACCCAGCATGCAAGAGCCGCCCGTCGTCAGCGTCGCATCAGTCCGCCTGCCGTCGTGCAAAGAACGCAGATGCCGGTCCGCCGGAACCATGACCAGCAGCGACAGGGCGCCGAGCAGCAGCGCGAGCACCAGCGACACCACCAAAGAGGTACGCGGCGACAGACGAGCTACCGTCGTACGCTGCCGACGCCCCCTCGAGGCGCCGGCATTCACTATGCCGTCCACTCCCACCATCCCGTTCCACATGTGAGCGGCGTGCCACATGGCCGCGCAAGTCCGGACAAGCTATTACCGTGGCCAGGTGGCGTCATGTGCTGATGTCGGCACATTCGCCACGGCCTGGCGGCCTGCTGTCGGCAACAAAGGCCCGCCCGTGCGCCGACGCGGCACAAGGCCACGATCCCCGAACGCGTCGACCAACTCGCGGGCAGAGCCCGGTGTCGGGAGCGTCCTCGCGGGTTCGACGAGGCGGCCCACCGGCGCCGCAGCGTCGTCGAACGCCGCTGCCACCGAAGCAAGCAAGGGCGCGGCATCGTCACCCGCTACGACGGACGTCCCCACCGCTGCCTCGCCGCCATCACTCTCGACAGCGGCCTCATCCGGGTCCGCACGCAGGGCCGACGAGACGAGACGCTCCCCGGCCCCGGAACGCCCGTTGCCGCAACGGCAACACCGCTTGGTCCCCGCCGCCGCCCCGCTCCAGCATGAGCCGGCAGACGAAACCTGCCGGACGCGTCCGGCGGACGAAAGGCGGGCCCATGACCACGACACCCCCGGCCGGACAACCCCCACTGAGCGCGCGCGGACGCTGGACGGTGCTCGCCGTCTGCGCGCTGAGCATGTTCCTCGTCGGCCTCGACACCACCATCGTCAACGTCGGACTCCCCGAAATCGGCCGGGGCCTGGGCGTCGGAACCCGCGGCCTGGAATGGGTCGTGGACTCCTACACCGTGGTGCTGGCCGCCCTCCTCATCGCCTCCGGCGCGCTCGCCGACCGCTTCGGCCGCCGCCGGGTCTTCCGGACCGGACTCGTCGTCTTCGGCGTCGCCTCCCTGGCCTGCGCGGTGGCCCCCTCGCTCGGCTTCCTCGTCGCGGCCCGGGCGCTGCAGGGCGTCGGCGCCTCCATGTTGAGCCCCGTGGCGCTGGCGATCGTGGTGAACGCGATGCCGGACCCCCGGGAGCGGGCCCGCGCGATCGGGGTGTGGGCGTCCGTCTTCGGACTCAGCATGGCGGCCGGCCCGGTCACCGGCGGAGCGCTCGTCGAGGCGCTCGGCTGGCGCTCGGTGTTCTGGATCAACGCCCCGGTCGTCGTCACCGCCCTCGTCCTGGTCGCCCTCTTCGTACCGGAGTCCCGCGGGCAGCGGGCCCGGCGGCTCGACCTGCCCGGCCAGGTCCTGCTCACCACGGTGCTGTGCGTCGCGGTCGGCGTCCTCATCGAAGGACCCCGCGTCGGCTGGACCTCGCCGTGGGCGCTCGCCGGTTACGCCGCGCTCGCGGCGGCGACGGCCGCGTTCATCCGGGTCGAACTCCGCAGCACCGAGGCCCTGATGGACCTCGCCCTCTTTCGGCGGCCGCGCTTCACCACGGCGGTACTGGGCGCCGTGGCGGTGTTCGTCGCGCTCAACACGACCCTGCTGCTGACCACACTCCACCTCCAGCACACCCGCGGCTGGACGCCACTGGAGGCCGGGGCCGCGACCCTCCCCATGGCGCTCGGCGCCACCCTCTGCGCCCCGTGGTCCGGCGGCCTGGTGGCGCGGCGCGGACCACGCCGCCCGCTCGTCCTTGCGGGGGCGTTCACGGCGGCCGGCGGCCTGTGCATGGCGTACCCCGGCACGGACACCAGCGTCCCGCTGCTGCTCCTCGCCCACCTGCTCATCGGCGTCGGGTTCGGCTTCGCCAACGCGCCGCTCACCAACACCGCCGTCAGCGGGCTGCCTTCGTCGCGGGCCGGCGTGGCGGGGGCCGTCACCTCCACCGCCCGCCAGGTCGGCGCGGCGGTCGGCGTCGCCGCCGCGGGCGGGCTGGCCGCCGGCGCCGAACCCGGCGGCCTCGCCGACGCGTCGCGCCCGGGATGGCTGCTCGTCGCGGCCTGCGGAGCGTTCCTCCTCCTCGTCGTCGCGCGGGCCTCGGGGGAGGCCGCAGCCCCGGCCGGCCGGGGCGTCTATGCTCGGGCGTCGACCTCGGCGCACGCACACAAGGAGCCCTCATGGACGCCCGGCACTTCGACCGGATCAACGCCTTCGTCGAAGCGCGGCTGACGCCGCTCTTCGACCCCGAGACGGGCAGCGAGCACGGCTTCGGGATGGACGACACCTCGCGGGCCCTGCGCGCCCTGCGGAACACCGCGCTGGCCGCCGCGGCGGTGAAGGGCCTGGTGGAGCGGCGGGCCACGGCCGAACCGCAGCTGCGCGGCGTCATCGACCAGGCCCTGGAGCAGAACTGGGACGTCCTGCGGGGCATCGCCCGGCACTGGGAGGACCACCCGGACTTCGCCCGGGAGTTCAAGCTCGACTGGTGGTCACTGACCGAGACCCCGGCGGTCGGCGCCGAGACACGGTAGGCCCGTTACGCCGACACCGCCCGCAGCGCGCCCGGGCGGCGCCCGCTGAGGCCGTCCAGCGCCGCCGCTGTGGCGTCGTCCGCCGGCAGGTGCACGAGCAGCCGCTGGTCGTCGTCGGCGGGCAACTCCAGCGTCTCGTACGCCAGGCGCAGCGCCCCCGCCTCCGGGTGCTCCAGGCGGGTGATGCCCGTGGCCGCCGGCAGCCCGGGAAGCCTGCCGACCCGCTCGGTGAACTCCGCCCCGGCCGTCACGCCCAACTCGTCCGCGAGCGCGGCCACATGCGGGTCGGCCCGGAACGGCCCCTGCTTCAGCGCGGCGACCTGCTCGTCGGCGACCCGCTCCCAGTCGGGGAAGGCCTCCCGCGCCCGCTCGTCGGCGAAGACGAACCGGGCCAGGTTCGGCGGGGCGCCGTCCAGCATGCCGAGGGGTCCGGCGAGCGCCTCGTACCCCGCCGTCCACGCCAGCAGGTCGCCGATCCGGTTCAGCAGCACCGCCGGGGCGGGCTCCAGCCGGTCCAGCAGCGCCCGTACGGTCGGCCGGACCGTGAGCACCGGCGGCGCGGAAGCGCCGCACATCGAGGTGGGGTCCGCGCCCTTGGTCAGGCGGTGCAGGTGTATCCGCTCGGCCGCCGTCAGCCGCAGCGCCTCCGCCAGCGCGGCCACCACCTGCGGCGAGGGATGCCGGTCGCGGCCCTGCTCCAGACGCGTCACGTACTCCACGCTCACCCCGGCCAGCGTGGCCAGCTCCGCCCGGCGGAGCCCCGGCGTGCGGCGGCGCGGCCCGGTGGGCAGACCCACCTCGGCGGGGGTGACGGCCTCGCGGCGCGTACGCAGGAATAGGCCCAGTTCGTTGTCGCTCACCCGGCCGAAGGTAGCAAGCACAGCGGCCCGGAGGGTGGCCCTGTCCCTACCAGTCTCAGCCCGGCCTTCCTGGTACCCGCCCGCCACGGCAGGTTGGGAGTCGTGACCGCACCGGTCACCATCCCGACCCACCCAGGAGAGCCTTCCCATGTCTTCGCAGCCCCTTCGCCTCGCGGTCCTCGTCGGCAGTGTCCGGGACGGCCGCTTCGGCCCCGTCGTCGCCCGCTGGTTCGCCGAACAGGCCGCGCTCCACAGCGGGTTCGAGGTCGACGTCATCGACCTCGCCGACGTCGAACTGCCGCTCGCGCTGCCGCCGGTGCCGCCGGCGATGGACCCCGACATGCCCCGCCCGGCCGGCATGGCGGACCTCACCCGCAGGCTGGCGGAGGCGGAGGCCGTGGTCGTCGTCACGCCCGACTACAACCGCAGCTTCCCCGCCTCCCTCAAGGCCGCCATCGACTGGCACTACACCGAATGGCAGGCCAAGCCGATCGGCTTCGTCGGCTACAGCGGAGCCAGCGGCGGCCTCCTCGCCATCGAGCAGCTGCGCCAGGTCTTCGGCGAACTGCACGCCCACACCGTCCGCGACTACGTCAGCTTCCCCCGCTACTACCTCCTCTTCGACGAGGACGGCAACCTCAGGGACCCCGAGGAGCACGACGCCGCCGCGAAGGTGATGCTCGACCAGCTCCACTGGTGGGGCTCGGTCCTCCGCCACGCCCGCCGCGAGCACCCCTACACCGCCCGGTGAGCGCCGCCCGGTAACCGCCACCCCGCGACCGCCGCGCGGATACGCTGGACGGCGATGTTCACACCCCAGGGCCCGACCCTCCGCGAACTCGCCGTCCAGGCGCTGTCCTCCACCGAGCACGGCTACGACCTGCTGGCCCCCAAGTTCGACCAGACGCCGTTCCGCACCTCCGACCGGCTGCTCGACGCGGTCACCGACGCCCTGCGGCCCCTCGGGCCGTTCCGTACGGGCCTCGACGTCTGCTGCGGCACCGGCGCGGGCGTACGCGTCCTGCGCGAGGTCTGCCAGGAGCAGGTCACCGGCGTCGACTTCAGCGCCGGCATGCTCGCCCAGGCCCGCGCCACCCACCCGGACACCCCCGGCGGACCCCGGCAGCGCTGGGTGCGCGCCGACGCCCGCGCCCTGCCGTTCCGGTCGGCGTTCGACCTCGCCGTGAGCTTCGGCGCCTTCGGCCACTTCCTGCCCCGCGAGCGCCCCGACCTGTTCCGCGAGGTGTACACCGCGCTGCGCCCCGGCGGCCTCTTCGCCTTCCCGGTGCCGGCGCCCCCGCCGGTCGGCTCCCGGCCCTACCTGGCGCTGTGGGGCTTCGACCTGGCGATGCGGGTGCGCAACCTGCTGTGGCGGCCCCGCTTCGTCATGTACTACCGCACCTTCCGCCTCCCCGACGTCCTGCGCGACCTCGACCGGGCCGGCTTCACCACCGGCCTGACCGCGCTCCCCTCCCTCGGCACCCGCGCCGACGGGACGCCCCGCTGCCGACTGGTGGTCGCACGCCGGTAGGTTGGGTCCTCCACCCCGACCCGACCAGGAGAAACGTGCCCGCCGCCGTGCCCCGCCCCCGCCTGCTGTACGTCACCGACCTCGCCTACCAGGCCCGCGGCCGACGCTACTGCGACGAGGACGTCTTCCTGACCTCCCGGCTCCGCGAGACGTTCGACCTCGCCCTGTGCCACCCGCGCGACGCCGCCGCTCTCATGGGCGCCTTCGACGCGGTCGTCGTCCGCAACAGCGGCCCCGTCCTCCACTACCAGGACGCGTACGACGCCTTCCGCGCCCGCGCGCTCGCCGAGGGCGTGCCCGTCTACAACCAGCTCACCGGCAAGGGCGACATGGCCGGCAAGCAGTACCTCCTCGACCTGACCGCCGCCGGATACCCCGTCATCCCCACCGCCGACCGCCCCGAAGACCTGCACCGCCTGCCCGAGGCGGACGCGTACGCGGTCAAGCCCCGGCTCGGCGCGGACTCCATCGGCCTGGAGTTCGTCCCCCGCGAGCGGCTGCCCCACCTCGCCTACGGCGACATCCTCGTCCAGCCGCGCGTCGACTTCGCCTACGAGGTGTCGTTCTACTTCGTCGACCGCGCCTTCCAGTACGCCCTGTACGCGCCGCGCACCGACCGGCGCTGGGAGCTCGCCCCGTACCGGCCCACCGACGCCGACCTGGCCTTCGCCCAGCGGTTCGTCGACTGGAACGCCATCGACCACGGCATCCAGCGCGTCGACGCCTGCCGCGCCCCCGACGGCGGCCTCCTCCTGGTCGAACTGGAGGACCTCAATCCGTACCTCTCCCTCGACCTCGTCGGGGAGGAGACGCGCGACTCCTTCGTCACGGAGGTGACGGTGTCCCTGCGCCGCCTCCTCGGCGCAACCTCGTCCGTCTGACCCCGCCTGAGGTTGCGCTCCCCGAATCCGTCCGGGCGAATGGAAACGGCACCGTGAGAAATCCCCTCTTGGGTGTCGCACCAGTAGTTTTTCGAGAGGCAGTGAACACAGCATGTCCGTCGGCGCAACGAGTGTCACCATCCCGGGCGACCCGGGCGACAGCCCGGGACCGGGCCGGGAGAAGGACGGAGGAAGACCGCCCCGGCCCTGGACCACGCTCTGGGCGACGGGCCTCGCGCTGCTGCCCCTCGGCCTGCTGGCCGTCGCCTCCTACCTCGGCCGCTACGTCCGCCCCAGCGCCGACGAGTGGTGCTTCCTGCCCGTCGTACGCGACGGGGGCGTCTGGGGCCTCGTCGAGAAGTTCTACGTCACCGACAACGGGCGCATCGCCAACGGCCTGCTCGTCGGGGCGTACGCCAAGGCCCCGGTCGCCGGCCACCAGTGGTACGCCGTGGTCAGCGGCGTCCTCATGCTGGTCCTGCTGTGGGCCGTCACCGTGTACGCGCTGCGCGCCACCGGCCGCACCGCGCCGCGCGGCGTGCCGCTGCTGGCCGCCTCGATGATCACGGCGGCCTTCCTCTTCGCCACGCCCAACACGTACAAGACCTTCTACTGGCCGGCCGCCTCCGTGTCGCACACGCTGGCTCCGGTGCTGGCCGCGGCGGCCGCCCTGCCGCTGCTGCGGTACGGCGCCGGGAGCCGCCGGAGCCGGATCACCGCGCTCGCCGTGGTGCTGGTGGCGGGCGTCTTCATGGGCACGCTCTCCGAGGAGGCGTCGGTCGTCGCCCTGGTGGTCCTCGCGGTGGCCGTGCTGTTCGCCCCGCTCCTGTTCGCCGAGCGGATCCGCCGCTACGTGCGCGTCTGGGCGCTGACCGGCATGGCGGGCGTCGCCATCGGCACGATCCTGCTCGTGACCTCGCCCGGCTCGCGCAACCGCCGCCAGCGCTACGACGCCGAGACCGTCTCCATGCTCGCCCCCGAGTCGCTGATCGCCTCACTGCGCGCGTACGTCCGCATCCTGGAGACCATCCTGACGACCTGGGAGTACGTGGGCGTCGTCGCGGCCGGCGTGCTGCTGGGCCTGCTGGCCCGGCGCCGGGCGGGCCACCGGCCGGCCCTGATGCCGTGCCGCCCGCTGCTGCTGACCGCGCTCGGCGCGCTCACCTTCCTCGCCTGCGGCTACTTGTGCACCGTCATCACCTACCCCGCCTTCGGCGAGCGGGTGGTGCGCACCGAGCGGACCTGGAACGACTACCTGCTGGTGTATGTCCTGCTGCTGGCCGGCGCCGGCGCGCTGGTCGGCCGCGCGCTGCGTCTGCGCGGTGACGCGGGCGTCGACGGCGGCGACGGCGGCGAGGGCGGCGAGGGCGGCGAGAGCCACCGGGGCCCGGGCCGCAACGGCCTGGTGATGGCCCTGGCCGCCGCCGTCTGCGCCGTCTCCGTGGCGGGGATGGCCGTGCCGCTGTACCACCTGGGCCACGACATGAAGGTGCGGGCGCAGAAGTGGGACCACCAGGACCGCTACCTGCGCGAGCAGGCCGCGAGCGGCGCCAGGACGGCCCCGTACACCCCGCTGTCGGTCGGCAAGATGCTGGAGCCGTTCGGCGACCACGGGCGCAAGACCTGGCCCGCCAACTGCGTCGCCGACTACTACCACCTCGACAAGGTCACTTACGCGCCGCGGCTTCCGTGACCCCGGCCTCCGGCGGCGGCTGCGGCCCGGCCCGGTGCCCGGCCCGACGGGTCGCGGCCGCCCCGGAGGTGATGGCCCACCGGGCCAGTACGAAGGAGAGCGGGGTGACGGCGACCCCCGCCGCGAGCGCCGCGAGGTTCTCGTCCATGCCGAGCCGGCTCACGGCCAGGTGCAGCAGGACGCCGCTGCCCACGACGTTCGCCGCGCCGGAGAGCGGGTAGCGGGCGAACGCCCGCCAGGTGGGCTTCGTACGCAGCGTGACGTACGAGTTGAGCAGGAACGAGCCGACGACGCTGACCGCGTACCCCACGACGTGCGCCGCGAGGTAGGGCAGCCAGAGGTTCAGCGTGGCGTACACGGCGTAGTAGACGGCCGTGTTGGCCAGCCCGATCGCGGCGAAGGTGGCGAACTGGCGCAGGGCGGCGCCGCGCCCGCTCGGGGAGCGGCGCCGCCCCGGGTGACCCGTGCTCCGCTTCACGTCTCCTGCCGGGCGCGGCCGGCGGTTTCCAGCGGGGCCGCGGCGCGCGCGGCGGCGGGCTCGTTCGTCTCCCGCACGACGTAGTGCGGCCGGCGCTTGGACTCGTGGTAGATCCGCCCCACGTACTCGCCGATGACGCCGAGCGTGGCGAGCTGGATGCCGCTGAGGGCGACGATGGCGGTGATGAGCGTCGCGTAACCGGGGGTGTCGACGCCGTCCAGGAGGACGTTGGCGATGATCCACAGCGCGTACGCGAACGCCGAGAGGAACAGCCACAGGCCGGTGTGGATGGCCAGGCGCAGCGGGCGGCTGTTGAAGGAGAGCAGGCCGTCGATGCCGTAGTTGAGCAGGCGCCGGCCGCCCCACTTGGACTGGCCCGCGGCCCGCTCGACGTTCTGGTAGGTGAAGCTGACGGTGTCGAAGCCGATCCAGGAGAAGAGCCCCTTGGAGAAACGATTGCTCTCCGGCAGCGAGAGGATCGCCTCCACCGCGCGCCGCGACAGGAGGCGGAAGTCGCCCGCGCCGTCCGCGATCTCGACGTCCATGAAGCGGCGCACCAGGCGGTAGTAGGTGCGGCTGAACGCCTTGCGCACCGCGCCCTCGCCGGTGCGGTCGCGCTGCGCGATGACCTGGTCGTAGCCGTGCCGGTGCAGCTCCAGCATGCGGGGGACGAGCTCCGGCGGGTGCTGGAGGTCGGCGTCCATGAGGACGACGGCGTCGCCGCGCGACATGCGCATGCCGGCGAGCATCGCGGACTCCTTGCCGAAGTTGCGGCTGAAGGAGGTGTAGCGCACGCGGGGGTCCGTCGCCGCGAGCGCGCGCAGCCGGTCCAGGGTCTCGTCGCCGCTCCCGTCGTCGACGTAACACACCTCGAAGGTGGCGTCGGCGGGTTCGAGAGCCGCGGCCAGCGCGGTGTGGAAGGTGTCGATCACCTCACTCTCGTTGAAACACGGAACGACGATTGAAATATGGACCATTACCTACTCACTCCATGCACCGGTGTGCGGCCGGCGGGCCGCATGATCCGTGCCCACCGTTCAGGAAAGATGACAACCGGCTCGTCGTGGTTGCCTGGCCGTGCGGGCGACTTCGGCACGCGCCGGGTCCAGTGCATCGCGGCCGCGCCGCCCGGACAGCCCCACGCCGTCCACTCGGGTGAGGGCGGTGGAGGCCGGGGCTCGGACATGCCTCCGCCCCGCTCCCCCGGGGCGGGGACGGCGGGGCGGAGGTCTTCCCTTGCTCAGGCCCGTTCAGGATTCCTTGCCCACCTCCTTGTTGATGGCGGCCGGCGAGTCGTAGTCCTTCTCCGGCAGCGATTTCAGCGCGTCCATGACCTCCCGGCTGGCCTTGTGCTTCTGCGCCGTGCCGACGATGTCCTTCTTCGACGCGGGGTAGTGCACGCCGCCGAGGGCCTTCTGCATTTCGATGGGGTTCACGTTCATGTGCGACGAATACCCGCCTAAAGGGGAAACATCACCGGAAATCGGACCATCACCTTGTGTGTCCACGCTGCGCGGATCTGTCACGGTTGCATCACAATGTCGGTTGAGGAGCGGACGGCGCGGGCACATCCAAGTGCGGGGATGGCGTCCCGGTCGCGGGACTGGCGCACCCGGCCTCGGGAGGCCGGCATCGGCATCCCTCCCTCTGTGTGCTGTGTGGCGTGGAAAGGCAGGTACGTTCATGCTGTTGGCGCATCCCGCGGTGCTTCAGGAGCTCGTCGCCCGTTACGAATCCCTGTGTGCCGCCGCTCAGGGGCTGTCGATCGCCCCCGACCTCAAACGCCGGCTCGACGACGTGACGTACACGCTCTGCGTGACGACCGGCACCCGGCAGCTCGACCAGGCGCTGGCCGCGGCCCGCGCGAGGCTCGCCGCCACGGCCGCGAGCGCCACGGTCGCCAGTGCCGCGGCCGCAAGTACCTGACCGGCCGAATTAAGGCGGCCCCGGTCCAGGGGTTGACCGGGGCCGCCACGGGCATCCGAGGGGAGACGGAGTGCCCGGCGGGACACCGCGGGACCGGCGCGAGGAGGGAGCGCCGATCGAGGGTGTCCGGCCCAAGGCCCTGTCAGAGGCCTTGAGAGGGGTGTACCGGATGACCGACGTGCTCGGTCCCGGCCGTTCGAGCAGTAAATATATTTACCGTCGAGTAAGCAAGTGCATGAAAAATTTCATGCGAGCCGGTGGCGTGAAAACACCCCCGGCGATGTGTCCGTCGGACGTCGGCGGGGGTCAGTCGTCCAGGAAGAAACTGTGCTGTTCGGCGGCCTGTTCGTACCCTTCCAGCCGCAATTGCGTCCGCTCCGGATGCGCGTCCGCCATCGCCTGGAGCACGGACGCCGCCACCACCCCGGGCGCCGCGTACGAATCGAAGACGAGGCGTGATCCGGTCCCGGCCGTCAGCGTCACCTCCGCCTCGTCGACCAGCGGCCCCAGCGTCAGGTCCGTGATCAGCGCGATCCGCAGTCCCGTGCGGCGCGCCGCGCGCAGGGCGGCCAGCGTCTCCTTGGCGTGCCGCGGCATCGCGAACGCCAGCACCCAGGTGCCCCCCGCCTCCTTCGACTGCAGCAGCGCGTCATAGGCGACGCTGCCGCCCCGGGTCACCAGGCGTACGTCGGGGTGGATGCGCCGCGCCGCGTACGCGAAGTACTCCGCCAGCGACACCGAGATGCGCAGGCCCAGCACCGTCAGCGGTACGGATCCGGCCAGCTCCCGGCCGACGTCGAGGATCTGGCCCGGGTCCGCCACCGCACGGCGCAGCGCCTCCAGGTTCTCGATCTCCGCGTCGATGGCCGCCTGCAGCTCGTTGCGCCGGACCTCGTCGTCGGTGTCCTGCACCCCGGCGACCGCGCCCAGGGCGATGGGCTGCAGCGCCTCGCGCAGCGCCGGGAACCCGCTGTAGCCGAGGGAGGTGGCGAACCGGGTCACCGACGGCTGGCTGACCCCGACCCGCTCCGCGAGATCCGTGATCGACAGGAACGCGGCCTCGGTGACGTGGTCGATCATGTACTGGGCGATGCGCCGCTGGGCGGGGGAGAGGCGGTGGCCGCCGAAGAGCGCCAGCACCCGGTCCGAGGGCGCCTGCCGCTCGTCCCGTTCCGGCCGCGCGTCCCGCCGGTCCGGCCCGGCCGGTTCCGCCGGCTCGCCCGGCCCGGACGACGTCGCCGACCCGCCCGGCTGGGCCGCCTCCGCCGGGCCCTTCCGGCCGCCGGTGGGTCGCCGCCCCGGCCTGATCGCGGCCGCCTGTGCGCGTGCCTGCTGCCCTGATGGCACCGGCGTGCCTCCTTCCAGTCCCGATCGTCCTCAACATACTTCACCTCCCTCGACGCCCTCCGGCCGCCGGAGCGCCCACCGATGTGCACGACCGGGCCCGGCGGGAGCATCCTGGGGGTGTCCCGTGTGTCCCCCCGGTACGGCGCGGGGTCGCGGCGCCGCGACCCCGCGGGCCGGCTCCCGCTGAGAGGTGGGACGACGATGGCAGACGGCCCGCACGGCGAGCCTCGCTCCCGGCTCCGGCCCGACGGGGAAGCCCCCGCCCGGCCGCCGGACGCCCCGCCCCGGCTGCGCGCCCCCGAGACCGGCGGCCCGGCTCCGCGCCCCGCGCACCGCCCGGCCGACGCGGAGGCGCGGCCGGGCGGGGCACCGGCCGCCGGGGGCGCGCCCGCGGTGGGCGACGGGCACGCGGGCGGAGCCGAGGACACCACTGGGAGCGGCCGCGCGTCCGGCGGGCCGGGTGGCGGTCAGACGGCCGACGCGGGACGCGGCCGGGACGCCGGGCCCCCGGCCACCGGGCGGCCCGTCGACGAGCTGTCCCTGGTCGCCGCGCAGGCCGTCGTCGGTGCCGTCGAGGCCGCGGGCGGGTACGCCGGCGCCGTCTATCTGCGCTCGCGGACGGCCGGACTGCTGCGGCTCGCGGTGCTGTGCGGGCTGCCGGGCCCGCTCTTCCGGCCCTGGTGGCGCATGCACGTGAACCGCCCCTTCCCCATCGCCGAGGCGTACCGCTCCGGCCGGACCGTCGCCCTCTCCGACGCCGAGGACGCCATGCGCCGCTTCCCGCAGCTGATGGCGGGGCTGCCGTTCCCCTTCGGGTCGCTGTACGCGCCCGTCGCCGTCGGCCGCGAGAAGTTCGGGGTGCTGGTGGTGCTGCGCGCCGCCACACCGGGCCGCCCCGTCGACGCGGCCGACCGCCACCGGACCGAAAGCGTCGCGCGGCGCCTCGGCGCCCGCCTCGCGGACCTCGCGCGGCGGGGCGCCGACGTCGCGTGGGACCACGAGCCCGTCTGCGTACAGCCGCCCGCCGAGACGACGGCACCGGTGCGCGTCGGCCGGCTCGACTGGGACATCGGCAGCGGAGCCGTCACGGCCGACGCGGGGCTGCGCGCCCTCCTGGGCGGCGAGGGACCCGACGGCTTCCCCGGCACCATCGAGGCCCTGGCGGGACGGCTGTCGCCGGAGGACGCGTACGGACTGTGGGCGCTCGCGGCACAGACGGCAGGGACGGCACAGACGGGGGAGACGGGGGAGAGGGGGGCGGCGGGGGAGACGGAGGCGACGAGTGGGGCGGGGGAGACGGCACAGAGGGCGAAGACAGCAGGGCCGGCACACATGGCGAGGAGGGGAGAGACGGCGGAGACGGGGGAGAGGGCGGAGACGGGGAAGGCGGGTGGGACGGAGGAGACCGGGAAAGCGGCGGAGGCCGAGAACGCGGCGGAGGCCGAGAACGCAGCGGAGACGGAAGAGACCGGGAACGCGGCGGAGACCGGGAACGCGAGGGACGCGGGGGAGCGGCAAGGGCCCGCGACCCGTGGCATCTGGTTGCGCGGGCCCGACGGGCGGCCCTGCCTCCTGGAGCTGTCCGCCCACGGCGGCCCGGCGGGCGGCCGCCGCCTCTCCGGCACCCTGGTCGACGCCGGCACCGGACCACTCGTCGCCGCGGCGGCCGACCGGCTGCCCCGGGGCATGCTCGCCGTCGACCGGCTCGGCCGGGTCACGTACGCAAGCCGCACCGCAGAGACCCTGCTCGGCCTGGACCGCGGCCGGTTGGTCGGACGGGTCCTGTGGGAGGAGGTGGCGTGGCTGGGGCAGCCCGCGCACGAGGACCACTTCCGGGCCGCGCTCCTGTCGGACGAGCCCGTGCACTTCATGGCCCACCGCGCCCCGGACCGCTGGCTGGCGGTCTCCCTCCACCCCGGGCGCGACGGACTGACGATCACCCTCACCGCCGAGGAGCAGCCCGTGTACACACCGGGCTCCGTCACCGCGCCGGGCGCCGGTCTGGGCGCGGGCCTGGGCGGCGCGGGCGCGGCCCTGGGCGCCGGGCTCGGTTCGCCGGCCGACCGGGCCTCCGTCCTCTACCGCCCGGTCGCCCTCGCCATCGCGCTGACCGAGGCCGTCACCATCCGCCAGGTCTCCGCCGTGGTCACCGAGGAGCTGCTGCCCGCCTTCGGCGGCCGCCAGCTCGCGATCTACCTCCTGGGCGAGCGCCACCTCCACCTGGCCTGGGAGACCGGCTTCCCGCAGGGCTTCCTCGACCGGTTCGACGGCGTCGGCCTCGACGCGCGGCTGCCCGGCGTGGAGACCCTCACCTCCGGGCGGCCCCTCTTCTTCGAGTCGATGCAGCGCCTGGCCCACGCCTACCCCGGCATCCCCCTCGACGCCCACGTCGGCGCCCGCGCCTTCCTGCCGCTGATCGCCTCCGGCCGCCCCATCGGCTCCTGCATCCTCGGGTTCGACCAGCCCCGCGGCTTCAGCCCCGAGGAGCGCACGGTCCTCACGGCGCTCGCGGGCCTCATCGCCCAGGCACTCAAGCGGGCCCAGCGCTACGACTCCGAGGCGGCCCTCGCCCGCGGCCTCCAGGGCGCCCTGCTGCCGCACCGCCTGCCGCGGCTGCGGAACGTCGAGATCACCGCCCGCTACCTGCCCGGCACCCAGGGCATGGAGGTCGGCGGCGACTGGTACGACGTCACCGAGACCGGCCGGAGCGTCGCCCTCGTGATCGGCGACGTCCAGGGCCACGGGGTCGCCGCCGCCGCGACCATGGGCCAGCTGCGCAGCGCCGTACGCGCCTTCGCGCTCAGCGGGCACGACCCGCAGGAGATCATGAGCGGTACCAACCGGCTCCTCATCGACCTCGACCCCGGCCAGTTCGCCACCTGCTGCTACGTCGACCTCGACCCGGATACCGGCGCCGCCCGCGCCGTACGGGCCGGACACCCGCAGCCGCTGCTGCGCCACCCCGACGGCCGGGTCGAGGTCCTCGACCTGCCCGGCGGCGTCGTCCTCGGTGTCGCCCCGGACGCCACGTACCCGGTGACCGAACTGTGCCTGCCGCCGGGAGCGGTCCTCGCGCTGTTCACCGACGGGCTGGTGGAGCAGCCCGGCACCGACATCGACCTCGGCATCGAGCGTCTCTGCGGCGTCCTCGCATCGGTCTCCACCGGCTCGCTGGACGACGTGGCGGACCGGCTGGTCCGCGAGGCGACGACGGCCGCCGACCGTCCCGACGACATCGCCCTGCTCCTGGCCTCCCGCCCGTAGGCCTCTTCCGGCGCTCACTCCCCTGGGGGCAGGGGCGGCGCGGCCGGCCGGAGACGGGCCCACCAGGCGACGAGGGCCGTCGGAGAGCCGGGCCGAGCCCCGTGTGGAGTGAGCGCGGTTGTGCGCTCCCCGGGGCCGGGCGAGCATGAGGAGACGACGAAGGCAGGTGCCATGAGCGCGGTGAACGCAGCCGAGGGTGCCGACTTCCGGGGCCCCCTCGACGTCACGAGAGCGGCGACCGCCGTCCTGGACGCCGACGGCACGGTCGTCGGCTGGAGCCCGGCGGCCCAGGCGCTGCTGGGCCACCCGGCCCGGGAAGCGGTGGGCCGCCCCATCGGCAACCTCGTCGTGGACCGCGCCGGGGCGTACCGGATGGCCGCGCGGCTGCCCGGCGCCTCCGAGGCACGCCGCCAGATCCTGCACATGCGCCACTACGACGGCCGCATCATCCGCGTCACCACCGCGACCCTCCCGCTGTTCCACACGAGCGAGGGCCCGGGCGCCGACACCGGCCCCGCCCGGCTCCTCGCGCTGGCCGACGCCGACGAGACCGAGCACTGGGAGGCCCTCCAGTCGATGCTGCGCGGCCTCGCCACCCAGTCGCCCGTCGGCCTGGCCATCTACGACACCGACCTGAGGGTCGTCTGGACCAACCACGCCCTGTTCAAGGAGATGGGCACCGCCCAGTACGCGGGCCTGCGCCCCGACGACATGGTCGCCGACGGCGAGATCCTCTCCCTGGGCTATCCGCCCACGCTGGAGGAGACCATGCGGCGGGTCCTCGGCACTGGAGAGCCCGTCATCGAGCTCCACTACCGCGGCCGCCCGCCCGTCGACCCCCTCCACGACCACGTGTGGTCGTGCTCGTACTACCGCCTCCAGGACGCGACCGGCGCCACCCTCGGGGTGTGCGAGGAGACCGTCGACATCACCGACCGCTACCTCGCCCAGCAGCGCCTCGACCTGCTCGTACGCGCCGGAGGCCGCGTCGGCACCACCCTCGACATGGTCCACACGGCGCAGGAGCTGTCCGCGGTGACCGTCCCGCAGTTCGCCGACGCCGTCACCGTCGACCTCCTCGACGCCGTCCTCGAGGGCGACCACCCCAGCCCCGGCACCGCGCCCGCCCGGCGGGTCGTCCGCGTCTGGGGCGGCCCCGTCGACGGCACGCCCCCGCCCTCGCCGGGCGCACGCCACCCGGTCGACTACCCGCCCGACTCGCCCCAGGCACGCTGCCTGGCCACCGGCCGCCCCGTCCTGGACACCCCGCCGGACGCGGACCCGGCCGCCTCCCGGCTCGTCGTACCGCTGCGCACCGAGGGCACCCCGCTCGGCGTCGTCACCTTCACCCGGGACCGCCACCCCGACCCGTTCGGCGCGGCCGACCTGCCCGTCGCCGACGAACTCGTCGCCCGCGCCGCCGTCTGCATCGACAACGCCCGCCGCTACACCCGCGAGCACACCGCCGCCCTCATGCTCCAGCGCAGCCTGCTGCCCCGCAGCCTGCCCCGGCTCACCGGCGTGGAGCTGGCCTACCGCTACCTGCCCGCCGACATCAAGGCGGGCGTCGGCGGCGACTGGTTCGACGTCATCTCCCTCTCCGGCAAGCGCGTCGGGCTCGTCGTCGGCGACGTCGTCGGCCACGGGCTGCGCGCCGCCGCCACCATGGGCCGGCTGCGCACCAGCGTCCGCGTCCTCGCCCAGCTGGACCTCCCGCCCGACGAGCTCCTCACCCGGCTGGACGACCTCATCACCCAGAGCGCCCACGAACAGATGGCCGTCCCGCACGGCCGCGAGGAGGCGCCCGACGACGCCGCCCTCGGCGTCACCTGCCTGTACGCCGTCTACGACCCGGTCACCGGACGGTGCAGCATGGCCCGCGCCGGCCACCCGCTGCCCGCCCTCGTGGACCCCACCACCGGCACCGTCACCTACCCCGACCTGCCCGCCGGGCCGCCCCTCGGCCTCGGCGGCCTGCCCTTCGAGGGCGCGGAGTTCACCCTCCCCGAAGGGTCCCTCCTGGCCCTCTTCACCGACGGCCTCGTCCAGGGCCGCGAACGGGACCGCGACACCGAGCTCGGCGCCCTGCGCACCGTCCTCGCCGACCACCGCCGCCCGCTGGAGGACCTGTGCGACCGGGCCGTCGCCACGCTGCTGCCCGGCCCCGTCGACGACGACGCCGCGCTCCTCCTCGTACGCACCCACCTCCTCGACGCGCACCAGGTCGTCACCTGGGAGCTGTCCGACAGCCCCGAGATGGTGGGCCGCGCCCGCGCCCTGGCCACCGGCCAGCTCGGGGCCTGGGGCTACGACGGCGACGTCGCCTTCACCACCGAGCTGGTCGTCAGCGAACTCGTCACCAACGCCATCCGGTACGCCGCCGGGCCCGTCCAGCTGCGCCTCATCCGCGACCGCACCCTCATCTGCGAGGTCTCCGACACCGGCCACACCTCGCCCCACCTGCGCCGGGCCGGCAGCGAGGACGAGGGCGGGCGCGGCCTCTTCCTCGTCGCCCAGATGAGCCAGCAGTGGGGCACCCGCTACACCGCCACGGGGAAGACGATCTGGGCCGAGCAGACGCTCCCGCCCTGACGCGGTGACGTTTGTGTCCGGTCGGCACCGGAAACCCGGGAGTCGTCCGCAACGTCGGGAGGAACGCCAGGAGGTACGTCATGGCAGCGTCCGATCAGATCAGCGCGGAACTGTGGGACGAGTTCCACACCGTCGTCAACATGACCTCGCGCGAGCTGCAGGAGTGGCTGAACGTCGCATCGGCCGGCGAGGAGACCGAAGTCGTGCCCGACCAGTCGGGGAAGACCATGGGTCGGCGGGTCCTGGAGATCCTCGGCAAGCGGCGTACCGACCTGACCGAGGACGACGTCGAGGTCATGCGGCGGGTCTGCGAGATCGTCCGCTCCCAGCGCGGCCCGGACATGGAGCCCACGGCCGGCGGCGAGGGATGGCGCCACGGCCTGATGGACATCGGCCACGACCCGCTGAAGCCCGTGTAGCGCCCCACCCCCGCCCTGCTTCACACCGGCGCCCGCGGGTCCTCCGGCGGCGTACGAGGAGGTGCCCTTGCGTCTTCACCACAGCCGGCCCACCGACCCCGGCTACACCCGCGTCCGCCGCGGGCGCGGTTTCCGTTACCTCGACGCGCACGGCGCCCCGCTGCGCGACCCCGCCGAACTGGCCCGGATCAAAGCGCTCGTCATCCCGCCCGCCTGGCGGGACGTGTGGATCTGCGCCCGCCCCAACGGCCACCTCCAGGCCGTCGGCACCGACGCCGCGGGTCGCCGCCAGTACCTGTACCACCCCCGGTTCCGTGCCGAGCAGGAGCAGGCCAAACACGAACACGTCCTCGACGTGGCCGAGGCCCTGCCCGCCGTACGCGAGGCCGTCGAGGGCCACCTGGGGGACCGCGGGCTCACCCGGCGGCGGGTCCTTGCCACCGCCGTCCGCCTGCTCGACCTCGGCTTCTTCCGCATCGGCAGCGACCGCTACGTCGAACTCAACAACAGCTACGGCCTGACCACCCTGCTGCGTGAGCACTCCCGCTGCCAGAGCGGCGCGGTCGTCTTCACCTACCCCGGCAAACACGGCCGCGAGCTCATCCAGACCGTCGCCGACCCCGCCACCTGCCGCAGCCTGACCGCCCTGATGCGGCGGCGCGGCGGCGGCGACCGGCTCTTCGCCTACTGGGAACGCCCCGCCTGGCGCGAGGTGACCGGCGCCGACGTCAACGCCTACCTGAGGGAACTGGCCGGCCTGGAGATCACCGCCAAGGACTTCCGCACCTGGCACGCCACCGTCATGGCCGCCATCGCGCTCGCCGTCTCCCAGTCCGTCGCCCGCAGCGAGACCGCCCGCCGCCGCGCCATCGCCCGCGCGGCGCGCGAGGTCTCCGCGTACCTCGGCAACACCCCCGCCGTCTGCCGCGCCTCCTACATCAACCCGCGCGTGATCGAGCTGTACGAGGAGGGGATCACGGTCGCGGCGGCGCTGCCGCACCTCGGCGACGAGACCACGTACGGCATCCCCGCCACCCAGGGCCCCGCCGAGCGGGCCGTCCTGCGGATGCTGCGGACCGGGCAGGCGCCGCCGGCCTGATCACGGCCGGAGCGGCCCACCAGGGCTCACGGCCGGGGCGGCCCACCAGGGCTCACGGCCGGGGCGGCCCAGCGCCGGGCCGGCTCACGGCCAGGACGGCTCCTTGCGCGGCACCACCACCAGCTCGGAGACGGCACTCGTCTCCGGCACCGACAGCGCGTACAGCACCGTGTCCGCCACGATGTCCGGGCTCTGGAGCAGCGACACGTCCGCGTCCCGGAAGCGCTCCAGGATGAACTGCGTCTCCATGCCGCCCGCGATGATCCCGGTGATCCCGATGCCCGGGCAGTCCCGCTGGGCCTCCTTGAACAGGGTGTGCGTGAACGCCCGCAGCCCCGTCTTCGCCGCCGAGTACGGGCCCGCCTCCGTCCAGGTGCGGTTCGACGCCGTCGACAGGATGTTGACGATGTGGCCGCCGCCCCGGGCGACCATGCGGCGGTAGGTCTCCAGGCACAGGTACATCGGGCCCAGCAGGTTGGTGGTCACCACCCGGGTCACCTCGTCGGCCGTCAGGTGCTCGATCGGCTTGGAGACGTCCACGGCGGCGTTGTTCACCAGCACGTCGACCCGGCCGCCGCCCGCCTCCAGCTCCGCGAACACCTCCGCGACCGCCCGCGCGTCGCGTACGTCCAGCTCCACGAACCGGGCGGCGTCCCCCAGCTCCTCGCACAGCTCGCGGGCCTGCTCCTTGCGGACGTCCGCGATCAGGACGGACGCGCCCGCCCCCGCCAGCTTCCGGGTGATCGCGGCTCCCAGCCCCCGCGCGCCGCCCGTCACCAGCGCCTGCTTGCCCCGAAGGTCGACCCTGCTCATGTCCGTGCCTCCTCCTGCCGAGTCCTGCTCCCTCCACTGTGGCCTGTGCCACTACGCTCGGCATGCCGGACGGTCACTGTGAGCAAGCACACCAGAAGTGCCGTAAGCCCAGGTCAGCGCCTATATCGACGGGCGCTGACGCCCCCGGGGTCGCCGCGAGGCCCCCTCGTCCCACCAGCACTTCTGCCACCATGGTCAACGCTGTGGAACCGCCTCCGACGAGGTGCGCAGCAGCAGACAGATCCGGTGGACCGGCCGTGCAGAGCAGCACGCGTCGTTCTCTTCCGCCGATTCCGCCATCCGAGTCCACCGGCTCGTCACCGAGTAGCCCTCCTGTGCCTTCTTCCTCCGCGCCTTCTTCCTCCACGCCTTCGGCCGCCCCCGCCGACCGTTCCCCCTGGCGTTCGCTCAGGTACCGCAGCATGCGCTGGTGGTCCGTGGCGAACTTCGTCTCGAACGCCGGTACGTGGATGCAGCTCACCGTCCAGAACCTGCTGGTCCTCCAGATCACCGGCTCCGCCGCCGCGACGGGCCTCTCCCTCTCCGTCCAGGCCGCGCCCGGCCTGCTCATGAGCCTCGCCGGCGGCGCCGCCGTCGACCGCTGGCCCCGGAAGCTGACCGCCGCCGTCAGCCAGGGCCTGCTGGGCGCGGTCGCGTTCGTGACGGCGTTCCTCGTCGCGTTCGACCAGCTCAACGTGGGCGTCCTGATGGCTCTGGCCGCCGTGACCGGCCTCATCGCCACCGTCGACGGCCCCGCGTGCTCCCTGCTCGGCAACGATCTCGTCCGCCCGGAGGACGTCCCCTCGGCGATCGGCGTCGGCTCCCTCGTCCACAACGCGGGCCGCCTCGCGGGCGCGGGTCTCGCGGGCCTCGCCGTCGGCGTCTTCGGCACGGCCGCCGCGTACGCCGCGAACGGCGTGTCCTTCCTCTTCGTCGCCGCGGTCATCCCCTTCCTGCGGCCGGTCAAGGCCACGCCCGCCGCCGCGACGCCGGCCGTCCGCGAACCGCGCGACGACATGACGGCACGCGAGGGCCTCGCCTTCTTCGCGCGCCGCCCGCGGCTGGTCGCCCTCGCCGGCATCAGCGGCATCAGCGCGATCTTCGGCCGCAACTACGGCCTCACCCTCGCCGTCCTGGTCACCGGCCCGCTCGCCGGCGGGGCTGGGGCCTTCGGCACGGTCTCCACGGTCCTGGCCGTCGGCGGCATCGTCGGCGCGGTCCTCGGCGCGCGGCTGCGCAAGCCGTCGGTGCGCCTCGTCGGCCTCATGGCCACGGCGGGCGCCCTCCTCCAGGTCCTGGCCGGGCTCTCGCCCTCCCTCGCCGTCCTCCTGGTGCTCGTCCTGCCGATGGCCGTCGTCGAGTCGATCTCCGACACCGCCGGTACGACCGTCCTCCAGACCGACCCGCCCGCCCACATGCGGGGCCGCGTGCTCGGCGTCTGGAACAGCATCCGCACCGTGTGGTCCCTCCTCGCCCCGCCGGCCCTCGGCCTCCTCATGGAGCTCGCCGGCGCCCGCGGCGCCCTGGTGACGGGCGGCCTCCTCATCACGGCGGCCATCGCCGCGGGCCACTTCCTGCACCGCCGCCGCACACCCACGCCGGTACTGGTCCACACGGAGACCCTCACGTCCCGCCCGGCCCTGGGCACGGCGGCGTAGCGACGCGCGTACGCGGCCGCCGAGGCGGCCGACCTCGCGTCAGCGACAGGTGCGGCGGCCTCGCAGCCTGGAGCAGCGGGGGCACGGATCGTTCCCCGGCCAACCCGCGTCGTTGAGCCGCGTGCCATCCGGCCGACAGGCCGGACCACCGCCGGAGAGGTCGCACCTCATGCGGGAGACGATGCTCGCCACACTGCTGGCCCTGGCGATGCCCGCCATCCCACTGGCAACGCCCGGGCCGGTCGGCGCCGAGATGACACACTCGCCCGCCGCCGCCCTCCAGGCCGCCGTGGACCTGACCTACACCGAACCCGTCAGGGACGGGCAGCGCATCACCTGGGAATGAACGGCGGCCCATCACGGCGATACCGCGGCCGCCGACGTCGTCATCACCCACCGGGTCACGCCCGCCGTACCCGTGACACTCACCTCGCCCTGCGAGGGCCCTGCGGAGCAGATCACCTGCGCCGTCGGCGAGTTGGGTGCCGGCGAGGAGTTGACACCCAGGCCCTCCTCCGCCTCGCCCGGCACCGTATCAGCGTGCTCTTCGCGATGCTCAGAGACGTAACCTTCTACGAACCAGACTCCCAGGCGACGGCTGCATGAACGAGCCCGCGGGCAGGTCGATGCAGATCAACACCTTGTGTCGGCTGTCCACGCCGAGATCTCCGCGGCCCCCCGCCGGACAGCGTCTTCCTGGTCCCGGGCGAGCTCCCCGCAGGCCGCGGCGACGTCCAGCACACCGTCCGATTCCACGAGCGCGTCATACACCCCGGTCTGCAGCCAGTCAGCTTGGTTGCCGTCAGCCTCAACAACCGCGAGAGCGATGAGCCTCACGGCGGCCACCGTGCCCACTCGGGCCAGAGCCTCCGCCGTCTGTCGGGTCACCGCCGTGTCCTCGACGTCCAGCAGCAGCTTCACCAGCGCTTCCGCAGCCTCGGGAACATCAGCGAAAGAAGCAAGGTCCTGCCCAGCACGAACGCGTTGAGTCCACGAAGGAGACGACGCTTCAGCCAAGGCCCTGGGGCCGTTCAGGGCGGTCATGGCTCCCGGTCGGCGGAATGTTGGGCGACCGTGATGCTGGCGAGGGTGCGCTGGAGCCGACGGGCCGCTTCTTCGGCTTCCGTGTACTGCTGGAGGGTCGGCCGGACGGCACCAAAGGTGGAGCCGTCGTCGGCAGGAAGGGCGCGCCAGTGTAGGACGGGCGTGAATGCCGTGGCGGCTGCGCCGATGAACCAGGCCAGGCGTCCGTGGACGTGGGCGAGGGCGATGGCCAGGGCGGCGAGCGCTTCCCGGAGGCGTTCCAGCCGGTCCACCGCGGGAAGGCCCTCTTGGAACTGCGAAGTGCCGATGGCTGCTTGTAGGTCGGCGGCGGCCTTCGCGGCGATGTGCTGGTCAGCGAGGGAAACGACCCACGCTCCGTCGCGGATCAGCCGTTCGGCTTCCTCCGCCAGGTCCTCAATAGCCGTCCGCATGTCCACGCCCGCACCCTAGTTCATCAGCGAGATGGGCGGCCAACGCGACTGGACGGTGACCGGCGCCGACGGGGCGGAGCAGGCAAGCCGCCTCTACGGAGCCGACCGGCGCCCTTCCGTCCGAGACCAGATCGCCGCGTCCGTCGCGGAAGTACGACGCGGTGAAGCAGTTGGCTTTCGGGCGATCTGGATGGCATGCGGATCAACAAGCCGGGCCGGATGGGGAAACGCAATCCGGTCAGCAGTCCAGCAGACGGCCGTCGGCGGCGTGGCATCCTTCTGTTCCAGTCCGCGGAGCGACTTGACACCGAAGGTGCATGATCAGCCGAGCACCGAGCTCGCGGCGAACAGGTGGGAAGAGGCTCCGTGTCTCACGTGGTGAGTTCGGCCATCCGAGGCTGATCACGCCCAAGAAATGATTATGCCGCTGCAAGGGCGTCAGCCGATCATGTGGGTATGACCGATCAGCTGGCGATCAGCACCTTGACTTTGCAGCACAGGATCCCGGACGGCTGGGCGGCGGACCCTTGGGCCGAGGTGCGCCCCCTGATCGACGGCGTAGACGTCCTGAAGGGAGTCCACCCAGATGGGTTGGCGCTCAGCTGCCGACACTGGACAGGTCCTGCCGAGAGCTGGCCGCTGGCGGTCACGCAGGAGCCGCGCAGGGTCATGATCACCGAGCCGACCTGCACCGCTGGTTGCTGCGGTGCCCTGTACGTCACCATGCGCCACGAGGGCGATCGGGTGATCTGGGACGCCTGGGAGAACACCAGCAACGTCACTGCCGTGCCCGCGGACATCTGCTTCGATGCTGCTCAGTACGAAGCCGAACTCGCGCGGGCCGCAGCGGACCGCAGTTGGGAAGAGCCGGTGGACACCGTCGCCCGGCTGCTCCGGGAGACCCTTGTGGACAGCGGCTGGTTCGAGCGGTGGGGCTGCGTCCTCACGGATGTCTGGCCACGACGCGAGGAGCCCGACGTCCCCGAGGAACTCACCAGCCCCGAGGGCGTCGATGTCGTGTTCCAGCAGGTCCAGGCAGCGGGGGTGCCTACACGTTCCTACCAGTACGAGCTGCTCACCACCCGCGACCAGCCCGTGGAGGAGCAAGTGCGGCGGCTCGCGGCCCGCATTCTGGAGGACGATCCGCGGAAGGCCGCTGAGCTTTGATAACGCTGGGGACCAGGTTCAGGAACGGCTGAGCTGAGGGTCTCACATGGTGAGTTGGGCGGACGGGACGTGAACCTCGGCAGCAACGGAGCGGTCAGCTCCCCCAGCTCGTCTGGAACCAGCCGACGCGACAGGTCAACCTGCACGATTCTGCATCGTGCCGCAGCGCCGAAGCGCCACGTGAGACAACCTCTTCGCCAGTTCGGCGTCGTTTTGTGGTCACCGTGTGCTGGGCAGGTCGGCTGAACACCTTGCCGGTTAGCGGGGATTCCGCGCGAACTCATTTCATGTCGAACTGTGTTGATAACGCGGACATTTGCGGTCTTTCGTTGCGGTCAGCGGACCGCTGGATCGCAGGGGTCTCCCGTCGAAGTGTTCTGTTGCGGCTGCCCCGGTGGCATCGCGTCCCTCTGGGTGGCAATGCCTACCCATTTCACCGGGTGAAATGGGGGGCGCTAGTCGGATTATCTTCTAAGTTTCCCTTTCGCGCGTCCACACCTCGCGTCCTGTGAGGGTTCTTGATTGACGTGAACATGTATCGGGCACCACATTCGCAAGCCGGATTGCAAAAGCAGCCGGGATTTGTGCGAGGTAACACACCGCCCTGGAAGGGGAATTCCCCGCGCCATTCCCGGTTTCTCTGTGCTCGCGTCCGGTGTCACCCGTCCATGCGCCTGACCGTGCCATCGAGCACGCTTCCTTTCAGGCGGGCAAAGAGGAGGAGAATCGTGTTCTCCAACACGCTCGACACATTCGTCCGGTCCGTGGTCCACGGCAAGGAAATCATGATCATCCACCGGGTGACCGGCGGATACCTGACGCAAAACGGTGACCTGCAGATCGAGTCGGACGAAATCACCAAGATCCCCAACAAGCGGCACCTGTGGGTCGTGCACCTGGTGGGCTACCGCAAGAACAACACGGTGTTCACCTTCGAGAACAAGAGCAGCGGCCAGATGCTGTCCGTCGACCCCAAGGACCCCCGTGGCGGGATGACCTACACCCCGTTTCAGGAGCCCGGGTCACAGGGCTACGACCCCAAAATCGCCGAGCGGCAGCAGTTCTTCGTCCTGCCGCTGTGCAGCGGCGGCTACTCGCTGGTGCCGGTGAAGTATCCCGCGTACTGCCTGCAGCCCAAGGACAACCACCCCGGCCCCGGCTGCGACCGGCCGGCTCCCCACTACGGCAACGACGCCAGCCTGGACTGCGCGCACGACTTCGTCCTGCCCCCGAACAAGCCCCCGCGCAAGGACCCCACCGATGTCGATCTCGACAACCCCGACGGCGGTTCCGGCGGCGGCAACGCCGACTGACGGCAGCCGAAGGCGCGGTCTGCCTCGAGCGCGCCGAACTCGGCCTGGGATACACCGACGAGTGACCGACAACAGACAAGGGCCGGAACCAGGTCTAGTGGTTCCGGCCCCGGCCAGCATAAGGGACGTCACAGCAGCAGAATCACGGTCGGCGCAACCCGTTCAGGATGCCCGTGATCGGTGTCGTACGGGACCGACTGCGTTGTGACGCTGCAACTCCGGGGTGCGGGCGTCGAGTTTGGCATCATGCGGATGTCCACGAGCTCCGCGCGGACATTTCTGACGCGTCTCCGCAAGAGCACCGCAGCGCTGGCCGGCGTCGTCGGAACCCTGTTCACGCTGACGGCCACTCCCGCGCACGCGGCGACCTACTACACATTCAAGAACGCGCACAGCGGCAAGTGCCTCGAAATCGCCGACTGGAGCAGGCAGAGAAGCGCCGTCGCCCAGCAGTGGGGCGGGACGGGGTGGTCCGGGAAGATCGAGTACCTCCAGAACCACCACAGTGGCAAGTGCCTGGAGATGCCCGGCTGGAGCACGGCCAATGGAACGGACGCCACGCAGTGGGGGTGCCACTACGGCGGCAGCCAGCTGTGGAACCAGCTGCCGTAACCCGTGAAGCGGCACGCCACCGACGGCGGAGTGCGCCGTCGGTGGCGAGGCCCTGGCGCGGTGGCGCCGTCCCCTACCCGAGGGCGAGCATCGCCTCGGTCACCTCGTCGACCGCCGCGTCGGGGATCGCCGTGGCGGCGTCGTCGAGGACGAGCAGCCGTGCCCCGGGGATCTCGCGTGCGATCGCCTCGCCGTTGCCGACCGGGAAGAACCGGTTGCGGCGGCCGTGGACGACCAGCGTGGGAACCTCGATCGCGGGCAGGCGCTCGCGCCAGCGGGGTGCGCAGTCGAGCCTGGCGAACACCATGCCCAGCTGGTTGGCCATGTGGACCGGGGGTGCGGCGCCGGGTGTGCGGTCCCAGACGCGTGCGGCGACCGCGCGTGCGGCGGCGGGGTCGTCGCCGAGGATCTCCGCGCCGGCGGCGGCGAACTCCGCGACCGCCTCGCGGTCGGTCCAGTCGGGCGTCGGACGTGCGAACAGCCGGCGCATCGCCACCTGGTCGTGGTCGGGGAGGTCGCCGTCGGGCGGGCCGGGCGCCACCGCGCGGGTGCCGACCAGGGTGAGCGCCGAGAAGGCGCCCGGATGGTCGAGCGCGGCCACCTGGGCGACCATCCCGCCGACGCCGATCCCCGCGAGGTGCGCGGGCCGCCCGCCGAGCGCGTCGGCGAGGGCGGCCGCGTCGGCGGCGAGGTCACGCAGGGTGTAGCCGGGCGCCTCCGGGTTCGCCGTGGTGGACTCCCCGCTGTCCCGCAGGTCGTAGCGCACCACACGGCGTCCGCCGGCGGCGAGGCGCTCGCACAACGCGTCGGGCCAGGAGAGCATCGTCGTCCCGCCCACGAGCAGGACGAGTGGCGCGTCGTCGTCACCGAACGACTCGACGCCCAAGGCGATGTCATGGACGTGGACGGTGGTCATCGGATCACGCTCCGATGCCGGCGGTGAGGCGAGTAGTCATGTCAGGGCAGACCCGATCCGCCGCCCGAACTCATCGCTCCGAGGCGGTGCATCAAGGCGTGCGAGAGCGAGCGGCGGCAGGGCGGGCGCTACAGTGCGCGCCGTGGACATACCCGACTGGCTCCTGTGGACCCTCGTTGGCCTGGCCGTCCTGCAGGCGCTCGCCCTCGTGCCCATCGTCCGCCGGATGGGCGGCACCGACCCCGCGGTGCGCTCCACGGCGCGTTACGACCTGCTGGAGACCGTCGGCAGCCTGCTCCTCTTCGGCGGCCTCCTGCTGAGCGCCGTGGTCACGGAAACTGGTTCTGGCTCGTCCCCGTCGGCTTCGCGCTCGTGACCGCCGTCTACGCCGTGAAGGGCGTCCACAAGCTCCGCGCCCGCCGTCGCCCCACGGTCTGACGCGTGCGGGGGCGGGACCCGGACGGGCCCCGCCCCCGCACGCCCGTCACCGGCCCGGGGGCCGGATCGGCGTCGCCGCTTCGGCCGCGCGGCGGGCCAGCAGTGTCGTCGAGCGGCCGTCGAGGTACGGCAGGACCACCGCCTGGCCGCCCCAGGTGCGGAGGGTGTCCGCTTCCGGGAGGTCCTCGGCGGAGTAGTCGCCGCCCTTGACCCAGACGTCCGGGCGGAGCCGGCTCAGCAGCTCGACGGGGGTGTCGCCGTCGAAGACCGCGACCGCGTCGACGCTGCCGAGCCCGGCCAGGACGCGGACGCGGTCCGCGAGGGGGTTCAGCGGGCGGCCGGGGCCCTTCAAGCGGGCGACGGACTCGTCGGAGTTGACGCACACGATGAGGCAGTCGCCGATGCCGCGCGCGCTCTCCAGCAGCCCGACGTGCCCCGCGTGGAGCAGGTCGAAGCAGCCGCCGGTGGCGACGACCGTGCCGCCCTGCGCGCGGACGCGCTCGGCCAGCGTGAAGGCGTCGGTCTCGGGCAGCTCACGGGCGTGGGCCGGCGGCGGCGTACGCCACAGGGCGGGGTTGCCCGCGCCGCCCGCCGCGACGAACGCCGCGGCCTCGGCGACCGCCTGCTGGATGGCCTCCTCGGGCAGGGCCCCGTCGGCGAGCGCCGCGGCCGTCGCGGCGGCGAAGCAGTCGCCCGCGCCGCACGCGTCGCCCTCCGCGCGGTACGGCGCCGGGACCAGCATCGGCGTACCGGCGCCCGGCCGGGTCAGCAGGACGCCGCGGTCGCCGAGGGTCACGGCGACCGTGGCCACGCGCCACCGCTCGGCGAGATCGGCGCCGCGCTCGGCGTAGGCGCGCAGGGAGTCGCCGTCGCCGCGGCACAGGGCGCGGGCCTCGGCGGCGTTCGGCGTGACGATGCGGGAGCCGGGCACCGGTGCGTCGCCCTTGAGGTGCGGATCCCAGACCACCGGCACCTTGGGGGCGACGGCGGCGAGGTGCTCGCGTACCGCGCTCGCGGTGTGGCGCCCGTAGTCCGCGACGAGCACGGCCTGCGCGTCCGCGAGGGTCTGGCGCACGGCACCGTCGGGTTCGCCGGGATCGCCGCCGCCGCGGTCGATGCGTACGAGGGGCCGGCCACTGGCGAGCACCCGCGTCTTGACGGGCAGGGTGCCGTTCAGCGGCAGCTCCACGACGCGGACCTTGCCGCGCAGGGAGCGGCGTACGGCTTCGCTGGCGGGGTCGTCGCCGAGCGCGGTCACCAGCACCACGTCACGGCCGCCCCGGGTGGCGAGCGCCGCCGCGAGGCCCGCGCCACCTGGGCGGCGCTGATCTCCGGTGACGTCCACGACCGGCGCCGGGGCGTCCGGCGCGAGCCGGCTGGCGACGCCTTCGATGTCCTCGTCGAGGAGTACGTCGCCGACGACGACGAGGGGCTTGCGTCCGGTCACTCCGGTCATGACATCCTCCGATGGGCCGCGACGGGCGCCGCCGCGCCCGCCGCCCGCGAGGGCCGCCCGGCGGCCTCGGCCACCGGTGCGACCGCCGCGTCGAAGCACTCGCACAGCAGGTGTACGGCGAGCAGATGGGCCTCCTGGACGGTCGCCGTGGAGTCGGCGTCGACGCTGAGCGCCTCGTCGGCCGCCTCGGCGAGCGGATTGGGCCCGGGCCCGGTCAGGGCCCACACCCGCAGCCCGGCCGCCCGGCCGGTGACGGCCGCCGCGATCAGGTTGGCGCTGCGGCCGGAGGTGGAGAGCAGGACCAGGACGTCTCCGGGCCGGCCGTGGGCCGCGACCTGGCGGGCGTACACCTGGTCGAAGCCGTAGTCGTTGCCGATCGCGGTGACGCTGGAGGTCTCGGCGTGCAGCGAGATCGCCGAGTAGGCGGGCCGCTCCTGCTGGTAGCGGCCGACCAGTTCGGCGGTGAGGTGCTGGGCCTGTGCGGCGCTGCCGCCGTTGCCCGCGGCGAGCAGCCGGCCGCCCACGGGCAGCACGGCGGCGAGTTCGCCGCCCCACTGAACGATCCGGTCCAGGTTCTGCCGGCGGAAGCGGCCGAGCGCGTCCTGCAGCGACTGGCAGTGGCGCCGCGCGGCCTCGAGGGCGAGAGAAGCGAGGGGATCTGTCGGACCTGTCATGGGCTTTCGGGCGTACCGCGTCCGGGTGGACGACGGCCGGTCCCGCACCTCCTTCGAAGGATCACCAGCGGGCAGGGAGACTCAGGCCACCTCCGTCACGGCGTTCCGCGCGGCGAGCACCGCGCCGTACACCGCCTCCGTGGCCGTCGCGACGCGCGCCCAGCCGTACCGGCTCAGCACCCGCCGCCGCCCGGCCTCGCCGCACGCGGCACGCCGTTCGGGGTCGGCGAGAAGGTCGGCGACCGCGGCGGCCAGCGCCTCGGGGTCGCGGGGCGGGACGAGCCGGCCGGTCGCCGGGTCGGCCACGGTGTCGAGCTGGCCGCCCACGGCGCTGGCCACGACGGGCCGACCGCAGGCCATGGCCTCCAGCGGCACGATGCCGAACGGCTCGTAGTCCGCCGGGCACAGCACCACGTCGGCGCTGCGCAGCAGCGGCGGTACGTCCTCGCTGCCCACGCCGCCGGTGAAGCGGACGCGGTCGGCGACGCCGACGTCCCGGGCCAGCTCGCGCAGCCGGCGTACCTCCGGGTCCTGGTCGATCAGGTGCGGAGCCGGGCCGCCGACGATGACGAGCTCCGCGTCGGGCAGCCGGCCGAGCGCCTCGACCGAGACGGCAGCGCCCTTGCGGGGAACCAGCCGGCCCAGCTGGAGCAGCCGGTACCGCACGGCCGGGTTCCGCTCGGCGACCGGCCCGTCGGGGCGGAACTGGTCGGTGTCGACGCCGCACGGCACGACCGCGACCTTGTCCGGGGGGATGAGCATCCGCGCCAGTTCGAGGACCTCGTCGTGGCAGGTGGCGATCACCCGGTCGGAGCCCATGCCGACCTCGCGCTCGCACGCGACGCGCTGCGGCGGGCTGGTGTCGGCGTCCCTCTGGTGCCGCCGCTTCACCGTGCCGAGCGCGTGGTACGTGTGCAGCAGCGGCACCCGCAGCCCGCGGACCGCCTGGAGGGAGGCGACGCCCGACATCCAGAAGTGCGAGTGCACCACATCGGGCGGCCGGCCCCGCCACTCGCGGGCCATGTAGCGGCCGAACGCGGGCATGTGGGGCGGCAGTTCGTCCTTGGGGATCGGCTCCGGGGGGCCGGCGGGAACATGGCGCACCTCCACACCGGGGCGCAGCGGCACCCGGTCGGGCAGATCGGCGGCGTCGCGCCGCGTGAAGACGGTGACACGGTGGCCGCGGTCCGCCAGGGCGCCCGCCAGGCGCGCGACGTGCACGTTCTGGCCGCCCGCGTCGACGCCGCCGAGCGCGGCCAGGGGACTGGCGTGCTCGGAGACGAGCGCGATGGAGAGGGTCCCCGGCCCGGTTCCGTCCAGGGTGCCGTCGCCGCCCAGCGGTGCCGATGTGGATGCCGATGTCATGAGCGCACCTCCGTCATCACGCGCGTCATCACGCGCTCCCAGTCGTCCAGGAAGCGCTTGAGTCCGTACCGTTCGAGCGCCGCCTGCCGCGCCCGCGCCCCGTCCTCGGCCGCCGCCTCCGGCTCGTGCAGATAGCGGCGGGCCGCCTCGGCCAGCACCTCGGGCCGGGTGGAGAGCGTCCCGGCGCCGGCCGGCACGGCCTCGATGGCCTCGGTGGTGGCCAGGGCCACCACCGGCATGCCCAGGTGCATGGCCTCCAGCAGCGACAGCCCCAGCGACGTCCAGCGCACCGGGTGCAGGTACAGCCGGCGCTCGGCCATCGCCGCGTGCAGCTCGCGCTGCGGCAGGTCGGCGGTGCGGCACCGCTCCTCGGGCAGGCCCAGGTGGGCGGCGAGCCCCTCGGTGCGCATCCCGAAGACGTCCAGCGGCGCCGCCTCGGACAGCGCCGGCAGCAGGTCCGTACCGGTGTAACGGCCGCGCCGTACCGGTTCGTTGACGACGACGGCGGCCCGTGCGACCCGGCCGGTGTACAGGTGGCCGGGGTCGACGATCCCGTGCTCGATCACCTCGGTGCGGGTCGAGCCGTTGTCCCAGAACAGCCGGTTGAAGTGGGTGACGTGGACCAGCGTCAGGTCGTCGCGGTCGGCGAAGGGGTGCCGGGTCTCCGGCACGTTCCCGTCCGGCGCGTTGTGCTCCAGGTAGACGGCCGGTACGTCACGCCCCGGCCGCCGCCCGCCGAGCCACCGCTCGGCGAGGGCGGGTTCGTGGGGCCGCTGGAGGACCACCAGGTCGACCGGCGCCTCGCGCAGCTCCTCGGGCGTGACCTCCCGTACGGAGTCGGGCCAGGCGAAGGTACGCGCCCGGCCGAGCCCGTCCGCGTCGCGGCCGGGGGTCACGGGGACCAGGTAGGTGTGGGGCCCCTGGACGAACGCCGTCGTCCAGGAACCGTGCACGTGCCACAGCAGGATGTTCATGCCGTCCCTCCTGCCGTCACCGGGACGGGCGCCGGGAGGCGTCGTCGGAGAAGAAGGCGCCGCGCCGGACCGCGTACGGCCCGATGGCGAGCAGGTCGACGGGGGAGGAGCCGAAGCACTCCAGCGCGTCGCGCGGGTCGTCGACCATCGGTCGTCCGGCCGTGTTGAGGCTCGTGTTGACGACCACGGGCAGCCCGGTGAGCCGCTCGAACTCGCCCAGCATCCGCGCCACCAGCGGCTCGGCCTGCCGGTCCACGGTCTGGATCCGCGCCGTGCCGTCCACGTGCACCACCGCCGGGATGCGGTCGCGCCACTCGGGCGCCACGTCGTGCACGAAGAGCATGTACGGGCTCGGCAGGACGCCGTCGAAGATCTCGGCGGCCCGGTCGGCGAGCACCATCGGCGCCACCGGCCGGAACTGCTCGCGCCCCTTGACGTCGTTGAGCCGCTCCAGGTTGCCCGCGTGCCCCGGGTGCGCCAGCAGCGACCGGTGGCCCAGCGCCCGCGGCCCGTACTCCGAACGCCCCTGGAACCAGGCGACGATCTGGTTGTCCGCCAGCGCTTCCGCCACGGCCTGCGCGATGTCCGCCGGCCGGTCGAACGGCACCGCGGCCGTCTTCAGCCAGGCGCCCAGCTCCGCGTCCGACCACTCCCGCCCCAGGTCGGCGCCGGGCATCGGCGCGGGGTCGTCCCCGCCGCCCGCGGCCAGCAGCAGCGCGCCGCCCAGCGCGGTGCCCGCGTCACCGGCCGCGGGCTGCACCCACACCCGGTCGAAGGGGCCCTCGCGGGCTATGCGGGAGTTGGCCACGCAGTTGAGGGCCACCCCCCCGGCGAGCGTCAGCACCCGGTCGTGGGTCTGGCCGTGCAGCCAGCGCACCAGGTCCAGCAGCGTCTCCTCCAGCACGGCCTGCGCGCTGGCGGCGATGTCCGCGTGGTCCTGCGTCCACGCCTCGTCGGGCCGGCGGCGCGGGCACAGCTCCGCCCACGGCACCCCGGTCGCGTGGAACCCGCCGTCGCCGGTGGGGTACACGTACCGGCGCAGCTCGGGCAGCATCCGGGGCCTGCCGTGCGAGGCGAGCGCCATCACCTTGAACTCGTCCGAGGAGCGCAGGAATCCGAGGTGCTCGGTGAGCTCCTCGTACACCAGGCCCAGCGAGTGCGGCAGGTCCTGCGCGTACAGCGCCTCCAGCCGGTCGTGGACGCGGCGCGCCGCGAGGTGCGAGGCCCGCTCGCCGCGGCCGTCGAGGACCAGCACCGAGGACATGTCGGCGCCCTCGGCGGCGAACGCGCCGGAGGCGGCGTGCGCCATGTGGTGCGGCACGAACCGCACGGCGGCCGGGTCCAGGCCCGGCAGCGCGGCCTTCAGGAAGCCGGGCGCCTCACGGGCGTAGGTGATCCGCAGGTGGTCCCACGGGTCGTCCAGTCCCATCTCGGCGGTCGGGCGGGCGAGTTCGGGGTCGAAGGAGTACGCGACGGCGTCCAGGTCCTTCGGGCGCAGCCCGGCCCGCTCCAGACACCAGGCGGCGGCCTTCTCGGGCAGTTCCCACGCGGAGAACGGCACCGGGCGCTTGCCGTGCTTGCGCCGGGAGAACCGCTCCTCCTCGGCGGCGGCGACGGTCCGTCCGTCGATGACCAGCGCGGCGGCGGGATCGTGGAAGAGGGCGTTGATTCCGAGAATGCGCATGGCGTCCCTGGCCTTTCGGCGAGTCGGGGTGCGATTCGGGGGTGCGAATCGGGGGTGGGGTGGGGCGTTCGCGTTCGCGTGGGGCCCGCGGCCGGTCAGGCGCGGGTGACCTCCTGGGCGCGGAACCAGTCGATGGTGCGCCGCAGCCCCTCCTCGGCGCCGACGCGCGGCTCCCACTGGAGCTTGTCGCGGGCGAGCGTGATGTCCGGGCAGCGCACCGCCGGGTCGTCCGTCGGCCGCTCGATGAACCGGATCTCTGACGTCGAACCGGCCAACTCGATGACGAGCCGTGCCAGTTCCAGCATGGTGATCTCGTCCGGGTTGCCGATGTTCACCGGCCCCCGCAGCCCGTGGGCGGCCGCCGCGAGGATGCCGCCCACGGTGTCGTCGACGTAGCACAGGGACCGGGTCTGGCGGCCGTCGCCGGTGACGGTGAGCGGCTCCCCGGCCAGCGCCTGCCGTACGAAGGTGGGCACGGCCCGCCCGTCGTGGCCGCGCATCCCCGGGCCGTAGGTGTTGAACAGCCGCACGATGCCGGTGTCCGTGCCGAGCGCCTCCGCGTGGGCGGTGGTCAGCGCCTCGGAGAACCGCTTGGCCTCGTCGTACACGCTGCGCGGCCCCACCGGGTTCACGTTGCCCCAGTACCGCTCGTTCTGCGGGTGCTGCTGCGGATCGCCGTACACCTCCGACGTGGAGGCGAAGAGGAACCGGGCGCCGGCGCGGTGGGCGAGGGCCAGCGCGTGACGGGTGCCGAGGCTGCCGGCCTCCAGCGTGTGCAGCGGGAGGCGCAGGTAGTCGGCGGGGGACGCCGGGGAGGCGAAGTGGAGCACCAGGTCGGGGGCGCGCGGGACGGTGAACGGCTCGGCGACGTTCGCCTCCACCACGGTGAAGCCGGGGCGGCCGCGCAGCTCGGCTATGTTCTCCGGCCGCCCGGTGCTGAAGTCGTCGACGCAGGTGACGGCCGTGCCCGAGTCCAGCAGGGCGGCGCACAGGTGCGAGCCGACGAAGCCGGCGCCGCCGGTGACGACGGCGTGCTCCCAGCTGCGGGAAAAGGCGCTGCGTGAGGAAGCGGTGTTCATGCGATCTCCTCCGTGCGTGCGGACCGAGGACGACGACGTACCGGTCCCCCCTGCGTCTGCGACCAGGCTCGGCCGAACGGGGGCGCGCGGCGCGGTGGTATAGGCCGTCCGAGTGGTTCACGGAGCGTGAAAACGATGCCCTCACGCCGCTGAACACCGTGCTGACCAGCGGGTTTCGGAACTCCTCAGGGCGCGACGGTCTCGGTGGTCAGCAGCTCCGCCAGGGCGGGCAGCCCACCCTCGGCGAGCACCCGCCGCTGCTGGTCCGCCGGGGTGCCCTGCTGCAGCAGCCGGTGCACGAGCGCGGCCACCTCGCGGGTGTCACCGGCCTCGGCCAGCGCGGGCGCCAGCGTGTCCAGCAGCCGGGCGAGGACGTCGCCCGCCCTGCGGGCCGTGCCCTCGGGGTCGACCAGCAGCCCGCTCAGCCCGTGCCGCGCCGCGTGCCAGTTCGCCGCCTGGAGCAGCTCGGGCGCGATCTCCGGCACCGGCTCGCCCGCCTTCTCGTCCCGGATGGCCGTGGAGATCAGGGCGCGTACGAGACCGGCGAACATCACCGCCGAGTCCACCCGCAGCTGCACGTCCGCGCAGCGGACCTCGACCGTCGGGTACTTGTCGGACAGCCGGGCCTGCCAGTAGAGCTGGCCGGTGTCGGTGATGACCCCGGAGTCCAGCAGGGCGCGCACCCGCCGCTCGTGGTCGGCGAGGTCGGCGAAGCGGGGCGGCGGCCCGCCCACCTGCCAACGGCCGAAGATCACGGTGCGCCAGCTGGCGAACCCGGTGTCCCGCCCGTCCCACAGGGGGGAGTTGGCCGACATGGCCACCAGCACCGGCAGCCACACCCGGATCCGGTTCAGGACGGCCACGCCCATCTCCCGGTCGGGCACCGCCGCGTGCACGTGCATGCCGTTGACCAGCTGTTCGGCCACGAGCTGCGGCGCCTGGGAGCGCATCGCGAGGTAACGGGCCTTCTCGGTCACCGGGACCGGCGCCGTCTCACGGAAGGGCGCGGTGCCGCAGGCCGCGATCCGGCAGCCGTTCTTCTCCGCCGCCGAACCGAGCGCGTGCCGCAGCCGCAGCAGATGGCCGCCCACCTCCTCCAGGTCCGTACAGACCGGGGTGGCGACCTCCACCTGCGCCTGGAGCAGCTCCGACTGCACCTCCTGGTCGTCCAGGATCGGCTCCAGGCCGGCCGCGGCCCGCACCTGCTCCCCGCGGGGCACCGGCAGGCAGGTGACCGGGTCGACCAGCAGGTACTCCTCCTCGACCCCAATGGTGATCATGGCGGGCCGGGTACCCGCCTCCTCAGCCGACATAACGCCGCGCCGTCGACTCGCGCTGGGCCTCGGTCAGCGCCCCCAGCCGCGCCTCCACCGGCGGCGGCACCACCCGCCGCTCCCGCAGCACCCACGGCAGCCCCGCCAGCGCCAGGCCGAACGCCCGCAGCGACGCCCGGTCGCGCGGCACGGTCCGGGCCAGGTCCAGCGTCCTGCGCAGCGCGGGCCCCACCGGGCGCCGCAGCCAGCAGAACCACAGCGTGTTGCGCAGCCCGTGCACGCGCCGCAGCGTCGCGTCACGGGCGCGCGACGGAGCGTGATGCACCGTCAGGTCGGACACGTACGCGAGCCACCAGCCACGCGTGGCGAGGTCCGTGGCGAGCAGCTCCTCCTCGCCGCCCAGCCACAGCCGCTCGTGGAACCCGCCCGCCTCCAGGAACGCGTCCCGGCGCAGCACGGTCGCCGCCGCCAGGAACGAGCCCAGCGCCGGGCCGGGCAGCCAGTCCGGCCCCCGCACCGGCGAGTCCCGCAGCTCGGCCACGATCGGGTCCTCCCGGCCGTCCGGCGCGACCAGGATCCGCGCGGTGACCGCCACCAGCCGCTCGTGCCGGTCCAGCAGGTCGGCGGCGCGGCCCAGCGACCCCGGCTCCCACCACGAGTCGTCGTCGCAGAAGGCGATGTACGGCGTACGGGCCCGGCGCACCGCGAGGTTGCGGCCGACGGCGCCGAGGTTGCGGCCCGGGGTCAGCAGCGTGACGTCCGGGTGGAGGCGCCGGACCGCCTCGGCGGTGCCGTCCGTGGAGGCGTTGTCGGTGACGATGACCGGCGGGTTCTCCGGCAGCCGCGCCAGCTTGCCGAGGGTGCGCAGCAGCTCCTCGCGCCGGTTGTGGGTGATGACGACGACGGTCGTGCGGGCATCGCTCACGCCACGGCTCCTTCCAGTTCCAGGCGGCGGGCCGCCGCCTCCACGGCCGCCGGCAGCGGCCTGCGGGCCCGCAGCGCCGCCGGGAGCCGCTCCAGCAGCTCCCGCAGCGCCGCCCGGGCCTGCGGGTCGCGCCGGGCGTCGGCGGCCAGGTCGCGGGTGTGCCGCAGCGCCACCGGCAGCGGGCGGCGCAGCCAGGCGGTCAGCACGGCGTTGCGCAGCTGCCGCGCCGGGCGCCCGGCCCGTACGCCGCCGGTCGGCATGTGCACGGCGACCACGTCGGGGCAGTGGCACACGCCCCAGCCGCGCGCCGCCAGGTCGTAGGCGAGGCAGGTCTCCTCGCCGCCGAAGAACAGGACCGGGTGGTAGCCGCCCGCCTCCAGGTACGCCGTGCGCCGGGCCACCGCCGCGCAGGCCAGGAAGCCCAGCACCTGCGGGCCCGGCAGACCGGGGACCCGGCCGAGCGGGGACGCGGCCAGCATCCCGTTGAGCGGGTCCGGGTCGCCGTCCGGCCCCACCGCGATCCGGGCCGCGATCAGCCCGAGCCGGGGGTGCTCGTCGAGCAGGTCGGCGGCGCGGGTGAGGGCGCCCGGCTCCCACCACGAGTCGTCGTCGCTGAACGCCACGTACGGCGTCCGCGCGTGCCGTACACCCAGGGTGCGGCCGACCGCGCCGAGGTTGCGGCCGGGGGTCAGCAGCGTGACGTCCGGGTACAGCCGCCGGACCGCCTCGGGGGTGCCGTCCGCGGAGGCGTGGTCGACCACGATCACCGGCGGCTGCTCGGGCAGCGCCACCAGTCGTTCCAGGGTGCGCAGCAGCTGCTCCCGGCGGTCCCGGGTGATCACGACGACGCTGATACGGGTCACGGGCGGGACACCTCCGGATGGTCGGAGAGGGCCTTGAGGACGTCGGCCGGACGGATGAGCAGCAGCTGCGGGTCCGGCTCGCGCCCATGGGGATCGCCGGGCGGACCCGGGTGCCACAGCGCCACGTGCCGCGTACCCTCGGGCGGACCCCACAATCCAGGCGATACCGGGCCGAAAAGGGTGACGGAGGGTGTCCCGTACGCCACCGCCAGATGCGCGATGCCGGTGTCCCCGCTCACCACGGCGCGCGCCCCCGCGACCAGCGCCGCGAGCCGCCCGTACGGCAGCCCGCCCCGGAACACCTCCAGGCCGGGGACGGCGATCCGGTCCAGCAGCGCGTCCTCGCCCGGGCCGCCCGTCAGGGCCACCCGGTGCCCCTGGTCCAGCAGGGCGCGGACCACCGCCGCATAGCGGTCCGGGGGCCAGCGGCGGGCCGGCGAGTCGGCGCCCGGGTGGACGACGACCGCGCCCGGGGCGGGGGAGCGGCCCGGTGGCGGCGGGAGAAGCAGGTCGCCGGGGTCGGCGGGGATGCCGTACCACTGCAGCAGGCGGCACCAGCGGCTGCGTTCGTGCTCGTCGGCGGTCCACTCCGGGCCCGCGATCTCCGGCGTGCCCGGATGGGCGAACGCCAGCAGTCGCCCCGGGCGCAGCCTGCGCAGCAGCAGATGGCTGGACGGGCCCTTGCCGTGCAGGTCCACGGCCACCTCGGGCGGCGGGCCCGGCCAGTCCAGGCGTACCGGCACCGCGCGGCCCGGCGCGGAGGCGGGCAGCAGCGAGTCCACCGCCCCCGTCGCGGCGGCGACCTCCGCGAGCTGCGCCGGGGCGGCCAGCACCGTCTCGTGCCCCGGGAACGCGCGCCGCAGCGCCCGCAGCGCGGGCACACCCGTCAGCAGGTCGCCCAGCCCGAGCGCCCGCAGCACGAGCACCCGGGGCGCCGGGCGGCTCACTCGTCCGCCTCCAGCAGCTTCTCCACGGCGGCGACCACGTCCTCCGCGGTGACCTCGTTCAGACACGGATGGCCCGGCACCGGGCACTCCCGCGCCCTGCTGTCCGCGCACGGCGCCCGCTGGTCGCCCAGCAGCACGTGCGGCACCCCGTAGGGGCCCCACCGCTCCGCGGGCACCACCGGCGAGAACAACGACACCACCGGCGTACCGACGGCCGCCGCCAGATGCGCCGGACCGGTGTTGCCCGTCACCACCGCCCCCGCGCCCGCCAGCACCGCCGCGAGCTCCGGCGGCCGTGTCCGGCCGCCCACGTCCAGCCCGTGCCTCCCCGCCACCAGCGCGGTCAGCTCCCGCTCGTCGGGCCCGCCGGTGACCACCACCCGGTGTCCGGCGGCCGCCAGCAGCCGTACCGCCTGCGCGCAGCGGGCCGGACTCCACCGGCGGGCCGCGACGCTCGCGCCCGGATGGACCACCACGTACGGCCCCGGCCCGGTCAGCTCGGGCGCACCGCCGGCCGCGTAGTGGACCCGCAGCCGCCCGTCGTCGCCCGGGGGGCGCGGGAAACCGGCCGCCTCGGCCAGGTCCAGGGCCGCCTCCGCCTCATGGGCGTGCGGCGCCCGCCGGTGGCGCACGTCCAGCAGCGAGCCGGGGAAGTCCACGCTGTCGGCAGCGAGGTGCCGTACGCCCGCCATCCGCAGCAGCAGCGCGGCCGGCAGCGGGCTCTGGTGGTACGAGGTGAGGATCAGCGCCCGGTCCACGCGGGCCGCGGCGATCCGGTTCACCAGCCGGTCGACGTCCGCCCGGTCCACGGGCGGCGGCGTGAACCCCACCCAGGGCGCGTCCCAGACCAGCACCTCGTCCACGCCCGGCAGCATCCGCGCGGCCGGTGCGCCGCGCGGCCCGCACAGCATCGCCACCCGGTCGGCGCCGTGCGCGACCGCGCGCACGGCGGGCCCGGCGAGGACGACGTCCCCGAAGCTGTCCAGCCGGACGACGAGAGCCCTCATGACGGCCTCCTCAGGTGGTTCCCCAGCACGTACCGCACCGCGCTCAGCAGGTCCGGGCAGACGCACGGCGCGGCCGCCACCTCCTCGGGCAGCGTCCGCGCCGTCGGCACCAGCACCCCCGCCGCCCCGGCCGCCCGCGCGGCACCCATGTCCGCGCCGATGTCGCCGATCACCACGCAGTCGGCGGCCCGGACGCCCAGCCGCCGCGCCGCCTCGACCACCAGGCCGGGCGCCGGCTTGCGGCAGCCGCAGCCGTCCTCGGGCGCGTGCGGGCAGTGCACCCAGGCGTCCAGCGGGCCGAGCAGCGCGTCGATCCGGGCGTTGACGTCCCGTACGGCCGCCTCGGTCAGCAGGCCGCGCCCGATGCCGGACTGGTTGGACACCACCCCGACCGGCACGCCCCGGTCGCGCAGCATCCGCAGCGCCTCCCGGGCACCCGGCATGGGCCGCACGCGCTCCGGATCGCCGTTGTAGGGCACGTCCACCACCAGCGTGTCGTCGCGGTCGAACAGCACGGCGGCCGGGAGCGGCCCCGGGCGGTTCACAGGGTGCCGTCCCAGCCCCCGGCCCCCCGGTGGCGCACCGCGCCGCTCAGCCGGTGCCAGGTCGCGACCGCCGGGATCACCGCGCTGGTCACGGTCATCGTCAGGATCTCGTCGGCCGTGCGCGGCCCCGGCGCGATCCGCGCCCGCGCGAACTCCGCCGTGCCCAGCAGCCAGCCCGCCGCCGTCAGCGCGGCGGCGCGCCGCCGCCCGGCCGCCGCCAGCACGAGCGCGCCGAGCCCGGCGGCCGTGACCGCCGCATGGCGCCGGATCCGCCCGCGCGGCGCCGACGCCCGCTCCCACCAGCCGGGCCCGTGCAGCCGCGCCATCAGCGCGTCGTCGGCGTTGCCCCGCTGCACCCGCACCGACACCCACCGGTCGGCGGGCCGCACCGGGTGCTCGGTGCGCCGCTCGCCGCGCCGGATCAGCCAGCCCGCGTCGAGGATCCGCAGCGCCAGGTCCGCGTCCTCGCGGAAGGCGCGCGGGAAGCGCTCGTCGAAACCGCCGACGGCCTTGAGCGCCTCCGTGCGGTACGCCATGTCGGCGGTCGCCCACAGCGCGTCGCGCAGGCCCGCCGTGTTGCGCTCCCAGTCGGTGGGGCGGCGGCCCGCGGGCAGCGGCACCTCCAGCACGCCCTGGACGCCACCGGTGTCAGGGGAGGCCTCCGCCAGGTCGCGGGCCAGCTGCTCGCGCCAGTACGCGCTCACCCGTACGTCGTCGTCGAGGAGGACCGTCCACGGCTCGTCCACCACGCGGATCCCGGTGTTGCGCGCGGCGGCCGGGCCGCGGCCGCCGCTGCGCAGCACGATCGCGCGGTCCGCGAGCGGGCCCAGCGCGCCGAGCGGCAGCTCGTCGCCGCCCGGCGCGGGGCGGTCGTCGACGAGCACGACCTGGCTCGGCTCGGGGCCCGCGCTCGCGGCGAGCGCGGCGAGGCAGTCGGCGAGGCAGGGCCGCCCGATGGTGGGGACGACCACGGCGTACGAGGCGAGCGGGGGAATCATGCGTCTGCGCCTCCAGTTCCGGGTGATCGGTTCCGTAGCGACGTACGGAATGCCCACCTTCCCTCACTTTATGCACATACAGGGCGCGTCGCAGGGGGCAGGGCTCGGCCGGCCCGCGCTCCGGCTCACTCGCCCAGCCCGCCCAGGTGCCGCCCCGGCTCACGCGCCCAGGTGCGGGCCGGCTCACCCGCCCAGGTGCCGCTCCAGCCAGTCGCCCGCCGCCCGGCGGAACAGCCGCCGGCTGTCCGCCCGCCGGAACTCGTGGCCCTCGTCGCGCAGCGTCAGCAGCTCCGCCGTCAGCCCCCGCTCGCGCGCCGCCCGCACGAACTGCTCCGACTCGCCCGGCGGTACGTTCGTGTCGTGCTCCCCGTGCACGGCCATCACCGGCACCCGCAGCGCGTCGATCCGGCTCATCGGGGACAGCGCCCGCAGCAGCTCGCGGTCCCGTTCCGGGTGGCCGTACTTGTGCGCCGCCGACTCCGCGAGCCACGGCTCGGTCCCGGCGAAGAACGTGGTGAGGTCCGACATGCCGCACACCGCGATCCCCGTACGGAACAGCTCCGGATGCCACACCAGCGAGGCGAACGTGAGGTAGCCCCCGTACGAGTGGCCCATCACGGCCAGCCGCCGCGGGTCGGCGCGCCCGCTGAGCACGGCGTGCGCCGCGCAGGCGGCGACGTCCTCGATCGCGGCGAACCGCCCCGTACCGAGATCGGCGTCCACGAAGGACCGCCCGTAGCCCGAGGAGCCGCGCACGTCGGGCGCGAAGACATCCAGGCCCCGGCCCAGCAACTCGTGGTACAGCGGTTCGAACACCGGCCGCTCCTGCTCCTCCGGCCCGCCGTGCAGATGGAGCACGCACGGCGCCGGGTCGGATTCGGCGCGCCCGGGCGCCCGGTAGTACCAGCCGCCGAGCTCCAGCCCGTCACGCGCCGTCAGACGCACCGGCACCGGCCGCACGGGCGGCCGCCCCGCCGGTACCGCGTCCTCGTCCCGCGACGACCACGGCGTGCGCGCGGGCGCCCCGCCGTCGGCCGCCCACCACACGCCGGGCCGCCGCTGCGACCCCGACAGGGCGAGCACCATCCCGGTCGGCCCGCCGCGCGCGACGCGCGTGACGACCTCGTGCGGCAGCCCGACGCGCCGGCCCGGCAGGTCCGACTCCACGTCCAGCAGCTCCAGTTCGCTCGCGCCCCGCACGTTCCACACCAGCGCGGCCGTACGGCCGTCCCCGAGGAACGCCAGCAGCTCCAGGTCGCTCCGCTCGCGCTCCGCGACGACCGCGACGTCCTTCAACTCCCCGCGCTCGTCCAGCCCGACGGCGAGCAGCGCCGCGAACTCCCGCTCGTGGTCGCTGCGCAGCCACACCGTGCGCCCGTCCGCCGAGAAGCGCCCGATCCACGGGTCGGCGTCCGCGACCCGCAGCACACAGGCCGTCCCCAGGTCGTCGGTGCGCAGCACCACCGCCTCGCGGCGCACGCGCGGACCCCGCCGCAGCAGCGCGAGCCGCCCGTCCGGACTCAGGTCGCACACCCGCAGCGTCGCGGCGCCGGTCTCGGTGGCCAGCAGCGTCGCCGCGCCCGGCTCGTCCGGGTCCACCAGGTACGCCGACAGCCGGTCGCGGGTGCCGCGCCGGTGCCCCACCTCGCCGCGCCCGGCGCCGCCCAGCAGCGTGGCGTGCCCGTCGCGCTCGGCCCACCCGGCCGGCAGGCCCGCCAGGCCCGGGTCCGGGTCGCGGTACGCGGACGGCGGCTCCGCCACCGTGACCGCGACGGCCGAGCCGTCCCGCGCCCAGCAGCCGAGGTAGGCCGAACTGCCCGCGTCGGCGCCCGCGACGACCCGGCGGTCGCTGCCGTCCGGCCGCACGCACAGCACCCGGCTGTGCTCGCCGCCGCCCGGGTTGACGGTGTACGCGATCCAGCGGCCGTCCGGCGACCACGCCACCTCCGTCACGGGCTCCGGATCCGCGTCCAGCAGGTGCACCTCGGCGTCCCCGGCCCCGCCCAGGACCGCGGCCGCCGGCCCGGTCCACAGCTGCGGCACGCCGCCGCGGTCGCAGAGGAACGCCACCCGCTCGCCGGTCGGGTCCGCCGACGGGTACCAGCACCCGTGGGACACCACCGGCCGCGGGGCGTCGCCCGGCGCGGCGGCCCCGGCGAGGGCGACCGGCACCGGGCCGGGCGCCGCGGCCGCCGAGCCGAGGGTCAGCGGATGCCGTGCGTCTGCAGCCATAGCTCCAGCAGGGCCACCTGCCACAGGGTGTTCGCGCCCCGGTGCGTACGGTGGCCGTCGGGGTCGGCGAGCAGCTCCGCCACGTACTCCTCCCGGAAGATCCCGCGCGCCCGCGCCTCGGGGGCCGTGAGCGCCTGCCGGACCCGCTCGTACACCGGACCCGCCATGTGCATGATGGCCGGCACGGGGAAGTACCCCTTCGGCCGGTCGATGACCTCGTGGGGCAGCAGCGCCCGGCCCGCGTCCTTCAGGACGCCCTTGCCGCCGTGGGCGAGCTTCAGCTCCGGCGGGCAGGCCGCGGCGAGCTCGACCAGCTCGTGGTCGAGGAATGGCACCCGGGCCTCCAGGCCCCAGTCCATCGTCATGTTGTCCAGCCGCTTGACCGGGTCGTCGACCATCATCACGTGCGTGTCGAGCCGCAGCGCCGCGTCCAGCGCCGTCTCGGCGCCCGGCTCCGCCATGTGCTCGTACACGAAGCGGCGCGAGGTGTCGTGCGCGGGCAGCAGATCGGGCCGCAGCATCCGGGCGAGGTCGCCGTGCGGCCGGTCGAAGTACACCTCGGCGTACGTCTCCGGCTCCTGCTCGCGCGGGACCGCGGCCATCGCCGGGTACCAGCGGTAGCCGGCGAACACCTCGTCCGCGCCCTGCCCGCACTGGACGACGCTGACCTCCTTCGACACCTGCTCCGACAGCAGGTGGAAGGCGACCACGTCATGGCTCAGCTGCGGCTCGCTCATCGCGGCGACCGCGTTGTCCAGCGCCGTCGACACCCGGTCGGACGGCACCATCAGCTGGTGGTGCTCGGTGGCGAAGCGCCGTGCGATCAGGTCCGAGTAGGCGAACTCGTCGCCGTCCTCCCCGCCCTCCGACTCGAAGCCGACGCTGAACGTCGCCAGGTCCCGCTGCCCCTCCTCGGCCAGCAGCGCCACGATCAGCGACGAGTCCAGGCCGCCGGAGAGCAGCACCCCGACCGGCACGTCGGCGACCATCCGCCGCCGCACCGCCGTGCGCAGCGCGTCCAGCACCGCGTCCCGCCAGTCGGTGGCGTCCATGCCCGCGTGCTCCGGGCGACGGGTGTAGGAAGGCTGCCAGTAGCAGTGGTCGCGGTAGGTGCCGTCCGGCTCCACCACCCGCACCGTGGCCGCGGGCAGCTTGCGCACCCCGTTGAGCACGGTACGCGGGGCCGCCACCGTGGCCGACCAGCTGAGGTACTGGTGCAGGGCGACCGGGTCGAGCGAGGTGTCGACGCCGCCGCCCGCGAGCAGGGCGGGCAGCGTGGAGGCGAACCGCAGCCGGCCGGTCCCGTACGACAGGTACAGGGGCTTGATGCCGAGCCGGTCGCGGGCCAGCACCACGCGGCCCGTGTCGTTCTCCACGATCACGAAGACGAACATCCCGACGAAGTGGTCCACGCAGCGCGTGCCCCACTGGTGGTACGCCTTCAGCACCACCTCGGTGTCCGACGTGGAGAAGAACCGGTGCCCCAGGCCCCGCAGCTCTTCCCGCAGCTCGCGGTAGTTGTAGATGCACCCGTTGAACACGCCGGTCAGCCGGGCCTCGCTGTCGGACATCGGCTGCGCGCCGTGCTCCGACAGGTCGATGATCTTCAGCCTTCGGTGACCCAGCGCCACGGGGCCCTGCGACCACACGCCGCGGCCGTCGGGCCCCCGCGCGGCCAGCCGGTCGGTCATGCGCTCGACGGCGGCCAGGTCGGGCCGCCCGTCGTCGAACCGGATCTCACCACTCAGCCCGCACATACGGCACCCCCCGCGCCGCCGGCCGTATCCGGTATCTCGTCCATCCCATCCATCTCATCTGTCACGGTTTACTCCTCAAGAACGGTGACCCTCGGGTTCCCCGTTGATCGCGGGGCATTCCCCGCCGCCCGCCGCCCGGCCATCCGCACCGCAGGGCCCATGGCCAGCCCCGCCCCGAGGAACAGCACCCCGAGGACCAGCCACCCGATCACGCCCCCGCCGATGACCAGCGTCGTCAGCAGCACCGGCCCCACCATCCGCGCCACCGGCATGCCCATACCGAAGAACCCCTGGTACTGGCCCTGCCGCCCGGCCGGCGCGAGGTCGAAGGAGATCTGCCACGCGCCCGCGGACTGCCGCATCTCGCCCCACACCAGCAGCACCGCCCCCGCCACCAGCACCACCAGCGCCGCCCACGCCGCGATGCCCCCGGCGAGCGCGAACACCGCGCACGCGGCGAGCATCAGCGCACCGCCGGAACGCACCGCCCGCACCGCCCCGGGCAGCCCCGTCACCCCGGCGGCCGTACGCACCTGGAAGAGCATCACCGCGCCCGTGTTGAGCACCAGCAGCGCCGACACCGCCCAGCCGGGCGCGGCCGTGTGCTCCGCGACCCACAGCGGGAGGGCCAGGCTGATCAGCGGCATCCGCAGCAGCATGACGGTGTTGAGGAGGGTGACCAGCGCGTACGGGCGGTCCCGGAACACCGTCGCCGACCGCGGCCCGGGGGCCTCGCCCACCACCGCCCCGCCGGCGGGGACCCGCGGCAACCGCCCCAGCAGCACCGCGCACCCCGCGAAGGCCAGCGCGTCGACGGCCAGGACGGAGAGGTACGCGGCCGGCGTGTCCAGGTGCAGCGCGACCGCGCCGATCCCCGCGCCCACCGCGATCCCGGCGTTGCCCGCCGCCTGCAGCCGCGCCAGCACCCCGGTCCGCGCGCCGGGCTCCACGAGCCCCGCCAGCAGCGACTGCCGCGCCGCCGCGAGCCCGCACTGCGCGACCGCGTACGCCACGACGACCAGCAGGAACGCCGCGTACGACCGGACGAACAGCAGGCCCGCGACCGACGCCGAGGTCGCCGCCGCCAGGGCCACGGCCGCACCGCGCGGCCCGCGCCGGTCCGCGAGGTGCCCGAGCGGCACACCCGCGACCGCGCCGACCGCCCAGGCGAGGGTCAGCCCCAGGCCGATCCGGCCGGGCGTGAGCCCCACGACCCGGGAGAAGTAGAGCGCGGAGGAGACGTAGAAAGCGCCGTCACCGACGGAGTTGACCAGCTGCGCGACCGCGAGTCCGCGGGGCGCGGAGCGCCGCGGGCGCGGCAGGGGGCCGGGGAGGGCAGGGGACGGGGACGCCGTGGGCAGGGACTCCGTGGGCAGGGACATGGGGCTCCTCGGTCGGAGGCGCGGCGGGAACGCCCCTCAACCTAGGCGCCCGAGCGGCCCACTCCCTGGTCCATTCCGGGCCGTCGCGACTGGGCCATTGCTCACCCCGTGACCGGCCTCGGATGCGCGTGACGGCGGCCGCCCCGGGTAGGAATGACGGCGGAGGCCGACATCATGACCGCGCAGCCGAGGCTCATCCCGCGCGTCCACCGCCGCGAGCCCGGCGGACCGGACGACGAGCCCGATCTCGTACGCCAGTACCTCTCGCAGATCGCCGCGACCCCGCTCCTCACCGCCGGGGAGGAAGTGGAGCTGGCCAAGCGCATCGAGGCCGGTGTCTACGCCGACGAGCTCCTCCACGAGGCGGACACCGCCGCCGCGTCGGGCCGGCGCCGCCCCCTGCCGCCGCGGCGCAGGCGCGACCTGGAGGCCGTCGCCCGGGACGGGCGGCAGGCCAAGGACCACATGGTCCGCGCCAACCTGCGGCTCGTGGTCGCGGTGGCCAAGCGGCACAGCCGGCGCGGGCTGTCCTTCCTCGACGTCGTCCAGGAGGGCAACCTCGGACTGATCCGGGCGGTCGAGAAGTTCGACTACACCAAGGGTTACAAGTTCTCCACCTACGCCACCTGGTGGATCCGCCAGGCGATCGAACGCGGCCTGGCGCAGCACGCCCGCACCGTACGCCTGCCCGTCCACGTCGTGGAGGACCTCTCCAAACTGCGCCGCGCCGAACGCGCCCTCCAACCGCGCCTCGGCCGCGACCCGACCGTCGCCGAGGTGGCCGCCGCGACCGGCTTCCCGCAGGCGAAAGTCAGCCGGCTGCGCCGCGTCGGCCGTGACGTGATCAGCCTGGACACCCCGGTCGGCGAGGAGGGCGAGACGGTCGTCGCCGACCTCATCGAGGACACCGAGGTCCTCCAGGCGCCGCACGTCGCCGAGTACCGCGCACTGGCCGAACAGCTCCGCGCCGCCATCGGCACCCTGCCGCCCCGCGAGGCGATGATCCTCACCCTCCGCTACGGCCTCCACGACGGCGAGCCGCACACCCGCAAACAGGTCGCCGAGCACATCGGCCTCAGCACCGAACGCGTGCGCCAGCTCGAACGCCACGCACTGGCGCGGCTGCGCGCCCCCGAGGGCGAAACACCCCTGCTGGCCTGGACGGACAGCACCTAGCATCGGCGCCCATGGGGACGTACATCGACGGATTGATCGAGGTCCGCACGGCGGGCGGGGCGTGGAAGTTCGAGGTCAGTCTGCTCGACTTCGACCTCTGGAAGGCACGGGAGGCCCGTGAGTGCCTTTTCGGCTACGGCGGGGCCCTGGGAGTGGACCGGCCGCTGTTCGACCAGCGGGGATGGCCGGAGGACTCCTGCGATGAGGTGCCGAAGGAGTGCGACGAACTCAACCACGGCCACTCGTATGCCACCTGGGCCGAGATCGCGGCGGTCGACTGGGACGCGCCGCTCTGCGACCGCCCCGACGGGAACCGTGTGGGGGTGTGGCGACCGGGGCCGGACGGCGAGCTCGTCCTGGACGACGTGATCTGGGCACCGGTGGAGGTGCACGACGCGGCGGAGGAGCTCTTCGGCGAGGACCTGCACCTGTACGAATGGCCGCCGGGCGGCGAGGTCCATCTGAACGGCGCCGTGTACCGCCCGGTGATCTACACGGCCCGCATGATCGTGCCGCCGGACGGCCGTTGGGCCCCGGTGTGGGCGTCGATGCGCGCGCCGGCCGCCGAGTACGGCGACGAGAACGTCCGCCTGGTCGTCTGGTTCGGCTGAGCGAGCCCGAGCCCGCCCGGAGCCCGAGACCGAGACCGAGCCGGAGCCCGAGCCGGAGCCGGAGCCCGAGCCCGCGCCCGGCCGGAGCCCGAGCCGGAGCCCGCGCCCGGCCGGAGCCCGAGCCGGAGCCGAAGCCGGAGCCCGCGCCCGGCCGGGGCTCGGGGTCCACGCCCCGCGGCCACCCGCCCTTCCTCCTCGTACGGCCCGCTCCTCCAGCCCGCTTACAGCCCGAAGACCTCCGGCCGTTCCGCCAGCTTCCGGAACCGCTCCCGCGGATCGGGCAGGAGCCTGCGCTCGCGGAGGTCCAGCAGGCCGCCCACTCCCGTGATCTCCGCGGCCACCGTGCCGTCCGCCTTCCGGATCTCCTGCTCGATGCGGAACGTCTTCCCCTCGCCCCACGCGAAGGCGCAGGTGACCTCCACCTCGTCCCCCGCCCGCAGCTCGCGGCGGTAGCGCACGGTCACCTCCAGGGCCACCGGCCCCACGCCCTGCTCCAGCAGGTCGCTCTGGCGGATGCCCGCCTCCTGCAGCATCGACCAGCGGGCGTGCTCCGCGTACTGCAGATAGACCGCCTGGTTCACGTGCCCCTGCGTATCGGTCTCGTAGCCCCGCACGACCACCGGCACCGAAAAGGTCTCCGTCACAGCCCGAACTCCTCTCCCCGACGGCGCACGAGCAGCGCCGACCACCTGCGTAACGCGCCGGGGGTGTCCGACCATCCCGGGCGTGATGACGTCAGCCCTCGCTGCGGGGCGCCGTCGCGACCTCCAGCTGATGGTCCGCCCAGACGTAGGTCTCCGGCAGCAGGTCGGTGATGGCGACGGCGCGGATGCGGTCGCCCGTGCCGACGATGACCTTGAGGTCGGGGAAGTAGTCGAGCAGCACCTGGCGGCACCGGCCGCACGGAGGGACCACTCCTCGGTCCCGGTCGCCCACCGCGACGATCGTGTCCAGTTCGTAGGCGCCCTGCGCGGCGGCCGCGCCGATGACGACCAGCTCGGCGCAGGGGCCTCCCGTGAAGTGGTAGGCGTTCACCGCGGTGACGATCCGGCCGTCCCGGGCGCGGGCCGCCGCCGCCATGGTGTGGTTGTCGCCCCGGCAGCGCGTACGGGCGACGTCGGCCGCGGCCTGGATGAGCTCGTGGTCGACGTGGTGTGCCTGGCTGTTCATCTTCTCCGCTCTCGTCGGGTGCGTCAGGCGACGGTGACGCGGGCGACGAGGTACCGCAAGCGAATATCCGCGCCCGGGACCGTCCGCGTGGGACCGGCTCCACCCGGGCGAAGGAGTTGAGCGTCGGCACCCGCGTCAGCCCGCCGCCTCCCGTGCCCCCGTCACCGCGTCCAGCAAGCCCGGGAAGGCTTCCTCCACCTCGGTGCGGCGCAGGGCGTTCATCCGGGAGGTGCCGACGTAGTACTGGCGGATCAGGCCCGCCTCGCGGAGGACCTTGAAGTGGTGGGTGGCGGTGGACTTGCTGACCGGCATGTCGAAGGCACCGCAGGCGATGTCCTCGCCGGCGGTGGCCAGTTGGCTGACGACGCTCCGGCGTACCGGGTCGACGAGGGCCTCCAGGACCTGCTGGAGGGTCACCTCGGACAGCTGGGGGTGGGGCGGCGTGCGTTCCATGGAGACATGGTACGACCGCCATCAAAGTTTGACGGCGGTCGAACTTGTGTGGCACGGTGAACCGCGTTTCCGAGAGGGAGGACGGTTCCATGGCAAGGACGGTGCGGTTCCACGAGCTCGGCGGGCCCGAGGTGTTGCGGATCGAGGACCTGGAGACAGGCGAGCCGGGCCGCGGGGAGGTGCGGATCCGGGTGGAGGCCATCGGGCTCAACAGGGCCGAGGGGCTGTTCCGCAGCGGTCGCTACATCGAGCCGGTCAAGCAGCTGCCCGCCAGGATCGGCTACGAGGCCGCGGGGATCATCGAGGCGGTAGGGCCGGAGGTGGCCGGTTTCGCGGAGGGGCAGGCCGTCAGCGTCGTCCCGAGCTTCTCGCAGAACGATTACGGCGTGTACGCGGAGAGCGCCATCGTCCCGGCGGCCGCGCTCATGCCCCGCCCCGACGGGACGGACCCGGTGGCCGGTGCAGCCGTCTGGATGCCGTACCTCACCGCCTACGGCGCGATGGCCGAAGTGGGCCGGGTTCGGGCCGGAGACGTGGTGGTGATCAACGCGGCCTCCAGCAGCGTCGGCCTCGCCGCCATCCAGACGGCCAACCGCCTGGGTGCCACGCCCGTCGCGGTCACCCGCGGCCGCGCCAAGCGGCAGCGGCTGCTCGACGAGGGCGCGGCCGACGTCATCGTCTCGGACGAGGAGGACGTCGCGGGGCGCGTGCTGGCGCTGACCGGTGGCAAGGGTGCCGCGTACGTCTTCGACGCCGTCGCCGGTCCCGGAGTCGTGGAGCTGGCCCGGGCCGTCGCCGCCGACGGGACGCTGTTCCTGTGGGGCGAGCAGAGCGGGCAGCCGACGCCGTACCCCGGGTTCGACCTCGGCATGCCCGCGTTGAACATGCGTACGTACTCGATGCTGGAGATCACCAGGGACCCGCAGCGGATGCGCCGCGCCACGGCGTTCATCACCTCGGGCCTGCGCACCGGCTTCCTGCGCCCGGTGGTGGACCGCCTCTTCCCGCTGGAGGAGATCGTGCAGGCGCACACGTACATGGAGTCCAACGTCCAGTTCGGCAAGATCGTCGTCACCGTGGGGACCTGACACACCGCTCGCACCGCGACGGGCCGCGGGCCGCACCCGGACGTCTCCGGGTGCGGCCCGCGGACCGGTCTCTCACGCCGGGTCCTCGCCCTTCGCCTCGCGCCCGACCTCCTCCGTCTCGGCGGTGCGCTCGCCCTCCGCCTGCGAGGGCGTCGAGCGGGCCACGTCGGGGTGTTCGTCGACGCCCGGCTCCCGCTCGCCTTCCGCCTGGGAGGGCGTCGGGTAGTCCCACGCATCACTCATCGCTCGCCTCCGGGGAATCGTCCCGCGCCCGCGCTGCCGGGGCGGGAGCCGACGAGTACCCGTCGGCCGCCGGTGATACCGCCTGCGGCAGCTTGAGGAAGAGGGTCATCACGGCGCTCGCCAGGTAGAGCAGGGCGAAGATCCACATCACCCCCTGCACACCGAGCGGCCCGAGGAAGATCCCCACCAGCGCCGGGCCCAGGAAGGTGCTGGCGCCCGCGCCCAGGTTGAGCGCCGACATCGCCTGGCCCTTGTGGGCCGGGTCGAGCGACGGCATGAGGGCCGAGAGCGGTACGTAGCCGGCGAGGGTCGCGCCGAAGAGGCCGACCAGCACCATCGCGAGGGCGTAGTGGTCGCCCGCCGCGACCGTGCCGTAGTAGAGGAGGAGCGTGGTCACCGCGCAGCCGACGCCGCCGCACCAGGCGACGGTGCGCTGCCAGCCGATGCGGTCGCCGACCACCCCGAAGATCAGGTTGAAGAAGATGTTGGTGGCGAACATCGCCGACAGCAGCTGAAGCCACTCGGTGAGCGAGAAGCCCAGCGTGTCGGTGAAGAACACCGGCAGGAAGACCAGGAACCCGAACTGCGGTGCCGTGTTGATCGCCCGCACCACCGCGCCCGTGCCGATCCGCGGGTTGCGCCAGATGATGGCGAGCGAGCCGAGCAGCGTGGCGACCGGGCGCTCCCCGGCGGGTGCGAGGCGGCGGGCGCCCGTGGGCTCGCGCACCAGCAGCAGCGCGATCAGACCACCCGCCAGCACCAGGCCCAGCGAGAGCCACAGCGTTCCGTACGCACCGATCGCGGGCACCGCGAAGCTGGCGACCAGCGAGCCCAGCGTCGGCAGGCCGCCCGTGAAGGCGAACCAGAACCAGCCCACCGCCGAGCCGAGGCGCCGCTGCGGCGTCACCGCCGTGACCCACACCAGGAAGCCGTAAGCGAAGAGCGGATAGCCGAAGCCCCGCAGGCCGTAAGCGGCCAGCAGGAGGCCGAAGTCGGCCGCCGGGACCGCGAAGGCGAGGAACACCACCTGGAACGCCGCCCAGACGGCCAGGCCGAGCATCATGACGCGGCGCGGGCCCCACAGGTCGGACAGCGCGCCGGAGAACCAGGCCGCGACGCTCGCGGTCACGCCGTAGACGGTGAACAGCACCGCCACCCGCTCCTTGGACATTCCCTCGTCCAGGAGGTACGGCGCTAGATATCCGGATTCGACTCCGTCGCCGATCATGAAAATGAGAACACCGAGGAATCCCCATGCGAGGGGCCGGGGAATGCCGATCCTGTCCAGCCAATGCCTCGGGGGTGATTCCTCGGCGGGGGAGGACGAGGGATCCAGAACGACGGCCACGAGAAACCACCTTTTCCACGGGGGACGGGGGAGGGGGGTGGGTGCCTAAGGCGTCACGATGAAACGGCCGCACGGGAGGGCGGTCAATGCGCGGGGAGAAAACCTCGCCGTACGGGGAAGCCGTGGCGTGAAATCGAGGGACACGCGGCCGGGCCCCGCCGCGCGAGGCGGCGGTTCGCCCAGCTCAGCCCGGTGGCCGGGGCGAGACCGGCGCGAGGCTGGCGTCGGGGCCCACGTGAAGCCCATGTGATGTTCACGTGATCTGTGACCACGTCACCACGTCACCGCGTGACCGCGTGACCGCGTGACCGCGTGACAACGTGGCGAGGTGTCCTCGTGGCGCACGGCCGGGGCGGCTCAGCCCGGAGGGACTCAGCCCGGCGTGCCCGACGCGTCGACCGTGCGGACGTCGACGCCTATCTCCCGCAGCCGCCGCACCTCGCCCGCCGGCGCCGCGTCGTCCACCAGCACCAGGTCGAAGTCGGCGAGCGGCGCCAGCGCGTACAGCCCCTGGTTGGCGAATTTCGTGTGGTCGACCAGCAGCACCCGCCGCGCCGCCGACGCCATCATCGCCCGCTTGACCTGCACCGTCTCCGGTGACATGTGGTAGCAGCGGCCCCCGGTCACGGCCGTGGTGGACATGAACAGCACATCCGCGCGGAACGACTCCACGCTCTGCGCCGTGTGCAGCCCCATGAACGCGTCGTACGCCGGGAAGTACGTGCCGCCCAGCGCGATCAGCGACACCCCGGGCTCCCGCGCCAGCGCCGAGATCGCCGGCAGCGAGTTGGTGATGACCGTCAGCGGCGTGTGGCCCGACATCTGCTGCGCCAGGCTCAGACAGGTGGTGGAGTCGTCCAGCATGACGATCTGCCCGGGCGCGAGCAGCCCGGCCGCCGCCCGCGCCAGCCGGTGCTTGGTCCGCGCCATCGTCGTCATGCGCTCGCTGACGCTGCCGTGGAACTGCGTGGACGGCAGGCAGCTCGCCCCGCCCCGCACCTTCCGCAACCAGCCCTGCGACTGGAGCGCGTCCAGGTCGCGGTGCACGGTCATCACACTCACGTCGAACTCCTCCGCCAGGTCCGCGGTGCGGACGAACCCCTTGGCGGTCACCAGATCGCGCAGCCGGCGCCGCCGCTCCTCCTGGGCGTCCATACGGGTCACGGCGTCCGGCTCCTTTCCGGTTCACTCCACCGGCGCGCCGGGAAGGGTGGGGGGTGGGTGGGGTGAGGGATGAGAATCTCACGTGAAGTTAACACGACCGGCGTGCGGCGCCGCCCGGCCGACGGGAACGCCGTCGCCAACGCCCCCGCGTTTTCACACGGTGGCCCCGGCCGGTCACGGGAGGTTTTCCCAGCTGATTGACGCACCGCCCGACGGCACGTTTCCCTGACGTCCGCAAGTGCGAAGGGGCAGGTATTCCATGTCGGTTCTCACCATCGACGTCGGCACGTCGGTCATCAAATCGGTCGTGTTCGACGACCAAGGACAGGAAAGAGCGCTTTCCCGCATAGGGACCGAAGTGCTGCGCCCCCGCCCCGGCTGGGCGGAACAGGACATGGACGCCGTCTGGAACGCGGTCGTCTACACCGTCCGCAGCGCCCTCTCCCAGCTCGGCCCCGGCCACGACCCGGTATGGCTGGTGTCCTTCACCGCCCAGGGCGACGGCTGCTGGCTCGTCGACGCCGACGGCCGCCCCACCGGCCCCGCCGTCCTCTGGTCCGACGGCCGCGCGGGTGACCTCCTCACCCGCTGGGCCGCCGACGGCGTCCTGGAGGAGGCCTACCGCCGCAACGGCTCCCTCACCTGCAGCGGCATGCCCAACGCCGTGATCAGCTGGCTCGCCGCCCACGACCCGGACCGCCTGGCGCGCTCCCGTACGGCCCTGACGGCGGCCGGCTGGCTCTTCCTCAAGCTCACCGGTGTCACCGCGATCGACGAGTCCGACGCGTCGGCACCCTTCCTCGACCACGCCACCGGCGCCTACGACCCGGCCGTCCTCGACCTGTTCGGCTTCGCGGAGCACGCCCGGCTGCTGCCCCGGGTGCTCGGCGAGCACGAACGCATCGCCGAGATCACCCACCGCACCGCGGGCGAGCTGGGCCTGCCCGCCGGGCTGCCCGTCGTCATGGCCCCGTACGACATCGCCTCCACCGCGCGCGGCGCGGGCGTCGTCGACCCCGGGCAGGCGTGCGCCATCCTCGGCACCACCCTCTGCACGGAGATCGTCACCCGCGAGGTCGACACCTCCGGCGAACCCTGCGGCATCAACATCGCGTACCGCGGCCGCGAACGCCTCCTGCGCGCCTTCCCCACCCTCTCCGGCACCGAGGTCCTCGACTGGGCCTCCCGCCTCCTCGCCGTCGACGGGCCCGCCGCCCTCGGGAAGCTCGCGTTCTCCACCCCTCCCGCGCCCGGCGGCCCGGCCTTCCTGCCGTACCTCTCGCCCGCCGGGGAGCGCGCCCCCTTCCTCGACCCGCACGCGCGCGGCACCTTCTGGGGCCTGTCCCTCGACCACACGCCCGCGCACCTCGCCCGGGCCGTCTTCGAGGGCCTGTCCCTCGTCGTACGCGACTGCCTGCGCGCCTCCCGGACCGACGTCCACGAACTGCGCCTGTGCGGCGGAGGCTCCGCCAGCGACGCGTGGTGCCGGCTCATCGCCGACGTCACCGGCGTCCCCACCGCCCGCAGCGCCGACACCGAGCTCGGCGCCAAGGGCGCGTTCCTCACCGGGCTGGTCCTCAGCGGCGCCGAGCCCGGCATGCGCGCAGCCGCCGACAAGTACGTCCGCATGCGCGCCGGCTGGGAGCCCGACCCCGGGCGCGCCGCGCACTACGACGAGCTGTACGAGGCGTTCCTGACCTGGCGCGCCGCCGCCCGCTCCCTCGGCTGGGCACCTGTTCCCGCCACCGCACGGAAAGCGCCCCATGTCTGACGCCCTCACCGCCGACGCCGTCCACCTCGGCCTGGACCTCGGCACCCAGTCCGCCCGCGCGGTCGCCGTCGACGGCACCGGAAGGCTCCTCTCCGCCGCGTCCCGCCCGCTGACCGGCCGCCGCGACGGACCCCGCCACGAGCAGGACCCCGAGCAGTGGTGGTCCGCCCTCGCCGCCGCCTGCCGCGAGGCCCTGACCGGCATCGACCCGGCGCGCGTCCGGGGCCTGGCCGTCGACGCCACCTCCGGCACCGTCCTCCTCGCCGACGAGCGCGGCACACCCCTCACACCCGGCCTGATGTACGACGACGGGCGCGCCCGCGCGTACACCGCACGCGTCAACAAGGCGGGCGCCGCGGTGTGGGAGGCGCTCGGCTACCGCACCATGCAGCCGTCCTGGGCCCTGCCCAAACTGCTCTGGCTCCTGGACGACACCGACTTCCCGGGCGCCCGGCTGCTCCACCAGGCCGACCTGATCACCTGGCGGCTCGCCGGCCGGCAGCTGCCGAGCGACGCCAGCCACGCCCTCAAGACCGGTTACCACCTGGTCGACGACCGCTGGCCCGACGAGGAGCTGGGCGCGCTCGGCGTCCCACCCGGCCTCCTCCCCGACGTCGTACGGCCCGGCACCGTCATCGGCACCGTCTGCGCCGACGCCGCCACGGCGACCTCCATCCCCGCCGGAACGCCCATCGTCGCGGGCATGACCGACGGCTGCGCCGCCCAGATCGGCGCCGGAGCCCTCACCCCCGGCGCCTGGAACTCCGTCCTCGGCACCACCCTCGTCCTCAAGGGCGCGAGCCCCCACCTCGTACGCGACCCCGGGGGAGTGGTCTACTGCCACCGCGGTCCGGGGTCGACGTGGCTGCCCGGCGGCGCGTCCAGCAGCGGCGCGGGCGCCCTCGCGCACCGGTTCCCGGGGGCGGATCTGGAGGCCCTCACCGCCCGGGCCGCCGCCACCGGCTCCACCGCCGTCGCCTACCCCCTCACCGGCGCGGCCGGCGAACGCTTCCCCTTCCGTGCGCCCGACGCCACCCCCTTCGTGCTGGGCGACCCGGCCGGCGACGCGGAGGAGTTCCACGCCCTCCTCCTCGGCGTCGCCTGCGTCGAACGCCTCTGCTTCGACTACCTCGACCACCTCGGCGCCCCCGTCGACGGCCCGCTCACCCTCACCGGCGGCGGCGCCCGCAACCGCTACTGGTCGCAGCTGCGCGCCGACGTCCTCGGCCGCACGGTCGCCCTCCCGGAACACGCCGAGAGCGCCACCGGCATGGCGGTCCTCGCCGCGACCGCCTCGGGAGCCACGCTGGAACAGGCCGCGGCCGCCATGGTGCGCGTCCGCGAGCAGCTGACCCCCGACCCGTCCCGTACGGCCCGGCTGACCCCCGTCTACCTCGGCTTCGTCGACGAACTGACCCGACGGGGCCGACTGGACCCGTCCATGGCGGCGCACGCCCGCAGAAAGGCCGAGCAGTGACCGACTTCATCCTCGTACGCCACGGCGAGACGGAATGGCACGCGGAGAACCGCTACGCCGGCCGCACCGACGTGCCGCTCACCGAACTCGGCCACAAGCAGGCCGCCACGCTCGCCGCCTGGGCCGCCGGGCAGCGGCTCGACGCCGTGCTCTGCTCCCCCCTCTCCCGCGCCCGCCTCACCGCCGAACCCGCCGCCACCGCCGTCGGCCTCACCCCGCGCGTCGACGAACGGCTGTACGAGGTCGACTTCGGGCGCGGCGACGGGCTGACGCGCGCCGAGATGGCCGAGGAGTTCCCGGACGCGCTCGCCGCCTTCCTCGCCGACCCCGTCGCCCACCACCTGCCGGGCGGTGAGGACCCCGCGGCGGCGGCCGACCGGGCGATCGCCTGCCTGGAGGAGGCCGCCCGCGAACTCCCCGACGGGCGCGTCCTCGTCGTCGCCCACTCCACCCTCGTACGCCTCGTGCTGTGCAAGCTCCTCGGCATCCCCCTCGCCCGCTACCGCCAGGTCTTCCCTGCCCTGGAGAACGGCGCCCTGACCGAACTGCGGCTACCGCCCGGCGGACAGGCGTCCCTGCTGCGTCTCAACGCACCCGCCGCCCTCGGCACCACCCACTGAACCCCCGTCTGGAGCACCACCGTGACCACCACCGTCCTCGCCGCCGGCGACCACTTCGTCCTGCCCCGCCTGCTGACCGAGGAACTGCGCGCCGCCACACCCGCCGCCGACCTGGACGTACGCGAGCTCGGGCTGCCGTGGCCGCACACCCCCTTCGGCACGGTCGCCGAGGTCGACGAGGCGTCCGGCACCGAGGACGAGCTGATCGAGGCGCTGCGCGGCGTACGGATCTGCCTGACCCAGATGGCCCCGCTCACCGAGCGGATCCTCAAGGCCTGCCCCGACCTGGAGTTGTTCTGCGTCAGCCGCGGGGGCCCCGTCAACGCCAACCTGGAGGCCGCCACCCGCCACGGCGTCGCCGTCTGCTACGCCCCCGGGCGCAACGCCGTCGCCACCGCCGAGCACACCCTCGCCCTGATCCTCGCCGCCGCCCGCGGCATCGGCGACGTCCACACCGACCTCAGGCACGGCACCTGGCGCGGTGACTACTACGACTACGACCGCTGCGGCATCGAGATCGACGGCGCGGTCGTCGGACTGGTCGGCTTCGGCGCGATCGGCTCGCGCGTGGCCCGCGTCCTGATCGCCATGGGCGCGAAGGTCCTCGTCCACGACCCGTACGTCACGCCCGAGGCGGTGGACGGCATCGCCGACCTCGTGCCGCTCGACGAGCTCCTCGGCCGCTCCCGGATCGTCTCGCTCCACGCCCGGGTGACCGAGGAGACCCGCGGCATGATCGGGCGCGACGAGATCGCGGCCATGCGGCCCGGCTCCGTGCTCGTCAACTGCGCGCGCGGCGCCCTCGTCGACTACGACGCCGTCTGCGACGCCCTCGACGCCGGCCACCTCGCGGGCGCGGGCTTCGACGTCTTCCCCGTCGAACCGGTCCCGGCCGGCGCCCGGCTGTTGTCCACACCGGGCGTCGTCCTGACCCCCCACATCGCCGGCGGCAGCCGCGAGGTCGCCCACAAGGCGGCCCGCATCGTCGCGGCCGAAGCCGCCCGCTTCCTGCGCGGCGAAACCCTCGCCCACTGCGCCAACCCGGAGGTGCTGCGGCGCGGCTAGGTCGTGACGGCGCCCCGTGTCACATTCCGCCGGGCCGTCTCGTCGTACGGGCAGCGGGACGGGACGGAAACAGACGTCCCGGAGGACACCGCACGACCGAAGGAGTACGCGATGACCACCCACGACACGACCACCTGCGAGTCCGAGATCCGGGCGCTCCTGGCGCAGCGCGCCGACGCCCAGCAGACGAAGGACATCGACCGGCTCATGTCGTTCTACGCCCCCGACGCCGTCTACTACGACGTCGTCCCCCCGCTGCGGTTCACGGGCACCGACGAGATCCGCCGCAACTTCCAGCGCTGGTTCGACGGATACGTCGGCCCCATCAGCCTGGAAACGCACGACCTCACCCTCGCGGCCGGCGGGGACACCGCGTTCGCGCACATGCTCCACCTGGACTCGGGGGAGCGGAAGGGCGGGCTCCAGGCGTCGATCTGGGTACGGGAGAGCGTCTGCCTCCAGCGGACCGACGGCAGGTGGTCGATCACACACGAGCACGTCTCGATCCCGATCGACCCGGCGACCATGACGGTCTGGCTCCCGTCCGACCGCGACCAGCTCGCCTGACACAGTGAGGAGCATCCACCATGGTCACCACCGGTTCGGCGCCCACCGCCGTCGCCGTGCGTCGGGGGAGAGGACGGAGTACGCGCGGACGGGCGACGCTCATGAGGTTCGCCGCCGCGACGCTCGCCGCGTCGGCCGCGGTCGGTGCATGGGCCGTTGACAGCGCGAACGCCGGAACTCCGGAGAAGGCGCGTGTCGAGGTCCTCGAAGTCACGGTGCGCAACGACCAGTACACGGCCGTCGATCTCGGCCCCGCGGGGCCGAGCCTGGGCGACATGGACGTCTACTCCGGCACCGCCGTCAAGAACGGGCACGCCATCGGACGCGGCGGCGGGACCTGCCAGGTCATACAGATGAAGGGCGACGCACCGACGTCGCAGTGCCTCATCACGATGGAGGCCGCGCAAGGGTCGGTGACGATGCAGTCGTTGTGGACGAAGGGCGTGGGCTCCCTCGACATGGCCATCACCGGCGGTACGGGCGAGTACAGCAACGCCCGGGGCATCGCTCGCTTCTGGGACATCGCGACACCGAACGAGCGGGCGCGGCTCGAGATCCGGCGCTAGGCTCGCCGCCCCACCTTCCGACGACGGCCTCGCCGCCGCCCGCCCCGCCGGCCCGGTCCGGCCGCGGCGGGCGGCTCCGACAGGTACCGCTGCCCCGCCGCCTTGAGCCGGTCGGGCACGGCCTTGACGGCCGCTCCGAGGACGCGGCTCTTCACCGAGCCCGCGACGACCCGGTTCCGGCCGCGCATCAGCGCCTCGAAGGCGTCCTGGGCGACCCGCGCCGGGTCGTCCTTGTGCCGGAGGCGGCCCAGGCGGGTGTCGTCCATGCCCGCCCGGTGGAAGAAGTCCGTCTCCGTGGCCCCCGGCATCAGCGAGGTGACGGTCACCCCCGTGTCCTTGAGCTCCTCGCGCAGCGCCTGCGCGAAGGACTGGAGGAACGACTTGGAGGCGCTGTAGACGGACTGGAACGGCCCCGGCGCCATCGAGACCACCGAGGAGGTGATCAGCAACCGGCCCTCGTCCTCGTCGACCATGGCGCGCAGCAGCCGGTGCGCGAGGTGCACCGTCCCGCTGATGTTGACGTCGATCACCCGGGCGTGGTCCGCCAGGTCGGTGTCGGTGAACGCCCCGCCCGCGCCGACGCCCGCGTTCAGCGCCGCGGCGGCGACCGGGCGGCGGGTGGCGAGCACCGCGGCGTGCAGTTGCTCGACGCCGTCGTAGGTGGCGAGGTCCGCCCGTACCGCCGTGACGTCGGCGCCGCGGCCCCGCAGCTCGTCGGCGACGGCGCCCACCGCCGCGTCCTCGGCGCAGAGCACCAGGTCGAAGCCGTGTGCGGCGAACGTACGGGCCAGCTCGCGGCCGATGCCGCTGGAGGCGCCGGTCACCACGGCCAGAGGTCTCACGGTGTCCATGACCGCCGGGGTACCCGCTCGCCCGGCGTGCAGGCCCGTTTCGCTGGATTGATCATGGGGTACACGCGTCGCGCCACGACACCCCGGAGGTGACCCATGAGCGAGCTCGGTCAGTCGACGAACGGGACCGTCACCACGCAGGTCCCCGCCAGATTGGACCGGCTGCCGTGGTCCCGGTGGCACTGGATGATCGTGATCGGCCTGGGCACCGTCTGGATCCTCGACGGCCTCGAGGTCACCATCGTGGGCAGCATGGCCAGCCGCCTCTCGGAGGAGGGCAGTGGCCTCGCCATCAGCAGCGCCCAGGTCACCGGTGTCGCCGCCGCCCTGTACGTCGCCGGCGCCTGCTCCGGCGCGCTGTTCTTCGGCTGGCTGACCGACCGCTTCGGCCGCAAGAAGCTGTTCCTGATCACCCTCGCCGTCTACCTGGCCGCGACGGCGCTGACCGCGCTGTCGTACTCGTCCTGGTGGTTCTTCCTCTTCCGCTTCCTCACGGGCTTCGGCATCGGCGGGGAGTACGCGGCCATCAACTCCGCCATCGACGAGCTGATTCCCAGCAAGTACCGCGGCCGGGTGGACCTGATCATCAACGGCAGCTTCTGGCTCGGCGCCATGGGCGGCGCCCTGCTGTCCGTCGTGTTCCTGGACACCGCGATCTTCCCGAAGGACCTCGGCTGGCGGATCTCCTTCGGCCTCGGCGTCGTGCTCGGCCTGGTCATCCTGCTGGTACGCCGGCACGTGCCGGAATCGCCCCGCTGGATGTTCATCCACGGCCGCGCCGAGGGCGCCGAACAGCTCGTCTCCGACGTCGAGCGCGAGATCGAGCGCGAGAGGGGCGCGCCGCTGCCCGAGCCCGCCGGCGCGATCACCATCAAGCAGCGGCACAGCGTCGGATTCGTGCAGATCGCCCGCACCCTGCTCCGGGCCTACCCCCGGCGGGCGGTGCTGGGTCTGGCGCTCTTCATCGGGCAGGCGTTCCTCTACAACGCCATCACCTTCGGCTTCGGCGCCATCCTGGTGACCTTCTACGACGTGCCGAGCGGCTCCACCGGCTACTTCTTCGCGGTCATCGCCGCCGGGAACTTCCTCGGGCCGCTGCTGCTCGGGCACCTCTTCGACACCTGGGGGCGCCGCCCCATGATCGCCGGTACGTACCTGCTCTCGGGCGTCCTGCTCTTCGCCACCGCCTGGCTCTTCGGCGACGGCAGGCTCACGGCGACGACCCTGACGGCCTGCTGGTGCGTGGTCCTCTTCTTCGCCTCGGCGGGCGCGAGCTCGGCGTACCTCACCGTGAGCGAGATCTTCCCGATGGAGACGCGCGCCATGGCCATCGCCTTCTTCTACGCCATCGGCACCGCCGCCGGCGGGATCTCGGGGCCGCTGATCTTCGCGGGCCTCACGGAGAGCGGCGTTCCGGCCGACACCGTGCTGGCCTTCTGCATCGGCGCCACCGTGATGGTCCTGGGTGGTCTGGTGGCCCTCTTCCTGGCCGTCCCGGCGGAGCGCAGGTCGCTGGAGGACATCGCCACGCCGCTCTCGGCGCAGGCGGCGGCCACCGCGACGGCCGCCCCGGGCCGTACGGCTCCGCAGTCGGCGCTGTGAGGACCGGGACGGCGGAAGTCCTGCCGGAGGCCGATTGGCATCCTTCCGCAGGAATGGTTTATCGTTCATGCAGTCGGTTGTGAAGACGCCTTCACAACCGCCCCCCTTGACTGCCCCGGCTGGTTCCCCCGTCCAGCCGGGGCTCTCTTTTGCCCGCTTCGGCCCCGCCCCGCTTCAGCCGCCGCCCGCCGGGAACCCGTCCTGGGAACGACCGACCCCGAGCCGAGGACGGTATACAGCGATGACCGAGTACGAACGCTCCCGCACCATGCCCGCGCTGCCCGAGCACGTCTTCGACCAGGCGGCCAACATCGACCAGATGGACACCTGGCTCCCGGCGGAGCTGCACGTGCACGCCCAGGACCTGCCCGCCGTCACCGTCCACGAGGACCGCACCGACGAGGACACGGCCGCCCTGCTGCGCGCCGAGCGGGACCAGATGCGGCTCGAATGGGGCACCCGGGAACAAGGCAGTTACACCGGCTGGCTCCAGGTCGCCGGCATCGACACCGGCACCAGCGAGGTGACCGTGCACCTGTCCTTCTTCGACGAGAGCCACGACCCGGGCGACAAGGCCGTCTCCGACGCCCTCGACCGCAGCCTGGAGCGGCTGGAGCAGCAGGTCCGGCTGCGCGTCGACAACGCCGCCGGCTGACCGCCCATGGCCCCGCGCGCCAAGCGGTACGCGGTCGCCGCCTCGGGTCAGTGGACCGACGAGGACGGCGGCCGCCGCCGGCTGCCCGCGGGCGAGGTCCACGCCTGGGAACCGGGCCTCAACCAGACGGTCTGCGGCCTCTCCCTCAGCCGCTCCGAACTGGCCCGCTTCCCCCACGTCACCTGGACCGACACCTTCCCGGAGTCGGGTGGCGCCGCCGACCGCGTCCAGCGGCTCTGCCCGCGCTGCGCCTCCGTCGCCGGCCGCCGCGGCCCCGACGCCCGCCCGCGCTGGCAGCGCACCAACCCGCGGCCCTGAGCACGGGCGCGTGCCCCGGACGGTCCCGTTTCCTGGCCGGGCGCGGGGGCACCCGCGACTACATGGATCACTCGAAGGCACCCGTACTCGACGCCCTGCGGGCGTACCACGCCGAGAACCAGACCCCCTTCACCCCACCCGGGCACAAACAAGGGCGCGGGGCCGATCCGCGCGTGCGCGCGGTGCTCGGCGACGCCGTGTTCCTCTCCGACGTCCTGGCCACCAGCGGCCTCGACGACCGGATGTCGTCGAAGGGCATCGTCGAGCACGCCCAGGAGCTGATGGCCGACGCGGTGGGCGCGGAGCACACCTTCTTCTCCACCTGCGGCAGCTCCCTGTCCGTGAAGGCGGCGATGCTGTCGGTCGCGGGCCCGCACGAGAAGCTGCTCGTGGGGCGCGACGCGCACAAAGCGGTGGTCTCCGGCCTGGTCCTGGCCGGCATCGTGCCCATCTGGGTCGACCCCCAGTGGGACGCCGAACGCCACCTCGCCCACCCGCCGTCCGCCGACGCCTTCCGCGCCGCGTTCGCCGAACACCCCGACGCGCGGGGCGCGCTGGTGACGACGCCGACGCCGTACGGCACCTGTTCCGACCTGCCCGGCATCGCGCGCGTCTGCCACGAGCACGGCGTGCCCCTCATCGTCGACGAGGCGTGGGGCGCCCATCTGCCCTTCCACCCCGACCTGCCGACCTGGGCCATGGACGCCGGGGCGGACGTGTGCGTCACCTCCGTCCACAAGATGGGCTCCGGACTGGAACAGAGCTCGGTCTTCCACCTCCAGGGCGACCTCATCAAGCCCGAGGTCCTCAAGAGCCGCGAAGACCTCCTCGGCACCACCAGCCCCTCGGTACTCGTCTACGCGGCCCTCGACGGCTGGCGCCGCCAGATGGTCGAACACGGCCACGCCCTCTACGACGACGCGCTCGCCCTCGCCAAGTCCGTACGGGCGCGGATCGCCGACATCGACGGCCTGCACGTGCACGGCCGCGACGACTTCTGCGGGCCCGGCCGCGCCTTCGACATGGACCCGCTCCAGGTCATCGTCGACATCACCGCCCTCGGTACGACCGGCTACCGCGTCGCCGACCGGCTGCGCGAGAAGCACCACATCAACCTGCACCTCTCCGACCACCGCCGCAGCAGCGCCCAGCTCACCCACGCGGACGACGAGGCGAGCGCGGACGCCCTCGTCACCGCCCTGGCGGAAGCGGCCGCCCACGCCGACGAGATGCGCCCCGCCCCCGAGGTCGAGGTGCCCGACCCGGCCGAGCTGCGGCTGGAGCAGGTGATGCTGCCGCGGGACGCGTTCTTCGGCCGGACCGAGCAGGTTCCGTGGGAGAAGGCCGTCGGCCGGGTCACCGCCGAGATGCTCACCCCGTACCCGCCCGGCATCCCGGCGGCCCTGCCCGGCGAACGCCTCAACGCCGAGGTCCTGCGCTACCTGCGCAGCGGCGTCGACGCGGGCATGGTCGTGCCCGACGCGGCGGACACGGAGGTCAAGAGCATCCGGGTGTCCATCGAGGACTGAGGACGCCGACGACGCCGACGACCCCCGCGAAGCCTGCGACCCCCGCGAAGCCCACGGCGCCCGGACCGGGCCACCGGCGGCGGACGGGACCACCGGTGCCGGCCCCGCGTCACAGCCCGGCCGCGGCCTTGTCCCGCAGGCAGGCCCACGCCCGCTCCCGCACCTCCGCACGCAGCAGGACGTCCGCCGCCGTACAGGCGAGAGCCTCGGCCGCCGCGAGCATGGCCCGCCGCGCACGCGGGGAGGCGGCCGCGGCCGCGAACCGCGGGGTGTGGTCCGCGCCGTCCTCCGGGTCCATGATCGAGACCCAGGGGTGGATCGCGGGCACCCGGTTGCTGACGTTGCCGATGTCGGACGAGCCGAGGTAGATGCCCGGCACCGGCTCCGAGAGCCGCAGCCCCGCCCGCTCGATGTGGTCCGCGAACCGGCCGGACAGCACGTCGTTGTCGCGGAAGTGCTCGTATCCCTCGCCCACCCGCTCCACGTCCACCGTCGTACGGGTGGCGAGGGCGATGCCCTGGGCGCAGGAGCGCAGCTCCGCCTCCAGCTCCTCCCGGGCCGCCGTGGTGCCGCCGCGCAGCCCGAAGAGGCCCTCGGCGTAGTCCGGGACGATGTTCGTGGCACGGCCGCCGTCCGAGATGATGCCCTGGACGTGGGAGCCGGGCGGCAGCCTCCTGCTCAGCACGGGCAGCGTGTTGAACAGCTGGATGAGGGCGCCGAGCGCGTCGATGCCCTCCCTCGGGTTGCCCGTGGGGTGCGCGGCGCGGCCGTGGAAGCCGACCCGCAGCTGCGCGCTCGCCGTCAGCGGGGCCCACGTCCAGTCGTACACGCCCGGATGCACCATCAGCGCGGCGTCCACCTCGTCGAAGAGCCCGGCCTCCACCTCGACGACCTTGCCGCCGCCGTGCTCCTCGGCCGGGGTGCCGACGGCCAGCAGCGAGCCCTCGACCCGGCCGAGCGCCGCCCCCGCGGCGAGCGCCGCGCCCAGACCGGCCGCCGCGATCACGTTGTGGCCGCAGGCGTGGCCGAGGCCGGGCAGCGCGTCGTACTCCAGCAGCAGCGCCACGCGGGGCCGCCCGCCGCCACCGGTCCGGCCGGCGAACGCCGTCGGCAGGCCGGCGACGCCCCGCTCCACCTCGAACCCGGCGGCCTCCAGCTCACCGGAGAGCAGCCGCGCCGCCCGGTGCTCCTCGAAGGCGGTCTCCGGGTCGCGGTGCAGCGCGAGGGCGACCTCCCACAACCGGTCGGCGCGCGCGGCGACCTCCTGGCGGACGCGGGCGTACACGGGCTCGAGGGCGTCGGACACGTCGGGGCCTCCTCGGGACGGCGGTCGGGCCGGCCGGCGCTCTCGCACGGCCTGGCGGACGTGTTCCACGCCTCCGCCGCACGATGCCCCCGGAGCCGTACGCGTCGGGTCAGAACGCGTACCGCACGCGCAGCCAGGGCGCGTGGGTGCCGATCAGCGCCGTGAGGCGCGCGACCGACTCACGCTTGACCTCGTTGCGGTAGCGGACGTTGCGGGCGCCGTTCTGCGAGCGCTTGGCCTGCTGCAGGGCGGGCTGCCACAGGACGTCCTCGGCGCGCGGGTGCCAGGTCCGGTTCACCTCGTGCAGCTCGCGGTTGTGGGTGAGCATGATGACCTCGGCCGCCGCCTGCGCCTTGACGGCGGGAGGCAGGACGTCGTCCATGTGGCGCAGCAGGTCGGCCCAGTCGGCTTCCCAGCCGGGCCGGACCACGACGGGGGAGAGGTTGAAGTGCACCTCGTACCCGGCGGCGAGGAAGTCGCCCGCCGCCGCGATCCGGTCCGCCACCGGGCTCGTACGGATGTCCAGGAGCCGCGAGTCGGCCGGTGGCATGACGGAGAAGCGGATACGGGTGGCGCCGCGCGGGTCGAGGCCGAGGAGCTCGCGGTTGACGTACTTGGTGGCGAAGGACGCCTTGGCGGTGGGCCGGCGCCGGAAGGCGTGGACGAGTGCGGCGGTGCCGTCGCCGATCAGCGCGTCCACCGAGCAGTCGCCGTTCTCACCGATGTCGTACACCCACCGGTCGGGGTCGCACTGGTTGGGCTCCGGCTTGGGCCCCAGCCCGTCGATGTGGCGGTCCAGGGCCCCGATGATCTCCTCCACGTTCGTGAAGAGGGTGATCGGGTTGGCGTAGCCCTTCCGCCGGGGCACATAGCAGTACGCGCACGCCATGGCGCACCCGTTGGAGGCGCCGGGGGCGATCCAGTCGGCGGAGCGGCCGTTCGGGCGGACGTCGAACGACTTGCGGACGCCCAGCACGAGCGTCTGCCGCTTCACGCGCACCCAGCGGTCCGCGTTGCCCTCGTTGCCGTGCAGGTGCGGGATGTTCCAGTGGGAGCCCACCTCGATGAGGCGCGCGCCGGGGAACCGGCCGATGATGGCGCGTCCGCGCGGGGACAGCGCGGCGGCCGGCTCGGCGTGGATCTCGGTCACGTCGAGGAGGTCGTGACCTCCCGGTTCCGGCCGGGGCTCCGGCTCCTCGGTGGCGCCCAGCAGCTCCTGGAGGCCGAAGAGGGCGTCCGGGCCATCGGGCGGCGGGGGTGGGGGCGGGGGCGGGCGGTGCATCGGTTCTCCACGGGGCGGCGGCACTCCCTCCAGCGTGCCACCCCCCTCTGACAGCGGCCGCGCCGAAGGCCCTCCGCCGCGGTCCCCGGGGCCTCCGCCGCCCCGCCGGCCCGCCGGCCCCAGGCCCTACGCCTCCACCCGGGGGCGGCGCTCCGCGCGGCGGCTGCGCAGCCGGCGGCCCAGGGCGAGGAACCGCGGGTGCCGTTCGCCCAGCTCGGCCGAGCGGCGGTCCAGCTCCTCCATGAGGCGCTCGCTGCGCTTGTCGAGGTCCAGCTCGTCGAGGATGCGGTCGATCTCGGCGAGCAGCGCCCCGTGCAGCTGCCACTGCCGGGGGTGTTCCTGTACGTCCTCCAGGAGCATGTCGGCGACCCGGTCGCGGGTGGCCCGGCTCGCGGCGAGCGCCTCGGTCAGCTGCTCCTCGGCGCGCTCGGCGTTGGCCGCCACCTGGGTGGTGATCAGCCGGGCGAAGCTCTCGATGGCGTCGGCCATCTGCCCGAACAGCTCCTTGAGCCCGTCGGCCACGTCCGGTGGGAACAGCGACTCCTCGGTGCGGAACTTCGCCAGGTCGGTCAGGCTGCGGGTCAGCACCCGCAGCACCACGGCGCAGATCTCCAGCGTGTCCAGGCCGGTGCGCAGCACGATCCGCGACAGCAGCCCCTCCCGTACCCGCGGGTTGAACATGAGGCTCTCCTCCGCCTGCCGCAGCGAGGCGTCGACCTCCACGATGTCGTGGTCCAGCCGCCGCGCCTCGTGCAGCCGGGCCGCCGCGTGCGCGAACGGGATGTGCCCCGCGCCGATCTCGTCGCCCATGGTCCGGAACATCCGGCCCATCCCGCGCGCCAGGCCGTCGATGGATGCCCCGGCGCTCTGCACCCACACGGGCGGCGCGAACAGCAGGTTGAACAGCAGGCCGACCCCGGCGCCGATCAGCGTCTCCAGCACCCGGTGCCAGGCCATGGAGGCGATCTGCGACACGCCGAGGACCAGCATGGCGCTGATCGCCACCTCCGGTACGAACTCGTCCACCCGTACCAGCCGTCCGATGATCAGCGAGGTGAAGATCGTCAGGCCGAGGCTCCACCAGGTCAGTCCGACCAGCGCCGAGAAGCCGATGGCGATGAGGACGCCGACCACGACCGAGTTCACCCGGCGGATGCCGGTGGTCAGGGTCGAGTAGAGCGTGACCTGCACGACCAGCAGCGCCGTGAGCGGCGCCGTCAGGGGAGAGGGCTGGTCGGGCAGGACGGCCAGGGCGACGACGAACGAGATGACGGCCGCGGCGGTCGAGCGAATGGTCTGAGCTGCGACAGGTTCGGTCGTCCGCCGCACCAGTTTGATCACAGGAGCTGATACTTCTGGCATTTCATTCCCCTGCCCGATCATGAGTCACTCAGTACACACGCGTCCCGGTAACCGCCCGGACGCCCGTGTTTGCCGCCCGGGTGACGTGGTACCGCCAAAGCCCTGACCACCGTCACGTGGCCACCGTCACGTGGCCACGGTCGAGTGACCACCGTCGAGGAGGAGCGATGCACTCACCCGCCCGCGACCGCGCCCACACCCCCGTCGCCGTCGTCACCGGGTCCGACTCGGGCATCGGCCGCGCCACCGCCGTGCGGCTCGCCGCCGAGGGCATGGACATCGGCATCACCTGGCACACCGACGAGGAGGGCGCCCGGCGGACCGCCGAGGAGGTACGGGCACACGGGCGCCGGGCCGCCGTCACCCACATGGACCTGACCAAACTGCCGGACGCCGCGGGCGCGGTGGACCGGCTCGCCGAGGAACTCGGCCGCATCGACGTCCTGGTCAACAACGCCGGCACCGGCACGGCCACGCCCTTCCTGGACATGGCGTACGAGACCGTACGCGGCGTCCTCGACGTCGACCTGATCGGGCCGTTCCTCTGCGGCCAGATCGCCGCACGCCGCATGATCGGCCAGGGCGGCGGCGGCCGGATCGTCAACGTCACCTCGGTGCACGAGCACCAGCCGCGGGTCGGCGCCGCGCCCTACTGCGCGGCCAAGGGCGGCCTCGGGCTGCTCACCCAGGTGATGGCGTTGGAGCTGGCCGAGCACGGCATCACCGTGAACGCGGTCGCGCCCGGCGAGATCGCCACGCCCATGACGGGCCAGGAGGACGAGGACGTGACACGGAAGTCCCGGCCGGGCGTACCGCTGGGCCGGCCGGGCGACGCGCGCGAGGTCGCCTCGGTCATCGCGTTCCTCGCGGGGGAGGAGTCCTCGTACGTCACCGGCGCGTCCTGGGTCGTGGACGGCGGGATGCTCCGGATGGGCCCGCAGGCCGGGTCCCACCTGGAGAGCGACGCCTGGCGCCGCCCCTGAGCCCGCGCCCCGTGAACCCGAAACCCCGCGCCGCCCCTGAGCCCTGAGCGCGGCACACGACGAGGGCCCGCCCGGCTGTTCCGGGCGGGCCCTGCGCCGTGCGCCGTCAGCGGGTCAGCGCGTCACCACATGCCGCTCGTCCGGCACGCAGTGCGTCATCGTCAGGCCCTCGACGTCCCGGGGCGGGTTCTCCCCGAGGTTCGCCAGCCGCTTGCGGTCCTCCTCGGTGAGGTCCTGGCTCGCGAGCGGTTCGAGGTGGGCGACGTCCTGCGGGCTGATGCCCAGGCCCTCGCCGACCCGGAGCCCGAGGTCGTTCTCGACCAGCAGGAAGTGCCAGACCATCCGCTCCTGCACGGGGCGGTCGCACTGCTTCAGCGCGTTGACGAAGTTGTGCACCAGGTCGTCGCGCTCCCACTGCTCCATCAGCAGGTACCGCTGCCCGGCCTGCAGGTAGTCGTTGGTGCGCGGGATCCGCTTGCGGGTGAGCCGGCCCCGGATCTCCGGGCCCTGCTCGTCGTGCGTGGGGTACTGGCCCTCGCGCAGCCCGCCCCTGATCGACGGCTCGTAGTTGACGTCGGGGTTCTCGCCGTGGCCGTCCTGGCGGTACGTCATGAAGCCGTCGCGCTGGTTGGTGCGCACGTCGGCGTTCTTGGCCTGGTTGACCGGCAGCTGGAGGTAGTTCGGGCCGACCCGGTAGCGCTGGGTGTCGCTGTACGAGAAGGTCCGGCCGACCAGCATCTTGTCGTCGGAGAAGTCCAGCCCGTCCACGAGGACGCCGGTGCCGAAGGAGATCTGCTCGTTCTCGGCGAAGAAGTTCTCCGGCATCCGGTTGAGCACCATCTTGCCCACCGGCTTCGGCGGGAAGTCCTGCTCCGGCCAGGTCTTGGTGTCGTCCAGCGGGTCGAAGTCCAGCTCCGGGTGGTCGTGGTCCTCCATCATCTGGACCAGCAGTTCCCACTCGGGGTAGTCGCCGCGCCCGACCGCGTCGTACAGGTCCTTGGTGGCGTGCCCGAGGTTCTCGGCCTGGACGTTGGCCGCGTCCTCCTCGGTCATGCTGCGCACGCCCTGCTTGGGCATCCAGTGGTACTTGACCAGGACCGTGTTGCCCTGTTCGTTGACCCACTTGTACGTGTTGACACCGAAGCCCTGCATGTGGCGGTAGTCGGCGGGGATGCCCCGGGGGCTGAAGAGGTTCACCAGCATGTGCATGGACTCCGGGGTCTGCGACATGAAGTCGAAGATCCGGCGCGGCTGCTGCTGGAAGGTGACCGGGTCGGGCTTGAGCGAGTGGATCACGTCCGGGAACTTGATCGCGTCCCGGATGAAGAACACGCCCAGGTTGTTGCCGACCAGGTCCCAGTTGCCGTCCTCGGTGTAGAACTTCACCGCGAACCCGCGCGGGTCGCGGGCGGCCTCCGAGGAGTCGCGGCCGCCGATCACCGTCGAGAAGCGGACGGCCAGGTCGGTGCGCTTGCCGCGCTCCTGGAAGATCTTGGCGCGGGTGTAGCGGCTGATCGGTTCGTCGCCCCAGGCGCCGTACGCCTCGAAGTAGCCGTACGCGGTGACGCCGCGGGCGTGCACGACACGCTCGGGGATGCGTTCCCGGTCGAAGTGGCTGATCTTCTCCAGGAACTGGTAGTTCTCCAGCGTCGCCGGGCCGCGGGCGCCGACGGTGCGCTGGTTCTGGTTGTCGTAGACCGGGTGCCCCTGGCGGTTGGTGAGCACCTTCCGGTCGTCGCCGGGCGCGGGACCCCGGCTCGATACGTCCGTCACGATCCTCGGCTCCTTTTGATGCCATCTCTACGGTTTGGTCCGATGTGTCGCAGTATCCTCCGTTACCCCCGCTTCGTGGAGGACTAACGCGAGCGCTGCGCCACTGCCGCGACTACCGCACCGCCCCCGCCCGCTCCCGCGTCCGCGTGCCCTCCCCGTCCCCGGACGCCGTGTGCACCGGCAGGTGGTAGATGGCGAAGGCCCGGCCGATCACCGGCTGGGCGACGTTGCGCACCCGGATCCCCTCGCTGGTCATGCCGTGTTCGACGCCCATGTGCGCGTGACCGTGTACGGCCAGGTCCGCGCCCGCCTCGTCCACCGCCTCGGCGAGCAGGTAGCTGCCCAGGAACGGGTAGATCTCCAGCGGCTCGCCCGCCAGCGTGTCCGCCACGGGGGAGTAGTGCGTCAGGGCGATCCGCACCGCGCAGCCCGCCTCGTCCAGGGTCTCCAGCGACCCTCGCAGGGCGTCCGCGCAGCGCCGGGTGTAGCGGATGAACGACTTCATCTCCGGCTCGCCGAACTCACCGCCGCTGCGCCCGGCGAAACCGCCGCAGAACCCCTTGGTCCCGGCGACGCCGACCCGTACCCCGTCGATGGAGAGCACGGTGCCCTGGCCCTCCAGCACCGTCACACCGACGGCGTCCAGCGCCGCCGTCACCTCCGTCTCCTGATCGCTCTGGTAGTCGTGGTTGCCCAGGACCGCCACGACCGGCACACCGAGACCGGCCACCTCCCCGGCGACCACCTCCGCCTCCCGGGCCGTGCCGTGCCGCGTCAGGTCGCCCGCCAGGAGCAGCACGTCCGCGCACTCGCGGAGGGTCTCGAAGGCGGGCCGCAGCGTTCCGGCGCTGTCCGGTCCCAGATGGATGTCGCCGACGGCTGCTACTCGGATCACGACAGCTCCTCGGAGTGGTCGGGCGGGTTCGCGGAGGCCACGACCAGGTCTTCGCGCAGCGGGAGCCCGGCCAGTTCCTCCTCGGCGATCCGCAGGATCTCGGTGCGGCAGGCGGTGCTGGAGACGGTGCCGTACAGCATCACGCTCGTTCCCCGCTGCTCGATGCGTACGCCCAGCTCGGCGATGTCCTCGCTGGCCAGCCGGTCCCGCAAGTGGGCGATGCGGTACTCGGCGGTGTCGGCCGCGCTCATGACGGTCCCTCCCGTCGTTCGGTGACCGGTTCGATCACGTTCAGGCGCTCCAGCAGGAACAGGAACGCCTCGGGCATCGCGGACCCCCGGCTCTCGCGCCGCAGCAGCTCCCAGTCGATCTTCTCCCGCAGCGTCCGGGCGATCGGCAGGACGGCCCCGAAGTCGCAGTGGTGCTCGGAGAAGGCCGCCAGCAGGCTGCCCACGAGGTCCGTCGGCGCGAGCACCGGCATCCGCACCGAGTCGACCGGCAGGACGTCCGCGCGCTCCAGCAGGTCGGGCGTCACCGGGTGCCGGGCCAGCTCGAAGATCAGGTCGATGTTCTCGCCGTGGGCCGTCGCCTTGATCAGCCAGTCCTCCGGCGGCTTGCGCACCGGGATCCCGGCGCCCTCCAGCACCCGGGCCACCTCCTCCGCGTCCTCGCGCAGGATCGCGAAGTCGGTGTCGTGCTGGAGGTTGCCCGGCACGCCGTGCGCGTACGCCGCGACGCTGCCCGCCAGGGCGAACCGGAGCCCGGCACCCTTGAGCAGCCCCGCCACCTGCTTGGTGGCCTCCAGGATGGCCTGCATCCTGTCCCGTGGCAGCCAGGCTTCCCCGGCCGCCCCTCCGCCGCCCATGGCGACGTCCAACGGCACGGCGGTGGGGTCGCCCTCCACCGCTCTGCCCCCGGCCAGCCGCAGCCCGGCCGGTTCCTCCGGCCCCTCGGGCCGGATGGCGTCGTGCGAATGATGTGTCACGGTGCTCCGTCCTCCCCTCCTCGGCTGCAGGAGGGGGTTCGGGTACCCGCAATGCGCGAAACGACCCCCCATCCGAGGGGATCATTGGAAGGACACACCCGGATGGTCCATGCGGGCCGTCTCGAACGACGGCACCAGCCCCCGTGCGCGCGCCGGCGCGACGGCGGCCGGGTTCGTCTCGTGGCGAGGAAGGCGTACCGGTCGTCGTACCGGACGACCGAGACGGCCGACACCGGGGCCGGGTCCCGTCGAGCCGGCCCACGAAGAACCCGTCGGGGTCCTGTACGAAGAAGCACGGCCCGTAGGACAGGCCGGGGTTCCACCCCTCCGCCACGGCCCACGCGTGCACGGTCGACCAGTCCGCCGGTGTCGCGCGCGACACCTGAAGCCCCGCCTTGGGTTCTCCTCCGGGCCGTTGATCGGTTGCCCCCGTACGCTACCCACCATGTGCTGGAGCGCCACGGCCGATCTGGCGGCGGGCACGGTCGTCGCCGCGATCGGCGTGGCCTGTACGGCGCGGGTGCGCCGGGCCCGGGAACTGCCGCTCGCCGCACTGCCGTTGCTCCTCGGCGCGCACCAGATCGTGGAGGCCGCCGTGTGGCGGGCGGGCGGCGGCAGCGGCCCGGCCACCCTCGCCTGGGCGGTGATCGCGCTGCCGCTGCTGCCGGTGTGGGTGCCGCTCGGAGTGCTGGCCGCCGCGCCGCCGGGCGGCCGGCGGCGCCTCGCCGCCCCCGCCGCCACCGGAGCCGTGACGGCCGCCGCCCTGGCGTACTGCCTCGCGACCCGGCCTGTCACCGCCGAGATCCGCGGCCGCACCGTCGGGTACGTCCTCGACCTGCCGTACGCGCCGCTGCTGATCGCCGGCTACCTCGTGGCGACGGTCGGCGCGCTGCTGCTGGCGCGGGACGGGCTCCTGCGGCTGCTCGGCGCGGTCGTCGCGGCGGGCGCGGTGGTGTGCCTCCTGCTGTGGCGGCTGGAGTTCGTCTCCACCTGGTGCGCCTTCGCCGCCGTCGCGTCGGCCCTCCTGCTGGTCCGGGCCGCCCGAACCGACGCCGTCCGCACCCCCTAGGACCTCTCCTCGGGGCCGGGGGCCGCGGCCGGGTCCAGGATGCGGGTGAGGAAGTGGCGGGTGCGCTCATGGCGCGGATCGCCGACCACCTGCGCGGCCGGGCCCTCCTCGACGATCACGCCGCCGTCCATGAACACCACCCGGTCGGCGACCTCCCGGGCGAAGCTCATCTCGTGCGTGACGACCATCATCGTCATGCCCTCCGCCGCCAGCATCCGCATGACCGACAGCACGTCGCCCACCAGCTCCGGGTCGAGCGCCGACGTCGGCTCGTCGAAGAGCATCACCTCCGGGCCCATCGCCAGCGCCCGGGCGATCGCCACCCGCTGCTGCTGCCCGCCGGACAGCTGCGCCGGATAGGCGTCCGCCTTGTCGGCGAGGCCGACGCGCGCCAGGTTCTCGCGGGCGACCTTCGCCGCGTGCTCCTTGCCGCGTCCCAGCACCCGCCGCTGCGGCAGCGTCAGGTTCTCGGTCACCGTGACGTGCGGGAAGAGGTTGAACTGCTGGAACACCATGCCGATCCGGCGGCGTACGGCGTCGATGTCCACGTCCAGGTCCGTGACCTCCGTACCGCCGACGAACACCGTGCCCCTGGTCGGCTCCTCCAGCAGGTTCACGCAGCGCAGCAGCGTCGACTTGCCGGAGCCGGACGGCCCGATGACGCACACCACCTCACCGGCGGCCACGTCCAGGTCGATGCCGCGCAGCACCTCGTTGGCACCGAAGGACTTGTACAGCCCCCGGATCTCGATCTCGTTCTCTGGCATCGGCGTCGTCCCTCACTTCGCCCTGGCGGCACGGGCCTCGAGGCGCCGGGCCAGGAAGCTCAGCGGAATCGTCACCAGCAGGTAGCACAGCCCGGCGACGAGGATGGGCGTGGAGTTGGCGGTCTGGCTGGCCAGGTCCCGCCCGAACTTGGTCAGCTCCCGCTCCTGCAGCGTCACCCCGAGGAACAGCACCAGCGAGGAGTCCTTGAACAGCAGCACCAGCTGGTTGGTCAGCGGGGGGATGATGATCCGGTACGCCTGCGGGAGGATCACCGACACCATGGCGCGGGCGTGCGAGAAGCCCAGCGAGCGCGCCGCCTCCATCTGGCCCTTCGGCACGGCCTGGATGCCCGCCCGGATCGTTTCCGCCATGTACGCCGCGGCCACCAGCCCGAGACCGAGGGCGACGTTGCCGTACGTACCGCCGGGGATCTCCGTACCGGGGAACGCCAGCGGTACGGCGACCCCCACGAAGATGAAGATCAGCAGGGCGGGCAGACCCCGGAAGATCTCGATGTAGACGCCCGCGGCCCACCGGTACGGCGCCACCGACGACAGCCGCATCAGGGCGATGAGCAGGCCCAGGACGAGACCGAAGACGAACCCGGAGACGGTGTACACCACCGTGTTGCGCAGCGCCGTGGTGATGATGTCGGGGAAGAGCCGGGTGGCCAGGTCCGCCTGCGCGAACTGGTTCTGCAGGCGGTCCCAGTCCGCCAGGACGCCGAGCAGGACGAGGGCGGCGACGAAGACCGCGTACTGCACCCCCTGCGAGATCCGCCGCCGCTGGCGCCGCGTCAGGCGTGAGGTCACGACACGCCCTTGGGCATCGGGCCGATCCACTCCTCGTACACCTTCTTGTACGTGCCGTCGGCCTTGGCGTCGGTGATCGCCTTGTCGATCGCGGCGCGGAGCTTGTCGTTGCCCTTCTTCACCGAGAAGCCGTACTGCTCACCGGTCTCGATGTTCTGCCCGAGCGCGAACGCGTCGGCGGTGGCCTTCTCCTTCAGCCAGCCCTGCACGACCGGGTAGTCGATGACGACCGCGTCGACCTGACCGGTGCGCAGCCCGTTGAGGACGGCGTCGGAGCTCTCGAACGCCACCGGGTCGAAGCCCTGGCTCGTGGCGTAGCTCTCGCCGGTGGTCTCCGCCTGCGCGCCCAGCTTCAGCTTCTTCGCCTTGACGTCCGCGAGGGTGGTGGCGCCGCTCTTCTTGCTCGCCAGGAGGGCCTGGGTGGCGTCGAAGTAGGGGACGGAGAAGTCGACGTTCTTCTTGCGCTCGTCGGTGATCGTCATGCCGGCGGCGGCGAGGTCGCACTTGCCGGAGTTGAGGAACGCGCCCGTCTTGAAGTTCTCGAACGGCGTGTCGAGGATCTTCTGTTCGACCTTGAGGTTCTTCGCCACGAGGTCGACCAGCGCCACGTCGAAGCCGACGATCTCGCCGTTCCGCTCGAACTGGAAGGGCGGGTACGGCAGATGGGTGCAGACGGTGAGCTTGCCCTTCTCGACGACGGGCACTCCGCCCGCGGCCTCACCGGGTCCCTCGTCGCCGTTGCCGCACCCGGCGACCAGCACCAGGCCGGCCACGGTGGCGCAGGCGGTGAGGACGGTACGGGGACGAGGGGCGCGCTTGCCGACGGTTGTCCTGAGCACGGTTGACCTCCATGACCGGGGGAGCGGCGGACGGTACCGGGTGAGGCGACCGCCGACCATGATCGTATGCCACCCCGGCCGGGACGTCGCGGCGTTTGCGTACGCCTGTGCGGACGCCGGTCCGGTCGCGGGTCCGGCCGCTGGTACGGACGCCGGTGGGTACGGCAGCGCGGGGCCCGCGCCCCAGGGCGTCACGGGCGGCCTGTCCCGGGACCCCCGGGTCGGGACAGGGGCCGCATGGGGGCCGGCGCCTCATGCCGCCGGGACGCCGGGCGGCGGAGCTTGAAGGGGCGACATTCCGAACCCCACGTGATGAGTGAGCCCCCCATGATGCGCACCACTTCCGCAGCGTCCATCGACCGCGCCATGCTCGCCGGCAACGTCCACTACCCCGTCCTCGTACGGAGCGGTGACACCGGCCGCGACGAGCTCACCCGGCGCGCCGCCGGACTCGCACCGGACGCGTTCTGGCTCGTCTCGCGTGCGGGTCTGCCCGAGGCGCACACCGCCTGGGCGGAGCGCCTGCTCGGCCCGGTCGCCCCCGTGCGGCGGCTGACGGCGCCGGACACCCCCGACACCCCCGGCAGCCCCGACGCGTCCTGGGCCGTGCGCCCCGCGCCCGGCTCCGTGGTCGTCGCGCTCGGCGGCACCGGCGTCCTCGACGCCGCGGCCCGCCTGGCCGTCCGCGCCGCCGACACCGCCCGGGGCGACCCCACCGGGCGCGGACCGCGGCTGATCCTCCTGCCCACCACCCCCCGGGCCATGACCGACACGGCCTTCACCCTGGAGCGCTCCGGCGCCCCGGGCACGGCGCCCGCGCTGGTCTGGGCCCAGCTGGACCTGCTGAGCACCCTTCCGCCCAGCGCGCTGCGCTCCGGCCTGGCCGCCCTCGTCCGGAACGTCCTGGCGGTCAGCCCGGCGTTCTACGACTCGGTCGGCGCCCTGCTCAGGCCGGACCTCACGGGTTACGACGCGCTGCCGCTGGCACGCGCCGTCGCCCTGAGCGCCGAGATCCGCGCCACGCTCATGTGCTACGACCCGCGCGAACAGGGCCCGGCCACGGCGTTCCGCTACGGCCACACCGTCGCCGACGCCCTGCTGTCCCTGCGGACCGGGCTGAGCCACGGTGACGCCCTCGCGCTGGGCATGCTCGTCGCCGCCCGGATCGCCGTCCTCGCCGAACTGCTCGGCCCGGCCGCCGAGCGGGCCCACCACGAGCTGCTGGACCGCTGGGGAGCCCCCCGCGAGCTGCCCGCCCCGCTCACCGCCGCCGACGTGGCGACCGCGCTGCGACGCGGCCCCACGGCGGGCCCCGTGCCCGCCCCGTACTCCGGACCGGCCCGCATGGTGCTGCTCGACGCGCTCGGACAGCCCCACGTGGCGCGCGGCCGGCTGCTCACCGAGGTCGACGACGACCTGGTGACCCAGGCACTCGGCGCGATCGCGCCGACCGCCACCCCCACCCCCACGCCCACTCCCACACCCGCCCCTCGCGCACGCGAACTGACCTTCCACTGACACCGAGGAGAACCCCGTGCCCCTCCCGCACACCCACACCCACACCCACGGCCTGTTCACCACCGACGGCCCCGCCCCCGGCTGGACCGTCGCCACCGCCAAGCCGGTCACCTACCGCGTGGGCTTCGCGCCGGACGTGTTCGCGCCGGACAACCCGGCGCTCGCGGCCGCCGGAGCCGCCGACGGCGCGCCGGCCCCCTCCCGGCGGCTGCTGGTCGTCGAGGAGCGCGTCGACATGCTCTACGGCGACGCGATCCGCGCCTACTGCGACGCCCGGGGCCACGACGCGTACGAGATCCACGTCCTGCCGGCCCACGAGCGGCTGAAGACCATGGAGTCGGTGTACTCCGTGGTGGAGGCCATGGACCGGTTCGGCGTGGACCGCCGCCGGGAGCCGGTCGTCGCCATCGGCGGCGGCGTCCTGCTCGACGTCGTCGGCCTCGCCTGCAGCCTGTACCGCCGCTCCACGCCGTACGTCCGCGTGCCCACCACCCTCATCGGCCTGGTGGACGCCGGCGTCGGCGCCAAGACCGGCGTCAACTTCAACACCGGCAAGAACCGGCTCGGCACCTACCACCCGGCCACCGAGACCCTGCTGGATCCGGCGCTCCTCGCCACCCTCGACCGGCGCCACCTCGGCAACGGCATGGCCGAGATCCTCAAGATCGCGCTCATCAAGGACGCCGAGCTGTTCGAACTTCTCGACCGCCACGGGGCGAGCCTGGTCGCCGAGCGCTTCCAGGGCGCCGGCCCGCTGCGGGCGGCCGGCGACGAGGTCCTCGCCCGGGCGGTCCACGGCATGCTCGAAGAACTCCACGACAACCTCTGGGAGCACCGGCTGGAGCGCGTCGTCGACTACGGGCACTCCTTCAGCCCCACGATCGAGATGCGCGCCCTGCCCGCGCTGCTGCACGGCGAGGCCGTCAACCTCGACATGGCGCTGACCACCGTCATCGCCTGGCGCCGCGGCCTGGTCACCGCCGTCCAACGGGACCGCGTCCTCGGCGTGATGCGCGCCCTCGGCCTCCCGGTGCACCACCCCCTGATGGAGCCCGGCGTGCTCAAGGACGCGCTCGCCGACACCGTCCGCCACCGCGACGGCAAGCAGCGCCTGCCGCTGCCCGTCGGCATCGGCGGCTCCGTCTTCGTCAACAACCTCACCGCCCGCGAACTGGACCGCGCCGCCGACGACCTGGCCGCGGTGGCGGGCGACCTCAAGGAGGTGGGCTCGCATGCGTGAAGCCGTCGTCATCGCCGACGTCCACGCCCCCGCCGACGTCCACGGCGTCCACGACGCCGACGGGCACTCCCGCTGGTCCTGCCTGGCCCGCCGCACCGGGCTGCACGGCGGCTGGGAGGCCGTCGAGTGGGCCTGGCTGCCGCCGGGCGGCGTCAGCGGCGAGCACCTGCACTCCCGCACCGAGGAGCTGTACTTCCTGCTCTCCGGGCGCGGCGAGATCAGCCTCGACGGCCGGCCCCACCCGGTCAGGGCGGGCGACACCGTCCTGACCGGGCTCGGCGCCCGCCACGCCCTGCGCAACACCGGACGCCGGCCCCTGGCCTGGCTCGTCGTCGAAGTCCCCGCCCCCGTACACGCACAGAAGGAGCACCCCATGGGCGACACCCCCCGCAGCGCCGTCGTCCGCGACCTGCGCGGTCACGGCCCGCTGGACGCGTCCACCGTCCTCACCGGGCCCCTGCGCACCGTGCGGCTGAACCGGCTGCCGGCCGGCGGCAGCGCCGCCCTCGACGCCCACGGCGAGGAGCACACCGTGTTCATCACCGGCGGCACCGGAACCGCCCGCACCACCGGCCGGCACGTGTCGGTGGCCCGGGGCACCGCGCTGACGCTGCCGCTCGGCACCTCCGCCTGGCTGACGGCGGACGCCGACGGCCTGGAGTACTTCCACGCCGTGCTCGCGGTGGACGGAGCGGGGGAGGGCAAGCCGTGATCGTCCACTCCGGTCACCGGGCCACCCTCCTCCTCGGCCCCGGCACCGAACGCACCACCATCCGCTGCCTCGCCCGGCGCGGCATGCTGCACAGCGAGTGCGAGGCGTTCGACCACGTCCACCTCGACCCCGGCACCCACCTGGACCTCGCCGGCCGGGACGGCACCGAAGCCGCCTGGTACGTCCTGGCCGGCTCGGTCCTCGCCGACGACCGGCTCCCGCTCGGCGAGCGCGCCCTCGTCCTGGCCCGCCACGGGGAGGGCGTACGCCTCACCGCCGGCCCGTACGGCGCCGACCTGCTGTGCCTGACCCTCACCCCGCCGGCCGTCACCCGCACCCTGCCGCCCCGCACCCCCAGCACCACACGTGAGGAGACCTCCGCATGACACCCCCCGCCCTCTCCGTGCCCGGCGCCACCGCCGTCCACCACATCGCCTACACCGTGCCCGACCTCGACGAGGCGGTCGGCTTCTTCACCGGTGTCCTCGGCGCCGAACTCGCCTACCGCACCGGCCCGATTGCCGACCCCGACGGCTCCTGGATGTCACGCCAGCTCGGCGTCCACCCCGACGCCGTCGCGCACATCGCCATGCTGCGCCTCGGGCCGGTCACCAACGTCGAGCTGTTCCAGTACGAAGCGCCCGGCCAGCGCCGCGCGTACCCCCACAACAGCGACTGGGGCGGGCACCACCTCGCCCTGTGGACCGACGACCTCGACGCGTCGCTGCGCCACCTCACGTCCCACGTCGGCGTCGAGGCGCTCGGCGAGCCGCAGACCGTCGGCGAGGGACCCATCGCGGGCACGCGCTTCGTCTATCTGCGCACGCCCTTCGGCCTGCACCTGGAGCTCGTCCACGCGCCCGGCCGCCCGCCCTTCCACGACACGACCGCAGTCCGCCTCTTCCAGCCGGAAGGAACCCCGTCATGACCGACCCGACCGACCTCTTCGGCCCCGGCACCCCACCGGTCGTACGCCGCGAACAGGACGTCTACGAGGCCGATGTGGCGATCATCGGCTCGGGCGCCGGCGGCTCCACCACGGCCTGGGCGCTGGCCTCCACCGGCGCCCGCGTCCTGGTCGTCGAGCGCGGCGGCTTCCTGCCGCGCGAGGACGCCAACTGGTCACCCGAGGCCGTCTTCGAGGAGGGCCGCTACCACAACGCCGGCACCTGGCGCACCGCCGACGGGCGGTCCTTCTCCCCGGCCGTCCGCTACTACGTCGGCGGGACGACCAAGGTCTACGGCGCCGCCCTGCCCCGCCTGCGCGAGAGCGACTTCACGGCCACCGAGCACCTGGACGGCACCTCACCCGCCTGGCCGTTCGGCTACGCCGACCTGGAGCCGTACTACGCCGAGGCCGAGCGCCTCTACCGGGTGCACGGCCAGGACGGCACCGATCCGACCGGGCCGCCGCGCTCGGAGCCGTACCCCTACCCGGCCGTCGCGCACGAACCGTTCATCGGCGAGCTGGCGGGCAGGCTGCGGGAGCAGGGCCTCAACCCGTACCCCGTCGAACTCGGCGTCGACCTGCGGCCGGACGGTGCCTGCCTGCGCTGCGGCACCTGCGACGCCTTCCCCTGCCGCGTGGAGGCCAAGAGCGACGCCGAAACCCGCGCGCTGCGCCCCGCCCTGCGGACCGGGTCGGTGCGGCTGCTCACCCACACGCGGGCGCTGCGGCTGCACACCCACCCCTCGGGCCGCGTGGTCACGGCCGTGGACGCGGAGCGCGGCGGCCGTACCGTACGCATCCGGGCCGGGACGGTCGTGGTCTCCTGCGGAGCGGTGAACTCCGCGGCGCTGCTGCTGCGTTCCGGGGGTGCCGCGCACCCGCGCGGGCTGGCCAACGGCAGCGGGCTCGTCGGCCGCAACCTGATGATGCACAACAACAGCATGCTCGTGGCCGTCGACCCGCGCCGCCGCAACCCGGTGACGTTCCAGAAGACCCTCGCCGTCCACGACTTCTACCTGCCGGGACCGCACACCGAGCACCCGCTCGGCGCGATCCAGCTCATGGGCAAGGTGCACACGGCGGCGCTCGCCGCGGCCCACCCGCGCCTGCCGCGCCGGCTCCTCGGCGCGCTGGCGTCCCGCAGCGTCGACTGGTGGCTGATGTCGGAGGACCTGCCCGACCCGGCCAACCGCGTCCTGCCCGCCCCCGACGGCGGTGTGACCGTGCGCTGGGAGCCCACCAACACCCGCGCCCACCGCCGCCTGGTGCGCGGCGCGGCCCGCATGATGCGCCGCGCCGGCCATCCCCTGGTCTTCAGCCGCTCGATGGGCGCGGAGGCCGGGCACCACTGCGGCACCACGGTCGCCGGGACGGACGCGGCGCGCTCGGTCCTCGACCCGTACTGCCGCAGCCACGAGGTGCGCAACCTCTTCGTCGTCGACGGCGGCTTCTTCCCGTCCTCCGCCGCCGTCAACCCCACCCTGACCATCGCCGCCCAGGCCCTGCGCACCGCCCGCGAGGGCGGCGTCCTGCCCTGAGCGGTGGAACCCCTTCGCAAGGAGACCCCATGCCCCTCTCCACCGCCGCCGTGATCCGCGCCCGCGGCCATGCCTTCGCCTTCGAGGAGGTACGCGTCGACGCGCCCCGCCCCGACGAGGTCCTCGTGCGCGTCCGCGCCGCCGGCATCTGCCACACCGACCTGAGCGTCCGCGCCGGTCACACGCCCTTCCCCGTCCCGGCCGTCCTCGGGCACGAGGGCACCGGCACCGTGGAGGCCGTGGGCTCCGCCGTCGCCGCGGTCGCGCCCGGCGACACCGTCGTCATGAGCTTCGCCTCCTGCGGTACGTGCCCGGCCTGCCGTACGGGCCGTCCCGTACGGTGCGACCACTGGCCCGCGCTGAACCTCTTCGGCGGCAGCCGCCTGGACGGCAGCGCGACCGTGCGCGGGACCGGCGCGCACGCGGGCGCCGCGCTGCACGGGCACTTCTTCGGCCAGTCGTCGTTCGCGACGCTCGCCGTGACGGGCGCCCGCAACGTGGTGCCCGTCCCCGCGGACCTGCCCCCGGAGGTGCTCGCGCCCCTCGGCTGCGGCGTCCAGACCGGGGCGGGCGCGGTGCTCAACGTGCTGCGCCCGGAGGCGGGCCAGAGCCTCGCCGTCTTCGGCACTGGCTCGGTGGGCCTGGCGGCGGTGATGGCCGCCCGCCTCACGGCCGCCACCCGTGTGATCGCCGTGGACCCCGACCCGCGGCGGCTCGCCCTGGCCCGCCGCCTCGGCGCCACCGACATCGTCGACCCCCGGGACACCGACGCCGTCGACGCCGTACGGGACCTGACCGGCGGGCGCGGCGCCGACCGGGCGCTGGAGACCAGCGGCCTGCCGAGGGTGCTGCGGCAGGCGGTGGACAGCCTCGCCGTGGGCGGGGTGTGCGGGGTCGTCGGGGCGCCGCCCGCCGGGACCGAGGCGGCCTTCGACGTACCGTCCCTGCTGGACCGGGGGCCGCGGATCGTCGGGGTGAACCAGGGCGACGTGGTGCCGGGCGTCTTCATCCCCGCCCTGGCCGAGCTGCACCGCGCGGGGCGGCTCCCGGTGGACGCGATCGTGGAGACGTACCCCTTCGACGCGATCGAGGAGGCGGCGGGGGCGGCGCTCGACGGCCGGGTGGTCAAGCCGGTCCTGCTCATGCCGTGACGCCGGATGTCAGGCGATGCCCGGAAAATATGCCGCTGTCACAAAGATCACTTAGGGTCGAGATGTGAGTGAAGCTGGCGAACACCGTGACACCGCGGACCGGCACGTCCTGCGGACCCTCATCGTCGAAGACCACCCGCTCTTCCGCAGCGGCCTGAAGACCGCCCTGGAGAGCCTCGGCGAGGTGGCCGTCGTCGGGGAGGCGGAGACCGTCGCCGAGGTGCCCGACGCCGTGGAGAGGTGCCGGCCCGAGGTCGTCATCATGGACCTCGGGCTGCCGGACGGCTCCGGCATCCAGGCGATCCGCACCCTCGCCGCACTCCACCCCGGCCTGCCCGTGCTCACGCTCACCATGTCGGACGACGAGGGCGACCTGCTGGCCGCCCTCCAGGCCGGGGCGCGCGGGTACGTGGTCAAGGGCGCCGGCGCCGAGGAGGTCCTGCACGCCGTCCGGACCGTCGCGGCCGGCGGCGCCGTGTTCGGCGCGGGCGTCGCCGCGCGCCTGACCGGCCTCGTCTCCGGGAGCAGGCGGCGCGACGCGGAACAGCTGTTCCCCGCCCTGACGGCCCGCGAGTGCGAGGTGCTGGACCTGATCGCGCGCGGGTTCGACAACCGGCGCATCGCCCGGGAGCTGGTCCTCTCCGAGAAGACCGTGCGCAACCACATCACGCACATCTTCGAGAAGCTCCACGTGGCCAGCCGCGCCGAGGCCGTCGCCCGCGCCCGCGACGCGGGCCTCGGCGAAGACGCCTGACCGCCGTCGGTCCCGCCGCGACACGGGACCGCGACGGGACACGCGCCTCATGCGGCCGGGACGCCGGGCGGCCGACCCTGGAAGGCCACCCGGCGATGGCGAGGAGCACACGATGCCCCGACCAGGACCACGGACGACCAGAGCACCGGCGCCCGGCGCACCCGCGCCCGGCGACGGACCCACGACCGACGACGCGCGGCGCCCCCGAGCACCCGCCGCCAGGAAGCCCCCCGGCGCGGGCCCGCCGCTGCTCCCGGCGTACGGAGTCTGCGTGGCCACGGCGCTGTCGGGGGTGTTGTGGGTCGTCCTGACCATCAGCCACCTCGGCCACCCGGCCTTCGTGGCGACCGAGCTCCACTACACGGCCATCGGCCTGCTCCTGGGCCTCGGGCTGCCCCTGTCCGGCATGTCGTTCATCGCCCGCGGCTCCGGCAGCGTCTTCGGCTGGCTGCTGCTGTGCGCCGGCGCCGCGGCCGCGGTGGGCGCGGCCCTGTCGACCGCGGCCGCCATCGGACTGGCAGGTCCCGCGGCCGGCCCGGCCGCCGTCGCGGCGGCCGTCGTCGACTACACGCTCTTCGGCGTGGTCATCTACACCCTGCCCCTGTGGCTCCCGGACGGCCGCACCCCGCGCGGCTGGTGGCGGGTGTACGTGATCGCCCTGGCCGTGTGGAGCCTGGCGCAGCAGCTCTTCGAATGGGCGGGGGAGGACTCCTGGTACGAGGTGCGCAACCCGCTCGCCACCGGAGTGTGGGGGCGGGTGCGCGACTGGGCGGCCCCGTTCATGGAGCCCGCCCGCCACTGGGTTCCGCCGATCGTCGTCGGCGTGTGCCTGGTCATCCTGGTGGTGCGGATGGCGCGCTCGGCGGAGTACCGCCGCAGCACCTTCGTCGTCGTGCCGTACGCCGCCTGGGTGACCGTCCTGTACCTGCACAACTACGCCGACATTCCCGAAGGTGTCCGGATCGCCCTGCAGTACCCGGCGGCCCTCGTGTGGCCGCTGGCCCTCGGCTACCTGCACGCCCGACGGCGCACGTGGGTGCTGGACCGGGCCGCGCGCCGCGTCCTGACGGCCATGCTCCTGACCCTCGTCCTGTTCGTGGCGTACGGCATCGGCGGCCTGCTGCTGTGGACCCTCGCGCCCGGCACCGCGGACCCGGCGCGCCTGCTGCCCGCGTGCGCCGTCGCCCTGGTCGTCGGCGTCCTGCTCCGGCCCACGGCCCGGTGGGCCTCCCGCGTGGTCGACCACTACTACTACGGCGAACGCGCCCACCCCTACCAGGTGGTCCGCGACCTCGCCGACCGCCTGAGCCGGGCACCCGACCCGGGAGAGGCGCCCCGGCTGCTGTGCGGCATGGCCGTGCACACGCTGGGCCTGCCCGCGGCGGCCGTCACCGTGCACACCCAGTACGGGCCCCGGGAACTGGCCAGGTCCGGCGAGCCGGACGGCGGCGGCGAGCGCGCCACGGAGAGCTTCCCGCTCCTGTACCGGGGCGAGGAGATCGGACGGCTCGCGGTGGAACCGCGCACCGGCGAGCTGGCGCTCGACCCGCAGGACCGGGAGGCCGTCCAGGTGCTCGCCGAACACGCCGCCCCCGCCCTCGCCTCCCTGCGGCTCCACCAGGACCTCCAGAGCAGCCGGGAACGCATCGTCCTCGCCCGCGAGGAGGAGCGCCGCCGTCTGCGGCACGACCTGCACGACGGGCTCGGCCCCGCCCTGTCCGGCCTGCGCCTCCAGGTCGACGCCGTCCGCCGGAGCGCCGCGCCGGAGGCCGCGCAGCCCCTGAACGCCGTCTCCGACGGCATCGGACAGGCCATCGAGGAGCTGCGCCGCATCACCGACGGCCTCGCACCGGCCGCCCTGGACGGCGCCGACCTGTCCCGCGCGCTGCGGCAGCTCGCCGAGCAGCTCAGCACCCGGACGCTGTCCATCTCGGTGACCGTCGACCCAGATCCGCTGCCCAGGCTCTCCGCCGCCCTCGAAGTGGCCGTGTACCGCATCACCGCGGAAGCGCTCCACAACGCCGTACGCCACTCCCGCGCCGACCACGCCCACGCCACGGTCACCGTCGCGGACGGCACGGTGGCCGTCAGCGTCGCCGACGACGGCGACGGCTTCTCCGCGCACCCGCGCGGCCCCGGGGTGGGGCTGCGCTCCATGGCGGAGCGGTCCGAGGAGCTGGGCGGCCGCTTCACGCTCAGCAGCACCGCGGACGGCACGGTCGTCCAGGCGGCGCTCCCGGCCCGGCCTGGGACCACGACGGGACACCAGCCCCATGCGCCCGGGGCGGGGAGCGAACCAGACTCGTGAGCGTCGGACCACACACCACGAGCGATACGAGGAGTTCCCCATGGCCCGCACCCGAGCCCGCACCGTGGCCGCCGCCGTGGCCGCCGCCACCGCGGCAGCCGCAGCCGCCCACAGCTGGGTGAAGCACCAGCAGGACCAGCCCCGTCAGCGGTACTGGCAGCGCTTCGGCGCCAGAGGCTCGAACAAGACCTGCTGGCCGAAGTGCTGACCCCGAGCGCCGCCTCAGGCGCTGACCCCGAGCGCCGCCTCGGGCGCCATCCCGGGCGCTGACCCCGAGCGCCGACCGAACGGGCCCGGCATCGCCGGGCCCGTTCCTCCGTTCCCCCGTACGCCGGTGACTTCTCTCCCCGGGCCGTACCCCACGGCCGCCCGCGCCTGTAGATTCACGCCGCAGAAGTGGTGTTGGCGTGGAGGTAACGGCTGTGTTGATGGTGGGCAAGATCCTGCGGTTCGACGAGGTCCGCGGTTACGGGTTCATCGTCCCCAGGGAAGGGGGCGAGGACGTGTTCATGCACGCGAACGATCTGGTGGACGACAAGTACCTGTACCGAGCGGGGCGCGAGGTGGAGTTCTACCTGGAGATGGGCGACAAGGGCCCCAAGGCGTCGGAGATCCGCCTCGTCGACCAGCCCGCGCGCCGCCCCGCGGTGCCCGCGCCCGCGCCCGCCCCGGGAGACGACCCGGACGACGACACGCTGGACGTGCTCACCACGGCGGAGTTCCAGGCCGAGCTGACCGAGGCGCTCATCGACGCGGACGGCACCCTGACCGCCGCCCAGCTCAAGCGCGTCCGCGCCAGCGTCACCGAGCTGGCCCGCTCCTACGGCTGGCTCGACGCCTGACCCCCCGCCGCCCCGCCCCGCGCAGGTCGTTCAGCGTTCCTCGTCCGGGTAACCCCACTCGATGACGCCCTTCGCCGCCGGGGCGGCCTCGGTCACGGCGAACGCGAACGCGCTCTCGAACTCCGGCTGCCAGCGGCCGAAGCGGGTGATGCTGAGCGGGAACTGCGTCTCGCCCGACACGAAGTGGACACCGTCGTCGCAGGCCGTGCCGTAGCTGATCTGGTCCTCGATGCCCTCGTCGCGCAGCAGCTCGCCGATCGACGCGGCGACCGCCTCGGCCTGCGCCGCGTCCGTGAGCTCAGAGACGGTGAAGTGGATGTTGATGTTGACCGACATGCCCGCAGGCTACCTCCCGCCGTGGGCGGGGCAGGCCCTGCCCACGGGCGAGACGGCAGGAGGCCGAGGGCGGTCTCGTGGAACCATCGGTCAGTCCCGGTCCGGTGCCGGGGCGGGGGCGCGCAGCGCCGAGGCCAGCCGCAGCAGACGGGTCTCGTTCCCCCGCAGGCCCGCGCGGGCGAGGGCCTCGTCCGCCTCCGCCAGCGACGACTCCAGGTACACCCCGGCCATCGGCGCGAGCTCCGGGTCGCCGAGCACCGCCTGCGCCGCCTCCACGAGTCGTAGGTACGCCTGGGCCGCCGCGCGCTCGCGCATGCCGAAGGTGGTCGTGGTCATCTCTCGCTCCTCGTCGACCGGTTGGGAGTTCCACTCTCCCGCACGGCACTGACAATCAGCGGTCGCGGACGTACCGCTCCAGCCGCTCCAGGAACTCCCGCTGCGCCGACACCAGCCGGGGCGCCGCCTCCTCGGGCGTGCACCACGCGACGCGGTCCACCTCCGGGAACTCCCGTGTCACGCCCGAGCCGCGCGGCCACTCCATGGTGAACGTGCCGGGCACCACCGCCTCCGGGTCGAGGTCGCCCTCCACCGCCCACACCGTGACCACCTTGCCGCCCGCCTGCCGCACCTCGCCCAGCGGCACGGCGTCCCCGTCCGGCACCGGCAGCCCCAGCTCCTCCACGAACTCCCGGCGCGCCGCCGCCTCGGGCGACTCGTCCGCCGCGTACTCGCCCTTCGGCACCGACCAGGCCCCGGCATCGCGCGAGGCCCACAGCGGCCCGCCCATATGGGCGATGAGCACCTCCAGGCGCCCGCCGGAGGTGCGGAACAGCAGCAGACCCGCGCTTCGCTTCACCGTCATACCGAAACGCTACCGTCGGTCCTACAGCTCGAACGGAGGACCGATGCCAGCAGAGCCCAGCTCACCCGACCAGCCGGACTTCCCCGCGTACGAGGCCGCCCGCGCCGCCTCCGTCCCCGGGCTCGACGAGCGCGTCACCCACTGCCGCGCCTGCCCCCGCCTGGTCGCCTGGCGCGAGCAGATCGCCCGCGAGGGCCGCCGCGCCTACGCGGGCTGGGACTACTGGGCCCGGCCCGTCCCCGGCTTCGGCCCCGACGACGCCGCACTGCTCGTCGTCGGCCTCGCCCCCGCCGCCCACGGCGGCAACCGCACCGGCCGCATGTTCACCGGCGACCGCTCCGGTGACGTTCTCTACGCCGCGCTGCACGGCCTCGGACTCGCCAGTCAGGCCGAGGCGACCCACCGCGACGACGGACTGCGCCTGTACGGGGTGCGCGTCACCGCCCCCGTCCACTGCGCCCCGCCCGCCAACAAGCCGACACCCGGCGAGCGCGACACCTGCCGCCCCTGGCTCGCCGGCGAACTGCGGCTGCTGCGCCCCACCGTCCGCGCGCTGGTCGTCCTCGGCGCCTTCGGCTGGCAGGCGGTCCTGCCCGCGCTCTCCGCCGCCGGCTGGGCGGTGCCCCGCCCCCGCCCGGCCTTCGCGCACGGCGCGCACCTCACCCTGCCCGCCACCGGCGGAGGGGAGGACCTGGAGCTCTTCGGCTGCTACCACGTCAGCCAGCGCAACACCTTCACCGGCCGCCTCACGACCGACATGCTGACCGACGTCCTCAGTCGCGCCGCCCACGCCGCGGGACTGCGACCGTGACCCGGACCGGTCCGCCGTCCGGATCGACCCGGCCCGTCCAGCCGCCCGCCAGCAGCACCGAGCGCGACGGCGCGGCCGGGCACCACACCCGCTGCCGGTGCAGCACCGCACCGTCCTGATGGACGGTCACCACCGGAAGCACCAGGCGCTCGCGCGTGCGCAGCAGGAGACCGCCGGCCACCGGCCCGTCGATCCGGTTCGGCACCACCCAGCGCAGCGGCGCGTCCACCACGACGGGAACCGTCCGACCCGGCCAGGGAGCACGCCCGGTTAGGTGGGCCAGGACCGCCCCCGCCACCGCCCGGCCCTCCGCGGCCGCCCTCCCGGCACCCTCCACGGCGTGCAGCAGGTCGCCCACCGCGAACACGCCGGCCTCCGACGTACGGAACGCGCCGTCCACCGCGGGGCCCCGTGTGCCGGGGTCGAGCACGAGGCCGCCGTACCGCGCGAGTTCGTGCTCCGGGATCCAGTCGCCGGCGAAGACCACGGTGTCGCACGCCAGGGTCGCCGTCCGGCCGTCGCGGTGGCGCAGCCGCACGCCCGACAGGCGCCCACGGCCGAGCAGTTCGGTCACCGTCGTCTCGCCGAGCACCGGGGTGCGCCCGTTCCCCGGGCCGAAGGCCGTCGGCATGCCCCGCGGCTCCTCCGTGACCAGCGCGGCGACCTCCGCACCCGCTCGCCGCAGGGCCCGTACCACGTGGCGGGTCACCGGCTCCTCGGCCCCGACGACCAGCGCGCGCCGGCCCCCACCGCACCCGGACGCCGTCCGCAGCACCTCACCCGCCGTCAGCACCCCGGCCGGCCGGGTCCCCGGCACCAGCCGCGCGGCGCGCGGCCGTTCCCGGGCGCCGGTCGCGAGCACCACCGCCCGCGCGGTGATCCGCTCCAAGCCGCCCGGACCCGTCGTGTCCAGGGTGCGCGGGCCCGCCCACCCGGTGGCGGTGACGCCCGTGCGCAGCACCGCGCCTCCCGGCCGGCCCCGCAGGTCGGCGCGGGCCTCGCGCTCCAGCACCTCGACCGTGCCCGCACCCGCCGCGGCCAGCCAAGCGGCCGCCGCGCGCCCCGCCGGTCCCGCCCCGACCACCAGCACGTCGACCGTGCGCGTACGACGGCTCATGGCCGGGCCTCCTCGAACAGCGCGCGCACCGCCGCCCCGCACACGGAGCCCTGGCACCGCCCGGCCCGCGCCCGCGTCCGGCGCCGCAGCCCGTCCAGCGAGGCGGGCGGGATCACAGCGGCCAGCGCGTCGCGGATCTCGCCGCGCGTCACGCGCTCGCAGGGGCAGACGATCGTCCCGTACGCCGGGTCCGCCGCGATCAGTTCGGCGTCGAGGTACGGCCGGGGGAACGCCTCGCCCACGTTCGGCATCCGCACCTCCGGCAGCTCGCGCGCGGCCCCGGTCTCCAGCCCCGCCTCCCTCAGCAGCCCCACCACGTGCGCGCCGATCGCCAGGGACGCGGTCAGCCCGGTCGAGCGGATACCGCCGACGGTCACGTACCGCTGCTCGGCGTGGCACGCGATCCGGTAGTCGTCCTCCTCGGTGGCGGCGCGCAGCCCCGCGTAGACCGCCGTGACCTCCTCGTCCAGCAGCTCCGGCAGGATCCGGCGGCCGTGCTCGCGCAGGAACGCCAGCCCCTCGGCCGTCGTGCCCGTCGCGCCCTTGTCGTCCAGGTCCTCGGCGGTCGGCCCGAGCAGCACCTTGCCGTGCACGGTGGGGGAGACCAGCACGCCCTTGCCGAGCGCGGTGGGCACCGGCAGCAGGATGTGCTGGACCAGTCCGCGCGCGAACGCGTCGAAGACGATGAGCTGCCCGCGCCGCGGCCGTACGGTGAAGTCGCGGTGCCCCAGGTGCCGGTCCAGCTCGTCGGCGTACAGCCCGGCGGCGTTGACCAGGTAGCGGGCCCGCAGCACGCCCCGCCCGGTCACCACCTCGTGCCACGCGTGGTCCGGGCGGGCCGGGCGGACCGCCTCCACCCCGCACCCCAGGTGCAGATCGACCCCGGCGCGTACGGCCTGGGTGGCGTACGCCAGCGTCGTCGTCCACGGGCAGATGACGCTCTCGTCCGGCACGTGGAGCGCGCCGAGCGCGCCGGGGCCCAGACGCGGCTCGCGGGCGTACAGCTCGGCGGCGCCGACGAGCCGCGCCCGGTGGTAGCCGTTCCGCTCCGCCTTCGCCGCGAGCGCGGGCAGCGCGGCGCGCTGCTCCTCGTCCCAGGCGACGAGCAGCGCGCCCAGCCGCTCCACCGGGATGCCGGTCTCGGCGGCGTACGCGGCGAGCCGCCGGTGCCCGTCCCGGACGAGCCGCGCCTCCAGCGACCCCGGTACGGCGTCGAAACCGGTGTGCAGGATGGCGGTGTTCGCCTTCGAGGTGCCCTCGCCGACATCGGCGGCGGCCTCCACGACCGCCGTACGCAGCGGAAAGCGGGCCAGCTCGCGGGCGACCGCGCAGCCCACCACCCCCGCGCCGACGACGATCACGTCGTACGGCTCCGACGGAACCGGCCCACCCCGGGTCACGCTCCCGGTGCCGGTCATCGGGGGCCGTCCACGAGCGCCGCCACCTCAGCCCGGAAGGCGCCCATCCGCTCGGCGGCCTCGCTCGCCGGGATGCGCGGCTCGTAGACGGCGGACGGCTTCCACTCCGGCAGCGCCCCCTCCACGGAGAGCGAGGGGTCCAGGCCCAGCCGCGCCAGCACGGCGGCGCCGAGCGCGGTGGCGTCGGGCAACGCCGAGACCTCGACGGGGCGTTGCAGCAGGTCCGCCTGCGTCTGCATGAGCAGAGCCGACCGGGTCAGCCCGCCGTCGACCCGCAGCACGTCCAGCGGCACGCCCAGCTCGGCGCCCGTCGCGGCCGCCAGCTCCACCACCTGCGCCGCGATGCCCTCGCAGAGCGCCCGCACCAGGTGCCCGGCCGTCGTGTCCAGTCCGAGCCCGGTCACCGACCCGCGCGCGTCGTCCCGCCACCACGGCGCCGCGAGCCCCGCGAGCGCCGGTACGAAGGTGACGCCGCCGGTGTCGGGCACGGAGGAGCCCACCGGGTCGAGGTCGGCCGCGCCGCCGATGACCCCGAGGTCGGTGAGCCAGCGGACCGCCGAGGCGGCCGCGTACACCTGCCCGTCCAGGCAGTAGGAGGTCCGCCCGCGCAGTCGCCAGGCCACGCAGGAGACCAGACCCGAACCGCCGCGCCGGGGCCGGTCGCCGGTCTGCGCGAGCAGGAACGCCCCGGTGCCGTACGTGCACTTCGCCGCGCCGGGGGCCGTCGCGCCCTGGGCGAGGAGCGCCGCCTGCTGGTCGACGAGCAGGCCGGTCACCGGCACCTCCGAGCCCCCGGCACCGCCAAAGCCGCCGAAGAGCGACGTGGTGCCCACCGGCCCCGCCGCGTCCACGAGGGCGGGCAGCCGCTCGTCGGCCAGGCCGAAGACCTCCAGCGCGTACGGCGACCAGTCGACGGTGTCCAGGTCGAGGAGCTGGGTGCGGCCTGCCGTGGCCGCGTCGGTGACGAACGCGCCACCGCCCGTGAGCCGGTGCGTCAGCCAGGCGTCGCTGGTGGTCACCACGCCCTCGCGCGTGAGCCGGCGGCGTATCCAGGCCATCTTCGGCGCGGCGAAGTACGGGTCGAGCGGCAGCCCGGTCGCCGCGCGCAGCGCGTCGCCGTGCGGCGCGAGCTCCGCGCAGACGTCCCGCGCCCGCTTGTCGTGCCAGACGATCGCGTCGGTGAGCGGCTCGCCCGTCCCGGGGTCCCAGGCCAGGACGGTCTCGCCCTGGTTGGCGAGACCCATCGCCACGACCGGCTCGCCGGCCTCGGCCAGCGCCGCGCGCCCGGCGGTGACGACCGAGGCGAGCAGCTCGTGCGGATCGACCTCGGCCCGTCCGCCCGGCAGCCGCCGGGGCCGCACCGGGGCCGTGCCGGAGCCGATCACGCCCCGCTCGGGGCAGACCACCAGCGCCTTGGTGCCCGACGTGCCCTGGTCGACAGCGAGTACGGGGCCCGTCATCGCCCCTCCTCTCCGGTCGTCACGTGCGCCCTCGCGGGGCCGGTAACAGGCATCGGGCTCCTCCGACTTCTGGCTGACTGCTCGGTGACTTCTCGCCAAGTTCCGTGTGTGGCCGAATGGTTACGACCTTTGTCAAAAGTGGATCGCAATCGTCCAGCACACTCTATAGTGATCGCCGATCAACGCCGCGTAATCGGCCGCCAGTTCGCTCGTCCGTTCCGTGTTCCATCTGCCACCCCCCGCTCAGAGGATCCATGACCAGCACAGCCCCACCGGCCGCTCGCCCGGCCTGTCCGCCCTCGGGGACGAGGTGATGCCCGGCCACGACTTCCGGCCGGTGTACCACCCCGCGGGACACGACACCGCCTTGCGCGCGGTGGTACAGGACCTCCGGACCGGGCGCTGGCTCTCCATGGCCCAGCTCCTCGCCGACACCACCGACTGGTCGCTGTGGACCCAGCGCACCCAGGTGCTCGCGGCCGTCGCCGCGGGCTCCGACGTCGTACAGGCCTGGCGGTCGGAGGACCCGTACAGCGTCGCCGCCACCGTGATGCACGCCCGGGTCGCGGCCGAGCGCGCCGTACGCGCCCACCGCGAGCGGCACCCGCGCACCCAGGAACTCTGGCAGCTCGCCTGGCAGGCCTGCCACACCGCCGCCCGGGTCTCCCCGGCGGACCCCGTGCCCTGGGTGTGCCTGCTGGCGCTCGCCGTCCTGGACGAGGGCCAGCGCATGGAGGAGCACCGCCTGCGCCCGCCCGGCCCGATGCTGCCACCCGGCCCGTGGGGTCTGCTCGCGGAGGCCGACAAGCGCGACCCGCACAACCGCGAGGCGTACCACCGGATGCTGCAGTTCCTCTACGCCCGGCGCCCCGAGCCCACGTCCGGGTCGCTGTCCGAGGCCGTGAACTTCGTCCAGTGGGCGGCCGGTTCCGCCCCGCCCGGATCGGCCCTGCACGTCCTGCCGCTGTACGTACGGGTCGAGCGCTACCGCCGCGAACGCGGCCAGGAGAAGGCGCTCGACCTGCACTGGGTCGCCGAGGACGCCACCCGCGACGCGCTGCGCGCCCTGCTCGCCTGGTTCGACCACGCCGTCCCCGCCACCGCGTCGCTACTCGACCTCAACCACCTGGCGCACGCCCTGTGGGGGGCGCTCCGGTTCACCGAGGCCGCCCCCGTCTTCGAGGCGCTCGGTCCGTACTACACGCCGCAGCCGTGGGCGTACCGCACGGACGACCCGGGTGACCGGGCGCTCGCCGAGGAGGTGTTCCGGCGCGCCCGCACCCGCTGCCTCGGCGCGGCCCGCGACGGCTGAAGCGGCTCCCGCGACAGCCGGACCGGCGCCCCCGTGACGGCTGCAGCGGCTCCGCGACGGCCGAAACGGCACCCCGCGACGGGTGAACCGCCCTTCCGGGACGGCCGGACCGCCTTTCCGTGGCGGCCCCACCACTTCCCGCGGCGGCCGAAGACCGCACGGCGCCCCGCCCCTACCGCCACCCCTGACGTCCCCCCTGTCACCACCACTCGGAGGTACCGCCATGTCCCGCACCCTGTGGGCCCGCCCGGAGCGGCAGGCCCCGCCCCTGGACGACGAGCAGCGGCTCAGAGAGCTCGGCTACCAGCCGGTCCTGGCCCGCCGCATGGGCAGCTTCGGCAACTTCGCCATCAGCTTCTCCGTCATCTCCATCCTCTCCGGCTGCATGACCCTGTACGGCTTCGGCCTCGGCACCGGCGGCCCGGCCGTGATGCTCTGGGGCTGGGCGGGCGTCGGCCTGTTCGTGCTGTGCGTCGGCATGGCGCTCGCCGAGGTCACCAGCGCGTACCCCACCTCGGGCGCGCTGTACTACATGGCCGACCGGCTCGGCGGCCGCCGCTGGGGCTGGTACACCGGCTGGCTCAACCTGCTGGGGCTCCTCGGCGCGATCGCCGGTATCGACTACGGCGCCGCCCTGTTCACGGGCGCGTTCCTGAACCTCCAGTTCGGCTTCGTGCCCACCGCCGGCTCCACCTTCGCGATCTTCCTCTGCATCCTGCTGCTGCACGCCGTGCTGAACCTTTTCGGCGTCCGCCTCGTCAGCGTCCTCAACTCCATCAGCGTCTGGTGGCACCTGACCGGCGTCGCCGTCATCGTCGGCGCGCTCGCGCTCGTGCCCGACCGCCACCAGTCGGCCGAGTTCGTCTTCACCGAGTTCGTCAACGACACCGGTTGGGCCAACCCCTTCTACGTGGCGGCCATCGGCCTGCTCCTCGCCCAGTACACCTTCTCCGGCTACGACGCCTCGGCCCACCTCTCCGAGGAGACCTCCAACGCGTCCGTCTCCGCCGCCAAGGGCATCGTCCGGGCCATCTGGGTCTCCTGGATCGCCGGTTTCGCCCTGCTCGCCGGGCTGACCTTCGCCATCCAGGACTACGCGGGCACGCAGAACAGCGCGACCGGCGTACCGCCCGCGCAGATCCTCATCGACGCGCTGGGCACCGCCGGCGCCACGGCCCTGCTCCTGGTGGTCATCGTGGCGCAGCTCTTCTGCGGCAACGCCGAGGTCGCCGCCGCCAGCCGCATGGTGTTCGCCTTCAGCCGGGACAACGCCCTGCCGGGCTCCGCCCTCTGGCGCAAGGTCAGCAGCCGCACCCAGACCCCGGCCAACGCGGTGTGGCTCTCGGTCGCGGTCGCGGCCGTGCTCGCCGTCCCCTCGCTGTACTCGGCGACCGCCTACGGCGCCGTCACCGCCATCAACGTCATCGGCATCACCCCCGCCTACGCCATCCCGATCTACCTGCGGCTGCGCGCGGGGGACCGCTTCCAGCCCGGGCCCTGGTCGCTGGGCCGCTGGTCCAAGCCCATCGGCTGGACGGCCGTCGTCTGGGTCGCCGTCGTCACCGTGCTCTTCTGCCTGCCCCAGAAGGCACCGGTGACCATCGACTCGATGAACTACGCCGTGATCGCGCTCGCCGTGGTGCTGATCCTGGCGAGCGTGTGGTGGTACGTCGCCCGCCGCTCGTACGGCACGCCCGCGCCGTACGGAAACGCCCGCGAACAGGCGGAGATCGCCGAGGGCATCGTCTGACGCCCTCCGTGCCCGGGGCTCAGCTGGTGAACTCGTACGTCCAGGAGGCGGACTCCGGCGCGAAGCGGATGTCCGTCACCTCCAGCACGTGCCCGTGCTGGTCGCTCACCTCGCGGTGCACGGCCAGGCACGCGGAGGCGCCCGGGCCGTGGTCGACGCCGATGGACTCGCGCCGCGTCAGCCGCAGTCCGGCCCGGTGCATCCAGTGGTACAGCAGCCGCAGGTCCGGCCGGCCGGGCAGGGCCTGCGGGCGCCGGTAGCGGGCCAGTTCGGGCACCTCGGCCAGCGCGTACCGGGAGAACCGGGTCACGGCCCGCTGCCGCACGGGCGCGGGGCCCCCGCCGGAGCCGCCGAGGCCACCGGAGCCACCGGCCGGCCCCGCCCCCGGCAGCCGGTGGCGGTGGACCAGCGTCGGCTCGCCCGGCAGCAGCCCCAGCCGCTCGGCGAGCTCCGGCGGCGCGGGCTCCCAGGCGAGGTCCACCTCGGCGAGCGCGTCCGGGGCGCCGGGCCCGCACGGGAACTGCAGCAGCCCGGGCGCGAGGACCGGCTTGGGCGCCTGCGGGGCGCCTCCGGTGGCGGCGAAGGTGCCGCGCCGTTCGGTGACGACGAGGCGTTCGTCGCGCAGCAGCCGCAGGGCGCTGCGTACGGTCTGCCGGTTCACCTGGAAGCGCTGCACCAGGGAGCGCTCGGACGGCAGTCGGGAGCCCGGCGCTATCCGCCGGTGCACGAGCTCGTCGCGCAGCGCGGCGGCGACCTGGAGGTAGAGCGGGAGTGCGGGGGCCTGAGGCTCAGCCATGTTCAACCCTCAATTTCCTTCGCTCAGCGTAGCGGAGCGTGCTGTTTGGGTGAGGAATCCTTATCATTGGTCTAAACCTTCCCGGAAGGGGGGTCCGGTCTTTCCCGCGCACTCTGGCCGAAAACGGATTCACCGGCGACGCGCCCGGGTACCCGGGCCGCACCCCGCAGGAGCCGGTGAAGGGACACGCACGATGAGGGCCGTGACATGGCAGGGCAAGCGCGACGTCCGGGTGGAGACGGTGCCCGATCCGAGGATCCAACGGCCGACGGACGCGGTCATCAAGGTGACCTCCACCGGACTGTGCGGCTCGGACCTGCACCTGTACGAGGTGCTCACGCCGTTCATGACCCCCGGTGACATCCTCGGGCACGAGCCGATGGGCATCGTCGAGGAGGTCGGCGCCGAGGTGCCGGACCTCAAGCCCGGCGACCGGGTGGTCGTCCCCTTCCAGATCGCCTGCGGCCACTGCTGGATGTGCGGCTCGGGCCTGCCGACCCAGTGCGAGACCACCCAGGTGCGGGAGGAGGGCATGGGCGCCGCCCTGTTCGGCTACTCGCGGCTGTACGGCTCCGTGCCCGGCGGCCAGGCCGAGTACCTCCGGGTGCCGCAGGCGCAGTTCGGCCCCATCAAGGTCCCCGAGGGCCCGCCCGACGACCGCTTCCTCTACCTCTCCGACGTCCTGCCGACCGCCTGGCAGGCGGTCCGGTACGCCGACATCCCGCCGGGCGGTTCCGTCGCCGTCCTCGGTCTCGGCCCCATCGGCGACATGTGCTGCCGCATCGCCCTCCACCAGGGTGCCGCCCAGGTCATCGGCGTGGACCTGGTGTGGGACCGCCTCCAGCGCGCGAAGGCGCGCGGCGTCGAGGTGTTCGACCTGACCGGCCACGACAGCCAGGACGAGCTGGTGGACGCGGTCAAGGCCCACACCCGGGGCCGCGGCCCCGACGCCGTCATCGACGCCGTCGGCACCGAGGCCCACGGCAGCCCCCTGGCCCGCACCCAGCAACAGGCCGCCGGGCTGCTGCCCAAGTCCTGGGCGGCCAGGCTCCACCAGAAGGCCGGGGCGGACCGGCTCGCCGCCCTCTACCTCGCCATCGACCTGGTACGGCGTGGCGGCACGATCTCCCTCAGCGGGGTCTACGGCGGCGCCGCCGACCCGCTGCCGATGATGACGCTGTTCGACAAGCAGATCCAACTGCGTATGGGCCAGGCCAACGTCCGCCGCTGGGTGGACGACATCCTGCCCCTGCTCACCGACGAGGACCCGCTCGGCGTGGACGGCTTCGCCACCCACCACCTCCCGCTCGCCGACGCCCCGCACGCGTACCGGATGTTCCAGCACAAGGACGACGGCGCGGTGAAGGTCGTCATGCGCCCCTGACCCCGGGTCAGCCCCCCGTCGACTCCCGCCACATCTGCGGCTCGGTGGGCGCCTGTCGGACCGGCCCGAGCAGCACCGCCCGCGCGATCCGCGGCGCGAACAGCGCGGTCGGCGCCTCCACCAGCGACAGGACCGAGCGGAAGGCCGCGCCCACCTCCGGGTCGCCCACCGCCCGCGCCTGGACCCGCCGGAGGTACCAGGCGACGGCCCGGTCGGCGGCCCGCGCCCGCGCCGCGTCGCCCTGCGCGCCCGGCATGTTCCGGTCCGCGCCCGCCGAGACGTCCCAGGCCTGCCGGGAGGCGTCGAACAGCGCCCGCTGCACCCGCCGGGTCGTCGGCGTACGCCGTGGGTCGGCGAGCGCGTCGCGCAGCGCCACCGCGGAGAGCGCGGCGACGGACATGCCCTGCCCGTAGATCGGGTTGAAGGTGCACAGCGCGTCACCGGTGGCGAGGAACCCGGCCGGGCGGCGGCCCGGACGGTCGTAGCGGCGCCGCACGTTGGCCGTGCGGCGGAAGCCGTGGACCCGCCCGTCGGGCTCGGCCTTGGCCAGCCACTCGCTCACCAGGGGGTGCGGCAAGCGGGCCGCGTACGCCACGAACCCCTCGCTGTCCGTGGGCGGTTCGTCGCCGCGCAGGCCGGAGAGCGTCACCAGATGGCGACCGTCCTCGAGGGGCAGCACCACGGCGCCGCGCGTCTGCTGCGGGTGCGGGACGATGTACTGGCCCAGCCCGTCCGTGCCCTCGCCCGCCGAGCCGGCGCGGTACAGCCGGGTCGCGTACGCCAGGCCCGTGTCCAGCGTCTCCTCGTGCGGCGGCTCGGCGCCGAGCGCCGACAGCCACGCGGCCGCGCGCGAGCCGCGCCCGGACGCGTCCACGACCAGGTCCGCCGCGAGCGACCGTGGGTCCCGCCCGGTGCCCTCGCTCGCACTCGTGTTCCCGTCCTTGCCCGCGCTTGCCCCCGCGCCGGTGCTGGTTTCCGCGCCGGCTCCCGCGCCGCGCTCGCGCAGCAGTACGCCCCGCACGCGCGCGGCGTCGCCGATCAGCCCGACGGCCTCCGTGCCCTCGACGGCCCGGATCCTGGGGTCGGCCAGCACCCGGCGGCGCACCACGTGCTCCAGGTGCGGGCGGGAGCCGGTGAGCAGGTACGCCGTCGCGGGTGTGCGGCGGTACCAGCGCCCGCCCTGCCACTGCACGAGGTCGTCGGGCATGCCGACCCGGGGCGCCCCCTCGGCGCGCAGCTCGTCCACCACGCCGGGCAGCAGCGTGTCCAGGGCCCGCTGACCGCTCTCCAGCAGGACATGGATGTGCCGGCCCTGCGGCACGCCCGCACGCGGCTGCGGCCCCTCGGGGAAGCGGTCCCGCTCGATGACGGTCACGCGCTCCGCGTGTTCCGCGAGCACCCGGGCCGCGAGCAGTCCGGCGAGGCTCCCGCCGATGACCACCGCGTGCCGCACGCCGTGCGCCGTCTCCAACTGGTCGGTCATGCCCGCCCCTTCGGGTCGTCCGCCTAGGACTGCCCAGTATCCACGGCGGATTGGGGCAGATCACGCGCGCCGAGCCGAAGGTGCTCGATGTGGTACACGGCCTCGTCGAGGAGCTGGGCCACGTGGTTGTCGTAGAGGCTGTACTCGATCCGGCGTCCCTGGCGGACGCCGGTGACCAACCCCAGCGCCCGCAGCAGGCGCAACTGGTGCGAGACGGCGGACTGCTCCATGGCGACCGACTCGGCGAGCTCGGTCACCCCGCAGGGGCCCTGGCGGAGCCGGGTGAGGATCATCAGCCGGGACGGCGTGGCGAGGGCCTGGAGCGTGGCGGCGATGGTGGCCGCGGACTCCGCGTCGAGGCGGGCTGCGGGGGTCGTCTCACCATGCACTCCGTGTCCCATGCAGGTCATCGTAACCGCGTGTCCGCTCGTACAGATGAAGACCTCTTCATATATTCGGGTATGGTGAGGGCGTTCGCGCCGTCCCCTTCCCCTGGAGAGGTGTGCCCCCGATGGCTTCCCCGGTGCTCGACACCGCCCGGTCCGCTTCCCGGTCCGCGGCCCCGTCCGCCGCCACCGCACCCCCCGCCCGCCGGACCCGGCTCTTCGCCCTGCCCGAAGTCCGCTGGGCGGCCCTGTCCGCCGTCGCCTTCCTGGCGGCGTTCCCGCTCGACCTGGCCGGCGCGCCGGCGTGGGCCTGGGGGCCGCTCTACGCCCTCTGCTACGCCGCCGGCGGCTGGGAGCCGGGCTGGGCCGGGCTCCAGGCACTGCGCGAGAAGTCCCTCGACGTCGACCTGCTCATGGTCGTCGCGGCCATCGGAGCCGCCGCGATCGGTCAGTTCCTCGACGGCGGCCTCCTCATCGTCATCTTCGCCGTCTCCGGCGCACTGGAGGCCCTCGCGACCCGGCGCACCGCCGACTCGGTGCGCGGCCTGCTCGACCTCGCCCCCGCCAAGGCCGTACGGCTCACGGACACCGGCGAGGAGCCGGTCGACGTGGCCGACCTGCGGGTCGGCGACCTCGTCCTCGTACGGCCGGGGGAGCGGCTGCCCGCCGACGGCACGGTCCTCGACGGCGCGAGCGACGTCGACCAGGCGACCATCACCGGCGAACCGCTGCCCGTCGCCAAGGCCCCCGGCGACGAGGTCTTCGCGGGCACCCTCAACGGCACCGGCGCGCTGCGCGTCCGCGTCGACAAGGACGCCTCCGCATCCGTCATCGCCCGGATCGTCGCCATGGTCGAGGAGGCCAGCGCGACGAAGGCCCCCACCCAGCTGTTCATCGAGAAGATCGAACAGCGCTACTCGGTGGGCGTGGTCGTCGCGACCCTCGCGCTGTTCGCCGTGCCCCTCGCCTTCGGCGCGGACTTCACCGGGACCCTGCTGCGGGCCATGACGTTCATGATCGTGGCCTCGCCGTGCGCGGTGGTCCTCGCCACCATGCCGCCGCTGCTGTCCGCCATCGCCAACGCCGGGCGCCACGGCGTCCTCGTCAAGTCGGCCGTGGTGATGGAGCGCCTCGGCCAGGCCGACCGCGTGGCCCTGGACAAGACCGGCACCCTCACCGAGGGCGCGCCCCGTGTCACCGACATCCGGCTGCTCACCGACACCGTCGGCGGCACCGCCCTCACCGAGGCCGAGGTCCTGTCCCTCGCCGCCGCGGCCGAGCTCCCGAGCGAACACCCCCTGGCCCGCGCGGTCGTCGCCGCCGCCCGGGAGCGCGGCCTGCCGGTCCCCGAGGCCACCGGTTTCGCCTCCACCCCGGGCGTGGGCGTGCGGGCCCTCGTCGACGGCCGGGAGGTCACGGTCGGCCGCCCCGACGCCCCGTCCGACACCGTGCGCGAGGTCGAGGCCGAGGGCCGCACCGCCGTCGTGGTCACCGTCGACTCCGTCCCCGTCGCCGTCCTCGGCGTCGCCGACCGCCTCCGCGACGGGGCCCCCGCCGCCGTCGCCGCCCTCGCCCGGCTCAGCGGCACCGCCCCCGTCCTGCTGACCGGCGACAACGAGGCCGCCGCCCGCCGCGCCGCCGCCGAAGCCGGGATCAGCGACGTACGGGCCGGGCTGCTGCCCGAGGACAAGGTGGCGGCCGTCCACGCCTGGGAACGCGCCGGGCAGCGCACCCTCGTCGTCGGCGACGGCGTCAACGACGCCCCCGCCCTCGCGGCCGCGCACAGCGGCATCGCGATGGGCCGCGCCGGCTCCGACCTCGCCCTGGAGACCGCCGACGCCGTCGTCGTACGCGACGAACTGGCCACGGTCCCGGCGGTCGTGGCCCTCTCCCGCCGCGCCCGCACCCTGGTCGTGCAGAACCTCGTCATCGCGGGCGTCTGCATCGGCGCCCTGGTGATCTGGGACCTGGCCGGCCACCTCCCACTGCCGCTCGGCGTCGCCGGCCACGAGGGCTCCACGGTCCTCGTCGGCCTCAACGGCCTGCGGCTGTTGCGCGAGTCGGCGTGGCGGAAGGGGCTCTCCGCATGAGCCGGACCCCGTACCGCCGCTGCCCGGCAGAATGCGGAAACATGACCGACACCGCACCCTCCCGCTTCCTGCGCGTCCTCCTGCGCGCCGACGCCTTCACCACCTCCACGCTCGGCATGATCACGCTGGTCGTGGCCCTGCTCACGCTCGTCCTCACCGACACCGTGGCGGGCTTCGTCGCCGCGTCGGTCCTCTTCGCCGCATGGGTCGCCGTCGGCTGGGCCGGGCGCAGGCATCAGCGGCTGAGCGAGCGGAACGGGGGATGAGGGAGTCTCGGTGACTGCACGTTGCCGCCGTCTTCGTCCGGTCGGCAACGTGATCCACAAGAAGCGGCTGAGTACTCCAGCCGTAGGTCGCGGTCTCGCTGGTGGAGGCCGCCACTGAGACGGGTGCGGCCACCGCTGATCATCGGCGTGTGAAGACTGAAGACATGCGGTAGTCGCAGGCCACAGCGTGGACCCTGTCCGCTGGCGGGAGGCGTTTGAATGCCTGATGGGCCGGATCTCCGGGGCCCGTCCGGGTCGAACCCCGGCGTAGGGTGCGGCGATTGGTTCTTGGGTTGCTGGCGGACCTGCCGCGCAAGAACTGTTGGACGATCGCCGGGCATGTCGGAGACTGGGTCACCCCGGCCCTGCTCGCCCACGCCTTCCTCGCCATCACCGCCGCCCGTGAACGCCGCGACCAGGCTCCGACCGACGACGGGACCAGCCCCGACGGCCTGATCCCGCTCACCTGCAAGGAGAACCAGCGCCTGTTCACCGCGCTGACCGTCCGACAGGCCCGCGACACTCCCCACCGACTGCGCTGGTCCACCTGGCGGCGACGCCACCAAGCCCGCGCCCGCCGCAGTCACTACCGCCGTCAGGCAGCCCTCCGCTTATGAAGATCACGATTCAAAGCGGGAGGGAAGTGCCCGTTCGTTGCTCCCCCATGCGAGGGAGACGGATGGTCCGCGCGGCGGATGTGACCGGTGCGGCGGCAGGAGGAATCTTGAGGTCAATAAAGCGGACCCGGAGGTCACGGTGGCTGTCCTTACGAAATTGCAGACACATACCGGCTCCGGCCCGCCGTTGCAGGACGCGGGGTGGGCGGTGTGGTCGCGGCGCTGGCCCACGTGGGCACCGCATGCCGCTGCGGTGTGGGGGGCCTTGTTCGCCGCAGTCCAGGTCGCGTGGGCTGCATCGGGCGCCACCGTGCCCTGGTCGCCGGATGTCGCGTATGCGCCGACGGTCCAGATCCTGCTGGCGGCCATCGCCGTCCTGGCTGCCGGGGCCTGCCTGGCCACTACCCGGACGCTTGCCAGGCGTGGCCGAGTGATGGTGGCAGCGGCGCTGATCCTGGCGGTCCCGGTTTCTGTGATGGGGATGGCCAGTCTGCCGGCGTACTTCGTGATGCTGGCGTCGTTCTCCGGGGTGGACAGCGTCACCGGCCTGGCACATGTCCTGTTGAGCGCGGTGGGCGCCGCTCTTCTCATCCTCGTCGCAATGTCGTACCGCCGACGGCTGCGAGGCAGGTGCCCGCGGTGCGGACAGGACCACGCGGGTGGCTTTGACGGTCCGCTTGCCCACCCTGGCCCCTCCGTGGCGTCGAAGCGAACCCGGGTCGCCGTCTACCTGCTCATGTGCGGGCTTCTGCCGTGGTCTGGGGTCAAGACCATCTGGTCGCTGGGTGGCGATGCGATCGGCGTCACGGCTCAAGGGTGGCGGGAGACGAACGCAGGCGAGTCGGAGCTGGCAAAGGCCCTCGCATCGGTAGGAATCGATGTCACCGTGCTGGCCGCGATGGCTGCGATTTTCCTGCTGCTGGGACTGCTGTACCCGTGGGGGCAAGTGTTCCCCCGATGGACCCTGATCCTCTCCGGTCGGCGAGTGCCACGCCTACTGCCCCTGCTACCAGCGTGGTTGAGCTCCGTCGGCCTGTCGGTATACGGAGTCGCCCTGCTGATCTACGCCCCGCTCAGCGCCACCGGAGTACTGCCGAAGCTGAAACCGTCGGGGGCGTTCACCACCAGTTCCGGGATCACCTGGATGGTCGCCTTCGGAGGTCTGGCCTTCGCCGGCCTGGGCTTCGGCCTCATCGCGGCCGCCCGTTCCTACTCCGCCCGGACCCGCCCCATCTGCGCCAGTACCGCCACCCGCGTACCGGCGCCGTCCGCGCAGCAATAGAGCTCCGCCGGCCCGCTCCAGCGAGATCGCGATCTACGGCTGGACTGCTAGGCGCTCTCCAGGCCGGTGAGGTGGTGCGGAGCCACGTGAGTGCCCCCGATCCAGGCATCACGATGAGTGTTCAGCGGGTGTTTCGAGAGCTTGGAGGATGTGCCGTACTTCCCGGCGCCACTGGTCGGCGTCGGCGCTGTCAACCCAGCCGGTCGCCATCTCCGATCCGTCCTGGAGAACCCGGTCCAGTGCGAGTCTCGCAGACGCGCGAAGCGAGGTCGGCAGTTCGGGCAGCGGTTCCCTGGGGCCGTCATCGGGGTCGATCACGACGGGGCTGTCGGGGAGGGCGCTGGCGACGAGAGCGCCGGCGGCGACGGCTTCGGCCCCGTCTCCGCCATCGACGTGCTCTCCCGAGTCGGTGATGCGCTGGAACGTCCGCTCCAGCACGTCGATGACCTGTTGAGGGGTGAGTCCCTCAAGTTCATCGACGAAGTCTGCGGCGAGGTCGCTGTCGAACGGACCGGTTCCCCACGTTCTCATGCATGGCTCCTGATACGGCTGTCGCGGACGAAGGCATGGTGCCAGGAGCCACTGACATCGGGGACGGGGTGAGGGATGACGCACGGCGGCTGCCGTACCCCGTGCCGGTCCAGGACGCCCCCATGCCGCCGCCGTCCGGGACCCTCACGGGCGGCACTCTCGTGCGCGAGGAGTACGGGAGGGGACCGCGGGTAGGCGCGGCACCCGGTGGAGTGGTGGCACTGGTGGCCGGAGGCCCGGCCGTGGCGCCGGACGCGTCCGCGGTCGAACGCGACCATCGGGTCATCACCCGCCCGAGGACACCGACGTCACCAAGGGCCATGCCGGCGGTGAGACGGGGTGGATGAGCCGAGCCCCAGGGAGGCCGGGATGTTCGAGGGCTTCGAGACAGCGCGGATCGACGTCGGTGAGGCGTCCGTCTTCGTCCGCTTCGGCGGGAGCGGTCCGCCCGTGGTGCTGCTGCACGGTCATCCCCGTACGTCGGCGACGTGGCACCGGGTCGCCCCGCTGCTCGTACGCGCCGGCCACACGGTGGTGTGCCCGGACCTGAGGGGGTACGGGCGCTCCCGGGGGCCGCGCTTCACGGCCGATCACGCCGGTTATTCCAAGCGCGCGGTCGCCGGGGACGTGGTGGCCGTGATGCGCCACCTCGGACACCGCAGGTTCGCGCTCGCCGGGCACGACCGCGGAGGGGCCGTGGCCCTGCGCCTCGCGCTCGACCACCCGGAGGCCGTCTCCCGGGTGGCCTTCGCGGACTGCCTGCCGCTGACGGAGCATCTGTCGCGGATCACCGCCGAGTTCGCCACCCAGTGGTGGCACTGGTTCTTCTTCGCGCAGCCGGACATCCCCGAGCGCGTCATCACCGTCGACCCCGTCGCCTGGTACCACGGCGACCCGGAGGTGATGGGCCAGGAGAACTACGACGAATGGCGGCGCGCCACCTCCGATCCCGAGGTGGTGCGGGCGATGCTCGAGGACTACCGCGCCGGTCTGACCGTCGACCGGCGGCATGAGGAAGCCGACCGCGCCGCCGGTGCCCGCGTCGCCTGCCCGACGCTCGTCCTGTGGTCGCTCCGGGACGACCTGGAAGACCTGTACGGAGATCCCCGCGCCATCTGGCGCGGGTGGGCCACCGACGTCCGGGGCCACGGCATCGACTCGGGTCACCACGTCGCCGAGGAGGCGCCCGAGGAACTGGCCTCCGCGCTCACCGACTTCCTCCGGCCGGACCGGGACGGCCTCGACGAGCGGGCCCGGTGAAGGCCTGTCGGCAGTGGCGCAGCAGCTCGCGTACCGCCGGGTTGTGCGCGCTGCGCCAGACGAGGGCCAGGAGTGCGGGTGTCGTGATGTCGTCGAGGGGGCGGGCGGTGAGGCGGTCGCCGTAGGGCCGGGCCATCGAATCGCTGAGGACGGCGACGCCGAGCCCGCGGGCGGCGAGGTCGGCGATGGCGTCCGGGGCGCTGGCCTCCAGGGCGATCGGCGGCCGGATGCCCTGGGCCGCGCAGGCGTCGTCGAACACCGTGCGCAGGCCGGTGCCGGGGGGCATGCACACCAGCGGGTGGGAGCACGCGTCGCGCAGCGTGACCCGCCGGCGCTTCGCCAGCGGATGCCCGGCCGGGACCGCGACGCAGAGCCGCTCGTCGACGAGGGTCAACGCCTCCAGCCCCTCGGGAACGGCGGCCGCGGCCCCGATCAGGGCCAGGTCGAGGGTGCCCGCGCGCACCGCCTCCGCGAGCCGGTCGGAGCGGTCCTCCAGCAGGGAGATCTCCACCCCGGGATGCGCTCCGCGGAACGAGGCGAGGGCGTCGAACAGCGGCGTGACGGTGCAGCCGCTGACCATCCCGACGGTCACGCGCCCCCGGACGAGGTCCGCCACCTCGCCCACCGCCTGCCCGACCGCCCGGGCGGCGGCGAGAGCGGCGTGGGCCGGTTCGAGGGCCGCCTTGCCCGCGACGGTGAGGGTGACGATCCGTGCGGACCGGTCGAACAGTGCGGCCCCGAGCTCCCGTTCCAGCTGCCGGATCTGCGCACTCACCCCGGACTGGCTGATGCGGACCCGCTCCGCGGCCCGGGTGAAGTTCCGCTCCTCGGCGACGGCGACGAAGTACTCCAGCTGCCTCAGTTCCATGACCGTGGATTCTAGTTTCCACAAGAACCATCTGTTGGACTTCTGATACGAGGGTGACGAGGATCGGAACCGCTGACAGACCGACACCGGATCCGATCCCAGGAGGAATTCATGCCGGAGTACGAGAAGGCCATGCGCCCCGAGGACATCACCCGCTTGTTCGTCGAACGGTCCAACGCCGGTGACGCGGCCGGAGTCGCCGCGCTGTACGAGGAGAACGCCGTGGTGGCGTTTCCCCCCGGCCGGCAGACCGTCGGCCGGGAGGCGATCCGCGCCCTGTGGGAGCAGGTGCTCGCGGGCAGGCCGCGGTTCGAGCCGGAAGCGCCCCTCCCGACGCTGGTCAGCGACGACATCGCCCTCACGTCGACCCCGCCGAGGGACGGTGCCGGTGCTCGCGCGCAGGTGGTCAGGCGCCAGCCGGACGGAAGCTGGCTGCGCCTGCTGGACCAGCCGGAGTTCGTCCCGGTGCCCTGAGCCTCCGGAGGCGCCCGGCCGGACGCCCCGGCCGGGCACCAGGGGCCGGCAGGCCGGCAGGCCGGCGGACGGGCCTGCCGGCCTGCCGGCGGTTACGCCCGGCCCCGGAAGACCTCGACGAGTGCGGCATAGCTCGCACCGGCGTGGCCCGCGCCGATGGCGCGCTCGGTGAGGGCCTGGATGCGGGCCGGCCAGTCGGTGTCGATGCCGACGGCCGCGCTCTCCCGCACCAGGTGCTTCATGGTGGCCAGATGGGTCTCCAGCGCGGCGTCCTCGGCCGGGTAGGCGCCGCGGTCGATCTGGTCGGCGTAGGCGCTGATGAAGCCGGTCACGCTGCCCACCCACTGGTTGGCGAAGGGCGCGAACGCGCTCGCGTCCACCTTGACCGCGCCGAGCAGCGCCGCCCCGTGCAGGAACGCGTTGAGCGTGCCCCACATGACGCCGAGCAGCGCCACGTCGTACAGGGAGGCGAGCCCGGGGTCCTCGCCGAAGAAGGTCGCCTTGCCGAGCCGGCCGAGGGCCTCGCGGTGCCGCTCGAAGGCGTCCGGTGCTCCGCTGAACAACAGGAAGGCGTCCGGGGTGCCGATCACCTCGGGGATGGCCATGATCGCGCCGTCCACGTAGTCGCCGGTCAACTCCGCCAACGCGCGGGCCTCGTCGGACGTCCCGGAGGTCAGGTTGACGAGGGTGCGTCCGGCGAGATCGGCCCGGTGCGGGCCGAGCGCGTCGCGTACCGCGTCGGCGTCGCTGAGGCAGACGACGACCAGGGAGCTCGCTCGCAGGGCCTCGGCCACGGAGGGCGCGAAGGTGGCCCCCCGGGCGACCAGTTCGTCCGCCTTGCCCGCGGAGCGGTTCCACACGGTGGTCGGATGGCCCGCGTCGAGGAAGGCGCCGGCGAGGGCCCTGCCCATCAGGCCCAGGCCGATGACGGTGACGGCCTCGCCACCCGGGGCGGAGTTCGACGCGGCGTCAGAATCGGTGGTGGCAACGGAGTTCGGTGTGTTCGGTGTGTTCGTCATGTCTCGACTGTGCGCGAGCGGGGTTCCGGTCCGTCTCCGGAAACGTTCCGGCGGGGTTACGGGTAACGTGACCGGGTGCGTTTCGGAGTGCTGGGCCCCCTGGAAGTGTGGACGTCGGACGGTCAGCCCGTACGGGTCCACGAGGCGAAGGTCCGTGCCCTCCTGACCGCGCTCCTGGTGCACCGGGGCCGGGCCGTCTCGGTGGACCGGCTCATCGACGCCCTGTGGGGCGACGCGCCCCCGGCGAACGACGTCCGCACCCTGCGCTCCAAGGTCTCGCTGCTGCGCCGCACCCTGGAGGAGGCCGAGCCGGGCGGCCGCGACCTCATCGAGTCCCGGTCGCCGGGCTACCTGCTGCGGGCCGACGACACCGCGGTCGACGCCGGACGCTTCGAGGCGCTGCTGCGCCGCGCGCAGGCGTCCCCCGGCGACCCCCGTGCCAGGGCCCGGCTGCTCCGCGAGGCCGCGGAGCTCTGGCGGGGTGAGGAGGCGTACGCCGACCACGCCGACGCCGCGTTCGTACGCGCCGAAGCCCGGCGGCTGGAGGAGCAGCGGCTGGCCGCGCTCGAGGAACTCGCCGAGGCGCGGCTCGAACTGGGCGAGCACGCGCTGCTCGCGGGCGAGCTGGGCGAACTCGTCACCGCGCACCCGCTGCGCGAGCGGCTGCGGGCCGCCCACGTCCGCGCCCTCTACCTCGCGGGCCGCCAGGACGAAGCGCTGGCGAGCCTGGCCGAACTGCGCGACCGGTTGCGCGACGACCTCGGCCTCGATCCCGGCCGCGAGCTGGCCGCCCTGCACGAGGCGATCCTGCGGCAGGACGCCGGCCTCGCGCCCGCGGCCCCCACGACGGCGGCACAGGGGGCAGGACCGCGCGAGCAAGGACCGTACGAGGCAGGACCGCGCGAGGAAGGACCGTACGGGGCAGGACCGCGCGAGCAAGGACCGTACGAGGCAGGACCGTACGGGGCAGGACCGCGCGAGGAAGGACCGTACGCGGCGGGACCGCGCGGGGAAGGACCGTACGAGGCCGGGCCCCACGGACAAGGACCGTACGCGGCGGGCCCGCGCGGCAACCTCCCCGCACCCCTGACCGACCTGATAGGCCGCACCGACGACGTACGGCGGATCCAGGCGCTGCTGACGCGCGAGCGGCTGGTGACGCTCACCGGCGCGGGCGGGGTCGGCAAGACACGGCTCGCCCTGGAGGCGGCCGCGTACCACGCCCGCGAACTCCCGGACGGCGCCTGGCTGGTGGAGCTCGCCCCGGCACGCACCGCCGCGGAGGTGCACGAGGCCGTCGCCGCGGTGCTCGGCCTGCGGGACGACCCGCGCGTGCCGGCGCGGCCCGTGGCCGGCCGGCTCGCCGATGCCCTCAGGGGCCGCGACACGCTGCTGGTACTGGACAACTGCGAGCACGTCGTCGAACCGGTCGCCGAGCTGACCGCACACCTGCTGCGCGCCGCGCCCGCCCTGCGGGTCCTGGCCACCAGCCAGGAGCCGCTGGCGGTCGTCGGCGAACGCCTGTGGCCCGTACCGCCCCTGGACCTCCCCGGCGCCGACGCGTACGGCGTCGACCTGGACGCGCCGGACGCCGACGGGACCGAGGGCCCCGACCCGGACCGGTTGCTGCGCTCCAGCGCGGTACGGCTCTTCGTCTCGCGCGCCACCGCCGCCGATCCCGGCTTCCGGCTCGACGCGGGCAACGCGCGGGCCGTCGCCACCATCTGCCGCCGCCTGGACGGCATCCCGCTCGCGCTGGAGATGGCCGCCGCCCGAGTGCGCCTCATGCCCGTGGCCGAACTCGCCGCCCGGCTCGACGACCGCTTCCGGGTGCTCACCGCCACCCTGCGCTCCACCCCGACGCGGCAGCGGACCCTGCGCGCCACCCTCGACTGGAGCTGGGGCCTGCTCGGCGAGCGGGAGCGGATCGTGCTGCGCCGTCTGGCGGTCTGCGCCGACGGCTGCACGCTGGAGGCCGCCGAAGCGGTGTGCGCCGACGACCGGATACGCCGCGCCGACGTCCTCGACCTGCTGGGCCGACTGGTCGACCGGTCGCTGGTCGGGCAGCACGACGGACGGTACCGGCTGCTGGAATCGGTCGCCGCCTACTGCGCGGAGCGGCTGGCCGAGGCGGGGGACGAGGAGCTCCGGGGCGCGCGCGACCGCCACCTCGCCCACTACACCGACTTCGCCGTGCACGCCGACGCCCGCCTCCGGGGCCACGAGCAGCACCGGTGGCTGCGACGGCTGGAGGCCGAGACCGCCAACGTCCGGGCCGCCCTCGCCCACGCGGTGCGCCACGGTGTCGGGGACGCGGCCCTGCGGCTGGTCAACGCGATGGCGTGGTACTGGTTCCTGCGCGGCCGGTTCGCCGAGGCCCGGCGCTCCTTCGACCTCGCGCTGTCGGGCGACGGCGCCCCCGAACGGAAGGCGGCCGCCCGGGCATGGCGCGCGGGAATGTCGCTGCTCCTGCTCGACACGCGGTACGACACCGATACCGACACCCAGGCCGCGGTGGCGGCGTACGACACCGTCGACGACCCGGCGGGCCGGGCCCGCGCGCGGTGGTTCCTCGCCTTGAGCAGGACCGGGTTCGGTGATGCGGCGGTCACCTGCCACCTCGCCGAACGGGCGCATGCCGGGTTCGAGGAGCTGGGCGACCGCTGGGGTGCCGCCGCTGCGCTGGCGGTCCGCGCCGAAGTCCTCGTCCACCAGGGCAGGCTGGACGAGGCGCGGGCGGACGCCCGGCGGGCGCGGGCGGCCTTCGAGGAGCTCGGCGACGGATGGGGCCGGCTCCATGCCGCGTACACCCTCGGGGACCTGGCCGAGATGGCGGGCGACTACGGCGCGGCGGAGCAGCTGCGCGAGGAGGGCCATCGGCTCGCGAGCGCGCTCGACCTGTGGAACGACGCCTCCAGGATGCTGGCCCGGCTCGGCCGTACCGCCGTGCTCACCGGTGACCTCGACCGTGCCCGGGACCTCCACGAACGCGCCAGGCGACTGGCCGCCGCACACGCCTACCAGCGCGGCGAGGAGTTCGCCGAAGTGGGGCTCGGGATCGTGGCGCGGCGCCAGGGCAGGCTCGACGACGCCGCGGCCCACTTCCACGCCTGGCTCGACTGGTGCCGCCGGTGGGAAGGGGACCACGGAGTGGCGTTCATCCTCGCCGAGCTCGGGTTCATCGCCGAACAGCGCGGTGACGCCGCCACCGCCCGGGAGCTCCACCGGGAAGGCCTCGACCACGCGCGCCGCACCGGCGACCCCCGCGCCCTCGCCCTCGCCTTCGAGGGCCTCGCCGGAGCGGAGGCCCTGGCCGGCGACCTCGAGCGTGCCGCCCGCCTGCTCGGCGCCGCGGCCGGCGCCCGCGCCGCGGTCGGCACGCCGCTGCCCAAGGCGGAGCGCGGCGACGTCGACCGCATCACCGACTCCGTCCGCGCGGGCCTGACCCCGGAGGCGTACGAGCACGCCTTCACGCAGGGGGCGGCGGACTTCCCCGCGCTCGCGGGCCCGGAAAGCCCCTAGCGGCCCAGGCGCGGATGCGCGTGTTCCGGGCTCCCGTCCAGGTCGCAGGCGTCGTCGGGCCCGTGGACGTCCCACGCCGGGAACGGGTCGTCCCACGGCCCGCTCTCGCGCTCCGCCACCAGACAGGTCTCCAGAGCGGTGTGCAGCGCGTCGGCGCGCAGTCCCGTCCCGATGAAGACCAGTTCCTGGCAGCCCCGGCCGCCGCCCTCGTCGCCGTCCTCGCGGGCGCCGGACGGCTCGAAGCGGGCGACGGCGCCGGCCTGGGACCACAGCCCGGTCACGTGGTCGCGGCCGGCGAGCCGGAAGAAGCCCTTGGAGCGCAGGATCCGTCCGTACGCCCCGCTGTCCATGCCCTCGGTGACGAACCGCCACAGCCGCTCGGGGTGGAAGGCGCGGTCCGCCCGGAAGACCGTGGAGGAGATGCCGTACTCCTCGGTCTCGGGGATGTGGTCGCCGTTGAGCTCCATGACCCAGCCGGGCGCCTGCTGGGCGCGCTCCAGGTCGAACAGGCCGGTGCCGAGGACGTCCTGGGGGGCCACCCGGCCGCGCTCGGCGGTCAGGATGCGGGCGGCCGGGTTGAGCCGGGTGAGCGCGGCCGCCAGCAGGGCCGCGTCCGCCTCCGTGACGAGGTCCAGCTTGTTGAGGACGATGACGTCCGCGAACTCGATCTGGTCCATCAGCAGGTCGCTGACCGTGCGCTCGTCGTCCTCGTACTGGTCGAGGCCCCGTTCGGCGAGTCCGTCGCCGCCCGCCAGTTCGGGCAGGAAGTTGGCCGCGTCGACGACCGTGACCATGGTGTCGAGGCGGGCCAGGTCGCCCAGCGTGGCACCGTCGTCGCGCGGGAAGGCGAACGTCGCGGCGACGGGCATCGGCTCCGAGATGCCGCTGGACTCGATGAGGAGGTAGTCGAAGCGGCCCTCGCGGGCCAGCCGGTCGACCTCCTCCAGGAGGTCGTCGCGCAGGGTGCAGCAGATGCACCCGTTGGTCATCTCGACCAGCCGCTCCTCGGTGCGGGAGAGGGCCGCCTCGCCGCCGCGCACCAGGGCGGCGTCGATGTTGACCTCGCTCATGTCGTTGACGATCACGGCGACCCGCAGGCCCTCCCGGTTGCCCAGGACGTGGTTGAGCAGCGTCGTCTTGCCCGCGCCGAGGAAGCCCGAGAGGACCGTGACGGGCAGACGCGGGTCGAGCGGGTCGCGCGGGTCGCGTCGCGCGTCGCGCGCGTCGCGCGGGTCGCGCGGGTCGCGGATCGCCGTGGCCGTCGTCATCGCGCTCAGCCCTCCGGCTGGATCAGGCCGCGCTCGTACGCCTTCACCAGGCGCTGTGGCACCTGGTAGACGGAGCCGTCGACCGTCACGGGCACCAGCTGGGGCGTGGACGCCTTCCACTGGGCGCGGCGGTGGCGGGTGTTGGAGCGGGACATCTTCCGCTTGGGTACGGCCATGACTGCGAGACCTCCATCGTCGGTACGGTGGGGTCACGCTACCTGAAAATGATTACCGTTAACAATTCCCTTCAGACCACGGCGAGCCGGTCCACCAGCAGCTTCACCCGCGACTCGGTGTGCTCCGGCGGCAGCCGCCCCGCTCGGACCAGGGTGGCCAGCCCGTGCAGGGCCGCCCAGAACACCTCGGTGAACAGTCCCGGGTGGACGCCCTCCCCGGCGACCTCGCCGAGGCTTTCCAGTAGGGCGGCGAACGCGTCCTTGAGGGGTTGCGGGGTGTCCTCGACCGCGAACGCCAGACCGCCGTCGAGCTGGAACATGGCGTCGTAGACCGCCGGGTTGCGTGCGGCGAATTCGAGGTAGGCGCGCGCGAGGGCGGTGACCCGCTCGCGCGGGCCGTTCGCGCGGGAGGTGGCGGCGCGCACCGCCACGGCCAACTCGGCCGCGCCCTCGAGGGCGACGGCGCCGATGATCTCCCGTTTGCCGCGGAAGTGGCTGTAGAGGACGGGCTGGCTGTACTCGATGCGCTCGGCGAGCCGGCGGGTGGTGACCGCGTCCCAGCCCTGCTGCTCGGCGATGTCGCGGGCCGTCGCCACGATGAGGCGTTCGCGCTCGGCCCGCTCGCGCTGCTTGCGTTCCTGTACCGACATGATTCGATCCTAGCACCGCTAGACAATCGAGCGGCAGTAGGTCTAGCGTTGCCTCATCAGCTAGCAACGCTAGATCCCAGGAGGGTCATCATGCTCAACGCACTCGAGGTGTTCACCACCGTGGTCGTCGGCGTGATGGTGGGGGTGGAGTTCTCCGTCGCCTTCGTCATCAACCGGATCCTCGACGCACTCCCCGAGGACAGCGGCCAGCTCGGCCGCGCCCACGGAGGCCGGATGCTCGGCGCCGTGATGCCGGTCTGGTACATCACGTCGCTCGTCCTGGTCGCGGTCTGGGCCGTCGCCGGATGGCACCACTCCGGCACCGGCCTCGTCGTCACCGCCGGCGCGTTGCTGATCGTCAGCGTGATCATGTCGGTCCTGCTGCTCGTCCCGGTCAACAACCGGAGCAAGACGTGGACCCCCGAGAACCGGCCCGAGGACTGGAAGGAGCAGGCGAACCGCTGGGACCGCTACCACTACGTCCGCGTCGCCGTCATCATCGCCGCCTTCGCCCTGCTGGCCGCCGCCCTCGCCTAGGGCGGACAGGCGCCACCCCCTAGGGCGGATACGCGCCGCCCTGGTCGCCGCGGTCGAACTCCGCCAGCGCCTCCGTCAGCCACGCCGTCCAGAACCGCTCCAGCTCGATGCCCCCGCGCAGGACCAGATGGCGCAGCCGGTCCGCCTCGGCGGCGCGCCGCTCCGGCGGGAACTGCCGCTCCTCCATCCCGAGGTACTCCTCCAACTGCGCCCGGTGCAACGCCAGATGGCGGCGCAGTTCGTCCGCGAAGCCCTCCGTCCCCACCACCGCCGCCGCGCGCAGCCGCAGCAGCAGGGCGTCCCGGATGGGCTTGGGGTCCTCGCTCCTGCGCACCCACTCGCTCAGGGCCTCCCGGCCCGCGGGCAGAACCTCGTACTCCTTCTTCTGCCCACGGGCCGGAGCCTGCGCGGGCAGGGCCCGGATGTGCCCCGCCTGCTCCAGCTTTCCCAGCTCGCGATAGATCTGCTGATGCGTGGCCGACCAGAAGTAGCCGATCGACCGGTCGAACCGGCGGGTCAGCTCCAGACCCGAGGACGGCTTCTCGAGCAGGGCGGTGAGGATCGCGTGCGGGAGTGACATGACCGCATCCTAGGGACGCGTACGACCCACGGGACCCACGGGACCTGCGGGCCGCACGCGGCCCACGGGCCGCACGGTCACAGAGCCGCCGCCAGCCGCGTCCCCTGGTCGATCGCGCGCTTGGCGTCCAGCTCGGCGGCCACGTCCGCGCCGCCGATCAGGTGCGCGGACACCCCGGCCGCCACGAGCTCCTCGTACAGGTCGCGCCGCGGCTCCTGCCCCGTGCAGAGCACGACCGTGTCGACGGGCACGGTCCGGGCCTCGCCGTCCACGGTGATGTGCAGGCCCTCGTCGTCGATCCGCTCGTACGCGGCGCCCGCCACCATGGTGACGCCCCGGTGCTTGAGCTCCGTGCGGTGGATCCAGCCCGTCGTCTTGCCCAGCCCCGCGCCGACCTTGGTCGTCTTGCGCTGCAGCAGGTGCACGGTGCGCGGCGGCTTCGGGCGCTCGGGGGCGCGCAGTCCGCCGCGCCCCGCGTACGACGTGTCGACGCCCCACTGCCGGAAGTACGTCTCCGGGTCCCGGCTCGCGCCCTCGCCGCCGTCCGTCAGGAACTCCGCCACATCGAAGCCGATGCCGCCCGCGCCGACGACCGCCACGCGCTCGCCGACCGGCGCGCCGTCGCGCAGGACGTCCAGGTAGCTGACGACGCTCGGGTGGTCGACGCCGTCGATGGCGGGCGTGCGCGGGGTCACGCCGGTCGCGACGACGACCTCGTCGTAGCCGGTGAGCGCCCCGGCGGTGGCGTACGTGCCCAGGCGTACGTCCACGCCGCTCTCGGCCAGCCGCGTACGGAAGTAACGGAGCGTCTCGTCGAACTCCTCCTTGCCCGGCACCCGCTTGGCGATGTTGAGCTGTCCGCCGATCTCGTCCGCGGCGTCGAACAGCGTGACCTCGTGGCCGCGTTCGGCGGCGCTCACGGCGCAGGCGAGCCCCGCCGGGCCGGCGCCGACCACCGCGACGCGCTTGCGCAGCCGGGTGGGGGAGAGGACCAGCTCGGTCTCGTGGCAGGCGCGCGGGTTGACCAGGCAGGAGGTGATCTTCCCGCTGAAGGTGTGGTCCAGGCACGCCTGGTTGCAGCCGATGCACGTGTTGATGGCCTCCGGCCGGCCCTGCGCCGCCTTGGCGACGAAGTCGGGGTCGGCGAGGAAGGGCCGGGCCATCGACACCATGTCCGCGCGCCCCTCCGCCAGGATCCGCTCGGCGACCTCCGGGGTGTTGACGCGGTTGCTGGTGATCAGCGGCACGGAGACCGCGCCCATCAGCCGCTGCGTCACCCAGGTGTACGCGCCGCGCGGCACGGAGGTGGCGATGGTCGGGATGCGGGCCTCGTGCCAGCCGATCCCCGTGTTGATCAGCGTCGCGCCGGCCGCCTCGATTCCCTTGGCGAGCGCCACGACCTCCTCCAGGGTCGAGCCGCCCGGCACCAGGTCCAGCATGGAGAGCCGGTAGATGAGGATGAACTCCTCGCCGAGCCGCTCGCGCGTCCGGCGGACGATCTCCAGCGGGAAGCGCACCCGGTTCTCGTACGAGCCGCCCCAGCGGTCGGTGCGGTGGTTGGTGGCGGCCGCGATGAACTCGTTGATCAGATAGCCCTCGGAGCCCATGATCTCGACGCCGTCGTACCCCGCCGACTTCGCCAGCTCGGCGGCGCGCACGTAGTCCTCGATCGTCTGCTCGACCTCGGCGTCGGACAGCTCGTTCGGTACGAAGGGGCTGATCGGCGCCTGGATCGCGCTGGGGGCGACGAGGTCGCGGTGGTAGGCGTACCGGCCGAAGTGCAGGATCTGCATCGCGATGCGCCCGCCGGCCGCGTGCACCGCGTCCGTCACGACCCGGTGCTTCGCCGCCTCCTCCTCGGTGGTGAGCTTGGCCCCGCCCTCGTACGGCCGCCCCGCGTCGTTCGGCGCGATGCCGCCGGTCACGATCAGCCCCACGCCGCCCCGGGCGCGCTCGGCGTAGAAGGCCGCCATGCGCGCGAAACCGTTCTCGGCCTCCTCCAGCCCTACGTGCATCGACCCCATGAGCACGCGGTTGGGCAGGGTGGTGAACCCGAGGTCCAGCGGGCTGAGCAGATGCGGGTACGGGCTCGGGCTCTGGCTCCGGCTCTGGGTCGGGGTCATGGGGGCCTCCTCGGCGGGGTGTCGTCGCACCAGTTGTAGACGACGCCGGACAGCTTGTGCAACAAGTTGCATAAGGGTCCCGGCGTGACGTGCGCTACGTGCGGCGCGCCCCCGCCCTGAGGAGCTCGAAGACGGAGGAGAAGCTCTCCGCCCCCTTCCCCTCGGCCGCCCGGCCCTCCAGCAGTGCCATCAGCGGCTCGTGCACCGCGGAGTCGACGCCGTGCGTCCGGCCGAGCCGCAGGAGATGGCCGACCGCGACCCGGTTCAGGTCGACGGTGGAGACGCCGTTCCCGTACGAGCCCGAGGCGGCCTCTGCCGCGACCTCCGGCAGGAAGTCCGCCATCCCGCGCAGCCACCCCGCCGCCAGCGGGGCGAAGGCCTCCGGCGCCAGGCCCCCCACGGCGTCGAGCAGCGCGGCCGCGTGCAGGAAGCCGGTGAGCGCGGCGTACCCCGTGCCGAGGAGCGCCAGCGAGTGGATCTCCGCCAGTCCCGCGTCCGCCCCGAGGTAGTGCGCGGTGGCCATCACCCGCAGCGCGGCACGGTGCCGGACGAACGCCTCCTCGGCGCCGCTGTAGAGGAAGAAGGCGTCCGGCGTGGCGACCGACTGCGGCAGCGCCATCATCGTGCCGTCCAGGTGCCGCGCGCCCTGCGCCGCCACCCACGCCGCGAGCTCCCGCGCCTCCTCCGGCGAGCCGTTCGCCAGGCTCACCACCGTGCGGCCGGACAGCACCGCGGCCGCGGTCGCGAGGGTCTCCCGTACGGCGGCGGTGTCGAGGAGCGGCACGACGACCAGGTCGGCCGCCTCGATCGCTTCAGCGGCGGTCGCCGCCCGTACGGCTCCCTGCGCCACCAGGGCGTCGGCCTTGGTGGCGGTGCGGTTCCACACCGTCGTGCGGTACCCGGCGGCGAGGAACGCCTCGGCGATCGCCGTACCCATGAGGCCGAGCCCCAGGACCGTCACGCGCTCCCGTTCCCCCCGCCCTTCCCGTTCACGCATGGCGGGCGCCTTCCCGCAGGACGCGGCCGACGCTCGCGATGCCGGCCGCGCCGTACCCGTCGGCCGAGGCCCGCTCCAGCAGCGACTTCACCAGCTCCGGCAGCTCCGCGCCGACCCCCTCGGCGCGGCTCGCGAGGACCAGGTGCTCCATCGCCGCCGCGTGCACGTCCACGGTGCCGTCGTCGTCGGGGAAGCGGCCGTCCGCGAGCTGGCGGGCGTGCTCCGTCATCAGGGACGTCACGAACGGCATGTGACCCGCCGCCACCGCCGCGAAATCCGGCGGCTCCACGCCCGCCGCGCCCGCCAGGGCGACGGCGTGGTGGAAGCCCGCCAGCGCGCCCCAGGCCAGCCCGAACAGCGCCGTGTCGTACACCGCGGCCAGCGCCGGGTCCGCCCCCAGGTGCACCGAGTTACCCAGCGCGCCGAGTACCTCGCGGTGCGCGGCGAAGGCGTCCGCGGAGCCGCTGAGGACGAACAGCGCCTCCGGCCGTCCCACCAGCCGCGTCCCGCTCATGGCCGCGCCGTCCAGGTACGCGGCGCCGAGCCCCGACGCCAGGCCGGCCATCTCGCGCGCGTCCTCCGGCGTGCCGGACGTCAGGTTCACCAGGACCTTGCCGCGCAGGCCGCCCGCCGCGCCCGTCGCGCCCGCCGCGTTCGCCGCGTTCGCCGGCTGGAGCACGTCGCCGACCGTGCCGTAGTCGGGGAGGCACACCACCACCAGGTCGGCCGCCTCGATGGCCTCGGCGGCACTCGCCGCCCGGACGGCTCCCTGGACCACCAGGGCGTCGGCCTTGGCGGCGGTGCGGTTCCACACCGTCGTGCGGTACCCGGCGGCGAGGAACGCCTGGGCGAGCCGCGTGCCCATCTGCCCGAGGCCGATCACGGCCACCGCGGCCGGCCCGTCGCTCTCGTACGTGTACGTGGAGGTGGAGTTGTCCGTCGTCATCACAGGCTCCTTGAAAAGGCGGGTGGTCCGGTGGGAACAAGGTGCCGACCGGCCCTGTCGGAGTCCTGGCGGATCACTGTCGTTACGGTGTCGCCCGTGTACTTCTCCTTACTGGGTCCGCTCACCGTCCTGACGAGCGACGGAAGACCGGTCGACATCCCCGAGGCGAAGATCCGCGCCCTCCTCGCCCACCTCCTCGTCCACGCGGGCCGGCCTGTCTCCACCGACCGGCTGGTGGACCACCTGTGGGGCGACCGCCCGCCCCGCAACCCGGCCGGCGCCCTGCAGACCAAGGTGTCCCGCCTGCGCCGCGCCCTCGGGCGGGCCGAGCCGGGCGCCGAGGCGCTGGTGGAATCCCGCCCGCCCGGCTACCTCCTGCGGGCGGGCGCCGACGACACGGACGCCGGCCGGTTCGCCGCCCTCGTCGCGTCCGCGTACGGCACCGGGGACCCGGCGGCGCGGGCGGGCCTGCTCACGGAGGCCCTCGCGCTCTGGACGGGCGAGGCGTACGCGGGCCTCACCGACGGCGGCGCCGAGGCGGGCGAGGGCGCCGACGCCGACGCCGTACGGAACGCCGCGCACCGGCTGGAGGAGGAGCGGCTCACCGCCCTCGAAGCGCTGGCCGAGACTCGTCTGGAGCTGGGGGAGCACCACGCGCTCGTGGGCGAGCTCGGCGAGCTGACCGCCCGGCACCCCTTGCGCGAACACCTGCGCGCCGCCCACCTGCGCGCGCTGTACCGGGCGGGACGGCAGGCCGAGGCGCTGGCCGCGTACGCCGACCTGCGGGAGCGGCTCGCGGACGAACTGGGCGTGGACCCGGGCCCGGAGCTGGCCGCCCTGCACACGGCGATCCTCCGCCAGGACCCGGAGCTGTCGCCGCCGGGCCGGGGAGCCCCGGACCTGCCCGTTCCGGGTCCGGGAACTGCGGACCTGCCCGTTCCGGGCCCGGGAACTGCGGACCTGCCCGTCCCGGGCCCGGCAACTCCCGGCTTGCCCGTCCCGGCCCCGGGAACCGTGGGCGCGGCGCTCCCGCAGGCCGCACCGCTTGCCGCGCCCGGGCAGCTCACCGACCTCGTCGGCCGGGCCGCCGCCCTCGCCGCCGTACGCGGACTGCTCGTCACCCACCGCCTGGTGACGCTCACGGGGCCAGGCGGTGTCGGCAAGACCCGGCTGGCCGAGGAGACGGCCGCCACGCTCACCGCCCCCGGGCGGCCGGACGGACCTGCCGAGGAGGACGTCCGGTTCGTCGGCCTCGCCGCATCCGGCGACGTCGGCGAGCAGCTGAGCGCCGCGCTCGGGATCCGCGAGGACAGCGGGCTCGGGCTGGAGGAGGCGCTGCGCTCGCGGCGGATGCTCCTCGTGCTGGACAACTGCGAACACGTCGTCGACGCCGTCGCCGACCTGACCCACCGCCTCCTGGCGACCGCCCCCGGTCTGCGCGTCCTGGCCACCAGCAGGGAGCCGCTCGGGGTGCCGGGCGAGGCCGTGTGGACCGTTCCGCCGCTGGAACAGGCCGACGCCGAGCGGCTGTTCGCCGCCCGGGCCGCGGCCGCCGCGCCCGGTTTCGCCGTGGGCCCCGACAACGCCGAGGCCGTCGCGACCCTCTGCCGCCGCCTCGACCGGATCCCCCTCGCCCTGGAACTGGCCGCCACCCGGGTGCGCGCTCTCGGCGTGCACGAGCTGGCCGCGCGCCTCGACGACCGGTTCCGCCTGCTGGCCGGCGGCCGGCGTGGCGTACCGCCCCGCCAGCGGACCCTGCGGGCGGTCATCGACTGGAGTTGGGAGCTGCTCGGCGACGACGAGCGTGCCGTCCTGCGCCGGCTCGCCGTCCACGCCGACGGCTGCACCCTGGAGGCCGCCGAGGCGGTGTGCGGTCACGACCGCGACGCGCTCGACCCGCTCGTCCGCCTGGTCGACCGCTCCCTCGTCAGCGTGTCGGGCGTCAGCCTGTCGGGTGTCGGTGGGTCGGGCGTCGGCGGGTCGGACGGCCCGGCTCCCCGCTACCGCCTCGCCGAGTCGGTCGCGGCGTACGCCCGCGAACGCCTCGCCGAGGCGGGCGAGACCGAGGCCATGGGCCTGCGCCACCACGCGTACTACACCGCGCTCGCCGAGCGGGCCGCCCCCGGGCTCCACGGCCCCGGCCAGCAGCGGTGGCTGGAGCGCCTCGACCGGGAGACGGCCAATCTGCGCGCCGCCCTCGACCACGCCGTACGCCGACGGGAGGCGCCCGACGCGCTGCGGCTCGCCCTCGCCCTGACGTGGTACTGGTTCCTGCGCGGCCGACTGGGCGAGGCCGTGCGCTCTCTCGCCCAGTGCCTGGCCCTGGCCGACGGGGCCCCCGCGGACCTCCGCCGGCAGGCCGCCGCCCGGCACGCCGGCTTCACGGTGCTCGCCGGAGGCCACGCCCCGGAACAGGACGACGGAGCCGACGACCGGAGCCGCTGGTTCCTCGGCCACGCGCTGCTGCACAGCGGCGGCGACCTGGCGCGCAGCGAGGACCTGGTCGAGCGCGCCCTGGCCGGCTTCCGCGCCGACGGCGACCGGTGGGGCGTCGCCGCGGCCACCGGCACCCGGGCCTGGCAGGCGCTGCTGCGCGGTGACCTCGACGGCGTACGCGTCCACGGGGAGGAGAGCCTGGCGCTCTTCGGGGAACTCGGCGACCGCTGGGGCCTGCTGTCGACCACGTACCCGATGGCGGCCCTGGCGGAGATCACCGGCGCGTACGAGCGGGCCGCGCGGCTCCACCGGGAGGGGCTGCGCCTCGCCGAGGAGCTCGGCTTCCGGACGGCCGCCGCCGACCGGCTCACCGGGCTCGGCAGGCTCGCCCTTCTGACCGGGGACTTCCGGGACGCGGAGCGGCTCCACGAGCGGGCGCAGCACCTGGCGGCCGAGGAGGGCTACACCGCGGGGGAGGTCCACGCCGAGATGGGGCTGGCCCTCGGCGCGCGGCGCGAAGGCCGCCTCGACCGCGCCGAAACGTATCTGCGCAAGGCTCTCGACTGGCACCGCGGGGTCGCCTTCGGGCCCGGCCCCGCCCTGCTGCTGGCCGAGCTCGGCTTCGTCGCCGAGCAGCGCGGCGACGGGCCGGCGGCCCTGGCCCTGCACCGCGAGGGCCTCGCCGCCGCCCGCTCGGCCGGCGACCCCCGGGCCCTGGCCCTCGCCTTCGAGGGCCTGGCCGGCGCCCACGCCCTCACCGGCCGCCCGTCCCGCGCCGCCCGCCTCCTCGGCGCGGCGGCCCGCCTCCGGGAGCGGGCCGGGGCACCGCTGCCGGACGCCGAGCGCGCCGACGTCGACCGCGTCACGGCACGCGTCCGGGCCGCGCTGGGCGCGGCGGAGTTCGCCGCCGCCTACGCCACGGGCCTCGGGCAGGGGGCGTGACCGGCGCGAGCTGCGCCGCGCACCCCGGCGGTATCACCATGGAAGGGAGGACGCCCCATACCCCAGGAGCATCGGAGCTCCGCCATGACCCATCTGAAAGCCGGCCGCGATGTCACCGTCCTCGCGGACTGCCTCGAAGTACCCGCGATCGGCTTCCTGCCGGTCAACGCGTTCGTCCTGCACGCTGCGGAGCCGGTCGTCGTGGACACCGGCCTCGGCCTGCCCGACCGCGATTTCCTGGAACTGCTCGGTTCGGCCGTCGACCCCGCCGATGTGCGGTGGATCTGGCTGACGCACCCCGACCGGGACCACACCGGCGGGCTGTTCGCCCTGCTGGAGGCCGCCCCGCGGGCGCGGGTCGTCACCACCTTCGTCGGCGCGGGCATCATGTCCACCGAGCGCCCGCTGCCCCTCGACCGGGTCTTCCTGCTGAACCCCGGGCAGTCCCTGGACGTCGGCGACCGCACGCTCGCGGCGTTCCGGCCACCGCTCTACGACAGCCCCGTGACGGTGGGCTTCTACGACGACCGCTCGCGCACCTGCTTCACCTCCGACTGCTTCGGCGCACCGATGCCCAGCGCCGAGCTCGCCGACGGCGGCACCGCCGACGCGGTCGCCCCCGAGGACCTGCGCGCCGGGCAGCTGCTGTGGGCCACCGCGGACAGCCCCTGGGTGCACAACGTGGACGTCGACAAGTACCTCGCGACGATCCGGCCGGTGCGGGAGATGGACCCGGAGGTGGTGCTCAGCACGCACCTGCCACCGGCCACCGGGCTCACGCCCCTGATGATCGACACGATCAGCGGCGCGCCGGGCGCCGACCCGTTCATCGGACCGGACCAGCAGGCGCTGGAGCAGATGCTGGCCGGCTTCGAGCCCTCCGCGGCGGAAGCCAGGGGAGCCCCCGCCGACGCCCCGGCACCCGTGCCGGGCCCGCCCACCTGAGCCCGCCGCAGCGCCGGGCCCGCCGACCTGAGCCCGCCGTACCGCCGGGCCTACGCGCCCCGCACCGCCGCCGCCCACTCCTCCAGCTCCTCCGGCGTGCGCGGACCCTGCTCGCCCGCACCCAGCAGGCCCCGGTCCCGCAGCACCCGGGCCACCGCCATGCCCCACGGGCGGCGCAGCCGGGCCGCGTCCAGCAGGGCGGCGTCCGCGAGGAGCTCGGCCACCGGGCCGGTGCGCAGGCCGTCCGGGGTGAGCACCGCCGCGTCGTCCGCCCAGCGCAGCGCCAGGTCCACGTCGTGCGTGGCCATCACGACCGTCGTCCCGGACTCCCGCAGCCGGTCCAGCACCTCCAGCAGCCGCTCCTGGCCGTGCGGGTCGAGGCCCGCCGTCGGCTCGTCGAGGATCAGCACCCGGGGCCGCATGGCGACCGCGCCCGCGATCGCCGCCCGCTTGCGCTGCCCGTACGACAGCAGATGCGTCGGCCGGTCCTCCAGCGCCGTGATGTCCAGCGCCTCCAGGGCCTCGCGCACGCGCTCCCGCACCTCCGGCTCCGAAAGCCCCAGGTTCATCGGACCGAACGAGACGTCCTGCCCGACCGACGCCGCGAACAGCTGGTCGTCCGGGTCCTGCACCACCAGCTGCACGGTCGTCCGCAGCCGGGTCAGCCCCGCCCTGTCGTACGACACGTCCTCGCCCGCCAGCCGCAGCCGCCCGCTCACGCACCGCAGGCCACCGCTCAGCAGCCGCAGCATCGTCGTCTTGCCGCTGCCGTTGCGGCCGAGCAGCGCGATCGCGCGCCGCTCCGGCACGGCGAAGTCGATGCCCGACAGCACGGCGGGCCCGTCGTCGTAGGCGAATCCCGCACCGACCAGTTCCACGACGGCGTCACGATGCAGGGTCATGGCAGGAACCTTTCGAGTACGAGGGTGAGGGCGACGAGCCCCGCGAGCAGGGCGCCCGTCGCGGCCAGGAACCGGCGGGAGACCGCCGCCTCCGGCACCAGCACGCGCAGCGTGCCGTCGTAACCGCGCCCGGCCAGCCCGGTCTGGAGGCGCGCCGCCCGGTCGAAGGCGCGGACGAACGCCGTCGCGCCGAGGCCCGCCAGCGACCGCCAGGCGGCCGCCCGGCTGGTCAGCCCGAGCCGCGCCGCCTGCGCCTCCCGGATCCGCCGCACGGCGTCCAGCAGCAGGAAACTGATCCGGTACATCACCAGGGCCACATCCACGACCGGCGCCGGCACCCCCGCCCGCACGAGCCGGGGCAGCACGTCCGAGACCGGCGTGGTGAACGCGAACAGCAGCACCCCGAGCGACGCCGCCGACGTCCGCAGCAGCAGCCGCCCGGCGTGCACCGGCCCGTCCGGCGCGAGCGCCACCCATCCCTCGGCCCCGCCGACCTGGAACAGCAGCGGGACCGCCCCGGTGACGCAGAAGCCCAGCGGGACGCGGAACGCGCGCCACAGCTGCCGGCGCCCGACACCCGCCGGGCCCAGCAGCACGGCGAGGGTGGCGGCGGCCACCAGCACGGCCCCCGGCCACGGCGGCAGACAGATCGCGAGGACCGTCAGACCGAAGCCGAGCACGGCCTTCTCGCACGGGTGACGGCGGCGCCAGCGACTGCTGTGCGCCGCCGCGTCGATCGGCAGCACCGGCGGTTACTCGACCGTCTCGGCGACTTCGGCCTCGTCGGCCGTCCGGGCGGCAGGTGTGGTCCGGTCCAGCGCCCGCGCCTCACCCTGCCTGCGACCGCGCCGCAGCCCGAAGTAGTACGCCAGCACGCCCGCGCCGATCGCGGCCTGCAGCGAGAAGAGCGCCGACTCGATCTCACCGGACGGCGGCTCGTACAGCGGGCTGAACCACGGTTCGTAGTCCGGCTTGTTCTCCGTGATGGCCGTCTCGGCCTGCGCGTCCGCGCCCGTGAACGGCTCCTCCTTGTGGTCGCCCATGCCCAGCGCGAGCGGGAGCACGGCGAGCGCGACGACGACGAGCAGCAGCAGCGTGTTGATCTTGGCGTTACGGCTCATCGGGCCACGGCCTCCTTCGTCGCGGGCTTCGCGGACAGGACACCGAGGCGGGCCAGGTCGCCCTTGCTGGACTGGGTCAGCAGCCGCATCACCAGCACGGTGAGCAGGCCCTCGCTCACGGCGAGGGGAAGCTGCGTGACGGCGAAGATGGAACCGAACTTCGCCAGCGCCCCGGCGAAGCCGCTCGCCGGGTCGGGGAAGGCGAGCGCGAGCTGGACGCTGGTGACGCAGTACGTGGACAGGTCGGCGACGAACGCCCCGAAGAACACGCTCACCATCAGCGGCACGCCGGAACGGCGCAGCAGCCAGTACGTCCCGAAGCCCGCCCACGGCCCGACGACCGCCATCGAGAAGGCGTTGGCGCCGAGCGTGGTGAGCCCGCCGTGCGCCAGCAGCAGCGCCTGGAAGAGGAGCGTGATGGTGCCGAGCACCGCCATGATCGGCGGCCGGAACAGGATCGCGCCCAGCCCCGTCCCCGTGGGGTGGGAGCAACTGCCCGTCACGGACGGCAGTTTCAGGGCGGACAGGACGAAGGTGAAGGCGCCGGACGCGCCGAGCAGGAGAGTCGATTCGGGATGGGCCTTGACCTCGCGGGTCAGGGCGCGGACGCCGTGGGCGACGAAGGGAGCGGCGGCGACGGTCCAGGCGACCGCGTGCACAGGGGGCAGGTACCCCTCGGCGATATGCATGATGTGGGAGACCCTCTCCAGCACCTCGTGGATGGACAACGCGCCCTGGCCGGTCTCCTGGCTGACGGGTCATGCAACGCCGCGGCTCCGCCTTCCCGGACACCACGGTCTCCCGTGGTGTTCCAGTGGCTTCCCGGGGTGGTTTCCCCGGGAGTGGAGCCGGACTTCCCGATCACAGTGGCGAGGGCCGCACCGGTACCGCACCGGTTTCCCGTACACCAAGGCCCTGCGACACTAGTGCGTTGACCAGGTACATCACAACCCGTCCCGCAATCGGTCACTCCTTGCGATAGCCGTACGCCTCCGACGCGGCCGCCACCACGGCCTCCAGGTCGCCGCCCGCCGAGGCGGTGACGACGGCCGCCACCGCGCCCTCCACGAAGGGCGCGTCGACCAGGCGCGTGCCCTCGGGGAGCTCGTCGCCCTCCGCGAGCAGCGCCTTCACCGTCAGCACGGCGCTGCCGAGGTCGACGAGGACGGCGACGCCCGCCCCGGCGTCGACCGACGCCGCCGCCTCGGTGATCAGCTCGGCGCTGGTGCCGAGACCGCCGTCCGGGGTGCCGCCCGCGGGGGCCACGGGCGCGGTCCCGCCACCGCCCGCGAGGCCCTTGGCCAGCTCGGCGACGGACGACGCGACCGCCGCGCTGTGCGAGACCAGCACGATGCCCACGGGCCCGGCGCTCATCGGGCGGCCTCCGCTTCCGCCAGCGCCGCGATCAGCAGGGCCGAGGACGCCGCGCCCGGGTCCTGGTGTCCGACGCTGCGTTCCCCGAGATAGCTGGCCCTGCCCTTGCGCGCCTGCATCGGTACGGTCCCGAGGGCACCCTCCTCGGCGGCCCGCGCGGCCGCCCCGAAGGCCTCGTCCGCCGTGCCGTCCGCCGCGGCGGCCAGCGCCTCGACGGCCGGCTCCAGCGCGTCGAGCATCGTCTTGTCACCGGCCTTCGCCCCGCCGAGCTGCGCCACCGCGGCCACGCCCGCGCGCAGCGCCTCGGCCAGCAGACCGGGCGTCACCTCGGCGGTGTCGCCCAGGGCCTTGCCGGCGCGCCGCAGCAGCGTGCCGTACAGCGGCCCCGACGCGCCGCCCACGGTCGAGATGAGCTGCCGCCCGGCGAGCATGAGCACCGCGCCGGGAGCCGCGGGCGGCTCCTTGTCCAGCACCTCGGCCACCGCCGCGAACCCGCGCCGCAGGTTGGCCCCGTGGTCGGCGTCGCCGATGGCCGCGTCCAGCTCGGTGAGCCGGTCCGCCTCGCGCTCCACGGCCGCGGCGGCGGCCGCCATCCAGCGCCGGAAGAACTCCACGTCGAGCGTCACGGTCATCACGTCCTTACATCCCCCAGCGCAGGGCGGCCGTCCGCACCGGCGCGTCCCACAGTCGCAGCAACTCCTCGTCGGCCTCGCACAGCGTGACCGAGCAGCCCGCCATGTCCAGCGACGTCACATAGTTCCCGACGAGGGTACGGGCCACCGGCACGCCGCGCTCACGCAGCACCCGGTGCACCTCGGCGTTGAACCCGTACAGCTCCAGCAGCGGTGTCGCACCCATGCCGTTGACCAGCAGCAGCACCGGCCCGCCGGGCCGCAGGTCCTCCAGGACGGCGTCGACGGCGAAGTCGGCGATCTCCCGCGACGTCATCATGGCCCGCCGCTCGCGCCCCGGCTCGCCGTGGATGCCGACGCCCAGCTCCAGCTCGCCCGGCGGCAGATCGAACGTCGGCCCGCCCTTCGCGGGCGTACTGCACGCGCTCAGTGCCACCCCGAAGCTGCGCGACGCGGCGTTCACCCGGCGCGCGATCGCCTCCACGCGCTCCAGCGGCGCACCCTCCTCGGCGGCCGCACCGGCGATCTTCTCCACGAACAGGGTGGCCCCGGTCCCGCGCCGCCCGGCCGTGTACGTACTGTCGGCCACCGCCACGTCGTCGTCCACGAGCACCTTGGCGACCTGGATGCCCTCGTCCTCGGCGAGCTCGGCCGCCATCTCGAAGTTCAGCACGTCCCCGGTGTAGTTCTTCACCACGAAGAGCACACCGCGCCCACTGTCCACGGCCGCCGCGGCCCGCACCACCTGGTCGGGCACGGGACTCGTGAACACCTCCCCCGCCGCTGCCGCCGCCAGCATCCCCACCCCGACGAACCCGGCGTGCAACGGCTCGTGCCCGGACCCGCCCCCCGACACCAGCGCCACCTTCCCCTCGACCGGGGCGTCACGCCGCACGACGATCCGGCTCTCCACGTCCACGGTCAGCTTGGGATGCGCGGCCGCGATCCCGCGCAGCGCGTCGGGGACGACGGTCTCGGGCACATTGATGAGCATCTTCAACGGTGTCTCCCAGCAAGGTCGTCGGGAAGGCTCCTGAACGGTGTCTTCGCAGGCCAGGTGCTGCTCCCCGAAGTATTGGTCTCGGCGCTCCGCGGCGGCCTGTGCTCCCTTCCGGCAGGGCCGGTACCGACGTGCCCCCGACTTTACTGATGGTGCGTCACATGCCGGTACGGGCGGTGCCGAACCACTCGGAAGCGCGACGTGGGGGTGCGGCGTGTGGCGGTCCTTCCCTCCCCGGGGGGGCCTCGCGGTGCGCGTCCTGCCGGGGCGGCTGCACCAGCCGGCCGTTCCCTACGTCACAGGCCCAGCGGCGGCAGTTCGCGGGAGGAGTCCGAAGGGCTGTCGCGCAGAGACTCCCGCAGCCCCGTGCGCAGGGAACGCTTGGCGACGACGCGCGCCTTCGGTATGTCGGCCAGGATCTCGTACCCCTCGCCGTACTGTCCGGGCAGCGCAGGCAGTCGCATCGCCGCGAGGGCGGCGTCGAGCGGGGCGCGGTCCGTGCCGGGAGCGCGCAGCGCGGCAGTGAGGAGGCGCTCGTCGGCCTTGGGGAAGGCCGCCGAGAGCGCCGCGGCGGTCTCGGCGGCCTCCTGCTGCGCCGGAATTCCCTCCGGCCCCTGCCAGAAGTGCGTCGTCAGGATCTTGCGGTCGCGCACCAGGCTCAGCCCGTACTGATCGGCGTACCGGGATACGACGAGTACGGGCCACGGCTCGCCGGTCGAGAACGACCGGGCGAGCCGTACGAGGTCGCCCTCACCGAGGAGGGCGCGGCGTAGACCGCGCCGCCCGCCACGCCCGCCGGTGTCGGGTTCCTGCGAAGGGGCGGCTTCGACGACGGTGATGCCGTTGCCGAGCGGCGCCGTGCGGTAGGTGACGCCGGTGAGCAGCACCGCCTTGGCGACCTGGGCGGCCGTCGCGGGCACCAGGGCCAGCTCCCGGCGGGCGTCGCCCGCGTCGTCGGCGGCCATCGCGGTCCGGGTCTCCGGCGAGGGCACCACACCGCCGAAGAACGGAGTGTCCTTGGCCACTTGGGCGCGCACCCCCTTACGGAAGTCCAGGAACGTCGACAGTCCACCGAGGTATGCCCACGGAAAGGCGGTGACGTGCCGCCCGATGGCCCGGAAGACGTCGAGGATCTCGGTGGCCGGCCGGCCGTCACGGATCATCGCCCAAGCGAGGTGGTTGCGGACGCGGCTCAGCTGCGGATCACCGACGGGGCCGGCCGCCGAGAGGGCGAGGGCGGCGGTGATCGCCGCGTTCACGCGGTCCTGGCCGATCGGCCCGTACTTGGTCGCCGCGTCGCCGTCCAACCGCTCGTCCAGGGCGAGCTCGGCCAGTGCCACGAGCGGCAGCGCCCGCAGCTGATGGCCCTCCGGGCTCGCGGCAGCGACGCGCTCGGCGTACGCGAACATCTCTGCGTGAGAGCCGTACCACTTGGCGGAGAGGAACTGCACGGCACGCGCGTGGGCGCCCCAGTTGTGGGGGTCTACGGCCAGGGCGTTCGCCAGGTGCTCCTCGAAGTCCTCCCGGGACGCGGCGGCCCCGGTGTCGTGTGCGAGGACGGTGACCCAGGGCGTGGGGTCTCCTTGGTTGAGGGCGACCGCCTCCTCCAGAACCGGTACGGCATCGGTGAGGAGCGCGTGGAAGCCGGCGAACTGCTCGGCCGAAACGTGCGAGGCCCGCGCCGCGGTCCGTACGGACCAGGCCCGGACGACGGCCGCCTCGGCGCGTACGAGAGCCAGGTCGCGGTCGCCGGGCTTCTGCGCGCACCAGTCTTCCAGTTGCCCGGGGCTGTCGAGCAGGACCTCCGCGAGCGCCCTGGCGGCATCGGCCCTGGCGGCCCAGTCGCCCTCCGCGCGCGTGGCCGCGAGCAGCTCCTCCGCCACGGCGTACCGGCCCTGCCTCACGGCCTCGCAAGCCGCGCGCACACGCGGGTCCGGGGCGTCGAACGTCACCTCGTCGTCGGCCGGAAGACCGGCCGCGGTGGCACCGTAGTGCCGCACCAGCCGAGGGACCCCCAGCAGACCGGGCAGACGTCCCATGGTGACTCCTCACGCGCTTGGGCAGGGATGACCGGGTCAGGGTACGGGGCCGTCGGCAGCGGTACGGACGGCGGGGCGCCCCAGGCCGGTGAGGCCTGGCGGTCGGCTCCTGGCCGATGCCGCTCGCGCGGCGGCCACGGCCATCCGCGGGGTCGACGGGACCAAGTACCGCGAACGCCGGCTGTGGCCGGACAAAATCAGTTCATCTGAGAGCCGTGCAGACGCGAGACTCGCCCCATGACCACAGACTTCACCGTGCGCCCGGCCCGACCCGCCGATGCGCGCCGCTTGGCCGAGCTGCGCTGGAGGTTCAAGCGAGAGGACCACGAAGAAGGGTCACCGGCACCACCTCCGGACGAGACCGAGCAGTGGATCCACGACCGGCTCACCGATGGCCGCTGGCTGGCCTGGGTCGCCGAGTCCGGAGGCGAGATCCGCGGCCACGTCTTCCTCTCCCTGGTCGAGAGGCTGCCGGAGCCGTACCACGACCATCTCCCGATCGGCTACGTGACGAACTTCTACGTCACGCCGTCGCAGCGGAACCAGGGGACAGGCGCGGCCCTCCTGGAGGCGCTGAAGCAGCACTGCCGCGGCGTCGGCTTCGACACCCTGATCGTCTGGCCGTCCGAGCGCAGCAGTACCCTGTGGCGACGCTCCGGCTTCCAGCCGCCGGAGGAACTGCTGGAACTCCCACTCGACGCCTGACTCGACGCCTGAAGGTCCCCTTCGATACCCGCCCTACCACCGTGACCGGCCTCAACGATCTCACGCGACTGTGCCCCCCGCCCCGCACCCCGCAGGCCATCGACTGGCGGGCCGTCGAGACCCTCCTGGGCATGAGGCTGCCGGCCGACTACAAGCAGCTGGCCTCCGCCTATGGGCCCGGGGCGTTCTGCGACTTCCTGCACCTCTACCACCCCCACGCCCCGACCCCCTGGGTCAACCTCACCGGCCCCATGCCCGCCACCCTGCGCGAACAACTGCGCAAGGACTGCAACGAGGGCGTGCATCCGGTCCCTCACGACCCCGAGCACCTGTTCGCCATCGGCGTGACCGACAACGGCGAGTATCTCTTCTGGGTCACCGGCCCCGGCGCCGACCCCGACAGCTGGCGCGTCGCCGTCAACGAGGCCCGCGGCACCCGGTGGCACACCTACGACGGCAACCTCACCGGCTTCCTCACCGACGTCCTCGGCGGACGCACCACCATCCCCCAGTTCCCCGACGGCCTGCTCGACCACGGCGTCGCCTTCCAGCCCTCACCTCAACCCGCTGAGAACACCACGACCCAGCCGTCCCGCTCTGCGACCGGAGGAGCCGTCGACACCCGAGCCGTGCGCGCATGGGCCCGCGCCAACGGCCACCAGCTGCCCGACCGCGGACGCATCCCCGCGCCGGTCATCGCCGCATACAAAGAGGCCAACGCCCAGTAGTACGCGGCCGTGCCCGGCGGCATCCTGATGGTCACCAACCCGAGGGGAACGGAGGGGCGGGTGGAACGCATAGGGCCGTACGCCGTCGTACGGGAACTCGGCGCGGGCGGGATGGGCACGGTGTATCTGGCCCGGTCGCGCGGCGGGCGTCTGCTGGCGGTGAAGGTGGCCAGACCTGAGTTGGCCGCGGACGCGACCTTCCGGGCCCGGTTCCGTGCCGAGGTGGACGCGGCGCGCAGGGTCGACGGCTTCTACACGGCGCAGGTGGTGGACGCCGATCCGGACGGAGAGCCGCCCTGGCTTGCCACGGCGTATGTGCCGGGCCCGACGCTCGCCGACCTGATCAGCGCCGAGGGACCGATGGGGGAGCGGGAGTTGAGGCAGCTCGGCGCGGCGCTGGCGGAGGCGTTGCAGGCCGTGCACGGCTGCGGGCTCGTGCACCGCGATCTGAAGCCGGGCAACATCATCATGGCGCCGGACGGTCCACGGGTCCTGGACTTCGGCATCGCCCGGGCCGTCGAGTCCACCCGGCTGACGATGACGGGCCACGCCTTCGGCACCCCCGGCTACCTCGCACCCGAGCAGGCCGAGGGCCGGGAAGTGACGGGCGCCGCCGATGTGTTCGCCCTCGGCGCCATCCTCGTGGCGGCGGCGGGCGGCAGCGCGTTCGGCGAGGGCACGCCGATGATGCTGATGTACCGCACGGTGCACGCGGAACCGGATCTCGCACCGGTTCCGCAGGGCGTCCGCGGGATCGTCGCGGCCTGCCTGGAGAAGGACCCGGCACGGCGGCCCACCACCGAGCAACTGCTCGACGCGTTCACCGGGGCGGTGGACGCCTGGCACCCGCCCACGCCCCCGATGGCACCCACCGAGGAGGAGGGGCCGGGGAGGACCTGGGAACTCACCGTCGAGGACGTTGCCTCGTTCCACGCCGAGGACGACGAACGTGTCATGGACATCAACGCCCGCGGAGTCGAGATCAAGCTGGTCGGATTCGGTGACGTCAGCATCGATTTCCCCTGGGAGGAGATCGCAGGCATCAGGCACATCCTCAAGGACGCCGGCAGGCAGTGCACGCTGCTGATCGAGTGCGTCGACGACGTGCCGTACGACTGCACGCTCACGGCGCCCGACGCGGCGACGTATGCGCGTTGGGCGCGGCACCTGCCGTACGTCCTGGATCACTACTGCGACTGAGCCTTTACGGGATACCGACGACGGTCTCGCACCGTACGGCGATGTCGCTGCCCGCTTCGCCGTCGCAGAGGTCGGTGTTCCGGCCTTCGCCGAGGCGGTCGTTCGCCGGGCCCGCCTGGAGTGTGTCGTTCCCGGGCACGCCCTTGAGGAGGTCCTTGCCGCCTGCGGTCCCCACCGTCCTGCCGGTGTCGAGCTTGTCGTTGCCGACGCCCCGATGACCACGTCGTCGCAGGCGCGTGCGCGGATGCGGTCGTGGCCACCCCTGCCGTCGATGGCGTCCGCACCCGAGGCCGTCCGGAGATAGTCACGTCATGCATGCGACCGTAAGGGGGCAAGCTCCTACGGGAGGGGAGCGGGCGCCATGGCCGGGCTCTACGCACTGGCGGAAGAGACGCTGGCTGCGCCTTCCGGCCCGCACCGGAGTCACCCCGCTCGGCGTCAGGAGATCGTCAAGGCCGACCTCGCGGCCGTAAACGAGGCGTCAACAACAGTCACACCACGCCAAAAAGGCGTTTTCCTCTAGAGGTCCGATTTTCATCCGAACCTCTTCGGGAGCTCACGATGGCCGACCTGGCCTTCGTCGTCGCCACGGTCGCGGTCTTCGCGCTGGTGGCGTTCATCGCCAAGGGGGTGGCGAAGCTGTGACTGCCGAGAACATCGTCGGTCTCCTCGTGGCCGCCGCCCTCCTGGGCTACCTCGTCCTCGCCCTCCTCAAGCCGGACAGGTTCTGAGCGCGCTGATGAGTCCTCTCCTCGCGGCTGTGCTCCAGCTGCTCGCACTGACCGGCGCGCTCGCCCTCGTGTACCGCCCCCTCGGCGACCACATGGCCCGCGCCTACTCCTCCCACCGCCATCTGCGGGTCGAGACGTGGGTCTACAAGGCCATCGGCGCCGACCCCGACACCGAGATGCGCTGGCCCGCGTACCTGCGGGGTGTCCTGGCCTTCTCCGCCGTGGGTGTCCTCTTCCTCTACCTGCTCCAGCGGCTCCAGGGCGCCCTGCCCGGCTCCCTCGGCTTCGTGTCCATCGATCCGGACCAGGCGTTCAACACCGCCGCCTCGTGCGTCTCGAACACCAACTGGCAGTCGTACGCCGGCGAACAGGCCATGGGGCACCTCCTCCAGACCGGTGGACTGGCGGTGCAGAACTTCGTCTCGGCCGCCGTCGGCATGGCGGTCGCGGTGGCGCTCGTACGGGGCTTCGCCCGGACCCGGCCCGGCGGCGAACTCGGCAACTTCTGGGCCGATCTGGTCCGGGGCGTCGTGCGGATCCTGCTGCCGCTCTCCGTCGTCGGCGCGCTTGTCCTCGTCGCCTGCGGCGTCATCCAGAACTTCGCCGGCATCCACGAGGTCGGGCAGTTCACGGGCGGTACGCGGCAGTGGAACGGCGGCGCGGTCGCCTCGCAGGAGGTCATCAAGGAGCTGGGCACCAACGGCGGCGGCTACTTCAACGCCAACTCCGCCCACCCCTTCGAGAACCCGAACCCCTTCACCAACCTCTTCGAGATCTTCCTCATCCTCCTCATCCCCGTCTCGCTGACGCGGACCTTCGGCCGGATGGTCGGCTCGCTGAGGCAGGGGTACGCGCTCCTCGCCGCGATGGCGACCATCTGGCTCGGCTTCGTCCTGCTGATGTGGGCCACCGAGTTCGCGGGCCACGGCCCGGCGTTCGAGGCCGCGGGCGGGGCGATGGAGGGCAAGGAGGTCCGCTTCGGCATCGGCGCCTCGTCGATCTTCGCGGTGTCGACCACGCTGACCTCGACGGGCGCGGTGGACGCCTTCCACTCCTCCTTCACCGGGTTCGGCGGCGGTATCACCCTGCTGGGCATGCAGCTCGGCGAGATCGCGCCCGGCGGTGTCGGCTCCGGTCTGTACGGCATGCTGATCATGGCGATCCTCGCGGTGTTCATCGCGGGCCTGATGGTCGGCCGCACGCCCGAGTACCTGGGCAGGAAGATCTCCACCCGGGAGATCACGCTCGCCGCCTGCTTCATCCTCGTCACCCCGGCGCTGGTGCTCTGCTTCACCGCCGCCGCGATGGCACTGGACGGCACGGCGGGCTCGATGGCCAACTCCGGCGCACACGGCTTCACCGAGGTCCTGTACGCCTACACCTCCGGCGCCAACAACAACGGCTCCGCCTTCGCGGGCCTCAACGCCGACACGCCCTGGTTCAACACCACCATCGGGCCGGCGATGCTGCTCGGCCGGTTCGTCCCGATGGTGTTCGTCCTGGCGCTGGCGGGCTCGCTCACCGAACAGACCGCCGTGCCGAAGACCGCGGGCACCCTGCGCACCGAGAAACCGCTGTTCACGGGGCTGCTCGTCGCCACCATCGCGATCATCGCCGGGCTGACCTACGTCCCGGCGCTGGCGCTGGGGCCGCTCGCCGAAGGGCTGGCGGCATGACCACCGACGTAAGGGAACAAGAGGACTCGATGTCCACGGCCGCCACCGCCACCAGGGCACCGCACCAGGACACACCGACGGGGCACGGGCCCGGCCACGGGCCCCGCAGCGGTCGCGATGGTCGCGTCGGTCGCGCCGGAGCGGGGTTGTTCGACCCCAGGCAGCTGATCACGTCCTTCCCCGACGCGATCCGCAAGCTCGACCCCCGCGTGATGATCAAATCGCCGGTGATGTTCGTGGTGCTGGTCGGCTCCGTGGTCACCACCGCCCTGGCGTGCGCGGACCCCGGCGACTGGTTCGGCTGGGCGATCACCGCCTGGCTGTGGCTCACCACGATCTTCGCCAACCTCGCGGAGGCCGTCGCCGAGGGCCGCGGCAAGGCCCAGGCCCACACCCTGCGCAGGGCGAGGACCGACACCGTGGCCCGCCGACTCGTGGGCGGGGCCGAGGAGCGCGTGCCCGGCACCGCACTGGGCGTCGGTGACCTGGTCGTCTGCGAAGCCGGCGACACCATCCCCGGCGACGGGGACGTGGTGGAGGGCGTGGCCTCGGTGGACGAGTCCGCCATCACCGGCGAGTCCGCGCCGGTCATCCGCGAGTCCGGCGGCGACCGCTCGGCCGTCACGGGCGGTACGAAGGTGCTGTCCGACCGGATCGTCGTCAGGATCACCGCGCGGCCCGGTGAGACCTTCATCGACCGCATGATCAACCTGGTGGAGGGAGCCGCCCGGCAGAGGACGCCCAACGAGATCGCGCTGAACATCCTGCTCGCCTCGCTCACGATCGTCTTCCTGCTCGCGGTCGTGACGCTGAAGCCGTTCGCGGTCTACGCGGGCGCCGACGCGCAGACGTCCCTCATCGTGCTCACCGCGCTCCTCGTCTGCCTGATCCCCACGACGATCGGCGCGCTGCTGTCGGCGATCGGCATCGCGGGCATGGACCGGCTCGTCCAGCGCAATGTGCTCGCGATGTCCGGCAGGGCGGTCGAGGCCGCCGGTGACGTCTCCACCCTGCTGCTGGACAAGACCGGCACCATCACCCTCGGCAACCGGCAGGCGGCGGAGTTCCTCCCCGTCGACGGCACCACCGAGGCGGAGCTGGCGGACGCCGCCCAGCTGTCGTCGCTCGCCGACGAGACGCCCGAGGGCCGCTCGGTCGTCGTCCTGGCCGAGGAGAGGTACGGGCTGCGCGAACGCGACCGGGGCGAGCTCGCCCACGCCGAGTGGATCGCCTTCACCGCGCAGACCCGGATGTCCGGCGTGGACGTCGACGGGCGCACGGTCCGCAAGGGCGCCACCGCTGCGGTCATCGCGTGGGTGAAGGAGCGCGGTGGCCGGGTCGCCGAAGACGCACAGGCGCTCGCGGACCGCATCTCCGAGGCCGGCGGTACGCCGCTGCTCGTCGCCGTGGACGACGGCGGGGGCGCGCGCGTCCTGGGTGTCATCCACCTCAAGGACGTCGTGAAGGAGGGCATGCGCGAACGCTTCGGCGAACTGCGCCGCATGGGCATCAGGACCGTCATGATCACCGGCGACAACCCGCTGACGGCCAGGGCCATCGCGGACGAGGCCGGCGTCGACGACTTCCTCGCCGAGGCCACGCCCGAGGACAAGATGGCCCTCATCAAGCGCGAGCAGGCGGGCGGCAAGCTCGTCGCGATGACCGGCGACGGCACGAACGACGCCCCCGCCCTCGCGCAGGCGGACGTCGGCGTGGCGATGAACACCGGCACCTCGGCCGCCAAGGAGGCCGGGAACATGGTGGACCTCGACTCCAACCCGACCAAGCTCATCGAGATCGTCGAGATCGGCAAGCAACTCCTCATCACGCGCGGCGCGTTGACGACGTTCTCGATCGCCAACGACGTGGCGAAGTACTTCGCCATCATCCCGGCGATGTTCACGGCCGCGTACCCGAGCCTCGACAAGCTCAACATCATGGGCCTGGCGTCGGCGCAGTCGGCGATCCTCTCGGCCGTCGTCTTCAACGCGCTCGTCATCGTCGCGCTCGTACCCCTGGCCCTGAAGGGCGTGCGCTACCGCCCGGCCACCGCCGACAAGCTGCTCCGCCGCAACCTCGCGGTCTACGGCCTCGGTGGCCTCGTCACCCCGTTCCTCGGCATCAAGCTCATCGACCTGCTGCTCACCCTCCTCCCCGGAATCGGCTGACCCGCCATGAACAACTCCGTCCGCTCCACCGCCCGACTGCTCGGCGCGGGGCTGCGCGCCCTGCTCGTCCTGACCGCCCTCTGCGGCGTGCTCTACCCGCTCGCCGTCACCGGCGTCGCCCAGGGCCTGTTCCACCACCGGGCCAACGGCTCCGAGGTCACCGACGGTGACGGCAGCGTCGTCGGCTCCGCACTCATCGGCCAGCGCTACGACCTGCCCCCGGGGAAGGGCGAGAAGACACCGGAGCCGGACCTGAGGTGGTTCCAGCCGCGCCCCTCCCACGGCCTCGGCACCAACACCGCCAACACCCGGTACGCGCTGACCGTCTCCGGCGCGACCAACCGCTCCGGTGACAGCGCCGAGCTCCTGCGGTGGGTCGAGGAGGCCAAGGCCGCCGTCATCGAGGACAACTCCACCCCCGGCCACCCGGTCCGGCCCGCCGACGTGCCGCCCGACGCCGTCACCTCCTCCGCCTCCGGCCTCGACCCGCACATCTCACCCGCCTACGCGAGGCTCCAGGTGCACCGCGTCGCGCAGCGGAACGGCCTCTCCGCCGAAGAGGTCGGCAAGCTGGTCGACGCCCACACCGACGGGCGGAGCCTGGGCTTCATGGGGGAGCCCCGGGTCAACGTCCTCGAGCTGAACATCGCGCTCAGGGAACTGCGGAAACCGATCGGCGAGGACTGAGGCTCCCTATCCGGGCCCTTCCGTCGAGCACGCCGGCAGGACGAACTACCGTCGGGTACGCAATGCCCCTACAGAAAGCAGGCCCCCTATGACGCGGGTGCTCGTGGTCGACGACGAGCCGCAGATCGTACGCGCCCTCGTGATCAACCTGAAGGCGCGCAGGTACGAGGTCGACGCCGCGCCCGACGGTGCGACCGCCCTCGACCTGGCCGCCGCGCGCCACCCCGACGTGGTCGTCCTCGATCTGGGCCTGCCCGACATGGACGGCGTGGACGTCATCAGGGGGCTGCGCGGCTGGACCCGCGTACCGATCCTGGTGCTGTCCGCGCGCCACACCTCCGAGGAGAAGGTCGAGGCCCTGGACGCGGGGGCCGACGACTACGTGACCAAGCCGTTCGGCATGGACGAGCTGCTGGCCCGGTTGCGCGCCGCCATCCGCCGGGCGGAACCGGTCAGCGCCCACGGGGACGTGGTGGTGGTCCGGACCGAGGGGTTCACCATCGACCTGGCGGCGAAGAAGGTGAACCGCGACGGCCGCGACGTCCGGCTCACCCCCACCGAGTGGCACCTGCTGGAGGTCCTCGTACGCAACGCGGGCCGGCTCGTCGGCCAGAAGCAGCTCCTCCAGGAGGTCTGGGGCCCGTCGTACGGCACGGAGACCAACTATCTGCGCGTCTACATGGCGCAGTTGCGCCGCAAGCTCGAAGCGGACCCCTCCCATCCCCGCCACTTCATCACCGAACCCGGCATGGGCTACCGCTTCGAGGCGGAAACGCGCGACATATCGGATGTCGGCGGCGACTCGTAAAGTCGGGATCATGGGACGCGGAACACTACGGATCTACCTCGGCGCGGCGCCGGGCGTCGGCAAGACGTACGCCATGCTCTCCGAGGGACACCGCCGGATGGAGCGGGGCACCGACTGCGTGGTCGCCTTCGTGGAGCACCATGGCCGGCCGCGTACCGAAGTGATGCTGCACGGTCTCGAGCAGGTGCCGCGCAGGGAACTGACGTACCGCGGCACCGTCTTCACCGAGATGGACGTCGACGCCGTCCTGGAACGCCGGCCGGCCGTCGCGCTCGTGGACGAGCTGGCGCACACCAACGTGCCGGGCTCGCGCAACGCCAAGCGGTGGCAGGATGTCGAGGAGCTGCTCGCCGCCGGCGTCAACGTCGTGTCCACGGTGAACATCCAGCACCTGGAATCGCTGGGCGACGTCGTGGAGTCCATCACCGGCGTCCGGCAGCGGGAGACCGTCCCCGACGAGGTCGTCCGCCGCGCCGACCAGATCGAGCTGGTCGACATGTCGCCACAGGCCCTGCGCCGCCGCATGGCCCACGGCAACATCTACCAGCCCGACAAGGTCGACGCGGCCCTGTCCCACTACTTCCGCCCCGGCAACCTCACCGCGCTGCGCGAGCTCGCCCTGCTGTGGACCGCCGACCGCGTCGACGAGTACCTCCAGGAGTACCGGACCGAGCACCGCGTCTCGAAGATCTGGGGCTCGCGCGAGCGCATCGTCGTCGGGCTCACCGGCGGCCCCGAGGGCCGCACGCTCATCCGCCGGGCCGCCCGCCTCGCCGAGAAGGGCGCCGGCGGGGAGGTCCTCGCCGTCTACGTCGCCCGCAGCGACGGGCTGACCTCCGCCTCCCCGAAGGAACTCGCGGTCCAGCGCACCCTCGTCGAGGACCTCGGCGGCACGTTCCACCACGTCATAGGCGAGGACGTGCCCTCCTCGCTGCTGGAGTTCGCGCGCGGGGTCAACGCCACCCAGATCGTCCTGGGTGTCAGCCGGCGCCGCGCCTGGCAGAACGTCCTGGGCCCCGGCGTGAGCGGGACGGTCGCCCGCGACTCCGGTCCCGACCTCGACGTCCACATCGTCACCCACGACGAGGCCGCCAAGGGCCGCCGCCGGCTCCCGGTCGCGAGCCGGGCGCGGCTCGGGCGCACCCGCGTGATCCTGGGCTGGCTCGCCGGTGTCCTCGGGCCGGTGCTGCTCACGCTCCCGCTCACTTACGCGGACGCGGACCTCGGCCTCGCCAACAACATGCTGCTGTGCCTGTCGCTGACCGTGGCCTCGGCGCTGCTCGGCGGCCTGTGGCCGGCGCTCGCCTCGGCCGCGGTGGGCTCACTGCTGCTGAACTGGTTCTTCGCGCCGCCCGTGCAGACGCTCACCGTCTCCGACCCGAAGAACATCGTCGCGATCGCCGTCTTCTTCGGGGTCGCCGTGTCCGTGGCCTCGGTGGTCGACGTGGCGGCCCGCCGCACCCATCAGGCCGCGCGCCTGCGCGCCGAGTCCGAGGTGCTGTCGTTCCTCGCGGGGAGCGTGCTCCGGGGGGAGACGGCGCTGGACGCCCTGTTGCAGCGGGTCCGGGAGACCTTCTCCATGGAGTCGGTGGCCCTGCTGGAGCGCGCGAGCGACGTCGAACCCTGGACCCGCGCCGGCAGCGTCGGCCCCGCCCCGGTGGCCCGCCCCGAGGACGCCGACGTGGACATGCCCGTCGGCGACCGCGTGTCCCTCGCCCTCTCCGGGCGCGTCCTGCCCGCCGAGGACCGCCGCGTCCTGGGCGCCTTCGCGGCCCAGGCCGCCGTCGTACTCGACCGTCAACGCCTCGTCGGCGAGGCCGAGGAGGCCCGCAAACTCGCCGAGGGCAACAAGATCCGCACCTCCCTGCTCGCCGCCGTCAGCCACGACCTGCGTACGCCCCTGGCCGCTATCAAGGCCGCCGTCAGCTCGCTGCGCGCCGACGACGTCGAGTGGTCGGAGGAGGACCGGGCGGAGCTCCTCGCGGGCATCGAGGACGGCGCGGACCGCCTCGACCACCTCGTCGGCAACCTCCTGGACATGTCGCGCCTCCAGACCGGCACCGTCACCCCGCTCATCCGCCCCGTCGACCTGGACGAGGTCGTCCCCATGGCGCTTCGCGGCGTCCCCGACGGCAGCGTCGAGCTCGACGTCCCCGAAACCCTTCCGATGGTCGCGGTGGACAAGGGCCTGCTGGAGCGGGCCGTCGCCAACGTCGTCGAGAACGCCGTCAAGTACAGCCCCGAGACCGCGTCCGTCGTCGTCTCCGCCAGCACGCTGGGCAACCGCGTCGAAGTCCGCGTCATCGACCGGGGCCCCGGCGTCCCCGACGACGTGAAGGACCGCATCTTCGAGCCCTTCCAGCGCTACGGCGACGCACCCCGCGGCGCGGGCGTGGGCCTGGGCCTCGCCGTCGCCCGCGGTTTCGTCGAGGCCATGGACGGCACCCTCACCGCAGAGGACACCCCCGGCGGCGGCCTCACCATGGTCCTCACCCTCACCACGGCCCCGTCCGAGCCGGCACCCGCCGGAGGCCTACTCCCGGCAGCGGCCACGTCGTCGCGTGGCCATCAGTAGGGCACCTCGGTCACTGTCCGGCCGCTTCGAGGAGGATCCGCGCCAGTTCGTCCGGTCGGGAGAACATCGGCCAGTGGCCGGTGTCCATCTCGACCAGCCGCCACCGTTCGCCGGCCCGCAGCGCCGCCGTCACCTCGTCGCGCGGCTCGGGGCCGTCGAGCAGGCACGTGACGTACGTCGCCGGAAGCCCGGCGAGCGGCCGGGCCAGTACGGCCGGGTCGGCCAGAGAGCCACCCGGGTGCGGTGTCGCACCGCCCACCAGCCGGGCGGTCTGCGCCTCGGTGAGGCCCTGGCCGTCGCAGTCGGCCTCGGTCAGCGGCGCCCAGAAGCCGCCGTTCCGGGCGAGGGCGGCCTCCAGCTTCGCCGGGCCCTCCCACCAGGTGGAGACGAACGACTCGCCCTCGACCGGAACGTCGGCGTCGACGAAGACCACGCGGGCCAGCCGGTCCCCGATCCGGCCGGCGGCCTGACCGACCGGGATGCCCGAGTAACTGTGCCCGACCAGTACGACGTCCCGCAGATCGAGGCGCTCGACCTCCTCGACGACGTCCCGGACGTGCGTCTGCCGCCCGGCCGGCACGGTCTGCTTGTCGGCGAGGCCGGACAGCGTGAGCGGGTGGACACCGTGCCCCGCCTCCCGCAGCGCGGGCACCACGTCGTCCCACGCCCAGGATCCGAGCCACGCGCCTGCGACCAGTACGAAGTTCGCCATGGGCCGCACCGTAGCGGAGGGGTCTGACAACGACCGCAGAACCGCTGCCCAGGCGGGCCGCGCCGCGTTCGGAGTCGAACCGATGCAGCGGAAGCCCGTCTTCACGGCGGCGGCGATGTCGATGGGCGGTACCGCCCGCATGGTCTAGCCTCGAGCGGTTGACCGGAGGCAAGGGGACAGCCGGAGGCAAGGGGACAGGGTGAAGTTCGTACCGGACGATGATCCGCTGGACGGGATGCGGGCGCTGCTGGAGCAGGACGAGGCCCTCCTGGGGTACGAGCCCCAGGAGGGCCTCGCCGACCGCTGCTGGGTGCTCCACACCCTCCACGAAGGAGAGGTACGGCTCCGGTGGAACGACCTCCTCGCACGGGTCGGCAAGCGTCTGGAGGACTGGGAGTACACCCCGTCCTGGAGGGTCTTCGAGGGGCTCGGCCTGCCCGAAGAGGTGGACCGGCCCTCCGCGGGAGAGATCGACCGGGAGTGCCTGGCCCGTCTGGTCGAGCTCCTGGCTCGCCACAGCCCCGACGGCCCGGACACCGAGTGCTACTGGGCCCAGGCGGCGATCCATGACGCCGGCCGCCCGGTCACCGTACGGCGCGGCAGCCTCGGCGAGGCGGTGGCGTTCTACGACACGGGATGCTCACCCGATGGATGCGCGGCGACGCACTTCCCCGCGCAATGGTGGCCCCTGGACCGCTCCTGGTACGTCCTCACCGACTGGGACCTGAGCGCCACCGAGGTCTTCGGGAGCCCCGCCCTCATCGCCGGCCTGCTCGCCGACGGGGAACTCGACGCCGTACGCCACCCCGGCATCGCCGAGGTCCTGAACGACGAGAGCAGGGACGCCCGCTGGCGCGGCAACCGATGAGGCCCCCCGGACGGCCCGGACGGCCCGGACCGCCCGGACCATCCGCGCCGCGCTGGCCGAAATGATCTGTTCCGCCACCCTCCCGAGCGACCCCGTACCGAAACTGGTACCGAGAACACGTCCATTCACCTCAGCGGACAGGACAGTCACATGGCGCAGCAGGTACAGGGAGTCGTCGCCCCCGGGCGGAACGAGCCCGTGCGGGTCGAGACCATCACCATCCCCGACCCCGGCCCCGGCGAGGCGGTCGTCAGGATCCAGGCGTGCGGGGTCTGCCACACCGACCTGCACTACAAACAGGGCGGAATCAACGACGACTTCCCCTTCCTCCTCGGCCACGAGGCGGCGGGCGTCGTGGAGTCGGTGGGCGACGGCGTGACCGAGGTGGCCGCCGGCGACTTCGTGATCCTCAACTGGCGGGCGGTGTGCGGGAAGTGCCGGGCGTGCCTGCGCGGCCGCCCCTGGTACTGCTTCGACACGCACAACGCCCGGCAGAAGATGACCCTGGCCGACGGCAGAGAGCTGGCACCGGCGCTCGGCATCGGCGCCTTCGCCGAGAAGACGCTGGTGGCGGCCGGCCAGTGCACCAAGGTCGACCCGGCCGTCGCCCCCTCCGTCGCCGGGCTGCTGGGCTGCGGCGTGATGGCCGGCATCGGCGCGGCGATCAATACCGGCCAGGTCTCGCGGGGTGACTCGGTCGCCGTCATCGGCTGCGGCGGCGTCGGTGACGCGGCGATCGTCGGCGCGCGGCTGGCCGGCGCGGCGAAGATCATCGCCGTCGACATCGACGACCGCAAGCTGGAGACCGCGAGGTCGATGGGCGCCACGCACACCGTCAACTCCCGCTCCACCGACCCGGTCGAGGCGATCCGCGAACTGACCGGCGGCTTCGGCGCGGACGTCGTCATCGAGGCGGTCGGCCGCCCGGAGACGTACCGCCAGGCGTTCTACGCCCGCGACCTGGCCGGGACGGTGGTCCTCGTCGGGGTGCCCACCCCCGAGATGAAGCTGGAACTGCCGCTGCTCGACGTCTTCGGGCGCGGCGGCGCGCTCAAGTCGTCCTGGTACGGCGACTGCCTGCCCTCGCGGGACTTCCCCATGCTCATCGACCTGCACCAGCAGGGCCGTATCGACCTCGGCGCGTTCGTCACCGAGACCATCGGCCTGGGCGACGTCGAGAAGGCCTTCGCCCGGATGCACGAGGGCGACGTGCTGCGTTCGGTGGTGGTCCTGTGACGGCCGCGCGCGTCGACCGGCTGGTCACCTCCGGCACCTTCTCCCTCGACGGCGGTACGTGGGACGTCGACAACAACGTGTGGATCGTGGGTGACGGCTCGGAGGCGATCGTCATCGACGCCGCCCACGACGCCGACGCCATCCTGGCCGCCCTCGACGGCCGGACCCTGCGGGCCGTCGTGTGCACGCACGCCCACGACGACCACATCGGCGCCGCTCCCGCGCTCGCCGCCGCCACCGGCGCGCCGGTCCTGCTCCACCCCGACGACCTGCCGCTGTGGAAGCGGACCCACCCGGACGCAGAGCCGGACGGCGAACTGCGCGACGGCCAGGTCCTGACCGTCGCGGGCACGGACCTGACCGTCCTGCACACACCGGGACACGCCCCGGGCGCCGTCTGCCTGTACGCGCCGGACCTGGGCACCGTCTTCACCGGCGACACGCTGTTCGCGGGCGGACCCGGCGCCACGGGGCGGTCCTTCTCCCACTTCCCGACGATCATCGAGTCGATCCGCGGCCGGCTGCTCACCCTGCCGCCCGACACCGTCGTGCGCACGGGCCACGGCGACCCGACCACGATCGGCGCCGAGGCGCCCCACCTGGAGGAGTGGATCAGGCGGGGCCACTGAGCCGGCCGCCACCGTGCCCGTCCCGGGCCCGCCGTGCACGTCCGGCCCCCGTCAGCCGCCGCCGTGCCGTGTTCATGCAGCACAGTGGAGGTACGGGGGACAGGAACGGGGGACGACGACCGGACGCCGGAGGAGTCGAGATGGCGCGCACCGTCACCGTCGGTGTCGACGAAACGGGCGAGAGCATGGTGGCGGCCGACTGGGCCGCCGGTGAGGCGCTCGCCCGGGGGCGCCCTCTGCGGCTCGTGCACGTGTGGAGTCCCGACGCCGACGCCGTCACGCCGGTGGCGGACCGCGGCAGCGAACGCCGCGGTGCCGAGCGGCTGCTGCACGCCGTGGCCGGGCACGTCCGCCGCCGCCATCCGGAGGTGGCGGTGGAGACCTCCCCGTACCGCGGCAGCCCCGTCGACCGGCTGTGCGACGCGAGCGAGGACGCGGAGCTGCTGGTGCTCGGCTCGCGGAGCCTCGGGACCGTGACCGGCTTCGTGGCCGGGTCGGTCTCGCAGGCCGTCCTCGTACGCGTCCGCCGCCCGGTCGTCCTAGTGCGCAGCCTGGGGCGGCCGGCCCGGTGGGCGGGCGATCCGGCCGGTGACGTCGTGCTCGGCCTGGACCTGGACCGGCCGCGCGACGACGTCGCCGCCTTCGCCTTCGACTGCGCCGCCCGGTACGGCTGCGGGCTGAGGCTCGTCACCGACGTCGCGCAGCTGGCTGATAGGGAGCAGGTGCTCGACGACGTCCTCGCGGCGTGGACCGGCCGGTACCCGGGCGTGCCGGTCGCGCGGGAACACGGCCCCGGGCGGCCGGGCCGGACCCTCGCCGAGGCGTCGCGGGGCGCCCGGCTGGTCGTGCTGGGCCTGCGCAGGCGCCGGCTGCGGTGGCGCGCGCACCTCGGCCCCGCGCTCCACGCGGTGCTGCGCGACGCGGCGGCCCCCGTCGCCGTCGTACCGCACCGGTGAGCGGGGGAGGCGGCGGATGACGACCAGGTACGTGTACGACTTCACCGAGGCCCCGGCCGGGGTGCCCGGCGCGGTCGGGCTGCTCGGGGAGAAGGGCGCCGAGCTCGCCGAGCTGACCCGGATGGGCCTGCCCGTCCCGCCCGGCTTCACCGTCACCACGGAGGCGTGCCGCGTCTTCCGCGCCACGGGCGAGCCGCCGCCCGGCCTGGACCGGGAGATCGGCGAACACCTCGCCGCCCTGGAGCGGACCGCCGGGAAGAGGCTCGGGCGGGTCGACGACCCGCTGCTGCTCTCGGTCCGGGCGAGCGCCGAGCACCCCGCGCCGGGGCTGATGGAGACCGTCCTCGACCTCGGGCTGAACGACTACGCCGTCCTGGGCCTCGGCAAGACCCCCGACCGCGAGCGCTTCGCCTGGGACTCCTACCGCCGCCTTGTCCAGATGTTCGGTACGACGGTGATGGGCGTGGACCCCGCCCGTTTCGAGCGTGTCCTCAACGGGATCGAACGGCAGCACCGGGTGCCCGACGACAGTCGGCTGGACACGTCCGATCTCATCCGGACCGTGGAGAGCTTCAAGGACGTCATCGCCGAGACCACGGGGGAGGAGTTCCCCCAGGAGCCCGCCGAGCAGCTCCGCCGGGCCGTCCTCGCCGCCTTCGCGCACATCCCGGACCCGGACCGCGACCCGGACCGCGACCCGGACCTGGATCTGGACCCGGACACGGACCCGGACGGCCGCGGCACCGCCGCGACCGCCACCGCCGCGACCGCCACCGCCGTCACCGTCCAGACCATGGTGTTCGGCAACCTCGGCCCCGACTCCGGCAGTGGCCTCGCGGCCCTGGGCCGGGACCCGCGTGCCGAGGGGGAAGGCCGCTACCTGCCCAACGCCCAGGGCAGGGAAGTCGTCTCGGGCGCCCGCCCCGCCCTGCCGCTGCGCGACCTGGCGGAGCTCGACCCGGAGGCGTACGCCCGGCTGACCGCGTGCCTGCACCGGCTGGCCGCGCACCACCGGGGGCCGTGCGAGGTGCAGTTCACCATCGAGCACGGCACGCTGTGGCTGCTCGGGGCGCCCCCCACGGAGTAGCGCCGCGCCGGGATCAGACCCCGTCCGGCTCGGGGTCCGGGTCCGGGCGGCGGGCCGGGTGCGCCTGCGCCCGGGTGTGGATGAACAGCTCCTGGCGCCCCGGCGGTGCCGTCCGGCGCTGAGGGAGCGGCAGCTCGAACTCCACGGGGCGCCGGTGGTCGGCGAGCTGGCGGCCGGCGTTGTAGACCCGGCCGAACTTCCACAGCATGCGGGCGAAGTTGGTCTGGCCGCGCGCCAGGTTGCGGCCGAGTACGCCCATGGCCCCGATGGCGTTGCTCAGCCCCAGGTGCTTGCGGTTGATGACCGCCTGGGTGCGGACGAGCTCCCGGTAGAACTCCTCCAGGGGCAGCTTCGTCGGCACGACGGCGTGCTGGATGTCGAAGAGCCGGTAGTCGCGCGTCGTCAGCTGGCGGGCCTCGGTGTGCCAGATCTCCGTGCCGGGGTACGGCGTCATCACCGTCAGGTGGACGATCTCCGGCACCGCCAGGGCGAATTCCCGGACGACGCGGAATCGTTCCTTGTCCCAGGCGGGGTCGACGATCAGGTTGATCGCCACCATGATCCCCATCTCGCGGGCCACTTCCAGCGCCCGGAAATTGTCGTCTGGGCTTACTCGCTTCCGGTAGAGATCCAGCCCCTCGGCGTCGATCGCCTCCATGCCCAGGAACATGTAGCGCAGCCCGAGCCGGGTCCAGCGTTCGAATACCTCCCGGTTGCGCAGCAGGACGTCACTGCGGGTTTCGAGGTAATAGCGCTTGCGGATTTTCCGGCGCTCCAGCTCGGCGGCGATTCCGTCGCCGTGTTCCGGCCGGATGAATGCCACGTCGTCGACGATGAACACATTCGGTTCCCGGATCGACGCCATTTCCTCGGCCGCCCCCTCCGGGGTCGCCTTGCGGTAGCTGCGCCCGTAGAACGTCCACGCGGAGCAGAACGAGCAGTCCCACGGGCAGCCGCGGGTGAACTCGATCGAGGCGCACGGATCGAGCTCGCCGATGAAGTAGCGGTGGCGCTTGCGCATCAGGTCGCGGGCCGGGCGCGGCCGGTCCAGGCTGTCCAGCAGCTGCGGAGCGGGTCCGCGGCCGTCCGCGCACACCACGCCCGGGACCGTCTGCAGCCCGCCGTCCCGGGCGGCCGCGAGCAGCGGCGCGACGGCCGGCTCGCCCTCGCCGCGTACGATCGCGTCCACCGCGCCGTCGGCCTGCTCCAGGACGTGCTCGGCGATGAACGAGACGCTGTGCCCGCCGAGGAAGACGAAACACCCGGGGGAGGCGGCCTTCGCCTTCCGGGCGATCTCGATGGCCTCGGGAATGTTGGCCAGGTAATTCAGCGAGATCCCCAGCGCCTCCGGCGCGAAGGAGGCCATCTCGCGGTCGAGCAGCGCGCGGGAAAGGACCTGGAGATCCACCACGCGCACCTCATGGCCGGCGTCGCGGGCCGCAGCCGCCACTCGCTCCAGCCCCAACGGCTCCAGTCGCAGGAAGATCTCGGAGTACATCAGGGCACTCGGGTGGACAAGCATGACACGCATCTGGGTCTCCGGCCGCCGGCAATGAAAGGTCCGCTGGTTTCGCTGTTCCGCTGGATTTCGCTGGTTTCCGCTAGCTTTCGCTGGTTTCCGCTGGAACATTTCTGCCTTGTCGGCCCGCCTTCTCCCGGGAGGCACGCCGCAGGCACGCGCCCCGGAGCCCGGAGAGGGATCCTGAAACCAGGAGGTTGCCATGGCACGAACACTGGAGTGGCGGGTCCGCCTGGAACTCGCCGAGGACGACGGCACCACGCGGGCGCGGGCGACCGTGGACACGGGGACGGCGACGCTCACGGGACACGGGACGGCCCGGCGCAACCCCGACGACCCCGACGTTCCCGAGATCGGCGACGAATTGGCGGCGAGCCGGGCGATGAGCGATCTGGCGCGGCAGCTGCTGCGGACGGCGTACCGGGACATCGGCAGGGTGGGCGCGGGGCTGCCGGAGGCCGAGGGGTACGAGGACGTCGGCGGTTACGGGTGGTCGGCGGTCAGCGCGTAGGACGCGAGCACGGGTCGCTCCCCCGAATGGGCGAGGCCCCGCGCGCGGGTGCACGCTGGAGGAGTGACCCAGGAGGTGAGTGCGATGCAGACGATCGTCGGATGGCACGTCGATATCGAGTTCTCCGAGGACGAGGACACCGGCAAGACCAAGGCGTCGTGCCTCGTCAGGCTCCCGGACGGCACGGAGATGCGCGGCCACGGCAGGGCCAAGCGGCACCCGGACGACATGGACCAGCACCGGGTCGGCGAGGAGATCGCGGCGGCACGCGCCCTCAACGAACTGTGCAGGAATCTCATGAAGAAGGCCGGACACGAGATCGAGGAGGTGACGCACATCCCGGCGCACATCGCGATGTGAGCCGCCGAGCCGGCCGCCCCGGAGCCTCGGACCCGCGCGGCCCGGGGCTCCCGCCGCTCCCGCTTCCGCGAGCGAGCAGGGCCGTGAGGAGGGCCGCGGGCTTCCGTGAGCAGGGCCTCAGCAGGCCCCCGGGCAGCCCCCGCCTCGCAGGGCCGGGCTCAGCCCCCGCGGCGAAACGCGCCGGGCTCAGCGCCCGCTTCGCAAGGGCGGGTCTCTCAGCCGCGCGCCTTCCGCGTCTCGGCCCTGTTCGCCTTGCGGATGGCGTCCAGCAGCTCCGGCTTCGACATGCGCGAACGGCCCTCGACGCCGAGCTTCTTCGCCAGCTCGTACAGGTGCTCCTTGGAGGCGTGCTCGTCCACACCCTCGCCGCTGCGCCCGCCCTGCCCGCGCGGGCGCGCCGCCAGGGAGTCCGAAGGCCCCTTGCGGCCGCCCTCCTTGCGCTCCCAGTGGTCGCCCACCTTCTCGTGCGTGTGCTTCAGCGCGCTGAACGCCACCCGGTGCGCGCGCTCGCCCTCGCCGTACTGCTCGACGGCCGAGTCATGGGCCTCCGCCCAGGTGCGCTGCGCGCTCTCCGGTGAGCGTTTCAGTGTCGACGGCATAACCTCTCGCCCCGGCATGACCGCCGCCTCCCTCCCTCGTACGGATAGCGGGTGAAGGACGGGTGTCCGAGAAATCGCCGGACAAACGACACCGTCGGTGGTCGCCTGGGGTGTGAGCCGGTGGTCCCGGAATACGGAAATGCGCCAGCGTACCTCCATCGATAATATGATCAATTCTTTTCGTGCTTTCGGCACAAAGCGGCCCGGACATCACTGAGGAGGAATCCCCCACCAGCGAGGAGGGCCGCATGCTGGAGGTCGAGCGTCTGCTGGCCGACTGCCTGGACGACGCACGCACCCAGCCGCTGGGCACCGTGCCGCTCGTCCCGGACGGCCCCGCCTACGCGGCGGCCCGCCGCGCGTTCCTGACGGCGGGGCTGCGGGCACTGCGCGAGGACCTGCCGGAGACCGGCTGGGTGCAGGTCAGCGTGGCGCCCGAGCCGTCCGCCTGGCCGCTGCTGTACGGGCGCGTCGTCGAGGCCGCCGACGACCTCCTCGCCACCGGCCTGGCACGCGACTTCTTCTTCATGCACAAACCACCGGGCCTCCGCGTCCGGTTCCGCGCCTCCGAGGCGTCCCGGGCGGGCGAGTTGCGCGCCGCGCTGGCCCGCCACTTCGAGCGGCGCGACGGCGCCTGGTCGCGGCCGTACGCGGGCGTGTACGAGCCGGAGACGTACCTCTTCGGCGGTCCGCACTCCATGCCGTACCTGCACGGGCTGTTCACCGCCGACTCCCGCGCCTGGCTGGACCTCCACACGGCCGCGCCCGGCGAGGCCGCCCCGCCCGACTGGCGGGTGTCCCTCATCCTGCTGCGCACGGTGCTGGACGCCCTCGGCATCGTCGGCTGGGAGCACCGCGGCGTGTGGCAGGTCGTCCGGGAGGAGACGGGGCGCCGCCTCCCCGACGGGCTGCGCGGCGAGGGGCGGCAGCGCGCCGCCGACGGCATCCGCGCGTACTGGAACGAGACGCCCGACGCGCAGCTCGACGCCCTCCCCAAGGCGTGGCGCGACGTCCTGCGCTCCCACCGGGAGGCGGCGCGCCGGGCGGCGGAACACTGGCGCGCCGGTTACTTCGAATCGGGGGAGGCGACGGTCGGCCCGCGCCGGGCGGCCGCCCACCACGTGATCTTCCACTGGAACCGCGGCCGGTTCTCCGTGGCCCGGCAGTGCCTGCTCACCGAGGCACTCGCCGACGCCGAAGAGGGGACGGCCTGAGGTGGCCGCCGCACGGGACGCGGCCGGCGCACGGCACGACGCGGCGCGGCCCCCGGACGCCCCGCACGCTTCGAACGCCCCGCACGCTTCCGACATCCCGCACGTTTCCAACGCGCCGCAGAACCCGGGCGCCCCGCAGGCCCCGGACGTACGAGGGGATGCGCCCGGCGCACCGCGCGTACGGGACGCGGCAGGAGTGCCCGACCCGGGAGGCGTACGCGACCGGGCCCTCGGCGCCACGGCGCTGCTGCGCGTCGCGGGCATGCCCTGCGACGCCTGGACCGCGGCCGCGAGCCCCGAGCTGTTCGAACGGGTCGTCCGCCAGGCCGACGCCGACGACCGGCGCGCCGAACGCGCCCGCCTGCTCGCCGACCGGCTCGGCGCCGACGTGGTGCCGCAACCCGGGCTGACGGGCGCCGACCGCGGCGCCGTCCTGGCCCTGCGGCGGCGGCTGCACTCCGGCGCGCCCCCCGGCGCGGCGGACTGCCGCCTCCTGGAACGCTCGCCGGCCGTCCCGGACCACCTGGCGGCCGAGGCCCGGGCGCTACTGAACGCGACCGGTACCGCGGCGGCCGGCCTCACCGCGCTGGAACAGGCGGTCACCGCCGAACAGGAACGCATCGCCGTCCAGGCCTGGGACACCGCCCGCTCCAACCCCGTCCTGCGCGCCTTCCTGGCGGCCACCGCCCCCGGCCTCACCGAGGACGTCGAACGGCGCCTCGCCGAGGGGCAGTCCTGGACCGGCAGGCAACTGCGCAAGCGCACCGCGTACATCTGGCGCGTCCTCGGCCGGGCCGCGGCGAAGACCACGCCCCGCGGCTGGGCGGGCCAGATCGCCGCGCTGCCGGTCACCGCCGCACCGGACGGCAGCTCCCTCCTCGCCCCCGGCACCGCCGCCCTCGGCGCGCTGGCGGCCACCGCCATGGAGAACATCCACCTCGTACGGACCCGGATCGCGCCCCTGGACCTGCGCACCGCCGACCCTGCCACCCTGCTCGTGCCCGCGCCCCTGCACTTCACCGAGCCGGCCACCGCGCCGGAGGACCCGGCCGGACGGCTGCGCTGCTACGTCGTCGACCCCCGCGAGCCCGGCCGGCTCCGCCAGGTCGTCCTGCGCCGCACCCGCGTCCTGGAGGTGGTGCTGGCCCTCCTCGCCGACGGCCCGTGCCCGCTGGGCGAGCTGGAGAAGACGGTCCTGGGCGCCGCCGCGCCGCCCGGCGGCGCGGCGGCCGCGGACCCGGGCGTGCTGCGGGGGTTCCTCCAGCACCTGCTCTCCCTGGGCGTCCTCCAGGTCTGTACGGCCCCCCGGCACCGGTACAGCCCCTGGGTCCGGGCCGACGCCGTCACCGCGACCGGCACGCTGCCGCACCCCGGCACGCCCGCGGGCACGGACCCCGGCGGCTGGTTCCTCGACGCGTACCGCGCCCTCGGGCCCGGCGCCACCGTGCCCGTACCGGCGGCCGAGCGCGTGCTGCGGGGCCTGCGGATCGCGGCCCGGATCGCCGCCCTGCGCGAGGCCGAAGGCCACCCGGACGTCCCGCCCCAGGCGCGCCCCGAGATCGCCGCCCTCACCGAACGGCCGCGCCCCGTCAGCGAGATCCTCGCCGACCGGCTCTCCGCGGCCGACGGCCCGCCGCCCGTCCTGCGGCGGTACGGCGGCTGGGCCCCCGCCCGCGACCCCGGGTCCGGCTACGCCCGGCTCCTGGAGCACCTGGACGCCGCCGCCCGCTCCGGCGCCGAACGCGTCGACGTGGACGACGCGCTGCTCGACGCCCTGGGCGCCCCGCGGGGCCGTGACGCCGTGCCGCCCTGGCCCGTCGACTGCCTGCTGCGCCCGCTGTCCCCGCAGCCGGGCCCCGGACCCGTGGCCGTCCTGGAGACCGCCTCGGCCGCCGGGGTGCTCGACGCCCGCTTCGCCGACGCACTGCGCACCCTGCACGGCGGGTACGGCAACGCCGACGCCTACCGCGACTTCCTCGCCGCCGTCGAACGGCGCACCGGCGTCCGCTTCGTCGAGCTCCTCGTACCCCCGCTCGCCGAGCGGGCCGCCAACGCCGTCCGCCGCCCCGTGGCGACCACGTGGTGGACCGGCGACCCCGACCCCACGCCGTACTACGGGCCGCTCGGGGCGCACGCGCGCTACCTGCCGCTGGACCGGATCACCGTGCGCCGCAGCGGCCGCCGGATCATCGCCGAGGCCGACGGGCAGCGCATCGTCCCCGTCCACCACGCCACCCGCTCCCCGGTCCCGCCCTACGACGTCCTCGTCCGCATCCTGCTCGCCGCGAGCCACCCGGCCGCCTCCTGGCTCGTCCGCCTGGACGGCCTGGACGCGGCGCTGCCGGACCGGCGCGGGCTGCCCCGGCTGACGGCGGGCGGCGAACTCGTCCTCTCCCCGGCCACCTGGCGGCTGCGCCGCGCCCACCTGTGGCACCCCGGCGACAGCCTGCTCACCAAGGTCCGCACCCTCGCCCTGCTGCGCCGCGACACCGCGCTGCCCCGCCACGCCTTCGTCCGCACCGGCCCCGGCGCGAAACCGGTGCCCGTGGACTTCGACTCGCTCACCGCCCTCCACCTCGTGGAGCGACTCTGCGCCCAACAGGCGGGCGACGAGCTCCTCGTCGAGGAGATGCTCCCCGCGCCCGGAGAGCTGCTGCTGCGCGACCCCCTGCACGGCGGTGCGGCCGTCGCCGCGCAGGCGCTGCTGAGGCTGCCCTGCGACCAGGGCGCCGAACGGCTCGCCGTGGCCGCCGCCGACGCACTGCTGCGCGGCGACGCACAAGACCTCCCCGGCCCGCCCGCCAGGCGGCCCGCCGGGGTGGACCCCACCCAGTGAAAGAGAAGGGAACGTCCCATGCCCCACATCGAACTGGCCGACCTCGACCTGCTCATCGACGACCTGGACGAGCGCATCACCGACAGCGAGCTGCCGTCGGCGTCGCCCACGACCGCGGGCTGCAGCGGTCTGTGCACGATCGTCGTCTGCGCCACCGTGGTCATCTGCGCCTGACCACACGTCACAGGAGCCGCCCGGTCCATCCGGGCGGCTCCGCCCACGCCACCCCGCCGCCCGCCCGGGAGGACCCCGATGGCGTACGCCACCCACGACACCGCCCACGACCTCGCCACCCGGTACCTGGAGGAGTGGACGGCCGCCGCCGACCGGTCGGGGCCGCCCTCCGACCCCGGCATCCCCGTCCTCGCACACCTGGTCGCGGACCGGGACACGGACCGGGACGCGGCGGCCGCCGCCGTGGCCGTGTGGGCCAAGTCCGCCGGGCGCGGCCCGTCCCACCCCGCGCTGTACGACGGCGGGCTGGCCGGCACGCTCGTCGGCCTGCGCCTCGGGGCCACGCTCCACCCGGCGCTGCACCGGGCCGCCGACCGGCTGCGCGACCATCTGGCCGCCCGCCCCCCGGCGTACCGGACGGAGGGCGTCGCCTTTCCCGACTACGACCTGATCTCAGGCCCCTCCGGCACCCTGCTCGCCCTGTGCGCGGGCACCGACCCGACTCCCGGTCAACTGCACCCGCTCGCCGCCCATCTGACGCTCCTGTGCGACGGCGACGAGCTGCCCCGCCTGCGGGCCGGACAGTACGACGGGCACCCCCACCTCGCGTGGATGCAGGGCCGGATCAACACCGGCATGGGCCACGGCGTCGCCGGACTCGCCACCGCCCTCACCGCCGCTCTCCGCCGCCTCGGGCCCGACCCGGAGCTCACCGGCGCGCTCACCCGGGCCACCCGCTGGCTGGCGCGCCAGGCGTACGACGACGAGCGCGCCGTCCGCAGCTGGCCCGGCGCCGGACTGGACGGTGGCCCGCCGCCCGCCGTCCCCAACCGCCGCCAGGCCTGGTGCTACGGCAATCCCGGCGTCGCCTGGGCCCTGTGGGACGCGGCCGACGCCCTCGGCGACAAGGAAGCCGCCGACGGGGCCGCCGCGGCCTTCACCACGCTGGCCGAGCACTACGACACGGAGTTCCACCTCTTCGGCGACACCCCCGGTGACCTGCTCGGCCTGTGCCACGGAGCGGCGGGCGTCCTGGCCGTCGCCGACGCCTTCGACCGCCATGCGCGCGTGCCCGCCGCGGCCGCCCTCAAGGAACGGCTCGTCCACCACCTGGCGGCGCGGCTTCCCGGCACGTACGACGACTGGCCGCCCGGCCTGCTGGGCGGCCCGGCCGGGGCGCTCAGCGCCCTGCTCACCGCCGCCCACGGCGCCTCACGCGCATGGCTGCCCTGCCTCGGGCTGCGCTGACGGATCGCCCGCCGGCGGATCGCCGAGCCCCGCCACCAGCCGCGCCGCGTCGTCCCGGAACACCGCGGCGCCGCGCTCCACGCGCCGCTCACGCTCCGGCCCCGGACGCACCAGCCGGTCCGTCAGATCGAGGAGCTCCGCGAGGCCGGACGCGTACACGGTCAGGCCCTCGGCCGCCATCCGCCGTACGCCGACGGCACCGTGGCCCGGGATGGGCCGGTAGCCGACCACGGGCACACGGGCGGCCAGCGCCTGGACGGCGGTCTGGCCGGCGGCGTTGTCCACCAGCAGCCGTACGGCCGACATCAACCCCGGCACGTCGTCCACCCACCCCAGCGCCAGCGCCCCCGGCACGCGGGCCGCGCGCCGCCGCAGCCGTTCGTCGCGCCCGCACAGCAGCACCGGCAGGAAGCCGTGTCCGGCCAGCGCCCCGGCGGTCGCCAGGAGCCCGTTCCCGACGCCCCAGGCCCCGGCCGACAGCAGCACCGGCGGCCGCCCGTCGCCCGCCCGCGCGAGCCGCGCCGCCCACGCCTCCGACCGGGGCGGGCGGTCGAACCCCGGCGGCACCACCGGCCCCGGCGCGGCGGCCGGGCACCCGGTGAGCGCGCGGGCGGTCCGCGCGGCGGTCTCCGAGACGCACAGGAACAGGTCGTTGCCCGGTTCCAGCCACGCCCGGTGCAGCGCGAAATCGGTGACGAACACCGTGCACGGCACCCGCAGGGTGCCGCGCCGCCTCATCCGCCCGGTCACCTGACCCGCCAAGTGGAACGTGGACACGACCACGTCCGGCCGCCAGTCGCGCACCAGCGCGCCCAGCCGCCGCTCGGCCATCGCGGCCATCGGCGCCACGTCGAGCCGCCCGCGCGCCGGTGCCGCGGCACCCTCCGGAGGACCCGGCGCCAGGAAGGCCGCGTAGATCGCCTCGTACAGCCAGGGCGCGTGGCGCACCGTGAACCGGTAGAACGACCGCACCCCCGGCCCGGCGCCCGGCGGCAGGAGCGTCAGCACATCGCGTACGAGGACCTCGTGGCCCGCCGACCGGAGCCGGCGCGCCAGTTCGGCGGCCACCGTGTCGTGGCCCGCGCCCATGCTCGCGCTGAGCACCATGCACCGCCGCCCCATGGGCGCCTCCAGACCTCGGCGCCGGCCTCGCTGCCGGCCGCTTCCATGCTCGTCCGTCCGGGCGTCCGGCGCGGCCGGGGAAGGCGCCGAATCGGCCTGTTCGGGTGGATCTGCAGGGGATCGTGGCGGCCGCGCCCGCTCCCGGGAGGCGAACCGGCCGGAAACAGGGACGCTGGAAGGGCACGTTCCCCACACTCCGGAGGATCCAGATGCCCCCGACACCCGCAGGGCAGGTACCCGCAGGGCCGGTCGCGCTCGTCACGGGAGCCTCCTCCGGGATCGGCGAGGCCGTGGCCGAGCGCATCGCCGCGGCCGACCGGGGCTGGCGGCTGCTGCTCGGCGGACGGGACGAGGAACGGCTGGACGCCGTGGCCCGCCGCACCGGCGGCACACCGCTCGCGGTCGACCTGGGCGACCGGGCGGGCGTGGAACGGCTCGCGGCCGAGGCCCTGAAGCGGGAGGGCCGCGTCGACGCGCTGGTCGCCGCCGCCGGGGTCGGCTGGGCGGGCCCGTTCGTCGACATGCCGGGCGACGCCGTCGACCGGCTCCTGACCGTCAACCTCACCGGCGTGGTGCACCTGATCCGCCTGGTGCTGCCGGGGATGGTGGAGCGCGGAGCGGGCCGCATCGTCGTGATCGGTTCCATGGCCGGCCGCGTCGGCGTCGCCAACGAGGCCGTGTACGCCACCACCAAAGGCGGCCTGCTCGCCCTCGCCGAGAGCCTGCGCTACGAACTCGCCGGTACGCGCGTACGGGTGACGGTCGTGCTGCCCGGCGCGGTCGACACCCCGTTCTTCGACCGCCGGGGCGTCCCGTACCACCGCGACCACCCCCGACCGGTATCCCCCGAACGGGTGGCGGACCTCGTGTGGCGGGCCCTCGCGCGCGGCACCGACCACGACCTCTACGTCCCCGGATGGCTGGCGATGCCCGCCCGGATGCAGGGTGCCGTGCCGGGCTTCTTCCGCGCCCTGGCGAAGCGGTTCGGCTGATCCCGTGCTCGCCCTGTCGATCCTCCTGGCGCTGCTCGCGGCGCTCGGCAACGCCGGCGCCTCGGTGCTCCAGCGGCGCGCCGCGGCCGACGTCGGCCCCGGCCCGTCCCGGGCCCGGGGCGGGTGGATGGCGAACCTCGTGCACCGGCGGGTCTGGGTGTGGGGCGCCGGGCTCCTCGCCGTCTCCGGCATCCTCCAGGCACTGGCCCTGGCCACCGGACCGCTGTCCATCGTGCAGCCCGTCATGAGCACCGAGCTGATGTTCACGCTCGTCCTCGGCAGCGTGGTCTTCCGCCGCAGCCCCGACACCGCCACCCGCTGGGCCTTCGCCGCCATGGCGATCGGCCTGGCCGCCTTCCTCGCCCTCGCGGACCCCTCCGGCGGCCGGGACACCGTCCCCCCGGCCGACTGGCTGTGGACCGCCCTCGCGATCGGCGCCTTCGTGGCCGTGATGATCGCCGTGTCGGTACGGCTGCCGTCCGCGCCACGCGCCGCCGCCCTCGGCACCGCCACCGCGACCGGCTTCTCCTGCACCGCCGCGCTGCTCAAGGACGCCCTGGGGCGGCTGCCGGACGGGCTCGGCGCGGTCCTCACCACCTGGCAGCCGTACACCGCCATGGGCGTGGGGCTCGCCAGCTTCCTGCTCCTGCAGGTGACCCTGCGCGCGGGCACCCTGGTGGCGTCCCAGCCCGCGATGACCCTCGGCGACGCGCTGCTGAGCGTGGTCCTCGGGGTGACCCTCTTCGCGGAGAAGGTGCACCTCGGCTGGCGCGTCGGCTTCGAGGTGCTGGCCCTCGCCATCCTCACCGCCGGCTGCGTCCACCTGGCCCGCTCCCCGCTGGTCGCGGAGGACCAGGAGGCCAACGGGCGGTCGAAGTGGTGAGCCCCCGCACAGCCGCCCGGGCGGCCCTGGCCGCCGCGGCCTGGCACATCGGGCCCGCCGCCACCTGGCTGCCCGCGCCCCGCGCGCTGCTGTGGCCGGGGCTCGACGGGCGCGGCGACCCGGCGCGCGTCGCGCTCACCTTCGACGACGGCCCCGACCCGGCCAGTACGCCCCGCTTCCTGCGCGCCCTGGACGAACTCGCCGTCCGCGCCACCTTCTTCGTCCTGGGGGAGCGGCTGGCGCGCCACCCGGACCTCGGGCGGCGGATCGCCGCCGAGGGCCATGAACTGGCCGTCCACGGCTGGCGCCACGACCGCCCCTGGTGGCCCCGGCCGCTGCGCGACGCGCGGGACCTGGCGCGCACCACCGAGCTCGTCACCGAGGCCGCCGGTCAGCGGCCCCTGTGGTACCGGCCCCCGTACGGCATCCTCACCGGCGGGCGGTGGGCGGCGGCGCGCGCCGCCGGGCTGCGCCCGGTGCTGTGGTCGGCGTGGGGCCGCGACTGGACCGCCGACGCCACCCCCGCCGGCGTCCTCGCCGAGGTGACGAGGACCCTGCGCGGCGGGGGCACGGTCCTGCTCCACGACTCCGACGTGACGAGCGCGCCCGAGTCGTGGCGGGCCGCCCTCGGCGCCCTGCCCGCGCTCGTCGCCGCGTGCCGGGCGCGCGGCCTGACGGTCGGACGGCTCGCCGACCACGGCCTCGCCGGCCACGGCCTGGGCCCTCTGGGTCAGGAGCGGCAGACCTCCGGCGCCCGGTCCTCCAGGCCGAGCAGCCGGAAGTAGTTCTGGCCGAGCGCGATCCCGCGGAACGCCGCGTCGCCGAGCTCCTTGTTGATCCGGCTCGTCACCTCCAGCTCCTCCTTGTAGACCGCGTAGTCCTTGTCCGCGGACGCCACGAAGTCTGTCCCCGGGATGGCCCGGGTCGGATACGCGTCCAGGAACCGGGCGTACAGCCTGCGCACCCCCGGCTTGCCGAAGTACTGGTCGTCCAGCACCCGCCAGCTGAGGTCCAGCGTCAGGTTCGGGTGTTCGCCCAGGAGCCGCTTCAGGATCGTGATGTGCCACCGCGGGTCCATCGTGGACAGCTCCTTCGACAGGCCCATGTGCGCCCACACGATCTTGTTGCGCGGATAGCGGTCCAGCACCCGCTCCAAGAGGTGCAGGTACTTCGTGGGCTCGCGGTCGTTCCCGAGGTCCGCGTGGAGGGTGACGGGGATGCCGCGCTCCTCCATGACGGCCATGAACTCCGCCCACGCGTCGATGTCCTCGGGCGTCGCGGGCTCGTGGTGGTTGTCGAACAGCGCCGCCTTCACCACGTTGAGCTCGCCGCTCCAGCGGAAGAGTCCCGGGAACTCCTCGTCGTACAGGGCCAGATCCGCCGGGATCCCCTCCGGGTTCGCCACGTCGAAGGAGCTCATCGAGAGCGTCAGACGCGGGTTCTCGGGCTTCGACTCCAGGTAGCTCTCACCGTTGACCACGTCGTTCTTGATGCTGGGCAGCACCGGAGTGCCCGGACAGTCCAGGTAGTACGTGCAGCTCGACCCGACGGGCAGCTTCTGGCCGATGCCGAACACATTGGCGTAGCGCACCCCGCTCTTCCGCAGGTACGCGGTGACCTCGTCGAACGGGATGGCCTTGCCGCCGAAGGGCCGGAAGTGGAGATGACCGTCCACCTGGGAGGTGTACGGCTGCGTCGCGCGGTCGAAGCAGTTCTTGACGGCCGCGGCGGAACCGGCGCCCGCCGGGGAGGCGGCCACGGAGGCGGCGGCCAGGGCGGCGACGGCGACGGCGGCGCGCCTGCCGACGCGCAGCCGCCGTACGGTGTGGGGGGCGTTCATGGGTGACCAGGGATCCTCTCTCGGGCGGTGACCTTGCCGCAGGCATAACCGGCCCGGCCGGACGCGGGCGGCTCCGCCGCGCCGGGGCACCCGAACGGATGCGGGCGGGCCCCCGGGCCGGACGGGTGACGCCGCCGCGCGTCCGGCCGCGCGTCCGGTCCCGTGGCCGGGCCGGCCTGGCAGGGTGGAGCCGTTAACTCCCAAGCGCCCCCGCCACAGGGGGCTGCTGGGCCGGGTCCCCCGGGGCGGCCGTCGTCGCGCCGGGGGCCTTGCCTTGCCCGAGGAGAGGCGTGACGCGAATGGCATCAGAGCCCGGCGCATCGAGTCCGGCGGAGACGTCGAGTCCGGTGGAAGCGGGGGCGTTCGCGGCCCGGGTGGCCGGCGTCCTCAACGACGCGTGCCTGGCCCTGCTCACCAGCGTCGGCCACCAGACCGGGCTCTTCGACACCATGAGCACCCTGCCGCCGGCCACCAGCCGGGCCATCGCCGACGCGGCCGGGCTGCACGAACGGTACGTACGCGAATGGCTGGGCGGCATGGTCGTGGGCGGCTTCGTCACGTACGACCCCGACGGCGGGACCTACCGCCTGCCGCCCGAGCGCGCCGCCTGCCTCACGACGGCGGCGGGTCCCGACAACCTGGCCGGCATGATGCAGTACATCGCGCTGCTCGGCGAGGTCGAGCAGCGGGTCGTCCGCTGCTTCCGCGAGGGCGGCGGCGTACCGTACTCCGCCTACCCCCGCTTCCAGGCCCTCCAGGCCGAGGAGAGCGCCCGCGTGTACGACCGGGCGCTGGTGGACACGATCCTCCCGCTCGCCCCCGGCGTCCTCGACCGGCTCCGGGACGGCATCGACGTCCTGGACGTCGGCACGGGGCAGGGCCACGTGCCCGTGATCCTGGCCCGCGCCTTCCCGCGCAGCCGCTTCCACGGCCTGGACCGCTCGGAGGAGGGCATCGCCGCGGGACGCGCGGAGGCCGGCCGCCTCGGTCTGGACAACGTGCGCCTCACCGTCGGGGACGCCGCGGACCTCCCCGGCACGTACGACCTCGTCACCGCCTTCGACGTCATCCACGACCTGGCCGAGCCCGCCCCCGCGCTGGCGGCGGTCGCCGGGGCGCTGCGCGAGGGCGGCACGTTCCTGATGGGCGACATCGCCGCCTCCAGCAGGCTGGAGGAGAACATCGGCCACCCCTACGGCCCCGCCCTCTTCGGCTTCAGCCTCTTCTACTGCATGACCACCTCGCTCTCCACCGGCGGAGCCGGCCTCGGCACGGTGTGGGGCGAGCAGACCGCCCGCCGCATGCTGCGCGAGGCGGGCTTCACCGAGGTGGAGGTCCGGTCGGTCGAGGGCGACCCGATGAACGTCTACTACGTCGCCCGCACGCGGTGACGGACCCCGGCGCCCCGGGTGCCGCACGGCCGCCTACGATGGCGGACGTGATCCCCGCGCAGCACCGCCGACCCGTACGCCCCACGGCGTACCGGCGGATGCTGCTCGTCCTCGCCGTGCTCGCCGGGGTGTTCGCGATGCACGGGCTGGCCGCCGGTACGGCGGCGCCGCAGGCCCACGCGCCGCGCGGCGGGCACGGGGCACACGCCGTCGCGTACACCGTCCACGTCGCGGGCGACGCCTGCGAGCACTTGGACGAGGCCGGGGCCGGACGCGGCGGGGCCGGTCACCTCGACCACGCGGACGCCACGTGCGCCGCCGGCGGCGTCTCCACCGCGCCCGCCCCCGCGCCCCTCGCCCCCAGCGGCGTCGAGCCGGAGACGGCCCTCGCGCCGCCGGCCCGCCCGGCCGCCGGCGCGGCCACCGGCCGGGCCCCGCCGGACCTGGCACAGCTGCAACTCCTGCGCATATAGCGGCGCCCGCGCGGCGCGCGGCCCTGACGGGCCGCCGCCGTGCCCCGAGCCGTACCCACGTTCACGCGCAAGGAGTGCACCACCCCATGTTCACGACCACACGCCCGTCCCGTGCCCGCCGAGCGGCCGCTTCCGCCGCCACCGTCGTCACCGCCGCGCTCGTCCTCGCCGCCTGCGGCGGCGACGGCGACGACACCCCGTCCGGCCACACCGGCCACGCCACCACGTCCACCGCCCCGGCCTCGCCCGGGCAGGGCGCGCACAACGCCGCCGACGTGGCCTTCGCGCAGGGCATGATCCCGCACCACCGGCAGGCCGTGCAGATGTCCGAGATGGCCGCCGACCGGGCCGCCGCCCCGGAGGTCAAGGCGCTCGCCGAGAAGATCAAGAAGGCGCAGGACCCGGAGATCCGGACGCTGTCCGGCTGGCTCACCTCCTGGGGCGAGCAGGTGCCCGGCGAGGACGCCGGGATGGACCACGGCGGCCACGACGGCGGCCACGGCGGCACCGCCGGCATGATGACCGAGGAGGAGATGGACCGGCTGGCGAAGTCCTCCGGCAAGGCCTTCGACACCGCGTTCATGGAGATGATGATCAAGCACCACGAGGGTGCGGTGGAGATGGCGAAGACGGAGCAGGCCAAGGGCTCCTACGCGCCCGCCAAGAAGATGGCCGGCGACATCGTCGCCGCGCAGTCCGCCGAGATCGCCGAGATGAACAAGCTGCTCGGCAAGGGCTGAGCCGACGGGTGCGGCCGGGCGGCACCGTCACAAGGCGCCGCCCGGCCGTACCCGGGGCCGTACCGTCATACGAAGTTCACCCCGGCCCCCTCCACCAGCGGGTCCTCCACCATCTGCCACAGCGGCACCGCGTAGTTGCCGAAGCCGTACCGGCCGCCGAAGTGGAGGCCGAGGACGCGGTGGTCGGTGAGGTCGAAGACGGGCGAGCCGCTGTTGCCGCCGAGCGTCGAGCAGTCGTGCTTCATGACGTTCTGCTCCGGCGCGAGCTCCGTGGCCGTCCCCGGCTGGAGGCGCTTGACGTTGTAGACGTCCATGAAGATCCGGCGCATCGACTCCGGTTCGTTGCGCCGGCCGTCCCAGGCCGGATAGCCCACGCAGTACACCGGGTGCCCCGGCAGGTCGGCCGGCGCGTCCGCCGCCACGGCCAGCGGTGTCGGCAGCCCCTCACCGGCGCCGCCGTCGTCGGGGGCGATCCGCAGCAGCGCCATGTCCACCTCCGGGTGGATGCCCAGCACCTCCTCGACCGCGTACGACGGACCCTCGGCGCCGGGCGGCGCACCGTACTCCTCCGACGTGTCCAGCCGGGCCGCCATGCCCTGCTGGAAGCTCCAGCCGTCGCCGTCGGCCCGCGCGAACTCCACGGCGACATGGCGGTTGGTCATGATCACGTCCGTGCCGACGAGGAAGCCGGTGCCAACCCAGTCCAGGCTCAGGTGGCCCGTGACCTCCACCCGCCCCACGCGCGCGATCGAGTCGCGGATCGCGGGCCGGTGGCCGTCGAGCACCGCCCAGTCGCCCGGCTGGGACGGGAAGTCGCAGCCCTGGACGAGGAGGGCGGGCCTGCCCTCCAGCAGGACGATCGCCTCCATCCCGAAGGACTCGTCGTCGGTGATGTCGTCCCCGCGCCCCTCGGAGAGCTTCTCCAGACCGTCGGCCCCCGCCGACAGCACCCTGGCCCGCTCCTGCCCGGCGAAATCCGCGATGTGCCCGGCGGGCCGCTCCTCCGGTGCGAGCTCCCGCTCCGACTCCGGCACCTCGCGCGCCAGCCCTTCCCGTACGCGCGCGGCGACCTCGGCCAGGTCGGTGAAGACCCGCTCGGTTTCCGTGGCCACCGGGGACCTGTTCCGTTCTCGCATCCGCCTCTCCTCACGCGTCTTGAGCCGCTTCGATCTCGGCGTGGACGGCGGGACCGGCCGCCGCCAGGTGGCTCAGCACGGCGGTCAGCTGGGTCCCGACGTTCACGAACGCCGTCGCTCTGCCCTGGAAGTTCACGTTCCCCACCCGTTTCGAGCCCCGGTGCAGCGCCACCACCCGCCAGTCGTCGGTGAGGACGGGCGAGCCGGAGGACCCGCCGCGGGTGTCCGTGAAGTAGCGCAGATCGCGCTCGTCGGCCTCGTACACGACGTTGTTGCGCAGGGCCACGCGCTTGGGCTGGCCGCCCGGGTGCTGAATGATGTTGACGGCCACGGAGTCGCCGGGCACGACCGTGAGCGGGCGCCGGGCGAGCCGGAGCACGGGGCGGTCGGGGGCCTCGGCCAGACGCAGCACCGCGTAGTCCAGGTCCGGGTCGGCGGCGACGAGCTCGGCGACGGCCACCTCCTCCGCCTCGCCGTCCTCCTCCGTGTCGTAGCCGAACCGCGCGCGGGTGTGCCGCGCCTGCAGGAGCAGGTCCTCGGGCGCGGCCCGCGCGGGACCGGCGCCGCCGCCGGTGCGGGCGTTGACCACGTGGTGGTTGGTGACCAGCAGGTCCGGCGTGATCAGCCAGCCCGTACCGGAGTGCGGAAAGCCGTTCGGCTGGAGCGGCGCGCCCCCTTCGAACGGCGGGACCCTGACGCGCGCGACCGCCGCCCCCGCCCGGTCACCGCCCCGCAGGAAACCGAAGGGCACCGTGTCGTCCCGGTGGACGATCTGCTCCTTCACCTCGGGGAGGTGGCGCCCGGCCAGGACGTCCGGCTCGCCCGCCGCCGCCCGCGCCACGTCGTCCAGGGCGCGCTGGAAGACGGCGAGCGGCGCGGCCTCGGTGGTCTGCGCGACGGCGTTCCGCAGCCAGGTCTCCAGCGGTACGGAGCCGTCCACCAACCGCTCCACCCGGTTCATCTCGTTGAGGTCCGAGTGCAGTTGCCGCCCGGGCGCCGGCAGCAGCGGCAGGGTGCCGCGGTAGCGGGGCATGACGCCGTCGAAGAGCAGCGGCCGCACCGACGGGTCGGCGAGCCCCGACTCCAGGGCGGCGTCCCGCACTTCGAGGATCCGGTCGGGCGGGAGATACGGGGTCGGGGTCATGGCGGTCCTGTCCTGCGGGTGGGGGAGGCCGCGGGGGTCGTACGGGTGGTGGGGGTTGTACGGGTGGTGGGCGTCGTGCGGGCGGCGGGGGCCGCGGGTTCGCCGTCGCCCGGGGCGTCCAGGCCCATCGCCGCCGCCACCCCGACGGCGATCTCTCCGCTGTCGTCCGGCACGTCGAGCAGCCGCCGCGCGAGCGCGTCCAGCGTGCCGTGGTCACGCGCCAGGCGCAGGATCCCGATGACACTGGACGGCGGCGGCGCGTCCGGCCGCCGCGCCGGGCCCGCCGCGTCGACCAGCAGCTCCATCACGTCGCCCAGGAGCCCGGGCCGGTGCGCCACCGCCCGGCGGATCGCCGCTCCCAGCACATCCGGTACGGCGTCGTCGGCGGGCAGGCCCACCGCCTCCAGCGCATGGCCCAGCGCCCGCGGGTCCCGCGTGTGGACCTGCGACGCGGCCGCCCGTACGAGCTCGGGCTGACCGGCCAGCACCGCCTCCGGCAGCCGGCGCAGCCGCCGCGCCAGCCGGTCGTCGGCGTTCCCGTCCCGCGGCGCGCCACCCCCGCCGGACAGGCGCGTACGGGCCAGCAGGGCCCCGATCGCCTCCAACTCGTGCCCGAGGCGCACCGCGATGTCCTCCGCCAGGCACAGGTCCCGGTCGGCGGCCTCCAGGTCGCCGTCCTCCTCGGCGAGCCGCGCCGCCAGCAACAGCAGCTCCAACAGCCGCTCGCCGCACACCCGGGCCCGGCGTGTCCCGCCCGACCCGGCCCCGGTGGCCACCGCCTCCGCCGCCCCGATCGCCTCCGCCAGGGTCGCGCGGGCCTCCGCGCGGCGGCCCAGCCGGTCGAGCGTCTCGGCGTGGAGGGCGTGCAGCGCGCTGCAGGGCCTCCACGGGCGGCGCTCGGCGAGCCGGGCGGCCGCGTCCCCGGTGAGGCCCTGGGCGAGCAGGTCCTCGACCTCGCGGGCGGCCAGCCGCTCCCAGTCCTCCTGTTCGGCACCCGCCATCACCGGCTCCGGGGCCGCCCGGCCGGACTTCGCGGCCAGCAGGGCCGCCGCCCGCGGGCTCAGGTCACGCTCCGCGCCCTCCAGGAACCGCTCCACGCCGGGCAGCCACCGCTCCTCCACGGACCGGGGGTTGTCGCCGAGCCGCAGCCGGTGGTAGATCTCCTCGGCCCGCGCTTCCGGGCCGGGCCGGGCCGCGTAGAACTCCACGGCGCGCCGTTCGACCTCCCGGGTGGTCTCGGTACGGTCCTGGGCCAGGAGCCGCAGCATGATGCAGCGGACGTCGGGGCGGTGGCGTACCGCCGAGGGGCCGGCCGGTTCGACCAGGTCCAGCCGGGCCAGCTCGTCGAAGAGCCGCCGGGCGTCGCCCATGGTCTCCACGCGCAGGCCGCAGGGGCCGGCGAGCACCTCCTTGATGACCTCGGGGGTGATCACGCGCAGCACCAGCCCCGGGTGCGCGAGGCGCCGGACCTCGTCGTCCGCGATGTGGTGGAGGATGCGGTCGTACAGGATGCCCTGGACCAGCATCCGATCCACACGCTGGAAGAAGTCCCGGCGCGGCTCCGGCAGGCTGCCGATCAGGTCGCCCGTGCCGTGACCGGCGACACCGGCGAGCAGGGCGGCGCGGGCGGCGAGCCGCAGGCTCAGCGGATGCCCGCCCACCCGGTCCGCGAGCATCCGCGCCACCTCCGGATCGTCCACCCCGCACGACTCCAGGAGGCCCACCGCCGCCTCCCGGTCGAGCTCGGCGAGCTCCAGGTCCCGGGACGCCACGGTCTGCGCCGGGTGGCCGACGGGTGCCCGCCCGGAGATCAGCACGCGCAACCGCGGATGCACGGAGTGGAACGCCGTGAAGGCCGCCCACAGCCTGCCGACGGCCGGCGACCCGCGGTACTGCGCCTCCTCGAACGAGTCCATGACGACGACGAACGGCGCGTCCGCCTGCCCGGCGCCGGCCGCCGCCCGCACGAGCACCTCGGCGACCGCGCGGACGAGAGCGGTCTCCCGCTCGATGGACACGAGCTGGAACTCCTGCGACGACGTACGCCCCAGCACGGCCCGGGTGGTGGACAGCCGGTGCAGCCGGGCCACCCGCTCCAGGTCCTCGCGCTCGCCGCGGGCCGCCTCCTGGCAGTCGCCCGTCAGCGCGTCGAGCTCGGCGTGGTGTTCCGGGTACTGGACGGCCAGTTGCCGGGCGACCTCGGCGATGACCGTGGCCGGCTCGTGCACCGACAGGGTGGGCCGCTCGAAGTCGACGTACGCGAACGGAAAGCCGGCCGTCCCCCGCTCGGCGCCCTCGACGCCGTCCAGCAGGAACTTCGCGAGCAGCGTGGACTTCCCCATGCCGCCCGGCCCGTGGATGACGAGCGGCCCGACGGGGAGGGACCCGGGGCCGTCACCCGGCAGGGCGGTGTAGGCGCGCAGCTCCCTCAGCTCGGCGGCACGGCCCTGGAAGGGCTCGCGTACGAGACGCCTCAGCGGCTCCAGGAGCCGGGCCCGGTCCAGCGCGCGCCGGACCTGGTCCGCCTCGGGCAGTCCGGTGAGGCCCGGCACCCGGGAGAGCCACAGCACCGCCTGCAGGACGTCGGTCAGCTCGTCGGCGGAGCGCCCGCGCAGGTCGGGCGGGCGGCCGGACAGATAGGCCAGGGCGGACCGCTCGGGCCCGGGCTCGTCCGCGAACTGGTGGGCGTTGCACTCCAGCAGGCGCCGTGCGGCCCCGGGCCCGGCCAGGGAGGCGAGCGTCTCCTCCCGGACCCGGCGCTTGAGGGTCCAGCGGCCGGTGCCCGTCCCGCCGTCGCCGGTGCAGTCGTCGAGCAGCTCCAGGATCGCCTCGCCGCCGGCCCCGTCGTCGTCGGGCAGCCGCAGCCGCTGGGGGTCGAAGGAGCCGAGCAGGCAGGCCGCCTCGCGGTACGCCCGGTGGGGGGCCGAGACGGCGGGCGGCGGCTCGTCGCCCGTCCGCAGCTCCCGGCGCAGCCGGGCGGTGAACAGCTCCCGCAGCGCCTCGGGGCCGGGCCCGCCGGGCGCGCCGGTTTCAGAGGGTCCGGTAGACATGGATGGCTTCCTCCGCCGCCGTACAGAGCCTGCGCATGTAGCTGTCGCCGTCGCCCTTCCCGGCGGCGCGCAGCACCTCCTCGACCGCCACGTCCACGAGCGCGGCGACCGCCGACTCCCTGGAGTCACCCGGGGCGAGGGCGGCGACGGCCGCGGGCGGGGCCTCGTGGAAGTACTGGTCGAAGAAGGCGCGCAGGTCGGCGCCGTCCGCGACCCTCGCGGTGTCCCGGCAGACGCTGCCGCGCACGTCGTACGGCAGTTGGCGCATCGTCGGCCCGTAACCGAGGAGGACCAGCCGGGGCGCCTGCTCGCCCCGTACGGCGGCGTGCTCGTAGATGGCGAGGGCCAGCTGGCCGATGAGGTCCCACACGTCGGAGGTGGCGTCGAGCTTGTCGCACTCGTCGAGGACCAGCCAGAAGGTGTCCTCCCCGGTGGCGGCCCGGCGCACCACCCAGTGGACGGCGTCCTCGAGCGACGCCAGCGGGTCGTCCCGCCCTGCGGGATCCGGCGGCGAGGGTCCCGCGGCGTGCGGTTCGCCGACGAACTCGGCCAGCCGCCGCAGCACCCGGGCCGCGGTGGCGGCGGGGGAGAGGGTGACGCGCGCGGGGCGGAAGCCGCTGTGCTGCCCGACGTGCCGGATGAGTTTGTACGTGTACGAGCGGCCGCTGTCCGGGTCGCCGTCCACCACGAGCACCGACTTCTCCGGGTCGTGGACGAAACGGCGCAGCGTCTCCCGCAGGTTCTGGCGGTCGATGAACGCCTCGGTGCCGTTCTTGAGGACCAGGGTGCGGAAGCTGTCCTGGGAGGCGTGGACATTCCGGTCCTCCCGCAGCCGCTCCAGGAACTCGTGCGCCTTGGCGACCTCCGGTCGTACGGCCAGCCGGTCGGACGCGGCGACGGCCTCGACGAGCCGCAGCTGGCGGTCGATGTCCCGGCGGGAGGAGCGGACGAGCGTGAGGGCGTTCTCGCCGCTGACGGCGGTCAGCGGCAGCGCGGCGACGAAGTCCGGCGGGAAGCCGGCCTGGAGCAGCCCGGTGTGCGGATCGGTGGTGTCCAGGAGGTACTCGCGCACCCACAGGGTCACGAGGTCCCATTCCGTTTCGGCCAGGGGCATGGGCCACCTACCAGGGCTGACGCCCCCCTCCTCGCCCCCCTCTTTTGTCATATTCACACCCGGTTCACGGGCCCGCAAGGCGGTCGAGGACCTCCTGGCACGCGCCTCTGACCTGCGCGTCCGCCAGGTAGGGGGCGATCCCGTGGTGGTTGGGGCTGTCGTTCACCACCAACAGGTCCGTGATCCGTTCCTGCGGCGCGTACTCGGGGCGCAGCGTGTGGTCCAGGGCCACCAGGTCCCGCAGGTCGGACGCGTTGCGCCAGGCCCGTACGCCGGCGGGCACGGCGGGCGGCGCGGCCAGGTGGTCCTGCACCTCCTTGACGGCCAGCGGGGAGCCGACGGTCACGAAGAGCTCGGTCTCCCGCCGCGTCTCGGCCAGCACCTCGTACGCGACGATGGAGCCGAGGCTGTGGCCGACGACGAGGAGCGGCGCGTCGCCGACCGCGTCGAGCTCGGCGCGCAGCACGTCGCGGATGGCGGGGCCCGCGCCGCCGAAGAAGTAGGCGTGCACGTCCTTGAACGTGTGCTTGACCAGGATCCGGAACACCGCCTTGCGGGCCGGAGCCGGCAGCGGCAGCGCCTCCAGGCCGGGTTCCGGGCCCGGCCCCTGGGCCGGAAGGCCCTCGGCCAGCGTGTCCGCCAGGTACGTCATGTCGCTCAGCCAGCGGCCCAGCGGGTCCCCGGCCTCGCCCGTCCACGGCCCCTCCGGGGCGGCGCCGCCCGACTCGAACCACGATTCCCCGAGCGTGCGCGCCACGAACTCCTCCGGCGCCTCGACGGCCGCCGGGCCCGGCAGCTCCTGGAAGGCCTCGGGCGCCCCGTCCAGCGGATCGGGCTCGGAGTCGGGCAACGGCGTGTCGTACCGCAGGGGCGCCCAGTAGGCCATGCGGGACAGCTCGCCCATGTCGCGGCCGAAGAGCGCCCGGTCCCACTGCGACTTCAGCAGCTCGGCGCGGACCTTGTTGCCGTTGCCGTGGACGTAGATCACCCTGGGTCCCATGGCGGCTCCCGTCCCCCCTGGAGAGGGACTCCCAGTATCCCAGCCGCCCCGGGGGAGTGTCTTGCCGATCTTGCCGGGCAGCCGGTCGTGCCTGGCTGCCTGGCTGCCGGGCTGCCGGAGGCCCTGGGCCGCGGGTGGCGCCGGGCTCAGGCCGCCGCGTGCGCCGCCACCCGGTCGCGGCCGCCCGGGTGGCGGTGGCGCCAGACCCAGAAGACGCCGCAGGACAGCAGCGCCCAGCCGGCCAGCACCGCGAAGGGGAACAGGTGCTGGTGGTCGCCGAAGTACACCGCCGTGTGCTGCGCGTTCACCGAGGCGCCCGGCGGGAGCCAGCGCCCGATGTGGCCCAGCACCGACGGCAGCAGCGGCCAGGACACGGCGCCGCCGGACGACGGGTTGCCCAGCAGGACCATCAGGCCCCAGGTGGGCAGCATCGCCCACCGCCCCATCAGGGCGTTGAACATCGAGAAGACCATGCCCGAGGTGAACATCGTCAGGGCGAGGATCAGCCATGACTCCATGAACGGCAGGTCCAGCGCGCCCAGCAGCCAGTCGGCGGTCGCCGCGATGGCGAAACCGCCCAGTAGCGCGTACGCCGCGGTGAAGGCGATCCGCTCGCCCGGGTTGAGCGCGCGGGCGTGGACGCTCAGCTGGATGGCCCCGACGAAGCCGATGATCACGGCGGCGAGCGAGATGTAGAACAGGGCCAGCCCACGCGGGTCGCCCGGCTGGAGCGGTGTGACGTCCCGCACCCGGACCGGCACGCCCGTCGCCCTGCCGGCCGCCTGACCGGCCTCGGCCAGCACCTGCGCCACGGTCGCGCCCGCCGCCCCGGCCACGTCCAGCTCCACGCCGCGCTGCCGCACCGTCAGGACGGCGAAGACCTCCTGCTCCTCCATGGCCCGCCGGGCCCCGGCCTCATCGGCGTACCGGCGCACGTCCAGCGAGGCGTGGAGGGCCTCGTCCATGCCCGCGAGGAACCGGCGGCCGTGCGGCGCGTCGGCCGGTCCCACGAGCGCGGTCGGGATCTGACGCGGTGTCGGGTTTGCCATGGTGTACGTGTACGAGCCGGCGAAGAGCGCCGCGGCGGCGGCCAGGATCAGCACCAGGACGGAGGCGGGCAGGAAGGGCGACCTCCGGACCGAGGCCCACCGGTCGGCCCGGGTCGGGGGCCTGCCGTGGGCGCCGTGCTCAGGACGTTCCGGGCGCTCTTCCCGTTCCTCGGCTGCGGTCTCGGCCATGGGACGGCGAGGGGGTCAGGCTGCCGGAGGCGGGGGGTCCACCGGCTTCGGCGGCACCTCGGGCGGTGCCTCCGCGGACGACGTGTCGGTGTCGGGGCCCTGCGGGCTCGGGGTCGAGGTGTCGGGCGCGGGCTCCGACGTCGGAGGAGACGGTGCCGAGGGCCCCGGCGACTTGGGCCCCGGCGACTTGGGCTCCGGCGACTTGGGCGAGGCGGGCGGCGACGAGGTGTGGCCGGGGGAGGGCGTCGTGGTCTCGTCGTCCTTGCGGTGCCCCTCCTCGCCCGGCGGGCGCTCGATGTAGCCGCCGTTCCTCACGTCGACGATGACGAACTCCTTCACCACCGAGCGCGACGGCTTGACGACCGCCGTCTTCGACGCGTCGTACCCGGGCCACGGATCGCCGGCGGGGCGGTACGTGCCCCGGCGCACCGGCTCCTGAAGGGGGTTGCCGCAGGCGCAGCGGACCCTCGGCACGCCGTGCGCGTCGACCATGACGGCCGTACCGGCCTGGAGGATCGCCTGGTAGGGGGCGGCCTTGCCGTCGCGGAAGGTGTGGTTGGTGACCCAGGTGTCCTTCGTCAGCCGCATCGGGGTCAGCCCGCGCAGGTACGCCGGGACCGCGGACGGTGCCAGGCGCAGCGCGGAGGCGAAGGCCGCGTTCTTGTCGGGCGCCTCGCCGAGGAAGCGGATCTGGCGTTCCACGTCGCAACTGGCCACGTTCTTGGTGCCGCCGTAGAGGCCGTCCCACGAACCCTCGTACACCGTGGGCGTGTTCTCCCGCGGCGGCGGGGTCGACGGCGCGGGCGGGGTGGTCGGGGGCGCGGTCGGTTCGTCGTCCTCGACCTCCGTGGAGTCGGTGAACGGGTCGGGGCCGGCCGCCGAGGCGTTCTGGAGGGAGATGGTGCCCCCTCCCGCCGTACCGCCGCCGTCCCCGTCCCCGTCGCCGCCGAGGCGCGGCAGGACCACGGCGAGCACCACGGCCAGCACGACCACGCCCGCGAGGACCGCGACCTTGGGGGCGGACCGCCACCAGGGGCCGCCGGCGCCGCCGCGACCACCGCCGCCACCGCCACCACCGCCGTCCCCCGGTGGCTGGGACGCCGGACCGGACAGCGGCCCGGAGGGCGGGCCGGTCGGCGGACCCGACGGAGGGCCGGTGGGGCGATCGGGAGGCGGCTGGGAAGTCACGGTTTTTCCCTTTCTTCCGTTCCGGCTCATTGTGTGTTCCGTACGGGCGGGCCTCGCAAGCCGAGACGGCGGCGCAGCGCCGAACGGCCCCGTCCCGCGGGCGAGGGCCCCGCCGCCCGCTTACCGTGACACCGTGAGTCGTCAGGCCCGTCAGGTCCGCCAGGCCCCCGGGGGCACCCCGCACAGCGGCGCGGGGCGCGCCGCCCGCGACTGGGGCCACGCCCTGCTCGCGGTGGTCGCGGGGGTCGCCGCCATGGCCGTCACGGCCGCGCTCGGCCTCTGGGCCGCGGGCGCCGCCGGACTGCCCGAGGGCGCGTTCCCCAGCGTCGTGGCCGCCGTCGTCGTCATGGCGGCGGGCGGTTCCGTCGGACTCGCCGGAGACGCCGGGGCCTTCGCCGGGACGGACGCCGAACTGACCGCCATGCCGCTCTCGGTGACCCTCGCCGGAGCGCTTGCCACCGGCGCCGTCTTCCTGCGGCCCCTGCGCCACCACGCCGTCACCGGCACCGGTGAGCTCCTCGCCCGCATCGCCAGGACGGCCGTCCTCTGGCTGGCGGCGCTCGCCGCACTCACGGCCCTGGCGCGCCACAGCTTCACCCTCGACCCGGGGGACACGGCGGGCGACATCCTCGACTTCCTGGGCGCCACCCCCACGCTCGGCTTCCGCGCCGACCTCGGGCCCACGCTGGGCTTCGGCCTGCTGTGGGTGCTCGGGGTGCTCCTCGCCGCCCTGCTCGTCTCGCGGACGGCCGCGCTGCCCGCCCGGCTCCTGCGCCACCAGGAGGCCGTCCGTCCCGCCGCCTCCGCGATGCTGCTGCTGGTCCTCGCGTACGCCGTGATCGGGCTGGTCGTCGGGCTCGTCGTGGCGGCCACCCGGGGGCACCCCGCCGACACGTTCGCGGTCATCCTCCTCGGGCTGCCGAACGTCGTCTGGCTCGCCCTCGGCGTCGGTATCGGCGGCGCCTGGGACGGCCGGGCGGAAGGGCCCTTCGGGCTGCCGATGCCGCAGGTCCTCGACGCGGTGATGCGCCGCGGGTCGCCCGACGCCACCGTCGACGTGGGCTCACTCGCCGAACAGGACCCGCGCGCCTGGTGGCTCATCCCGGTCGCCGCCGTCCTGCTGCTGGCCGCCGCCTTCGTCATGGCGGTCCGCTCACCGGCCCGCACGCGGCTGTGGCAGCACGCCGTGCACCTGGGCGCCGCCTTCGCGCTCACCATGCTGGTGATCATCCCCGTCACCCGCGTCTCCGCGCGGTACGGCCTGTCGATGATCATCATCGGTGACGTCGACGCCTTCAGCGGCCAGGTCGCGCTGCGGCCCCACCTGTGGACGATGGTCGGCCTCGCCCTGGCCTGGGGCCTGGTCGCGGGCCTTCTCGGCGGACTCCTCGCCTCGCGGGTACGCCGCCGGGGCGAGGTCCAGGTCACGCCCGCGGCGCCGCTACAGGCCCCGGAAGACCGGTAGCGCCCAGCGCGGCGGCTCCGGCGGCCGGCCGGTCTCCGGGGCCGCGACCGGGCGCGCGAGCTCCGGCGCGCGCCGGAGGTGGTCGTCCACCAGCAGCGCCTCCCGCAACTCCGCCACGAACCGCAGGCAGGTGTCGTACCGCTCCTCCGGCGTCTTCGCGAGCGCCTTCGCCATGACCCCGTCCACGGCGGACGGCAGCCCCGGCCGTTCACTCGTCAGCGCGGGCGGCGGGTCGTACTGATGGGCCCACAACAGCGCCATGTCGTCGTCCCGCCGGAACGGGGGCGCGCCCGCCAGCGTCTCGAAGACGACGCACCCCAGGCTGTAGAGGTCGCACCGCCCGTCCACCGGGCGCCCCGAGATCTGCTCCGGCGCCACGTAGTCGAGCGTCCCCACGAACTGGCCGACCGTCGTGAACCCGGTCAGCGACAGCGACTTCTTCGTGAGCCCGAAGTCGGTGAGGTACACGTGCTCGGGGTGGTCGCTGTCCGTGCCCTCCGCGACCAGGACGTTGCCCGGTTTGACGTCCCGGTGCACCAGGTCGTGCGCGTGCGCCGCGTCCAGCGCCGACGCCAGCTGTACGGCGATCCGCGCGGCCTTCTCGGGCGGCAGGGGCCCCTCGCGGTCGAGCAGCGCGCGCAGGTCGTACCCGGCGACGTACCGCATGGCGATGTACAGCACGCCGTCGGTCTCGCCGGCCTCGAACACCGGCACGATGTGCGGGTGGTCGATCGCCGCGGCCGCCCGCGACTCGTGGACGAACCGCTTGCGGAAGGTGTCGTTGCGCGCCAGCTCCGGCGCCAGCAGCTTGAGCGCCACCGGACGGTCCAGCCGCAGGTCGCGGGCGAGGTACACCACGGCCATGCCGCCCCGGCCGATCTCCCGTTCCACCCGGTAGTCCGCGATCCGCGTGCCGGTCAGGCCGGAGGGCCGCCCGGCCGGCAGCTCGGTGCTCCCGGTGCCGCCGCTCCCGCCGCCGCCCATCAGCGCTCACGCCCGGTGCCGGTGCCGCCGCCGTCACCGTCGCCGGGCCACTCCACGACCCGCGTCGGCTCGTGGGCGACGGCCGCCTCGCGCGCCGGCGGTCCGGCCGGCTCCACCGGCTCCACCGGGGCCTCCGGCGCTTCCGGCGCTTCCGGCACCTCCGGCGCAGCGACGACACGCGTGGCCTCCGGCTCGCCGTCCCGGTCACCTTCGGGGCTCGGCGTCCGCCCCGCGCGGGTGGCGTCCGCGGCGTCCGCGGCGCCCGGGGCCCCCGCGGCACCGGTCGTACCGGCCGGGCCCGTCGTACCGGCCGCGCCGGAGCCGTCGGTGGCCCCGGACGACGCGGGGGCCGCGCTCGCCGAGGGGCCCGACGACGCCGCGTACGTGCTCATCCTGCGCCCGTCGCAGTACACCCAGCGCTCGTGCTCGGCGTCGTACAGCCAGAGCGCCTCCCCGTCGACGACCACGCCCGCCCGCAGGCCGCGCGTGCGGCGGCGGAAGTCCTCGCCGTCCGTCCGGCCCGACACGAGCTCCTCCGCCGCCCGCCGGTAACGGCCCAGCGACTCCTCGACCCGGCCGAGCAGGGGCCGCGGATCGGCCGCCCGGCTCGTCGGCTGCCCGGCGGCCGGCGGATCGGCCGGTACGGCGACCAGCAGGCGGCCGTCCACCCAGGCGGTCCAGCCGTTGGAGCACAGGATCCGCCCCCAGTCGCCGACCCGGTCGACCAGCTGCACGGGCAGGAACGGGTCCAGCGGCTCCGTCGGCCGCGCCGCGTCGGGCGCCTCCCAGGCGGGCAGGCCCCCGCGCGGGACGACGTGCGTCGGCCGGAAGTCCGGGCTCGTGGGGTGGGCGACCATGAACCGCCTACTTTCGCATGATCACGGGCTCGTGCCGGCGCAGCAGCCGGGCGACCAGGACCCCGAGGACGAGGCTCAGCACCACCAGCATCCCCACGTCCAGCAGCCACGCGCCCAGGGAGTGCTCGAACAGCGGGTCCGCCGTCTTCTCGCCCGGCACGATCCGCCCGATGCCGATGGTCGACCCCATCGCCCCGAACGCCCACCGGGACGGCACCAGCCACGCCAGCTGCTCGATGACGAGCGAGCCGCTGATCGTCAGCAGCCCGCCGCAGAAGACCACCTGGACGATCGCGAGGAGCACCAGCAGCGGCATGGTGACCTCCTCCTTGCGCACCAGCGCGGACACGAACAGGCCGAGCATCATCGCGGTGAAGGCCAGCAGCGCCACGGCGACCACGATCTCCACGAGCGGCGGCATCAGCACGCCCTCGCCGCGCGGTGCGTTCAGCGGGACGCCGACGAGCGCCACCAGGGTGAGCACCACCGCCTGGACGACCGTGATCGTGCCGAGCACCACCACCTTGGACATCAGGTACGCCGATCTGGAGAGGCCGACGGCTCTCTCCCGGCGGTAGATGGTGCGTTCCTTGACCAGTTCCCGCACCGCGTTGGCGGCGCCCGTCAGGACCCCGCCGACGCAGAGGATGAGCAGGACGTTCATCGTCGACTCGGGCCCGAGGCGGCCCTCCGACAGGGCCCGGGCCATCGCGCCCATCACGAACGGCAGCGCGATCATGATGGCGAGGAAGGTCCGGTCCGCGCCGAGCGCGGCCGCGTACCGCCGTACGAGCGTGCGCAGCTGGGCGCCCCAGCTCTGCGCCTTCGGCGGCGGCAGCGGCGCGGGCTCCGCCGCTTGGGAGGCCGCGTCCGCGTCCGACGGCTGCGGCGGCGGCCGCATGGCTCCCGCGATGTACCGCTGGTGGTAGAAGGAGCCTTGGTACTGGGCCGCCCAGTCGCGGTCGCGGTCGTTCTCGAACGCCTCGAACGCCTCGGGCCACTGCGCGAACCCGAAGAAGTCGAGCGCGTCCCCGGGTGGCCCGTAGTAGGCGATCCGCCCGCCGGGCGCGAGGACCAGCAGCCGGTCGCACACGTCGAGGCTCAGCACGCTGTGGGTGACGACGATGACCGTGCGGCCGTCGTCGGCGAGCCCGCGCAGCATGTGCATCACCGACCGGTCCATGCCCGGGTCGAGGCCGGAGGTCGGCTCGTCGAGGAAGAGCAGCGACGGCTTCGTCAGCAGCTCCAGCGCGACGCTGACCCGCTTGCGCTGCCCGCCGGAGAGGCTGTGGATCGGCTGCCCCGCCCGCTCCTCCAGGCCCAGCTCGCGGATGACCTCCTCCACGCGCGCCCGCCGCTCGCGCCTCACCGTGTCCTCCGGGAAGCGCAGCTCGGCGGCGTACGACAGGGCGCGGCGCACGGTCAGCTGGAGGTGCAGGATGTCGTCCTGCGGTACGAGCCCGATGCGCTGGCGCAGCTCGGCGTAGTCGCGGTACAGGTCGCGCCCGTCGTACAGGACGGTCCCGTGCTCGGCGGGCCGCTGTCCGGTCAGCGCGTTGAGGAGGGTCGACTTGCCGGCGCCGCTCGGCCCGACGACGGCGAGCAGGGCCTTCTCGCCGACGGGGAAGCTCACCCCGTCGAGGAGCGTCTTGCGGCCGTGGTCGACCGTGACGGAGAGGTCCTGGACGTCGAGCGAGACCTCACCGGTGTCGGTGAACTCCACGAGCCGGTCGCCGATCAGGCAGAACGCCGCGTGCCCGATGCCGACGATGTCGTCGGGCGACACCCGGGCGCGGGTCACCCGCCGCCCGTTGAGGAACGTGCCGTTGTGGCTGCCGGTGTCGTGGATCCAGTAGGTGCCGTCCGGGTGCGCCTCCAGCTCGGCGTGGCGGCGCGAGACCGTCAGGTCGTCGACCACCAGGTCGTTGTCGGCGGCGCGACCGATGCGCAGGGTGCGGGCGGTGGGCAGCGGGCGGACGGAGGTGGGCTGCCGGAAGGTGCCGGTCGCGGCGGGCATCGACACGGAGGACGGCCGGGGCGGGGCCGTCGGCTCCCCGTGTGCCGCCGCGCCCTGTGTGGCCCGCCCGTGCGGGGACAGCACGGCGCACGGCCCTTCGGTGGGGTGCCCGAACCGGATGACGCTGCCGGGCCCCACCTCCCAGGCCCGTACGCGTCCGCCCTCGGTGAAGGTGCCGTTGGTGCTGCCGTCGTCGTGGACGGTCCAGTGGCCGCCGTCGGCGCGCAGGTCCGCGTGGTGCCACGAGATACGGGCATCGGTGAGCACGATGTCGCTGGTGGGGTCGCGCCCGACACGGTAGACCCGGTCCGGGGTGAGGACGGTGCTGTCCCCGTCGATGTCGAGGACCAGCTCGGGTGCGGTGGGCGCGAACGGCCGCTCTCCCATAGGGGAATTTTATCGGTCTGCCCCGGTATGCGCAGATCGGTGGGCCGCCAGCAGCAGCCGCGCCGCCTCGCGCGCCTCGCGAGCGGGCTCGGACGAGCCCATGAGGGCGGCCGTGGTGATCGCGCCCTCGGCGAGGAGCGCGATCTGCGCGCCGGCCGCCGGGGCGGCCCCCGCCTCCGCCACCAGGTCCTCGACCTGCCGCCGGAACGCCTCCTTGTGGGCGCGCGCCGCCCGGGCGACCTCGGGCGAGGAGCCCAGCTCACCGAAGGCGTTGACGAACGCGCAGCCCCGGAAGCCCGGTTCCTCGAACCACCGGCCGAGCCAGTCGAAGACCGCGAGCACCCGCGCGCCCTGCTCGCCGTCCACGCCGTCCACGTATGCCGCGAGCGCGCCCCGCCAGCGGGTGTCGCGCCGCAGCAGGTACGCCTCCACGAGCGTGGCCTTCGAGGGGAAGAGCTGGTACAGCCGTCGCAGGGTCACGCCGGACGCGGAGCGGACGGCGTCCATCCCGACCGCCTGGACGCCCCGGCCGTAGAAGAGCTCCTCGGCCGCGTCGAGGATGCGCTCGCGGGCGGCTTCTTCGTCCATCGCTCCACTCCCCGGGGCGTCCTGGGCCCCTTGTGTGAGAACCATTGTTCTCGTAGGGTACCCAACGAGGTGAGAACGATCGTTCTCACGCGAGAGGAGACCGCCGTGCGTCCGCCCCTGCCGCCGTTCACCGAGGAGTCCGCCCGCCTGAAGGTGCGGCTCGCCGAGGACGCCTGGAACACGCGCGACCCGGAGAAGGTGGCCCTCGCCTACACGCCGGACTCCGAGTGGCGCAACCGCGACCGGTTCCTCCACGGCCGCGAGGAGATCGTCGCCTTCCTGACCGACAAGTGGCGGCGCGAGCTCGGCTACCGGCTCCGCAAGGAGCTCTGGGCCTACACCGACGACCGGATCGCCGTCCGCTTCGAGTACGAGTACCACGACGCCGACGGCCGGTGGTTCCGCGCGTACGGCAACGAGAACTGGGAGTTCGACGGGCAGGGCCTGATGCGCAAGCGCTACGCGAGCGTCAACGAGCTCCCCATCACCGCCGCCGAGCGCCGGATCGCGCACACCCCCGAATAACCCGTCCGGCGTGATTCGGTCCGCCGCTCCTGGGAACGCGAACACCGCGCGTACCCCGCGCCACCGCGACGTTCAGGAGTAAGGACCGACATGACCGATGACCGCCGGCACCCCGACGACCCCGTCACCCGCCACCCCCGGCCCGACTTCCCCGACCAGGAGCAGCCCCACCCCGGGTACACCGAGGCGATGACGCCGCGGCCGGACCACGGCGAGGACTCGTACCGCGGCAGCGGCCAGCTGGCGGACCGGGCCGCCGTCGTCACCGGCGGCGACTCCGGCATCGGCCGGGCCGTCTGCCTGGCGTACGCCCGGGAAGGCGCCGACGTCCTCTTCACCCACCTGCCCGAGGAACTCGACGAGGCCCGCGAGACGACGCGCCTGATCGAGGCGGCCGGGCGCAAGGCCGTCGCCGTGGAGTGCGACATCAGGGACGAGGGCCAGTGCCGCGACCTGATCGACCGCGCCGCCGCCGAGTTCGGCCGCATCGACATCCTGGTGAACAACGCCGCCTTCCAGATGGCCCAGCCCGACGGGATCGAGGCCATCACGACGGAGCAGTTCGACCGGGTGATGAAGACCAACCTCTACGGCATGTTCTGGCTCACCAAGATGGCGCTCCCGCACATCCCCAAGGGCGGCTGCGTCATCAACACCACCTCCGTGCAGGCCTACCAGCCGAGCCCGCCCCTGCTCGACTACGCGATGACCAAGGGCGCCATCGTCAATTTCACGCAGGGGCTCGCCCAGATGCTCGCCCCGCGCGGCATCCGCGTCAACGCCGTGGCGCCCGGCCCCGTCTGGACGCCGCTGATCCCCGCGACCATGCCGGACACCACCGAGTTCGGGAAGCAGGCACCCCTCGGACGCGCGGCCCAGCCCGTCGAGATGGCCCCCGCGTACGTCTTCCTCGCCTCGCCGAACGCGAGCTACATCACCGCGGAGATCGTCAACGCCACCGGGGGCACGCCCCTGCCGTGATACGCCCCGCCGCGAAGAACCGCCATCCGACGACGCGACGAACGGAGCGACGAACAGATCGACGAGCAGAGCGACGAACAGAGCGGTGGGCATGGCGGCGGGCAGGGCGGCGCGTCGGATGGGAGGCGGCCACCGTCGGGCGCTCCGTACGGCGCGCGCTGACCGGCCCCGGACCGGAGCGGGACAAGGCCGTCCAGTCCCTCAAGGCCGCCGGGGCCGCCATCCTCGCCTGGGCGGTGGCCGGCTGGTGGTGGCAGGCCCCGCTCGCCCTGATGGCCCCCTGGACCGCCGTCGCCCTCGTCCAGTCCACCGTCTACCGCTCCCTGCGCACCGGACTCCAGCAGGTGGTCCTCATCGCCGCCGGCACGGTCCTGGCCGCCGCCGCGGTCGGCCTCACCGGCAACACCATGGCGGCGATGGCACTCGCCCTGCCGGTGACCGTGCTGCTCGGCAACTACGGCCGCTTCGGAGACCAGGGCCTCTACGCCTCCACCACCGCGCTCTTCGTGCTCGTCTACGGCTCCTGGAGCGGGACGGACATCCTGCACCGGCTGCTGGAGACGCTCCTCGGCGCGGCCATCGGCATCGCCGTGAACGCCCTGATCCTGCCGCCCGTGCACCTGCGCGACGCGCACCACGCGCTGTGCCGGCTGCCGGGGGACACCGCCGGACTGCTGCGCGCCATGGCCGACGAGATGCGGTCCGGCCACGACCGGAGCCAGGCCGACGAGTGGCACCGCCGCGCCCGCAGGCTCACCGGCCGTCTCGCCGCCCTGCGCGACGCCCGCACCTGGACCCGCGAGAGCTACCGCCTCAACCCCGCGCACCGCATCCGCCGGCTGCCCGGCCCCGCGCTGCCCTCCACCGAGTGGGACGCCGCGTGGGAGCGGGTCGTCGACCACCTGACCTCCCTCACCGCGCTGCTCGCCGAGGCGGCGGGCGAGCGGCCGCGGTTCGCCCCGCCGCCGGACCACGTCCTCGCCGACGTACCGCCGCTGCTGGACGCCCTGGCGGACGCCTGTGAGGCCGACTGCGCCGCCCTCACCCGGGCGGATGAGGCGGATGAGGACGAGGGACCGACCGACGCGGCGCGGGAGCGCCGGCAGGCGCTGGACCGCGCCTGGGAGGCCCACCGTCGGCTCAAGGCCCGGCTCGCCGGGCAGGCCGGACGGGACGACGAGACCGCCACCTCGGTCGGCGGCCTCGCCGCCGAGACCCGCCAGTTGCTGCACGACCTGGAGAACGCACGCGTGACCTGACCCGTGGCCCCTGCCACACCGGCCCCTCCCGCTCGCGTTGCGGCGTACCCCGCCGCGCGGGAGGGTCGGGTCAGCGCCCGCGAGGAAAGCGACCGCGACCGCGAGGAAGAGGAAGAGACCCATGCCCATCGCGACGGTGAACCCCGCCACCGGCGAGACGCTGAAGACCTTCGACGCACTCGACGACGCCGGCATCGACCGGTGCGTGGCCGCCGCCGAGGCGGCCTTCCGCGACTACCGCACCACCTCCTTCGCCGACCGCGCCCGCCTGCTCCGGCGCGCCGCCGACCTCCTCGAGGAGGACCAGGCGGACATCGCGCGCACCCTCACCACCGAGATGGGCAAGCCCATCGGCGCCGCCCGGGCCGAGGCCGCCAAGTGCGTCAAGGCCATGCGCTGGTACGCCGACCACGCCGAGCGCCTCCTCGCCGACGAACACCCGCCCGAGGCGGACGTCCGGGACGCGGGCGCCGCCACCGCCCGCGTCCACTACCGGCCCCTCGGGCCCGTACTGGCCGTCATGCCGTGGAACTTCCCGCTCTGGCAGGTCGTACGGTTCGCCGCGCCCGCCCTCATGGCCGGCAACACCGGCCTCCTGAAGCACGCCTCCAACGTGCCGCAGACCGCCCTCTACCTGGAGGACCTCTTCCGCCGCGCCGGCTACCCGGAGGGCTGCTTCCAGACCCTGCTGATCGGCTCGCGCGCCGTCGAACGCGTCCTGCGCGACCCGCGCGTCGCCGCCGCCACCCTCACCGGCAGCGAACCGGCCGGCCGCTCCGTGGCCTCCATCGCGGGCGACGAGATCAAGAAGACCGTCCTGGAACTCGGCGGCAGCGACCCGTACATCGTGATGCCCTCCGCCGACGTCGAGCGGGCCGCCACCGTCGCCGTCACCGCCCGCGCCCAGAACAACGGCCAGTCCTGCATCGCCGCCAAGCGGTTCATCGTCCACACGGACGTCTACGACGCCTTCGCCGAGCGCTTCACGGCCGGCATGGCGGCGCTCCGCGTCGGCGACCCGATGGACGAGTCCACCGACGTCGGGCCGCTCGCCAGCGAAGCCGGCCGCGACGGCCTGGCGGAGCTCGTCGACGACGCCGTACGCGCCGGGGCCACCGTCCTGTGCGGCGGCGGGCGCCCCGAGGGCCTGGCCAACCGGGGCTGGTTCTACGCCCCGACCGTGCTCACCGACATCACCCCGGAGATGCGCATCCACCAGGAGGAGACCTTCGGCCCCGTCGCCACCCTCTACCGCGCCGCCGACCTCGACGAGGCGGTGCGCCTCGCCAACGACACGTACTTCGGGCTCAGCTCCAACGTCTGGACCCGCGACGAGGAGGAGCTGCGGCGCTTCGTCCGCGACCTGGAGGCGGGCGGCGTGTACGTCAACGGCATGACCGCCTCGCACCCCGCGCTGCCGTTCGGCGGCGTCAAGCGCTCCGGGTACGGCCGCGAGCTGTCCGGCCACGGCATCAAGGAGTTCTGCAACGCCACCACCGTCTGGCAGGCCGCCTGACGCCTCTACAGCGGCTGGACGACCTCGTCCCCGGGCGGCGGCCCCGGCGGCGTGCCGTCGCCGAAGGGCCGGCCGCCCAGCTCCTCGCGGTGGTGCGGGGCGCGCCAGCCGCGCAGGTCCGGCCCGCGCGGGACGATCCGCGTCGGGTTGATGTCCTGGTGGACCTGGTAGTAGTGCCGCTTGATGTGGTCGAAGTCGACCGTGTCGCCGAACCCCGGCGTCTGGAACAGGTCCCGCGCGTACGCCCACAGCACCCGGTCCTCGGTCAGCTTGTTGCGGTTGCACTTGAAGTGGCCGTGGTACACCGCGTCGAACCGCACCAGCGTGGTGAACAGCCGGACGTCCGCCTCCGTGATGGTGTCGCCCACCAGGTACCGCTGCCCGGCCAGGTGCTCCGACACCTGGTCGAGCCGGGCGAACAGCCGGGCGTACGCCGCGTCGTACTTCTCCTGGTGCTTGGCGAAACCCGCCTCGTACACCCCGTTGTTGACGTCCCGGTAGATGCCGTCCATCCGCTCGTCGATCTCGTCGCGCAGCGCCTCCGGGTACAGGTCGGGCGCGCCGGGGCGGTGCAGGGCGCGCCACTCGGTCGCCAGGTCCAGCGTGATGCGCTGGTAGTCGTTGGTCACCAGCGCGCCGCTGTGCGTGTCGACGATCGCCGGGACGCTGACCGGGCCGTCGTACCCCTCCTCCCGCGCCCGGTACGCCTCGCTCAGGAAGCGGATCCCGAGCACCGGGTCGCGGCCGTCCGGGTCCAGGGTGAACCGCCAGCTCCGCTCGTCCTGGACCGGATCCGTCACCCCCAGCGACAGGGCGCCCTCCAGCCCCAGGAGCCGCCGGGCCACCAGGGCGCGACTCGCCCAGGGGCAGGCGCGGCTGACGACCAGCCGGTAGCGGCCGGCCTCGACGCGTCGGCCGTCCCGCCCGTCGGCGGTGATCCGGTCCGTGAAACGGCTCGCGGAACGCGTCCACTCGGCGGATTGCTGCACGGTCGCCCACCCTTCCTCGCCCTGACGGCGTACGCGGGAATACGCGCCGCACGCGAAGGGACGGGTACCCGCGCCGCGCCGCCGGCTACCGCCGCGTCACCCCTGCGGGGCTGGCCCCGTCATCGGGCGCCCGCAGCGCCGGCGCCGGGGTGACGCGGCGCTCACCTGGCTGGAAGTGCAGGATGATCAGGCGGGCGCCCGGCGCGGCCAGCGGCTGCGCGGCGCACAGGGTCACCCAACCGGGGCCGAGCTCGGCGTGGCGCAGGGGCCGCTCGTCGCCGTCCAGCCGGATGCGGCTGCTCGCCGACTCGTAGATCGGCGCGGCCACCGGGTCGGCCAGCACATCGCGCACGATGCCGCGCAGCGTCCGGTTGCCCGGGTCCGCGGCGAGCGCCACCCGCAGCTGCGGCAGCACCATCGGCGCCCACGCCTTCTCCCAGTCCGCCAGCACGGTCCGGGCCTTCGGCTCGACCGCCATCCACCGCATGGTGTTGGCGGGGACCTCGCGCCGGGGGAACAGCGCTGCCATGAGGGCGTTGTGGGCGACCATGTTCCACGACCGGTCGCTGATGTACGCCATGTGGGAGAAGCCGTCCAGCACCGTCTGCCACACGCCCGGGATCTCCTCGCCGGAGCGGGAGTCGAGCGGATGCGGCGGGTCCTGGCCGAGGGCGTACCGCCACAGCGCGACCCACTCCTGCTCGGTCATGTCGAACAGCCGGGCCACGTCGTGCAGCAGGCCCACCGGCGGGTTGGCGTAACGGCCCGACTCCAGCCGTCCGTACGTGTCCGGCGCGCGGTGCAGGAGCTGGTCGATCTGCGCCTGGGACAGGCCCGGGGCACGCCGTCCCTGCCGGGTCGGGCGGGACAGCCCGTGGCTCTCCGGTTTGATCATCGCGCGGCGCTCGCGCAGCAGGCAGCGCAGTGCCACCTTGTCCATGCGGTTCTTCCCCCAAGGTTCCCGACGTTCCTGGTCAGCCTGTACGAAGCGGGGCGGTCCGGTCACCGCGTCCCGGGCACGGGCGGTGGCCGGAAACGGGGTCGGCCCGCTGAGGGCACGGCGTACGGGCTGGTGCATGGGGTGTGTCCGTTCATGGGCATACGGTGGTTCTGCGGCTCGGCGAAGGCCCGCGCCCGCGCGGCGGGAGCGGGGAGGGGCGCACGGGTACGCTGACCCGTCGAACGCCGACGATCAAGCGCCTGGGGAGTGCGTACCTGCGCACGGCGCACACACGCAGCCGCAGCGGGCCGTCACAGGGGCCCTCGACGGGGGCAGGGGGACACGGGTGGGAGAAAGATCCGGGCACGGACACGGGCACGGGGCCGGGGGCGCGGGCGGGCGGGGGAGCGGGCGCACGAGCCGGTCCGGGGGCGGGTCCGGGGACGGGGGCGCGGTGGCGGCCGGGGCGACGGTGCTGTCGGCCGCCGCCAGGGAGCTGTACGCCCGCGTCACCCGCGGGGAGCGGGTGGAGGAGGCGGACGCCGACGCGCTGCGGGAGTTGACCGACTGGCGGCTGGTCGCCGTCGACCCGGAGGGCGCGCGGGCGCCGATCGCCCTGGACCCGCAGGAGGCGGGCCGCAGGCTCCTCGACGACGAGCTGCGCGCCATGGCCCTGCGGGCGGCGCGGATGGCCGAGATACCCGGTCTCGCCGACGACCTCGGCGTCCACTTCGAGCGCGCCAAGTGGCGCTCCGGCTCCAGCAGCGAGTTCCTCGCGGAACCGGAGCAGATGGACGCCCGCATCGCGCAGGCCATCGGCCGCGCCGAGACCGAACTGCTGATCGCCCGGCCCTGCGGCCCGCACAGCCCCGAGCTCGTCGAGAGCACCATGGCCCGCGAGTCCCTCGCGCTCGCCCGCGGTGTGCGCGTGCACACGCTGTACCACGACAGCGAGCGCGACGATCCGCAGACCCGCGCGTGGGTGACCGCCATGACCGCGAAGGGGGCGCGGTTCCGCACCCTCGCCGCCCCTTTCCAGCAGTGCGTCGTCGTCGACCGCCGCCAGGCCTTCATCCCCGACCACGTCGACAACTGCAGCCCCAGCCACGCGGCCTGGCACGTCGGTGACCGGGCTCTGGTCGCCTTCCTCGCGGAGGGCTTCACCGACGCCTGGCGCCGTGCCGACGTCTGGCACGGCGACCCCGGGGGAGCGGACGCCGAGGACGGGGGTACGGGCGGGGGGCTCACCCCGCGCCGGCGCGAGATCCTGAACGACACGGCCGCCGGCATCGACCAGCGCATCACCGCCCGCCGCCTGGGCATCGGCCTGCGCACCCTCAGCAAGGAGCTCGGACACCTCCGGGACCGCTGGGGCGTGCCGACGCTCGCCGCCCTCGCCTACCAGTGGGCCCTCTCCGACGAGCGTCGGCGGACGTGCCGCGAAGACGGCCGCCGTTCCGGGTCGTGATCGCTTTTTCACCGAAGAACCGTCAGAAGAAATATCCGCGGACGTACGGCATCCTGAGCGGGGTCGGCCGGGCCGCCCGCACTGGGGCGTCACCGGTCCGCGACAGCCGCTATTACGGGGGGCGTTACCCGCGCCTCATGCCGGAACCGGGCAGCGCAGGGCACGGGCAGCGTGCCCTGCCGGGCATCGCGTGGGTACCGCAAGGTCGCTGCCAGGGCCTTGGCGGAACGCAGAGAGAGCCCCTCGTCTCGTTACACCCCCCGTGATAGGGCGTCACCCCTCCACACTCCCCGGGGTCTCCCGCGCGTCCCCCGGCTCCGGCTCGAACCACACCTCCTCGGGCCACGAGGCGTGCGCGAGGCGCCCGCCGTCCGGTACGTCATGGGGAGCGGGCAGCCCCACCCGGCGCGTGCGCAGCGTGACGCGCGTGGGGATGTACTCCAGGAACGACCGGGCGAACCACGGGTGCACCTCGTTGCGCGTGGCGAGCAGCAGGTGGATCCCGAGCCGCCCGCCCGTCCGCGCCACCCGCAGCAGCACGCTGCTCAGCTCCGGCTGCCGGGGCAGGATCTCCGTCACCTCGTCGACCGCGACCACCAGCCGCGGCAGGGCGGGCATCCCCGGCTCGGCACTCCGCCGCGCCTCGTACGCCGCGATGTCCGGGCACTCCGCCGACGCCAGCGCGCCCTCCCGCAGCCCCAGCTCGGCGACGAGCCGCTCCCGCAGGTCCAGCGCCCGGGACGGCACGCCGGACAGCCGCAGGGCGGCGCCGCTCATCGCCCGGTCGGCGTACCGCTCGAGGCCGCTGCGGCCGGTGAAGTCGGCGAGCAGCAGGCGCAGGCCGTCCGCCGGGTTGCGCCCGGTCAGCTGGCGCAGCACGGTGTCGAGGAACTCCCGGCGGCCCACGTCCAGGGCGCCCTGGCAGAGCATGTGCGGGCCGCTGCCGCCTGACTCGGGGCCGGCCAGGTCCACCCGTACCGGCCGGCCCGTGGCGCCCCGGCCGAGCACGACGCGCAGCCGGTGCCGCTGCGAGCCCCCGCGGTGGGCGATGTCGTTCAGGGTGTGCAGGACCTCCTCGGCGGTCGGGCGCCGCTCGGGCGCGGGGTCGACGCAGTCGAGCAGGGCCTCGGCGAGCCGCGCGCCGGCGATCGGCTCCGCCTCCCGCCCGCCCTCGCGCCGGGCGCCCGCCCATTCACCGGAGGCGGCCGCGAGCAGGATGGCGCCCATCGCGTAGACATCGGAGGCCGGGGTCGGCGCCACCGCCGGGTCCGCCAACTCGGGTGCCCGGTAGGGCTGCTCCCGCGCGAACACCTTCCGGTGCCTGCTCGGCCGGTCCGCCACGGTGGCGGTCAGCCAGCCGGTGATCCGCACCTCGCGGCCGGCGATCAGCACGTTCCCCGGCACCAGCGAGCCATGGACCAGGCCCTTGCGATGGGCCCGGACCAGGCCGTTCGCGAACTGGCGGGCGATGGCCAGCAGGCCGTCCTCGTGCAGGGGCCCGTAGCGGCTCACGAACCGCCGCAGGCCCGGCGCCGGACCGGGCTCCTCCTCGTCGTCCCGGGCGCACTCGACGGCCACCCAGGGGTGGACCGCACCGACGTCGTGGGCGAGCAGCCGGGGCGCGTGGACGCCGGCCATCCGGTTCAGCGCGACGACCTCCCGGGCGACCAGGTCGGTACCGCGCAGCGCGGGTCCCTCGATGCGCCGGATGACCACGGGGGTGCCGTCGCCGTCGAGCGCGAGGTACAGCCCGAGGCCCGTCCACCCCCGCCGGTGCTCGGCGAAGACCGTGTACGGCAGCTCGTGGGCCCCGGTGAAACGCGGGTCACCGGGGCGTACGGCCGCCCAGTCCGATCCGGTCAGGCGCAGCGGTACGTCCGGCCGGTCCCACGGCCCCTCGGGACCGGCGGTCGGCGGGGCCGGCGGCGCGGGGACGGCCACCGTCCCGTTCGCCGGGGCGGGCGCCGCGACACCGAGCCGGCGCATCACCCGCTCGTCCACCCAGCCGAAGGGACGCGGGCCGTCCACGGCCACCCGCTCCGGCCCCTCCGGGTGCGGCAGCCAGGCGGGGAAGTCGGGGGACGCCCCGGCCAGTCGGGCCAGCCGGGCCGTCACCGCCCTGGTGGTCCGCACCAGTTCGGCGGGTGGGACGGTGCCGAGCAGGATCCGGCGCGTGTCCTCGCGGAAGTCGAACTCACGGTGGTGCGGCAGGCCGTGCGCCCCCCGCTCGTCCCGGTGCATGAGCCCGCCGAGGAAGACCTCCGCCAGGTGGCTCGTGTCCACCGCCGGGGACATGGCGCCCTGCACCAGCCGCATCACCGGAACCGGCAGCGGCGCCACCGCCGCCAGGTGCGCGGCCAGCCGGTACGCCTCCGGGGACGCCGCCTCCCGGAACCGCAGCACCGCCTCGGGAGTACCTTCCCCACCCGCGCGTACGGGCGTGCCGTCGGCCCCCGGCGGCGTGGCCCCGGCGTCCGTCCCCGGGCGGGCCAGCAGCGGCAGGACGGCACTGCCCCCGGGTGATCCGATCAGCGCCGCCCAGGCGCCGACCGACGCGGGCGTCGCCTCCAGCACCGGCACCGGGATCCCGTCGAACGGGGCCAGTTCGGGCGGCAGCACCGGATCCGCGACCTGCCAGGAGCCGCCCGCCGCGCCCCGGCGGCGCGTGGTGACCTTCCACCGCTCGGCGCGGATGCCCGAGCCGCCCCACAGCCGCGGCGGCAGCACCTGGAGCACCGCGGCCGGGCCGGTGGCCGCCGCCCGCTCCAGCGCGGCGTGCATCCGGCCGTCGCGCCACGCCGCGCCCACGCCGTCGCTCACCACGAGCAGCAGCGTGTTCCCGGACGGGTCGCCGACGGTGGACAGCGACAGCGTGGCGGGCCCGTCGCCGAAGGGGCGGTGGCGCAGCCGCGGGCCGCCCGGGCTCCGGCTGTCCAGCCCGAAGACGCGGATGTCCCGGAACGCCCCGCTGCGCTCCATCAGCACCCGTACCTCGGCCGCCAGCCGCTGCCACAGCAGCATGGACACGCCGTCGTCGACGAGCATCACCAGGTCGAGCCAGCGCGTCACGGCCGGCCGGACCACCGCGTCCGGCAGCCCCGTCTCGGCCATCACGGCGACCGTGGCCGGCACGTCCAGCTCCCACCGCAGCGCGTCCGGGCGCCGGTGCCGCAGCGGCCGCAGCGCCCGGCCCAGCCGCAACTCGGCACCGCCCAGCGCCTTCTCGCCCGGAGCGCGTACCGGCATCGCCGGGACCTCGGCGGCGGAGCGCTCCCGCCGCGCCGCCGGAACGGGCGCGGCGTGCAGGGTCCCGGACCCGCCCGGCGGCGCATCGGACGGCTCCGACGGCCCGGGAGCCTCCGGCGGCTCGCCCGAAGGGCCGGGCCGGTCCGTGCCCGGGTCCCGGGGCTCCGGGCCGTGCGGGGGTTCAGCGGGGGACGCCGGCCCGGCCGCGCCGGGGAGCGGACCCGCGGACGCCGCCGCCGACGGCAGCCGCGTCGCCAGCCACAGCGCGTCCAGCAGCTCCTCGGCCGACAGCTCCGCCCCGCAGTCCGCCAGGACGTCCCGCACCCGCTCCAGCACCGGTCACACCGTCCCGCCGAGCCGGTGGAGCACGGCGTCCAGCAGCCCGTCGGCGTCGAGGTCCACACCGCCCCGGCGCAGGAAGACCGCGTTGAGCAGCTGGTCGGTGGCGAGTTCGCCGCGGGCCCGGCGGGCGAGGAAGGCGCGCATGAGGTCGTCGACGCCGTCCAGCCCGCCGCCGCCGTCCCCGGCACCCGCCGCGTCCAGGTGCGCCCGGACGATCGCGCGCAGCCGCTCCTCGTCGGGCTCCGGCAGGTCCAGCCGTACGCAGCGGCGCAGGAAGGCGGGCGGGAAGTCCCGCTCGCCGTTGCTGGTGATGACGACGACGGGGAACTCCGCGCAGCACACCCGGCCCCGTACGACCTCGGTCCAGGAGTGCGGATCGGCCGTCATCACCCGTACCCGGGCCTGTTCCTCGGGGAGCCGGGCCAGCTCGGGGATCTCGAACTCGCCCTCCTCGAAGACGTTCAGCAGGTCGTTGGGCAGGTCGACGTCGCCCTTGTCGAGCTCGTCGACGAGCAGGACCCGCGGCCGTTCCGACGGCACGAGCGCCGTGCCGAGCGGGCCGAGGCGCACGTACGAGCCGATGCCGGGGTCCTCGTCCGGCGCGCCGTCCCCGTCGAGGTCGCGGTCGCGCCGCAGGTTCGTCTCGCGCAGCCGGCCGATCGCGTCGTACCGGTAGAGCGCGTCCTGCAGCGTCGTACGGCTGTTGACCGGCCAGTGCAGGACGCGCCCGAGCGACAGCTCGTGGGAGAGGGCGTGCGCCAGCGAGGACTTGCCCGTGCCGGGCTGCCCGGTGACCAGCAGCGGCCGCCGCAGCAGCAGGGCGGCGTTGACCACGTCCGCCTCGGCCGGACCGATCAGGTACGGGCGCGGGCGGCGCGGCCCGCCGTCCGCCGAGCCCCTGAACCGCCGCCACGGGGGCGCCTCGGGGAACACGGGCGTACGGGGCCGCCCGTCGCCCCGGAACAGCCGCCACGCCCCGGCGTCGCCGCCGTCACCGTCTTCGCGTCCCGCGTCGGGACCGTTCACCGTCATCAGTCGTTCGCTTCCGTTCCGTGTCACGAGGGGTCGAGCAGTTCGAGGGAGTCCGGCACCGGCAGCCCGTCGTCCTCCCAGACCAGCGCGGGCCGCGCCGCCGAGGCGACCGAGGAGCCGAAGACCCCTTCCCGGAACTCCCGCACCCGCTCCGGCAGCTGGTGCAGTGGCCCGGCGGGCGCGAGCGCGTCGAGCCGGGCCGCGTCCTCGTGGCCGTCCGCCTCGCGGTCCCAGAGCACCACCGGCACGCCCAGCGCCAGGCACAGGTCCAGCAGCCGGTCCCGCTCCTCGCGCGGCCCGTGCAGCACCACCCCGGCGACGTCCTTGTGGCTCGTCTCCAGCCGCTGGTACAGCTGCTGCAGCGTCGCCGAGGTCTCGTCGACGACCAGCACGCCGGGGTGCCCGGCCGCCCAGCGGCGGCGCATCTCGGCGTCGCGGCGCGGGGAGCGGCGGCTCATCTCCGGGCAGCGCAATGCCACCTGGTACTTGGCGCCGAGCGCCAGCCGCAGGCCCCCGAGGTCGGGGAAGAGGTCACCGAGGGCGTTGCCCGTGTCCCAGCCGTCGACCGGCAGTTGCAGCCCGTCGCGCCCCACGACGACGTCCACCCGCGTGACGGGGTACGGGTCGTCGCCCTGGCCGCCCTCCGCCGCCTCGCGCACCAGGCGGCCGATCTCCTCCGGGGCGCACGCGCCCTCCGGCGCCGCGACGGTCGACGCCGTCCCGTCCTGGCGCACCAGGCCCACCCGGCACCGGTAGCGGCCCGCGCCGCCCGGGTGTTCCGCAGCCGAGCTCTCGGGGGTCAGCCGGAGCACGATCCGGCTGACCGGCGACGAGCGGTGCGCGGCCCAGCCCGCCGCGTCGGCGCGGCGCTCCGCCAGGGCGACCGGGCTGATGCCGAGCCGCTGCGCGACCCGGTCGCACCAGCCGTGCAGGGAGCCGCCGGTCTCCCGGTCCGGCGCCGCCGACGCCACGAACGCGGCGAGCCTCAGCAGCGCCGGCACCGGTGGCGCGCCCCCGTCGGGCGCCGGGCCGTCCGGGTACCCCTCCAGGCTCAGCACCACGGCGTCGAGGGCGGCCTCCGTCAGCCGGCCCGAGGCCGCCAGCGGCTCCGGCAGCACCATGTAGCGCAGGGCCTCCCGGGCGGCGCGCGGCACCAGCGTGGCGTCGGCGGCGGTGACCCGGCGCAGGTCCTCCAGCAGGCCGCGGTGTTCCCCGACGGACAGCAGCCGGACGTTCTCCTCCAGCCGCCCCAGCGCGAGCAGGCTGTCGAGCGCCTCACGGTCGGCCGGGCCGCGGACCGCGGGCGCCAGCGACTCGGTGAGCGTCGCCAGGGCCCGCTCCTCGGTGGCCAGGAACTCCGCCAGCTCCTCGATCGTGGGCGCCGCGCGCTCCTCGGGCGGCGGCACCGGGCGGCCCAGCCCGGCCGCCAGCGTCCGGGCGTGGTCCGCGCGCCGCCCGGGATCGTCCAGCAGCGCCCGCAGCACGGGAGCGAGCCCCGCCGCCGCACGCGCCACCTCCGGTCCGGCAGACCACGGGCCCCGGTCGGCGGGACCCGCGACGGCGCACTCGTCGAGGACGTCGGCCGCCCCGGCGCGGGCCAGCTCCTCGCGCACCGCCTGCCAGGGCACCGCCCAGCTGCGCCGTACGGCCTGCTGGGCCCGTAACGGCTGGGTCTCGTCGGGCATGAGGTGCGCCACCACGAGACCGGCGACCGAGGAGGCGTCCCGCGTCCACAGCGGACCGCCGCTGTAGCCCGGCCCGATGGCCGCCCCCGACAGGCGCCCGTCGAGGTAGCCGTACCGGCCCTCCTTCAGGCGGACGACGATGTCCGCGAAGGTGATGGCCTCACCGCCGCCGTGCCAGGCCCGCAGTTCCTGGCCCTCCTCCATGTCCCGCCACACCACGGGCCGCAGCCAGGACGGCGCAGGCTCGTCGAGGTCCAGGACGGCGAGGTCGCCCTCCCACTCCAGCGCCGAGGGCCGCCGCTGCGGGGGCACCCACACGGATACGGTCGCGGTGCGGTGGCCCGTCGCGCCGGAGCCGCGGAAGGCGACGGTGAGCGGCCCGGCGGAGGCCGGGCGCTCGGCGGCGTACAGGTCCTTGCCGAGCGCGTCGTTGACCACATGGGCGCAGGTCAGGACGCGGCGGGGGGAGAGGAGCGCGGCGGCGCCCGCGGCCTTGGCGCTGCCCTCGTACAGCAGGGAGACGCGGGTGCCGGCGGCGGCCGGCCGGCGGAACCACGTCATCCGTGCCGGTCCTGCGGGTGCTGAGGGTGTTGCGGGTGGCGCGGGTGCTCGGCTCCGGCGGGCAGTCCGGCACCGTGCTGCCAGGTCGCCGACACCGTCATCGTCGCGTTCCCGTTGGCGCCGACGATGCCCAGCTTGAGGTCCTGCCCGATCTGGACGCCGAACTCCACCGTCAGCTCCTGGGGCGGGTTCGGCGCGCTCACCACCGCCGTGTGCACCTCTTCGAGGAGCGGGCCCAGCGGACGCAGCGCCGTGCGCAGGGCGTCGACCGCGAGCGCGGCCGTGCGGCCCCCGCCGCGGGCCACGGGCGTGGCGGTGCCGAACCCACCGGGGAGGTCCGGCCCGTCACCCGGTTCCGGGGCCGGGCCGCCGCCGGCCGGCGGTGTTCCGGTGTCGGACAGCTCCACCCGCAGTGCGGCACCGGCGAGATCGAGTTCTGCGTATTCGGGCATGCCGCCATTGTGTCCGATCATGGACGCGGGCTGGTCGGGGTTTCCGCAAGCACGCGCAACTCCGCTACAAAACCAGCCAGTTCCGGTACGCCGCTGCGCCGGTTGTCGGGCGGCCGGACGCTGTGAGGCGCCCGGCCGCCCAACCACCTGGCCTATTCGGCTCGTTCGGACCGGTCGGCCCGTCCGTCTCCCGGACGGCTCCGGGTCCTAGCGGATGCCGGTGAAGGACTTCCAGCCGGTGCCGATCTTGGTGCCGTCGCCGATGGCGCCCTTGCCCGTGCCGTTGTAGCGGTAGAGGTCACCGGTGGTGTGGCGCCCCAGGATGTCGGCGTTCCCGTCCCCGCTGAGGTCGCCGATGCCGACGAAGTCGACGATGGCGCCCCAGCGGGACCCGACCTTGGTGCCGTCGCCGATGGTGCCCTTGCCGGTGCCGTTGTAGCGGTAGAGGTCTCCCGTGGCGGTCCGTGCGAGGAGGTCGGCGTTCTTGTCGTTGTCGAGGTCACCCGCGCCGACGATGGTCAGCCCCTTCCACTTGGTGCCGATGCGGACGCCCGCGGAGAGGGTGCCGTGCGCGGTACCGGTGTAGAGGAGCAGGTCGCCGGTGGCGGTCTGACGGGCGACCAGGTCGGGGAGGGTGTCGCCGTTGAAGTCACCGGAGTACGTCAGGGCGTCGACATCGGTGAAGCCGGTCCCGATCCGCGTGTGCGGCAGTTCCGGCGTGACGGCCTGGCCCCGCGGCGGGCTGTACTGGAGGAGGTCGCCCTCGGCGGTGCGCACCAGGGTGTCGTTGGCGCCGTCGGCGTCCAGGTCCCCGAAGGGGACGAAGGTCGTGTCGGCGGGCCATGTCCCGCCGCTGACGCGGGTGGAGACGGTACCGGCGGTGGTGCCCCGGTAGACGGTGAGCGCGCCCGTGGCGCTCTGGGCGTAGAGGTCGGGAAGGCCGTCTGCGCCGACGTGGTCGCGGTGCTTGGCGGCGGTCGGCGGCTTGGGGGCGGGCGGCAGCGTGGCCGCGCACCACACCTGGTGGATCTCCGCGCCCTTGTCCGTCGTCCCGGTCGTGCGGTTCCACAGGACGACGGCCCGGCCGTCGGCACCGGTCGCGCTGTGGCCGCGACCGGCGGCCGCGTCGATCCGGCCGAGGATCAGCGGCCGTCCCCAGGCGCCACCCGTGCGCTGGGCGACCGTCAGCTCTCCGTCGCCACCCGTCCACAGGGCGGTGACCGTCCCGTCGCGGCCGACACTCGTGGACCAGATCCCACCGACGTACGACTCCGTCAGAGTGTGCGGCGCCGACCAGGCGCCGGCCGCCGAACGGGTCGCCGTACGCAGCGCGGAGAAGTCCTTCCACAGGGCCGTCACCGCGCCGTCCGGGCCGAGCTGAGGCGTGCCGGAAGCGTACGGGCGCCCGTCGGAGGGGGCCGTCTCCGAGGCGCCCCACGGCGCGCCCGCCGCGGGCCGGTAGGCGAAGCGGTGCGTGTCGCGGCCTTCCGACCAGCTCAGGAGGGTGGCGCCCGACGCGGACGACTGCAGGGTCAGGTCGCCGACGAGCGCGGAATCGGTCCCCTCGACGCCCCGGGGCGTCTCCCACGCGGTCGCGCCCGGGGCCAGCGAGGCGATCCGCACGCGGAGGCGGTCGTCGGCGAAGTCGTCCGCCCAGGCCACCGTGACGGTGCCGTCGGGTCCGACCGTCGCGGCCTGCGTGAGGGCGAGGACGTCCGACAGCTTGACGGGCGCGGACCAGGCCGCGCCGGGCGCCGGGCGCTCGGAGACGTACAGTCCCCTGGTCGCGTCGCCCTGGGCGGGGTCGCCGAAGCTGCCCCACACCGCCACGAGGCGTCCGCCGGGGCCGCTCGCGAGGGCGTACCCGGCCGGATGCGCCGCGGTCGACACCTGCGCGGCGGGCGTCCACGACGCCGCCCCGGCGAGCAGGGTGGACGAGCTCAGGGTGTAGCCGGAACCACCCCAGTGGTGCCAGGCGACCGTCGCCGAACCGTCGGTGCCGGCGGTCAGTTCGGCGGAGTACACCTCGCCCTTCGTGGCGGCCACGAGGACCGGGGCGCTCCACGCGGTGGCCTGCGCCGGACGGGTGGCGGACCAGAGCTCCTGGTCGCCGTGGCCCGCGTCCCGGCTCCACACCGCGACGGCGGAGCCGTTGGTGGTGATGCGCACGTCGTGCACGGAGTGGTGCACGCCCGCCTCCGTCAGCGCCGCGGGTCCGCCCCACGCGCTCGGCGTCGCGGCGCCGGCCGGCGCCGCCGCCACGACCGTCACGGCGGCCCCCGCGCCGACGATCCCCAGGGTCAGCGTGGACGCCACGGCCGCGCTGATGAGCCTGCTTCTGCCCATGTGGAAAATCTCTCCATACCGGTGGTCACGGCATGGCGAGGCGACGGCCCGCGCGGTTCGCGTGCCGCCTTGGTGTGTGAAGTCCCCCCGGTTCCCGGCTGCTTCTTCTCCCCATGCACATCCAGTGATCAAGGAGCCTAACAGCAGACAGAGCGGTCACTCGAACCGGTTTTCGGAGCTTTCAGTCGTAGAAAAACTGCTGCAGATCGTCCATGGACCCCGGTCCGTGCAGGAAGCACTCGGCCGCCGCGATGTCGGCTTCCGCGGGCGGCCCGCCGCCGCTCAGGAGCTGCTTCATCCACACCTCGCCCTGCCGGCCGACCGCGTAGATACCGGACAACAGCTCCGCCATGCCCGCCGGCTGGGGCGGGGTGCGCCCGGCGATCGGCTGGAGCTCCCAGCCGCCCGCCCGGGCGGCCAGCCGGAGCGCGCCGGCCCAGTTGGCGACCCGCCCGATCCGCACGTGCCAGCTGTCCTCGGGGAAGGGAGGGAGCCGTCCGCCGTGCAGGGGGTTGGTCGCGGCCGTGATGTCCGCCAGCACCTGGCGTTCGACGGCGTCGCGCACCCAGCGGCCCTCCTGGGACTCTTCGATGGCGGCGCCCCACCACTCCCACGCGTCCTCGACCCGCTTCTTGAAGTCGTCGGCGTCCGTCTCATCCATGCCGCGCAGCCTCCCACACGGGGGAGAGGGCGGTTCACCCCGCCCTCTGCGGTGCCCGACGGGTGCGGGTCCAGGTGAGCAGGTCGTCGGCCGACCAGGTGTTGATCACGCGGTCGGCCGGTACGCCGCACTCCTCGGCGCGGGCGCAGCCGATGATCTGCCAGTCCAGCTGGCCGGGGGCGTGGGCGTCGGTGTCGACGGCGAAGAACACCCCGGCCGCCACCGCCTGGCGCAGCAGCCGCCGGGGCGGGTCCAGGCGCTCGGGGCGGCTGTTGATCTCCACCGCCGTGCCCGACTCGGCGCACGCCGCGAAGACCGCGTCCGCGTCGAAGTCCGACTCCGGCCGCTTGCCGCCGACGAGCCGGCCGGTGCAGTGGCCCAGCACGTCCACCAGCGGGTCGCGTACGGCCCTGACCATGCGCCGCGTCATGGCGGGCCCCTCCATCCGCAGCTTGGAGTGGACGGAGGCCACCACCACGTCGAGCCGGTCGAGGAGTTCGGGCTCCTGGTCGAGGGTGCCGTCCAGCAGGATGTCGCACTCGATGCCGGTCAGCAGCCGGAAAGGGGCCCACCGCTCGTTCAGCTCCGCCACCACGTCCAGTTGCTCCCGCAACCGTTCGGCCGACAGGCCCCGGGCCACCGTCAGCCGGGGCGAGTGGTCCGTGAGCACCGCCCACTCGTGGCCGAGCGCCGCCGCGGCCCGGCCCATCGCCTCGATCGGGCTGCCGCCGTCGGACCAGTCCGAGTGCAGGTGGCAGTCGCCGCGCAGCGCCGCACGCAGTTCCGTCCCGAGCGTGGCCGCCTCACCCGCCTCCTCCTCCAGCCGCTTCAGGTACGCCGGGACCTCGCCGGTCAGCGCCTCGCGCACCACCTGCGCCGTCTTCGGCCCGACACCCCTGACCCGCTCCAGGGTCCCGGCCGCCGCGCGTTCGGCCACCTCGCCGTCGCCCAGGGCGGACAGCGCCGCCGACGCCGTACGGAAGGCCCGCACCCGGTACGTCGGTGCCTGCGACCGCTCCAGCAGGAACGCGATCCGGTCCAGCGCCTCGACGGGGTCCATCACGCGGCTCCCGGGCGCCGGGCCGACGGGCCGATCTCGCACCACACGGCCTTGCCCTCACCGCGCGGCTCCACGCCCCAGCGCAGCGCCAGCGCGTCCAGGAGCAGCAGCCCGCGCCCGCCCGTCGCCGCCTCGCCCGGCGAACGCCGCCGGGGCCACGCGCTGGAGCGGTCCTGCACCGACAGCCGCACCCGCCGCACCGGCTCCGGCAGCACCTCCAGGGTCAGCACCGCGCCGCCCTCCGTGTGCAGTAGCACATTGCCCAGCAGCTCGCCGGTGACGAGCTCCGCGTCGTCCGCGAACTCCCGCATCCCCCAGTCGCGCAGCGCCCGCCGCACCACCGCCCGCGCCTCGGACAGGCCCTGCGGGTCCGCCTGGTGGATGTACTGGTGGATGCGCGGCGCCCGGGTCGTGCCAGGGTCCGGGCTGCGCCGCAGCACCAGCAGCGCCACGTCGTCGCCGGCGCCCCACCGCTCCCAGAACCGCTCCGAGAGGTGGTCGGCCAGCGCCTCGGCGCCGGGCGGGCCGCTGCTCACCGCCCGTTCCAGCGCGGCCAGGCCCTCGCCGATGTCCACGCCCGGCTGCTCGACCAGGCCGTCGGTGCACATCACCAGCGTCTCGCCGGGCACCAGGTCGAGCCGTGTCTCCGGGAACTCCTCGTCCCCGAAGACGGACGCCACCCCGAGCGGCAGCCCGCCCGGCACCTTCGGCGCCCCGACCCGTCCGTCGGTGTGCCGGATCAGCGGCCCCAGGTGGCCGGCGCGCACCACCCGGACCGTGCCCGTGCCCAGGTCGGCCTGCGCGTAGGCACAGGTGGCGAACCGCTCGGTGTCCAGCTCGGCGAGGAACCGGGAGGCCCGCGCCAGCACCGTGGAGGGAGCATGCCCCTCACCGGCGTACGCGCGCAGGGCGATGCGCAGCTGGCCCATGATCGCGGCCGCGTGCGTGTCGTGGCCCTGGACGTCGCCGACGACGACCCCGACCCTGCTCCGGGGCAGCGGGATCACGTCGTACCAGTCCCCGCCGACCTGGCGGCCGCTCCACGCCGAGTGGTAGCGCACGGCGATCTCGCCGCCCTCCACGGCGGGGATGCGGCGCGGCAGCATCGCGGCCTGGAGGCTGGTGGCGACCTCCCGCTCCTCGTCGAAGAGGATCGCGCGCTGGAGCGACTGCGCCACGATCGCCGCCAGCCCCAGGGTGAGGTTGCGCTCGTCCGCGCTGAAGGCGGTGCGGCTGCGGTAGAACAGCGCCATCCCGCCGAGCGTGCGGGCCTGCGCCACCAGCGGCAGGTAGGCCGCGGCCCGGAAGCGGAGCTGTCCGGCGTACGGGGCGAGGGCGGGGTAGCCGCGGATCAGGTTCTGGAAGCAGCTGGAGAACAGCGGGCGCCCGGTGAGCACCGTCTCGGCCAGCGGCAGGCCGCGCTCCAGCCGCTGCACCCGGAGCTCCTCCAGCGCGTCCAGCGACTCGCCGCTCAGCGCGATGATGTTGAGCGAGCCGTTCTCGACCAGGCCCAGCGCGAACCCGTCGGCGCCGAGCCGGGCGAGACCGCCGGGGCCGGTCAGCGCGGCGGTGACGTCGTCCACGGTCACCGCCCGGGACAGCGCCTGTGTGGTGCGCTCCACCATGTTCGTCTGGCGCTCCCGGCGCCTCTCCAGCTCCACGACGAACGCCGAGTGGGTGACCTCGAACGTCGTGTCCCGGACGATCCCCACGATCCGGTGGGCCCGGCCGTCGGCGCCCCGCAGGATGCGCGCCTGGACGTGCGTCCACTGCGGTGACCCGTCGTCCAGCGGGATCTGGAAGTGGGCGGCGTACGAAGGGCGGCCGCTGCTCAGTGCCTCCCGGATCACGGCCTCCAGCCGCGACCGCTCCTCCGGCTCCAGTCGGCGCACCAGGGAGGCGGGCCGGGAGTCGAACGTGCCCGGGGCCACGCCGAACACCAGCAGGCCCGCCTCGTCGACGTCGATCGTCCCGGCGTCGAGATCCCAGTCGAAGCTGCCGGTGCGGTTCATGGCGAGGCGCTCCGGCGTGCCGATCTCGCCGCTGTGTGCCCGGTTGTCCGTCATCACCCTCATTGTCGAGTGCGTCACGCGGGAACGCCAAGGCATCGGAGCCGGGTGTTGGTGTCCAGCCCGTTGACGCGTTCACGCCCCCTGCCTAAGGTCTGTTCGAAGTCCTGGTCAATGTCCGATATCTCGAACAATCGAAGCTTCCAGGAGCACACCCATGGCACGCACACGGCCGAGGCACCGCCTCGCGCTGGCGGCTCTCCTCCCGGCCCTCCTCGCCGGCACGGTGCTGACCGCGCCCGCCACCCACGCCGACGACGCCCGGGCCCAGAACCCCGCGGCGGCCGAGCCGGCCGACTACTCGCTCACGGTCGACCCCGACCGCGCGGGCCCGGAGATCGACCGCACCCTGTACGGCGTCTTCTACGAGGACATCAACAACGCCGCCGACGGCGGGCTGTACGCCGAACTCGTACAGAACCGCTCCTTCGAGTACGGCCCCGCCGACAACCCCGCCTACACCCCGCTGACCGCCTGGCAGCGCACCGCCGCCGGCGGTGCCGACGGCGAGCTCCGGGTCGCCGACGACGCCCACCGGCTCCACGAGCGCAACCGCCACCACCTGCGTCTCGACCTGGCCCCGGCGAACACCGCCACCGGCCGCTTCGGCATCGTCAACAGCGGCTACGGCGCCGGCATGGCCCTCACCGAGGGCCGCCGCTACGACTTCTCCGTCTGGGCCCGCACCGACCGCCCCTCCGGCACCCGCCTCGCCGCCGAGCTGCGCGCCGCCGACGGCACCGTCCTGTCCGCGCCCCTGAACCTCACCGTGCGCGGCGACCGCTGGGCGAAGTACACCGGCACGCTCGTCCCCAAGGTGACCACCACCGGCGGGCGCCTCGCCGTCACGGCCGCCGGCACCGGCACCGTACGCCTCGACATGGTCTCGCTCTTCCCCCGCGACACCTACAAGGGCCGCCCGAACGGCCTGCGCAAGGACCTCGCCGAGAAGATCGCCGCCCTCAAGCCCGGCTTCCTGCGCTTCCCGGGCGGCTGCCTCGTCAACACCGGCAGCCACCAGGCGTACGAGGCCCCGCACTGGGAGCGCAAGCGGTCCTACCAGTGGAAGGACACCATCGGACCCGTCGAGCAGCGCGCCGTCAACGCCAACTTCTGGGGCTACCACCAGAGTTACGGGCTCGGCTACTACGAGTACTTCCAGTTCGCCGAGGACCTCGGCGCCATGCCGCTGCCGGTCGTCCCCGCCCTCGTCACCGGCTGCGGCCAGAACCAGGCCACCGACGACCCGGCGCTCCTCAAGCGGCACATCCAGGACACCCTCGACCTGATCGAGTTCGCCAACGGCCCCGTCACCAGCGAATGGGGCCGCAAGCGCGCCGCGATGGGCCACCCCAGGCCCTTCGGCCTGACCCACCTGGCGGTCGGCAACGAGGAGAACCTCCCCGACGCCTTCTTCGCCCGCTTCACCGAGTTCCGCAAGGCCATCGCGGCGAAGTACCCGGGCGTCACCGTCATCTCCAACTCCGGCCCCGACGACGCCGGCGGCGTCTTCGACCGCCACTGGCAGCTCAACCGCGAGGCCGGCGTCGCGATGGTCGACGAGCACTACTACAACAGCCCCCAGTGGTTCCTGGAGAACAACGACCGCTACGACTCCTACGACCGCCGGGGCCCCAAGGTCTTCCTCGGCGAGTACGCGTCCCTCGACAACCGCTTCTCCAACGCCCTCGCCGAAGCCGCCTACATGACCGGCCTGGAGCGCAACGCCGACGTCGTCAAACTCGCCTCCTACGCCCCGCTCCTCGCCGACGTGCAGCAGAACCAGTGGCGGCCGGACATGATCTGGTTCGACAACCACCGCTCCTGGGGCTCGACCAGCTACGAGGTCCAGAAGCTCTTCATGAACAACACCGGCGACCGGGTCGTCCCGAGCCGCGCCTCCGCCACGCCCGCCGTCTCCGGGCCGATCACCGGCGCCGTCGGCCTGTCGACGTGGGCGACGAGCGCCGCGTACGACGACGTCGAGGTCACCGGCGCGGACGGCGCCACGCTGCTGAAGGACGACTTCTCCGCCGGGGACGCCCGGTGGACCCGCGCCGCCGGGCGCGGCGACTGGGCCGTGGTGGACGGCGCGTTCGTGCAGTCCGACGCGGCCGCCGAGAACACCCTGGTGACCGCGGGCGACCCCGGCTGGCACGACTACGACCTGCGGGTGAAGGCCACCAAGAAGTCCGGCAAGGAGGGCTTCCTCGTCGCCTTCGGCGTCCGCGACACCGGCAACCCCTACTGGTGGAACCTCGGCGGCTGGGGCAACACCCGCTCCGCCGTGGAGGAGTCCGTGGACGGCGGCAAGCAGACGCTGCTGGAGGACGCCACCACCATCGAGACCGGCCGGACGTACGACCTCCACGTCCAGGTGCGGGGCCGCCAGGTCACCCTCTACCTGGACGGGAGGAAGTGGGGCTCCTTCACCGACGACAAGACCGCCGAACCCTTCCGCCAGGTGGTGACGCGGGACAAGGGCGACCTCGTCGTCAAGGTGGTCAACGCGCAGGCCACGCCCGCCCGGACCCGCGTAGACCTCGGCACCGACAAGGTCGCCCCGACGGCCCGGCTGACCACGCTCCAAGGCGCGCCGGACGCGGTCAACACGGCCGACGCACGGCCCATCCAGCCGCGCGAGTCCACCCTGCGCGGCATCGGACGGCAGTTCACCCACACCTTCCCGGCCCACTCGGTCACCTTCCTGAGGATCAAGACCGGATAGGGGAGGGGGAGTTCACTACCCTGGCCGGGGAGCACCGCCGTGCTCCCCGGCCTTTTCGTCGCCGTGCGTCGAAGCGCTTCGACCCAGGCTGCCGAACAGCCCCTGGACAGCTCCCCATAGTCGCCCTAAGGTCGGAGCCCAACGAGTCGAAGCGCTTCACCTCCGGGAGAGCCGCATGGTCACCCTCGCCGACGTCGCTCAGCACGCCGGAGTCTCCGCCTCCACGGTGAGCTACGTCCTCAGCGGCAAGCGGTCCATCTCCGCCTCCACCCGCGCCCGCGTCGAGCGCAGCATCGCCCAGCTCGGCTACCACCCCAACGCCGGCGCCCGCGCCCTCGCCAGCAGCCGGTCCAACATCATCGCGCTGATGATCCCGCTCCGCACCGACATGTACGTCCCGGTCATGATGGAGATCGCCATCGCCGTCGCCACCACCGCCCGCGCCCACGGCTACGACGTCCTGCTCCTCACCGGCGAGGAAGGCCCCGCCGCCGTCCGCCGCATCGAGGGCAGCGCCCTCGCCGACGCGATGATCCTCATGGACGTGGAGCTCGACGACGACCGGCTGCCGCTGCTGCGCGAGGCCGCACGCCCCGGCGTCCTCATCGGCCTGCCCGCCGACACCACCGGACTGAGCTGCGTCGACCTCGACTTCGAGGCCGCCGGCGCCCTGTGCGCCGACCACCTCGCCTCCCTCGGCCACCGCGAGATCGCCGTCATCGGCGAGGCCCCCGCCGTGTACGAGCGCCACACCGGCTTCGCCGAACGCACCCTCACCGGGCTGCGCCGCCGCAGCGACGCGCTCGGCCTGCGCCTCCTGCACCGCCCCTGCGAGGGGAGTTACGCCGCCGTCGCCGCCACCCTCGCCCGCGTCCACGACGAACGGCCCGGTACCACCGCCTTCGTCGTCCAGAACGAGGCCGCCACCGACCCGCTCCTCGCCCTGCTGCGCCAGCAGGGCCGCGCCGTGCCCGAGGACGTCTCCGTGATGGCGATCTGCCCCGACCAGGTTGCCGCACACGCCTCCGTACCGCTCACCTCCGTCGCCGTACCGGCGCAGCACATGGGCCGGTACGCCGTCGAGCAGGTCGTCGCCAAACTGGAGGGCCGCGGCACGGACGAGGTCGTGCTGCTCGCCCCTGAGCTGACCGTCCGCGCGAGCACGGGCCGGGCTAGCGCACGCTGAACGACACGACGCGCTCCTCGCCGGCCGTCAGCGCCAGCCGCGCCGGTGAGCCGTCGGGCGTCCGCAGCTCGACCCGCACCGTGCGCGACGGCCGCACCGTGGCCGTGGCCCCGCCGTCGCCCCAGACGAGGTCCACCTCGGCGCCGAAGCGGGTCCGCACCCCGCGCAGCGCGCCCCGCGGGTACGCCGCGGGGAGCGCGGGCAGCAGCACCAGACGGCCGGGCGTGGACTGGACGAGCACCTCGATCAGCAGCGCGGGAAGGGCGTGCGCGGCGTCGGCGTTGTACACCTCGCGCCCCGGGTAGTGCGCGCTCATCAGCGAGGCGTGGAAGAAGTCGCCGCGCAGGACCCGGCCGAGCGCGCCCGCCGCCCGCTCGCCGTCCCGCAGCCGCGCCGCGACCAGGCCGTGGTGGAGGTGCCCGTGGGCGGAGCCGTTCTCCGCGCCGCGCAGCTCCAGCGCGCGGCGGGCGGCGCGGGCGAGCTCCGGCGTGTCGTACGGGTTGATCGCGCCGAGCGGCCACACCGGGTACAGGTGGCTCAGGTGGCGGTGGTCATAGCGGTCCTCCAGCCCGGGCCAGGCCCATTCGGCCAGGGCGCCGTCCGCGTTGACCCGGTAGTCCGGCAGCCGGTCCGCGAGCGCGCGCAGCCGTGCCGCCTCGGCTTCGGCGGGGGAGTGGGCCGCGGCTGCGGTCAGGGCGTGGCGGGCCGCCGCGAGGTCCATCGTCGCGTTGAGCGCGCCCCAACTGCCCCCTACGGGCCGGTTCTCGGGGGAGTACGACGGCACGATCACGAGCCGCTCGTCCGGCCCGCTGCGCGTCAGGAAGTCCTCGTAGAACTGGGCGACCTCGGCCAGCGCCGGGCCCAGCCGCGGATCGGCGGCGCCGGTCTCCGTGCCGGTCCCCGTCTCCGCGTGCTCGACGAGCGGGTGCAGCAGCCAGTCGGCGCCCGCCGTCCACAGGTGCAGCGGGTAGGACCGCTGGAAGTGGTACGCGTGACCCGACACGCCGTCCGTGTGGGCCGGGGCGACCACCCCCCGCGCCCCGAAGATCGCGCGCGCGTTGTCCCGCCAGTCCGCCCACTGCCCGTACACCAGCGCCGCGAGCGCCTCGCTCACCTCCGGCAGGGCGGCGGCAGCGGCGGACGCCGTCTGGAGGCCCAGGTTGGCGTCCGTGGTGAACGCCCCGGACCAGGCGGTGTTCCAGTCACCGGTCCACAGGCCCGTCAGACGCGGCGGCAGCATCCCGCTCGCCGACAGCAGGTGGTAACGGCCCGCCGCGAACAGCCGCTCCACCAGCGCGGGACTGCCGGGCAGGGCAAGGAGCTCGCTCCCGGGCAGGGCGCGGTCGGCGGCGCCGCCGCCGAGGTCGAGCGTGACGCGCTCGTACGCGGCCCGGTGCAGCGTCTCGTGGCGGGCCAGCAGCCACGCGTACGCCTCCGCGGGCGAGGCGCCCTGGGGGACGAGCGCGCGCAGCGACGCCGCCTCGTCCTCGACCGGAGACTCGCCGCGGTGGCGGCGCACCCGCGTGAGCAGCAGCAGCGCCCCGGCGTCCGACACCCGCAGCCCGTCCCGGCCGATCGCGGTGCGCCCGCCCGCCGCGAGCGCCAGGGTCACGCCCGTGAAGGCCGCCTCGCCGTCCGCCTCCGGGTAGCGGGCCCGCAGCGTCAGCAGCGCGCCGCGCGGGTGCAGGGCGGTGCCCCGCCCGATGGCGAGGTCCTCCGGAGCGCCGGGGAGCCGGGGGTCGAGGACGACGGCGGCGGTGAGCGGCTCCCCGGTCACGTACTGCACGAGCACGTCGTCGGCGCGCGAGACGAAGACCCGGCTCGCACGGCCCGCGCGCACGGAGGCGGCCACACCGGTGGCGAAGTCCACCTCCCGCCGGAAGCTCCCGGGCCCGGCCGCCGGGACCTCGCGCCGGACGCGTACCTGGAACCCCGGGTGGAAGGCCCCCACCCAGCGCAGCGCGCGCCCGTCGGTGAAGCGCTCCGCCGCGTCCAGCTCGCCGCTCAGCAACCGGTCCTGGAGGCCCGGCAGCAGGCGCGCCAGCCGGGGCGGCAGCGTGTCGGCCGGGGGCACCGGCCGCACCAGGGTGTGGTGCGTGACGACGACCCGCTCGTCATCGGGGTCGCCGAACACCAGCGCCCCGTGGCGGCCGTTGCCGCTCAGGAAGGCGTCCTCCCAGCGGTGCGCGGGCGCGGGCTCCCACGTACCGTGCACCGGCCCGCCGCTCCTCACGTGCCCGCCGCCCGTCACGCGCCCGCCTCCCGCAGCACCGCCACGCCGTAGCGCTCCAGGTGGAGCGAGCCGCTCACCGCCGCGCCCGTCAGCACCTCGCGGAACGCCCCCGGCACGGTCACCGTCACCGGCTCGCGCCCGTGGTTCAGCACGAAGAGCAGCTCTCCGCGCCGTACGGCCTCCACGCCCGCCGGCAGCCCCTCCAGTACGGGCCGTACGCCCGCCCCGGCCGCCACGGCCGCGAGGAGGTCGCGCAGCGCCGGGGGAGCGGGCAGCGTGGAGAGGTACCAGGCGGTGGCGCGGCGCAGCACCGCCGGGAGGCCGTCGAGCTCGCCGCCCCGGTAGGCGCTGACCACCTCACCGCCGTCCGCCGTCAGCTCCTCGGACCACAGCGTGCCGTCGAAGCCGTCGCACGCGACGGTCTCGTCCCGGTCCAGGGGCCACCACTCGTGCACCGTCCCGATACCGAAGAGCGCCCGCAACCGCGCGTCCATGCCGCCCTCCCGTACGCGGTCGTCCTCGTCCGCCACCCCGGTGAGGAAGCCGGAGACCAGGGTGCCGCCGTCGCGCGCGTACGCCACCAGGTTGTCGACCGCCGCGTCCGTCAGCAGGTACAGGTGCGGGACGACGACCATGGGGAAACCGGTGAGGTCGTGCTCGGGGTGGGCGAAGGAGACCGGCAGGTGCGCCTCCCACAGCGCCCGGTGCCAGGCGCGGACGACCTCGGCGTAGTCGACCTCCGACGAGGGGCGGCCGCCCTGCTGCCCCGCCCACCAGGAGTTCCAGTCGTGCAGGACCGCGACGCCCGGTTCCGTGCGGCTCCCCGTCACCTCGCCCAGCCGGGACAGTTCGGCCCCGATCCGCCGCACCTCCTGGAAGGCGCGGCCCCGCTCACCGGCGTGGGACACCATCCCGGAGTGGAACTTCTCGGCGCCCTGGCGGGACTGGCGCCACTGGAAGTAGCAGACCGCGTCGGCGCCGTGGGCGACGGACTGCAGCGACAGCAGCCGGTTCAGTCCGCGCGGCTTGGGCTGGTTGACGGCCCGCCAGTTGACCGGCCCGGCCGCCTGCTCCATCACCATCCAGGGGCCGCCGCCCGCCTGCGAACGGGTCAGGTCGCCGATCATGGCGTTGTACTGCCCGCCGTACGGGTCCTTCGGGTCGGGGTAGACGTCCACCGACACCACGTCCTCCCGCCCGGCCCACGTCCAGCCGTCCAGCCCGGACCAGAAGGGCATGAGGTTGGTGGTCACCGGAATGTGCGGCGTGTGGCGGGCGACGATGTCGCGTTCGGCGGTGAAGCACTCCAGCAGCGCGTCCGAGGTGAACCGCTTGAAGTCCAGCTCCTGGGCGGGATTGCGCAGGTACGGGGCGCGGCGCGGCGGGATGATCTCCTCCCAGGAGTCGTAGCGCTGGCTCCAGAAGGCGGTGCCCCACGCCTCGTTGAGCGCGTCGAGGGTGGCGTGGCGGGCGCGCAGCCAGCGGCGGAAGTGGCGGGCCGTCCCGTCGCACCAGCAGTGCGTGCCGTACTCGTTGTTGACGTGCCACATCGTCAGCGCCGGGTGCGTGCCGTACCGCTGGGCGAGGTCCTCGGTGATCGCGGCGGCGTACCGGCGGTAGACCGGCGAGCTGGGGCAGAACTGCTGGCGCGAGCCCCACCACACCGTGCGGCCGTCCTCGTCGCGCGGCAGCGTCTCCGGGTGGCGCGCCCCCATCCAGGGCGGCGGCGACGCGGTCGGCGTGGCGAGCACCACCCCGACGGAGTGCGCGTGCATCAGGTCCATCACCCGTTCCAGCCAGCCGAAGTCCCGGGCGCCGGGGCGGGGTTCGAGCCGGGCCCAGGAGAAGACGCCGACCGTCACGGAGTTCACCCCGGCGGCCCGCATCAGGCGGACGTCGTCGGCCCAGGTCTCCTCCGGCCACTGCTCGGGGTTGTAATCGCCGCCGAAGAGCAGCCGGCCGCGGGTGGCGTCGTCGAGGCGGGGCATCGGACACGGTCTCCCTCCGGGTGCGCACGCGGCTCAGCCCTTGACGGCGCCGGTGAGCATCCCCTTCTTGAAGTGCTTCTGGACGAACGGCGAGACGACCGCGACCGGCAGCAGCGCCAGCACCATGACCGCCATCTGCACGGAGAGCGGGGAGAGCTGCTGGGTCTTGATCAGCTGCCCGAGTCCGGTCGGCGGCTCCTGCTTCTGCACGATCTGGATCATGACGTTCTGCAGCGGCATCATGTCCTGGTCGGTCAGGTAGAGGGAGGCGTTGAACCAGGCGCTCCAGTAGCCGACCGCGTAGAACAGCGCGATCACCGCCAGCACGGCGCGGGACAACGGCAGGACGATCCGCCACAGGATGCGGAAGTCGCCGGCCCCGTCGATCCGTGCGCTGTCGATCAGCTCCTGGGAGATGTTCATGAAGAACGCCCGCAGGACCAGGATGTTGAAGACGCTCACCGCGCTCGGCAGGATCAGCGCCAGATAGGTGTCGGTCAGCCCCAGCGCCTGCACCAGCAGATAGGTCGGGATCAGGCCCGCGCCGAAGAACATCGTCGCGAGCAGCGTCATCAGCACCCAGCGGTGGCCCGGCGACCCGGGACGCGACAGGCCGTACGCGCACAGCACCGACACCGTCATGCTGAACAGCGTGCCGACCGCCGTGACCCCGAGGCTGACCAGCGCGGCCCGCTGCACCTGGCCGCCGCCGAGCAGCTCCTCGTACGCCACGAGGGTGAGGTCCCTCGGGACGACCACCAGGCCGCCCGCCCTGCTGATGGTCTCCGGCGTGGACAGGCTCGTGACGATCACGATCCACAGCGGGAAGAGGACCGCCAGGCACGCGGCCGCCAGGACGACGCCCTTGGCCGCCACCCCCGCGCCGCTGGGCCTCCCCTCCCACGCCGGGCGGGGCGGCGCCGCCCACCACCGGTTCCGCGCGCCCGCGTCGGAGCTCATTTCCGGTACACCCCCTGCTCGCCCATGAGGTGGGCCACCTTGTTCGCGACGAGGACCAGCCCCACCCCGACGACGCCCTTGACGAGCCCGGCGGCCGCCGCGTAACCGAAGTCCTGGTTGCGGATGCCGTTCCACCACACGTAGGTGTCGAGCACCTCGGCGGCGTCCGGGCCCACCGCGTCCCGCTGCAGCAGCAGCTGCTCGAAGCCGACGGTCAGCGCGTCGCCCACCCGCAGCACCAGCAGCAGCGCGATCACCGGGCGCAGCGCCGGGAGCGTGACGTGCCACATGCGGCGCCGGCGGCCCGCGCCGTCCATCGCCGCCGCCTCGTACAGCTCGTCGCTGACGGAGGAGAGCGCGGCGAGGAAGACGATGACGCCCCAGCCGGCGTCCTTCCAGACGCCCTCGGCCGTCACCAGGAACGCGAAGGCGCCGGGGTCGGTCATCAGGTCGAAGCCCTCGACGCCGTGGCGCCGCAGGGTCTGCCCGATGATGCCGGCGCCGCCGAAGATCTGCTGGAAGACGGCGATGACCAGCACCCAGGAGAAGAAGTGCGGCAGGTACAGGATCGCCTGGGCGACGGCGCGGACGCGTGGCCGGACGACGCTGTTGATGAGCAGGGCCAGGGCGATCGGCACGGGGAAGAACAGCACCAGCTGGAGGAGGAACAGCACCAGCGTGTTCTCGACCGCCCGCCAGAACGCCGGGTCGGTGAAGAGCCGCTCGAACTGGTCCAGCCCGGTCCACGGACTCTCCAGGATGGCGACGAAGCCGTTCTCGCTGAGGTAGGGGTCGTAGTCCTGGAACGCCACCACGTTGCCGAGGACCGGTACGTAGTGGAAGACCAGGACGAGCAGCAGCGCAGGGAGGGTCATCAGGACGAGCGCCCGGTCCCGTCGCCACCGCGACCGCAGGCCGCGCTTGCCGGTGACACGCGTACGGCCGTCGGCGGTCTTCCTCATGCCGCCGGGCCGGTCTCGTCGAGCAGTTTCCGGTACCAGTCGCGCAGCTCGTCGCCGCCCGCGCGCTTCCACTCCGACACCGCCTGCCGCACGTCGCCGATCTTCTTGCGGCCGCGTACGACGTCGTCCTCCAGCTGCTCGAAGTCGTCGGCCAGGGTGGCCCAGCGGTTCGGCTCGGTGACGGTCAGCCCATAGAAGGCGGTCTTCTTGGTGAAGGCCCCCATCCGCTGCTGCCACTCCACCTGGAGCCGGGTGATGTCGGCGCGGTCCGGGTGGGCGAGGTAGGGGGCCGGGTCGCCCAGGTAGTCGAAGGCGCCCGTGACCTGGAGGTGGCCGGCGTCGGTCTTCACCGGGATCCCCTTCCGGATCGTGTAGTGCACGCCCTCGACGCCGTAGTCCGTGAGCATGCGCTCCTTCGTGCCGTACGGCGCCGCGCAGAAGTCGGCCACCGCCAGCACGTCCTCGACCACGGACTTCGGGGCCTTGGCGCTGACGAAGGCCCAGATGTTCGCCGGCTGGGTGGCGTAGAGCCGGGGCGCCGAGCCGTCGTGGCCGGGGATGTCGAAGGCGCCCATCCGGAAGTCCGGGTTCTGCGCCGCCTGTTCTGCGCTCTTGCTGTACCAGTGGGAGAGGTCCTGGTTGTAGACGAGCACCTGGCCCGAGGTGAACCGGTTGCCCCCGTCGCCCTGCGCCGCCTTCGCGTCCGGGTGCACCACGCCCGCCGCGTACAGCGAGCGCGTCCACTCCAGCGCCTCCAGGTACTCCTCGGTCTCCACGCGGTTCACAAGAGAGGTGCCCTGCCGGTCCCACCACAGGGCCCTGTCGCTGCCGGGGAGCACGCCGAACATGTGGAAGGCCGTCCACTTCAGGTCGTCGCACGCCCACATCTTCGCCCTGGCGCTGGTGGCCTCCTTCGCCCAGGCGAGGAACTCGGCGGCGCTCTTCGGCGGCCGGTAGCCCCGCTCCTCGAAGACGTCCCGCCGGTAGAAGGGCGCGATGTTGACGACGGACGAGGCGGGCATCGGGATGCCGCGCAGCGCGCCGCCGAAGATCGACCGCTGCCAGGCGTCCGTGGGCACGGCCGCCAGATTCGGGTACGCCTTCACCTTCTCGCCGGAGAGGTACGGGCCGAGGTCGGCGAACTTGGCGTCGACCGCGCTCGGGATCCTCCCGGTGAGGTTCCAGGCGGGCACGACCACCACGTCCGGGATGTCGCTGGAGGCGAGGACGGCGCCGAGCTTCTCGTCGTACGTGTTGCCGTCCTGGTTCTGCCACACCGTGCGCACGCCGATCGCCTCGTCCATCGCCCGGTAGTACGGGTTGTCGCTCTTCGGCGGGGAGCCCCACAGGGGCGCCATGATCCGTACGGTGCCGCCCTTGCCCGCCTTCGCCGCCACCGAGGCCTTCAGCCCCTCCGTGGCGATGCCGGTGGTGAAACCGGCCGCGGAGCCGTTCTTCGACGGGATGTCCGGCGCCACGACCGTCCGCGCGGCGAAGGCCGGCAGGAGCTTCTCCGCGTCCTTGCCGGAGGTGGCGCCGTCCTTCTTCTCGTTCCGCCCGCCGCCGCAGGCGGTGAGCAGCGGCGCTCCGCCGGCCACCGCGACCGCGGCGACCGCCGTCGAGGCCAGGAAGGTTCTCCGACTCGGGGAGGCGGAGGGGGAGTTCGGCGTCATGGCGTCAACCCTTCAGGGCGCGTGAGCGGGGAGTCGAAGCGCTTCGATGTGGGTGCGAGGTTAGGTGACCGCCCGGGCCCACACAAGAGTCGGTTCGATGATTGACGCCCTCATGAACTCCCGTGGCTTCCCGGTCCCTTGACACCCGTCCGTGCGTCGCATCAGCATCGAAGCGCTTCGAAGAACTCCTGGACCAGCCGGACAAGGGGAACCTCACGTGACCGTCGAGCCGCCCGCCGCGCCGACCCCCGAGCGAGCCGCCGCACCGCCCCCACCCCCGCCCTTCCGCGACCCCCGGCTGCCGTTCGGCGAGCGCGTCGACGATCTGCTCCGGCGCCTCACGCCCGACGAACGGATCGCGATGCTCCACCAGTTCGCGCCCGCCGTCGACCGCCTCGGCGTCGCCGCCTTCCGCACCGGCCAGGAAGCCCTGCACGGCGTCGCCTGGATGGGCCCCGCCACCGTCTTCCCGCAGGCCGTCGGCCTCGGCGCCACCTGGAACGACGACCTCGTCCGCCGCGTCGGCGAGGCCGTCTCCACCGAGGCCCGCGCGCTCCGCGCCCGCGACGACCGCGTCGGCCTCAACGTCTGGGCGCCGACCGTCAACCTGCTGCGCCACCCCCTGTGGGGCCGCGGCGAGGAGGGCTACTCCGAGGACCCCACCCTCACCTCCGCCCTCGCCACCGCCTACACCCGCGGCCTGCGCGGCGACCACCCCACGTACTGGCGCACCGCGCCCGTCCTCAAGCACTGGCTCGCGCACAACAACGAGACCGACCGCTCCACCACCTCCTCCTCCGTACGCCCCCGCGTCCTGCGCGAGTACGACCTGCGCGCCTTCCGCCCCACCGTCGAGGCGGGCGCCGTGGCCGGGGTCATGCCCGCGTACAACCTGGTCAACGGCCGCCCCAACCACGTCTCGCCCTACCTCGCCGAGCACCTGCGCACCTGGACCGACCAGGAGCTCCTGGTCTGCTCCGACGCGGGCGCGCCCAGCAACCTCGTCGACTCCGAGCACTACTTCGACACCCACGAGGAGGCCCTCGCCGCCTCCCTGCGCGCCGGCGTGGACAGCTTCACCGACCACGGCACCGACAGCTCGCCCACCGTCGCCCGCCTGCGCCGCGCGCGGGAGGCGGGCCTGATCGACGAGGCCGCCGTCGACACCGCCGTGCGCCGCCAGCTCCACGTCCGCTTCCGGCTCGGCGAGTTCGACCCGGAGCTCGACCCGTACGCGCACCACACCCCCGAGACCGCCCTCGACACCGCCGGTCACCGGGCCCTCGCCCAAGAGGCGGCCGAGCAGGCCGTGGTGCTGCTCACCAACGACCGCCTCCTGCCGCTCGACCCGGCCGCCAGGCAGCGCGTCGCGGTGGTCGGCCCGCTCGCCGACGCGTGCAAGCTCGACTGGTACAGCGGCACCCTCATCCGCCGCTCCACGCCCCTGGACGGCCTGCGCGAGCACTTCGGCGCCGAGCGCGTCAGCCACGCCGAGGGCGCCGACCTCGTCCGGCTGCGCTGCGCCGCCGGGGCGCTGCGGGTGCCCGAGGCCCCGGCCGGCGCGGCGGCACCCGGCACCGCCGAGGGGGCGCTCGACCCGGCGCTGCTCTCCGGACGTACGGACCTGCCGCCGCTGACCGCCGACCCGCACGGCGACGGCACGGTCCTCGCCCTGACCGACTGGGGAGGCGGCGTGTTGACGCTGCGCGCCCCGGACGGCCGCCACCTCTCCGTCGCGGCCGACGGTTTCGTACGCGCGTCGGCCGAGGAACCCGGCGGCTGGGTCGTCCAGGAGACGTTCCGGCTCGAACCGCACGGCGACGGCCACCTCCTGAGGCACCTGGGGACGGGCGGGCACGTCTCCGTCGCCGCCGACGGCGTGAAGGTTGCCGCCGGGCCGGCACACGGGCCCGGACGGGCCGAGGTCTTCACGGTGGAGACCGTCGAGCGCGGCACGGACGCGGTGGCGCGCGCCGCCGCCGGCGCGGACGTCGTGATCGTCGTCGCGGGCAACGACCCCCACATCAACGGCCGCGAGACCGAGGACCGCACCACCCTCGCCCTCCCCGAGGCGCAGGACCGCCTCTGGCGCGCGGCGCACGCCGCCAACCCCCGTACCGTCCTCGTCCTCACCTCGTCCTACCCGTACGCCGTCGGCGACGCCGCCGCGCGCCTGCCCGCCCTCCTCTGGACGGCCCACGGCGGCCAGGCGGCCGGGACGGCCCTCGCGCGCGTCCTCACCGGCGAGGTCTCACCGGCCGGACGGCTGCCGCAGACCTGGTACGCCGCCGCCGACCTGCCGGACCTGCTGGACTACGACGTCATCGGCAGCCGCCAGACGTACCTCTACTTCGACGGCCACCCCCTCTTCCCCTTCGGCCACGGCCTGTCGTACGCCTCCTTCGCTTACGAGGGCCTGACGGCCACCCGCGACGGCGACACGCTCCGCGTCGCGTTCACCGTCACCCACACGGGCGCCGTCCCCGCCGACGAGGTCGCCCAGCTGTACGTCCGGGCCGCCGCACCCTCGGTGCCCCGGCCGCTGCGGGAGCTCGCCGCCCACCGCCGCCTCCACCTCGCCCCCGGCGCGTCGCGGCGCCTGGAGTTCGTCCTGCCGCTCTCCGTCCTCGCCTTCTGGGACGTCGCCCACGGCCGCTGGACCGTCGAGCCCGGCCCGTACGAACTCCTCGCGGGCGCCTCCAGCGCCGACATCCGCCTCACCACCACGCTCACCCTCGACGGCCCCGCCCCCGGCCCGCGCCCCGTCCTCGCCCGGCCCCTCGCCGCCGCCGACTACGACGAACAGCACGCCACCGTCCTCGCCGACCGCACCAAGGAGCGCGGCGACTGCGTCACCCCCGCCGACCCCGCCCACACGGGCCACCTGCTCCACCGCGCCTGCGACTTCGGCCCCGGAGGCGCCGCCTCCGCCGACGTGGAGGTCTCCGGCACCGGCACGGTCACCCTCGCCATCGGCGCCTTCCGCACCACCCTCACCGTCACCACCAGCGGCGGCCCGTACGACTACACCACGCTCACGACACCCGTCTCGGCCCACGGCGTTCAGGACGTCCGCACCGAACTCACCGGCTCCGTACGGCTGGCGTCCGTCCGCTTCACCCCGTCCGGCCCCGCCACATAGGCGCGGTAGCGCGTCAGCCGCCCCAGGTCCGGGAGCCGGTGCTCGCGCCAGGCGCGGGCGTACGACGGGGGCCTGGCGCCGCCCGAGACCAGGACCGCGACCGGGCGGTGGCGGGACAGGGCGGTGAGGCCCTCGGGGGTGATGCTGCCGTCGTGGCCGCCGGGCTGGCGCGAGGCGCAGCCGGTGCGGTAGGCGACGCGGATCGCGTCCTCGCCGCTGACCACGCACGGCGGGCGGACCCCCTGGGCGTGGAGCGCGGCGGCGATCCGCGTCAGGTCCCGGGTGTCGCGGCGCACCCGGTCGGCGACGCCGTCGAGGATCCGGTACTGGACCGCCAGGTGGGCGAGGAGCGCGACCGCGAGGAGGGCGGCCACCGTGCGGCGCCGTCCCCGCTGGGGCCGCGGCCGGCACAGCCACAGCAGGCAGCGGGCCACGGGCAGCGCCAGCAGCGCGTACGCGGGCAGCAGGAAGCGCGGCGCCGCGTAGCCGACGGTGAACAGGTACGGCAGGGCCAGCGCCACCCCGACCGCGCCCGCCACCGCCAGCTCGGTGCGGTGGAGCCGGGCCCGGGCCGCCGCCGCGACACCGCCCGCCACCAGCAGCGGCAGCGCGAAGAACCACAGGGCGGCGGCCGGGTGGCGCCACGGCACGTCGCACGGGCGGCACAGCGTCCGCCCGCCCAGCGCCCGCGCGTGGTCGTCCACGGTGAGGTACCAGCCGAGGCCGCCCTGGATCTCGCTCGCCCGCTCCAGCCGGGCCGTCAGCCCGCCGTACCGGGTGTACGCCTCCATGACCCATTCGGCCCAGCCCAGCGCGAGGCCCACCGCGAGCGCCACCAGCAGCAGCGGCCACCGCCACGCGCGCGTCACCACGGCCGCCGCCGCCAGCGCCAGCACCAGCCACACCGCGTCGGCCGGCCGCATCACCCCGGCGAACGCCACCGCGGTGACCATGCCTCCCACGGCCCACCGGTCGCCCGGGTCGCGCGCCGCCCGCAGGAAGCAGCCCGTCGTGGCCAGCGCCCCGTACGCCACCCACAGGTTCGGCATCGCCTGCCCGGCGTAGAACAGGGTGATCCACAGGCTCGCGAACAGCGCCCCCGCCAGGGCGAGGACGGGGGCGGGCAGCAGCCGCCGCCACACCCACAGCGCGACGAACAGTCCGATCCCGGCCAGCACGGCCAGGTACAGGCGCAGCGCCGCGACCGACCCCGTCACCGCGGTGACCGGTGCGACGAGGTAGCTGATGCCCCGGGCGCGGGGCGCGCTGAAGAACGCCGCCGGGGCGTGCGGGCCGACCTGGCTCACGTACACCGTCTCGTCCCAGCCGAGCCCGAGGCCCCGGGCGACCAGGACGAGGTGCGCGAGCGTGAACGCGGCGGCCACGCCCGCCAGCCACGGCAGCGCGGGGCCGCCCGCCCCGGGCCGCGGGTTCCGGCTCTCCTCCAGCGCCACATGCGGCACAGGGCCGCGCACGCCGACGACGACTGATTCCTGCATGGCCCGGCCTCGCTCGGGGGTGTGCGGGGGACGCGGGGGACCGTCTCCCCGGCCTGTCCCCTCCACGCTCGGGCGGGAGCGGCCGCGCCACCACGCCGGAACGGCAGTCGGCCCAATGGACCCTCACGAACGGGTGAGACGGTGGTTTCCGGCGGCGACCGGCCGCCTCCGGCGCGCCTGCGCGCGGATGCTGAGCGGTGAAAGCCACGGTAGGCACGGATGGCACGGAGGCCGCCATGCAGCACACACCCGCGTCCACACCCACATCCGGCACCGCAACCGGCACGACACCCGTACCCGCACCCGTGTCCACGCCCGCGTCCCGGCCCCCCTCGCGCCTCACGGCGAACCGGGCCCGCCTCGGCCACAAGGTGCGCTACGCCCTGCGCAACCCCGCGCGCGTGGTGCCGTACCTGCGCCGCGCCGGGCGGGACACCCTGCTGCGGCTGCGGCACGGCGGCGACCACATCGCCTACTACCGGGCGGTGATGGCGTCCGACACCGCCCGCAGCCCGGAGGCGGCGGTCGGCGGTGTCGCGTCACGCGAGCGGTGGCTGGCCCTCGGGCAGCTGCAGTTCGACTACCTGATGTCCCACGGGCTGCGGCCGGACGACCGGCTGCTGGAGATCGGCTGCGGCAACCTGCGCGCCGGATGGCGGTTCATCCAGCACCTGAACCCCGGCCACTACTACGGCGTCGACATCTCGCCCGACATCCTCATCGAGGCGAAGAAGACCCTCGTCCAGTACGGGCTGCAGGACAAGATGCCCTACCTCACCCCGGTGAACGACCTCCGCCTCGACTTCCTCCCCGACGGCGCCTTCACGGTGGTGCACGCGCACAGCGTCTTCTCCCACTCCCCGCTGCACGTCATCGACGAGTGCCTCGCCCACGTCGGCCGGATCCTCGCCCCCGGCGGCTTCTTCGACTTCACCTACGACCGCACCGAGACCACCGAGCACCAGGTCCTCGGCGAGGACTTCTACTACCGCACGGAGACCCTGACGCGGCTGGCCGCGAAGCACGGCCTCGCCGCCCGCTTCATGGACGACTGGGAGGCCCTGCCCCACGGCCAGTCGAAGCTCCGCGTCACGCACGCCGCCGCACCGGCGTGATCAGCGCGCCGAGAAGACGTGCACCGTCGTCGAGCGGTACGTCTCGCCCGGCCGCAGCACCGTCGAGGGGAACTCCGGCCGGTTCGGCGAGTCGGGGAAGTGCTGGGTCTCCAGGCACAGCCCGTCGCTCTGCCGGTAGACGCGCCCGGACGGGCCGGCGAGGGAGCCGTCCAGGAAGTTCCCGGAGTAGAACTGCACGCCCGGCTCGGTCGTCGCGATCCGCATCGCCCGCCCCGAGACCGGGTCGCGCAGCGTCGCGACGGCCTCGGGACGGGCGGTCACGCCCTTGTCGAGGACCCAGTTGTGGTCGTACCCCTTGGCCGTCACCAGCTGCTCGTGTGCCGTGCGGATGTCCTCGCCGACGGGCTTGGCGCGCCGGAAGTCGAACGGCGTGCCGGCCACCTGCGCGCGCTCGCCGGTCGGGATGAGCGTCGCGTCGGTCGGCAGGTAGCGGGAGGCGGCCAGCCGCAGCTCGTGCCCGAGGACGGAGCCGCTGCCCTCGCCCGCGAGGTTGAAGTAGGTGTGGTTGGTCAGGTTCACCACGGTCGGCCGGTCGGTGGTCGCCGCGTAGTCGATCCGCCAGTCGCCCCGCCCGGTCAGGGTGTACGTGACCGTCGTGCGCAGCGTGCCCGGGTAGCCCATCTCGCCGTCCGCGCTCACGTACCGCAGCACCAGCCCCACGCCACCGGGCCCGGTGAACGGCTCGACGTCCCACACGCGCCGGTCGAAGCCCCGCGCCCCGCCGTGCAGGCTGTTGGGGCCGTCGTTGACGGACAGCCGGTACGTCGTGCCGTCGAGGGTGAAGCGGCCGCCCGCGATGCGGTTGCCGTACCGGCCGATCAGCGCGCCGAAGAAGGTGGTCGAGGAGAGGTAGTCGCCGAGGTTGTCGAAACCGAGGGAGACATTGGCGTACCGGCCGCGCCGGTCGGGTATCTCCAGCGACTGGACGATGCCGCCGTACGACAGCACCCTCAGCCGCGTGCCGCCGTTCTCCACCGTCCATCGGTACACCTTCGTCCCGTCGGGGAGGGTGCCGAACAGTTCCTTCACGGGTGTGCCGCCTTCCGAGGCGTACGCGGGGGACCCCGCCGCCGCCATGAGTCCCGCGGCGGCCGCGGCCGCCAGTACCGTACGTCTGCTCGTGTCCATCCGTGGCCTCCAGGCTCCGGGGAGTGGGGTTACTTGCCTGCCCTGCGCTTGTTCCAGACGTCGAAGCCGACCGCCGCCAGCAGCACCAGGCCCTTGATGACCTGCTGGTAGTCCGTGCCGATGCCGACCAGCGACATGCCGTTGTTGAGCACGCCGAGCACCAGGCCGCCGATCACGGCGCCCATCACCGTGCCGACGCCGCCGCTCATCGAGGCGCCGCCGATGAAGGAGGCGGCGATGGCCTCCAGTTCGAAGTTGAGGCCCGCCTGCGGGGTGCCGGCGTTGAGCCGTGCCGCGTACACGCAGCCCGCGAGCGCCGCCAGGACGCCCATGTTGACGAAGACGAGGAAGGTGACGCGCTTGTCCTTGACGCCGGACAGCGTGGCCGCCGCCTTGTTGCCGCCGAGCGCGTACACATGGCGCCCGATGACCGCGTTGCGCATCACGTAGCCGAGGCCGATCAGCAGGGCGCACATGATGAGCATCACCACCGGCACGCCGTGGAAGCTCGCCAGCGTCAGCGTGAACGCCACGACCGCCGCCGTGACGGCCGTGCACTTCGCCGCCCACAGGCCGAACGGCATCACGTCCAGCTCGTGGGCGAGCTGCCGCCGGCGGCCCCGCCACTCGCGCAGCAGCAGCAGGACCACCGCGGCCAGGCCGAGCAGCAGCGTCGGGTTGTGGTACTGCGTGTACGGGCCCATCTCCGGGATGAAGCCCTTGGCGAGGTTCTGGAAGCCCTCCGGGAACGGGGCGATCGACTGGCCCTCCAGCACGATCTGGGTGAGGCCCCGGAAGAGCAGCATGCCGGCCAGCGTCACGATGAACGACGGGATGCCGAGGTAGGCGATGAAGAAGCCCTGCCACGCGCCCGCCACCGCCCCGATGAGCAGCGACAGCACCAGCGCGAGCACCCACGGCAGGTCGTGCCTGACCATCATCACCGCCGCCATGGCGCCGACGAAGGCCACCAGCGAGCCGACGGACAGGTCGATATGCCCGGCGATGATGACGATCATCATGCCCATGGCGAGGATGAGGATGTAGCCGTTCTGCTGGATCAGGTTGGAGACGTTGTTCGGCAGCAGCAGCGTGCCGTCGGTCCATATCTGGAACAGCACGATGATGAAGGCCAGCGCGATCAGCATGCCGTACTGGCGCATGTTGCCCCGCAGGCCGCGCAGGAGCAGCGCGCCCGCCGACGGCTGCGACGGGGTGTCCTGTGGCCGGCGACGCGGGGGAGTGGTCGTGGTCGTCATGGCGGTGCCTCAGCTTCTGTTCATGGTCATCTGGCGCATCAGGACTTCCTGGGTGGCGTCGGCACGGGCGACCTCACCGGTCAGCCGTCCTGCGGCCATCGTGTAGATCCGGTCGCACATCCCCAGCAGCTCCGGCAGTTCGGAGGAGATGAAGAGCACCGCCTTGCCCTGCGCCGCCAGCCGGTCGATGACGGTGTAGATCTCGTACTTGGCGCCGACGTCGATGCCCCGCGTCGGCTCGTCGAGGATCAGCACCTCGGGGTCGGCGTGGATCCACTTGCTCAGCACGACCTTCTGCTGGTTGCCGCCCGACAGCCGTCCCACCTCCTCGAACACCGTCGGCGCCTTGATGTTCATCGTGGTGCGGTACCCCTCGGCGACCCGGCGCTCGTGGTGCTCGTCGACCACGCCCCGGCGCCGCATCCCGGGCAGGGACGCCAGCGAGATGTTGCGGTGGACGGTGTCGATGAGGTTCAGCCCGTACCGCTTGCGGTCCTCCGTGACGTACGCGATGCCCGCCGCGATCGCCGCCGGCACGGTGCCGGTGACCACCTCGCGCCCGTTCACCTCGACCGTCCCGGCGACGTAGCCGCCGTACGACCGGCCGAAGACGGACATCGCGAGCTCGGTGCGGCCCGCGCCCATCAGGCCCGCCATGCCGACGATCTCGCCGCGCCGCACGGTGAGCGACACGTCGTCCACGACCAGGCGCTGGGGGTCGGCCGGATGCCGGACCGTCCACCCCCGGACGCTCAGCGCGACCCGGCCCGCGTCCTCGCCCTCGTACCGCGTGCGCTCCGGGAAGCGCTGGTCCAGGTCGCGGCCGACCATGCCCCGGATGATCCGGTCCTCCGACAGCTCCGGTGCGGCGTCCGGCGTGCGGCGGACCGTCAGGGTCTCGATGGTGCGGCCGTCGCGCAGGATCGTCACCGCGTCCGTGACGCGCCGGATCTCGTTCAGCTTGTGCGAGATGACGATGCTCGCGACGCCCTGCGCGCGCAGCTCCAGGATGAGGTCGAGGAGCTTCGCGCTGTCCTCGTCGTTGAGCGCGGCCGTCGGCTCGTCGAGGATGAGCAGCCTCACTTCCTTCGCCAGCGCCTTGGCGATCTCCACCAGCTGCTGCTTGCCCACGCCGAGGTCGGCGACCGGGGTCTGCGGCGCCTCGCGCAGCCCGACCCGCTTCATCAGCCGGCTCGCCTCGCGCAGCGTCGCGGTCCAGTCGACCAGGCCGCGCCTGGCCCGCTCGTTGCCGAGGAAGATGTTCTCGGCGATCGACAGGTATGGCACGAGGGCCAGCTCCTGGTGGATGATCACGATGCCGTGCCGCTCGCTGGCCCGGATGTCCTTGAAGGCCACCGGCTCGCCCTCGAAGCGGATCTCACCCTCGTACGAGCCGTGCGGGTGGACGCCGCTGAGGACCTTCATCAGCGTCGACTTCCCGGCGCCGTTCTCGCCGCAGATGGCGTGGACCTCCCCGGCGCGCACGGTGAGGTTCACGTCCGAGAGCGCGGTGACGCCCGGGAAGGTTTTGGTGATCCCCCGCATCTCCAGGACCGGTCGCCCGCTCATCGCAGCTGCCCGGCGGTGAAGTACCCCTCGCGGACGAGGAGATCGGTGTTCGACTTGTCGATGCTCACCGGGTCGAGGAGGTACGCCGGCACGGCCTTCTTGCCGTTGTGGTAGTCGCGGGTGTTGTTGACCTCCGGCGTGCGGCCGTTCAGCACCGCGTCGCCCATCTTCACCGCCTGCGCGGCGAGCTTGCGGGTGTCCTTGAAGACGGTCTGCGTCTGCTCGCCCCGGAGGATCGACTTCACCGACGCCAGCTCCGCGTCCTGTCCGGTGACGATCGGCAGCGGCCGCCCCTTCGCCCCGTAACCCGCGCTCTTCAGCGCCGAGATGACGCCGATCGAGATCCCGTCGTACGGCGAGAGGACCGCGTCCACCCGCTCCTCGCCGTAGTTCTTGCTGATCAGGTCGTCCATCCGCTTCTGCGCGGTGCCACCGTCCCAGCGCAGGGTGGTCGCCTGGTTCATCCGGGTCTGCTTGCTGCGCACCACCAGCCGGCCGGAGTCCAGGTACGGCTTCAGCACCTTCATGGCGCCGTTCCAGAAGTAGGTGGTGTTGTTGTCGTCCGGCGACCCGGCGAACAGCTCGATGTTGTACGAGGCGCCCTTGGCGGCGGGCTCGCCCAGCTTCAGCCGGTCGACGATGTAGCGGGCCTCCAGTTCGCCGACCCGCTCGTTGTCGAACGACGCGTAGTAGTCGACGTGTTCGCTGCCCATGATGAGGCGGTCGTACGAGATCACGGGGATGCCCGCGTCCTCGGCGCGCTGGAGCACCTCGGTGAGCGCGGAGCCGTCGATCGCGGCGACCACCAGCAGCCTGCGCCCCTTGGTGATCATGTTCTCGATCTGGGCGATCTGGTTCTCGACCTTGTCGTCGCCGTACTGGAGGTCGGTCTCGTAACCGGCCTTCTCGAACTGCTCCGCCATGTTCTCGCCGTCGGCGATCCACCGCTCCGACGCCTTGGTTGGCATGGCCAGGCCGATGACGCCGCCCTTGCCGCCGGCGGGCTTGTAGCGGCTGCCGCCGCGGGCCTCCTGGCCGCAGGCGGTGACGGAGACGGCGAGCAGCGCGGCGAGCGCCGCCGCGGCGGTGATACGGGGTACGCGCATGGATCAGTCGCCTTCCGGGACCGGGGCGGGGGCAGGGGCGGGGAAGCGGCGGAGCTCACCGGGCAGCCGCGCGCCGAGCGGGGACATCCCGCCGTCGGCGCCGTGCCGGGCCAGCAGGTCCAGCACGAGCCGGCCCCGCCGCACCCGCTCGCGGGCGGTGGCCAGCGCGGTGTCGCGCAGCTGGGCGCCGTACGGGTAGATGCCGGGGGAGCGGCTCAGGCCGAACTTCAGGTACAGCGGGGCGCCGCGCCGGATCAGCTCGGCCACCTCGTACATGCGGATGTAGCCGCCGAGGTCGTCGGGCGCCTCGACGTACATGTCCATCGGGGCGCGGCTGACCCGGCGGATCTCGGTGAGGTGATCCAGGGTCAGGTCGGACGGCACGTTGAGGGAGTCCGCGCCCAGGTGCTCGTAGACGGCGTACGAGGCCGGGTTGACGGGGCCGGTCAGCGCGGACAGCTTGAAGGTCGTGTCCGCGGGCAGCTCCCCGGCCTCGCGCAGCCGGTGCAGCGTCCACAGCACGCCCTCGTCGGCGACGAGCAGGCACCGCACGCCGAGCGAGGCGGCGCGCAGGGCGTCCTCCACGCACCCGGCGAGCGCGTCGTGCCCACGGGCGCGCAGCCCGGCGCCACCGGAGTCGGTGCGGGTGCCCGCGCCGATGTCCCAGGTGCCGCGCGGGCCGGTGAACAGGCAGAGCTCGATGTCGCGTTCGGCACAGGACTCCACCATGTCGGTGATCTCGGCGTCGGTGAGCATCCACACGCCGCTGCCCTGGCTGACGCGGTGCACCGGCACGTGCAGCCGGGAGCTCTCCTTGAGGACGGAGGCCAGGGCCTCCGGGCCCTCGACCGACGGGATCTCGGTGCGCCACAGCCCCCCGTCGGGGAAGGCGTGCGGCGAGGCGTCGGCCGGTTCCACGGCCGGGGCCGGATGGCCGATCGAGGCGAGGGCGTCGGCGCCGGGGCGCCGGGGGAGGGACGGGGCGGTCACGGGACTCCTCGGTTCCATGCGTTCGGGATGTCGAACGCCATTCGGTACGTGGGGTGTACGGCGGTACGGGGGCCGTCAGGCGCACCCCGTACCGCCGTACGGCACAGCGGGAGGCGGGGCTACGGGCGCAGCAGCACCTTCCCGGTCTTGGCGTCGCCGCCGCCGACCAGCGCGACGGCGTCCGCGAACCGCTCCAGCGGGAACTCGTGCGTGATCAGCGGCGCGGGGTCGAGCAGCCCGAGCCCGAAGGCCCGCACCGCGTCGCACCACGCCGACGACGGGGCGCCGAAGACGCTGCGGATCTCCAGCTGGCTCAGCGACAGGTGCACCGGGTCGATGCCGACCGCGCCGGGCGTGAACATCCCGGTCAGCACCACGCGCCCGCCCCGGCGCGCCAGCAGGCACGACGCGGCGGCCGTCGACGGCGCGCCCGCCGTCTCCACCACCAGGTCGAACCGCCCGCGCAGCGCCTCGGCCTCCTCCGGGGAGAGCGCCTCGCCCGCCCCGAACCGCAGCGCCTGCTCGCCGCGCGCCGCCCGCGGGTCGATCACCGTCAGCTCGGCCGGCGACGAGGCGGCCAGCAGCTGCACCGCGAGCAGCCCGAGGGTGCCCGCACCCACCACCGCGACGCGCTCACCGGGGTGCGGCCGCCCGGTCCGGACCGCCGCCGCGATCACCGCGGACGGCTCCAGCAGGGCCGCCGCGCGCAGGTCGGCGTCGTCCTGCAGCGGGTGCAGCAACCGCGCCGGCACGACGACGTGGTCGGCGAACGCGCCCGGCTCCGTGAAGCCGGTCTCGGCGTAGCCACCGGTGCACAGGCTGGTCTCGCCGCACCGGCACCGCTCGCACCGGCCGCAGGCGCGGAACCCCTCGGCGACCGCCTTGCGGCCGGTCAGCCCCGGGTCCACCCCCGCGCCGACGGCCTCCACGGTGCCGGACCACTCGTGGCCCGGGATCACCGGGTAGCGCACGTACGCGGCGTCGCGGTGGCCGTCGTACACCTCGCGGTCGCTCATGCAGATCCCGGCGGCGGCGACCCGGACGAGGACCTCGCCGGGACCGGGCTCCGGCACGTCGCGCTCGACCAGCCGGTGCGCGCCCGGCCGGTCGACGACCAGCGCGCGGCTGCGCGGCGGCCCGCTCACTTCGGGGCCCTCTTCTCCCAGCCCTCGGCCCACAGGTCGAACCGCGCCTTCTGCTGCGGGAACTCCGCCGCCGCGTCCACGTCCAGCTCCACGCCCAGGCCCGGCGCGTGCGACACCTCGAAGCAGCCGGTGGCCGGGTCCACCTGCGGGGCGCCCTTCACCACCTTCTTGATCTCCGCGTCCGCGAAGTCGTTGAAGTGCTCCAGGATCTTGAAGTTCGGGGTGCAGGCCGCCAGCTGGAGGGAGGCCGCGGTGAGCACCGAGCCGCCGACGTTGTGCGGGGCGACGAGCATGTAGTGCGTCTCGGCGGTCGCCGCCAGCTTCCGCGTCTCCAGGATGCCGCCGATGTGCCCGAGGTCCGGCTGGATGATGTCGGCCGCCTGCGACTCGAACAGCTCGCGGAACTCGATCCGGTCGTGGATCCGCTCGCCCGTCGCCACCGGCAGGTCCACCTTCTCGGCGACCTTCTTCAGCGCCTTGAGGTTCTCCGGCGGCACCGGCTCCTCCAGCCAGGCCGGCGCGAACGGCGCCATCTCCTTCGCCAGCCGCACCGCCGTCGCCGGGCTGAACCGCCCGTGCATCTCCAGCATCAGCTCCGCGTCCGGGCCGATCGCGTCCCGCACCGCCTCGATCAACGACACCGCGTACCGCGACTGCTCCGCGTCCAGCTCGAAGTGCCCGGTGCCGAACGGGTCGATCTTCAGCGCCCGGTAGCCGCGCGCCACGACCTCCTGCGCCGCCTTGTGGTACGCCTCCGGGGTGCGCTCGGTGGTGTACCAGCCGTTCGCGTACGCCTTGACGCGGTCCGTCACCTTGCCGCCGAGCAGCTGCCAGACCGGCACGCCCAGCGCCTTGCCCTTGATGTCCCAGCACGCCATCTCGACCACCGCGATGCCCGACATGACGATCTCGCCGGCGCGGCCGTAGTCGCCGTACTTCATCCGCCGCACGAGGTCCTCCACCGCGAACGGGTCGGAGCCGGCGATGTGGTTGGCCTCGGCCTCCCTCAGGTAGCCGAGCAGCGCGTCGGTGTGGCCGAGCATGCGGGTCTCGCCGACGCCGGTGAGCCCTTCGTCGGTGTGCACGAGCACATAGGTGAGGTTGCGCCAGGGGGTCCCGACGACATGCGTACTGATGCCGGTGATGCGCACGGCAGTGGCCGCCCTTCTGCCCTTCCGGGTCGTTCGGTGCGTTCGGTGCGTTGGCTCCGCGTCATGCGACGCGTTCGAGATTTCGTCACACGTTCGAAATCTTGGCGTGACCGTATGCAGTCCCTCCGGAGGTGTCAATGGGTGACGCACGGCCGTTGCCCGTCGAAGTGGCCTGTGGTTAGCCTGTGTTCGTCATACCGGCCACATGCCGGAGTTTCGAACGAAGAGAGGGGTGGCCGGAATGGGCCGTCTCGTCCCCGCGGTGACCAGAGCGCTCGACATCCTGGAGCTGTTCCTGGAGGGCGACGGCACCCTCTCCGCCCCCGAGGTCACCCGCAGGCTCCAGCTGCCCCGCACCACCGTGCACGAGCTGCTCACCACCCTCGCCGCCCGCGCGTACCTGGTGCCCGTCGCCGACCAGCCGGGCCGCTACCGCCTCGGCGTGCGCACCTACCAGCTCGGCAGCCGGTACGCCGAACAGCTCGACCTCGCCGCCGAGGGCCAGCGCGTCGCCCGCGAGGTCGCCGAGACCTGCGACGAGACCGTGCACGTCGCCATCCTCGAGGACCTCGACGTCATCTACATCGCCAAGGTGGACTCCACGCACGCCGTGCGCATGGTCTCCGCCGCCGGGCGCAGGCTCCCGGCCCACTGCACCTCCGTCGGCAAGATGCTCCTCGCCGCCCTCCCCGAGGACGAGCTCGACCGCCGCATCGCCGGCCGCGAGCTGGTGGCCATGACCCCCAACAGCCTCACCGACCCCGACGAGCTGCGCGCCGCACTCGCCGCGATCCGCGCGCGCGGCATCGCCACCGAGCACCGGGAGTCCAACCCCGACGTCGCTTGCGTCGCCGCGCCCGTACGCGACAGCGCCGGCCGGGTCGTCGCCGCGCTGTCCGTCTCCGTCCCGATGATCCGCTGGAGCGACCAGCGCGAGGCCGAACTCGCCGAACTCGCCGCCAAGGGCGCCGACGACCTCTCCGTCAGCCTCGGCCACCGCGGCGGCACCCGGTGACCCGCGCGCCCGGGCTCGACGTCGCCGTACGGGAGCGGGCCGAGCTCGGCGAGGGCCCCACCTGGGACCCGGCGGCCGGACGGCTCGTCTGGGTCGACATCCTCGGCTCCCGCGTCCACACCTACGCGCCCGGCAGCGGCCGCCGCACCGTCCTGACCACCGGTCAGCACGTCGGCGCCGCCAAGCCGCGCACCGGCGGCGGACTCGTGGTCAACCTGCGGGACGGCATCGGCCTGTACGACGCGGGCGGCGTGTTCCGCTGGCTCCTCCACGACCCCGTCGCCGGGCGCCGCGGCAACGACGCCGCCGTGGCACCCGACGGCGCCCTGTGGACGGGCACCATGCGCTACGACGAGGCGCCCGGCGGCGGCACCCTGACCCGCATCGCGCCCGACGGGACCGCGGCCGTCGTCTTCCCGGACGTGTCGGTGAGCAACGGCACCGGGTGGAGCCCGGACGGCACGCGCATGTACTACATCGACACCCCCACGCGCCGGATCGACGTCTGCCGCGTCGACGGCGAGAGCGTCGTGGACCGCCGCCCCCTGGCCACGGTCGAGCCCGGTGCCGGCTTCCCGGACGGCCTGACCGTCGACGCCGACGGCTGCGTCTGGGTCGCCCTCTGGGACGGCGGCGCGCTGCGCCGCTACACCCCCGACGGCCGCCTCGACCGCACCGTCGAACTGCCCGTGCGCCGCCCCACCGCCTGCGCCTTCGGCGGCCCCGGCCTGCGCGACCTCTACATCACCACCGCCCGCACCGGCCTGCCCCGCCCGCACCCCCTGGCCGGATCGCTCCTCGTCCTGCCGGACGCGGGCGCGGGCCTGCCCGGCACCGCCTTCGGGGGGTGAGGCGGCATGGGCCCCTCACCGGAGGCGCACACCGGGCGACGCACGCCGGCGGAGCGCCCCGCGGCCGACGGCGGACCTCCGGCCGCGCGGCACCGCGGCGGGGACGACGGCCTCGCCGCGGCCGAGTTCCACGCGTTCTTCGAGCGCCATTACGCCGAACTCGCCCGCCTCGCCCACCTGCTGACCGGTGAGGCCGACGCCGCCGACGACCTCGCCGCCGACGCGCTGCTCGCCCTCTGGCACCGCTGGGACCGCGTCCGGGCCGCCGACCACCCGGGCGCGTACGCCAGGGGAGTCGTCGCCAACCTCGCCCGCAGCCGCATCCGCAGCGCCGTACGCGAACGCCGCCGCGTCGCGCTGTTCTGGTCGCAGCGCGGCGACCACACCGACGAGCCCGACGTACCGGCGGTCGTCGACGTCCAGGGCGCCCTGCGCCGGCTGCCGTTCCGCAAGCGCGCCTGCGTCGTCCTGCGGCACTCCTTCGACCTCTCCGAACGGGACACCGCGCTCAGCCTCGGCATCTCGGTCGGCACGGTGAAGAGCCAGACCTCCCGGGCGATGGCCCAACTGGAACAGCTGCTCGGCAGCAGGGCCGCGGCGCGGCTCGTGGAAGGGCGGGAACAGTGGACGACCTGAAACGCCTACTGCGCCACGCGGCCTACGCCCACCAGCCGGACCGCGCCCGCATCCTCGCCCGCGTCACCCGCGGCATGTCCGCCCCGCCGCCCGCCGCTACCTGCCGCGCCTGCCGGCCCCGCACGGCGGGCGCGCGTCGGATGCAGATCGCCAGTGCGGGCGCCGCCGTCGCGGCGGTCCTCGCCGCGGGCGGCCACACCACGGCCACCGTGCTCCAGGGCGAGGCCCCGCACGGACCGCGACGGGCGCCGCACCGCCCGCCGAGGGCCTGCGCGCGGACGGCGCCCTCACCCGACAGCGCAACCGCTTCTGGGCGCAGAGCACCGCCACCCTCCACACGCCCCGGCCGTTCACCGCCCTCACCGTCACCCTCGCCTTAGCCCAGATGGGCGGCGTCACGAACACCGGCCACTGGCGGACCCTGCCCGTCCGGGACTTCGTCGTCTCGGTACGCGAGGAGAACGGCGCCGTCCAGCACATCTGGACGCTAAAGCCCGGCCGTACCGCACCGCCCGGAGACGACGCTTCACCGCCCAGTACCACCACACCGAGGGCGAGCGCGACGCCACCGGCGACCGTGACGCCGTGACGGCCACGGCGGATGACGGCCACGAGGCCACCGTGCGCGGCGACTTCACCCCGTAACGGCGTGGAAAACCGTCGTGGCAGCGATGTCACCGTGGGTTCAAATCCCACACCCCCCGCCGACTCAGAGAAGTAGCAGGTCAGAGGGCGGGCACCATCGAGGGGGCCCGCCCTCTGCGTTCACCCCGACATCGCGGCCGTACTCCGGGCAGATGCGGCGGGCAGGGTTCGCGCGCTCCAGCGCCGCCCGCTTCGCCGGGGTCATGGGCCGGACCGGCTTCGCCAGGTCGACCCGGTAGAGGTAGGTGACGAGCGGGCCGCGCCGACGGCGGGGCCGTTCGAGCTGGGCGGCGACGTCCTGGCCGCCCGGGCGCAGGCCCTGCGCCCGAAGCTGTCGGAACGTCGCCAACCCTTCTGGAGCTAGACGCCACCGGTAGACCGAAACCAGCGGGTTCGGGGGATCTGCACGGTGGTCCGGTGAGAACTTGCTGGGGGTGGGGTGGTTCTGAGCGGGGGTACCGCGCGGGTTCCGCCTCGCCGTGTGAGACAAGATGGGGCCTCCGATCTGGAGGGGGCTTTGGGATGGGCTACGACCTGCGAGCAGTGATCGCTGATGGGGAGGCGCTGCGTGGCGCGGCACGGGACCTGCCTGCCGCCCGGCTGGCGTCGATCGGACAGGGTCTCTCACTGATGCCGATGACGGACGCGCTGTTCGATTCGGTCGCAGAGGGCAGCGGCGTCGGCACGTTGGGGTTCTGGAGGTTGCCAGGAGGGTTCGAAAAGACCCTTGCTGCCTGGTCAGCCGGTGGGCCGGTGGCCTACGTGGAAGCTGAGTACTTCGGCGGCGAAGGCGAGCAGCGGGCTGCCGTGTGGAACGGCGGCAGCATCGTGCTGGGACCGCTCCACGTGGAGGAGGGACAGCCCTTTCCGCCTGCTGGCAGTCCGATCTCTCAAGCGCTGCGGCGGTTGGGTGTAGTGGCAAGCGCTGGCGAGGACGAGTTCTCAGCAGTGGGGTTGGACCGGCATCGACACGGTGAGGCGTGGATTGCCTGACGCGCGACTTCTGAGTTCCCGCATCACGGGCACATCCATGGCTCTGCTCGCGGAATCCGCCCGTGAATGCGAGAGCCTCGTACGCTCGCTGATTCGCCCGGTGCAGGGTGCTCACCTGCGTACTTGCGCTGATGCGACCGAGGTACGTCTCGGGGAACCTGCGTGAACTCCAATGGGGATGCCGCTCACGCCGCCCTCCCAGCCTGCAACGTCTCGCGCAGCCACCGCCCCTTCTCCGGCGACGTCCGCAGAGCCCTGCGGATCCGGTCGGCAGTCAGGTGCTCGACTGCCGGACTAGTTCAGAAGGCCCTCGACCTTGGCGAGCGGGTCCTAGCCGACTTTGAACGAGTCCTGGGTCCTGACCACCCTGTCACCCTTGACGCCCGCAACAACCTCGCCGCCTCCTATGGCATTGCCGGACTGGTACAGGAGGCCCTCAACCTCGCCGAGCGGGTCCTGGCCGACCGGGAACGGGTCCTAGGCCGCAACCACCCAGACACCTTCGACGCCTGCCACAACCTCGCCCGCATTCGCGAGGCTGCGGCAGCTGCACCGCAGCCGGATAGAGCAACGTCATCAAGCGCACCTAATACTCGGCCTCCCTCAAAAACTCCCAGGAAACTGCTATGACCGCCCCTGACTGTTTCGTGTCGAGCCACGGAGCAGAGGCATCTGACATCCATGGCTGACATCAACAACGCGGACGGGAACGTACACCAGCCTCTCTGTCCGGCCGTCGCACGAGGCTCCCGCAGCAGCCGCGGCGGGCTCGGATCGAACTCCTAAAGCGGGTGTCGGTCTACCTCGGCATGCCTCGTTCGGCCTCGCTTGCAAAGGGCTGTGGGCCACACATGGGCCATCCTGAGTGCTTCAGCGGTCGGGGTGTGTACCGATGCAGGTCAGAGGCCCGCTGGCTTGCATATCGCAGCGGTCTTGAAATCCGCCGGTCCCGGGCGGCAACCCTTCCTCCCCCGGCGGCGACCTGCAGGCGAAAGGTCTCACCCCCACACCGAAGGAACGGGACCCCCATGAGCCGACACGACACCCGCCGCCGTGGCCGTACGGCGTTCGCCGGCGCGGCCGTACTGACCGCCGCCGCCCTCGCGGCCGTCCTCACACCGACCCCCGCCGGTGCCGCCGCCGCCTGGCCGACGCCCAACGGCAGCAAGCCCGTCCCGGCGACCATCGAGTTCTCCGGCACCTACGACGGCGGCATGGCCCGCCACTACGGCACCGGCGACCTCGGCGACGGCGGACAGGACGAGGGCCAGGCCCCGCTGTTCCGGCTGAAGGACGGCGCCGTCCTCAAGAACGTCGTCCTCGGCTCCCCGGCCGCCGACGGCGTCCACTGCTTGGGCAGCTGCACGCTGCAGAACGTCTGGTGGGAGGACGTCGGCGAGGACGCCGCCACCTTCCGGTCCTCCTCGTCGAGCGCCGTGTACACCGTCACCGGCGGCGGCGCGAAGAAGGCCTCCGACAAGGTCTTCCAGTTCAACGGCGCGGGCAAGCTGACCATCACCGGCTTCCAGGTCGCCGAGTTCGGCAAGCTGGTGCGCTCCTGCGGCAACTGCTCCACCCAGTACAAGCGCACGATCGTCATCGACAACGTCGACGTCACGGCGCCCGGCTCCACCATCGCGGGCATCAACACCAACTACGGTGACACCGCCACCCTGCGCAACATCCGCATCCACGGCGACAGCAGCAGGAAGATCAAGCCGTGCGTGCGCTACACCGGCAACAACACGGGCGCCGAACCCGTCCAGACCGGCAGCGGCCCCGACGGCACCTACTGCCGCTACACGGCCTCGGACATCACCTACCGGTAACGCCAGGCCACCCAGGCCCCCCCGCACCGCGGCCGCCCCGGCCGTGGTCCGGGGGAGACAATGATCCGGTGACACACGGCCACGGCTACCGCTACCGCGTCCTCGGCACCACCCAGGCGCTCCGCCCCGACGGCACCGAGGCCCCGCTCGCGGGGCCCCGGCTGCGGGCGCTGCTCACGGCGCTCGCGGCCGCCGCCGGTCGGACCGTTCCGGTCACCGGGCTCGCCGCCCACGTCTGGCCGGACGACGACCCCGCCGACGCCCTCCCCGCCGACGAGACGGCCGCGCTCCAGGCCCTCGTCGGGCGGCTGCGCCGGGCGCTGGGCCGGGACGCCGTACGCTCCGAGCCGGGCGGCTACCGGCTCGTCGCCCAGCCCGACGACATCGACCTGTTCCGCTTCGAGCGGCTCGCCGCCGACGGCGCCGCCGCCCTCGCCGCCGGCGACCCGGCCGCCGCGGCCCGCCTGCTCGACGAGGCGCTCGGCCTGTGGCGGGGGCCCGCGCTGGCCGACCTGCCCGGCCGGGACCGCGACCCCCTCGCCGTACGGGCGCGGCTGCGGCACACCGAGGCGCGCCGGGACCGCCTCGCCGCCGAGGTCGCGCTCGGCCGCCCGCAGGACGCCCTGCCGGGCCTCGCCGAGCTCGTCGCGGACCGGCCGCTGGACGAGCCCCTGGCCGCGCTGCGGATCCGGGCGCTGCGCGCGGCCGGACGCCCGGCCGAGGCGCTCCAGGCGTACGAGGACGTCCGCGCCGTGCTCGCCGCGCGCCTCGGCACCGCGCCGGGCCCGGAACTGCGGGCCCTGCACGCGGAGCTGCTGGCCGCCGACGACGAGCCACGGCGGGAGCCGGAGCGCGAGCCGGCACCGGACCGCGACCCGGATCCGGAGCGGGACCCCCGGCGCGGGTCACATCCGCCCGCGCCGCCCGGGAACCTGCGCGCCCGTCTGACCTCCTTCATCGGCCGCGACACCGAACTGGCCGCCCTCGTCGAGGAGATCCGCCACCACCGCCTGGTCACCCTCCTGGGCCCCGGCGGCGTCGGCAAGACCCGGCTGGCCCTCGAAACCGCGGACTCCACCGCCTGGCCCGACGGCGTCTGGGTCGCCGAACTCGCCCCCGTGCGCGACGAGGACGCCGTCGTCGAGACCGTCCTGACCGCCCTCGGCGCGCGCGAGCCGCTCCGCTGGAGCGCCGACGGCCGCGGCCGCGACCCGCTCGCCCACCTCCTGGAACACTGCGGACGGCGGCGCCTGCTGCTGGTGCTCGACAACTGCGAGCACCTCATCGGCGCCGCCGCCCGCCTCGCCGACACCCTGCTGGCCGCGTGCCCCGGCGTCACCGTGCTCGCCACCAGCCGCGAGCCCCTCGGTGTCCCCGGCGAAGCCGTACGGCCGGTCGAGCCGCTTCCCGAGGACGCGGCGCTGCGGCTGCTCGCCGAGCGGGGCGCGGCGGCCCGTCCCGGGTTCGACGTGGCGGACGACCCGGACGCCTGCGCCGAGATCTGCCGGCGCCTCGACGGCCTGCCCCTCGCCATCGAACTGGCCGCCGCCCGCCTGCGCGCCCTGACGCCCCGCCAGATCGCCGACCGCCTCGACGACCGGTTCCGCCTCCTGACCGGCGGCAGCCGCACCGCGCTGCCCCGCCAGCAGACCCTGCGCGCGGTCGTCGACTGGTCCTGGGACCTGCTCGACGCGGCCGAACGGGCGGTGCTGCGCCGCCTGGCCGTCTTCTCCGGCGGCTGTTCCCTGCCCCTCGCCGAGGAGGTCTGCGCCGAGCCCGACACCCTCGAACGCCTCACCTCCCTCGTCGACAAGTCCCTCGTCGTCGCCGCCCCGGCGAACGACGGCACCATGCGCTACCGGCTCCTGGAGACCGTCGCCGACTACGCCGCCGCCCGCCTCGACGAGGCGGGGGAGCGGGAGACCACCGCCCGCCGCCACCTCAGAGCCCTGCGCGAACTCGCCCGCACCGGCGACCGCGAACTGCGCGGCCCCCGCCAGACGGAGTGGCTGAACGCCTTCGAGACGGAGCACGACAACCTCCGCGCCGCCCTGCGCACCGCCGTCCAACTCGGCGAGGAGCAGGAGGGCCTCTGCCTGGCCCTCTCCCTCAACTGGTTCTGGCAGCTGCGCGGCCACCAGAGCGACGCCCGCGTCTGGTCGGCGGCCGTCGCCGCCCTCGGCCCCGACCCCTTCCTGCCGCCCGTCCGTCCGGCCGTGCCGATGCTCGCCCGCTGCACCGAGGCGCCGCCCCCCTGGGACGAGGAGACGCTGTGGGAGGCGCGGCGCGGCGTGCGCCTGCTGGTCTTCGCCTCCGACGGCAGCCAGGGCACCGCCGCCCTGGAGAAACCCGAGAACCACGCGTACATGCGGGCCATCGCCGACGCGTACCGCCCCGGCCTGCCGCAGAACAGCCGCCAGCCCGGGGCCATGTGGTTCTTCGTCCGCATGCTCCTCGGCGAGTTCCGGGGCATCCCCGACACCATGGCGGCCGTCGTGGAGTGCTGCCGCGTGCACGGCGACGACGTGGACCTCGGCTTCGCCCTCTTGATGCGCGCCAAGATCCTCCCGGACGGGTACGCCGACGCCGACGAGGCCCTCGCCCGGTTCGAGGCGGCCGGCGACCTGTGGGGCGCCTCCGAATCGCTCTCCGCGCGCGGCGAGGCCCACGAGCGCGCCGGCCGGTACGCCGAGGCCGCCCGCGACTTCGAGCGGGCCCTGGCCCGCGCCGAGCGGGTCGGCGCGCACAGCCAGGCCGTCTTCCAGGCCCGACTCGCGTCGGTACGGCTCCGCCTCGCCACCACGCCCGCCGAGCGCGAGGGCGCCGAACGCCTGCTGCTCGACGCCGCCGAGACGGCCCGCACGTACAGCGTCGAGACCGTCTCCACCGCGCGGCTCCTGCTCGCCCAGCACTACGGCCGCACCGGCCGCGTCCCGCTCGCGCGCCACCAGCTGCGGCTCATCGAGGAGGAGTTCACCCCCGCCACGGCGGAGATGTTCACCGGGATGCTCCTCGGCCTGCACGCCTGGCTGGACTGCCTCGACGGCGACCACGCGGCCGCCCGCCGCCGCCTCGCCCGCGCCGTAGGCCTGCTGGAGACCCTGGCCTATGTGGTCGCCCCGCACATGATCCTCGCCCAGTTCGCGACCGCCGCCTGGGCGATGGCCCACCACGGCGACCCCCGCGACGGCGCCCGGCTGCTGGGCGCGTACGACCGGCACGTCACGGTGGCCTCCGGTACGGGCTTCCGCCACCTCCCGGTCGACGCCGAGAGGGAGGTGCGGGACCGCGCCGAGACCGAGCTGCGCGCGGTCCTCGACGAGGCGGCCTACGCCCGCGCCCACGCCGAGGGCGGCGACCTCACCCTGAGGGAGGCCGCCGCCCTCGTACGCTGACGGGACCTACTGCGTGTGCGCCGCCGCGCCGCCGCCGAGGCCGTCGACGTACGCGGCGACCCACGCCAGCGGGGCGTTCCAGTTGATGGTGATCTCGTTGGTGGACCAGGACTCGATGTCGTCGAGGTAGCACATCGCCGGGGCGCAGCCCTTCAACTTGGCCTGCGCGACCGGGTCCTGGATGGCGTCGTTCGGGCCGCCCGCCAGCGAGCCCGGTGCCGGGTTCGGCAGGGACGGGTCGAGCTGGTTGGCCCAGAAGCGGTGGTGCTGGTTGTGTGAGTCCCGCTCGCCGTACCCGGTCACGTACGACTGGTTGAGCGGGTTGCGGCCCAGGAGGTAGTCCAGGCCGCGCAGCACGGCGTCCCGGTAGACGCTCCGGCCCGTCAGGTCGTGGGCCGTGCCGAGGACCACCATGTTGTTGGCCACCTGGCTGTTGGAGCCCCACACGTAGTGGCCGTCCGGCGGCGCGTAGGGCAGGCCGTACGCGGTGCGCGCGGAGTCGGCCGCGTACCCGTCCGCCGCCCGCGTCACCATGGCCCGTACCGCCGTGCGCTGCTTGGCGGTCAGCTTGCTCGGCACGGTGGCCAGGTCGAGCGCGCCCAGGCCCGCCACCGCGCCCCAGGACATGCCGCCGCGCGGGAAGACCGCGTCGGTGTCGCCGTGCAGCGGGGAGCGCAGCACCTCCTGGCGGTAGACGTCCTTGCCGGTGGTCAGGAAGAGCTCGGCGGCCGCCCAGTAGAACTCGTCGCGTACGTCGTCGTCGGGGTAGGCGCCGCCGCCCGTGCCGTCGTCCGGGTCGGCCAGGACGTCCGGGTGGGCCTTGGCGGCGTGCCAGGCGGTGAGCGCCGCCGTGCGGCACCGGGCGGCGAAGACCTTGTCGTACGGGGCGAAGAGGCGGGCGCACTGGGCGGCCGTGGCGGCCAGGTTGAGGGTGGCCGCGGTGGTCGGCGGGTGCAGTTCGCGCGGCTGCGGGTCGGTGTGCGGGGGAGTGGGCAGACCGGTCCACGCCTTGTCGTGCAGCTTGTGGTGGACCATGCCGGCCAGCGGCTCGCCCGCCGGGACCTGCATGCGCATCAGGAAGTCCATCTCCCAGCGGGCCTCGTCGAGGATGTCCGGGACGCGGTTGCCGTGTTCGGGCAGCCGCAGCCTGCCGTCCGCGAACGGTGCCCCGTCCGCGCTCGGCTCGGTCAGCGTCCGCTCGTACGCCGACATCAGCTGGGCCACGGAGATGCCGCCGTTGACGACGTACTTGCCGTGGTCGCCGGCGTCGTACCAGCCGCCCGTCGCGTCGAGGCGGTAGTCGCACACGCCCGGCTGGCACGGCACGTCGTCGTCGCCCTGGTTGGGGCTCACGTTGAGGTGCCCGGCCGGGCGGGCGTACGCGGGGCCGACGATGCCGGCGTCGATCTCGATGCCGCTGCGGTTGTGGTAGAAGTACGCGAGCGCGTCGGTGACCAGCGAGGAGTACAGGCGGTCACCGATCGCGAACGGCTCGCTCCGGTCACCCGCGACGGTGACCGTGTAACCCTCACCGGCGGTGGTCACCGCGCTGAAGTCGAAGGTGTGGACGTGCTGCCGCGAGGTGGGGTCCACCCCGGCCGGGGTGGTCGTGCCGCTCGCCCGGGCCGTCCCGCCGGCGTCGGTGAGCGTCCAGGTCAGCGGTTCGGTGGCGTCGCTGACGACGGTGCCGCTCTTGGGGCCGTGGGGCAGGTAGCCGACCTGATTGACGCGCACCGGGGAGCCGGTGTCCGGCTCGTACGGAGGCGGCTGCGTGCCGCCCCGCAGGGAGACGTCGTCGACGCAGAAGGTGTACGCCGCCGCGCTGCCCCCGATCTGGAAGGCGAGCTGGGCGGCCGTGTGGTCGGCCTTCGCCGTGAAGGTGTGCGTGACGCGGGCGGCCGTGGGGCCGACGGGCTGCGCGGCGCCGAGCTCCGCGGTCCACGGCTCGGTCGCCATCTGGACGTTGGCGCGGATGGTGACGGGGACCGTCGCCGTCGCCGTATAGCTGAGCGCGTACCCCTGGCCGGCGGTCAGGGGCAGGGCGTTCTGCCCGATGATCGCGTCCCAGGGGTTGGCCGTGCCCGCGGGGACCTCGGCGCACAGGCGCCCGTCCACGACGGCGGCCGGGTTGCCCGCGGTCCACCACCAGGAGGTGGTGCCGTTCGAGAAGTCGCCGTTGGCGATCAGTTCGGGGACGTCCTCGGCCGGTTCGGCCGCGCCGGCGGGGACCACCAGGGCCCCGGCCAGCAGCCCGGCGAGGGCGGCGGCGAGACGGGCGGTTCGTTTTCGATGGGGCTGCTGATGCGACACGCTGCGTTCCTCGGGGGAGTGGGGACGGTCGGTGGACGTGTGTGGGAGCGCTCCCAATCTCGGGGTCGGGCGGGCCGGCGTCAAGATGTCGCACACCGCGGGTTCGACTTCTCCGAGACAGCGGCGGTGCCCCGGGTGTAGGGGATGCGTTCGGGGTACCCGGCGACGACAATGACTGCAGGACGAACAAGGAGGCGGCATGAACGCTGAGCCCGATTCGACCTCCCAGCGAGAGCGCGTCACGCCGGACAAGCTGCTGCACAGCGGCGCCGAGAGCGGCGAATTCACCGCGGAGGACCTGGTCCTCGCCTCGGGGCGTGACGTGAACCCGAAGAACATGGCCTGGGCCGAACGCCGGCTGGCCGAGAAGGGCAAGGCCGCCCTCGACGAACTGCTCCCCTGACCCTCCGGCACCCTCGCCCCAGCGGGGGGGGGAAGGGGGAGGGGGACCCAAAGGGGGGGGGGGGGGGGGGGGAGAGGGGGGGGGGGGGGGGGGGGGGGGGGGGGAGGAGAGAAGGGGAGTGTGGGGGGGGGGGGGGAGAGAGGAGGAAGGG
>NZ_JBWKLJ010000006.1:349764-384898 GCF_056430285.1 Streptomyces sp. NPDC045998
GACTCCCCTCCCCCCCCCCCCCCCCCCCCCCCCCCCCCCCCCCCCCCCCCCCCCCCCCCCCCTCTTCCCCCCCCCCCCCGGCCCCGCGCGCGCGTGGGCGGGCTGCCGCAGTGGACAGGCACCCGGCTTCCGAGCGGCTGCTGTACAACGTCCGTGACCCGGGGGGGCCATGCGCCCGGGGGAGACCCGTGTGGTGGGGAGGCGCTACCGCTCGGACGCGCTGAGCGAGCCGAGCGGCGGCCGCGGGGCGCGATATCTGGCCCTGGGCGTGCGCACGGTCATCGGCCTGCGTCATCCCTGGAAGATCGACGCCAAGGGCTTCGTACCGCCCCATGCCTGTTCCGCGCCCACCCGCCCGGCGCCACGGGCTCGGTGGGCGCGTACGCATGTGACCTGGCGGTGCCGGCCACGAAGCTGGTGGCGGCGGGCGGGCCGCCGGAGAGTCCCGGCGGCCCGCCCCCTTCTCACATCGCCCGCAGGGGGCTCCTCACGCCGCCCGCAGGGAGGCCGGCGCGTGGCGCAGCGACGTGCGGCCCGCGTCCCACGCCCCCAGCACATGGGCGTCCCAGCGGTCGTCCAGCCACACCGTCGCCCGGATGCCGAAGGCGACGTCCGCCGCCAGCTCCGGTTCGCGGGCCAGCAGGTCGCCGAGGACGTCGCGGCGCATCACCTGCTCGTGGACCGCGTCCGCCTCGATGTGCTCGGTGAAGAACCGGACGCACCGCTCCTCCGCGCCCAGCCGCTCCAGCGCCTTCGCCATCCGCCGGGCCCCCGGCGGTGAGGTGATCTCCAGGACCGCGAAGTTCCCCGCGGCCGCGCCCCGCAGCGAGCGGTGCAGCCCGAACAGCGACATCGCGTTCACCACGGCCAGCGTCGCCGCCGGGGCCAGATCCAGGTAAAGCCCGTACGACGGGTCCAGCCCGGCGCCCTCCATGAGGTCCGCGTACAGCCGCGCGTGCACCCGCTCGCCGCGCCCGCCGCCGAACTCGTCGAACGCCACCGCCACCAGCGATGCCTTGGCCTGCCCCTCCAGGCGCGGAATCAGCCACGCCTGCGGATCGGACTCCTTGAGCTGGTACAGCGAGCGGTGCACCAGGTACTCCCGCATCAGCTCCCAGGTGCCCGCCTCCATCAGCCGGTGCGAGACCCCGTGCCCGTCGACGGGCTCCACCAGCAGCGGCGCCAGGGCGCCCTCCACGTCGCCGTCCCCGGGCACCGCCTCGCGCAGCGCCGCCAAGAACGCCTCCTCCATCGGCCGGCGCAACCCCAGCAGCGCCGGGTCCCACTCCCGCTCGCCGGAGACGCCCTCGAGGTCCCGGTAGTGCGGTTCGTACGCCAGGTACAGCGCCAGCTGCAGGTCCTCGCCCAACGGGTCGGCCTCCAGGACGCCGGCGTCCGGCGGTTGCGCCGCCTCGCCCAGCAGCACCCGCCGCACGGCCGCCGACAGCGGGCCGCGCGGTTCGGGCAGGGGAGCGGGCCTCGGGCTCATGCGTCGTCCTCCTTCACGTTCTGCTCCGCCTCGGCTTCCACGCCCTCGGGGCCTTCCTCGACCTCGTACTGCTCCAGCGGCCGCAGCGCGGGCCCCTGCACCACCTTGCCGTCGACATCGAAGCGCGAACCGTGGCACGGGCACTCCCACGCGCACTCCTCGTCGTTGAAGTGCACGATGCACCCCAGGTGCGTACAGCGCGCCGACACCGCGTGCAGGGCCCCCGACGCGTCCCGGTGCACCGCGAGCCGCTGGCCCCCGACGCGTACCACCGCACCGGCGCCCGGCGCGATGTCGGCGGTCGAGTCGGCGTGCGCGCCCGGCAGCCGGTCGCCGATGAAGTGCTTGCCCACCTGCGCCTGGAGCCGCAGCATCGCGGGCGCCTCGCGCACCGGGTGCAGCCGCACCGGGTCGTACAGGCTCGTCCAGGCGGGCTCGCGGCCCCGGATGCGGCTGGCCAGCAGATCGCCGGCCATCACCCCGTTGCTCATGCCCCAGCCGGCGAAACCGGTCGCCACGTACGCGTGCCGGGCACCGGCGTGCAGGCGCCCGATGTACGGCACCCGGTCGGTGGTGAAGTTGTCCTGCGTCGCCCAGCGGTGCGTGAGCTCCACGCCCGGGAACCGCTCGCGGGCCCAGGCCTCCAGCTTCTCGTACCGCTCGCCGACCTCGCCCGGTTCCTCCGTGCCGGGCGTGAACTTCTCGCCGGTGACGATCAGCATGCGCCGCCCGTCGCCGTACGGCGCCGTCCGCACCGAGCGCGTCCCGCCCTCCGGCGTCAGGAAGACGCCGCCCGGGTCCTGCTCCGCCGGGATCGGCCCGGCCACCACCAGCTCGCGCTTCGGCTCCAGCCGGGTGAACAGCAGCCCCCGGTCGAAGACCGGGTAGTGCGTCGCGACCACGACGTCCCGGGCCTTGACCGTGTGCCCGCTGCTCGTGGTCAGCTCGCACGGCGAGCCCTCCTGCAGCCGCGTGACCCGGGTCCGCTCGAAGATCCGCCCGCCCAGCACCTCCAGGTCGGCGGCGAGCGCCAGCAGGTACTTGCGCGGATGGAACTGCGCCTGGTTCTCGACCTTGACCGCGCCCGCCACCGGGAAGGGCAGCGGCACCTCCGTCTCGTACGAGGCGGCCAGACCCGCCGCGCGGGCCGCCTCCGCCTCCTCGCGCAGCTTGTCGGCCATGGCCGGGTCCTCGGTGTACGTGTACGCGGGCAGCGCCTCCAGGTCGCAGTCGATGCCCAGCTCCTCGGACACCTGCGCCACCCGCTCGACCGCAATCTGCTGCGAGTGCGCGTACAGCCGCGCCCCGCGCGCACCGTGGACCGACTGGATCTCGGCGTACGCCAGGCCGTGCAGGGACGACAGCTTCGCCGTGGTGTGGCCGGTCACCCCGGACGCGATCCGGTCGGCCTCCAGCAGCACCACCGGATGCCCGGCACGGGCCACCTCCCACGCCGTGCACAGCCCGGCGATACCGCCGCCGACGACCGCGACCTCGGTCTCGATCGAGCCGTCCAGGGGCGGACGGACGGGGCCGGGGGCGTACTCCATCCACAGCGAGCCGGAGGCGGGGTCGTTCGTCATCGCTCACTCCTCACAGCGGCCGTCCACATCGTCGTCTTGATAGTCACGTTCCTGATACACACCGTTTCGATCGTTTCGCGAGAGATCTTTGAGGTACCCGCTACACATGCGGCTACTCAAACCACGTGGTGTGTACGAGCCCCAGGAGGACACGGAGCTGCTTGCGAAGGCCGCCCGCAGCGAACTGCGTACCCTGCATCTCCCCGCCCACGCCGAGATCCTCGACGTGGGCACCGGAACGGGTGCGCTGGCGCTGCTGGCGGCCGAGTGGACAGCGGCGCGGGTGACCGCCGTGGACATCTCCTGGCGCGCCGTGCTCGCCGCGCGCTACAACGCCCGCCGGCGCGGCCTCCCCGTCGAGGTGCGCCACGGCGACCTGACCGGACCGGTCGAGGGCCGGACCTTCGACCTCATCCTGGCGAACCCGCCGTACGTGGCCTCGCCACGTCCGGCGCACGGCCCCGCGCGCTCCTGGAACGCCGGGACCGACGGGCGCGCCGTCCTGGACCGGCTGTGCGAGCGGGTGCCCGGGCTGCTGCGCGAGGGGGGCGTCCTGCTCCTGGTGCAGTCGGCGCTCAGCGGCGTGGGCACCACGCTCGAACAGCTCGGCGACCGGGGGCTGAGCACCCGGGTGACCCTGCGCACCCGGATCCCCTTCGGGCCGGTGATGGACGACCACGCCGAATGGCTGGAGGAGCGCGGCCTCATCCCGCCCGGTGAACGCAAGGAAGAGCTGGTGGTGATCCGTGCCCAGCGGACGTGACCCCCGACGCGTCGTCGTCGACCCCGAAGGACCGCTGCTGCTCGACGGGCCGGTGGAGGTACGCCTGCCCGACGGCACCACGGCGTGCTCCGACCGGTTCATGGTGGCGGTGTGCACCTGCCGGCGCAGCCGCCGCTACCCGTGGTGCGACACGAGTCACCGGCGCAGGACCCGTACGGAGGCGGAACCGGCCGGGGAAGCGGGAGGAGGATGAATGAAACGCCCGCGACTGCGCACTCGTACCCCATGAGCCACCCGAACCCGGACCCAGATCCGGACCGCACCCCCGGCCTGGAAGCCGGCGGCGGCGTTCCGCCCGGCGAGACACCGCCCGCGGAGTCGAGCATGTCCGAGGCCGGGCCGCGGGAGACGCACAACCCGACGACCGGCTGGGCGAAGGCCCCGCTGGTCCTGATCCTGCTCATCGTGGTGCTCGTCGCGGCGCTGTTCGCCGCGATGGCCGTGATGATCGCACTGTGAATCCGCTCAACCTGTGAACCCGGTCAACCTGCAAAGCGAAGGAGCTCGAAACACATGACAACCGCACGTCAGCTGATGACCGAGGGCGTCGAGTGCATCGGCGAGAACGACACGCTCCTGAAGGCCGCCGAGGAGATGAAGCGCCTCGGGGTCGGGGCGATGCCGATCTGCGGCGAGGACGACAAGCTCAAGGGCATGCTGACCGACCGTGACATCGTGGTGAAGTGTCTCGGCGCGGGCAAGGACCCGGCGAAGACCACCGCGGGTGAACTCGCCCAGGGCGAGGTCGTGTACGTGGACGCCGGCGACAACGCGCAGCTGGTGCTGCGCAAGATGTCCGAGCACAAGGTGCGCCGGCTCCCGGTGATCGACGACCACCGGCTGGTCGGCATGGTCGCCCAGGCCGACGTGGCCCGCGGCCTCCCGGATCCTCAGGTCGGCGACCTGCTGCAGGCGCTCTCCACGGACTAGCGGAAGCGTGACCGAAGGGGCGGGGTGGGGCCTGACGGTCCCACCCCGCCCCTTCGCGCCCACCTTCACGCCGTGCGCCCGTGCGCGCGGATTACTCCGGCCGCGCCCCCTTCTCGCCCTTCGGCCCCCGCCCCCGCTCCGTCCTGGCCCCGCGCGAGCGCATCCCCTCGTCCCGCTGCAGCCGGTCGTTCGCCTCCTCGTTGGCCTGCTGGTCGGACACGCCCTCGTTCTCCGCGTCCTTGCGCGCCCGCGCGCGCCGTACGTCGTACTTCTTGCTGCCTGGCTCCGGCATGTACGTCCACCTCCCGCTGCGAGCAGTATTCGGCCGGTTTCCCGACCTGCGTTCCGACCGGCTCCGGGTACCCAGCCCGCCCCGTACACACTCCGGGCACAGGCCGCCATACTGGACGCTGGACGGGCGGGGAGGGCGTGACGAACCGACGGGGGCGAGAGCACGCTATGGGGGACACCAGGCTGATCCACGGCCGCTACCGGCTGCACGAGGTCATCGGGCGCGGCGGCATGGGGGAGGTGTGGCGTGCCACGGACGAGGCGCTCGGCCGCCGCGTCGCGGTCAAGTGCCTCAAACCGCTCGGACTCGGGCCGCAGCGCGACGAGAACCTCGTCAGCGCGCTGCGTGAGCGCTTCCGCCGCGAGGCGCGCGTCGCGGCCGCGCTCCAGCACCGCGGCGTGACCGTGGTGCACGACTTCGGCGACTGGGACGGCGTCCTCTACCTGGTCATGGAGCTCCTCGACGGCCGCGACCTCAGCAGGCTGATGGAGGACGACGCGCACCGGCCGCTGCCGGTCCACGACGTCGTCGACATCGCCGAACAGGTCGCTGACGCCCTCGCGTACACCCACCGCCAGGGCGTCGTCCACCGCGACCTCAAGCCGGCCAACATCGTGCGCCTCGCCGACGGCACGGTGAAGATCTGCGACTTCGGCATCGCCCGCCTCGGCGCCGACATCGGCTTCACCGCCCGCCTCACGGGCACCGGCATCGCCATGGGCACCCCGCACTACATGTCACCCGAACAGATCGGCGGCGGGCCCGTCGACCACCGCAGCGACCTGTACTCGCTCGGGTGCGTGCTGTACGAGATCGCCACCGGGGCCCCGCCGTTCGACCTCGGTGACGCCTGGGCCATCCTCGTCGGCCACCGCGACACCACGCCGGAGCCGCCGCGCGCCCGCCGGCCCGAACTGCCCGCACCCTTCGAGCGGATCGTCCTGGACCTGCTCGCCAAGGCCCCGGAGGACCGCCCGGACGACGCCGCCGACCTGCGCCGCCGCCTCACCGCCGCCCGTGCGGCGGGCCCGGGCGGCGCAACTCCGGCGAACGCGGCGCCCCAGCCGTACACGGGGCCCTGGCCGGCCCCGCGGGCGCTGCCGGACCGGGAGCCGCGCCTGCCCTCGTGGACGCGGTCCATGACCACCGGCCCCAAGGCCGTCGGCGCCGGCGCCCTGCGCACCACCCCGCCCGTCCCCTCCGCCGGCCTCACCGGCCACTGGACCACCGCCCCGCCGGACCCCGAGCCGCACGCCGCGCTCGGCGCCCTCGCCGCCCGGCGCCACGCGGCCCTCGGCCCGGACCACCCCGACACGCTCGCGGCGCAGCAGGAGATGGCGTACGTCCTCGGTGGGCAGGGCCGCCACTTCGAGGCGCACCAGCTGTACCGGCGCGTGCTCGCGGCCCGCGAACGCACCCTCGGCCCCGACCACCCCGACACCCTCCGCTGCCGCCACAACCTGGCGTACAGCCTCGGCAGGCTGGGGCGCCTGGAGGAGGCGTACCGCATGGCGGCCGACGTCGCCGCGGCCCGTGCCGGGCTGCTCGGCCCCGAGCACCCGGACACCCTGGCCACCCGGTACGAGGTGGCGCACACCCTCGGCCGGCTGGGCCGCTGGCCCGAGGCCCTGCACGCCTACCGCGAGGTCGCCGACGCCCGCGCCCGCACCCTCGGCCCGGACCATCCGGACACCCTCGCCGCCCGCTATGAGACCGGCATCAGTCTCGGCCGCCTCGGCCGCAGCCACGAGGCCCTGGCGCTCTACCGCGACCTCGTCGAGGCGCGCACCCGGACCCTGGGCCCCGAGGCCCCCGAGACCCTGCGCGCCCGCCACGGCGTCGGCGTCAACCTGGGCCGCCTCGGCCGCTGGGAGGAGGCGCTCGCCGAGGCCCGCGAGGTGTCCGCGCTCCGCGAGCGGGTGCTGGGCCCCGACCACCCCGACACGCTCGCCAGCTGCCGCGAGGCCGCCAACGCGCTGGGCTGGCTGGGCCGCTGGCACGAGGCCCTGCGCGGCTACCAGCGGGTCGCCGCCGCCCGCGAGCGGGTCCTCGGACCCGCCCACCCGGACGCCCTCGCCGGCCGCGACGACGAGGCACACTGCCTGGAGCAGCTCGGCCGTCACGCCGAGGCCGTCGAGCTCCACCGCCGGGTCGCGGCCCAGACCAGACGCCGAGGAGAGGAACCATGACGCCCTCCCGCCCGTACGACGCCGTCATCGTCGGCGGCGGCCACAACGGCCTGGTCGCCGCCGCCTACCTGGCCCGCGCGGGCCGCACCGTCCTCGTCCTCGAACGGCTGGCCACCACCGGCGGAGCGGCGGTCTCCACCCGGCCCTTCGCCGGGGTCGACGCCCGCCTGTCGCGCTACTCCTACCTGGTGTCCCTGCTGCCGTCGAAGATCGTCCGCGAGCTCGGCCTGCGCTTCACCGTCCGCCGCCGCCCCGTCTCCTCGTACACCCCCACGCTGCGCGGCGGCCGCGCAGGCGGCCTGCTGGTCGGCGCGGAGCGCACCACCCGGGAGTCGTTCGCCGCGCTCACCGGCTCGGACGCCGAGTACGCGGCCTGGCGGCGCTTCCAGGCCCGCACCCGGCACGTCGCCGCACGCGTCTTCCCCACCCTCACCGAGCCGCTGCCCACGCGGGACGCCCTGCGTGCCCGCGTCGCGGACGACGAGGCGTGGCGGACCCTCTTCGAGGAGCCCCTCGGCGTCACGATCGAGGAGCACTTCCAGGACGACCTGGTCCGGGGCGTGGTCCTCACCGACGCGCTGATCGGCACCTTCGCCGACGCCCACGACCCGTCCCTCGCGCAGAACCGGTGCTTCCTCTACCACGTGATCGGCGGCGGCACCGGCGACTGGAGCGTGCCCGTCGGCGGCATGGGCGCGCTCACCGACGCGCTCGCGGACGCGGCGCGCACGGCGGGCGCCGAGATCGCCACCGGCCACGAGGCGACGCGGATCGCCACCGACGGCCGCACCGCGGAGGTCACCTACCGCACCGGGGACACCGAGGGCACGGTGGCCGCCCGCCACGTCCTGGCCGGCACCTCCCCGCACGCCCTCGCGGCCCTCCTCGGCGAACCCGCCCCGCCGCCCGCCGAGGGCGCCCAGCTGAAGGTCAACATGCTGCTCACCCGGCTGCCCCGCCTCCAGGACCGCTCCGTCGACCCGCGCGACGCCTTCGCGGGCACCTTCCACGTCTCCGAGGGGTACGGGCAGCTGGCGGCGGCGTACCGGGAGGCGGCGTCCGGGCGGCTGCCGACCGCCCCGCCCAGCGAGATCTACTGCCACTCCCTGACCGACCCGTCGATCCTCGGCCCGGACCTCGCCGCGCGCGGCCACCACACGCTGACGCTCTTCGGCCTGCACACCCCGGCGCGGCTGTTCACCGCGGACAACGAGGCCGCCCGCGCCGCGCTCCTCGACGCGACCCTCGCCGAACTGGACCGCTACCTTCAGGAGCCGATCGCCGCCTGTCTCGCGCGCGACGCGGACGGCCGCCCCTGCGTCGAGGCGAAGACCCCGCTCGACCTGGAGCGCGAGCTGCGGCTGCCGGGCGGCCACATCTTCCACCGCGACCTGGCGTTCCCGTACGCCACCGGCGACGTGGAGGGGCCCGGCCGCTGGGGCGTGGAGACCGCGCACCCCAACGTGCTGCTGTGCGGGGCGGGGGCGGTCCGCGGCGGCGGCGTCAGCGGCATCCCCGGCCACAACGCGGCGATGGCGGTCCTGGGCCGCTGAACCGGCGGCCGACGAACCGCCGCCGGACGCACGTGGGGACGGGAGCCGCGGCTCCCGTCCCCACGTGCGTGACGCTGTGTCAGCCGAGGTGGAAGTACCCACCGTGGAGCTGACCCACGTGGACCTTGCCCGCCTTGACCTTGTAGCCGTCGAGCCAGCCGAGCTTGTAGTCGTCGCCGCCCGCCGCCGCCGGGGAGGCGGAGAGGAAGCAGGCGGCCGTCAGACCGGCGAGGATCACCGAGATACGCCGAAGCATGGGTTTCTCCTTCGAGTTGAGGGGGACTCGACTCGACTGTTCACCAGCTGTCGGCGGCCCGCACGCCGAGGCGCCCGCCCGGGTGGCGCCACGCCGCGCGGCCCCCTGTCCCTTCGTCCGGCCGGGGGACACGGCACCGCGCCCGGGCGGGGACCCGGGCGCGGGACGGGAAGCGCGGGGCGCGAGCCCGTCAGGTGCGGGGCGGCTCCTGGCCGGGGTCGCGGCCGTACTGCTCCTTCAGCCTGTCCTGGCCGGTGTCGACCTGGCCGCTGTACTTGCCCTGCGTCTTCCGGTCGGCGGCGTCGCCGGCCTTGTCGACGCCCTTGTCTGCCTGGCTCTCGTGGCCCTTGAGCATCTGCTTGAGCTTGTCCATCACGGACATAGGGTCATCCTCCTGGTCGAGACGTCCCCCGCCCCTCAGTCTCGCCGCAGCCCCCCGGATCCGCATCCGGGCGCCCGTCCGGGTGACCGGTTCACCCCGTCGGCGCCGCCGCCCGCGCCGCGAGCCACGCCTCGTGCGCGTGCGACACCCGCTCCCACAGCGTGGCCCGGTCCACGGCGTCGAGGGTGTCCAGGTTCCGCCCGAAGACGTCCGCGAGCGCGCCGTACCACTCCTCGGGCGTGTCCAGCGTCCGCTCGGCGCGCCCGGCCGCGTCGACGCGCGTGAGCACCCGGCCCCGCAGGATGTCCACCCCCTCGGCGTCCCGGCGCAGCGCGGCGAAGGTCCCCAGGAAGGGGGAGTCCGGCGCCGTGGACAGCCGCAGGTGCTCGGCGGCGAAGTCGGCCATCGTGGCCGGCCGCCCCGCCATCTCCATGACCGGGAACGGACCGCCCTCGTTGAAGAAGACCCAGCCCCCCGGCTCGGTGGCGGACGGCTCCATGCGGTACGTGAACGGCCCCTGGCGGTACGTCCCCGGCCGCAGCGGCAGCGGCTCGTACGGCCCGTCGCCGAGGCCCGCGTCCACGAACCAGCCCTGACCGCCGACGCGTACGGTCAGCGCCAGGTGGTTGCCGTTGGCGCCCCGGCCCGCCGGGTCCTCGTGGACGCCCGCCACATGCCGGGTCACGTCGTACCCGAGCGCCTCCAGCAGCGCGGCGAAGCCACCGTTCAGGTGGAAGCAGTAGCCGCCCTGCCCGGCCGCGAACCGCCGCACCGAGAGCTCCGGATCGATACCGGGCGGGCGGCCGAGCTGGATGTCGATGTTCTCGTAGGGAACGCGTTCGAGATGGGCGCGCTGGAGCGCGAACAGCGCTTCGGCGGACGGCGCGCCCGGATGGGTGACGCCCAGGCGGGACAGGTAGTCCCCACATGCCTTCGAGATCATGGTCGTTCACCCTAACGGGCGAGTATTTCCGCTTCGTCCACGGGGTGTGCGGTCGGCTCAGTCCACCGAGGGGGTCCAGCCGTCCAGCCGCAGGCGCGCCGCGTCCGACGGGCGCGCGTCGTCGAAGAGGACGTCGTCGCCGTCGCGCACCCGCAGCCCGTCCACGTACACCCCGCGCCCCACGTACCGCCGGTCGGTCGCGTACCGCCAGCGCAGCCGGAGCGGCGCCGTGCCGCGCCAGTCCGACAGGTCCGCCTCCAGCCGGTGCCACACCCGCCCGGACCAACCGGTCACCGCGCCGCTGGAATGCAGGACCGGCCCGCCGCCTCCGCCGGGCCGTACGGTCGTGAACGGCACCGGCCGCCAGGTCGCGCCCCCGTCGCCGGAGGCCTCCAGGTAGAGGGCGTCCGCGCCCGGCTCGGTGTCCCACCACAGCGCGCAGCGCAGCCGGGCCCGGCCGGACACCGGTGCCGGAAGGTCGGGCAGGGTGAGCGTCGCCGCAGCGCCCGAGGCCATGCCCGCGTACCAGGCGGTGCGGCCGTGCGCCGGGCGTACCGGGACGGCGCGTGCCAGATGGTCGGCGGCGGCGACGCGGGGCGCCGAGCCGGAGCGCCACGAGCGCACCGGATGCACCGAGTTGCCGAGGACGACCAGGAACGAGTCGGTGGTCGGGTCGATGACGAGGCTGGTGCCGGTGAAACCGGTGTGGCCCGCGGTGTGCGGCGTGGCCATGGCCCCCATGTACCAGTGCTGATAGAGCTCGAAGCCCAGCCCGTGCTCGTCGCCGGGGAAGGCGGTGTTGAAGTCGGTGAACATCAGTTCCACGGACTTCGGCTCCAGGATGCGGGCGCGGCCGTAGACGCCGCCGTTCAGCAGCGTACGGGCGAGGACGGCCAGGTCCCAGGCGCAGGAGAAGACACCGGCGTGGCCCGCGACACCGCCGAGGCTGTACGCGTTCTCGTCGTGGACCTCGCCCCACACCAGGCCGCGCTCCAGGCCGGACCAGGGGCGGCGGGCGTCCTCGGTCGCGGCGATCAGCGGCTTCCAGGAGGCGGGCGGATTGAAACGGGTGCGGTGCATCCCGAGCGGAGCGGTGATCTCGTTGCGCAGCAGCGCGTCCAGCGAGCGGTCGGTGATCTCCTCCAGGACCAGCTGGAGGGTGATGAGGTTCAGGTCCGAGTAGAGGTACGTGCTCCCGGGCGGGTTCGCCGGCGCCTCCTCCCACAGCCGCCGCAGCTTCCCCTCCCGCGTCGGCTCCTCGTACAGGGGGATCCAGGCCCGCAGCCCCGACGTGTGCGTGAGCAGCTGACGCACCGTGATGTCCTGCTTGCCGCCGCCCCCGAAGTCCGGCAGGTACGCGGTGACCCTCGCCTCCAGGTCCAGCGCGCCGCGCTCGATCTGCTGCACCGCCAGCACCGCCGTGAAGAGCTTCGACACCGACGCCAGGTCGAAGACCGTGTCCTCGGTCATCGCGATCCGCTGCTCGGCCGGAAGCTCCACGCCCGTGTCCGTCTTCTCGTCGTACGCCGCGTACCGCACGGCGTGCCCGATGGCCCGGTGCAGCGCCACCGTGCCCCCGCGCCCCGCGAGCAGCACCGCCCCCGCGTACCACGGGTGCTTGGGGGAGGGCTCCAGGAACCGCTCCGCGTCGGCCACCAGCCGGTCCAGGTGGCCGGGCAGCAGCCCGGCCCGCTCCGCGGACCCCAGCCGCAGCGTCGGCCGCCCACCCCGTGCCCCGGACGCGGAGCCGGGGCGCGCGGCCGAACCGCCGCCCGGCCGGGACCCGCCCTCGTCCGCCGCGGCGGCACCCGGAATCGAACCGATCACCAGCGCTCCTCCCAGGGCCAGGACTCCGCCGCCGAGCCGGCGCCGACTGATCCCCTCCGCCATCCCCACCCCTCCAGCCTCCTGAAAGAATCCTTCCGGCACCCCAGCGGCAGGTGAAACTTTCTTACCGTCGCCCGGGACCCGTCAAGACACCGCACCGCACCCGTTCCGGCCCCCACAGCGCGCGGCGCACCCCCCGCTCTGGCAGCGTGGCCGCATGAGCACGGGCACGGAACAGGGCCCCCACCAGGGGCCGGAGGCCGGAACGGGCGCGGGCCACGGGCCCGCGCGCCTCGCCCGGCAGTGGACCACCTGGGCGCCGGTCGTCGCCGTGGCCGTCCTCGCCGCCGGCTGGGGGCGCCACCTGCCCGGCCCGGTCGTCGCCGTCGTCGGGCTCTGCCTCATCGCCTCCGTCCTCTCCGCCGTCCACCACGCCGAGGTCGTCGCCCACCGCGTCGGCGAACCGTACGGCTCGCTCGTCCTGGCCGTCGCCGTGACCGTCATCGAGGTCGGGCTCATCGTGATGCTGATGGCCGGGGGAGGCGGCGACGCGTCCACGTACGCCCGCGACACCGTCTTCGCCGCCTTCATGATCACCTGCAACGGCGTCGTCGGCCTCTCCGTGCTCGTCGCGGCGCTGCGCCGCCACCGGGTCGCCGTCTTCAACGCCGAGGGCTCCGGCGGCGCGCTCGCCACCGTGACCACCCTCGCCACCATGACCCTGGTCCTGCCCACCTTCACCACCGGCAAGCCGGGCCATCAGTTCACCGGCGCCCAGCTGGCCTTCGCCGCCGTCGCCTCACTCGCCCTCTACCTGCTGTTCGTCACCGTGCAGACCGTCCGGCACCGCGACTACTTCCTGCCCGTCGCCCGCGAGGGCGGCCTCGGCGACGGCGGCCTCGGCGAGGGCGGTCTCGCCGACAGCGAGGAGGACCACGCGCCGCCGCCCGCGGCCCGCGCCGCCTGGCAGAGCCTCGGCCTGCTGCTGGTGGCGCTCGTCGCCGTCGTCGGCAACGCCAAGCTGGTCTCACCCGCCATCGAGGACGGCGTCGAATCGGCGGGGCTGCCCCAGGCGGTCGTCGGAGTCGTCATCGCCCTGATGGTGCTGCTGCCGGAGACCCTCGCCGCCGTGCGCGCCGCGCGCCGCGGCCGCGTCCAGACCAGCCTCAACCTCGCCTACGGCTCCGCGATCGCCAGCATCGGCCTGACCGTGCCGGCGATCGCGCTCGCCTCGATCTGGCTGTCCGGGCCCCTGGTGCTCGGTCTGGGCGCCGTCCACCTGGTGCTGCTCACGCTCACCGCCGTGGTCAGCGCCCTGACCGTGGTGCCCGGACGGGCCACTCTCCTCCAGGGCGGCGTGCACCTGGTGCTCTTCGCCGCCTTCGTCTTCCTGTCGATCAGCCCCTGATCCGTCCCTGACGGCCTGATCAGTTCCTGACGCGTACGATCCGCAGCGCGGGGTCGGACAGGATGTCCTTCTCGCAGAAGCGCGCCCGCACCCACCGCTCGCCCGAGAACAGCGCCGTCTGGTCGCCGAAGTGCGGCGACTTCGGGTTCGACGACTGCCCGTACGTCAGCAGCGTCCGGGCCACCGGGCACCGGCCGCCGTCCCAGCCGACCGCCTGGACATGGCTCGTCCCGTGCGCCACCTCCGTGTAGCCCCCGCCCGCGGCGTTCCACACGGCCTCGGTCTTGTTCCACACGCCGAGCGACTCCGTACCGCCGTGCACGGCGATGCGCCGGTCGCCCCGTACCACGAACTGGTGCTCCCCGAGCGGCGCGTCCAGCGGTATCCCCGCCGCCCGCAGCTCCGCGACCGCGTCCTTCAGCGCCTTCGCGAAGGCCGGGGAAGCGGTGTCGAGCGTGTGCGGCGTACGGACCGGGTCGGCCGCCGAGAACGGCACCTTCCACAGCCGGGCCGCCGGGACGGCCGCCGTGAGCCTGCGCCAGAAGCGGTCGAAGAGGAGCGCGCCCCGGCTGGCGGTGTCCATCGTGCGGTCCCAGCGCGCGAGCACCCCGCACGCCTCCCGGTCGTCCGGCAGCACGGCCGCGCACGCCTCCGCCGCGTCGGCGGCCGCCAGGTCGCCGGCCGGCGACCGGTTGGCGAACTGCTGCCGTTGGAGGTCCGCCACCGTCAGCCGCCCCCTGGCGGCCATCGCGGCGACGTCCTCGACACCGCCCCGGGTCCGCAGGGAACGCGGCGTCGCGACCGTCCCGAAGACCCGCTCGTAGCCGGTCAGCGGCCGGTCGGCGTTGGTCAGCCAGGCGCTGTCGTTGGAGTTCACGGCGTACGGCGCGTCCTGGAGCAGCGGCATCCGCGACGGCCCCATGACGCCCGGCTGCACCGCGTCCCGGTCCGAGCCGAGCGCGCACTCCGTACGCGAACCGTCCAGCACGGCCACGCCCGACGCCGGGTACGTCACCTCGCCCAGCGGCGTCGAGCACCGCGCGGCCAGCTCGTCGGTGATGCGCGGCAGCACCTGCGCCTGGGTGAACAGCGTGTGCCCGGACGCGTCCGCCGCGATGGTGTTCACCCACGGCAGGCCCTGCGTGCGGCGCAGCACCTCGGACATCTCGCGCGTCGAGCGGGCCTTGGCGAAGCCCAGCGCGGTGTCCGTGGAGCGCAGGTTGACGGCGTTCGGGTCGTTCAGCGCGTACGCCGTCGTCGCCGACCAGGGCAGCGGCAGGGAGGCGCCGAGCGAGGTGACGACCGGCCCGTACCGCGTCCACCACTGCGTACGGGTGACGGCGGCCCCGTCCTTCACCGGGACGGTGACCGTGCGCCGCGTCATCCGCTCCGGCCTGCCGTCGACGAGGTAGACCGTCGGGTCGGCCGGGTCCAGCGCCAGCTGGTGGAGGTTGAGGGTGACGCCGGTGGCGACGGTGTGGCTCCACGCCACCTTGTCGGTGAAACCGATGTTGACGGCCGTACCGCCGAGCAGCGAGCCGCCCGACACGTTCAGCTCGCCGGGAATGGTCTGCTGCGACTGCCAGAAGCGCCGGCCGCCGTGCCACGGGTAGTGCGGGTTGCCCAGCAGCAGCCCGCGCCCGTTCGCCGTGGTCGCGCCGCCGAACGCCACCGCGTTGGACCCCATGTCGGCGCTCCCGGCGGCGAACAGCGCCCGGGCCGCGTCCGCCGTACGAGCGGGGTCGGCCGCCGCCGCGGGTCCGGCGCCCGGCGGCCGCGCCGCCGTGATGCCGTCGACGGCCCGGCCCTGCCCGCCGAGCACCGCGAGCGCGAAGCCGCGCCGGGCGACGTCCAGCGCGGTGACGGGCCGCACCCAGTCGGCGCCCGCGCACGCCGGGTCGGTGACGCGGTTCTGGCGCAGCCAGGCGTTGTACCCGGCGGCCCAGCCGCGCATCAGCTCCTTCGCCTCCCGGCTCGGCCCGGTGGGCGCCGGGGCCGCGAGCAGCCGCTCCACGGTGCCCGCGTCGCGTACGCCGCGGAAGTACAGGTCGCTGGAGAGGTTGGTGGCCGCGGACGACAGCGCTCCGTCGGCCGCCGCACCCGCGCCGAAGTGGCGCGAGCGCTCGCCCCGTACGGTCGTGAACCCGTCGGCGAGCACGCAGACCTGGTCGGCGGCCTGCGCCCAGCCGGTGCCGAAGCCGAGGTTGGCGTAGTCCTTCGCCAGGATGTGCGGGATGCCGTACTCGGTGTAGCGGATGACGGCCGACAGCCGGCCGTCGGACGGCCGCTGACGCTCCGTCGGTACGGAAGGGCTCGCGGGGCCGGCCGCCGCGGCCACCGTCGCGAGCGCGACGGCGGCCGGGACGAACTGTCTGAGACGGCTCCGCGAAAGCCTGCTGCGGAAGAGCAACGTGCCTCCCAACAAGACCGGATGAAACCTTGTCGGGCCATGCACCCACCCGCGCCCCCGCCCTGTCAACCGTCCGGTCGGTATGCGTGGGTGCGCGGGTGGCTCCGGTTCAGTCGAGCGTGCGGCGCACGCACTCGGCGACCACGGACCGCAGACTCCCCTCCCGCTCCATCAGCTCGCGCTGTACGCGGGCGCCGTTCCCGGTCTTCAGCAGCATCGCCAGCGCGTCCTGGGCGGCCACCACGTCACCGCTCTCCTCCAGGGCCTCGCGCACATGGTCGAACAGCGCCCGCACGACGGCCTCGGCCGGCGCGGGCCGCATCGTCAGCGGGTGGATCAGCGTGTCCTCCAGCCCCGACCGGGCCGCCCGCCAGGACGCCAGGCGCAGCAGCGTCACCCCGTGCCGGGCGGGCGGCTCGCCCTCCCGCCACTGGCGCGCCGCGGTCTCCACCAGGCCCCGGATCAGCGTCGCCAGCAGCACCGTGGTGGACGGGTCCAGGCAGACGTCGGCCACCCGGATCTCGACGGTGGGGTACGAGTGGGAGAGCCGGGCGTCGAAGTAGACCATGCCCTCGTCACGCAGCACCCCGCTCGCGACCATGTCGCGCACCTGCTCGTGGTAGCGGTCGGCCGAACCGAAGACCTCCACCGGGCCCGCCGACGGCCAGCGCCCCCACACGCGGCTGCGGTAGCTGCCGTACCCGCTGTCCTCGCCCTGCCAGAACGGCGAGTTCGCGCTCATGGCCAGCAGCACGGGAAGCCAGGGCCGGATCCGGTCGAGAACGGCCACCCCTTCCTCGTCCGACTCCACCGACACGTGGACGTGGCACCCGCACGTGAGCTGCTCCTGGGCGGTGAGGCCGAAGTGCTCCTTCAGCCACTGGTGCCGCTCCCCGGTCCCGATGGTGGGGCTCACCGGCAGCGGCGACGTCGCCAGCGCCGCCACGGAGGCGTTGAGCCCCTCCGCATGGCGCGCCGCCTCCGCCCGCCAGCGCCGGATCTCGACCCCGAGGTCCGCCATGGACGTCTGCGGCCGCGTGGCGAACTCCAGCTGCTGGCGCTGCAGCTCGCTCTCGAAGACCTCCTCATTGCCCTGCGGGTCCCGCTCGACGGCGGCCAGCACCGCCGCCGAAAGCGCTCTCGGCTCACCGCTCTCCGGATCGACGAGCAGGAGTTCCTCTTCGACGCCCACGCTGCGCACGACAACCGCCTTTCCACAACCGTCCGGATGTTCCAGACACACCCGGAATGCGGCTCATCTGCCCCCGATCGCGGCGTCCACTCCCCGGGACCGGAACGCCCCCGCGGCGGTCCGGCCTCCTCACCCCCCGTCGCGCAGGTCCACGATCCGCCGGATCTTCCCCACCGACCGCTCCAGCGTCTCCGGGTCCACCACCTCCACCACCACCGACACCCCGATCCCGTCCTTCACGGCCGCCTCCACCGCCCGCGCCGCCCGCTCGCGCACCTCCGCCGTCGCGCCGGGCCGCGCCTCCGCGCGCACGGTCAGCGCGTCGAGCCGCCCCTCCCGGGTGAGCCGGAGCTGGAAGTGGGGCGCGAGGCCCGGCGTACGCAGGACGATCTCCTCGATCTGGGTGGGGAAGAGGTTCACGCCGCGCAGGATGACCATGTCGTCACTGCGCCCCGTGACCCTCTCCATTCGCCGGAACACCCGCGCCGTCCCCGGCAGCAGCCGCGTCAGATCGCGCGTGCGGTAGCGGATGACCGGCATCGCCTCCTTGGTGAGCGAGGTGAACACCAGCTCGCCCCGCTCCCCGTCGGGCAGCACCTCGCCCGTCAGCGGGTCGACGACCTCCGGGTAGAAGTGGTCCTCCCAGACGTGCAGCCCGTCCTTCGTCTCCACGCACTCCTGCGCGACGCCCGGTCCGATCACCTCCGACAGCCCGTAGACGTCGACCGCGTCGATCCCGCACCGCTCCTCGATCTCGCGCCGCATCTCCTCCGTCCACGGCTCCGCACCGAAGATCCCGGTGCGCAGGGACGTCGTGCGCGGATCGACGCCCTGCCGCTCGAACTCGTCCAGCAGGGTCAGCATGTACGACGGCGTCACCATGATGATCTCGGGCCGGAAGTCCTGGATCAGCCTCACCTGACGCGCCGTCATCCCACCGGAGGCGGGCACGACCGTGCACCCGAGCCGCTCGGCGCCGTAGTGCGCGCCGAGCCCGCCCGTGAACAGCCCGTAGCCGTACGCCACATGGACGGTCTGGCCGGGCCGCCCGCCCGCCGCCCGGATCGACCGGGCCATCACGTCCGCCCACAGGTCGAGGTCGCCGTCCGTGTACCCGACGACCGTGGGCAGGCCGGTCGTCCCGCTCGACGCGTGGATCCGCCGCACCCGGGACCGCTCCACCGCGAACATCCCGAAGGGGTACGTCTCCCGCAGGTCCGCCTTGGTGGTGAACGGGAAGCGGGCGAGGTCGGCGAGGTCGCGGCAGTCCTCGGGCCGTACCCCCGCCTCGTCGAAGGCCCGTCGGTGGAACTCCACGTTCTCGTACGCGTGGCGCAGCGTCGCCCGCAGCCGCTCCAGCTGCAGCGCAGCCAGCTCCGCACGGCTGAGCCTCTCCCCGGCGTCGAGCAGGTCCGTCATCGCCGTTCTCCCGTCCTGAGCTCCGGTCGCGGACGGTCGACCGATCATTCGGTCGACGCGCTGGTGATCAGTTATCCAACCCGGCCGCGGCGAAGGCAAGAGGCCGGAGCCGCATTCCGTCCCTGACCCCTACGCGCTGGGCGGAACTCCCTTGTGGTCCCGGGGCCTCGTTGTGAGGATCACGACCATGCCGAAGTTCAGCGCGTACGACGGGACCGAGCTCGCCTACCACGTCCGGGGGGAGGGCGAGCCGCTCGTCTGCCTGGCCGGCGGGCCGGTGCGCGCCTCCGCCTACCTCGGGGACCTGGGCGGGCTCACCGCCCACCGCCGGCTCGTCCTGCTCGACCCGCGCGGCGCCGGCGAGTCCGCGGAGCCCGCCGACCCCGGCACCTACCGCGCCGACCGCCAGGTCGACGACGTCGAGGCGCTGCGCACCCACCTCGGCCTGGAGCGGCTCGACCTCCTCGGCCACTCCGCCGGCGCCACCCTCGCCGTCCTGTACGCCGCCGCCCACCCCGAGCGCCTCGCCTCCCTCACCCTCGTCACCGGCGGCACCCGCCCCGCCGGGATCGAGGCCATCGCCGAGGACCGGCGCGAGGCCGCCGACCTGCGCAAGGACGAACCCTGGTACGCCGAGAGCCGCCCCGCCCTCGACGAGCTGATCGCCGGGCGCGACATCGACGAGGTGTGGGACCTCGTGCTGCCGTTCATGTACGGGCGGTGGGACGCGAACGCCCGCGCCCACGCCGCGAGCGACGACGACCAGACCAACTTCGCCGCCGCCGACGCCTTCTACGCCGACGGCGCGCTCGGTGACACCGCCGCCACCCGCGCCGCGCTCACCGCCGTCACCGCGCCCGTGCTCGTCCTCGCCGGCGAGTACGACGCCGGCCCGAGGCCCGCCCGCGCCGCCGAGCTCGCCGCGCTCTTCCCCCACGGACGGCTCGCCGTCCAGCACGGCGCCGGCCACTACCCGTGGGTGGACGACCCCGCCGCCTTCGCCCGTACGGTCGCGGCGTTCCTCACCCCGCCACCGGACTTCGGCACCGGCGCGGGCGGACGGACACGTTGATCGCGGTCTGTCCGGGACGCGCCGCGATGACTAGGGTGTGCCGGACGGACGAACCGGGAGGAGCACGCACGTGGCCGACAGCATCACCGCCCAGCAGCAGCTCACGGGCTGGAACAAGCCGGACCTCGACCTCAGCGCCGCGGAGTGGCGATCGGGCACCGAGGGCGCGGGCGACGTCCAGATCGCCTTCGTCGAGGGGTTCATCGCCATGCGGAACGCCACCCGCCCGGAGAGCCCGTCGCTCATCTTCACCCCCGCCGAGTGGCGCGCGTTCGTCCGGGGCGCGCGGGAGGGCGAGTTCGACCTCACGTGACGGCACGCCCCCGGAACCGGGCCTGGTCGCCCCTAAGCTGGTGATCATGAGTGGAACCAGCGGAGAGCGCGACCTGACCCGGCTCCTGGCCGCCCTGCGGCCCGAGCTCAACCCCGGCCGCTACGTCTTCTGCGCCGTCGACGGCCCGGCCGTCCCGCCCGGCCTGCACCCCGTGGTCACGGTCGCCGAGTCCGAGGGCCTCACCCTGGTCGTCCGCGAGGAGGAGGCGGACGCGGCATCGCTCCCGTACGACTACGTGGCCGGCTGGATCACCCTCCGTGTCCACTCCGCCCTCGACGCCGTCGGTCTGACCGCCGCCGTCGCGGGCGCCCTCGCCGACGCGGGCCTGAGCTGCAACGTCGTGGCCGGCTACCACCACGACCACCTCTTCGTGGAGCACGCCCACGCCCAGCGGGCCCTCACCGTCCTGCGCGTCCTCGCCGAGAGCGGGGGAGCGGCGGACCCGGCGGCGGGCCGTCCCCCGATGCGGTGAACCGCCCGGAGCCGCGCCCGTGCGCACGGCGGTGCGGGCCGCCCGCCTACCCGCCGTTCGGGGGCCCGTCCGGCGAGGGGGCGCCCGCCGTTCCGGGCGCCCGGGCACGTACCATGGCGGCATGTCCTTCCTCCGTCGCCGCAGCGCCGCCACACCCGCCGGCCCGGACTTCGATGTCCTGGCCATGGATCCGGGCGACTGGCCCGGCAATCTCGGCGCCGGTCTGCTCCCCGCCCCCGACGGCAGCTGCCAGGGTGTCTTCCTCCGGTACGACCTGTTCGGCGGCCGGGGCCCCGCGATGATCATCGGCAACCTCCCGGAGGGCTCCCCGGCGCGCGAGCTCGCCGAGGGCCAGGTGCCCTTCGAGGTCGCCCAGCTGCTCGCCGCGCTCGACAACGACGAGCCGGTCGAGGTCGTCGAGACCGAGGACGTGCCGGTCATGCAGGGCGACAACCTGCTGATCGTGCGCCGCCTGAAGCTCTCCGAGAGCCGCATCTCCTGCGTGCAGTTCGACCGCAGCGACAACGTCCTGGTCACCATCGCCAGCTGGGACCGCCCCATCACCGACGACCTGTACGCGCTGCTCAAGCCCCTGCCCGCGGAACTCTTCCAGCAGGGCTGAGCCCATGGCGACGGATGAGGGGACCACGCGGGCGACCGCCCGCGTCGACAGCTGGATCTGGGCCGTACGGCTCACCAAGACCCGCTCGCAGGCCGCCGCGGCCTGCCGCGCCGGGCACGTCCGCGTCAACGGCGAGCGCGTCAAGCCCTCGCAGGCGGTCAAGCCGGGCGACGAGGTGCGGCTCTTCCACGCGGGCCGCGAGCGGATCGTCAAGGTCACGCGCGTGCTCGCCAAGCGCGTCGGCGCACCCGTCGCGGCGGAGGCGTACATCGACAACAGCCCGCCCCCGCCGCCCCGCGAGCACGTGGCGCTGGCCGGCGTCCGCAACCGCGGCGCCGGGCGCCCCACCAAGCGCGAACGCCGCGAACTGGACCAGCTCCGCGGCGTCCGCCCCTCCTGACCGCCTCTCTCCCGCTCAGCTCCGGGACGTGAAGAGCTCCGCCACCCGGGCCGCCGAGGTGCCCAGCCCCACCGGTCCGGTCGGCAGACCACCGGTGGGCGCCGTACGGGCCGGCGCGCCCAGGCCCCGCAGCCGTGCCGTCCCCGCGCCCGAGCGGACGTCCTCGTCGCGGTAACGGCGCACGTTGCGGTGCCAGTTGAGGATCCCGGCCAGCCAGTCCTCCAGCTCCCGCACATAGGCGTCGAGCGCCGCCCGCCCGGTCTCCGCCAGCCCGAACTGCTCGATCAGCACGGGCAGTTCCTTCTCCTTCACGTGCAGGAACTGCCGCAGCCGCCCCCGCATCAGGTCATCGATGATCGAGACACCGGTGGGATAGTCGCAGCCGAAGAAGGTCTGCACCACCAGCACCCCGTTGTGCACCTCGCCCTCGACCTCGATCTCCTTCTGGTACGAGAAGAGGTCGTTGAGCATCGTGGCGTAGTCCTGGGCCGCGTTCTCCAGGCTGCGCACCGGGCCGCTCCGCAGGAGCTCCGCCGGCAGCCCGCCCTCGTGCCGCAGCCGCGCCAGGCTCATCGTCATGTCGGAGCCGAAGGTCTGGCGCCGCATCTCGATGTAGTCGACCGGGTCGGGCACCCGGTGCTGCGCCTGGTTGTGCAGCTCCCACATCCAGCTGTCCAGCATGCGGTCCATCGCCAGACGCAGGGAGGCCCGGGCCTCGGAGCTCATCGGACCGGCCGTGCGGCCCCACAGATCGGCCAGCGACCGCTCCATCGGACTGACGGCGTCGGCCGGGGCGGCCGCCGGGTCGTCGACCGGCATGCACTCCTTGAGCCGCTCGGTGTACACCTTCGCCCCGGCGAGGTCGCGCGGCTTGCCGAACACCAGCGGGTAGTAGTCGTCGCCGTACGTGCCCCAGGTCAGCCACAGGGAGCTGAGTTCCAGCTCCTCGGCGGTGGCGTCCGGGTCCAGACCGGCCGCGCACAGCGGGAGGTCGAAGCCGTCCATCATGGCCTCGTCCCAGATGTCGTCGAGCAGACCCATCCGCCCGGCCCACGCCAGCGCCTTCGCGCGGGCGTCGTCCAGGTGCGGGCTGAGCGACAGGGGGAAGGGCAGGTCGAAGTCGGGCAGCAGCGACGGCCCGACCTGCTGGTGCGGCACATGGGTGAGGGTGCGCAGCCGCGCGGCCGCGGGCCGTCCGAAGAGCGTGCGGATGTCGAGCGCCGACGTGCCCAGCACCCCGGGGAGCGCCGAACGCCCGCCCAGCGCGCCCTCGTTCATGTAGCGGCTGGAACGCATGTGCCACTCGTGGCCGCCGGACTGCCAGTCCTGCAGCCCCTTCGCGTACGCGGCGACGGCGGCGCACTCCTCGGGCCCGAGCCCCTTCTCCACGCACAGCGCGGGCACCTCGGTGAGCGCCGTGTTCTCGAACTGCTGCAGCCGGGACGTCAGCAGGTCGTTGACCGCTTCGGCGGCCTCCTGCGTCGAGCAGCCGAGGAACTTCTCCAGCACCAGCACGCCGTTGCTGTTCTCGCCCTCGTCCTCGACCTCCCGCTGGTACGAGAAGAGGTCGTTGCGCAGGTGCACGGCGTCGGCGAACGTGTCCCGCAGCACCAGCAGCGGCCGCGCGTCCGCGACCGACACCGGGACCTCGGCCCCGGCGGCGTACTCCACCAGCCCGGCCGACCAGGGCGCGCCGCCGACCTTGCGGCGCATCTCGATGTACTCGACGGGGTTGGCGATCCGCCCCTCGTTGATGTTGGCGAGCTCCCACAGCGACTCGTTGAGCAGGTGCTCGGTCGCCTCCGCGAACCGGGCCCTCCACCCCGCCGACATGCTCGGCACGGTACGGGTCCACAGGTCGGCGAGGCCCGCCTCGACCGGGTTGGTCGCCTCCGGCATCCCCTGCTCGAGGTCCATCGGCATGAAGGCGGGCATCCGGTCCAGGTACGCCTTGCCGCCGACCAGGTCCTGGGTGCGCTTGAACACCTCCAGGAAGTGGTCGTCGAAGAAGAACACCCAGACGTACCAGTCGGTGACGAGGGACAGCGCGTCGGCGTCGCAGTCGGGATGGGTGTACGAGCACAGCAGGGCGTAGTCGTGCGAGTCGAGGTCGTGCTCCTCCCAGACGCCCGACCCCTCCAGCATCCCCATCCGTCGCGCCCACCGCTTGGTGTGGACCCGGGCGGTCTCCAGATGGGGATTGAGGCGCGCCGGATACGGCACGTAGAAATCCGGCAGGACGAAGGGCTGAGCCATGCGCGCGGGGCCTTTCGACGAAAAGGGGTGGGCAGAGGGACACTTCCGGGCCGGGACTACCCACGTCACGCGCGTCCCACGCGGCTCACGAATTAGTCGTACAAGTCATACGAATGGCGGTGTGCGTGCGGCTCAGTCGACGCGCACGGCGAGCAGGCAGGCGTCGTCGTCGTGGACCGTGCGTTCGTACTCGTCGGTGAGCCGGTCGATGATGCCCTGCGGCGCAAGGCCGCTGCTCGCGGTCAGCGCCCGCGCCAACGCGTCGATGCCCTCGGTGATGTCCTGGCCGCGCCGCTCGACCACCCCGTCGGTGTACAGCAGCAGCACGTCCCCGGCCTTCAGCGGGAACTCCGCCGTCTCGTACTCGTGCCCCGGCAGCACGCCCAGCAGCGGCCCCCGGTGATCGGTCGGCAGCGCGAAGACATGGCCGTCGCGCAGCAGCAGCGGCGCCGGATGCCCCGCACAGGTCCAGCGGAACACCCGGTCGTCCCCGACGTGCCCCACGCACATGGTGGCCGTGGCGGGGGTGGGCTCACTGCACACCAGCTCGTTCAGCCAGGTGGTGACGTCACCGGCGCAGGCGCCCGAGTGGGCGAGACCCGCCATCGCGTACCGCTGCTGGGCCATCCGCGCCACCGCGTCCAGCCCGTGGCCGCTCGCGTCCCCGATGGCGATCAGCGCCCGGCCGTTCGGCAGCGGACGACACTTGTACCAGTCGCCGCCGACGGCCGCGTCCGGCTCGGCCGGCAGATACGCCGCCGCCGCCGTCAGCCCCAGCTCCGCCAGCCCCTCGGAGTACGTCGGCAGCAGCGCCTCGCGCAGGGCCGAGGCGACGTGCCGCTCCGCCGCGGCCTGCTGCCGCAGCTGGTCCGTCTCGACCTGCTTCTCCACCAGGCGCCGGCGACTGCGCATCTGCGGCGTGAGGTCGCGGGCCACGATCTGCACCGCCCACGGCCGCCCGTCCGTCCCGGCCACCGGCCGCCCCAGCAGGTCCACCGTGCGGACCTCGCCCAGCACCAGGAACCGGATACGCGTCCAGGCGGGCTCCTCACCGGCGAGGACGGACGCGATGAACTCGCCGAACGGCCCCACGTCCGCCGCCACCAGGTGGTCGCACAGCTCCAGCAGCGTCCACGGCAGCGCCGGATCCGTACGGAAGATCCGCTGCAGCCCCTCCGACCACGACACCCCGCCCGACAGCAGGTCCCACCACCCCCACCCCATGGAGGCCAGGTGCTGGGCGTCGATGGTGAGCAGCTCCGCCTGGCTGCGCACCGGCCGCCAGGTCGTGAGCACCTGGTCGCCGCAGGCCGCTGCGTAGTGCACCAGCTGGACGCGCCGGAGCCTGCCGTACCGCTCCTCGGTGTAGTCCACCACCAGACCGCCCAGCGCCCGCCCCGTCTCCAGGACCTCACTCAGCGCGGCCAGCAGCCCGCTGGCCGCGGCGCCGGTACGCGCCACCTCGAAGAACCGCTGCCCGACCTGCTGGTCCGGCGGCACCAGCCACTCCACCGAGCGGATGTGGTTGCCGGCCCGGATGACGAAGTCCGTGACGGCCCCGGAGCCGTCCCGGACCGGTGCGAGCAGCGCGGCGGACACCGGGATACCCGGCAGGGTGGCGCACAGACAGCGCCACGGGTCGTGGCCCTCGCCCGCGTCCACACAGCTGTGGCGGGCGCCGTGGCCCTGGCCGCACGGGCATTGCTCGGCCTTGCGGGCCCCCTCGCCGGGGGCCGGCGCGTCAACGCGGCCGGGGGCGGGCGCGACGGCATCCGTCGTCCTGCGCACCTCGGCGCGGAGCGTCGCGATCTCACGCTCGATGAAGGCCTTCAGCGACGCCACGTCGGACGGCATGGGCGCGGCCTCCCGGATCCTCGACACCTGCAAACGGACATCTGCCGCGTATCCGACACGGGGGGCGGTAAACGCCCCGCCACTCCTCCGGCCCACACCGGGACCGGGCCGGCCCGGGAGAAGGACCGCCCTCGGCGGGACGAAAGTCCCCGCCCTAACGGGCCGAACGGCGTGCTTGCGCCCGTCCGGGCCCGGACACAACGCGGGCAGGCACACCCGCACCAGCCACACCCGCACCAGACCCACACCGCACACGAAACAGCGGAGGAGACGACCTCATGACGTGGAAGCCGACCGAAGGCCGGACCCGGCCGTGACGACCGCGCACCCCGTGGAGCGCACGGACCTCGCACGCCTCGCCACCGAGGTGGACCAGCTGCGCCGGGCCCTGGACAGCCGCGGCGTCATCGACCGGGCCCAGGGCATGATCATGGCGCTGACCCCCTGCCCGGCGGACCGGGCCTGGCAGGTGCTCGTGGAGATCTCCCAGCGCGGCAACACCAAACTCCGCGACGTCGCCGCCGCCCTGGTCGCCACCGCCGACGGCAGCGTCCTGCCGCCGGACCTGCACGCCCCTTTCCACCGGGCCGTCCGCGCGGCCCGTGCCTCCCGAGCCGCACCACAGGGCCCCTGAAACCAGCAGTGCGCTGTGTGCCGGTGTGTCGGCACCGGTCACACAGCGCACACCCCCCTCTCCCAGGGCTCGGTTCACTCCCCCCGGCTTCGCCGGGGGACCCCCACTTCGGCTCGCTCGCCGCCCCTCACGGGGCGGTCAGCGTGTGCCGACCGCGGCGCGCACGGCCCGCCGCGCCATGGCGCAGTCGTCGTGCAGCCGCCTCAGCAGCAGGCGCTGCTCTTCCCCCGCGGACAGCCCCCCGGGCTGGACCGGTACCGAGCCGGCCGGCGGCGCCTCTCGTATCGTGCGCTGCACGGCCGTCTCGTACGTCCGTATCTCCCGCGTCAGCACGAGCATCAGATTCACCAGGAACGCGTCGCGCGCCGCGGGTCCCGCCGCCTGCGCGAGCTGCGCGATCTGCCGCCGGGCCACCGGGGCGTCGCCCAGGACCGCCCACAGCGTCGCCAGGTCGTACCCGGGCAGGTACCACCCCGCGTGCTCCCAGTCGACCAGCACCGGGCCGGCCGGTGACAGCAGGATGTTCGACAGCAGCGCGTCGCCGTGGCAGAACTGGCCCACACCGCCGAGCCCGCCCGCGTGGGCCAGCCCGTGCAGCAGCTTCTGCAGGTCGTCCCGGTCCCGGTCGGTGAAGAGCCCCAGCTCGTGGTAGCGGGAGATCCGCGAGGCGTAGTCCAGCGGAGCGTCGAACATCCCGGCCGGCGGCCGCCACGCGTTGAGCCGCGCGATCGCCCCCAGCGCGGCCCGTACGTCCGCGCGCGGCGGCGCCTCGAACGGGTGCCGGCTGAGCGCCGCGGCCCGCCCGGGCATCCGCTCGATCACCAGCGTGCAGTTGTCGGGGTCCGCGGCGATCAGCCGCGGGGCCCGCACCGGCGGGCGGTGCCGTACGAAGGTGCGGTAGGCCGCGATCTCATGACGGATCCGCTCGGTCCAGGCGGTGGAGTGGTCCAGTAAAACCTTGGCGACCGCGGTGGCCCGTCCCGTCGTCCCGACGAGCAGGACGGACCGGCTGCTGCGCCGCATCAGCTGGACGGGGTTGAACTCCGGGCAGATCCGGTGCACCGACGCGATCGCCTTGCGCAACTGCGCGCCCTGCGGACCGGACAGGTCGAGCCTTCCACTGAGCGGCCCCGCCGCCGGTCCCGCCCAGCGCCGGGCCCGTACGGCCTGCGGTGGATCCGGATACGGCCCGCTGCCGGCCGGGAGGGTACGCGCAGGCCGGGGCGGGGCGGACACGGAGGACGATGCTGTGTACATGGGCGAGACAGATCCCTTCGTGTGCCGACGAGTTACGTACGCTGCCCCGTCCCGGCAACCGGCCCGCACCCTGGGGAATGAGGGCCGGTTACCGGAGCGGGGTGGCGCTTTCCTACCTGACACCCGCGCGCGGGTGGCACACCATCTGGCGGACCCTGGCGAAGCCTGGCGAATAGTCGCCAGCCCTATGACACCGGGCTACTGTCAACTCAGCCGAGAACCTGGGGGCTTGACGTGACCGGAGAACCCAACACCCGCCTTGCAGACCTGTTCGGCCTCGCCGGCTGGTCCAAAGGGGAGCTCGCACGGCTCGTGAACCGGCAGGCGGCGGCCATGGGCCACCCGCAGCTGGCGACCGACACGTCGCGGGTCCGGCGGTGGATCGACATGGGGGAGACCCCGCGCGATCCCGTGCCCCGGGTGCTGGCAGCCCTGTTCACCGAGCGACTCGGCCGTGTCGTGACCATCGAGGACCTCGGGTTCGTACGACACGGGCGCGCCGGGAAACGGCGGGACGTCAGGAACACCGACAACCCTGACGGGCTGCCCTGGGCGCCCGAGCGTACGGCTGCGGTCCTCACCGAATTCACGGGAATGGACCTCATGCTCAACCGACGCGGCTTGGTGGGCGCGGGTGCCGCGCTCACCGCAGGCTCCGTACTGACCAGCGCCATGCACGACTGGTTCCGCACCGATCCCGCACGTGGCGCGGACGCCCCGCACCTCGACGACCCCCTGCACGCCGACCCGGCCGGGTTCGACCGCTACGAGGCCGCGCCCATCGGGTCCCAGGAGATCGAGGCGCTGGAGCGCTCCGTCGAGGTGTTCCGCGCCTGGGACGCCGCCCGTGGCGGCGGGCTCCAGCGCAAGGCGGTCGTCGGCCAGCTCAACGAGGTGGGCGGCATGCTCGCCTACCACCACCCCCCGCACATCCAGCGGCGGCTGTGGGCCGTCGCCGCCAACCTCGCCGTCCTGGCCGGCTGGATGTCCCACGACGTGGGCCTCGAACCCACCGCGCAGAAGTACTTCGTCATCGCCGCGCACGCGGCCCGCGAGGGCGGTGACCTGCCGCGTGCCGGCGAGGCGCTCTCCCGCGCCGCCCGCCAGATGGTCCACCTCGGACGTCCCGACGAGGCCCTGGACCTGATGAAGCTCGCCCGCGCCGGCTCGGGCCCCGAGATGCTGCCCCGCACGCACGCCATGCTGCACACCATCGAGGCGTGGGCGCAGGCGGCGATGGGCCACGGCCAGGCGATGCGCCGCACCCTCGGCGAGGCGGAGGAGCTCTTCGTCTCCGACCGCAGCGACGTGCCGCCGCCGAGCTGGATGCAGACCTTCAAGAAGGAGGACCTGTACGGGATGCAGGCCCTCGCCTACCGCACCCTCGCCGAGCACGAACCGGGGGCCGCGAAGCAGGCCCAGCACTTCGCGCAGAAGGCGCTCGCCCTGCGCGTCGACGGACGGCAGCGCTCGAAGATCTTCGACTACCTGTCGATGGCGTCGGCGTGCTTCATCGCCGACGACCCCGAACAGGCCGACCGCTACGCGCGCCTCGCCCTGATGTCGATGGGGGAGACCTCCTCGCAGCGCACCTGGGACCGGCTCCGGGAGATGTACCGGCTCACCGGGAAGTACGCGGACTACTCGAAGATCGAGGACCTGCGCGAGGAGATCCAGGTGGCGATGCCCAAGACCGCGCAGAAGCAGCGGAACACCGAGATCTAGCGCAGCCGCCGGCCGCGTCCGTCGGCGGACAGCCGACGCCCTACGGCCTGGCGCCCTACGGCCTGGTCCGCGAAGTCCGTCCCGGCCCGTTCCCGTTCAGTTCCGTAACCGACTCTTCCGACAGCTCCGTACCGGCGTCGTCCGTCGCCCCCTCCGACGTCCTCCGACGCCCTATGACGGGTCGCCGACCCTGGCGACCATGACACACGCGTCGTCCTCACGCGGGCAGGCGCCGAACTCGTCCACCACCATCCGCACGCACTCCTGCGCATCGCGCGCCCGGGCGAACCGCGGTGCCAGCCGCAGCAGCCGGTCCGTCCCCTCCGTACCGAAGGGGTCCGCACCCGTGCCGCGCGTGAGCCCGTCCGTGTGCAGGACCAGTAGGTCGCCGGGGAGCAGCCGCACCTCGGTCTGCTCGTACGCCGTCTGCGGCGTGGCCCCGAGGAGTACGCCGTCCGGGCGCGTCAGCGCACGCCCCGTCCCACCGCGGAACAGCAGCGGGGCGGGGTGTCCCGCCTGCGCCCAGGTCAGCGTCCCGGTCGCCGGGCTGTAGCGGCAGCACACGGCGCTGCCCAGCGCCGTGTGCGCCGACGTGTCCAGCAGCTGGTTGAGGTGGCCCATCAGCGGCCCGGGCCGGATCCCGGCCACCGCCATGCCGCGCAGCGCGCCCAGCAGCATCGCCATCGAGGACGTCGCCGACACGCCGTGCCCGGTGAGGTCGCCGACGGACAGCAGCGTGTCCCCGTCCGGCAGCTCCAGCGCGTCGTACCAGTCGCCGCCGATCAGCGCGCTGGACCCGGACGGCAGGTAGTGCCCGGCCAGGTCGAGGGCCGCGGGCCCGCCGTGGGGGAGGCGCAGGGGGCCGCGCCACGGCGGCAGGACCGCCTCCTGGAGCTCCACCGCCACCCGGTGCTCGGTCTGTTCGATGTCCTGGCGGCGGCGGAGCGACTCGCGTGATTCGCGGACCACCCGCTCACTGCGGCGCAGTTCGCTGACGTCCCGTAAAACGGCCCACATCGACGCCGTGCAGCCGTCCGCGTCGAGGACCGGCTCGCCCATCATGTGGAGCGTGCGCACCCGGCCGTCGGTGCGGACGATCCGGAACTCGCCGTCGATCGGCTTGCCGTCGATCAGGCAGCCCGTCACCATCGCGGTCAGCGCCGCCTGGTCCTCGGCGAACACCATGGACGGCAGCTCGTCCAGCGACATCGGGCCCGCCTCGGGCGAGCGGCCGAAGATCTGGAACAGCTCGTCGGACCAGGTCACTTCGTCGGTGAGGAGGTTCCACTGGGCGCTGCCGACCCGGCTGAGCAGCGCGCCGGTGCGCGGCGGCGCGTCCGCGAGGGCCTCCTCGGCGGATTCGCCCTCCTCGGTGCCTTCGTCGAGGGACTCCGCGGCGGGCCCGGTGCCGGCGGACCGGGAGCCGAGGGCGCGGTCCTCGCCCAGCCCTTCCTTCAGCTGGCCCAACTGCGCACCCAGGTCGTCGAGTTGATGGACGGCGAGGTCGCACAGCGCGCGCTGCCAGCGGCCCTGCGGATCGTCCTCGTCCGCGACGGCATCCCGGCGTACGGCGTCGACGTCTCCCCGCAGTCGGCGGGTCTGCGAGATCAGCGCGTCCACCGTGCCGCGCTCGGGCGGCTGCCCGGCGGCACGGTCCGCGAACAGATGGGACGGCATGTCGTACTCCGATACGGGCGCGGTGTGGCCAGGGTCTGAAATATAAGGACCGGTTACGACTGTTGCACAGGGCGCGATGGCCTGTAAGGGGTTTGGCAACACTCGATATGGTGGTGCTTCTGGCATATGCCAAAGGCTCGGCTATTACCGGCCAACTCCGGCCTGAACATGCCGTATCGGAGCCCTTCCGCCCTGTTACGGCAGGGGCCGCGCCCCATGCGCCGGCGACCGCAGCCAGGGGAGCCGCGTGGATTTCCGCGCCGCCCCGACCCACGGCGGGCCGCCCTGGATCCGCTCGCGGGCGGAATTTCCACCTCGCCCGTACGAGTGGGCGCCACGATCATGGGATTGACGAGGACGCCCTCCCTGCACCCGCGGGCACGTGGACGGCCGCCCAGCGGGTACCCGAAGCGTCCCGGCGCGGTGCCGGGGAACGTCGATCCGTACGTCCGTACGATCCGTCGGAGGGCAGGACCGTGAGCATGGAAGCCGGCAAGAGGGTCGTCGTCACCGGAGCCACCGGCAACGTCGGCACCAGCGTGGTGGCGGCGCTGGCCGACGACCCGCAGATCGCATCCGTACTGGGGCTGGCGCGCAGGCTGCCCGGCTGGTCGCCGCCGAAGACCGACTGGGCCGCCGTGGACCTGGCCGAGGACACCGACCTCGTCAGGCACTTCGAGGGCGCCGACGCCGTGATCCACCTGGCCTGGGCGTTCCAGCCGACCCACGATCCCGTCCGGACCTGGCGCACCAACGTCCTCGGCAGTCTCCAGGTCTTCCGGGACGTCGCCTCCGCCGGCGTGCCCGTCCTGGTCCACGCCTCCTCCGTCGGCGCCTACTCCCCGGGTCCGAAGGACCGGGCCGTCGGCGAGGCGTGGCCGACGCACGGCTGGCCGGAGGCCGCGTACTGCCGTGAGAAGGCGTACCTGGAGCGGGTGCTGGACTCCTTCGAGGTCCGCAACCCCGGCGTCAGGGTGGTGCGGATGCGCCCGGCGTTCCTGTTCAAGGAGGAGTCGGCGAGCGAGCAGCGCCGGATCTTCGCCGGGCGCTTCCTGCCGGGGACACTGGCCCGCCCGGGAGCGGTCCCCTTCGTGCCGGACATCCCCGGCCTGCGGTTCCAGGCCCTGCACACCGACGACGCGGCGCAGGCGTACCGCCTCGCGCTCAGCCACGAGGTGGGCGGCGCCTTCAACATCGCCGCCGAGCCCCCCGTCGGCGCCGAGGAGCTCGCCGACCTGCTCGGCGCCCGGCTCGTCCGGGTGCCCCGCCCGGCCGTCCGCGCCGCGCTGGCCGCCGCCTGGAACCTGCGGCTGGTGCCCGCCTCGCCGCAGCTCTTCGACGCGGTGCTGCGCCTGCCGCTGATGGACTGCACCCGGGCCCGGGTCGAGCTCGGCTGGCACCCGCAGCGCACCGCGCTCGACGCGCTGGAGGAGCTGCTGCGCGGCATGCGGAGCGGCGCCGGCCAGGACACCGCGCCGCTCGCGGGCCGCAAGGTCGGCTGACGTACGCGCCCCCGCGCAGCCGGCCCGGTGCGCCGCGTCGCCGGATGTGACCCGATCCGCACCCTCCGCGCGGGTGACGGCGCCTGCATCCGTGGGCAAGCCCTAAGGAGACAGGTGTCGGGTCGAAAGGGGCCACCGTGCCGGACAGACGCCCTCGCGGCTACCAGCCCGGCTGGCAACCGCGCCCGGCGACGGAGCAGTTGCTCGCCGAGGTGGAGATGATCCTCGGCCGCTACGCCGCACAGCTGCCGCTGACCATGCGGCAGATCTGGTACGCGACGGTCGCCGACGGCGCGCTCGCCAAGCAGGAGCGCACGTACCGAAGACTGGCCGACATGCTGGGCATGGCCCGCCGCGCCGGCCGCATCTCCTGGCTCGCGATCCGCGACGACGCCGACCCGGCCGCCGAACCGCGGACGTTCGACGGCCCCGCCGGCTTCCGGCGCGCCGTCACCGACGCCGCCCGCGCCTACCGGCTCGACCGGCAGGCCGGTCAGGAGGCCCGCCTCGAAGTGTGGTGCGAGCCGACGGGCCTGGCGCCGCAGCTGGCGGCCGTCACCGACCCGTGGGGCGTACCCGTGTACGCGGGCGGGGCGCTCACCTCTCTGTCCGGCAGGCGCGCCGCGGCACGCCGGGCCGCGACCGGCGGGCACGGCGCCGTGTGCGTCCTGGTGGTCGGCGACTGGGACCCCGGGCGACAGCACCTCTTCACCGCCCTCGCCGACGACGTCAAGGCCTTCGCCGAGCTCGACGCCCCCGACGTACGCGTGGAGTTCGAACGCCTGGCCGTCACCGAGGCGCAGATCGCCGAGCTGCGCCTGCCGCCCGCCCCTCTGCGCGCCGGAGCCGCCCCCACCCAGGCGGAGGCCATTCCGCCGGACGTCCTCGCCGGACTCGTCCGGGAGGCCATCACCCGCCGCCGCGACGACGAGGTCCTGGCCGCCGTCCTCGCCCGGGAGGAGGCGGAACGCGGCATGCTGCTGGAGCAGCTCCGCAGGATGCCCGCGGGCGCGTAGAACGGCGCCCGCGGGCGGTCCGGCTCTATTTCTCCAGCGTCTGGGTGGTGACGACGAACAGGCCCCCGTCCGGGTCGCGCAGGGTGGCCTCCACACCGGGCTCGTGGTGGACGACGGAGCCGCCGTGCTCCTGCGTCGCCCGTACGCAGGCGTCGACGTCCGGCACGGGGAAGTAGACCTGCCAGCGCGGGCGGATCGACGGGTCCGGCGCGGCCTCCAGCGCTCCGGAGCTGAGCCGGGCGACGACGCGGCCGCCGCTGCGCAGCACGACCTCGTCCTGCTCGTACTCGACGTCGCAGCAGCCGGGCCGCCCGCTCGCCCAGTCGAGGATCTCCCCGTAGAAGATCGCCGCCTCGAAGGCGTCGCGGGTCTGCAGCTTCACCCAGGCGGGGGCCGCGTCCCGCCAGTTCTCCCAGCCGGACAGGAGCCGGCCCTCCCAGATGCCGAACACCGCACCGTCCCGGTCGGCCGCGAGGGCGCCGCGCCCCATCGCGAAGGACACCGGCCCGACGGCGACGGTGGCGCTGCGCTCCCTGATGCGGGACGCCGTCTCGTCGGCGTTCTGGACGGCGAAGTAGGGGGTCCAGGCGACGGCCATCTGCAGAGCGCTGGCCAGGGCACCCATTCCGGCCACCGGTTTGCCGTTGGCGAGCGCGACGCTGAACTCCTCGCCGAGCCGCGCGGGGCGGTACGTCCACCCGAGCACGGCACTGTAGAACTTCTGCGCGGCGCTCAGGTCGTGGGTCATCAGGCTGACCCAGCACGGGGCGCCGTACACGGCCTCGCTCGAGGTCACGCCCTTGGTCGCTGTCGGTTTCGTATTCATGTGCAAACCGCCCTGTGTCACCCTGCCGCTCTGCCCGGAAGTCCATCCTTGCACTGTTTACAAGGGCGGTCCTGTTTCGCCCGGCTGTTTGCCTGCCCACCCACCCGCGCTCCACGCGTCCGACTCCGCCGCGGGCCCCGAGGAGCCACTTGGTGTGTACCTGACGCTAAAGTGCGGTGGTTCGATCAGACGTTCGGTGAAGGGGTGGGGTATGAGCACGCAGCTGAGGGAGAGAGCCGGGGAGTTGGCCGCGGTGCTGTGGCGCGAGCACACCGTCTACCGGGACCGCGCCGGGGGAGTGGTCATCCGCGGCGAGCACGTCGAGCGCTGGATCAGCCTCGCCCCGGCCGGCGGCCGCGACGAGGTCCTGCTGCGGGCTGGCCGCCTCCTGGACGGCGGCACCACCGCCCCGGCGCGCTCCGAAGTGATCATGCCGCTCTCCGCCTCCACGGCGGAGCTCGCGGCGGCCTGCCGCCGCCTGCTCGCCGACACCGCCGCCGACGCCGCCCCCCGGACCGCCCACCCCGGCCGCGACCGCGACCGCAAGCCGGGCAGGCGGGAGCGTGCGCACGAGCGCCGGCAGGCACGCATGCGCCGACGCACGCAGCGGCGGCAGCGGCACACGAGCCTGCGCTCCTGGGTGGTCCTGGCCTGTGTGGCGGCCCTGGTCGCGTACTACCTCTCCAGCACCGGGCTGATCTGACCGCCGGCTGAGCGACACCCCGGGCCCGGGGGGGGGGGGGGGGGGGGGGGGGGGGGGGGGGGGGGGGGGGGGGGGGAAGGGGGGGGGGGGGGGGGGGGGGGGGGGGGGGGGGGGGGGGGGAGGGGTA
>NZ_JBWKLJ010000006.1:384905-490742 GCF_056430285.1 Streptomyces sp. NPDC045998
CTTGGTGGGTCTTGGCTTGTGTGGTGGCCCGGTTCGCGTACTACCTCTCCAGCACGGGGCTGATCTGACCGCAGGCGAAGCGACACCCTGGGCCCGGGGGGGGGGGCGACGGCCCCCCCCGCGCCCGGAGACGGTCCCGCCACCGTCGCGCGGTCCGCTCCAGGTGCCAGCGCTCCTCGTACAGCAGGCGCCCCACCAGCGAGCCGCCGAAGACCACGAAGCCGACCCCCACGAGCCAGGACTGGACGACCAGCATGGTCCCGACGGGGCCGTACGCCACCGTGTTCGAGGCGATCAGCGGCGAGAACACCAGCCGCGAGAAGCCCCGCAGCCCCGCCAGTCCGATCACGGTCGCCACCGCACCCGGCAGCAGCGCCCGCCAGGGCAGCCGCCCGCCCAGCAGCAGCCGCTGTGACCACCAGAAGAACAGCACCCCGCTCACCACGGCCACCGTGGCGCGCCACGTCAGGTCGCCCGCGTCGGTCGGCCGCGTGGCCACGTGCGCGGAGAGCAGCAGGTAACCGATGAGGACGGCGAGCCACACGCCGTGCCGCCACATGGTGTGCCAGCGCGCGGCGGGCAGCTCCCACACCTTCTCGTACCCGGTCTGCACGACACCGCCGAAGGTCACCCCGAAGACGGCCAGCGCCGCGAGACCGAAGCCGGTCGTCGACTCCAGCGCCCTCCCCGGCGTCGCGAACAGCCGCCGCACCTCCATGTCCGCCGGCGTCGACACGCCGAGGCCGTCCGAGACCCAGTCGGCGAAGCCCTGCCCGTTCGCCGGATCGGCCGCCGCGACCACGATGAGCAGCGGCACCAGGGTCAGCAGCCCGAGCGCCGCGAACCCCATGGACCGGTGCATCAGCTCCAGCTCGTTGCCCCGGCGCCATCCGCGCCCGGCGGCCGAGCCGTGGAAGGCGCCGTACAGCCGGCCGAGCCGGTCCAGCGGGCCGGCCCACCACCGCCGGCCCTCGGCACCGGAAGACTTCTCGGGCATGGAAGTCGCATACCCCGACGGCGCCCGCCGCTACGGCCGGTCGCGGAGGAGGCCCCGAATGGACGCTCGCGCGGATACTCCCGCCGGGACCTGTCCCAGCGGCCCTTTTCGTGGTGCACTGAGGGTGGGCAGAAAGCTGGGCCGATGGGTACGAAGCGGAAGCCGGGACCAGCGGCGGCAGGGATGGCCGTGGCGGTGTGCGCCGCCGTGGCCGCCGGACTCTACGGCTGCTCCTCCTCCGAGCCCCGGCGGGAACCCCCGAAGCCGTCCACGCCTCCCGCCTCCGCCCCGGCCGGCGTCTCACCCTTCACCGGGCTCCCGGCCCGCTCCGGTACGCCGGTGCTCGCCATCAAGATCGACAATGTGCCCCCGGCGCGCCCGCACACCGGACTCGGCGCCGCGGACATCGTCTACGTCGAACAGGTCGAGGCCGGGCAGAGCCGCATCCTCGCCGTCTTCTCCTCCCGGCAGCCCCCGACGGTCGGGCCGGTGCGCAGCGCGCGCGAGTCGGACCTGGAGCTGCTGCGGCAGTTCGGCCGCCCCGCGCTGGCGTACTCCGGCGCACAGTCGAAGCTCCGGCCCCTCATCGACGCCGCGCCCCTCTTCCCGCTCACCCCGTCGGACGCGCCGGGCGCCTACTTCCGCGGCGGCGACCGCCCGGCGCCGTACAACCTCTACCTGCGCCCCGACCGGGCCCTGGCCGCCGCGCCGCAGGCCGACAAGGCGCGCGACATCGGCTTCCGCTTCGGCGCGGCCCCGGCGGGCGGCCGTCAGGTCAACGAGCACACGGTCCGCTACCCGGCGGCGCGCTACACCTTCACCTGGTCGGAGAGCGGCAAGCGCTGGCAGGTGGCGATGGACGGGACGCCCGCCCGGACCACGGACGGCGGCCGGATGGGCGCCCCCACCGTCGTGGTGCAGCACGTGGAGGTGCGGCCCTCGGAGTTCCGCGACCGGTCCGGCAGCGTCTCGCCGTACACCGAGACCGTCGGCTCCGGCAGCGCGCTCGTCCTGCGCGACGGCCGGGCCCACGACGCCCGGTGGAGCAGGCCCGCGGCCGAGAGCGGCACCACCTTCACCACGCCCGCCGGGCAGCGGCTGAACTTCGCGCCCGGCCAGGTGTGGATCGTGCTCACCGCCCGCTAGGGTCTGTCCTTCGGATCAGCCCTAGGCGCGGCGACGCCGGGTCAGTACCACGCCCAGGAGGACCATCCCGGCTCCCAGGGCGAAGTGCAGCCAGTTGTCGGCCGTGTTGACGGGGATGAAGTTGGCGCCGCTGTCGTGGTCGACGAACAGCCCGTACAGCCACAGCGCCAGGTAGACGACCCCGCCGCCGATGAGGAACGACCGGGCGCCGGACACGGACCGCGCCATGGCGAGGCCCGCGATGCCGAACAGCAGGTGCACGAGGTTGTGCAGGATCGACACCTGGAAGACGCCCAGCAGCTTGGCCTCGGAGTGGTGCTCCGCGAACTCCATCGAGCCGTAGTCGGTGGTGATGCCCGGGATGAAGCCCAGTACCGCCACCAGCAGGAAGACCACCCCCACCAGGAGCGCTGCCTGCTGCACGGGACTGCGGGGCGTGGAGGTCATACGGGGTGTGCTGGTCATGACGGGAGCCTCCCTTTCCGGGGCGGTGCCTCGGGGCCCGCCGTACGGGCCCGCGGCGCCCGGGTACCCCCGGATCGGCACCATGTGCCCAGGGGGTGTCTTGTCGATCAGGCCGGATTAGTGAGCGGGGTCTGGTGCCGTGGATCGCAAGGCGGAGGAGGGAGCCACTGCGGAGCATTGGCGACCGACGACAACGCGGCGTGGGGGCACCCCCAGGCGAAGCTCTGGGGGAGCGGTGCCAGGCGTCGCGAGCCCGGCAAGGTCGACAAGACACCCCCTAGGGACCCCGCCCGTCTCGTCCGGGCGGGGGTCACTCCATGCGGCGGCGGTCCTCGTCGGTCCACTTGCTGGTGTCGCGCGGCTCCACGTACGGCTCCTCGTCCGCCGGATGGCCGCCGTCGATGGCGCGCTGCCGGGCCAGCTCCGCGTCGAACTCCAGGCCCAGCAGGACCGCCAGATTCGTGATCCACAGCCAGACCAGGAAGATGATCACGCCGGCGAGGGTGCCGTAGGTCTTGTTGTACGAACCGAAGTTCGCCACGTACAGGGCGAAGCCGCCGGAGGCCACCATCCAGATGAGCAGCGCGACCAGGCTTCCCGGTGTGATCCAGCGGAAGCCGCGGCCCCGGGCGTTGGGTGCGGCCCAGTACAGGATCGCGATCATGATGGTGACGAGGAGGACCAGGACCGGCCACTTCGCGATGGACCACACGGTCATCGCGGTGTCACCGAGACCCAGCGCCGTACCCGCCTGCCGGGCGAGCGTGCCCGTGAAGACCACGATCAGCGCGCTGACCAGCGCCAGTACCATCAGCGTGACGGTGAGCGCCAGCCGCAGCGGCATCACCTTCCACACCGGGCGGCCCTCGGGCATGTCGTACACCGCGTTGGAGGCGCGGATGAACGCCGCGATGTAACCGGAGGCCGACCACACCGCGGCCAGCAGACCGACCACGGCCATGACCGAGCCGACCCCCGCCGAGCCCTGCAGCTGCTGCACCGCGTTGGTGATGACGTCCCGCGCCGCGCCGGGCGCGAACTTCTGCAGGTTGTCCAGCACCGACCGGGTGACCGAGTCGCCCGCGAGGCCCAGCAGCGAGACGAGGACCAGCAGGGCCGGGAAGAGCGAGAGCACGCCGTAGTACGTCAGCGCCGCGGCCCGGTCGGCGAGCTCGTCGTCCTTGAACTCCGCGAGCGTCCGCCGCAGCACAGCCCCCCAGGACCGTTTGGGCATGTCGGTGGGCTGATCGGGTGCCCTGTCCTCGACCTCGGGGTCGGGCCCGGGGCGGTCGTCGCGGTGAACGTCGCGGTGGCCGCCGCCGCCCTGGCCGGGGCCGGTGACGGGGGGCTCCGGCTCGTTCCTGTGCTGCCGTTTCGTCATCCGTGCCATGGATCCGCGAGTAACCGCTGGGACGGTGGTTCAACCCTCCCGCGGCGGGTCCGGATCCTCCCCGGTGCCGCCGCCGGTCCCTCCGCTCTCCAGGGGCTCCAGGGTGGCGGCCACGTACTCGGCCTCCCGCTCGGCCGCGGACATGTCGGGGACGAGGAAGCCGTCCCCCGGCCGCTCGGGCGACCGGCCGGCCCCGGAGAGGCGCTCCCGCCACCGCTCGGCGAGCTGCTGCTGCCGCTCCTCCGGTTCCCGCTGGACGCGCGCCCGGCTGGCGGAGGTGAGGGCCGACAGGAAGTCACGCAGAACGTCGTTCATGGGGCCAGTGTTCTCCCGCCGGTCCCTTCCGGCACCCGTAAAACGGTTTGCACGCCGTGACGCCCGGCGCCGACAGTGATCCGATGCACCCAGCACCCCCATTGACCGTCCGGGCCGCCCGGACGGACGACGCGCCGCTGATCTGCGAGCTGCTCAACGCCGTCGACACGATCGAGACGGGCGCGCCCGACACCGAGCTGCACAGCGTCGAGGCCGACCTCGCCCACCCCGACGTCGACCTCGCCGAGGACTCGTGGCTCGCCTTCGAGGGCGGCCGGCTCGTCGCCTACGCGCTCGTGCTGCCCGCCACGAGGGCCGAGCGCGTGAACATCGACCACTACGTCCTGCCCGCGCACCAGGCCGCCGGCGAACGGCTGCTGGAGCTGGCCGAGGGGCGGGCCCGCACGCGGGCGGCCCGCAGCGGCGCGCACCAAGCGGTCGTCCACCTCCACCTCAACCACGAGCCCACCACCGACACCGCCCTGCTCGACGCCCGGGGCTGGCGGCGGGTGCGGCGCTACCACGTCATGAGCCGGGCCATCTCGCCGCAGGGCGACCCGGTGCCCGCACCGCCCGCCGGGGTGACGCTGCGCGACTGCACCGACGAGGCCGACCGCCGCCGCGCCCACGCCCTCGTCGAGGAGACGTTCGCCGGGCACTTCGACCACCGGAGCCGTACGTACGAGCAGTGGCGCCACGACATGGACGCCGCGCAGTGCGACTGGTCACTCGTCTGGATCGCCGCCCTGGAGGGCGCCGGCGACGCCGCCGTCCTCGTCAGCCGCAACGACCGCGAGTCCATGGCCTGGGTGAGCAACCTCGGCGTCCGCGAGGACGTACGCGGCCGGGGCCTCGGCGGCCACCTCCTGCGGCACGCCTTCGGCGCGTACGCGGCCCTGGGCCGCCGGACACTGGGCCTGGGCGTGGACACGCTCAACACGACGGGCGCCCTGCGGCTCTACGAGGCGCATGGGATGCGGAGGGAGTACGCCGTCGACACCTGGGAGGTGACGCTTCCCGTGGCGGCCTGACCGGGAAGAGGCCCCCGAGGCGGCCGCACGCCCCCCACGGCGGATCATGGGCCCGTACACTCGTGCCCGGCTTACCCCAGCGGCGGGGCGAGCGACGAGCGACCAACACGCTTTACCGGAAAGGTATTTCGACATGGACTCCGCTGTACTGGGCGATGCCCCGATCTACGACAGGCTGATAGCGGAAAGAGGAGACGTCCCCACCGACGTCCGCCGCGTCGCCGAGGAGACCCTCACGCAGGTGGGCCGCGCGATGGACTTCAGCGGGCTGGGCGGGCGCCAGGCGTACACGCCCCGCATGCCCTTCCCGCCCGCCCCGACGGGCTGACGCGCGACGGGCTGACGGCCGGCGGGCCGACCCGCGGCGTACGGAGGTCCCGGCGGGCTGCACAAAGGTGCGGACCGCCCACACCCCCGCCCCGACCGCGCTCCGCCCCGCCCTCACCCGTTCGCCCCCGTCCTGTTACGGCCGTGCCCGGCGGGGTACCCCTCAGCCCCATGGAGATCGGTTACAAGCTCGCGGCAGAGTCCTTCGGACCCGGTGAACTGGTCAGGCAGGCGGTCCTGGCGGAGGAGGCGGGGTTCGACTTCGTCGAGATCAGCGACCACTTCCACCCCTGGCTGGACAACCAGGGGCACTCGCCGTTCGCCTGGACGGTGCTGGGCGCCATCGCCGCCCGGACCAGCCGGATCGGACTGGCGACCGGTGTCACCTGTCCGACCGTGCGCTACCACCCCGCGATCATCGCGCAGGCGGCCGCGACCCTCGCCGTCCTGTCGGAGGGCCGCTTCGTCCTCGGCGTCGGCTCCGGTGAGCGGCTCAACGAGCACGTCGTCGGCACCGGCTTCCCCGACGCCGTCAGCACCCGCCACGAGCTGCTCCGCGAGGCCCTGGAGATCATCCGCCTGCTGTGGCGCGGCGGCTACCGCTCGTACGAGGGCAAGCACCTGCGCCTCGCCGACGCCCGCGTCTTCGACCTGCCCGCCGAGCCGCCCCTCATCGCCGTCGCCGCGAGCGGCGCGGCCTCCACCCGGATCGCCGCCGAACTCGGGGACGGCCTCTTCGCCACCGAACCCAAGGCCGACATCGTCCGCCAGTACCGCGAGGCGGGCGGCGGCGGCCCCCGGTACGCGGAGGTCCCGATGGCGTGGGCCCCCGACGAGCACACCGCGGCCCGCGCCGCGCTGGAGACCTCCCGGTGGGCGGTGACGGGGTGGAAGGTGATGAGCGAGCTGCCCAACCCCGTGAACTTCGACGCCGCCACGACGACCGTGCGCGAGGAGGACATCCTCGGCCAGTTCGCCTGCGGAAGCGACCCCGAGCGCTACGTGGAGGTGGCGCAGGGTTTTGTCGACGCGGGCTTCGACCGCCTGGTCATGCAGAACGCCGGCCCCGACCCGGACGGTTTCATCGACTTCTACCGCAGCGAACTCGATCTGCGGATGCGTCAGCTGAAGGCCGACGGGGAAACCGGCTGAACGCGGCCTGATGCAGGGCCTGATGCAGGGCCCGCACGTCGACGCTGAGTCGAGGGTTGTCAACTTTCTGGTGGGCGAGCTATATAGAAAGCCGTAGGGCATCCCACGCAGTGAGGAAGACGAGAAAGGCGACTCGCACACCCATGCTCACCACCGTCCCGGCCCCGCGGACCCACACGCCCCTCTCGTACGACGAGTTGGTCGACCTCGTGAAGCGCAACGGCCTGTACGCCACACGGGCGCAGGCGGACGCCATCACGCGCAGCGTGCTGGCGGAGCTCGGTCGCCAGGTGACCGGGGACGAGAGAGTGGAACTCGCGCAGCGGCTCCCCGCCGAAGCGGCGCGCGAGTTCGCCTCGCAGATCCCCGCGACCACGGCCGTGTCCGGATTCGGTTTCGTCCAGCAGATCGCCGCCCGCACCGGCGCCGGCCTGGGCGCCGCCCGCTGGGACACCGGCTCGGTGCTCCGCGCCGTCGCCCGCCTCGCCGGCCCGGAACTCCTCGACCGCCTGCTGGCACGACTCCCCGACGGCTACGCCCTGCTGTTCGGCCAGGCGCAGCTGACCCGTCCCCAGGCCGCCTGAGAGCGGGCAAGAGGACGGGCCGGGCCGGTCAGTCCTCCACGGCGTCCAGCTCAGTCCTCCACGGCGTCCAACACGTCGCCGAGGTCCACGAACGTGAAGCCGGTGGCCGCGCGGTCGCCGTCGCCCGGGGTGTCGTGCCCGTCCTGGACGACGAGGAGCCCGCGCGGGTACCGCGTGCCCAGCGGGGCGTTGAGCACGGCGGCGCCGTCGCACTCCTCCGACCCGTCCAGGACGGAGGAGGCGGCCGTGACGCGGAAGCCGCCTTCGTACTCGTTGGCGTCCGCCACCTCACGGTCGTAGAGGGCGAAGGTGTCGTCGCCCTGGCTGGAGGCGAGGAGGTAACCGTCGCCGTCCGCCTCGGTGAGCAGGGTCAGCCCCTCGACATCGGCCGACAGCCGCGAGCCGCCGAACCCCGGATCGGCCCCCGCCACGCACTCGTCGCTCGGCTCGTCGTACACCACCGGCACCCCGTACTCGCGTACGCGGTCGATCAGCCGCGGCGCCGTGGTGAGGTCGGCGCTCAGGCGCCAGATGCCGACGTCCTCCTGACCGGCGTACAGGACGCCGTTGGCCGGGTCGACCACCATGCCCTCGACCTGCGGCAGTTCGCCCGGCTCGGCGCACGGCGACCAGGTGGACCCGTCGGGGAGCCGGAAGGCGGAGGGCAGGTCCACGGTCCGGACCTTGCGGTAGCCCACCGTGCCGTCGGCGCCGGCCGTCAGCTCCAGGAGCGCGATGCTCGTGCGCTCGCGGCGGCTGACGAGGGCGTACGAGCGGCCGGTCGCGCGGTCGGTCCAGGTGGCCAGACCGTACGCGGTCCGCTGCTCCTCGATCTCGCTCTCGTCGGCGGAGAAGACGGGCGGCGCGGCGGGGTCGGTGACGTCGACGAGCGGGCCGCCGGGCGCACCGGGCCGGATGCGGTAGACGCGCAGCCGGTCGTTGCCGCGGTCGGTGGTGACGGCGACGTCGGCGCGCCCGGTGGGCAGCCGCAGACCGTGGACGAGGTCGACGTTGTTGAACCTGCCGCCGGGCGGTGTCGCGAGGGACTGCACGGGCCGGGCGTCGAGGTCGTAGACCCGTAGGCCGCCCTCCTTGGCGGTGCCGATGACCAGACTGCGGCCGGGATCGGCGGCGTTGCGCCAGATGGCGGGGTCGTCCGCGTCGGCGTTGCCGCCCGCTTCGTCGTCGTACAGGGTGGGCGTCTCGGCCCTGGGAGTGACGGACGGCAGCGCCTCGGCGCCGCCACCGCCCGCCTGTGCGGGCGGGGCGGTGGCGGTCAGCGACGCCAGCGCCGCGAGCGCGGCGACCGATGCGAGGACGGCCGGGTGGGTACGACGGACCCTGATCACGCACGAACTCCTTCATGCCGGGAACATGACACCTTCGGCCCGGGATCTTGGTCGGCTCCCGCGTCGCTAGGTCGTCTTCCGCCGGTGCAGGAGGTGTACGGCGCGTGAACCTACGCGTCCGGCGTGTCCCCCTCGGCCCCTCCCGGCGCCGCCTCGCCGTCGAGGCTCGTCGTGGCCGACTCCAGGGGTCCGAGGAGGTCCGGGGTGCTCAACCCACCCCCGCCGGGAGCGGCTTGGGCGGAGGGAGCGGGGCTGAGGGCGGCGACCGCCGCTCCGACGGCGAGGGACGCGACGGCGAGCATGCTGCGCTTCTTCATGCCCTGTTCAACCGCGAAACCCCGCCCGGCGTCACGACCCACCCGCCTCGTACGGATGTGCTGGTGGTGCCGCGGCCGGTCTCACGGCGCCGGGTCGCGCGCGTCGTACCGCGCGAACCCGCGCCAGCGCAGCGCCAGCAGCCCCACCGCCACCACGCAGGCGACGCCGCCGCCCGTCACGGCGAGCGCGGGTGTGGTCAGGTCGGCCACCGACCCCGCGACGAAGTCACCGAGGCGCGGGCCGCCCGCGACGACGACGAGGAACACGCCCTGCAGACGCCCGCGCATGTCGTCGGGCACCGCCGCCTGGAGCATGGTGGTGCGGAAGACCATGCTGACCGTGTCCGAGAACCCGGCGAGGGCGAGGAAGAGCACGCCCAGCCACAGCTCGCGCGTCAGCCCGAAGACCGCGACGGCGGCCCCCCACGAGGCCACCGCGAGGAGGATCGCGAGCCCGTGCCGGCGGATCCGGCCCTGCCACCCCGAGAACAGTCCGCCCAGGAGCGCCCCGAAGGCGGGCGCGGCCACGAGCAGCCCGGTGGTGCGCGCGTCGCCGCCGTACCAGAGGACGGCGACGGCAGGCAGCAGGGCACGGGGGTGGGCGAGGATCATCGCGCAGAGGTCCGAGAAGAACGTCATCCGCAGGTTGGGCCGGGTGCCGAGGAAGCGCAGCCCGTCGAGGACCGAGGCCCGTCGGGCGCCGTCCTCGCCGTCCTTGGTGTCCTTCCGGTCCGGGAGCATGGCGGGCAGTCGCCACATCGCGTACAGGGCGGCGCCGAAGGTGACGGTGTCCACCAGGTAGGCGGCCTCGTACCCCCACAGGCCGACGATGAAGCCGCCCAGCATGGGCCCGACCAGTGTGCCGGACGTCATCGTCATCGAGCTGAGCGCGTTGGCGGCCGGCAGCTGCTCGGGCGGCAGCAGCCTCGGGATCATGGAGCTCCGGGCGGGCCCGTTGAGCGCCTGGCAGACCGCTTGCAGCGCGACGATCCCGTACAGGAACCAGACGTGGTGGAACCCGGCGAGGGTGGCCGCGGTGAGCGCCGCGGACAGCGCGGCCGAACCGGTGGCGCTGAACAGCCCGAGCTTGCGCCGGTCGATGGTGTCGGCGACGGCGCCGCCGTACAGGCCGAAGAACAGCAGCGGTACGAGGGAGAACAGGCCGACCAGGCCGACCGAGAAGGTGGAGCCGGTGATGTCGTACACCTGGAGGGAGATCGCCAGGGTGGTCATGCCCTGACCGATCCAGGAGACGGTGTTGCCGAACCACAGACGCCGGAAGTGCACCGAGGACCGCAGGGGGGTCAGGTCGGCCAGTATCCGGCGGCGTACGGCGGTGGGTGCCGCGGTCACGGCCGGTCCACCGCGCGGCCGGAGGGGCGTGCGGGCGCGGAACCATGTGCGTGGTGCGTGCATGTGCGTCTCGGCATGGGCAGCAGCATAGGGTTTGACCTTCAAGCCGCTTGAACGCCCACACTCGCGGGCATGGACGACAACGACGGTTCCGACGACAACGACGGCCTGCTCAGCATCGGCGCCTTCGCGCGCAGAGTGGGACTCGCACCGAGCGCGCTGCGGTTCTACGACGACTGCGGCGTACTGCGCCCCGCCCGGGTCGACGAGGTGACGGGCTACCGCTACTACGCGCCCGGCCAGGAGCCCCGCGCTTCGCTGATGCGGCGCCTGCGGGAGGCCGGGGTACCGCTCACCGACGCCTCGCTGGTGCTCGACGGCCCTCCGGAGGAGGCGCGCGCGGTGCTCGAGGCGCATGCGCGGAAGGCGCGGGAGGCGGCCGACGCGGCCCGGTCGGTGATCGGGGAGGTGCTCGGCGGCGGCGCGGGGGACGGCGCCGCCGGGACACCGACCCGGGCGCGTATCGGGGGAGCGGAACTGGCCAGCGCGGTACGGCAGGTGGCGCCCGCCGTCGCAGGCGCGGCCCTGCGCGAGGAGTTCCCCGCCCTCGGCTGCGTCCTCGTCGAACTCGACGGCCAGGAGGTACGGCTGGTGGCCACGGACCGCTACCGGCTGGCCGTCCGGACGCTGCGGCCGCTCGCGATCGAGGGCGGGCCCCGGCACCTCCTGATCGACGCCCGCGACATGAGAGAGCTGGCGTCCTGGGCCGTACGCCGGTCCGAGATCGTGATCGAGACCGACGGCGGAGGCGGCACACGCCTCACGGGCGACGGCCACAACCGGGCCGTGACGCCCGTCGGCGGGACCTTCCCCGACTACCGCCTGGTCCTCGACGGGCTGCCGGCGCCCCGGACGCGGATCATCGCGGACCGGACCGCCCTGCGCGCGGAACTCGCCACGACCGGCGAAGGCGGCCCCGTCACCCTGTCCACCGAGGACCAGCACCTCCTGCTGTCTCGCCCCGGCGCGGCACCCGCACCCCAGCGCGCCATCCGCACCGGGGAGCCGCCGCGCGTCTCCTTCGACCCCGAGGTGCTGCTCGCGGCGCTCGACGCCGGGGTCGGGCCCGACGTGCTCCTGGAGGTCTCCTCACCCTCGGAACCGGTCGTGGTCCGCTCCGCCGACCAGGGAAGCTTCACCACGCTCGTGATGCCCGTCAGAGAGAAGGCCGCGTGAACGCCGAGAACCCCGTCGTCCGGCTGTGCGCCCAGGGCATGCGTGCCGAGGCCGAGGGCCGGGAGAGCGACGCGCTCGCCCTGTTCCGGCGCGCGTGGGAGAGCGCCGCCGACGACTACGAGGCCTGCGTCGCCGCCCACTACCTGGCCCGCCACCAGCCGACGCCCGAGGAGACGCTGCACTGGAACCAGGAGTGCCTCGACCGCGCCGACCGGGTGGCCGACGACCGCGTCAAGGGCTTCTACGCCTCCCTCCACCTGAACATGGCCACGGCCCACCGGGACCTCCACCACCCCGACCTGGCCCGCGCGCACTACGAGCGCGCCGCCGCACACCTGGGCGACCTGCCGCCCGGTCCGTACGCCGACGCGATCCGCTACGCGGCCGCCGCCGGCCTGCGCACCTCGGACACCGCCGCCGACGGCCCCCTGCCGGACCTGATCTCACGCTGGTGCGCCCGCGGCGACCTCAAGGCCCTGGCGCTGGTCCTCCCGCCCCATCTCGGCGACCTCGGCACCCCCGAGGACCGGACACGGCTGGCCACGGCACTGCGCATGGTCCACGCCGGCCGCTGGCTGCCTCAGGACGAGCAACACCTGCTGGCACAGGCCCTCGCCGCACTGCCGGCCGTAGCCCCGCGCGGGCGGGCAGGGGCTTGAGGGCTCAGCCCGTCAGGTCGATGACGACCTTGATGTCGTCGTCCTGCGCGGCGAACGCCTCCTCGGCGCGCTCCAGCGGCACCCGCCGGGTGATCGTGCGCTCCAGCCAGCCCCGGTCCGCCTTGGCGAGTGCCTCGGCGGCGTGGCGGTAATGGCGCAGGTTGGCGTTGACGGAGCCCACGACCACGTCGTTCTCCAGGACCAGCTCCCGGTTGATGGTGCCCGCGTCGACGGACAGCTGCCGCCCCTGGGGCGACACGCCCGTCAGGCACACGACGCCGTACGTGGCCGTCCCGGCCATCGCGGCGAAGACCAGGTGCCCGGCCCCGGTCGCCTCGATCACCACGTCGGGCCGAACGGAGGAGGTCACCCGGTCGATGTCCTCGCTGTGGTACGTCGCCCCGAGGCCGGCCACCAGGTCCGGCTTCGGCCCGGACGTCACCCGGTCGAGGACGTGTACCTCCAGTCCGCGTTGTACGCCGAGGAGCGCGGCCAGCAGCCCGATCGGCCCGGCCCCCGTCACCAGGGCGCGCCGCGGTTCGAACCAGGCCCGGCCGCCCACGCGCTCCACCTGCTCCCACGCCTTGGCGACCACGGTGGTGGGCTCCAGCAGCACGCCGACCTCCTCCAGGCCGGGGTCGAGCCTGACCGCGTAGTCGCTCTCCACGGTCCAGGACTCGCTGCCGTACCCGTGACGCTCCTTGATGCCGCGCTCGGTGTAGCGGCCGTTGCGGCACATGTCGAACTCGCCGTGGGCGCAGGCCCCGCACGGCTCCGGGTCGGGGCGACGCACCACGCCGACCACCAGGTCGCCCGCCTCGAACCCGCCGCCCGGCGGGGCCTCGCGTACCCGCCCCAGCGACTCGTGGCCCAGCACCAGCCGCTCCTCGCCCGGTGGAGCCCACCCGTACGCGCCGGCCAGGATCTCCTTGTCCGTGCCGCAGACCCCCACCGCCAGCCCCTGCACCAGCAGCTCGCCACGGCCCGGCACCGGCTCGGGGACGTCCCTCACCTCCAGGGACCGGGGGGACGAGGGACGGACGGTGACAGCGCGCATCGGCTTCTCCCTGGGCATGCGGAACTCGAGGTGCAGCGGCCGGGAGCACGCGGCCGCCGCACCACGCCTGGCTTATCGCGGGTACCCGACCAAAGGGTGCCAAACGGCCGAAAAAGTCCGCGGGACGCGTCGGACACGCCTCCGCCACCCGCCCCCCGCCGGCCCGCCGATCTGCCGATCCGCCGATCCGCCGGCTCGCCGCGACTGCGCGAGCCGGCGGAAGCCGTGGGGCCGGGGGCTCAGTCGACGGCGGCGAGGACCGCGTCGGCCATGGCCTGCTCACCGGCGGCGTTGGGGTGGAACGGAGCGGCGGCGTTCGTGCTGAGCGGCTCCATCCAGCGCGTCCCGGCCGGCTTGCACGCGTCATGGCCTATGGACTTGGTGTACGTGTCGACGTAGACCGCGCCGTGCGCGGCGGCCTGCGCGGCGATCATGCTGTTGAGGCGCTTGTGGGTGTCGCGCAGCCACGGGGCGTCGCCCTTGGCGATGGAGACCACCGACGGGCAGTTGGTGCCGTCGTCCGGCAGGATCGCGGGGTAGCCCGTGATCAGGATCCTCGCCTGCGGGGAGCGCTCGCGGATGCCCTGGATGGCGGCGGCGATCTTGGGGGCGGTGGCGTTGATGGTCTGGGCCAGTCGGTCGGTTCCGGTCCAGGTGTAGCTGGTCTTGCAGGGCGAGCCCGACATGTTGAACAGGCCGAGGCTCACGCAGCGGACGATGATGTTGGCGAAGCCGATGTCGTTGCCGCCCACGGTGAGGGTGACCAGGTCCGTGTCGGCGCTGAGCGCGTCGAACTGCGGGGGCGCGGAGGCGTGCTGCGCCGATGTCAGGTGCACGGTGGTGGCACCGCCGCAGGTGACGTCCTTGTGGGCGGCGGGCGTCAGCGCGGCGTTCAGCAGCGCGGGGTAGTTGCGGCTGGAGCGCGTGCAGGTGGAGTCGGTCTGGTCCGGTACGCCGGCTCCCGAGGCGTACGAATCACCCAGGGCGACATAGCGGTTGACCGCGGCCTCCTCGGCGACGGCGGGGCTCGCGCCGGCCCCGGCCGCGGTGGCGAGGGCGGCCGCGGTGGCCGTGAGGGTGAGGACGGCCCGGGTGCGGGTGCGGGTGCGGGTGCGGCTGGGTGCGCCGGTACGGCGGCTCGACGGAACTGATCGCATGACGGTGCCTCTCAAGTGGGGAGGGAGCGCCTGCCGTTGGCGGTCGGGACGGTTCGGCGAGGCGCACGGCGTCATGGAGGCGAGGCGGGCCCGTCCGCCTGCCCCATGACACCGCGAGGGCACTGCGCGCGCAGTTACTGATCAGTTGTACTGGCACGTAATATGAGGTCGGAGTGACGGCCCGTCAAGGGATCTCGCAGGAAGTGGTTCAATCGGATACTTGTCTGCCCGAGCCCCTCGTCGCCGGGCTCTTCGATGCGGCGCTCGAACATCGGCAAGCGGCCCCACCCCGTGGCCGTCAGCTCCTACGGTGACGGGTATGAGTACCGACGACGTCAATCCCGATGGCGGCATCAATCCCGATGACGAGTGGCCCCTGCCCCCCGCCTGGATGTTCGACTGCGCGGACTGTGTCCGCATCTACTCGGCGATGAAACGCACCCTGGCGGAGATCGACATCCTCAGCCTCACCGTGGAACCCGGCGTGGATTACGACCCGTTCGACAGCGGCCCGGGCTCACAGATCCGTCTCGCACACCATCTGGCGACCGCCCACCGGGAGTTGTTGCCCGACTGGCTCGGGGGCTGCGCGCGCTGCGCCGATCACCAGCGATGGCTCGCCCGGAAGGGCACGACCGGTTACGAGCTGGTCGCCGCCGAGCACCGGGCCGCTCATGTCTTCATCCCGCCGAGCAGAGTCGGCCTCTTCTAGAGCCCGAGAGGTTCTAGAGCCCGAGAGGCCGAGGGCCCGAGAGCCCGGCCCCGGCCGCCCCGCCCCCGAACCCACCCCTGGAGGAACCCATGTGCGCCGCGAAGATGCACGCGGACGAGCCGGACACCGGCGAGACGCTCGTACACCGCCTGATCAGTGCGCGGTTTCCGCGGTGGGCAGGGCTTCCGGTCGCGCCGGTCGCCTCGGCGGGTACGTCCAACGCCATGTACCGGCTGGGCGAGGACATGGTCGTCCGGCTGCCCCGCACGGCGGGGGCGGCCGGTGATGTGGCGAGGGAGCACACGTGGCTCCCGCGGCTGGCCCCGGAGCTCCCCGTACCCATCCCCGTACCGCTGGGCAAGGGGCACCCCGCCGAGGGCTATCCGTGGCCGTGGTCCGTCTACCGCTGGCTCGACGGCGAGAACCCCACCCCCGGGCGGCTCGCCGCACCCCACGCCTTCGCCCGCGACCTCGCGGAGTTCGCCGCCGCGCTGCACGGCCTCGACACCGCCGGCGGCCCCGCCTCGTACCGGAGCGAACCCCTGGCCGCGAGGGACCCCGAGACCCGCGCCGCGATCGCGCACCTGCACGGAACCCTGGGCCCCGAGGCGGCGCACGGCGCGACCGGCGTATGGGACGCGGCTCTACGCGCCCCCGCCCGGTCCGGCCCGCCGGTCTGGATCCACGCCGACCTCCAGCCGGGCAACCTGCTGACCGTCGACGGCCGGCTCAGCGCCGTCATCGACTTCGGGTGCCTGGGCCTGGGGGACCCCGCCGTCGACCTGATCGCCGCCTGGTACGTCCTGCCGGCCGAGGCCCGCGGCACGTTCCGGGACGCCGTCCGGGCCGACGACGCCTCCTGGGCCCGGGGGCGCGGCTGGGCGCTGTCCACCGCGCTCCTCGAACTGCGGTACTACCGGGACACGAACCCGGCCATGGCGTCGATCGCACGGCACGTCATCCACGAGATCCTCGCCGATCACGAACGCGCCGCGGTGTCGCCCGTGTGACCGCGCTCCCGCCGGGGACCTCTCTCACCCCTCCAGCCAGTCTCCCGGCACCGCCTCCCGCAGCCCCTCCAGCGCCGCCTCCGTACGCGCCCGGGCATACAGGAAGGAGCCCTCGACCTCCCGTATCAGCACGTCCTCGCCGGCGAACCAGCGCGTCCCGCGACCCACGGGCGGCAGTTCCCGGAACCGCCGCTCCACCTCCTCGCTCTCCTGCTCCTCGATCTCCAGGTAGTCGGAGAACCCGTCCGGGAACAGGACCACTTCCGCCATGACCATCTCGACGCACGCGGCGGTCAGGCTGGAATCCCATGGCTCCCAGCGCTCCCGCGACGCGTCCGCCAGGTCGGCCCGGATCACCGTGCCGGGGTCGTCGCCGTCGAGCTCGTCCAGGAGGACGCCCCAGCAGGCAGCGCCCTGGTTCTCCACGCGGTAGACGAGCGCGCCGTCGACGACGTACAACTCCTCGGGCGCCAGCAGCGTGTCGTGGTTGCTGGTGAGGTCCTCGCGACGCCCGAAACGCAGGTACGCCTCCCGGAGCGCCGCCGGCAGGCGCAGGCCCAGGCGCCGCTCGGCGGCCGCCACCTCCGCCGGGCTCCAGCCGTCGCCGGGGCGCAGCGGCTGCTGCCAGTACGCGGCGAAGCCGGCGATGAACGGCCAGGCCTCCGCGCGGTCGCGCAGCGCCCCGGTCAGCCCGGCGTGGATGTCGAACGTCTCAGCCATGCCCGCACCCTACGGCCACGCACTGACAACGCCCCATGGCGCTTCTGGCGGTGCGGTACGCCTCGCGCAGGTCGTCACCGTCGTACCGGTAGCGGGCGAGACGGCGCAGGGCGCCGTCGGCGTTGACCGCCACGGTGTGGGTGAGCTCGCGGAACAGGGGTATGTCGGAGCCCGAGTCCCCGTACGCGACGCAGGAGTCGCGGTCGAGCCCGAGCGCCGTACGGATGCGGTCCATGACGAGGACCTTGTCGGCGGGGGTGAGGATCCGCGCCGGGTCGGGTGCCGCACGCAACGGCAGCGGCGGGAAACCGGAGGCGATGACCTCGTCCACGCCGAGCGCCGTCAGGCGCCCGGCGAAGAAGTCGGGGGACATGGTGATGACGGCACTGTGCTCACCGCGCTCGCGGATGTCCGCGACCACCTCCGCCAGCCCGCCGATCCAGGGAGCGCCGTCGAACACGTCCGCCACGGTCTCGGCGGCCAGCTCCCGCCACAGCACGCACAGTTCGGACGCGAACCCGCGCGTGTCCACGGCTCCCGACGCGAAGGCCGCCTCCAGCCGGACCAGCTCCGGCAGGCAGCCCAGGCGGCGGGCGATCTCCAGGCCGGCGGTGGTGCCGCGCAGCAGGGTGCCGTCCATGTCGAACACGTGCAGGCGGCTCAACGCCCCGCCCCTGGGTCGTCCGGGACCTCCGGGGCGTCAGGGGCGTCCGGGCCGTCCGGGACCTCCGGGGCGGCCTGCGCGGCCGCCGGGTACAGGGCCCAGCCGTCCGGGGCGGGCCGGTTCAGCCAGGCGGCGAGCAGCGCCGCGCTCGGCGGGAACAGCGGCGCGGGCAGATCCTCGGGCCGGGCCCAGACCCACCGGTCCAAGACCTCCGGCTCGCGTACGGAGGCGACGGCGTCCTCGGCCGCGACCCGGGCCAGCACACCCGCCGTCATGTGGACGCGGTCGCCCTCGGTGTGCAGGGCCACGGCGAACACCCGCGCGCCGCCCGCCCCCGTGATGCCGCTCTCCTCGACGGTCTCCCGGAGGGCGGCCTGCTCGAAGCTCTCCCCGGCCTCCACGTGACCTCCGGGCAGAGACCACGAGGCGGGCTCGCCCTGCTTGATCCGGTGCCCGATCAGCACGGCGCCGTCGGGCCGCAGCAGTACGGCTCCGACCCCGACGACCGGCCGGGGAGGCTGCGCCGAGGTGCCCGTCACCGCCGCGGGTCCGTCGTGGTGCACCTCACCCGAACCGCCTCCGCCCACGCGCCCTGTGCGCCCCATCGTTCCCCTCGCATGCCCGCTGAGCCACCCTCGTCATGGGTGGCCCCTCAACCTACTAAAGGCCCGGCTCCGGGCTCTGCCGCAGTGCGTCCCGCAGCTCATCGAGGCTCGGAGGCCGGGGCTCGGGTATGGGCTGTCCGATGTCGGACGGCCAACCGGGGCGGAAGCGGGCGACGAACTCCGCGAAGTCCCGTCGCAGGTACCGGGGATCGGACGGCTTCAGCCGGACCTGCCGACGGTCGTCGGCCCACCAGATCTGGAACGTGGTGACGGTCCCCTCCGCCGGCCAGTGCTCACTCTCCTCCAGCAGCAACACGACGTCGACGAAGCCCCCGACGCCCAGGCCGATGTCCACGAAGATCCCGATCGCGCCGGGCCGGGGCACCCTCACCACCGTGCCCTCGAAGACCTGACCGAAGCGCAGGCCCCTCCGTATCTCCGCCCACTCCTCGTCCGTCACCACCGCCGCATCATCGCACCCTCGTCCGGATCACTGAGAGGATCGCGTACCGGGTGGGTTCAGTGGGGCAGGTCGCTCAGTACCAGCCCCAGCGCGGCTGCCAGTTCGATCGTCCGGCCCGGTGTCGGGCACTGCCTGGCCAGACTGGTCTGGTCGAGACGGCCGCTACGGGCTTGGAAGAGAACCTTCGCCGCAGGATGCCGGCGCATCGCGTCCGGGGCGAGCCCGTCGGCGGCTCGATGCGCTGCGGCGACCAGGGTGGGGAACGTCGCCTGCAGACCCGCGGCCCACTCTTGGAGTGCCTCCAGCCACCGGTGTACCGCTGGGTCGGATGTGGAGGAGAACCGCTCTGCCGCGTCAGCCAGCTCCCGCCAGGTGGCGTCGTGCCAGGGCCTGGTCTTCAGGACGGGCAACTGCCACTGGCGCTTGACCGCCGACCAGTGGTCCGCGCGCGCCCGCACCGAGTGGATTGTGAAGCCCGGGAGACACAGGGCGGTCAGGTTCCAGCCGTGGCAGGCACCGGTGTCGAGACCGAAGATCCTGCCGTCGCGGATCAGCGGTTCCCGGCCGGTGACGTGATGGCCGAACACCACCGGCTTGGCATCGGTGTAGTGCTCGTGCCACGAGCCGTCCGGGAACAGCGCCGTGAGCTCGCGTTCACCCCTCGTCGAGCCACAGAGGATCTCCTCCCGCTGGTCGGCCAGAGGAATGCCGGACAGCATCGCGGCGTGGACGACACGGACGTGCTCGTTCTCGAAGTAGTACGGCAGAGTCCGCATCCAGTCGACCGTTTCGGCGTACTGGTCGCCCAGTTGCAAGCGCGTGATCTCCTGCGCGTAGGAGAGGACGCCGCGTACGTGCTTGCGCTCGTGGTTGCCCATGACCACGACCGAGTTCGGGCGCTCACGGAAGAGCCCGACCACCGCACCGGGCGCCGGACCGCGGTCGACCAGATCACCGACGCTGACCAGCAGGTCGTCCGGCTGGATGTCGACCTCGTCGAGCAGTTCGAGCAACTCGTCGAAGCAGCCGTGGATGTCGCCGATGATGATCGTACGCCGCATGCGGACGATGCTAGGGAGGCGGCGGTGCGGCGGACAAAGGGATTTGTACGTGGAGACGGCTCCCGTGGCGCGCTCATCGGCTAGCGGCGCCCGAGCGCCGGAGCACCGGCCCGCAGCGGAAGCGTCAGGTGCGACGGGGTCAGGGACATGCGGGCGCCCGGCGGGTTGTGCTGCCGGTAGAGGGGGTCCGTGGTGTCGACCACCAGACTGATCCGGTTGCCGGCGGGAACGTCGTACGCCGTCGCCCCCATCTCCAGCTCCACGGTGAACGGCACCCCGGGGACGCGGTCGCGGAAGGTGAACGGCACGTGGCCGATCAGCCGCCCGACACCGAGGGGTTCCACCTCGTAGAGGTAGGCGAACAGCGTTCCCCGCGCAGCGCTGGGCGTGACCGACAGGGTCAGCGAGGGTGTCCCGCGTACCGCCAGGGGCGTGGGCCGGCCGGGGAGCAGGTCCCAGACGGCCGCCCCCGCGCCCGGCAGGAGCGGCATGACGACCGGCTGCGGCAGGCCGTGCTTGTCCAGGGTGGGGGACAGGCCCGGCAGGCCCGCCTCCGCACCGGTGAGCACGCCCGTGCGGACGGTGGCGGTACGCGGCACCAGCGGCCGCAGCGCCGGCCGCCGACCGGTCATGGCCTGCCAGCCGGTGTAGCCCTCGTCGCCGTGCCCGAGGCGGGGCCGTACGAGCAGCGGGCGGGGCTCGCGAGCGGTGGCCCTCTGGTCCCGGACGTAGGTGTCGAGCCATTGCTGCGCGCGTCGGCACGGGGCGATCCGCAGGTTCAGGCCGCAGTACACCAGCGGTTCGACATGGTCACCCGGCCGCAACTCCAGGTGCTTGGCGCCTTGCAGGGCAGTGAAGAAGCGGACCATCTGGGCGGGAGGGGCGACGAACATGTCCCCCCAGTTGTGCACCAGGAAGACCGCGGGGCGGTGCGCGTTGAGCGCCTCCAGGTGGTGTCGCGGTGACCGCGCCTGCGCCCACGTCCGCATGCCCGCGGTGACGGACCCGGTGAGCGCCTCCCGTGCGTACGCCGTCAGCTCGGGCGACGGACGCCCCAGCAGGCGGGCGGAGGCCGCGAGGACGGCGATCTTGGCCCGCTCCTCCGTCGTTCGCCCGAGCAGAGCCTCCTCCAGGTCCGCCCACCCGCCGATCGCGGCCACCGCGTCGATCCGCGGATCGGCGGCGGCACCCAGGAGGCCGATCCCCGCTCCGTAGGAGTAGCCGAGGACGCCGATGCGCTCGGGGTCGACCGCCTGACCGCGTACGGCCCAGTCGATGACGGCGGACAGGTCACGGACATCGCGGGGCCCCGCCGTGTCGATGGTGCCGGTGGACGAGCCCCACCCCCGTGGGGAGTACGCCACCACGAGATAGCCGGCGTCGGCGTAGTGGCGGGCCTCGAGGAGGTAGGGGAGCCTGCCGGCGATCCACGTCCCGGGCATCACCAACAGCGGCGGGCGCGCCCCCCGGGCCCGTACGGTGGGGGCCGGGGCGTACACCATGGCGTCGAGGGTCACCCCGGGCTCGGTCGCGATGCGTTGCACGGGCGGCAGCGGAACGACCGCCTGTGCGGTGGCCCGGGGCGCCGCGGACGGCGTCGCGGACCAGGCCAGCCCGAGGGCGACGGCCACGGCCACGGCCACCACGCCACGGCGGCGGCGTCGTCGGTGAGACGGGGAGCCTGCGGGCGGTGCCTGCGGGGACAGGGGCATGGGCAGGGGCATGGGGCGGCATCCGTCATCAATGCGTACGCGCGTGCACGCGTGTCCGGTCGGTGTGGGGGCTGCGCGCTGGTGAACGACCGCACACGCCGATGGTCACCGCGCCGTCCCGAGGCCTCCGGACTCCGGCTCGTGGAACGCGAGCGCCCTCGCGGGGCAGAGACCGGCGGCCATCCGTGCCGCCGCGCGGTGGGCGGGGGGCGGCTCGGCGTCCAGCAGGAGGACGAGGCCGTCGTTGGGATCCTGGTCGAAGACCTCGGGAGCGGTCAGCACGCACATCCCCGCGCCGATGCAGCGCTCACGGTCGACGCGCACGCGCGCCGCCGGCCTCACCGCGACCCCTCCTCGTCCCAGGTGACCGGAAGGCTCTTCACCCCGGCGATGTCCGCCGTCTCCGGGCGCAGGACCACCTCGTCGGCCGGTACGGCCAGGCGCAGCGTCGGGAAGCGGTCGACCAGCGCGCGGAACGCGACCCGCATCTCGACGCGGGCCAACTGCTGCCCGAGACACTGGTGGATGCCGTGACTGAAGGCCACATGCCCGCCGTACGGCCTGTGGAGGTCGAGCACATGCGGATCGGTGAAGCGCTGCGGGTCGCGGTTGGCGGCGTGCAACGACAGGACCACCGTCGTGCCGGCCTCAATGGTGTGGCCGCCCAGCTCGACGTCCTCCAGCGCCGTCCTCATGAACGTCTTGGCGACGCTCAGGTACCGCAGCAGCTCCTCCACGGCCCCGTCGGTGAGCGCGGGATCGTCGCGCAGCGCGGCCAGTTGCTCCGGGTTCTGCAGCAACGCGAACGTGCCGAGCGCCAGCATGTTCGCGGTGGTGTCGAACCCGGCCGCCAGCAGGATCAGACTGATTCCCTTCAGCTCCTCGTCGGTCAGGTCGGTCTCGGTGAGTTCGCTGAGCACGTCGTCGGTGGGGTGCACCCGCTTGGCGGCCACCAGCTCCGCCAGGTACTCCTGCGTCGCGGTGTAGGCCGCTATCAGCTCCTCGTCGCTCGCCTCCCCGCCCATGAAGGTGTCGATCTGCTCCTGGAACGAGCCCCGGTCCTCGTACGGGACCCCCAGGAGATCGCAGATCACCATGGTGGGGATGGGCTTGGCGAACGCGGTCACGAGGTCCGTCGGCGGCCCGGCCGCGGCCATGGCGTCCAGGCGTTCGGCGGTGATCTGCTCGATGCGCTCGGTGAGCAGGCGCATCCGCCGTACGGTGAACTTGCCCACCAGCGGCTTCCGGTAGCGCCCGTGCCGAGGCTCGTCCATGAGGAGGAACTCGCCCGGCGGCGCCGGAGGAAGCTCGAAGTCGACGACGTTCATGAGCTCCTTGCGGGAGCTGAACCGCGAGTCGGCCAGGACCTGCCTGACCAGGTCGTAGCCGGTGATCACCCAGCCGGGTTTCGCGGCGGGGCCGGGGTGGGTGTAGCGGCTGATGGAGCCGTGCCGGTGCGCCTCGGTCAGCTCCGCGGGCGGGTCGAAGGGGCAGCCGGGGGGACGCGCCGTCGGCAGGGTCGTGACGGTGTGGAGGGACTTATCCATAGCCATTCCTCAAGTCGCGATATGACGTGTTCGGTGTTGCCTGAAAGCTATGGCGCCTTCGTGCGGCCGTCAATCGGCAAGGGAGAATAACTGCAGGTCAGCACAGGCAAATTGATGCAAGGCGCTGGCGTCGAATGCAACGACACGTTGCAATGGACGCCCGGCGAAGGCGATACTCGCGACATGCCAGGAGGACGACTGACCCAGCAGGACCGCCAGCGCATCGCGGCCGGGCTCGCCGACGGACTCTCGTACGCCGAGATCGCCAGGCGGCTCGACCGCTCCGCCTCGACGATCAGCCGGGAGATCGGACGCAACGGCGGCCCCGGCGACTACCGGCCCCAGCACGCCCAGCGGGCCACGGCCCGGCGAGCGCGGCGCGGCAGGCCGGGACCCGCGCGGGCGGGCCGCCCGCCGGGCGGCGGTCCCGTGGAAGAGGAGATCATCCAACTGGCGGTCAGGTCGGGCATGTCGAGGATGACGGCGCGCGTGCACGTCGACCTGCTCCTGTCGGAGGACGGCAGACGCACCGCGGCCGAACTGACCCGCAGACTGGGCGTCAGCCCGGCCTCCGTCTCCGTGGCCGTGAACTTCCTGGTCCAGCACGGCTTCGTCCGGCGCGAGCGCGATCCGCGACGGCGGCGCGACGTCTACGTGGTCGACGACGAGGCCTGGTACCACTCCATCGAGGTCAGCGCGCGCCAGACGCTCCAGGTGGCCCAGGCCGCGATGGCGGCGGCGGAGACGCTCGGCCCCGACGAGCCCGCGGGACGGCGGCTGTCCAAGGGAGGGAGATTCCTGGAGCGGGTGGTCCTCGACATGCAGGACTCGGCGGACCGGTGGCGGGCCCTTTTGGGGTGAAGGCTCGGTACCCGAGGCCATGGTGTGCCCCGCGCGCCGTCGGAGGCGAGGAAGTCTCCGTAACGGTACGGGGAACCATGACGGCTGAACTCCTGCTCCGGGCGGACACGCTGCTCGCCGCGTTCGCCGGCGGTTGAGGCGCCGGCAGCCGGTGCCGGTACGCGGTGGCGTGCCGCCCCGAGCGTCAAGCGCGGCGGCGTTCGCCCGTACCGCACGCGCCTTGCCCTCACGCGAGCCCGGCGGGGATCATGCGGCATGCGCCCGGATCGCTGGCACCTCACCGAAGACGTCGACGCATTCCTCGCCCACGCCGGGGCGTTCCTGCGTTCGCGCCCCGTCCCGCACATCATGCCGCTGACCGTGATCGCGAGGCTGCGCGCCCGCGGCGCGGACGCCTCCGGCGCGCAAGCCACCCTCTTCGGCCACCTCGAGCGGACGGGCGAGGTCCTCGCGACCCTGCACCGCCTTCCCTCCCGCGGCCTGGGCCTCACCCCCCTCACCCCCGAGCAGGCCGACGGCCTCGCCGCCCACCTGGCCGCCCTCGGGCACTCCCTGCCCTACGTCAGCGCGGACGACGGCACCGCCACGGCCTTCGCAAAGGCCTGGCGGCGGCACACAGGAGCGGAGCCGGTTCCGCGCGTCCGGCTGTGCCTGTACCGGCTCGGCACGCTCACCCCGCCCACGCCGTTTCCGGCGGGCCGGGGCCGGCTCGTGGGGGAGCGGGACCATGACCGGCTCATGCGCTGGTGCGCCGAGTTCGCCGCGGACGTCGGAGAGGACGTCTCGATCGACGCCGCCTCCTGGGCCGGCACACGCTTCGCCGACAAGCGCTACACGTTCTGGGAGACCCCGGACGGCACGCCCGTCTCCATGGCGGGCGCCAACCCGATGGTCGCCGGCATGGTCCAGGTCGACCCCGTCCACACCCCGGCCCACCTGCGCGGCCGCGGCTACGCGGGCGCCGTGACGGTCGAGGTGAGCCGGGCCGCGCTGGCCGCGGGCGCCGAGGAGGTCGTGCTGTTCACGAACGCGGCCAACCCCACCAGCAACGCCCTCTACCAGCGCCTCGGTTACGTCCCGGTCACCGACTGGACCGTTTACGACTTCACATGAGCCGGCCGATTGCCGGCCGAAAGCCGATCGAACCGGCCGGTCGGGCTCAGAACGACTGGAACGCCCGGGTGAGTTCGGCGACGGCCGCCGCCAGGGGAGCCGCGGGCTGGGCGAAGAGCGCGAGCCGCTCCAGGGCCCGCCGTACCACCCCGGGCTCGGGAGCGTCCTCATCGAGCTCCTCGCGCAGTCTGCGCAGCTCGGCCCGGGGCGACTCCTGGTCCGGCAGGGCGGCCCTGTGCTCGTCCAGCAGGCGCTCGACGAGCAGCAGCAGGGCGTCCACCTGGGCGCGCTGGTCCGTTCCGGGCGGCTGGATGGAGACGTGCCCGGCGACGGCCCGCGCGTGCGGGCCCACCGCCTGGTTGGCGACCTGGCTCTGACCGCCGTACTGCTGCACACCGAAGTTGAGCACGCGGGACGGCTCGTCGGGGGAGGGGGACTGGGGAGCTTGACCGGACACGTGCCTCTCCTATCGCTGGGCGGGGCCACCGGACCGCGCCGGGTTCCCGGCCGCGGGTGCGGCGGTGGCCGTGGCCGACTCCGCGGTCGCCTGGGCGCCTTGGCCCACAGCCTGGTTCCCCACCACGCTGACGCCGCCCGTCTGCAGGACACCGTGGTTGAGGATCGTCTGCGTCTGGCTACGGAAGTCGGCCGTGTCCACGCCGTGTTCGTCCAGGAAGTCCCGGACGGCCGCGAGGGCGTGCCGGTCCAGGGCGTTCAGCACGCGCTGCGCGTCGCCGAACTGGAAGTGGTGGAAGTACTCCGGGCCCTGGACCTCCTCGCGGACGCTCACGCGGGCGCCCCGGTCGTAAGCGGGGTCGTCGTCCGCCGCCATCTGCTCGTGGAGCAGTCGGCGGGCCCGGCGGCGCTCCGCGAGGACGTCCGCCAGCCAGGACCGGGGCGCGCCCCACAGCGCCGGGCCGGTACGCCCCAGCGCCTTGACCGTCAGCGCCAGACGCGCGTCGTCGGGGCTGCGCAGAAGCACGTCGACCGCGTGCAGATCGCGCCGTACGGGCCCGAGGACGAAGCGCTCGCAGCGCAGGTGGAGCGTCCTGCCCACCACCGCCACGTGCAGGAAGTGGCTGGGCACGACCTCGCCGCCCCACAGGGGGAGGTGAGCCGCCAGGCAGTGGCGGGCCACCCCGTCGGGGTGCGTGGCGATGCGCTCCAGCTCCTCGGCGGGAAGCCGGGTGACGGGCGCGCGCAGCGGGTCGGGCAGGAAGGGCCCGTCCTCGGTGAGTTCCCGCCCACTGACGAACACCCGGTCCTCCACGGCGAGCCCCACGAGCCGCGCATCCCGAGCCCCGGCGCCCGGCGCCCCGTCGTCATGCCGCCGGCCGGGGCCGGGGCCGGGGCCGGGGACGACCGGCAGGCCGCCCGCCGCCGCGCGCAGCCGGTGACGCAACCGCTCCACCACGTCCCAGGCGGTGAAGTCGGCGACGCCCGCCGGCGGTTCGTGCCGTCCCGCTCCGGGCGCGGGCTCGGCCGGCAGCAGCGGCAACGACAGCGTCCACTGGGACTCCTGCCTTCCGTACCCGATGAACGGCGAGAAGCCGCTGTAGCACGTGACGTTGCCGCGCTGGGCCTCCGCCACCGCCGCGATCCGCTCCGCCGCCCACGGCTCCACCGCGCCCGGCCGTGGCAGGGCCTCCGGGTCGAAGGCGTCACGCCGCAGCGCGCCGCGCAGCCGCGCGTCGACGTCCGCCTCCTCGGCGGTGACGGTACGCAGCGCGAGTACGCCGCCCACGATGACGGCGACGAGCGACGAGATGCCCCACGAGTAGCCGCCGACGAGCCACTTCACCAGGCCGGGGAGCGGCAGGGACGACAACCACGTACCCACCAGCACGCCCACCAGGAGGAGGGCGACCGCCGTGCCGGCGAGCCGCCACACGGCCCCGGACGCGTACGGCAGTTCCCGTCCGCGTACCGCATGCTGCCGTGCCCGCGGCCGGGCGGCCGACCCCAGGGCCCCGAAGGCCACCCGGGCGAAGACCAGCCACAGAGGACCGAACAGCGCGATGACGCCGAAGGCCACGGTCAGCTCGCGGTCCCGCTGCCGGCGCAGCCGCCGGGCGGTGAGGCTGTGCCGGGCGACCGGCACCAGATCGACCCCGGGCGACACGGCGATCGCACCGAGCCCGTCCCCCAGCACGTCCTCCACCACACGGCGGGCGAAGGCCGGGTCCGTGTACGCGGCGGCACACAGGTAGCGGGTGGCGTCCCTCGGCCCGGCGCCGGTCGCGACGGCATCGGGGACGTCCGGGGATACGTGCGTCATGGCGGTGCTCCGTTCACGGAGTGCGCGCGGTGCGCGGATACGTGAGGCCGTCCGGCCCCGGGCCTGCGCGGCCGTGTACGTACCCGCGTACAGGAACGCGATCAGGAGGCCCAGCAGTACGCCGAAGACCAGACCGTCGACGAGGAAGGTGACGAGGATGCCGTCGGCGTCCCGGCCGTAGGCGAGGAACACGCCGGGCCCGGCGTTCGCGACCACGGTCCAGGACACCACCATGCTCAGGACCGAGACGAACACCCCCGCCCCCAGCGCGGCGGCCCACCGTACGCCTGTCGCGGGACCGCGGGCGACCAGCCGGGGAACGACGAGGACGACCCCGGCCAGCAGCGCCACGGTCCCCAGGTTGGCCGGCCAGCCCACCTCGCGGGCCACGGGGTCGGTTTCCGGCGACAGGTCCCACTGAGGCACGAACAGCGCCTGGTGGACCAGCGAGAGCACGTGGTTCTCCGGCCACGACGCGATGAGCGCCTCACGCGTCCACGGGCCGCCCAGCACGATCAGAAACACGCAGAGGAAGACGATCCTCCCTCTGTCACCCGCACGTCCCACGGCACCCACCCCCGCCAGATCCGAGACTCCGTACTCTAGGAAGCGGGCGGCCGGGTGTCAGCCGAATGCGCGACAACTCCCTTGACGAGTACGGCACGTCGCGCGGGGCAGGCACAGACGTACGATCGGGGTGTGACGATCACGTACGAGTGGCGGGGCGACGTCGACAACACCGCCCTCAACGCGCTGCACGCCGACGGCTTCGGCCACCCCGTCGCACGGACCGACTGGCGGGACCGCCTCCAGCGCCACAGCCTCGGCTGGGTCTGCGCACGGGAAGACGGCGCTCTGATCGGCTTCGTCAACGTCGCCTGGGACGGCGGGGCCCACGCCTTCCTCCTGGACACGGTCGTCGCCCGGCGGTTCCGGTCGAGAGGGGTCGGAGCCGCGCTCGTCGCGGCCGCGGCCGAAGGAGCCCGTGCCGCCAAGTGCGCGTGGCTGCACGTCGACTTCGAGGAGCACCTGCGTCCGTTCTACTTCGACGCCTGCGGCTTCACGGAGACGCGAGCGGGACTGATCGCCCTGTGAGCGCGGCGGGCCCCGGCCCTCCGGTTGCCGTCCCTCCACGCGGAGCCGATACGGTGCTGACGTGGTGATCAATGGGCACGATGGGGCAGGGACGGCGCTCGTCCTCGCGGCCTCACCCGTCGGCAAGGGACGTCTCATCGACGCGGTGAGCGTCCTGCCGGCGCTCGCGGCGGTACCTCCGGCGGCACTGACGGGAACGGCCGCGGCGACGCTCGTCGAACTCGCCGACCCACTCGAACCGCAGGCGGTGCTGACCCGTCTGCGCGCCGCCGTGGCCTCACCCGGGCCGCTGGCGCTCTACATCACCGGCCAGCTCCACCTGGACCACAAGCAGCGTCTGCCGCACTTCGCGCTCGCCCGTACGACACCCTCCACCCTGCGCTACACCGCACTGCCCTGGCACTGGATCACCGGCGAACTCAAGCTCCGCCGCCCCGGCACGACCGTGGTGGTCGTGGACCTGGTCGCCGACGCGGCGGTGTGGGAGCGGCTGGCGACGCGGCCGTCCGAGCTGGCGCTCGGCTACGGGATACGGGTCTACGGGCGCGTCGCGCCACCTCCGGACCGTCGTACGCTCGCGACACCCGACTACCTGAGAGCCTGTACGTCGATCTGGCGCAGCGGAGCGCGCCCGTCCCTCGCCGACCTGCACGCCCAGGCCGCGGTGCAGGCCGGTGCCGAGGGCAGCCTGCTGTTCGCCGCCGAGCCCCCGTCGGGCGCCGGGACGGCGCAGGGGCCCGCTGTGCCCCCGCAAGCGGCGGTCCCGGCGGCCCCGGTAGCGCACGTGACACCCGTACCGCCCGTACCGCCCGTACCCGGCGGTACGCCGGACCCGCTGCCCGCGATCCTCGGCGCCGCGAAGGCCGGACGCCACGGAGAGGCCCAGGCCGCCGCTCAGGCGTGCGAGCAGGAGGCCCTGCAGGCGTACGGGCCCGGCTCGCCGCAGGTCATCCACTGGCTGGAGGTCCGCGCCGACCTCGCCCGCCTCGCCCACGACGCGGCGCGGAGCTGCGAGCTGTGGATCGCCGCCGCCGAGGCCCGCCTCCAGCGCCAACAGGCCCCGGACCACCCGGACGTGGAAGGCGCCGTCGACCGCGCCCACCACCAGTGGGAACAGCTCCGCGACGCCCAGGCCGCCCGCGCGCTGGCCCCCGCCCTCGTCAGACTGCGCGGCCGGGTCCCGGGGCGGCAGCGCGGCGCCCTGCAGCTGCTGCGGCGCAGGGTCGAGGCCTTGCACACCCCGGCGCCCCCACCGCGGTAGCGGGCTCGCCCGCCGACACCCCTAGGCGGCGCTGCGGGACTGGCGGCGGTAGCCGCCCGGCGCCAGCCCGTACTCGCGCTTGAAGGCCTTGGCGAAGGCGTACTCGGAGCTGTATCCGGTGCGGGCGGCCACGGTCGTCAGAGGCACCTCCGACTCGCGCAGGAGCGTGGCGGCCGTGGTCATCCGCCAGCGCGTGAGGTACGCCATGGGCGGCTCGCCCACGAGCGCGGTGAAGCGGCGGGCGAAGGCGGCCCGGGACAGGCCCGCGGACCGGGCGAGGGACTCGACGGTCCACTGGGCGTCGGGCTTCTCGTGGAGGGACGCGAGCGCCGGGGCGACGGCCGGGTCGGTGAGCGCCGCCGCCCAGCCCGTGGCCGTGGCCGCGGGCTGGGACTCGAACCAGGCGCGCAGGATGTAGAGCAGCAGCGATTCGATCAGCGCGGGCACGATGCCGGCGGAGCCGATGCGCGGGTTCTCCAACTCGGCGGCGAGGAGGCCGACGGCCGCGCTGAGTTCGGGGTGGTGGCCGAGCCCGGTGGAGAGGTGCACGACCTCGGGGAGCTGGCGGACCAGCGGATGGGGACGGGCCTGGTCGAGGTGGTAGTTCCCGCACAGCAGGGTCGTACGGGGGCCGTCGCCGCCGACGGTGACGGTGCCGATGGGCCCGTCGGGGTGGAACTGGTCGGGGCGTTCCTCATGGGCGGGGGTGGAGGGGTGGTCGGCCAGCGCGTGCCCGGGGCCGTTGCGCAGGAACACCACGTCGCCGGGGTTCAGGACGAACGGCTCCAGGCGCACCGTGTCGTCCATGGGGACCAGCCAGCACGTCCCGCGCAGGACCACGTGGAATCCCGCGCCCGCCGCCGGGGGCAGGCGCAGGCCCCACGGCGCCCGGCCCTCGGTCCGTACGGAGGTGGGCACCTGGGTCTTCATCGAGTTCAGGGCCTCTGTCAGCACGTCCATCGCACCACACCTCCGCGTCTCTCTTCCCTGCCGGGCTCAGGCTATGGTCAGGACGACCTTGCCCTGCACGCGCCCCGAGCCGACCAGTTCATGGGCCTTGGCCGCCTCTTCGAGCGGGAAGGTCTCGGCGATGTGGGGGCGAAGGAGCCCGGAGTCGACGAGCGCGGCCATGGCCTCCAGGGAGGCGTAGTCGGGTTCGACGGAGACACCGGCGAAGCGACGCCCGGCCGCCTCGATCCGCGCGGCGAGATCCCGGTTCCAGTGCTCCATGATGCTGACGAGGGTGCCCCCGGGGCGCAGGACTTCGAGGGAACGGGTGCCCTCGGAGCTGGAGTCGAAGACGACGTCGACGTCCCGGACGGCCACGGCGTAGTCGGTGGTGCGGTAGTCGATCACCTCGTCGGCGCCGAGGGAGCGTACGAACGCGTGCTTCGGCTCGCTCGCCAGGGCGATCACGTGCGCGCCCCGGGCCTTGGCGATCTGGACGGCCAGGTGCCCCACGCCGCCCGGTGGATCAGCACCCGCTGGCCCGCCTCCAACCGCGCGGCGTCGACCAGGCCCTGCCAGGCGGTCAGTCCCGCCAGGGGAAGGGCGGCGGCCTGCACATGGTCGAGACCGGCCGGCTTGCGCGCCACCTGGCGGGAGGGGACGGCGACGTACTCGGCGTACCCGGTGGCGGCCCGGGGGAAGAACGGCATGCCGAACACCTCGTCACCGGGCTTGAACCGTGCCCCCGGCCCTACTTCCTCGACGACACCGGAGACGTCCCACCCGACCCCGAACGGCGGCTCGCCGAGCAGCGGCAGGGCGCCGGAGCGCACGGCCGCGTCCACCGGGTTGACGCCGCCGGCGTGCACGCGGATCAGCACCTCGGCGCCGAGGGGAGCGGGGCGTTCGGTCTCGACGACCTCCAGTACCTCGGGTCCGCCGAAAGTCTTCTGGACGACAGCGCGCATGGCGGGTGCTCCTTCAAGTCGACTGCTGGAGCGGCAGGTTGTCCGGCCGCTTCTCGATGCCTCGACTCTAGGAAGATCCAATGAGCGGGTGAATGTTCCGCTGTCTCCCTTAGATGTCCCAGCGTCTCGCCGAGCGGGTGTCCTGGCCATCCGATGCGGGCTCAGCCCGGGCCCACCGGCCCGCGGCCGCGTGGAAGGATGGGCCCATGTGGTCGCGACGGGCACCGGCGTGGGGGGACGGGTTACGGGCCGAGCTGGGATCATCCCGCTACTGGCGCAGACTGGGCAGCAGCCCGCGCTCGCGCGTGTGGCGCGTCCAACTGCCGGAGACAGTGGCGGTGGTGAAGCAGATCGTCGACGGCCCCGATGCCGACGAGCGTTACGCCCGCGAGGTCGCCGCCCTGCGCCTCGCCGCCCGTGCCGAAACGCCCGTGGTGCCCGCGCTGCTGGCCACCGACCCCGGCGAGCGGGTGCTGGAGCATCTGGAGCATCTGGAGCATCTGGAGCATCTGGAGCACCGGCGCCCGTCCAGCGACTGGATCGTCGACTACGCGGCCGCGCTGGCCCGCCTGCACGCCACCGCCGGCCCGCGGGACACGGGGGTGCTGCCCCGATGGCAGGGCCCGAACGAGGCCGACGTCGCTTCCTTCCTCAGGCTGGCCGCGGCCCTCGAGACGCCTGTCCCGCCCGGTGTTCCCGAGGAACTCCACGCCCTCGTGAGCCGGCTCGCACACGCCCCCGGGCACGCGCTGCTCCACGGCGATCCTTGTCCGGGGAATGACCTCCACACCGCGACGGGCGTCCGATTCGTCGACTTCGAGCAGGCCTCACTGGGCAGCGGCCTGATGGAGCTGGCCTATCTGCGCATCGGCTTTCCGACCTGCTGGTGTGTCACTTCGGCGGCCCAACCCCTGCTGGAACGGGCGGAGTACGCCTACCGCGAGGCGTGGCGCACCGTGACCGGCTCCGAGGTCCACGACGGCCGCGAGGCCCACGACGGCTCCGAGGTCCACGACGGCCGCGAGGCCCACGACGGCCTCGCCGACGCGTGCGTCGGCTGGTTGCTCCGCGGTGACGCGCTCGTCGAGCGGGCACGCCGCGGGAGCGAGGACCACCTGGCGCGGATTCCGAGCGGGGACTGGAAGTGGGGCACGGTGACGGCCCGGCAACGGGTCGTCCACCGGCTCGGTGTCGTCAGCGGGATGACCGCCGGCCACCCCTCTCTCAGCGGCGTCGGCAGCCTCACCGCCGGCATGCGCCGCACCATGCTCACGCGCTGGCCCGGGCTCCGGCCGGTCCCCGCGAAGCGGCCGTAGAAGTCGGACTGGCAGTATTCCCCGGCAGGCACGGTGCACGGTGCACGTGGCGGGAGGCGGAGACGATGGGCGACTTCTTCGAGCGGATCGTCGACGTCGAGGTGACCGGCGAGGAGGCCGGGCCGCTCGCGGAGCGGATGGTCGCCTGGATGGTCGGCGAGGGACTCATCACGCAGGAACTGACCAGCACCGGGGTGTACAGCACGACCGTGGACCAGGGCTACGTGCCGGGCCCCGCCTGGGCGCGGGCCGTCGCGGACCCATCGGACCCGTCCTGGCTGCCGGGCCCGGTCGCCGTCATCGTCGGGCGCGACTACCACGTCGGTGGCCAGGGAGCGGACGAGGCCGAGTACGCCGTCTGCCCGCGGTGTGGCGGCAGGACCGTGTTCATCGACTACCCGGAGGAGTTCGCGGCGGACGAGAAGGTGTGGCAGCCGTTCAAGGCCGCCATCGCCACCTGGAAGGAAACGGGGGAGGGGAGCGCCCCCTGTCCTGCCTGCGGTGCCTCGGTGCCGGTCACCGAGTGGCAGTGGGAATCCGGTTTCGCGGTGGGCGCCCTTGCCTTCGACTTCTGGGGCTGGCCGCCGTTGTCCACCGACTTCTACGCGACGTTCAGGCGGCGCCTGGGGCACCGCACGGTGGAGCACATGGGCAAGATCTGACAGCGCCTCGCCGCGGCCTGTTCGGGCTGCTCCACCGTGAAGGTGACCGCTTGCCCCGCGGCCGGCGCGGCTCGGGCACACCCCCCGGTTCCAGTGAGCGTCGACCCGGCAGGCGGCACGCAACCGGTGATCGTCCGGTACCGGCGCCGCCTCCCCCTCCGGGTGGAGGGGGAGGACGGCCCGCCGGACGTCCGTCACAGGTCGCGGATCTCGAACTCCGACCGCGCCTTGCCCAGGAGCTCGTCGGCCTTCTTCTCCGCTTCCTTCCCGGCGGGCAGGGAGACCGTGAGGGTGAGCCGCTCCTGACGGGAGGTGACCACGACGAGGGTCTTGTTCAGACGGCGGGGTGTGCCCTCGGCCTCCACGCTGTGGGTGGTGGTGAACAGCGCGGCGTCCCGGCCCTGGTGATTGTCCGGCTTCACTGCCGCCACCGCCGGCTGACCGCCCTGCGGCGGAGTGGCCTCGGTGTACTCGCGCTTCCAACGCTCCGCGGTCGCCAGCGGGGTCTCGGTGACGTTCTTCAACTCGTCCACCAGGATCGACGTGTCACCGGAGGGCGAGGTGTAGCGGGTCGCGGTGTAGGGGCCCGCCTGGTTGTCCAGTGCGTCCTCGGTGGTGATCTTCCAGTCCGCGGGCGCCGCGACGGAGAGCTGCATCCGGTACTCGTCGTACCGCTTCCACCCCTCCGGCAGCTCCTCCCCGGTGAACTGGAACACCAGCGTCGTGACCAGCGCGAGCACCGCCGCGGCGGCGGCGGCCACCAGCGCGTAACACTTCCTGCGCGCCGAGCCGTCGCCGGCCGCGAGGGGCCCGCCGGAGCCGGGGGGTGCCGTGGCGGAGCGGGCGGTGTCCTGGACCGGCCGGGTCGCGCGGGGCGCCGCGGCGGCACGCAGCATCGCCAGCGCCTCCGTGGCGGACAGCCGGGCCTCCGGTTCCTTTCGCAGCAGTCCGCGGATCACGTCCCCCAGGTCCCCGGCGTGCTGGGTGGGCGGCAGCTCGGCCAGCAGGATCGCCTGGAGGGTGGACGGGGTGGTCTGGCGCCGGAACGGCGAAACGCCCTCGACGGCCTGGTAGAGCATCACGCCCAGGGACCACAGGTCCGACTCGGGCCCCGGCCTGCGCCCCAGTACGCGCTCGGGGGCGACGTACTCGGGGGAGCCGACGAAGCCACCGGTCTCGGTGAGCTTCTGCTCGCCCTCGACCTGGGCGATGCCGAAGTCCGTGAGGACGACCCTGTCGTGGCGGCCGACCATGACGTTGCCGGGCTTCACGTCCCGGTGCAGCACTCCGGCCTCGTGGGCGGCGGAGAGCGCGCCGAGCACCGCGACACCGATCCGCGCGGCCTCCGGCGAGGGGAGCGTGCCCTCGTCGAGCAGGTCGGCGAGGGACCGGCCGCGTACCAGCTCCATCACGATCCAGGGGCTGTCGTCCTCGGTGACGACGTCGTGGATGGTGACGACCGCGGGATGGTCGATACGGGCCGCCGCGCGGGCCTCCCGCTCCATGCGCTGGTGCGCGTTGTGGCGCTCGCCGGCGGTCAGCGTGTCCGGCAGGCGGGGCTCCTTGACGGCCACGTCGCGGTCCACCACCTCGTCGCGCGCCCGCCAGACGGTCCCCATGCCTCCGGCACCGAGCCGCTCCAGCAGCCGGTACCGGCCGCCCACCAGCCGCCCCGCCCCGGCCTCCGGCCCGGGCAGGCCCGTCTCGCCGGCCCTGCCCGGCACCTCCGTCTGCACCTCCGTCTGCACATGCGGCGCCAGCTGCGGCGGTCCCGGTGGAGGCAACGGCGGCTGCGCCGGCGAAACCGCCGGTCCCGGCGGCTGGAGCTCGTAACTGGTCGGGTCCTGCTGTCCCCCGTGAATCGTCATGGCCTCATCATGCCAACGAACGCACCTCCTTGCGGCATTCGACCGCGGCCGCGGTCGAGGGCGCGACCGCGACCGCGGACCCGGGCGAGGGTGAGGGCCTCAACTCCGGTGCCGCGGTGTGGGACTGGTACACGGCGGGCGGTCGGTCGAGTGGCAGTCGGTTGAGGCGGCGCGTCCAAGGGCCGGAAACGCCAGGTTCCGATGGTCTCCTCCTGCTGCCGCGGAGCGCCCGCCCGGCGGGCCGGTCAGCGGTCCTGCGACAGCTCCAGAAGCTCGGCGAAGGTTCCGCCGGCGTGGACGAGGTCGTCGTAGCGGCCCTGTTCGGTGATCCGCCCGTGTTCCATCACGACGATGTGGTCCGCGATCTTCGTGTTCTCCAGTCGGTGGGTGACCACGATGGTGATGCGCTCGGCGGCGATGGCCTTGATCCGCTCGAAGATCTGGTGCTCACCGCGCGGGTCCATCTGCGAGGTCGGCTCGTCGAGGATCAGCAGGCCCGGACGGCGGTACAGGGCCCTCGAACAGGCGATGCGCTGCCACTGGCCGCCGGAGAGCTCCGATCCGCCGAACACGTCGCGGGCGAGGAGGGTGTCCAGCCCGGCGGGCAGGTCCTCGACGGCTTCACGCAGCCCGACGGCGTCGACGGCGTCCCACACGGGTCCGTCGCCGTGGGTGCGCGGCTGGCCGAGTGTGACGTTCTCCCGGACGCGCAGCGGCCACTGGGCGAAGATCTGCGGTACGAGACCGGTGTGCGCCCATACGGTGGCGGGATCGACGTCGGCGAGGTCCGTGCCGTTCCAGGTGACCTTGCCCTTGTCGGGCAGGTAGATCCCGGTCAGCAGCCGGGTCAGGGTGGACTTGCCCGAGCCGTTGGCCCCCACAATGGCCAGGATCTCGCCGCGCCGCAGCGTGAGGGACACGCCGTCGACGGCGGGCTTGTCCTTGCCCGGGTACTGGTAGACGGCTTCGTCGACCGTGATCTCCTCGACCGGGGCGGTCACGGTACGGGGGCCGCGCCTCGGCGCGCGGCGCGCCGCGTCGTCGAGGAAGGACTGCATGTCGCCGAGGTACAGGCTGGTGTGGAAGACCGCGGCTCCGTTGAGGACGACCTGCGACAGGGCGGCGAGCGTCGTCTGCACGGCGACGACGGCGGTGGCGGCGACGGCGAGTTCGATCCGGCCGGTCACGGCGAGCCAGGCCAGCGCTCCCCAGGTGACGACGAGGAAGAAGCCGCCGGCCAGCGACGAGAGCAGGGAGATCCGCAGGGTACGCGGCGTGGCGGCGAGAGTACGGCGATCGCATCGGTCCGACAGGGCGCGGTACCAGAAGACCAGGTAGTCGGTCATCGAGTTGGCGCGGACCTCGTCGGCGTACTTCGCGGTCGTGGACCACCACCGCATCATGCCGCGCACATTGCGGTCGGCCACGTTGGCGTAGTGGGTCTCGTAGTCCACCCGGGCGGTCAGGACGGCGCCGATGCCGGCCGGGAGGACGGCGAGCAACAGCAGCGGCAGCATCAGCACGTTCAGCACCGACAGGACGCCGCCCGCGGTGGCCATGCGGATCAGGGCGGATACGAACCGCTGGGCGTCGCCGACCATCACGTGCGTACGGATCACGCCCATCTCGGCGGCCTCCTGCCGGTCCGAGAACCCGTCCTCCGCGTAGGCGGATGCCTCGACCCGGCACACCGCTTCGACCAGGGCGGTGTCCATCTCCGTGGTCAGCCGCGGCGTGATCCGCCGCTCGGCGTAGGTGGCCGCGGATCCCGCTCCGCGACCGAGAGCGGCGGCGAGGGCCACCACCACGAGTGCGGGCAGGGCGCTGCGCAGCCGGTCGGCGACGGCGTCGTCCGAGAGGATCGGTTCCATGGCCTCGGCGGTCGCGGTCAGCAGGACGGCGGCCGAAACACCGGTGAGCGCCTGGCACAGCACCAGGAGCCGCACCGCGCGCCGGTCGACCCTCCACGACAGCCGGGCGATCCCGCGCAGCACGTTCGGGATCTGCGCGCACATGCGCCGGAAGGAGACCTCGGCGAGCGGGTTGACGGAGTACTGCCCGCTGTAGGTGATCTCCGCCGGAGGAGGAAAGGGCGGCGAGGTGTCCTGCTTCTCGTGGGTTGCGGCCGAGGTCACGTGGCCTCCCTGGTCGGTCGCGGCTGGGTCGTGAGGATCAACGACGCCACCGCAATTTCGAACACCTGTGTTTCGGACGGACCGTGAACCTTGAGATAGAGCGCGTGGCGGAGCATGTGCGATGCATCGACCCATACCGCGCAAAGGGCCCGGCTCCGCATGGCAGTGGCCAAAACGCCGAGGGCGGCCGCTCGCCCGGGTGACGCTCCCGCGGGCGGCCGGAAAGCGGCCAGAAGGCGGCCCGAGGACGGTCAGTGGGCGGCCGGAGGGGGCCGGGAGAGCGCCGCCGGCCGCAAGGCGCATCATGTCCGCGTGCCCGCGTGCCCGCGTGCCCGAGCACCGCGACCCGCTGTCAGGCCTGTGGCCGCTCGCGCCGTCCGACGCGACCCACTGGCTGCTCGAACGGCGCGGCGACGGCGTGACCGGCTTCATGCCGCCGGCGATGCCCGACGCGTGCTGGGTGCTCAACCCCAGGTACGAGCGGGATCAGGAGCACGAGCGCGCGCACGGGCAGGGGGCGGCCGAGATTTCGTACCACGAGTACCAGCAGGCGCGAAGGGCGCAGGGCCAGGTCGCCGGCCCACTGGCCCTGATCGAGGCGCTGCTGCACGGCTCCGAGCTCGAAGCACTCCGACTGCGGTGGGCACCGTGACGCCGAGCCGCCCCCGCTGACCCGCGGGCTTGCTGGCCCGCTGCGCAGCCGTCACGTTCAGATATGGGCCCGGATCTGCTTCACGGGGTGTCCCAGGCGGTTCGCCAGCGCCGTGAGCTCCTCCTCGCCGAACGCGGGGTAATCGGGGTTCCAGATGGCGACCTCGAACCGGGCGAAGCCACAGGGCCAGTCGTAATCCAGCGCGTCCAGAGTGGTGGAACCCCCGCAGCACGGGGCTTCGATCGCGAGCGTCGTGAAGCCGTCGTCGCAGTGGGCCTCAAGGAGATCGGCCCACCACTCCGTGTCGATGGACGCCTGGCACAGGGGGCAGCCGATCCTCTCCAGGTTCCCCCCGCAGTCGACGGCGGTGATCTCGTCGTGCCACGTCACGTCGATCTCGGCGTCACCTTCGACGACTCCGGGAGTCAGTTCCCGGACCAGGGAAAGGAGCTGGTCGACCGCATCGCGTTCCGGCTGCCACCGCGGATCGGTCGGAATGATCGACAGCACGTCCTCGCTCATGACTCCCTCATCTGGCCGGGCCCACTGCGGCCTCCCGGCGTGATGGTACCGAGCGCACGATCCGGGGCGGCATCCGCAGGGGTCGACGACGCCCGCCACGGCCACCCCGTGCTCACCGAACCCGACAGCGGGCATCCCGGGAGACGGTCGATCAGCTGCGCTGTTGACCTTGTCACTGGCGGCAAGGTCGCACGATGACCCGCATGGACACCACCGCACCGCACAACAGCAGCAGGATCGTCGTCGTCACCGGAGCCGGCACCGGCATCGGCCGGGCGACCGCCCGGGCCTTCGCCGCCGAGGGCGCCCACGTGGTCGCGATAGGCCGGCGGAGCGAACCGCTGAAGGAGACGGCGGCAGGGCACGAGGGGATCGTGCCGATGCCCGCCGACATCACCGCTGCGGGGGAGCCCGAGCGGATCGTCCACGCCGTGCTGGAGCGCTACGGCCGGCTGGACGTACTGGTCAACAACGCCGGGATCGTGCGCAGCGGCGCCCTCGGCACGCTGTCGCCGTCGATGATCACGGCTCAGCTCGGGACGAACCTCGTCGCTCCGGTGCTTCTCGCCCAGGCCGCGCTGGCGCCTCTGGAGGCATCGCGCGGCGTGATCGTCAACGTCAGTACGTCGGTGGGGCAGCGGGGCTGGCCCGGCAGCTCGGTGTACGCGGCGACGAAGTCGGCTCTGGAGCTGCTGACCCGTAGTTGGGCGGTCGAGCTGGCGCCGCGCGGAGTCCGGGTGGTGGCGGTCGCTCCCGGGGCGATCGACACACCCATCGGCGAGCACCAAGGCCTGACGCCGGAGCGGATGGCCGCGGTGCGGGAGTGGCAGCTGGCGCACACCCCCCTGGGCCGGATCGGGCGCCCGGAGGAGGTGGCCTGGGCGATCACCCAACTTGCCGCGCCGGCCGCGTCGTTCGTCACCGGAGTGGTGCTCCCGGTCGACGGCGGTGCGGTCGTGGCGTGATAGGAGTGGTCCAGGAGGTGGGACGGATGCGGATCGGTGCTCTGGCCAGGGTAACGGGGACGAGTCCACGTGCGCTGCGGCACTACGAAGAGGCGGGGCTGATCTCCTCCGAGCGGGCCTCCAACGGCTACCGCGTCTACGACGAGCGGGCGGCGGTACGGGTCCGCAACATCCGCCACCTGTTGTCGGTCGGGCTGACCCTGGACGACGTGCGGGTGTTCCTGCCGTGCCTGGACGGTGATGTGACCGCCGCACCGCCATCGGACAAGGGCCTGCAGGTGGCGCTGGACCGGCTGGCGGTCCTCAACGAGCGCATCGCGGCTCAGATCGCGGTCCGGGACCGGCTGCAAGCCGCGCTGCCGGAGCAGGCGGGCGGCGGCCACGTCAACCGGGTGGCCTGATCAGCCGTCCCGGTCCCGGTCCAGGTGCCGGTCCAGGTCCCGGTCACGGCCGCGGGGCCGTGACCGAGAGCATGACCAGCACCAGCACCAGGATCAGGACGGGGAACAGGACTGCGGGCCGGGACCGGGATGCCCCTTCCCCCTCCCAGGCGGTCAGCGTCAGCGAGTGACGCGGGCCGACGACGGGCCCCTGCGCCTCCGGCGTCACCCGGACCCGCACCGCAGGCGCCCACGTCGGGCGTTCGGCGTACTCGGGCTGCCTCAGGCAGCCTTCGTGGCCCGGTCCAGCGCCTGCTCCAGGTCCGCCCACAGGTCCTCGACGTGCTCGATCCCGACGGACATCCGCACCAGCCCGGGGCCGATGCCGGCCGCGTCGAGGGCGGCGGCGTCGAGCTGGCGATGGGAGGTGGAGGCCGGGTGCATCACCAGGGTCTTCACATCGCCGAGGGAAGCGGTCAGGGCGGCCAGGCGCACCGCCTCGATGAACGTGCGGCCCCCCTCACGCCCGCCCGCGAGGTCGAAGGAGACCACCCCGCCGCAGCCCTTCGGCAGCAGCCGCCGCGCGACCGCGTGGTCGGGGTGGTCGGCGAGCGCCGGGTGGTGGACGGCCGCCACCGCCGGGTGCGCGGCGAGCCGGCCGGCCAGCTCACGGGCGTTCGCACTCTGCCGCTCCATGCGCAGTGGCAGCGTCTGCAGGCCACGCAGGGTCAGCCACGCGGCGAACGGGTCGGTGATGGCACCCTGTTCGATCGCGTAGTGGCGGATACGGCCGTACAGCTCGGCGTCCTTGAAGACGGCGATCCCGCCCAGGACGTCGGCATGCCCGGCCAGGTACTTCGTCGCCGAGTGGATCACGATGTCGGCGCCGTACTCGATCGGCCGGCACAGCAGCGGCGAGGCGAAGGTGTTGTCCACGGCGCTGGGCACGCCCGCCTCGGCGGCGGCCGCGATGAGGGCGGGCAGATCGGCGACCCGGGTGGTCGGGTTGGCGATGGTCTCCAGGTACAGCAGCCGTGTCCGGGGCCGCAGCGCCTGCCGCACCTCCTCCGCGTCGGTTCCGGAGACGTACGTCACCTCCACGCCCCAGCGTGCGGCGAGGTCGGTCAGCACCGCGTACGTACCGCCGTAGAGGCACCGCTGCGCGACGACATGGTCCCCGGCGGAGAGCAGGCCGAGCAGGACACCGTTGATGGCGCCCATACCGGAGGCGTAGGAGAGGGCGGCGGCTCCGCCTTCCAGCCGGGCGACGGCGTCCTCCAGGGCGCGGACGGTGGGGTTGCCGAGACGGCTGTAGACGAAGGCGTCGGGCGAGTGGAAGGCCTCGGCCATCGCGTCGGCGGTGTCGAAGGTGAAGACGTGCCCCTGGTGGAGGGGGACGCCCAGGGGTGTGCTGCCGGTGACCCGGACCTCGGGAGGGTGAACGGCGAGGGTCTCGGGCCGCAGCGCTGCGGTGTCGTCGTGGCTCATGGAACTCAGTGAAGGCGAAAGCCACTTGCGGCCACAGGACCAATCCCGTCAGATTGGTCCGGCGATGGAACCAATTCCTCTTCCCCTCGACGACCTTGTCGCCCGCCTCGGCCGCTGGTCGGCCGGCCGTGGTCCGCTGTACCTCCTCCTCGCCGCCCGCCTCCGGCAGCTGATCGACGACGGGTTGCTGACCGCCGGCACCCTGCTGCCGCCCGACCGGCGGCTCGCCGCCGCGCTCGCGGTCGGCCGGACCACGGTCGTGACGGCGTACGACACCCTGCGCCAGGAGGGGCGCCTGGTACGGCGCCAGGGCAGCGGAACGCGCGTCGCGCCGGCCGCCATCCCGCCGGCCGGCCCCCGCGTGCGCGAGACGTCCAACCCCCTCTTCCTCCACCTGCTGGAGGCGCCGGACGGCGTGATCCTGCTGAGCTGCGCGGCACCGCTGAGCCCGACGCCCGAAGTGACGCAGGCGTACCGGACGATGACCCTGCCCGACGGTGACCTGGGCTACCACCCGGCCGGGCTGCCGGCACTGCGGACGGCGATCGCGGCACGGTACGCCCGGCGAGGTGTTCCCACCGGCCCGGAGCAGGTCCTGGTCACCACCGGCGCCCAGCAGGCACTGGCGCTGCTGATCCGGCTGCTGGTCGCACCCGGCGACGGGGTGCTGATCGAGTCGCCGACGTACCCGGGCGCGCTCGACCTGCTCCGGGAGGCGGCGGCGATACCCCACCCGGTGGCCGTGGGGCCGGACGGCATCGACGTGACAGAGGCGATCAGGGTGATGGACCGCCACCGCCCCGCCCTCGCCTACGTCATCCCCCGCTTCCACAACCCGACCGGCACCGTGCTGCCGCCCCTGCCCGGGCGCCGCCTCGTCGAGGCAGCCAACAGCCTGGGAGTGCCGCTCGTCGACGACGAGGTGCTCGCCGACCTCGCGTTCGACCCCGCACCGGCGCCGCCGCCCCTGTCCTCCTACGGCGAGGTCATCGGCGTCGGATCGCTCAGCAAGGTCGTGTGGGGCGGGCTGCGCATCGGCTGGGTGCGAGGCCCCGCGGCACTGATCTCCCGGCTGGCCCGGCTCAAGGCCATCCACGACCTGGGCAGTGACGTGCCGGCGCAACTGGTGGCGACCCGCCTGCTGGACGCCTACGAACCGCTCACGGCCTCACGGGTACGGACCCTGCGCGCCGCCCACGACCACCTCCGGGCCGAACTGGCCCGCCTGCTGCCGTCCTGGACCTGCCCACCGGCCACAGGCGGCCAGACCCTCTGGGTGCGCCTCCCGTACGGTGACGGCGTCGCCTTCACCCAAGTCGCGCTCCGCCACGGGGTAGCAGTCCTGCCCGGAACCACGATGGACACGCTTGGCGGCAGTACCGCACGCCTGCGCCTGCACTTCCTCCAGGACCCCGACGTCCTGTCGGAGGCGGTACGACGGCTAGCCACGGCCTGGCACGAGTACGCACCGGAGGCCACCCCGCCGGACGCCACCGCACCGAGCGCCACCGCACCCAGCGCCATCACACCGAGCAGTCCAAGGCCGGCGCCGGCCCCAGCGGCTCTGAACGCGATCACCCTCTGAACGCCCGGCCCCACCGCCCCCGCCCCGGCCTCACCTAGAAAGGGTCCCGGCCCTCCTCCGTCGCGTAAGCACGCAGCTCGTCGATCCGGCCGGGCCGGGCGAGCAGTTCGGCCAGCGGGTCGCGGTTGTCGACCGGTACGGAGCCGTGCGTGCGCAGCACCGCGATCGCCTCATCCGTCCGGCCCTGCCTCTCGTGTACCGATGCCAGCAGGTGCACGGCGTTGAACGGCTCCCGGGACCGTCCGCCGCACTCGGGGCCGCCGCACCGGGGGTCAACCGGTCCAGCCCACGCCCGTACGCACACCACCCCGAACCCCCGTCGTACGCCGGGCGTAGGCTGTGGATCATGCCCGACGACTCCCCGCTCCTCCAGAGTCTGCGCACCGCCGTCGCCGCCGCACCCACCGACGTACCCCTGCGACTGCACCTCGCCCAGCTCCTGCTGGACGCGGGCCGGTCAGACGAAGCCGTCGCGGAGGCGGCCGCGGCCCTGCAGCACGCGCCGGGCGACGCCCAGGCCCGGGACCTGATGGCCCGGGCGATGGGCACCCCGGCGGCACCAGCGGCACCGGAGGCACCGGAGGCATCCACGGCACCAGTCGCACCAGGCACACCGGCCCCGCCCTCGGCACCGGCGCCGGCGCCGACGCGGCAACCGCCGCACCAGCGGCCCGGGTTCGACTGGAAGGCCGCCGAGCAGCAGGTCGGAGACGTCGTGCCCCCGCGCTTCGTCGAGACGCCGGTCAGCGCGGACGGGCAGGACGACCCCGGAGACGCCGACGCGTGGGACGTGGAGGGGCCCGGCACCGTACGGCTGGCCGACGTCGGCGGCATGCAGGACGTGATGGACCGCCTGGAGGCGGCCTTCCTCGCCCCGCTGCGCAACCCGGAACTTCGCAGGCTGTACGGCAAAAGCCTGCGCGGCGGCCTGTTGCTGTACGGTCCGCCCGGCTGCGGCAAGACGTTCATCGCGCGGGCCGTCGCCGGGGAACTCGGCGCCGCGTTCCTGTCGGTGTCGATCAACGACGTGCTCGACATGTGGATGGGCAACTCCGAGCGCAACATGCACGAGGTCTTCGAGACCGCCCGCCGCCAGGCGCCCTGCGTGATCTTCCTGGACGAGCTCGACGCCCTCGGCGCCAAGCGCAGCCGCACCGCGCACAGCGGCATGCGCAACACCGTGAACCAGTTGCTCACCGAACTCGACGGCATCGACTCGGCGGCCAACGAGGGCGTGTTCGTGCTCGCCGCCACCAACGTCCCCTGGGACGTCGACCTCGCCCTGCGCCGCCCCGGCCGCCTGGACCGGACGATCCTCGTCCTGCCGCCGGACGCCGCCGCGCGCGAGGCGATCCTCCGCTACCACCTGCGGGACCGGCCCATCGAGAACATCGACCTGGGCAAGCTCGTCAAGGCCACCGACGGCCTGTCCGGCGCGGACCTGGCCCATGTCTGCGAGGCGGCCGCGGAGCGGGCGCTGCTGGACTCGGCGCGCACCGGAACCGTCCGCATGATCGGCATGAAGGACCTGCTGGCCGCCGCGAAGGAGGTCGTCCCGTCCGCCGAGCCGTGGTTCGCCTCCGCGCGGAACGTGGCCATGTTCGCCAACCAGGGCGGCATGTACGACGACCTGGTCACCTACCTGAAGAAGAGGCGCAAGCTGTGACCACGGCCGTACACCCCGCCGTGGAGCGGGCCGACCTGCTCATCGACCTCAAGCGGTACGACGAGGCCAGGGAACTGCTGGCCCGCCGGCTCGCGGAGGACCCGGAGGACGTACGGGCCTGGGTCAAGCTCGCCCGCAGCCACCTGTGCGACGAGAAGGACGGCGCCAAGGCCCTGGAGGCCACGGAGCGGGCGCTGGCGCTGGACTCCGAGGACATCGGGGCGCTGGTCATGCACGCGCACGCCCTGCGGGAAGCGCGCCGCTTCCCGGAGACCGAGGGTGTGCTGCGCGAGGTGATCCGCCTCGCCCCCGACTACTGGCACGGCTACGCCCTGCTCGCCAACTGGCTCTGGCGCATCAAGTCGTTCCGCGCCGGCCAGGCCAACGGCGGCGAGATCCCGCGCGAGGCGTACCTGGCCGCCCTGCGGGAGTCCGGCGACCTGGCCCAGGAGGCCATCCGGCTCGGGCCGGAGGAGGTGTACGCCTACGAGGTGGCGTGGTCGATCGCCGACCTGGCGGGCGACCGGAACGCCGCCGACCAGCTCGACGAGGCCATCCTCCGCCTGGACCCGCAGCACGAGGAAGCCCTGGAACGGTGGACGAAGAGGACGGCGGCGGCCCCCGGCGTGAAGGCGGCGCAGGCCGCCACCCTGTACGCCGACGCCCTGGCCTCCGCCCCTGACTCGGCGCCGATGCGGCGCGGCCTGGACGAGGCCTCCTACCGCCTGCTGCGCGGCGTCCGCTGGCTGGCCCTGCTCTGCCTGGCCCTCGCCGCCGTGGGCATCGACCTGTTCGCCACCCAGGGTGAGACCCGGCGCGAGCTGCCCCTGCCGCTCGGCCAGCGGCTCTGGGACCTGGTCCCGATGGCCGTCATCTGGGCCCTGGGCGCCCTGCTGCGGTACCGCCGCCTCCGCGCCGGTATCCGGGTCAACCTGCGCTCCCTCGTACGGCGTCGCGCGTGGCCCCGGATCGTCCTGGGCCAGGCGGCGTGGGCCATGCTGTGCGCGCTGCTGATCACCCAGATCCCCTGGACGGACCGTACGGTCCCGCACGTGCTGTTCTGGGCCGGCCTGGTCCCCGCGGCGGCGACGATGTGGTTCGACCGGAAGAAGACCGGCTGACGCGAAGCGAGCGGGCGCACTCCGCGACCGGCAGGTCGTGCAGCCGGCTGTTCCGACATACGTCCAGCGGTACGGCGTTCACCGCGAGCGCCTGGCTCCCGTAGGACACTGTGGAGTCATGACCGGCTCCACGACCACCGTGTACGGCGTCCGCTCCTCCTCGCGGAAGGAGTCCGCCGACCCGGTGCGGGAGTTCATCACCGCCACCAGGGCCGGCCGCCCCCGATCCGCCGGAGAGGCGGGCGGGGTACGCGTTCGGGCCACCTCGGCTCCGGCCCAGCAGGTTGCGCGCGCACTCGGCTTGGAACAGGCAGCACGACAGCTCGGCCACCGAGGTGGGACGCGCCCGAGGCGTAGCGATGCTACGCACACCGGGCAAGCCGCCCGCCCCTCCCTCGCGCCGAAGTGAAGGACGCACTCTCATGAGCACAGACGCTTCCCGCCCCACCGTCGGTGCCGTGGTACTGACGATGAACGACCGGCCCGAGGAATTCCCCCGCGCCATGGCCTCCCTGCTCGCCCAGGAGGGCATCGACCTCGACGTGGTGGTCGTGGGCAACGGCTGCACACCGCGCCAGGTCCCACCGGGCGTGCGTACCGTCGCACTGGCGGAGAACGTCGGCATCCCCGAGGGACGCAACGTCGGGGCAGCCAACGTCAACGGCGACTACCTCTTCTTCTTCGACAACGACGCCCACATCCCCGACCCCGACGCGCTCGCCCTGCTCGCCGCCGAATTCCGGCGCGTCCCGCGGGCGGCGTACGTGCAACCCCGCATCGCCGACCCGGACACCGGCGTGACGCTGCGCCGCTGGATCCCGCGCCTGCGCGCATCGAATCCCGCCGAGCCCGGTGTCGTCACCGTCATGGCGGAAGGCGTCGTCATGATCCGGCGCTCGGCCTTCGAAGCGGCCGGCGGCTGGCCGGGGCACTTCTTCCTCTTCCACGAGGGCATCGACCTGGCCTGGCGGCTGTGGGACCACGGGGGCCTCGGGCTGTACCGGCCGGAGGTCGTCGTCCATCACCCGGCGACCGACCCGGCCCGCCACGACACCTTCCACAGGCTCAACGCCCGCAACCGAGTGTGGCTGGCCCGCCGTAACCTCCCGCGCCTGCTGATCCCCTTCAACCTCCTCACGTGGACCCTCCTCACCCTGTGGCGCGTGCGCGGCCACTCAGCGCGCCGGGCCTCGATCAAGGGCTTCACCGAGGGCCTCGGAGGAGGCCACGGAACACGGTCCCCCATGAGCTGGACGACGGCCATGCGACTCACCCGTGCGGGCAGGCCTCCTGTCTTCTGACGGCCTTCGCGTGCCACGGAGGACGGCCGGCGCATGCCCGTGCAGCTGGCCGGACTGCCCATCGCCGCGGCATCCGGCTATGGTCCACCTGATCGTTCCCGCGACGTCGGTCAGCCCCAGGTGAGCGGGTCCAAATGGAGGTAGAACCGCAGGCGGTCGTGGTCGAGGACGATGCCGCACCTCTCGGCGAACGCCATGTCCGCGGCCCGCGCCCGCTTCTGGTCCGCCCATGTCTCTCGCGCGTTGGCGAGCAGCAGCGCCAAGTCGGCGTAGCGGCCGACCAGTCCGAGGCGGCCCATGTCGATGAAGCCCGACACATCAAGGTCTCCGGATCGAGGATGATGTTCGGCAGGCACAGGTCTCCGTGGCAGACGACCGTGTCGGAGGCTTCCTGCTCCCGCAGCCGTGGCACCTGTCGGGTGAGGCGGTCCAACAGCTCGGCCGGGGGAGTGTGCTGCTGTTCGTCGGGGAGGAACTCCGGCTTGACGGCGTTACGGGCCACGACGTCGCGCGCCACAGCGACCATGCCGTCCAGGTCCCGGCGGAATGGGCACTGCGAGACGCGCACCTCGTGCAGTCGGCGTACCGCGTCCGCGATGCGTCCCCAGGCGACCTGCAGATCTTCAGCGGGCACCTGATCAGCCGGTATCCCGGACACGGCACTGGTCAGCAGGCAGGCGTCCGCGTCACCGGAGTGCCAGTCGAGCACTCGGGGGCCGGGTACACCGTGACCGTTCAGCCATGCGATTCGGTCACGCTCGGCCTCAAGGTCGGCTGTATCCGCGGCGGGAACGCATTTGGCATACCGGGTGGCGTCCCCGCTGCGAAAGACAGCGGCTCCCGACTCGCCCGTGGCGACCGCCACCCAGTCGCGGTCGTCGAGACCGAGGAACGCCGGCGATATGGCGTGAAGCAGGACGGCAGTACGGCGAAGCCGCCATGGGCCGGGGCCCGCATGCGGCGCAGCGGGCCAGACGACCCCGAAAGGGCTACACGGAAGGATGACCTCCACGTGCTAGGTCCGTAACGATCAGACGGGACGCGGTCCGCGAAGACGCCGAGCGCGCAGAATTCCAGGGTCGGTCACATCGGCCGATTCATGGCACCGCATACGGGGGATCACCATGCACGCTGCCGCTGCCCGCAAGAACGGGAAGAACTGGAAGAACTACACGCTGGGGATAGTCGCCGTCGCCACGCTTCTGTCGACCACCGCCTGCGAGCCGGCTGGCACGGATCCTGGCACCGGCGGCACTTCGTCCGGCACTCCGAGCGCGACGGGTTCGGCGAAGCCGAGCCAGTCCAACGTGAGCCCTTCCACCGACCCCACTGCTCCGCCGAAGCCTACCGCCTCCGCTGAGCCGGCCGCAGCCGCCCCCTGCAGCGACGAGAACGTCACCATCACCGCCACGGCCGAACCGCGCGACGAGCTCAGGCACCTACTCCTCACAGCCGTCAACAACGGCGACCGACCCTGCACGCTGTACCACCACCCGACCGTGACCTTCGAGAACGACAGCTTGCCGCCCGTCGTGCCGATGGAGTCCCCGACCCGGGGCCTGGCCACCATCGGCCCGAAGCAGAAGGCGTACGCGGGCCTGCTCCTGTACCGCGTGGAGGAGAAGGTGGCCACCGCCGAGACGCTGACCGTCGGCTTCCAGGGCCGCGTCCCCAACACCGAGGCGGGCAACCCGATCAGCGCCGAACTTCCCACCGAGGTGACGTTCTTCCACGTCGGCTCGAACCCACAGGTCACCCTCTGGAACAAGGACCTCAAGGCCGTCCAGAGGTACATGTTCGCGAGGTGACGGGCCGAACCGTCGGGTGCTTCAGCCGTTGAGCCATCGGCGCAGGACGCGGCTGACGGCCGGCATGGCGGCGTAGGTCATCAGGACGTTGTAGACGCATGCGATGACGGCGCTGCCGACGGCCACGGGCAGCATCGTCACGTGCGGCACGAGGACGTAACTGCCGAGCAGTGTGATCGGGTAGATCGCGAGGGTGGCGCTGATGGCCATTTTCCAGCGCGGGGGTGCGGGGCGCGTCGAGCCGGGCTTGGCGAACCAGGTTTCCATGCCGGTCAGCTCGCGCCGGGCGATTTCCGTGTGGCGGTGTCCCTCGCAGTTGGCGAACCATGCCGCGCGTTGTGGTGACTCCTGCCAGGCCCGGCATGCCTCCGCGTCACGGAAGCGGTGTACCAGAAACCAGGGGGCGCCGTCTCCGGAGGAGCGGAACAGCCCGTACCCGAGGTGTCCTGGGAAGCGGGACGCGGAGTCGAGGATGCCCTGTGCCCACTGCTCGAAGGCGGCTTCGTAGCCGGGTTCCACTTGGCGGGCTATCAGCAGGGTCACCTCCCCGGCATCGGCGGGGACGGCGGCGTGCTCAAGGCTCGGCGCAGACATTCGATGGTCCTCCTCGTCTCACGCCGCGCCCAGGGACACCTTACGTGTCACCCCACCGCCCGGCCCGGCCGCCTGGGCTGCCCGGCCCGTGCGTCGCGTCACCGGGAGTCCTCCGGAAGCGTCGGGGAGCCCCGGGAGGCGGCGAAGGCGCACAGCTCCGCGCGGGCTGCCACACCACTACGACGGCCGCCATCACGGCGTGGTCGGCGGGGCGAACGGCAGCGCGCGCGAAGCCCACAACGGCTGGGCGGCGGTTTCCCTCGTTCCTGGCCAGACCGGACGGTCGGTGTTGCGGCTACGGCCGCACAACCACGCATGATCCTGGTGACGATCAGGATCGCCGTCGCGCACGCGCGCATTCTGCGCCGGTCCGATGGGGGTCCGGCGCCGGCACATGGCGGACGGGCGTACAGCTGCCTTGAGCGCGCGCAGCGCCTTGAGGCATCTGCCGACCACGGCAGCAAGCTGCCCGTGCCGGGTATCCCTTGCGGCGCGAAGTGCCGATCGTGGTTTCCTGGCCCACATCGTCGACATCAGGATGCATGGGCAGCGAGTTCAGCGCCCCAGGGCTCAGGATGAGGTGGCGGCCTGGTCGAGGTGCCGCATCGCTTCGCAGTGGGCGCTCATCCGGCAGCTCACGCTGCCGCTGGTGAACATGATCGCTCCGGCGAGGGAGACCGGCACCGAAAGCCCCAGGACGGCCAGGGCCTCAGGCCAGTCCCGCTCGTGTTGACACCAGTCTCCGCGGCGCAGGCCGTCATTGGCGGTAGCCCGGTCAGTGAACAGGCGTGACTCGCATTCGGCCGGGTACTGGTCGCCGGCGTCCGTGTCCGCCTCGTACGGCGTCATGAGCAGTACGGCGCACCACACCCACAACACCGTGGCGGCGGACAGCAGTCCGATGCCCCACGCCCGCACCCGCCTGGCCCGGTCGCGGAAGTCCAGGTCGTAGTCATGTGTTCGCATGCCGCCTGAAGCTAGCAGCACCCCTCCACGGTCGAGTGCCCGGGCAGCGGCACCCCGGAAAGCCGTCCCGGAGCCTTGCGCGACTGATCGTCCCCCACATCCGTCCCCCTGATGTTCCCACGGACGGCTCCTGCGGCGCCTGGGTTCGCCAGCCGCGGCAAAACCGGGGCAAAAGGCGTCGCACGGCCTGTGGCAGGGGGCGCGTGGCCGCCCGCTACCCGGTGCGGGCGGTCGTTGCGGCGCTTCAGCACCCTGTGCCGCCAGGTCTCCGTAGCGGGATGTCCCACGGCTCCTCCAGGGGGCCTGCCGGACTGTGCGACGCGGCACGGTCGTGGTCCAGTCGTCGAGCAGCCGCCATGCTGACAGGGCGAGCCCGGCCCGGGATTGGTCCGGCAGGCTCGGTCAGCTCGATGCCCAGGATGTGGGCGATGGCGGCCACGTCGGCGTTGTCCCGCGCCCCCTCGTGTGACACCTGCGCCAGGAGCGCCAGCGCCCCCAGCGCGTCTTAGGGGACGACCGGTCGGCGCGGGGTGGTGAAGCGGAGCGCGGTGCGGGCTTGCTGCCAGGAGCGAGCGGGGCTCTCGGCGGCGCCGATGGCCGCGCGTACCCCCGCCGGAAAACACGTCGCGTCCACCGTGGTGGCGAGGAGGACGCCCACGTCGGCCACGTGTGCCGCCTTCACCGGGCGGGCCGGGCAGATCAGGCTGCCGATCCGGTCGAGCGGCAGCCGGGAGCGTACGGCGACGGCGCTCGATCAAGGCGGGGTCGGCCATGGCGGTGCGGGCCGGGCCGTAGCGCTCGACGACCGCCGCGGCGGCCAGCGCGAGGCGGTCCAGCAGTACGTCGTCGAGCGGATTGGGCGCAGTGGGGCGCTCCAGCCACACCGTGCCGATCCCCTCCTCGTCCAGGATGATCGACGCCGTACTCGACGCAGGACGCAGGACGCAGGTCCGGGCGGGCCGTCGGTTGCCTGCCGGCCATCGGACGCCATGTGGCTCACCCGCCCCGTGCCCGAGAGCGGCGCAGCAGGGTGTCGTAGAGCATCACAACGCGGATCGCGCCTTCGACTCGCGTATCGAGCTGTGACAGCCGTACGACCAGTGCCTCCATGGCCCGGGCGTAGGACCGATCGGAACGCTGTTCGCCCCGGAAGGGCGACGGGTGGCGGATGCCGGCGAGGGCGGCCGGCACGGAGGATGGCCGTCGTGGATCCCGAACTCGAAGTGTTCATCACACTGTTCCCCCTGCCGACCTGAACGACCCCGCCGCCACCCGCGCGCAGCTCGCCGACCCCGCCGCCGCGGTGCCCCCGCCCGACACACCGGCATGGATGTCGAGGTCCGCACGGTGCCCGCCGACTGGGACGTGCTGGTAGGCATCTACCGCCCCCACCAGGCATCACGTGGCACCACCGTCTGGCTGCACGGCGGCGGGTTCGTCATGGGCGATGTGGATACCGAGGATCCGTGAGCCGCCCGGCCGGCGGCCCTGTCCGGCACGGTGGTGATCTCGGTGCCGGGTCCCCGGCCGGCCTCGGCTGGGACCCGGCACGGATAGCGGTCGGCGGCCACAGGGCAGGCGGGGGCCTCGCGGCCGCCTTGGCACTGCGGGCACGGGACCGGCACGGCCCGCCGGTGTGTTTCCAGCTGCTCAACCAGTCTCAGCTCGACGGGATGCCTGCGGAGTGTGGGGTGGCGGCGGCCGAAGCCACCGCGAGATGGTCAGGCGGCGGGCTGCCGGCCCTGGTTGTCGAGGTGGCAGAGGCGGCAGCGGGCGGTCAGGCGTCAGGATCGACTTCGGGATGCGTGAACCGCACGGGCTTGCCGAGCGACCGGGCGTAGGCGATCTCGGCTCGGGTGCTGTCTCCGATGTAGTCACCGACTACGAGCACCTCATCAGCGAGCCGGATCTTCGCCCGGTGCAGATCGTCGAGTCGAGCCTTCAGCGCCTCGGCCTCGGCAGGATCGGACCAGAGTTCGTGCGGCGACTTCATGTCACAGCCCGGTTTGACGACGATCTTTCCGGCTGTGGTCTCCCGCAGGTCGGCCTCGTTCATGTCGGCCATGAAGCGGGTGGAGCCGCAGATCGCGACGATGCGCGGGAGGTTCAACAGCTTCTTCGCGTCGGCGAGCTTCTCCTCGGGGGTGAACAGTTGCGGGTGTGACACCGGTTCCTCCTGGTGTGTGGTCCAAGGGGTGCCTGCGGAGACGTGGACGAGGGTGTCCAAGATCGTTTTGTGACGAACGACGTGGACACCCTCGCGGCAGCACCCTATGCGACGACCGACATGCTGGAGGAACATCCCGACCTGGCGCCGCGCTGCACAAAGCCGCCACCCACTGCGGCGTCTTCCGGGGCCCGACGGCACAGTCTGGGGAGCCGGAACGATGTCTCCGACCCCCAGCACCACCCCATCGACGACGCGCACTCAGCCCTCTACCGGCAGGCAATGTGCGGGGCCACGCCCACCCGGACAAGAGGCCCGGCACACCGCCCGTGCCCCGCCCGGCACGCGCCCGCCGACCCCATCTGCCAGCCGGCCAACGGCAGCGGGCTGCCACCGACAGGCGCAGCAGCATCGAGTGGTTCGCCACGGGACGACGACTGGTGACCGTCCACGGGAGTCACAGCGGGTGGGACGCAATCCGCAGTGGCGCGGGGACGCGGATGGCATGTCGCGGACGGCCCGCACTCTCCTTCGCGTGCGTGCGGGCCGTCGCTGTTGCGGGTCGGTCAGCAGCTGGAAGCGGAGCTGATACGGATCTTGTCGACCACCCACGAGTTGAAGGTGGTAGTGGTGTTGGGCGGGGTGCACCAGGTCTTGCCGTTGGTGAAGTGCGTGTACACGACGTCGTCGCGGCGGGTGTTCACCATCGAGGTGGCGCCCTTGCTGGAACCGAGGTTCTGCCAGCTGCTGGTGACGTCCTTGAACTGGCCCGTCTTCGTGGAGCCCTTGTAGAAGCAGACGTACGGGTAGGAGCAGCTGGCGGCGGTTTGCGGGGCCGCCGAGGCCAGCGGCGCGATGGCCAGGCTGGAGCCCACTGCCACGGCGGCCGAGCAGAGGGCGAGGCGTTTACGAATGTTCATCGGGTCGGTTTCCTTCCCGGTGTCACGGGCCGGGTCCCCCTGTTGGATCCCCCGAGTTGGCCCGCGGTGCGAGTGCCACGGCGCCGACGGTCACTCGGCGCCGCCCTGTTGACGGCGTACAACCTACGGGCGGCACCAACGCCCCGCGTAGACGGTCCCCGGTCAAACTTCGGTGGCAAACGGTTCACGCAACAGTCGCATCGAACGCTCGCCCACAGAGCGGCTGCCCGCCCCTGCGCCGTGGCGGGCCGGTGATGACTGACGCGATAGGACATGCTGACTGCGCGGCCGCTGGAGCATCGACGAGGCCGCGCTACTGCGGGGCACCTTCGGGGAGTGAACACGTTAGTGAGTGGAGCAAGCATGGAAGTTGAGATCCAGCCGCACGTCGGCGTGGGCCCTTTCCGGTTCGGTATGCCCTTCGACGAGGCGATGGAGATTGGTGAAAGGCTGGGCCGGATCAGCAGTCAGCCCGGGCGCGAGCGACCGCCGGGGGTGTTCGTCGTCAATCTCGACGACTCCGCCTTCCAATTCGTCCTGTCATTCCCCGAGGGCGGGACGCTGATCGGGGTGGAGCTGTGGCGTTTCCGCAAGGAAGACGCGGATATTCGGGCTGTTTTCGGCGGATTGGATGTCTTTCGTATTCCCAGTGAACAGCTGGTTGAACGGCTGCAGGGAAACGGGCACTCGCTGTCCCATGACGATGATTTCGGAACCTTCGCCTTTCCCGAGCTCAAGATGTCCTTCGCCAAGAACAGCTCCTACGCATACCCCGCCGACGAAGAGGGGCATCCGCTGTACTTCGACTACCTCCTGGTCACCACGAGGCCCGTTTCATGACGTGGCGGTCGGCGGCGGCAGCGCAACGGGGAGTCCATTGCGTCCCATGAACCCGTACGTCGGCCGTCTCGTCGAGCACACGGAGCACCGCCGTCGACGGTCTGGACGCGGTCCTGCGGACCGAGTCCGCTCGCACGCCATCTCTCCTACGAACGGCGAAAGCAGGAAATGTCACGCGATGGAATAAGGCATCTCCGTTCCGGAGCAAGCAAGACATCGGTCTGGTAACTGCGCCGGACGGGCCTACGGAGCCGTACCACGTCTTTGGAGCGACTTCTGCTTCTGCATGACGAGCGCACCCACCTCATCGCCGTCACTGACGCCCTCCATGGCCCCTGGGACACTGGGACAGGTTCAACCGCGAGGAGGGCGTCTTCTCGTCCGTGGACCAGAGGATCGTCCGGACCGAGCGCATTCCGGTGAAGGAGAAGTGAGCTGATGTCCCGAGCACGTCTGCCGGCGGCCGCCGCCGTGCTGGCTCTGCTGACCTGCCTGCCGGGTTGTTCGTCGGCGTCCACCGCTGTCGAGGGCTGTATGGGGAGGCAGGCGGCCAGCGCGACCTCCGGGGAACTCGCCGGCACCTACCGGGGCGAGGGTGACGCGCAGGGCGTGACGCTCACCCTGAAGGCGTCGCAGAGCGAGCCGGGCAGCGGCACGGTCACCGTGCACGACTGGCCGACCGGTGGCTGGTACCGGGACGAACTCGGCGAGTCCTTCGACGGGTCCGGCACCTGGACCGTGGTGCAGGGCGGCACCTCGGCCACCGAGTTCGGGCACCTGTCCCTCTCCTTCACCGCACCGCAGCGCTTCCTGGACGGGGACACCCTCGATTCCCTGTCGATCGCCGAGGGCGACGGACGCACCTACCTCTACGCGGAGGACGACCCGGACGTCTGCCCCGCTTTCCGGCTGCGGCTCCAGGGCGGCTGATCCCGACGCCCCGCGCGGCAGCCGGTGAAGGTGCCCAGACCCCGCGGGGCCCTCACCGGCTGGCGGTGCCGGAGACGGTACGTCAGGTGCTTACCAGCTCCCGGCCGATGCCGGGCAGGGCCCGGTCCCCGGTCCAGCGGCTGCGGCAGCCACCAACCCGACTTGCGGAGCAGTGCCGGGATAGCCGGGACCATGGAATGGGTGGAGCCGGCGAAGACGGTCCTCATGGTCACGGCCGCGGCCGTGACGACCCGGGCTCGTGCCGGAGACCAGTCACCAGGGCCTGGTTCGGTTTCTCGCTGTGGACGCGACCCTTGCGCATCCGGGTGGCGAGCAACACCTGGTAGTCCATGGCCGGCCGAGCCCCTGCCGACCATGTAGATCGGCATCATCGACATGACCGGTCCGGTTTCCTCAATGCCCATCAGGCCGGCCGACTCCCCGGGCTCCCCGGGCTCACCGGCTTCGCGCTCCACCTGCTCCGGGACCTCGACGCCGTGACGCGGCAAGAAGATCAAGAGACAGCCCTACGGCCGAGCCGGATGCGGCGTCCTACGCAAGATGATCCTGCTGCTGTAGTCCGGAAGCAGACTCTTGCTGATGCGGCTCCGGCGGGCTAGAACTTCGTGTGATCACTGTTGTTTGCGCCGCCTGCGCCCGCCCTCTGACCAGGCCTGTGCAGCTGTCCGAGACGCTGGTCAGGCCCGAGTTCGACGGAGGGATCGGACCCGACGGGTACCGCCGGGCCCCGGCCACCATGCAGCAGGGGTTCTATGCTCTGGAGCCCGAGCCATGGGGCGCCCCGTTCCTTCCCACGGCCGAATGCGTCGCAGTATTTCCCGGAGGCCCGGCTGTCGCCGATCCCGACGGAGACGGGTTCCTCACGTCCGGAGGCCCCCGGAATACGATCGTTCTCCATCCTGACGACGCGCCGGACCTGCCGCCCGACCGTGAAGGGGACCACGGAGGCTGCTGCGGCCTGCATGGCCAGGGCGGGCTGAATCGACTGTGTCGTTGCGGCACTGCAGTGGGAACAGAGATCAGCGAGTGCTACACCGCGTACGAACTCCACCTCGACCCAACACGGGTCCATGCGCGAGACGCCACCATCGCCTGATCACCGTCGGAGTTCGTGGGACACATCCAGCGGTACGGATCTGAGGTTCAGACCCTTCTGTGCAGCCCATCGCCAAACGCTGCTCCTAGAGGTGAACGAAGGCAGGCGGCTCGGGTATGCCGTGCATTGCGACCAGCGTGACCGAGCGAGCGGAAAGCCGCCTGGTCCAGGTTGATTATTTTCGGCTGTGGCTGTGGCTGTGGCTGTGGCTGTGACCAGGTGGCGGCGTAGGTGAGCCCGGTAGCCGTCTGAGCGCGGACGCTGTCCCGCGCTGAGGCTTGATCTGCAGGCGCCGCGGGCCTCGCCCGGGACAGGTTCGGCGCCCGGGAACAGGCAGGGTGTGGGGGCCCGTGTGCCGTCCGTATGTCAGCTCGATCGGGGGGATTTGTGGACGGGGAGGGATGGATAGGTATGCGAAGGACGGAGGCGTAATCCAGCTGCCGTCCACCCGCACCTACGGAGTCGCCCGATGCCGACCCCCGGCCAAACAGTGTCCTGTCCCTTTGACTTCAGCCAGGCACTGCACTTCGACCCTGCGTTGGCTGCGTTGATGGTACGTGGACCGGTCAGCCGTATCCGGCTGCCGTACGGCGAGGCCAGGGCCTGGCTGGTGACCAGCTTTGCCGGGGTGCGTCAGGTGACCTGCGACCCGCGGTTCAGCAGGGCCGCCATCGTCGGTCGCGACTATCCGAGAATGACGCCGGAGCCCATTGTGTCGCCGGAGTCGGTCAATGTGACGGACCCACCGCGCAGCACCCGGCTGCGGCGCGTGGTGGCTCAGGCGTTCACCCGGGAACGGGTGGAGGGCATGCGGCTGGTGGCGGACCGGGTCGTGGCCGGGCTGCTGGGCGCGATGGCCCAAGCGGGGCCGCCGGCGGATCTGGTGACTCGTCTCTCCGCCCCGCTGCCCCATCTGACGATCTGCGAGCTGCTCGCCGTCCCCGAGGCCGACCGGGAAGAGCTGCGCGCGTGCACGATGCGGCTGCTGGCCACCGCACCCGGCGCCCGGCAGGCCGCCGCCGGTGCCAAGGCCCGCCTGCGCGCCTACTTCGCTGACCTGATCCCGTCCCGACGTCGCTCGCCGGGCGGAGACCTGCTCAGCGCGATGGCCGCCGCCCCGGTGCCCCAGGGTGAGCAGCCGCTGAGCGACGACGACTTGGCGGTGCTGGCCGTCACCCTCATCCTCAGCGGCAACGACACCACCACCTGCCAGATCAGCAATCTCGCCTACCTGCTGCTGAGCCGGCCCGAATTGCGGGTCGCTCTGGTCCGCGACCCTTCCCGGCGCCCCGGTGCCCTGGAGGAGTTGCTGCGGTTCATCCCCTTCCGCAAGGGCGTGGGCATCCCGCGCATCGCACTGGAGGACGTGGAGGTCGAAGGGACCGTCATCCGCGCGGGCGACTACGTGCACGTCTCCTACCTGGCCGCCAACCGTGACCCGGCTGTCTTCCCCACCCCGCACGACCTCGACATCGACCGGCCGGCACGCCCGCACATGACGTTCGGCTGGGGCGGCCACTACTGCCCGGCCGCACCTGTGGCCCGGGCCCAGCTGGAAAGCGCGGTCACAGGACTGCTCAGCCGGTTTCCGGGCCTGCGCCTGGCCATCGACGCCGAGGAGGTGGGGTGGGACACAGACACCATCCGCCGCTTTCCTCTCCGCCTGCCGGTGGCATGGTGACGACACTCCGCGCACCGGCCGGTGTGCGTGCGGCCTTATCGTTCCCGGCAGCCGATCAGCGGTCCGCGTCTGGGCCGCCGTGTGCTGGAGCAACAGGTTTCGTGTGAGTGCGGGCGTCGTCCCGCCCAACTGCCGCCATCGTGTGTGCCCAGGTCCGCTGCCTACGACCTCCCGTTCATTCCGGCATGGAGAGATCTCTGTCCCGCGACGCTGCGCGACGGCTTGGGGAAGGTCAGCTCCCCGCCTGCCGCTCCGCTGCCTGGGAACGCTCCAAAAACCCTCGGAATGCATGGGTTTACGGGGTCACCGGGGAAGGCAGCCTCCCGCCCGGCAACCGATGCCGGCACTTACGCGTCGGACACCATATGGAACGCGAATGGCTCCTCCTGCTCATACCCCTGGCGACCGGTGTGGCCTTCCTCTGCTTCGGCGTGTACGGCCTCCGCCTGGCCAGTGCGCTTCGTCGCACCGGTGTCACCGCAGAAGCGCGAGTCGTCCGTTACGACACCCGGCGAGACGGCGACGGAGCCACTTACCACCATCCGGTCGTCGCTTGGACGACCCGCGACGGCCGCGAGTGCGAGCACTCTTCCAGGCTCGGCCGCGGCAGCGCCCCCCGTGGCCTGGGCGTAGGCAGCTCTGTGACGGTCCGCTACGACGAGGAAGACCCCCGCCGCTTCGCGATCCAGGGCTGGGAGTCAACGACGGTCGACACGGTATTCACCGTGGCAGGGGCGGTGCTCACAGCAGGCACGCTGGCGGGATTCCTCCTGCTGATCACTCTGTGACCGCCCTCGGCCGGCGCACGCCCCGGAGGCGGGGCCCGCTTTCCGATCCGGCTTGTCAGCACCCGGCCGGCGGGAACGGACGTCGGTCATGCCCTTTCACCGGGCGCTGCAAGAGGTTCGAGGTGGCCGACGCCACGCTGCCCGACGGTACGTACGCGGCCAAGCCCCTCAGCCGCTACCGCTGACGAAGAGGAGACCCGGCCCGGCGGAGGGGTGAGGATGGTCCGGGTTCGCCGTGCGGCGCCGCGCTGCCTGCCCTGCCGATGCCGGGCCGTTGCGCTTCATTGCTGCCGCCCACTGGCCGTCCGCCATCGCTGTGCGCGGCCACTTCGCACGCGCCTGGCCCGTTCGCCGCCTCGCTGTCGTCTCGCGCCCTGCGTACGGTCGCCGCTCCGTACCGAGGTCTCCACCTCCTACCTCCTGGGAAGTGCCGTGCAGCGTACCGGGGTTGCGCCGCCGCATACGGCGACACGTTCAGGCCACCCGCCGCCCCGCTGTGCGCCATGCAGCCGCGGGCCAGGTACCCTCCGGCCCGCGGCATGGTCCGCCATGGCGGTGAGCAGCTCGGCGGGGCGCGGGTGCGACTGATCGGTTCGGTGGGAATGCGCGCTTCTGGTCCGGCTCAGGGCCTGATCTCCAGCTGGGCCTCACCGTTGCTGCCCCGAAGCCCGGACAACAGGCATGAGGTGGGCAGTTGCGCAGGGAGCGCCGCAACGGTCCGATGCGCTGCCAGCCCTTCGCCGCGGCCCTCGACTACCCGGCCCGAGAGCCTGACCACGAGGACACCGGCGACACGAAGAGTGGTGCTGCTGTCGTACGCGATCGACGACCGCTTTCCGTCACCGTAGTGGACGACTTCCTCAAGGCGCGGGCTGCCCACCGTGATGCAGGACGCCGCCGGCGACTCGCCTTCCAGGTGGCCGGTGGCCGGCACCGTGCGGCCGGGAGCAACCGCGCACGTGTACCTGGCGTGTGTCTGGACGTGTGTCGGGCGCGGCAGCAAGGTCAAGGGCGGGTCGTATGTGCTGCTACTGGAGCCTGTGCACACAACGTTCTCCCGCTGTACCGGCTCATGAGCCTGACCAGCTGGAGCCCAGACCACCGACGAGGCCACCAGGGCCAGGGAACTCATCACGACTGCTGCGCTGTGGCTGCCGAACATCGGCCCTCCAAAGAATGCGTTCTTCCGCAAGGCTTGTCACCAGGGTTGTGACTACCCCCAAGCCGCTTCGGCCGCCCCCGGCTCACGAGTCACACCACCGGCGCACTACGCGCGGCACGTGCGGGGAAAGACCCCACGCCCCCCGAACGGGCGCCTTGATCAGCACCGCCGAGGGGTAGGACAGCCCACTCGGATTGAAACGCTCACACTCGCGCACCGTGAGGAAGGCACCTCGATGGACCAGACAGCCGCGCACAAGCTCGTCTTCGCCATGCTCGACGCGGACGGGGACGGAGTCGTCTCCAAGGAGGAGTACATGGCGCGCACCAGGAACGTGGCACTGGCCATGGGACTCAAGGACGACGACCGACTCGTCGTCACCGCCCGCACCCTCGGAGAGCGCGCGTGGGCGTCGATGGACGCCGACAGCGACGGAAGGATGACCTTCGACGAGTACGCTGCGTGGGCCGGCGCCGAGGCGTTCGACACCGTGTGCGCTCCCGTCCTCGGCGCCCTGTACGACCTCGCCGACACCGACCATGACGGCGCCCTCGACCTTCGCGAGTTCACAGCCCTGCGCACAGCACTGAACAACCCGGCCATCAACGCCGAAGCAGCGTTCACCGCCCTGGACACCGACGGCGACGGCCGCATCCGCCGCGACGACTACATCGCGTCCATCCGCGCTCACGTCACAGGTGAAGGCTCTCCCATGGGCACGGCGCTGTACAGCCGACCGCTTTCCGACATCCCGGCGCGATGATCGGCGTAAGCGGTGCCGACAGCAGCCAGGACACCGCGCCCGGCTGCAACAGCGTCTTCGCTGACAGCCGTGGTGGACCAACTGGGCGGCATCTTCCGCAACGGCGCACTGGTTGACCGCCACGGCCGCCCGCTCCGGTAAGAAGTTGCCAGCACCTGTTTCTTGTCCGCGGTGAGCCTGGCGCCCCTGCTCTTTCTGTCCGGTTCGATGACCACTGTTGTCCACCCGGCTTGGCCGGCGGCCCGGGCCCATACCCGCCCGTCGTACGGCTACTTCGAGCGCGCCGGGTCCGCTGCGCTCCGCTGCCCGCCGCACGGTTGCCGCTCTGCCCCGTGCCGGGTTGCGGCCGACCGCTTCACTGCCCGTCGTACGGCCGCTGGTCGAGGTCGCCGTACGGCCGAGCCGCGGACGCCGCCGCCCGGGGGAGCCGGCCCCCGACACCCGCGCCCGACGCCGCGCGTACCGGGGGCCACGCCGCGCCCGCCGTGCGGTCTCCGCCCGTCCCGCTGCCGTGCGTCAGCCGTACCGCGCGGCCGCGTGTTCTGGCCGGTCGGCGCCGCCGCACAGCCGGGTCACCGCCACCGCCCGTTGCCCGACCGGACCACCGCCGCCGTCGTCCAAACGGGCCGCCGCGCGTTCTATGGGCGTTGCTCCGCCGCTGTTCGGGCTGGCGGACGCCGCCGCTGCGCCCGGCCGCGGGGGAGACGGGCCGCTTCCCGCCCGCCGTAGCGCACCCGCCGTTCGGCGCTCCTGCGAAACGGCGCGGGCTCCGAGGAGGAGCCCGCGCCGACTGCTATCTGGTGATGGCTACTCCGCCGTCATGGCTCAGATCACCGGGTTGACCGGCCTACCGGACGCGTCGGTGTAGTCGCACCGCCCGGGGGTGCTACTGCACGATGACATCGGAGTCGGCCAGGTCGCGGGCAAGCTCGGGCGGGCGCGGCCGCGGCGCTGGCTTGCCCGGACGGTAACGGGATGGGTGGCCTGGCCGATGCTGTCCAGCAGGCGACCAGCAGCCTGGATCCGGCGGACTGCGACGACCGCGACCCGTGGGGAAGCGGCCGAGTTCCCCAGGCGCTCCGGGACCGGCTGGACGTCGCGCCCGGTCTGCCTGCTGTCGAGTGGCCCCCCGGGGGCGCAAGGCGGTGACCGGTTGCATGCTCGGCATGCCAAAGGTCCTCTCCAATGACCCTGTCACCGCCGTCAAGGAGGTCCCGCCCAGGCTGTGCGCGCGTTGATCGACAGCGCCGTCGACACCCTCGTTAGCCCTCAGGCCAATGTGGGTTCGGCGTGCCGTCATCGCTCATGTGGACCCGCTGCCAGATCCCGTTCCAGCTGATTGGGGTCTCCGGCACGAACCGGTGCTGCTTCCCGCACGGACACGGAGCCAGCACCCATGCGCACCGACGGCACAGCTCAGTCCAGCCGTGCCCGGTCGAGGTCAGCACCCGCGGTCCTTCATCCGCGCAAGCTGGGCAGCCGGGCAGCTCGGCACCGTCCAGGATCGCGTTTTGTCGCCGGACGTAGTCGAACAGTCTCAGCGACGGGTGGCGAAACGGGTCTTGGTGCCAGACGCGGTCCCGACCGTCCCACTTGGTCCGCAGCCACCACGGTCGCGGGTTGGGTACAGCCCGCCGCCCCGCCCGCTTTTCCGCCCGGCGTTGCGCGGCATACTCCTCCGCTCGCGCGAGCCACAGCACTCGCGCCTCATGCAGTTCCTCCACCGCCCGTACCAGCGCGTCCGGGTCCGCCTCCAGCCGCCGGGGGATCGCGGCGCTGAGCGTGAGATGGTGGTACGTCGCCCGGAGGCCGTACGGCGCGAAGAGGGTGATGCAGGCCCTCAGCGCGCTGTGCCGACGGCGGAGAGGGAGGCGGGTGTCGTGCACGTGCGCTCGGTGGGTCAGGAAGCTGGTCATCGTGTGGGTGCCAGGTCCAGTGCCCGTGCCAGGGCGGTCGTGACGGCGGCAGCCTGTGCTGGCAGGTGTTGTTCGGCCCAGGTTCCGGCAAGCCTGAGGAAGTCCTGCAAATCCTGCTGGGCGCCCGTGACGAGCTTGCGTATGTGGTTTACCGACAGCTCGATCACCGGGCTGCCGTCCGTCCCGCGGGCGTCGAGCGTCAGCCGGACGATGTCGCCAACGCGTTCGGCTACCGAGGATGGATCGTGGCCGAAGTAGGAGCAGCCGGTGCCGTCGAGCACCTCCAGCCAGTCCCGCCAGGTCTCTAGGCCGTTGCAACAGCCCGGCTCGACGAAGACTGTGCCGGTGGTGTCGTCGCTTACCCGGAACCCTCCGGTGGCGAACAGATCCGGCATGGTGAGCAGCCCGTGCAGGAATGTGCCGAGCGGGTCGCTCGGGCACGGCCCGTGCTCCTCCTCCGGCTCGAAGGCGTTGCAGTTGGCGATCCGCATAACTGCCGTGCCGACCTCTGCCGGAGTGAGCTTCCCGTTCAGCACCAGGTAGCCATATGACTCGTGCTCGCCAATCGGCCAGAGCGCGAAGTCGTCGGCAGCGGAGATTGCCAGAACGGGTTGCATCACCATCACATGGGGATGATGCCGGACCCACTGCTACACCGCCACGGGCTTTCAGCTGCGGCATCGGGCTCGCAGTGGGCCCGCTACCTGGGCAGCTTCGCGGTGCGCTCTGGGCAGACGGCAATGGCTTCGGCATGCTGGCGGCGTACGACGCCCTCGGGCCAGTGCGTGGACTCCGGCGAAGACGGCGGTCAGGGTGGCGACCAGGGCCAGTCCCTCGATGGCGCGGAGGCGATCGGACATGCTGGGTGTGCTCCTCATCTCGGATTCGGGGTGCGGGGCGGCCGGCCTCTTGCCGATGCCGCGGACGCCCCGTGGCGCCTTCGCCCCCAGCCGCTCTCCGGCCAGGGGCGGTGGTGCTCAGACATCTCATGTCGTTGGCGGGTCGAGTTGAGTCACCGGCGATTGACGCCTGGCCTCCTGCAGCTGGCCACGCGGTTGAGGAAGGGGGTAGCGTCCTCGGCATGCTGGACGGGCCTGATGTAGCGGTGGCTCTGCAAGGCGGAGTGCGTACTCGCTCCGATGCGTGGGAGTTCGTGCGCTGGTTCGCCGACGCCTGGATGGGCCGTCCGGTGGATCCAGAAGATGGCTTCAGCGCTGACGAGTTGGCAGTTGTGGAGGCCGATCTGGGATTCGAGCTGCCGGCCGCTTTGCATGAGGGGTATACGCTCTTCGGCCGTCGGGACGACCTGACCCGGCAGCAGGACCCTCTGGTCAGGCCACCTGGCCTCTATGTCGATGACGCCCTGGGCGGCGTGCTGGTCTTCCGCTGCGAGAACCAGGGCTGCGCCTCGTGGGGAATCCCTCTGACCCGGGTCGAGCAGGACGATCCACCTGTGGTGGTTGAATCACATCAGGGCTGGGTGCCCTTTCTCGACCGGATGTCCCTGGCATGGGTCGAGCTGGTGCTGAGCGAGTCGCTGTTCGCGGCGGGCAACCTCTATGACGCCTGCGAGCTGCCCGACGCGCTGGTGCCGGATCTCCACGCCCGCTATACCCGGGTTGGCCTTCCCGACCATCCGATGTGGGCGAGCGAGGACGACTCACCGGTCCGCTGGTACGCGGCTCCCGGTCGGCTGGTCCGCCGGGACGGCCTTCAGGGCCAGTCCTGGATCCATGCGCGTGGGCGCACGATTTCCGATCTTGAGGCCGTCCGTGAAGAACTCCCGGGTCCCTGGGTCGGCTGAAGCCGCGCCGCTGCCGACGTGGGCATTGTGAGATCGGTCAGACGATCACGTAGCGAGCGCGACGGAGTGTGCGAACGCGACTGCGGGGTCGTAGAGGGTCCGCGCTTGCAGGCAGTGATAGCGGCAGCGGTAAGCAGCCGAGGAGCTTGTTGAACAGGTTCCGCAGGGCGGCGGTGTGCCGTTCGGCGGCGAAGGCCCCACATGTACCCCGCAGAGGCCAGCCGTTGGTTTCTGACGGACCTGGCGACCACGACTCGGCTTGCGGCCGGAGGCTCGGGTCACCGGGGCGGCACCGAGGCGCCTGCCGTGCACGCCCTGGACCTGCGGGATCCGGGATGGCGCGCCCCGTGGTGCCGGGCCACCCGGTCACGGTGGCGGAACTCGTCTGAGCGGTACGCCACGAGGGCGCCCTCGACGAGGGCGACCTGCTGGACCGGCGTACCCGGATCGGTGTGGTGCCGCACGACCGGGCGGTGGCGCTGGGCGCGGCCCGTGAGGCGCTGCGCCAGGAGGAGGGCGGCCGGCTGGCTCCGCACGCCCCGTAGGACGGCGGGCGCCGGTCGCGGCGCCGGCGGGTCGCAAGCCGGTCGGTCGCAAGCCGGTCGGTCGCGGTGCCGGTCGGTCGCGGCGCTGGCCGTTGCCGCGCCGGTCCGTTGTCGTGCGGGTCAGCGCTGTGCGCCGCTCAGTTGCTGCGCCGGGCGAGGCTGTGGAAGAGGATCAGCACGGCCACGGCCATCACCGTCACGTGCAGCCAGGCGGGTGCGGCCGAAGCGTCTTGGGAAGCGGTCACGAGGTGATTCATCAGTGCCTTCGATTCATGTCGTCGTTCGTTTGGTGGTGTTGTCGTGTCACGCTCCGCGCGTACCCCGCGCGGCGGGCCTGACGCGTCGGGAGGGACCGCTTCACTCCGTCGGGGCACCGTTCCGAGACGATTGTCGGTGCGACCGCCTAGGCTTCACGACGAATGGCTCGTACGGGCCGCTTCGGGGGGAGGGCGGGGCATGTGGTTCGAGCAGGTCTTCACGTACACGTGGCCGCACACGACCGGGTGGCCGCACCGGCCGGCGGAGCAGGGGTCGGCGGTGCTGTCGGTCGCGTACGAGCCGCCGGAGGGGGACGGGCACCGGCGCTGGCTGCTCCTCGCCGGGCTGCCCGTCTTCAGTGAAATGCTGGCCTTCGACGACGCGGCGCACGCGCGGGAGTTCGCCCGCGCGGTGCTGGATCTGCCGACGGCACCCGTCCGCTACGAGCGCGAGCTCCACCTGAGCGAGAGCAGCACGCGCACGCTGGTTTCGGGGCCGGCCGAGGAGGAGCGCTTCGCGACGCTGAGCGTCGGGCGCGATCCCGACGACGGGATGCGCGCCTACTTCGCCTACCAGTCGTACGTCGACTTCCCCGGAACCCCGCACATGACGGCCCTCGGCCTGGAGGTCATTTGCGACGACGTCGACGTGGAGCGGGCGCACACCGAGGCCCGGGCCCTGCTGGCGGCGCTGGACGAGGACGGCTGATCGGCCCGGCCGGCCCCGTCACTCGCGGGCGCTCTCGGCCCGTGCCAGGGCGAACACGCCGATCACCACGAGGCCGACACCGAGCACCTCCGGCACCAGCCACCAGTGGCCGCGCAGGTGCTCCTCGTAGAGCAGCACGCCCAGCGCCAGGCTGACGGTCGCGTCGCCGAGGGTGAGGGCCGGCTGCGACGCCACCAGCGGCCCGCCCTGAAGAGCGTGTTCCAGCAGCAGCAGTGCGCAGATCCCGCACACGGCGAAGGCGTAGGTGTGCCAGGTGGTGAAGAAGGCGGTGACGCCCTCGTCGTCGAGGATGTGCATGGACGTCTTCATCAGGGAGGCCGTCAGCGCGTAGCAGACCGCGGTGGCCGCACCGAGGCATCCGGCGCGGGCCATGCCCGGGGGTCTGCGCAGCGCGGTGGCCGTCAGCAGGAGGACGACAGCGGCGCACACCGCCAGGGTGATCACCCACCGGTCCAGGGGGACGTGGGTGCGGTTGCCCTCGGGCGAGGCGGCGAGCATGGCGACGATGAGCCCGGTGACCACGGCGGCCACGGCCGCCCACAGGCGCGGCGGCAGCCGCTGACGGTCCGCCAGGGACCCGAACAGCAGCGCGAGCGGCAGCTCCAGGATGAACAGCGGTTGTACGAGGGCGAGTGGGCCGGTCGCCAGGGCGGCGGCCTGGCCCACGCCGGCGACGATCACGGCCAGGATGCCGGCCAGCCAGAGGGGCTTGCGGAGCAGGTCGATCAGCATGCCCGGGCGGAAGCCTTGCGTCTGGGGGACGGTCAGCGTGGCACGGCGCTGCAGGACGGTGGCGACCGCGTTGGCGGTCGCCGCGCACAGCGCGAAGAGGGTGGGGAGGAGGACGCCCATCCGCCGATCCTCGCCGCGCAAACGGTGCGGACGGCGACGACACGGCCGTGTCCGGCCGGTCGGGGGCCATCGTCACGGCCCGCCGAACGGGCGGGCGGGGGCGCCCGGCGGGGCGCGGTCTGCCCCTTGAAGGTCCCGGCGGCGCGGCTCCGGCGGGCGGGCGGGTCCGGCGAGGGGGCCCGGCAGGGCGGCGCCCGACCTAGGCCGGCTCTCGGCGATGAGCCCGGCGGAGCAGCGCCCGACCGAGGCCGGTCCCAGGCCATGGGCCCACGGCGGGGTCCGGCGGCCGGGACCCGTGAAGGACCCGTGGAGCGGGGTCCGGTGGTCAGGCGTCCTTGAGCTCGTCGACCACCTGGCGGACCACGTCCACCGAGGAGTGCAGTGCCTCACGGGAGGCGGCGCGGGCCACGCGCATGCGCTTGGACCCGTAGTGGACCAGGACGGAGGCGCCCGACGCGTAGAGGACGGTGAGCGCGCCCGTGACCTTCTCGGGCGCCCAGACCCGTTCCAGTCCGCGCACCAGCGTCGAGTGGGCCGACAGTAGGGCCAGCAGCCCGCACGCCCCGCCGGCCGCCAGCGCCACGACGCCGTGGCGCGCCTCCGACAGGCCGAGTGCCGCCTCGTCCCGCGCGGTGTCGATGTCCTCGCGGACCGTGGTGTCCTCCCGGACCATGGTGTGAACGTCCTCGGCCGTCTGCCTCATGACGCGCTGGTACCCGGTGCGGGCGCGGGCACACCGCCGTTCGCGCCCGCCGCGGCGGCGCCCGACCGGACCGGGGAGCAACCCGGCGAAGGTTCGCGGTCACAGCACTAGCCGGTGCAGAGACGTGGGCCTGAGCACTGCAGTTGGTCCCTGTGCGGGAACGGCGGGCGTCATCGGGCGCCACCGTTCTCGAAGGCGTCGATCAGCGGGCCGATGAGGTCGGCGCTCGTCGCCTCGCCAACCCACTCACCGGACGCGAGAAAGACGGCACGGCGGCGCCGTCGGCGTTGAAGATGACGACGTACGGGCCGTACCGGTCGAAGACCAGCTCGCGAGGCACCACGACCGGTGCCGAGGTCAGGACCTCCAGCGCGTCGACGGTGAGCCGGCCGGGCGTGACGGGGTCGGCGGGCTGGGTGAGGGTGCCGGTGACGCGCAGCAGGTCACCGAGCTGGATTCGGGTCAGGAGCAGCTCGGTGATGCGGGGGTTGTCGGTCGAGCAGACCGGGACGGTGTCCGGGGGCGTCTGGGGCGGTGCTGTCCGCGTCGGCGGGTCGGACGATCAGCTCGAAGGTGGTGGTGCCGCTCGGGCCGGGGGTGGGGAGTGCGTCGACGTAACCGTCGACGGCGAGGTGCTTGGTGTCCATCAGCTGGCCTCCGCCAGGGTCTCGGTGGGGCGAGGGGAGCGGGGTCGGGTGGTGCGCTGGGCGATGTCCAGCAGCTCGCGGTTGCGCCGCTGTCGGGCGGGCGTGAGCGGGCGGGCCTTCGCTCCGTGCCGGTGCCAGAGCGGGGAGGCCGGCGGCTCAGGGTAGGCGCGGGCGTGGTCGGCGTCGCGGGTGGTGTTGCTCATGGGGCCTCCGTCTGGAGGCGAGGGGTTCAGGCGTGGTCGGTCGTCCCGCCGCCCTTGGGCGGGTCGGAGACGAACCGGGTCTCGCCGGGGTGCCGCGAATTCCAGAGCTCAGCGCAGACCTTGTGGGCTGGCTCTTTGGCGTGGGACTTCAGCGGTGTGGTGGTGCCGCACAGCACACACGGGGCGGGCAGGCCGAAGTGCGCGCCGTGGCGCCAGTTCAGGAGCTGGACCGGCGCCTAGGCCTGCTCCGGAGGCGTGGGCACCGCGCGCAGATGGCGGCGCCGGGCGGTCACGGCCGGAAGCCGGGGAACTGCTGGAACACCTTCTCCATCAGCTCCGGTGTCGGCTTCCAGGGCCCGAGCTGCCCCGCCGCGGGGACGGGCAGCGGCAGCTCCAGGACGTCGGCAAGCACCAGGCGCCAGGCGCCGGCCTGCGCCCACGGCGTGCAGGGCTCGGAACCTCGGGGTCCTGGTGGCAGTCGACCAGGCGGACCACGCCGACCACTGCGCCGGTGGTCAGCTCCCGGCCGCGGATCGTGCGGGCGACCAGCGGGAGGCGCAGTGCGGGCCGGTCGATCCGCTGGCCCGCGTGCAGGAGCATCCACTCCCGCCAGGACCACAGCCTCGGGCGGTTCTCGACGCCCTTGTCGCCGGTGAGGATGCAGGCGGCGTGCGGCTGCTGGACGCTGATGCCGCGGATCCAGTCGCCGCCGGGGAGCTTCATGGTGCTCATGCCGCTCGCCCCCCAGACTGCCGTCCCCGGGCGGCCGGCCCGGCGGCAGTTGATGGACGGCACCTCGGTGTGCGTGGTCCGGGCGAGGGTGGCACGGCCGGAGTGCTTGCCCTCGCACAGGGCGGCGTCGGCGGCCCGCTGCAGAACCGGTCGGCACCTACGTAGGCGGCGACGTCCACCACCTGGTCGTCGTCCAGGGCGACCAGTGTGTGCAGCATCCGGACCAGCGGCGTGAGGCGCTGCTCACGGCGGACGACGGGCAGCTCCAAGACGACGGCGAACTCGTCGTCCCCGAGCCTGCCGACGGCCGCGCGCGGACCCGCCCAGGCGGTGAGCCGCGCGCGAACGTCGCGAGGACAGCGTCGCCGACCGGGTGCCCGAGCGCGTCGTTGATCTGCTTGAACCTGTCGGCGTCGACCAGGACCACGGAGGTGTCGTCACCGTAACGGCGCAGGACCTGCCGGGCGCGGGCGGTGTAGGCGTCGCGGCGCAGCAGGCCGGTGAGCGGGTCGCGGCGGACCGCCGCAATGCGGGGACTGAGCCGCCGCGCATTCCCCTAGCCCGACGTCGTCCCGCACGACGCGCCGGCCCCGATCGAGCAGGCCCACACCCAACCCCGCCGCCACACCGCAGCGACCAAGGCCGCCGCCCCCTTCACCGGGCCCGTGCCGAGAGAGCGGCGCGGGAGACCGGAACACCGCTGGTTGGGCCGTCGCCTGCGCTGCGGACCACGGCTTGAGCGGAAGCATCCATTTCACGGAAAGGCCTTTCAAGCACCACCCCCGCGCGCGGGGGGACTGCGAAGCGCTCGGGCTGGCCTGCTGCGGCCCGTGCGGACTGCCCCCGTGCGGGGGAGGCCTCGTCGCCCAGCTCGCTGTCGGTGCGGCGGCGTCGCGGTGTCGCGGTGTCGCGGCTCCGCGCGGTTTCGAGCGGTACGGGGAGAGCCTTCAGCCTTTCCGCTCGAGGTCAAGGCGCGGGCGTAGGGGACGGGGTGACGCGGGCGGCCCGCAGGGCGAGGGACGCCGCACTGATCGCGCTGGTGAACGACACCTCGGTCAGCACTCCGGGCGCCGAGATCTGGTCGCCGGCGAGGAGGACCCCGTCGCCCCGGTTGATCGCCGGGCGGTCGCGCCACGTGGTGCCCGGGAGGTCGACCGCTCCCGTACGGCCGTTGGCGACGGCCTCGCGGCGCCAGAGGGTGCGCTCGCGCCAGCCGGGGAAGCCCTTGTCGAGCAGCCGTTCCGCGTGGGCGACACCGTCCGCCTTGGACTGCTGCGGGGCGATCGGGAACTGGCCCTGGAGGAGGGTCTGCCCGGCCGGTGCGAGGGAGGGGTCCTGGGCGGTGAACCGTTCCAGCCAGCCGGGTGCGTCCAGGTCGGAGACCACAAACGGGTCGCCGCGGTGCGACCGGAGGGCTAGGTCGAGCAGGACGGTGCGCCCGCTGGGCCAGGTGAGCGCCGGGTCCCCGAGGAGGCGGCGGGCGGCGTCCAGGGACGTGGCGACGAGGACCGGGCCGTCACGGTCGGGCAGCGCGTCCACGCGGGCGGAGGTCTCGACGCGTACGCCGAGGTCCCGGGCACGGGCGGCCATGCGGTCGATGACCCCGCCCCAGCCGCCTTGCGGGTAGTGCGCCTCGGGCGGCAGCGCGGTGGCCCGGCGCAGCCGCTCCTGCACGAAGCGGGCGGAGAGCGAGCCGGGGTCGTGGTGGAACAGCGCAACGGCCGCGAAGTGCGCGGCGGCGCGGCCGGCGGGGCCGTCGGTCAGGCGCTGCGACCAGGTGGCGAAGTCCGCGTCGACCGGGGCCTGTTCGGGCCTGCGGCGCGCCAGGCGGAGCATGCCGAGGGGCGGCGTACGGCGCAGCTCGCCGTCCAGGTGGAAGCGGAACCGGACGCTTTCGCGCGGCGGCACGGCGGCCATGGGCCCGAGCAGGCTTCGCTGCGCCAGCCAGGACCAGTGCGGGCCGCGGTGGTAGAGGGCGTGGGGGCCTTCGTTCGTGCGGTACGGGCCCTCGGCGGTGCGGGCCCGTCCACCGAGGGTGCGGTGCGCCTCGTACAGAGTGACCCGGGCGCCGGCTTCGGCGGCGGTGATGGCGGCGGTGAGCCCGGCGAAGCCGCCGCCGACGATGGTGATGGGTGTGGGCATGGTGTCTCTCCCGGAGGGTGGGTGTGTGGCCGTTCCTCAGGGATGACGGGTGGGTGGTGCGATGTGTGACATCGGGCGGTTGGGGGTGGTGCGGTGGGCCAGGTACCGGGCGCGCGGGGCGCCGGGTGGTGCCAAGCCGCGATGACCGAGGCCGCCGCCCTGCGTCGGGCCCGAGCGGAGAAGGCTGGCCGCCACGGCCACCGTGGCCATGTCGGCGGCGAGGGAGGAGCGGGTGTCTGCTGCGTGGCTGCCGGTGCAGCCGGTCGACGAACCCACGCTCGTTACAGAGGACGGGCGCGCTCCTCAGGACCTGGCGGACACCGGCGTGCCGGAAGGCGAACCAGATTCGAACGCACGTATCATTCCGGCTATGGCTGAGACCTCCTTCCCTGGCGACCTGCTCGCCGCGCAGAGCCGCCTGCACCAGGTAACCGCGGAGCTTTCGGCGCTGTTGCGGTCCCTGCCGTGGTCGGTGGAGCCCATGGAGGGCTGGCCCGGTACCGAGCACCCTCATGCCGGCGAGGTCTCCGGAGGCCGGTAGTCGAGCCCTGGAAGGACCGATGAGCAGAAGGCCGCCGTCGCCCGGCTGCGCGAGGAGTGCCTCGAGCTGTCCGAGACGGTCACGACCCACTCGTACGGGGAGGGCTTCCAGGGCGCGGACGTGGTCAAGGAGAGGATGTGGCTCAATGCCGCGTCCGGCGCCGAGGTGACGGTAGCCGCGGCGGACCTGAGTACCGCCGCCTGAGCGCGTAGACCGCTCACGATGTCCGACTGAGGATGCCCCGGAGACGGATGACCGCGCTCGGCCTCAGCCATCGGTGTCGTCCTCGTCTGCCGTCGTACGGGGCCGGCCCGGAGAACCTGTTCACGATCACGCAGAATCCCATGAACAGTCCGGAGATGAACAATTTCGAAAGACAGATCTACAACGCTGCGAAGGAGAAGGGAGAAGTAGTCACCTGCAATGTCTTCCTTCACTACGCCAACGATGACCCAGACTCACCTCCGCGGAGCATCCAGGTCGAAGCCTGCACGCCGACGAGAACAAAAAGCTCCTGTTTGGTATCGAGGACTGGATTGAAAACCCTGTCCATGACGAGCCGCGTCCCTAACATCCTGGAGAATATATGGCTGCGATCACCGCTCTGGCTCAGCTGTGCCCGCCACCCTCGGAGCCCAGTCTTAACGATTGGGACGAAGTGGAGCAGTCTGTCGGGCTGTGCCTGCCCGACGACTACAAGCAGGTCGCTGATCTCTACGGGCGCGGTGATTTCAACAACTTCATCACCCTCTACAAGCTCGGGGGGCATGAGGAATACAGCCTGACCGGTCCCACGCCGAGACGCCTGCGCGAACAGATCAAGCAGATCTGGCAGGCCGACCCGTATGCCGAGCCACTTCCCTGCAATGTCGAAAATCTTCTGGCCGCAGGTGTCACAGGAAACGGCGACTACATTTTCTGGATCACGGATCCCGTCGAAGATCCGGACTCCTGGAAGATTACGGTCAATCACGCCATGCGCGGCGGCTGGTTCACATTCGACGGGAAGATTAGCGAATTCATCCTGGCCGTCCTGCAGGGGTCCGTGCAAGTCCCCATGTTTCCTCGCACGATTCCCGCTGCAGGGCCCGTGTTCTCTCCAGCCCCACCAGAACGCGGCCCCAGTGTGCGGGTCAGCACAGAAGATGCCGCAACGAGCCCTAAAGCGATCAGGGCATGGGCACGTGCCAACGGGTACGAACTCCCGGACCGCGGACGTATTCCTCCCGAGATCGTCCGGGCTTGGGAGCAGCGCGGCAACGGTTGACATCAGATTGGCCTCCCTGCCTGACCGCGCCAAGGCAGGCAGGGGCAGCTGGCCCCCGTACCGTCAAGGAGCGGATGCGCCTCAAGGCCACGGCTCGCCCCACCGTGACGGTGACCGCGGCGGACCTGAGCACTGCCGCCTGAGCTCTGCTCCCCAAGAGGCCGCCGACCGTCGATACGGTGGCCCGGGCTTGTACGGGTACGTACCCGTACCCGTACCCGTGGGGTTCAGGAGCATGATGATGTCCGACGCCAACGTCCGCATTCCGGAGGAAGCAAAGGACCGGCTGGCCGCCATAGCCGCGGCGGAGGGGCTGTCCCTGCGCGCTTACCTCGCGCGTCTGGCCGAGACGCTGCTGACCCCGGCCGAGCGGGCCGAGCGGGCCGAGAAGGCACGGGCTGCACTCAAAGAGTGGACCGGCTACGCACCGACCGCTGCCGAGGAGCAGGAGCTGGACAGCGAGCTGGACCGGCGCCTGGCGCAGGCGGCCGGCCGGTGAGCGATGCCGTGCACATCGTCCTGGACGACACCGCGATGACCGCGGCCGGCCAGGGCAACGTCCTCGCCTCCCCCCTGATCCACCGCGCCCACGCCGAAGCGGACTGGTTCCTGTACGCCCCGGCGCGCGCGCTGGTCGAAGCCGACCGCGCCCGGCCCGGCCCGGCCGAGCACCTGGCCTCCCTGCCCGATATCACCGTGCTCGAGCTGGACCTGCCCGCCGCCCCTTGCCCTCGCGGAGCAGGAGACCTGGGCTGCGGCCCACAGCCAGTACGCCGCGCAGCCGACCGCGGACCGGCCCGACGGAGCGATCATCGCCACCACCGCTCCCGACCGGTGGGCGGGGGAGCCGGTACGCGTACTTGACCTGACCCCCTGAGCCGGCAGCGGCTCGTACGACAAGGCGACCCGGGCTCCAGGGAGGCAGCCGAGCGGCTGTCCGATTGGCTCCTAGCGCGACGTTCTCCGGCGGCAGGGGTGTACTTCAAAGGCGCGATGTTCTCCGGCGGCACGGTGAACTTCGGCGGCACCACAGGTTCAGCTGCTGAGGGCTCTTCTGTGCACCTCCATACGCGTCGCCGGCCGGCTCCACGACGGAGAACTGGACGAGCCCCTGGTCCGTGTCGTCCGCCCGCGTGGGCGGCGCCGGCGGGACGGTCAGCCCGTGCTCGTGCAGCGGCACCTCCCGGTCCAGCAGGATCGGATCCGGTACCGGCGCCTCGCCCCCGCACGACCGGCGCGTCCAGCGCGTGGGCCATCACCTCGGCGCCGTACCGCGCTGCGGAGCAGCGACGCTGAGAAGGCTCATGGTCACTGGGACATGGAGATGTCCACGATGGCACCGGTGCCTTGGTGTAGGGCCTTGACCGCGCGTTCCAACGCCGTGGCGAGTTCGTCGGGTCGGGTGACGCGTTCGCCGTGCATGCCGAAGAGCGGGGCGAAGCCGGCCGGCGAGGGGAAGTTGTCCAGTTCGGCTCCGAGGAAGTCGCCGGTCGCAGCAGCGGCACCTTGTGGGTAGAGCCTGGTGTGGGCCGCTTGCATGGCCTGGTACCGGTGGTTGTTCAAGACCACGATCAGCAGTGGCAGGCCGTTGGCCCGGGCTGCCTGCAGACCGGGGATGACCGGGTTGTAGAAGAACCCTCCGTCCCCCACGAGCAGCACCACCGGCCGCTCGGGGGCGGCGAGCTTGATACCGAGTGACACCGGGATGCCTTGGCCCAGACCGCCCCGCGCCCGGAAGTAGGAGTCCGGGGAAGAAGGACGCAGATGGCGGCGGAGCGTCGGGCTGTAGCGAGTGGTCTCGTCGACGATCACGCTGTCCGTGCCGGCGAGGAGGTCCCTCATCAGCGCGGCGACCAGCACCGGGGAGATGGCGGTGCCCGCGGCTGCCTCTGACTCCGTGCGGGTGTCCGCCGCCTGCCTGGCGTGCCGCTCGGCTGCCTGTGCCTGCTGTCGGCTGCTCCTCACCTGTGCCGGGACGGCATCACCGTGCTGTGCGAGCGCGTGCAGGGTTTGTACCGCCCCTCCCTCCAGATACAGGTCGGCATGCAGCACTTGGTGGATCAGATGCGGACGCTGTGGTGCTTCGCCCAGCGCCACGATCCGCCCCCGGGTGGGTCGGCGGGCGGGCGGGAAGAAGGGGGTCTGGCAGCCCGCGAGCAGCACCAGGTCGGATTCGGCCACGTAGGAGGACAGGTCGGACCCCGCGTGCAGGGGGTGCGTCGCCGGGAAGTTCACACACAGGGCCTGGGACTCGATCACGGGGACGGCGAACGCCTCGCAGAAGGCGACCAGAGCCTCCATGCCGCCGTCTTCCAGACCCAGGCGCTCCGCGACCACCACGGGACGTGCGGCGCCGGCGAGCAGGTCGATGAGCGCCCGCTGGTCCGCCATCGCGCTGACCGTGCGGCCCCTCGCCGGCACCGGTGGGCAGTCATGGCCCGGCCAGGGTTCCTGCAGCGCCTCCTGCGAAAGGTTCACATAGACGGGCCCCGCGGGCGCCCGCGTGGCGATCTCAGCGGCGCGGGTGAGGCTCGGGTACACGGTGGGGAGGCTCGCGGCCTGACCGGCCCACTTGACGAACGGGCGTGCCATGCCGTCCGGGGAGCAGCTCAGGGAGGGGTTGGAGTACCACTGGTAGCCGGGACCCGGGCCGGGTCCGTCCCCGTAGGTCGTGGACTGCGCGGACGCCGCCACCAGCGGCACCCCCAACTGCAAGGCGCCGTGCAGGGCGAACGCACCTTGCAGCAGCCCGGCACCGGCGTGCAGCAGTACGCCTTGCGGGCGCCGGGTGATCAGCGCGTAGCCGACCGCCATGGAGACCGCCACCGACTCATGAGCCAGGTTGAGGTAACGGGGGTGGTCGCTTCCGTCGCGGCGTCGGCGTGCCAGTGCCTCCCATACCGGTGCCCACTCCGAGCCCGGAGAGGAGAACAGACAGTCGGCCCCCATGGCCTGGAAAGCACTGACCACCGCCTCGCCCCCGTCACGGACTTCCTCGCCCGCAGGCTCTGCGTTCCGCATGCGTTCAGCCTTCCCGACGTGGCGCTGTCCCCGTGCTGCCGTCGACGGCACGCTAGACCTTCCCGGCACGGGCAGCCCTCCCCGGCGCCCACACCGCTCGATACGTCCACCCGAAAGGACTTGGTAAGGCCTGTCACGCCTTGCACGGGCAAGCCACACCCGAGGCTCGGGCGCCTGGTCTTCGATCCGCCGTGATGCGCATGCCTCGGGTCGTGGGCCCGGCCAGCGTCGGGTGGCCTGCTGTCACCGAGTCACGGGTAGCGCCCGCGGGCCGCGGAAAATGGTGCGGGGCTGTCACCGCCCCCGGGTCGAAGGGAGCGCCAGTCGCAGGCACCGAGCCGAACCGCAACGGGTCGCCGTCCTCATCGAGCCGGACGCCCCGCACCGCACCCCCGCGGCCAGCTGTCCCGGGCCGTGTTGGGCACCCCCGGAGGGCTGCCCGCCGTCAGGGGCGTGTGAAAGGAGGCTGCCGATCGCCGACCATGCGGGCGAATGCGCAGGGCCGGGCGACGCACCCGTCTCGACCGCGGGTATATCCCGCCGGGACGCCCGTGCCGCAGGAGCCGCTCGACCTTGCTCCTCCTGGGCCGGGAGCGATGACAGGAAGTGGTGAGTGATGCCCGTCGAGCCTGCTCGAGGAGATGCGGGGCCTGGCGCCGTGGACGTTCTCATCGTCGGTGCCGGCCCGACAGGGCTCACTCTCGCCGTTGACCTGACCCGGCGCGGCGTACGCACCCATGTCGTGGAGGCCGCCGACCGGCAGTCGTGGGGCGGTTCGCGCGGCAAGAGCCTCCAGCCGCGCACGCAGGAGATCTTCGACGATCTCGGCGTGATGGATGCCCTGCGGGATGTCGGCAGTCCCTTCCCACCCATGCAGACCTGGCGGGACGGTCGGCGGGACGGCGAATGGCGACTGGTGGAGCGCGATCCGCAGGCGCCGGCCTCGCGGTATCCCGACCCCTGGCTGGTGCCTCAGTGGCGCACGCAGGAGATCCTGCGGCATCGGCTGGAGGCGTTGGGCACAGCGGTCGAGTACGGTACCCGGTTGACGTCCCTGCGCCAGACCGACCGGCATGTGAGGGCCGAACTGACGCACGCGGACGGCAGCCGTCGCACCCTGACCGTGCCCTTCCTGGTCGGCGCCGACGGAGGGCACAGCACGGTGCGCGAAGAGCTGGGCGTGACGATGAAGGACAGCGGCGACGATCTGCACGCGGCCATCGTGGCGGATGTCCGCGTGCGCGGTCTGGACCGCGATCACTGGCACATCTGGCCCGACGGCCCGGGCGGTGGCCTGCTGCTGTGCCCGCTGCCCGGCACCGACCATTTCCGGCTCAACGCCCGCCCCCTGGACGAGGACAGCGACCTCACCCCGCGAAGGGTCCGGGCACTGGTCGCCGCCCGCACCCATCTGTCCGCCGACGCCGTCACCGACGTGCCGTGGAGCTCCTACTACCGCCCCCGTACGGCGCTGGCCGAATGTTTCCGTAACGGCCGGGTCTTCCTCGCGGGCGACGCCGCGCACATCCACTCGCCCGGCGGCGGACAGGGCCTGAACATCGGTGTCCAAGACGCCTACAACCTGGGCTGGAAGCTGGGCCAGGTCCTGCGCCACCACGCCCCGGAAGCCCTGCTGGACAGCTACGACGCCGAACGCCGCCCCGCGGCGGCCGGCGTCCTGGAGCTCAGCTCCCTGCTCTACCGGCTCGGCCGGGGCCCGCAGGGAAACAGCGCACGGACACGCCACGGCGCCCGCCTCACCCTGCTGCTGGTCCACTACCGCGACAGCCCGCTGAGCACCGAGGCGCGCGAACGACTCACGGCCACAGCCGTCCAGGCCGGTGATCGCGCCCCCGATCTCGTGGGTGCCTTCATGGAAGGCACCACGGCCCACGGCACTCTCCGACACCTTTTTGAGCTGATCAAAGGCCCGCACTTCACGCTTCTCGCGGTGAACGACCCACCACCCCCGATGCCGCAGGCCGTCCGCACGCTGCGCGTGACGGGTGGCGCCCTGGCCCAGGCACTGGGCGCAGGACTGTTCCTGATCCGTCCCGACGGCCACATCGGCCTGGCGACCCGGGACCCGGCGCACCTGGAGCGCTACCTGGCGAAGGTCCACCGCGCCGACTGACGGAATCCGTGGCCCCGGGGCGACGGCCTGACCCGTCACTCCACGGCCGTACGCAACGCACCCGGTCGACACAAGAGAAGGTGAGGCCTCCTTGGTACCGAACGCGGAGGACCATGCCGCAGACAGGGGCAGACCCGCGGTGGCTCAGTGGCCGCCCGCAGCGGCGGGGACCATGCCCGATCGGCTGAGGATCGGCCTGGTCGCGGAGGTCGTGGTCTGCCTGCCGCTGTGGATCGCGGAGAGCGAGGGCCTGCTGGCCGCGCAGGGCTTGAACGTCGAGCACCATGTGATCGGCTCCACGGACGGGGTCACCGACGCGCTGCGGGCGGGTGAGGTCGACTTCGCCCTCACCACACCGGAGGGTGTCCTGATGGACAGGGCGACGGGAGGGCCGCTGCGGATTCTGGCGGGCGTGACCAACCATCCACCGCTGTCGCTAGTTGCCCAGCCGGGCTACCGGACGGTGTCCGATCTGCGAGGAGGCGTCCTGGGAACCTCGTCACTGACCGAGGGCACCCGCCACCTCGTCGACGCGGTGCTGGGGGCGCATGGTCTGCGGCACACCCATGACTACCGGTTCCTGGTGGTCGGCAACCACACCGAGCGCCGGCGGCTGCTGCAGGACGGAACGCTCACCGCGGCCCTGCAGCCCCTTCCTTTCGACACGATGGCGATCGACGCGGGACTGACATGCCTGGCCCAGGTGGACCGTTACGTCCCGCACGCGGCGTTCCTCTCCGTCTGTGCGGACACCACCTCTGCCGCCTGCCGCGCAGGCGCGGTGGGTTTTCTGCGCGCTTTGAGCGAGGGAGCGCGCCGCTTCCACAGCGCGCCCGCCCACTACGAGCAGTTGACCGCCCAGCGCCTGGGCATCACACGTCACTACGCCAGAACCGCGATCACCGGCCTGGTACGGCGCGACCTGATCGACCCCCGACTGCACCTGACCACGGCGGCACTGCGGGGCACGGCCCAACTGCTCGTGCGGGCAGGGCGGCTCGACGCCGCCCACTGCGGACCGCAGGCCCTTGCCACCGCTGTCGACGACCGCTGGCTGGCCGCGGCACGCGGCGAGCGGCCCGCACCACGCTGACCGGCGCAACGGTGGACGTACGTGGCCGTGATGGTGCAGTCGTACTGCGTGCGGGCCCGACCCTGCCGATGGTGCGGCGTGGTGGGGAGCAACCGGCTGTTGCACGTGTGAAGGTTCGATCGACGGTACTCGGCGGGAGGGACCGTGAGGCTGGAGAGGGCGTGGCAGTGGTGAGTACGGCGCGGGAGCGGTTCGGGTCGGTGCTCGCTTTGGCGGGAGTGGCGGCCGCGACCGCCTCGGTGCGGCACACCGCTCAGCACATCGGGGAGGAGATCTACCGAGTGCCGCACGACCGCCGGGGCGCAGGCCATGTCCACTACCACATGGCGCGGGAGGCACTGGTCACCACGGGGGCGTTGGCCAGCGTGGTCACGGGCGTGCTGGCGGGGCCGGGCAGGGGCCGGACCGGCTGGCTTGCCATGGCAGCCGTGGTCGCCGGTTACAGCGCCGCCATGTGGTGCGCTGGACCCGTCACCGGCCGATGGGCTCCGAGCCGCCACGCGCTGTACTCGCACATCGGGTCCACCGCCGGACTGGTCGCGGGTGTACTCCTGCTGCGTCCCCGGCGGCAGGAGAGGTGAGTTCGGTATGGGTGACGTCGGACGTCTGGGGGGAGCATGCGGTGCGAAGGGCGCGACGTTCACGCCCACCTCGCCGGTCCGGCCATTGTCGTGGACGCGTTTCGCTGGTGGCTTCGTTCGGCCGGCCCCGAGGCGCGGGAACCGACCGGGGCAGCACCGCGAGGTGACCGGTAGGGCACTCACCCCAAGGCAGGCCCTGCGGAGAAGCGCCGAGCGGCACGTGGCGAGGCGTCCCAGGGAACGCGGCGAGGGCCGCGCCCTCGCGGGTACGACCCTCTCCGTTGCCGGCCGGCCGTCAGAGCAGCGGCCTCTTCGTGTACGTCAGCAGGTCACGCGGGCCGCTTGACCCACTGCTGCGCCTGATCCCCGAAGGCGCATTCGACGAGTTCCACGGGCGCGTTCCTCCGGATGACCGCCATACACTTTTGCTGCGCGGGACTCCGGTAGACGTACCGGGTGCCGACCTGGATCGCGTGCCACCACACCACGCCGCCGTTGCCTTCGCATTTCTGCATGGAGATGTCGGCGGTGCCGTTGAACACCGCGCCGACGCACAGCTCCTCCCCTCCCACCCGCTGCCTGATCTGGACGGGCTTACCGCCTGCGGAGGCCACTTGCCACTCCTGGTTCTTCCCCCCGTTGCGGTCGTACGCCAGGATGCTCGAGTACTCGCCTCCACCGGCATCGTTGTCGAGCACCATGTCGGAATAGGCGACGTTCTCGAGCACCAGCCCACTCTGTGCTGTCGCTTTCTCGGGAGTCGCCAGGGTACCCGCGGCGAGGAAACCCGCCATGATCAGAGCGGTGACTGCGGTCTTCCTACCCGCTCTCACCAGGTTGGTGACGGTGTGACGCATAGGTCAGTCTCCTTCCCCTCATCGGGCCACGGCACGGGCGCCGGGACAGACGCCCTTTCGTGACTCTATGAATGGAATCACGCACTGTGCGTGACGAGTTGGGAGATGGTGGACGCTCACACGAACGAGTCATGGGTCGTTCTGCAAACCTTGAGAAGTTCCTCCCTGTCGCCTCTCCCTGTCGGACGCCGAGCCGATCCGCCCCGGTGCTCTCCCTCTCATGGACAGGGGCCGGAGACCCGCACGGGCAGGTCCTGGGTCGCGTGCCACCCGAATGGCCCCTTCTCACTCGCGTGGCTTGTCCCGGTTTGCCCGGGGGGCGGGAGCGCGCCACGCTCGGCCTGATGGGCGCCGCCGGGGACCACCGCAGGTCGTGCGTGCCGGTGGCTCGCGTACCAACCGGCTTGTACACCACCCCCGTCGGACCCCGTGTCCTGGCTCGAGTGGGAGGTACGCGGCATGGTCACTTCGCAGACGGCTGACGTCGTGGTGGTGGGCAACGGCGTGCTGGGGTTGTCGGTGGCGGTCGAGATCGCTCTGCGCGCCCCGAGGACCAGAGTGGCGGTGGTGGGGCCCACGGGCCGGCCGATGGCGGCCACCGCCGCCGCCGGGGCGATGCTCAACTGCTTCGGGGAGGTCACCCGCTACACCGACCGGCACCCGGTCTCCCGGGCTCGCTTCGCGCTCGCCCGTGAAGCCCTGGACGCCTGGCCCGGCTGGGTGGAGACCCTCGCCGACCTGGCCGGCCCAACTGTCGGAGAGGCCCTGCGCGCCTCCTACCGCCCGGGAACGTTCGTCCTGCTCGGCGCCAGGTCCGGCCACGTGGCCGCCGACAATTTCGAGGCGATGCGCGCGGCCGCCGAGCGGTACGACGAACCGTACGACCTTCTGGGGGCGGCCGACGTGGACGGCCTGGCACCGCGGCCCGACGCGCGCCCACTGCGGGTGCTGCACCTGCGCCGGGAGGGCGCGGTGGACGCGCGCGCGGTCCTGGCGGCGCTGGAGGCCGCCGCGTCGCGGCTCGGTGTGCGCCTGGTGTCCGGTACGGTCCGGGAACTGCTGGCCGGTGCGGGTGCGGTACGCGGGGTCCGCCTCGATGGGGACGGCGACACGTTGACGGCCGGCACGGTCGTCCTGGCCGCCGGTGCCGCCTCGAGCGCGCTGGCCGACACCGTGCTGCCGCCCGGTGCCGTGCCGCCCATGTTGTTCGGCACCGGCGCGTCACTGCTGGTCCAGCGCACCACGACCAGCGGGCCCGGTGCCCGGCAAGTGATGCGCACACCCAACCGGGCGGCCACCTGCGGCCTGCATGTGGTCCCCATGGCAGACGAGGGCCACCAGTACATCGGCGCCACCAACGTCATCACCACCGAGCCGATCGCCGGCGCCGAACTCGGTTCCTGCCACTCACTGATGCGCCAGGTGTGCGAGCAGTTCGACCACGACCTCGCCTTCGCCCGCGTGCGGCGCCTCATGGTCGGGGCCAGGCCCGTCCCGCTGGACTGCTTTCCGTTGCTGGGCCCGTGCTCCATGTCCGGCCTGGTCTTCGCCACCGGCACCTACCGGGACGGCTTCCACTGCTCGCCGGCGCTCGCCCCTCGGCTGGCCGCCACCGTCCTGGATCCCGCCGCCGAGGACACGGATCTGCGATGGTTCGCACCCGAACGTCTGCCCATCGCGGTACTGACTCCGGACGAGGCGCTCACCGACGCTGTCGAACACGCCGTGGACACCATGAGCGAGCAGGGAATGCAACTGCCCTTCTGGGTCGACGGCACCCCGCTGCGGGAGTGGGTACGCCGCCGCATCGAACGCCTCAACGAGGAACTGGGACAGCCTCTCGCCCTGGCTCCGGAGCTCATCTACCCCCAGTTCCTCGCACCGAAGTCGACCGACAGCTCCTGCGCCACCACTCGCCTGCGACGCTACCTGGACGCCGCGCGTACCCACTACGCGCTGCGCCTCGACGCCCCGGCGCGGATCCCCGGCTGAGACCATGACGCCCCGGGAGGCGCAGGCCGGCGTACCCGCTCGCTCCACGCCATGGGATTCCGTCCCCCGGGCCGGCACGAGGACCGGATACGGAAGGAGCGGGCAGGTTCCGTACCGGTGGACGACGTACCGGTCGTGGTGGTCGGAGCGGGCCCGGTCGGTCTGCTGGTCGCCTGCGACCTGGCCCTGACCGGCATCCGCGTGACGCTGCTGGACAAGTGGGCCCACGGCGCCGGGTGGACTCGGGCGCTGCATCTGTACCCGCGCGCTCTGGAGATTCTTTCCCGGCGCGGGCTGGCCGAGGAGCTCATCGTCAGCGGTCGGCCGCTGCCGCGCGGGCACTTCGCCGCGCTCCCGGTCGAGTTGGACTTCTCCGTCCTGGACACGCCCTTCCCCTTCATGCTCAGCCTGCCGCAGGAGATTCTGGAGCGCTCCCTGGAACGCCGTGCCCGTGCCCTCGGGGTGACAGTGCGACGCCGGTGTGAGGTGGTTGCCGTGTGCCAGGACCGGACCGGTGTCGACCTCACGGTGCGGGAGGCGGCGGGCCGGCGCCGTATCCGGGCCCGCTATGCGGTCGGCTGCGACGGCAGCCACAGCGCGGTCCGCGCGCACGCGGGCATCGCGTTCAACGGCTCGCCGGTGCGCGCCACCTCCCTGCTGGCCGATGTGATCCTGGACCGCCCGCCACCACCCGGAACCGCTCCGAACAACGACGGGCGCGGAGTGCTGCTGCTATGGCCGCTGCCCGAGCGCTGCCACCGTGTGGTGGTGATCGACAAGCACACGGTGGGACAGCCCGCGGATGGCACGGCGACCCTAGCCGAGGTCCGGGCGGCCCTGCGGCGCGTGTGCGGCGACGACTTCGACGTGCGGGCCCCCCGGCGCGTGGCCCGGGTTTCCGGCGCCTCGTACCACGCCGAGTGCTACCGTGCGGGCCGTGTCCTGCTCGCGGGGGACGCCGCCCACGCCCTCTTCCCGGCGGGCGGGCAGGGGCTCAACACCGGCCTGCGGGACGCGGTCGACCTGGCGGGCGCACTTGGCGCCCATCTGGTCGGGGGTGCTCCGGCGGAGTTGCTGGATGCCTATGCCGCCCGGCGCCGGGCGGCGGTGGCCCGGGTGCTGGCGAGTACCGACCTGCAACGTGCGGTCATGACCGACTTCACTGTGCCGGGTACCGTTCTAAAGCGTCTGCTCACCCGGGTACTCGCCGTGCCCGCAGCCAACCGCGCGCTCGCCATCGCCGTCGCCGGCCTGCTTCCGCCCTCCGTTTGAACCACCTCCCACGACTGCGCGCGATCAAAAGCACGACGCGTGGGCCGTCGAACGGGTTCGGCCACGCCGCCTCGCGCGGAAGCGGCATCACCCCGCTTCCGGGTTCGTTGCCTCGAATGGCTCGACCCGATTGCCGCCGACAGGCGTGTGCCGATCCTGGAGTAGGGGCGGCGCGATGGAAGGACCAGCACCGATGTCCGAAGCAGCTTGTCGCCGGTACGTTGTCACCGAACCGCCGGCGCTGGAGTTCGACCCGTTCTTGCTCGCCTCCCTGCGCGAGTGGCCGATCTTCCGCATTCAACTGCCGTTCGGCGAGGGGGTCGCGTGGCTGGTGACCCGCTACGACGATGTCGTCCGCGTCGTCTCCGACCCGCGGTTCAGCCGGGCACGCGCCGGCGTCGGCTCCTTCCCCAGGACCACGAAGCACAACATCTCACGCCCCGGAACACTGACCATGCTCGATCCGCCGGAACACACCCGGCTTCGCGCGGTGGTCAACCCGCTGTTCTCCCGGCAGGCCATGGACCGCTTGCGGCCGGTGGCCCAAGACATCCTGGACCGGCTGCTGGAGGATCTGCTGACGGCCGGCCCGCCGGCCGATCTCGTGCGGCAGGTGATCAGCCCGTTCACGCTCCATGTCTCCGGCGAGCTGATCGGTGTCCCCACCGCCGACCGGGAGCGCATCCGCGCGTGGTCGCGGCGAGCCCTGATGAGGTCCACCGACGAGGCCAGCGCCCACGACGGGCGCCAAGCCAGCCAAGCCATGAGCGACTACTTCCGCACCCTCATCTCCGGTGAACGCGTCCACCCCGGGGACAGCACCGTGCTCGGCACCCTGCTGGCCGCCGTGAACCAAGGCTGCATCGACGAGGCCGAACTCGCCGAGACCGTCACCGGGCTGCAGATCAACGCCTGGAACATCTTGCGCAACAACTTCTCGAACTTCCTCTACGTCCTTCTCACCCACGAGAAACTGTGGGCCCACCTGCGCTCCGCGCCGCAGCTCCTGCCGCAGGCGGTGGAGGAGCTGCTGCGCTGGACCCCCAGCCGCTACGGCATCGGGCGGCCCCGCCTCGCCACGGACGACGTCGAGATCGGTGGCGTCACCATTCGCAAGGGCGAGTACGTCTGCCACTCCTACATGACCGCCAACCGCGACGAAGACGCCTACCCGGACGCCGGCCGGATCGATTTCACCCGCCAGGGACCACCCCAGCTGGCCTTCGGACACGGCCCGCACTACTGCCCCGGCGCCCCACTGTCCCGCATGGAAGCGGACGTCCTGCTCGGAACCCTGCTGCGCCGTCTTCCCCACCTGCGGCTCGCTCACCCCGCCCATCAGGTGCGATGGCAGCCCGGCACGATCTTTCGCGGACCCGAGGAGCTGGCCGTGACGTGGTGATGGCGGGGTGCGCGCCGTAGGCGGCGGGCGCGGCACCGGTCATCAGGACCGCCGGCGGCTCGTGAGCGCCTCATCGAGGTCGGAGTGATGGAGTGGGGGCCGGAGCTCGGGGTCAGGGGCGAGGCGGTGATCATCCGTGCGGCGAACGTACGCCCACGGTCACGCCCGCACCCCCGCCTTCCGCTGCGCGCGGATTCCGCTCCCCGCTCAACAGCCCGGTTCAACGAGGTTGGACTGCTTCCTGATCCTCGCGGAGGAACTGCCGCGCGTGCGGGGACGACTCCGCGAGGACCCGGGCCAGGACATCGAACCGGGGGACTACCCCCCGTGGGCGCGGGGGGCGACTCCAAGCTCGACCCACTAGCTGCCCGCTGCGGCGCGGGATTCTCCTGCGTGCGGGGACGAGCGGGGACAACGCGTGCACCAGGGGATGCCAGCAGTGCGGGCCTGGGGACTACCCCCGCGCCTGCAGGGACGACGCCCTTCCGGACGTGAGCCTGGAGCTGCCGGGCACAGTAGCCCCGCGGATACGGATACGACGGTTCGAGGGCTTCGAGGGCTTCGGGGCGTCGGTGAGGACTGGACTACCGCGGGCGGGGCCGAACGGCACCGCAGGCAATGACGTACGCGGGTGAGGGACGGTAGCGCCCGGACTGAGGGCCTTGTCCCACCGCGAGTCGGCGGGGATCATGACCGCGTGCGACACCGCAAGGAACTCCACGAACTGCTCCCATGCGCCGGACTCACGGTTGTGGAGGACGTACGCCCGGGCAGTCTGTTCCCGCCGGAGGCCGGCTGGCGGATCGCGCGGGGGATCGCGGCGCCGGACGGCGCGGTCCGGGAAGCGCTCGACGCCGAGTGGTGGCGCCGCCTTGCAGGTGCCGACGGCGAGTTCCTGGTGGCCGTCCTCGGACATCGGATCGGTGGCAACGACTCCTGGTGGACCCGGGTCCGCTACGCCGGCGGCGGGGTGCCGGGGCTGACGGGCGACCCCGGGTTCGTGGCGCTCTCCCTCGACGGGCAGGTGCTGCTGGCGGAGGTGCCCGGCGCGGACGGGACTCGGGTGACGGCCCTGGACCGACTGCCGGAGCGGCTGGAGGAGGCCGCCGTGGCCGCCGGGCGCGAGACGGAGGCCGAGCGCGCCGAGGTGTGGTCGGCGGTGCCCGGCCGGCCAACATGGCCCTTGCACTGGGCGGAGGGGATCGGGTCCAATCCGGCCGCGCCGGACGAGCTGCTGATCCGGCTGCTGGATGTGGAGGCGGGCTTCCTGCACGGCTGCGACCGGCCCGCCGTACTCGACGCCGCCGTGGCACATCCCGATCCGCAGGTGCGCTCGAGGCCCGCGGACACCTTCCGGCCCAAGCTCACGTCCGATCAGTGGGTACGCCTGATCCGCGCCGAACCGTCGCCGAGCCGGCGAGTGCTCTGGGCCGAGCGTGCCTGCGCCTGGGGCGTCGAACTCCCCGGGGACCTGTACGACGACCTCCTCGCCGGCCCGTCCCGCGCTCAGGCCGCGGAACTCCCGGGGCTCCCCGGACACCACCTCCTCAGCCTCGCGGTCGACGCCGATCCCCGGGTGCGGGCGACTGCCTGCGCCCGGTGGGAAGACCTCGCCGCGCCGCTGCGGGCACGACTGCTGGCCGACACCGACGACACGGTGCGTACGGCGGCGCTGCTCGCCCACCACACCGGCGTCCCCATGCCTCGCGAGGTCTTTGCCGCGCTGCCCGCGCCCCGGCGCGCGCTCGAACAGTGCCGTCTCTCGCCCGAGCTGGAGGCGGAGCTGATTACGGACGGGGACGCGAAGGTACGCCGAGCACTGGCCGCCAACCCGGCTCTCAGTGCCCACGGTGTCGCCGTCTTGGCGGAGGACCCATGCGACGACATCCGCTCGGCGGTGGCACTGCGGCCCGACCTCAACAAGGAACAGCGTGCCGCGGTGCGCTACGACTTCGACCCGACGTCGATGTCGCGGACTCTGCCCTGGGTCGAGAGCCTGCACGGTGACGCCGACGCGATGCGCCGCCTCGCCGTATCGTCCCATCCGCTCATCCGCCGGAGCGTGGCCCGTGCCCGGCATCTTCCACCGGATATCGTGGAGCGTCTGGCCCAGGACGAGGACCGGACGGTCCGCCTCTTCCTCGCCGAATCGTGCGATGACGCCCCGGCCGAGATGCTGCTGGAGGTGTGGCGCTGGTGGGACGGCAGCTTCACTCACCCCGACCGCCCCCGCAGCCACCCCAACTTCCCCCGCACCGGCCTGCTGCGCCATGCCGACGCCCCCTGTGGGCGGATGCGGCGTCTGGCCCTGGACGATCCGGAGTCCACGCCTGCCGATGTCGCACGCCTCGCCCGCGACCCAGAAGCCGAGGTGCGCCGCCGCGCGGCCGAGGACCCCCGGCTGTCACCGGCCGACGCGGTGCGGCTGCTGAACGACCCAGCGGCCCACGTCCGCGGGACCGCGATGCGCAATCCGCGGCTGCCGGCCCGCGTCCTTGCAGGACTGCTGCACGACCGCCACACGGCATGCACGGCGGTCACCAATCCGGCGATCCCGGTCCCCGTCCTGCACCGCATCCTGGCCGCGGCCGCCGCAGCCGTGGCAGCGCGGCGCTGAACCGCCGCCCCGCCGGGCGGCCGTGGCGGCCTGACGCTGATGTCGACGGCGTCATGCTCGTCCAGCAACTGGCCTTACGCGGCGGGCCCGGGCCGCGACGGTCTTATTCAGCGTGCTCGACCTGCAGAAGTACGCCCCGTGACTCCCCGAGGACCAGCCATCAGCGACGCCACGGCGGACCTGAGCACCGCCGCCTGAGTCACCGCACAACGTGGCCTTCGCGGGCCCAAGCCGCGACGTGGCGTTCAGCGGCGGTGCGCCTCCCACTCCGGCCGGCTTCCAGAGCGCGCCAGCTGTACGCCCGCAAGCTTTTGACGCCCTCGTGGGCGCGCTGTTCCCAGTAGCCGGTGATCGAGGAGGCGAACGCCGCGACCGCTTCTTCGGGGGCATCCCGGTAGGCCGGGATCTGGGCGGCGTGCTTCTCGGCTTCCTCGGGGGTGTGGCCGGCGAGGATGAGCTGGGGACGATCAAGGCGACGTCGGTCAGTCGGCAGGGCGCTCGCCTTGGGCGCGGGCTAGCTCGTCGGGGGCGTAGACCTCCGTGCCGGATAGGGGGAATCTGACGAGGACCTCGCCGTCGAGGGTGACCATGACGACCTCCCCGACGGGATCTTCCGGGTGATCGAATGCGACTGTCGGTGTGACGAGGGCGCCTACGGGCCATTCGGTGGGCATGGTTTCTCCGGCCGGCTTGAGGGCGCTTCAGATTCTACCTTCATCCTTGCCGCATCCCGAAGGGCCGACGTGGCCGGAAACCCAGTACGCGGTGATGATTCCTTTCACACCGTAGTTCCTTCCGTCGTGGACGTAGTCACTACGGTCGGAGACAACGCACATTGTTCTCTTCTGGGTGCCTGTCTTGTATTTGAGGGTGGATAGCAGGCCGTTCGGGAACGGGGAGCTGGAGCTTCCCTTGGTAAGATTGTTGATCGCCTTGTCCCATAGTTTCATGGCCTGTGTGTCAACCGGATGGTTTTCTTTTTTGTTTGTGCTTCCGCCCTTGGCGATGTGCTGGCGACCGAACCGTGCGTTCCCTTCGCGGAGCAGGCCCGAGTTGAAGTCTCCGGAAAACCATTTGACGACCTTCGCCGCACCAGGTCCGCTCGTTGCGAAGCACTCGTCGTCGAAAGTGCGGGGACAACGCCACCCGCTCGGCTTCGTGCCGTGAACGTTCGTCGGGACCGCGCTAGCAGGAGGGACAAGAAGTGCCGATGGAACGGCCACGAGAAGAGAGGCGATGACAAGGGCGGGAGTGCGCATAGTGCCTCCGTTCGGCGTGGATCGCCCGTTCCAGAGCTTTCCGAGTTTCCCGAACGTGTGGTTCAGCCATAGGGCAGCCTCCAGAGATCGTATGTCCTCCATCAGACTGCTGTCGCCGCCCAAACTCATCGACCGCTGGCAGGCCGCACGTCAGGACGGCGCACCGCCCGCCTGAGCCGCGCCTGCCGCCCGTTGTACCGCGCTGTCGAAGCCGCCGTTCGCCGCTCTGTCGGTCAGCCGGGCCGCTGCGCGCACCCCGCTGACCTTGCACCCGCCCGCCCGTGTTGTGCCTGAGCTGGGGCCTGGTTCCTTCGCGGTGCTGCCTCTTTGCTGTCCCGCTGCCGTCGCCGAACGGCCGTAGCCGTCGCCCGCCGCTCGCTTGCTGGGGCGTGCTACTGCCGCCCGCCGGCCGCCGCCCCCACCCGCCGCCCGTCGTATGGCCGTTGGCCGTGGCGATGGGCAGGGCGTAGAACGGGACCGGGGTGCGGGGTTTGGCCGAAGGACGACGGTTGCCGCCCCGGGGGCATGACCGATACGGGGCCGTCCTTCCCGATCCCCGTGGCAGGAGGACGGTCCCGGCCCTTTCCGGTAGCCGCCCGGTCGGTACAGCTTCTCGACGGCCGTGCGCGTGGTCTTCTTGAAGGCGGCCACGGCGCGCTCCCGCAGTCGCCGCCCGCCCTACGGCCGCCTCCCGCCCTACGGTCGTCGCGCGCCGGACGGCTCGCGGCGGGCCACAAGGTGCTCAAGCAGATGGCCAAGGCCGGACAGCAGATTCCCCAGCGCGGGCTCGGTGCGTGGGCCCGCGTCTACCGGGAGCCGGAGGGATCCCGGCGTCGGTGTGCAGCTGGCTATCCCGTCCCTGGGGCCGCTCTACCCGTCCACGAGTGGGACAACAGGAACAACCCGCTGCTGCCGACCATGCACGCCGCGGACCTAGCCCGGTTTCCGGGCATGTACGCGGAGCGGGTGATGACACCGTGACGGGCGGGCGGGCGGGGCGTGCGGGTGAGGGACGATGGAGCCATGACAGAGATCCTCACACCCCGCCTCCTCCTGCGCCGCTTCACCGACGACGACCTCGCCCCCATGGCCGAGATCAATGCGGACCCCGAAGTGATGCGCTGGATCGGTGACGGGTCCATCCAGGATCTGGAACAGACCGCCGAGTCCATCGAGCGGTGGGAGGAGGAGTGGGACGACGAGGGCTTCGGGCTCTTCGCCGTCGAGCTCCTCGGCTCCGGCGAGCTGATCGGTTTCGCTGGACTTTCCGTGCCCGAGTCCCTGCCCGAAATGCGGCACGAGGTGGAGATCAGCTGGCGGATCGGGCGCCCCTTCTGGGGGCAGGGGTACGCCTCCGAGGCCGCCCACGCGGTTTTGGAGTTCGCGCTTCAGGACCGCGGCCTCGACCGGGTGATCGCCATCGCCCACATCTCCAACACGGCCTGCCACAACGTCATGCGCAAGCTCGGCATGGTCCCAGAGCGCGACACGGCCGACCCACGGTTCGGTCTCCCGCTCCGCGTGCACGCCATCGATCTCAGCGAGTACGAGGGGTGAGTCGGCGGCGGCCGTCAGGAACACCGGGTTCGTGACGGCCACCAGCGCGCCGGGCAGGGGGAGCGGTGTCGCCGGCTGCCGGCTGGCAGCCCGACTACCCCCGGGCCCACCACGGAGCCCTCCCGCTGGGAGCACCACAGCAACGTGTGCGACTGTCCCTCAAACCCGGCCCGGTGGCGTGTTAACCGGGCCCGGCGATCACGGGCTGGGACGTTCGCGAGGCGGGTTCACCACCCAGCTGCACGTGGCTGTCGAGCACGGTCAGAAGCGTATGGCGATCGTGGTCACGGCCGGTCAGCGCGGCGACTCGCCTCAGTTCGAGCCCGTGCTGGGGAAGATCCGCGTGCCTCGCATCGGGCCGGGCCGGGCCAGCCACGCCTCTGCCCCGACTGGGAGCGGGCCGACAAGGCGTACACCTCCCGCAAGAACCGCGCCTACCTGCCCCGATGCGGGATCCGCTGCACCATCCCAGACAAGGCCGCCCAGGCGCGCAACCGCCGGAAGCGCGGCTCCCGCGGCGGCCGGCCGCCGCGATTCGCCCCGGCCGACTACCGCGAGCGTCACGCGGTCGAGTGCGGGATCAACCGCCTCAAAAGACATCGCGCTGTAGCCACGCGATACGACAAGCTCGCCGTCCGCTACGAGGCGACCGTCCTCGTCGCGACCATCAACGAGTGGCCGTGACCGGCGGTCTCACGCAACGGGATCCACGTTCCACGCCGCGGGCAGATCGCCCCCACAGAAGACACAGACGAAGTCGTCCTCACGCACGATGCTGCCTCGGCACCAGCCCGAGACCGCGGTCTCTGCTTCCTCCTCCCAGGGGCTGCGACAGCCCCGGGGCCTGAACCCCGCCCCTGCATGTCCTGACCCGTGGCGCCCGACTACACCGAAGCCTCGGCCCCTGCGCCAGAGGCGAACCCGCTCCCTTGCTCGGCGAACACCTTGATCGCGGCGCCCAGGAATTCCACCAGCCCGGGGTGGTAGGAATTGTGGAACGCCCTCATGGCCTCGTCCTCGGCGTAGAAGAGCGCCATGCCGACGTAAGCCTCCCTGGAGGGGGTGTAGAACCGGCAGGCGATGTCGAAGTGCCTGCGGACGAGCTCCTGGATCTGCTGGTCCCCTGGCAGGGAGCCGCCGTCCAGGAAAGCCGTGATCTCCCGGTATAGGATGTCCCAGTCCTGGTGGACCCGCTCCCTGTCCACATGTTCCCAGTTGTTGGTCCCGGCAAGGCTCTTCGCCTGCTCCTCGGCCAACGACCGGCGACACTCGTCCTCGTAACTGTTCCGCACGGCACCGGTTCCTATCGTTTCGTCACCTCTCCGGTAGATCGCCGAGAGGCCGCCGACATGTCGGCATCGACCGGCCGCCGATGATCAACTGCCGGTCCAGGCCGAACGGTGACACACCGCCACCGGGTCGGCAAACCATTTCTTGGATCCCCCGGTGCTCCGTCCTGGTCAGCTGGCGGCGGAAAGGCGCAGTTCGAACGGCGAGCCGTCGGAGCGGGGCGTCCAGCCGCTCGACCGCGCGGCCCGGATTCCCGCAGCGACCTCGCGCGGCAGGACGAGCTCGGCTGGCACCGGGATCGGTTCCATGGCGGCCGGTCGACCGGTCTCCACGACGGAACACCGGTTCGGACGCGGATCCGTATGCCGTCGATCAACTGCCGCCGAGGCCAGATGGGTGGCCGCCCGACCCTCGTAGCCTTCGGCAACAACGGCTCCAGCACCGCCCACTGTTCGTCCGTGAGATCTCCCCGACCCGTGAACCGAGATCATTCACACCTCAAGATTCACTTTCGATACACGCCCTAGCGGGCGGCGCCGATCTGCTCGCGCTGCGGCGGACTACTCCCGCTCGTGCGGGGACGACAAGGTCGCGGAGCGGCAGACCGAGCGGGACGCGGGACTGCTCCCGCGCGTGCAGGGGGCCGACGCGGTGGGGAGCTGGGCGGTGATGGCGACGACGGGACTACCCCCGCGGGGGGGCGGCGACGATAGCTCGGCGCGGGCGTCGTCGGCGGCCTTCTGCGGACTGCCCCTGCGGGCGCGGGACGACTCCGGCTCCGTCGACAACATGCTCAGCAAACTCACCGCGCACCGTGAACCCGTAGGCGCCGTCGCCACCGATGTTCACGGGCACCACAGCGCCCTCGTCGATGTACTCGACGAGGCTCTCGGCGCCGTCCACCCGGTTCACCGAAACGGCCCTCGTCCTCAGCGGGACGCGACCGGGTTCAGCTCAGGGTCTCCAGGACCTCGGCGGGGGCCGGCGCGTGCTCCCGGGCCTCGCCGTCGACGGTCCACGAGCCGTTCCACTCGATCCGCCGGACCCGCCCGTGGTGGTTCTCGTACTCCACGAAGCTGCCGGGCGCGCCCTCCAGGAGCTCCAGCTCCCGGAGCAGCACGTCGGGGGTGGTGAAACCACGGAGGTCGCCTTCGCTTCCTCCGCCGGTCCTCGTGTTGTCGAACTTCATCCGGAGGAACGGCATGGCCCCACGAGTCATGTCCGCCGCGTTCAGCATCCGCTTGAAGCGGAAGAACGCCTCCTCCGGGGTCTCGTTCCCGGAGAACTCGCGGACGTACGCCGGGAAGACCCCGACCACGACCTCGTTGAGCCCCTCGTTCCGGCCCACGTAGTAGCCGTGGATGTCGGGCTGGATCGCCACCAGGGCGTCGAAGTCGTACCCCGGGTGGGAGAACCCGGGAACGACCTCGAAGGGCCGGGGGTCCTCCCCGAGCCCGGCACGGTGCTCACGCGCGAACGTGAGCACCGACCGGGCCAGGTCCTCGTCGAAGGAGTCTCGGGCGTTCACCTGATGGACGCGCGTCCCCTCCGCGTTCATCGCCAGCGAGAACACGAACCGGGACATGGGCGACCAGCGCCACGCGTGAGAGAGGCCAGGAAACTCCTCTATCCCGGGAATTTCCCGTACAGCCTGCTCCACATCAAATGCCACCCTTGGTCTCCTTTTAATTCGAGTAGTTGGGACCCGTGTCCTGCCGATAACGCGCCGTGCCGATCGTGCCGGTGACGCGGGTAAAACGTACGCGGAGCTTATGACAGCCTCAGGGTCACGGTCGTGGCCTTCAAGACGTGCTACCCGCCGGGCACGGGACGACCCCCAACGGAGATGCCGGCCAGGCAGACCAGGGGGGGGACAACCCCCGCGCGAGCGAGGACGACGGCGGCATCCAGGAGAAGGCCGAGATGGGCGGACTAACCCCGCACGTGCGGGGACGGCATCTGGTGCGGATCCATCGTATGGAGGCAGGCGCGCCAGTGGAGCGGCCTTGGTCGATTACTGCTGACCTGGTTCGGGCGTGGTGGCCGTTGGAGGGCGCGCGTACGCACCACGTGCCTACTGTGCCGCTATGGCGGTGTGGTGGGAGCGGCGCCTAGGTCCGCACAATGTTTCTGAGTGTGGCCGAGTGCAGTGGTAGAGGTCTCGGCGGCGTGAGAACGCCTGACGGGCGAACAGCGGAATCCTGCGCTCAGGTTGGCGGGCGGGGCGTGGGATCTGGACGTTGACGGCGCGTTGGTCTTCGTCTGCCTGCTGTACGTGACGGGGTACCCGGAAAGCGCCCAGTTCTGGTGGCGGCTCGCCGTCGGAGCTGGCAACCGCGTAGCCGCGTACTGCCTGCACGTGCACCATCTGGGGCTGGGGGAGCCGGGAAGTGCAGCACTGGCTGCACAAGGTGACCCACTTGGTGGTGGACTCCGACGCCCCGGACGAGGTGTTCTTGGACTGCCTGGAGATGTTCGCCCGCTAGGTGCGCTACAACGGCTTCGCCGCCACCCCCGCCGACCGGGGACCTGGAGATGGGAGTCGACCGCCTGGCCACCAGGGACTCCTGCATCATCGTCGGCGGTCTCGACAGAGTGGATGCCGCTCAGCCGCGACGTGCCGTCGTCCCGCTGGACGAACAGGGCCCAGGACCCGCCCCGCTCGCTTTCGCGGCGGATGTCCTTCACCTGGTACCCGGACCGCGAGTACTTCACCGGCGGTGCCTCCGTGCCCTGCGCCTACGACCCCGAGTGGAAGCACGGCGATGCCGGCCCTGCCGGAGACGACCAGCGGCCGCCCGCCTTCGGCCCCGCACCGAGGCACTAGCAAGGCGCACCCACCCCCGTGGGCGTCACCGCGCGTGAGCCGTATCCTACCCCCCGCTCCCAGGACGAGAGCCGGGTCACAGCAGTAGCGTCCAATCGTGGACGACAGCCCTCCCCTCCGACGCTGATGGTCAGATCCTCAGCCGTGTTCAGGAGGGGGGTATCGCTGTGCCGGTCCTGCGCCAGATCACCACATGCACCGAGCCGTCGACCGTTGTCGTCGAGCGCCGCGTCCGCGCCCGCGACCGGACGGTGGACTACCGGCTGGAGGTCTGCCGGCGCCACCGGTGGCTGGCGGGCAACTGGATCGGACGCGGCAGTACCGACGGCGCCGGCGGACAGTGCGGCACCGTCACCGACTACCGCCCCTACGCCCAGATCGTGCCTTTTCCGTGGCTGCTGGCCGACTGGCTCACCGCCACGGTGGCCGGGAGCTGTACGCGCGCCGCTCCGCCGCTGCGTACAGGTGCAGCGTCTCCAGCCGCAGGGCCCAGTAGTTCAGGTTCGCGGCTTCCACGGTGTCGTCGCGGGCCAGGGCGCGGTCGTCCACGGCGGTGCGGTCGCGCTCGACCGCCTGCTCCGCGCTGCGGTAGAGGGCGGTGGCCCGGCCGCGGGGCGGCTCCTTGCCGGTGATGGTGTAGAGGACCCGTGGGTGCCGACGGCCTCGGGCCACCGGTTTCGAGCTGCCTGCCGTGACAGGCCGCCGGCGGCCTGTCCGAGCTGGGTGTAGCTCGCCCCGGCCCGCCCGGCCCGCCCGGCGCGCGCGGCGGCATCGTCGACCAGCTGGCGCGCGCGACGCCGGCCTCGGCGGCGACTTCCATGTAGACGAGGTGGAGCCGCCTGGCCGCCGCCGAGGTGGGGCTGAGTGCGTTCACGCTGTGAGGACCCTTGCCCTCGCCGTACCCCATGCGCCTTCTGGTCTCGCGCCAGACCATGTTGCGTGTGACCGTGCGCCGCAGTTGGCCCCGCTGGACACCTCCGTTGCACAACCGCAGCCCGGTTGCTCAGAACAGGGAGTCCCAGAAGACCATTTCCGGGTCGGGTTCCCCCGGTTGGAGCATGCAGCGCTTGCAGCGCAGGAGTCCCGGTTCGTTGGCCCCGGAGGCGGCGCTCATCCACGGCAGGGCCTCCATCGCCTGTGCGCGTTCGTCGTCGGCGAGGGCGTCGACGGTCCGGCGGAGTTCCTCGGGGGCGGGGTCGTCGGTGAGGCAGAGCCATCCGATCGCCGCTGCCAGGCGGACTTCGGGGGCCTCCGTCCGGTCGTGCCAGCGCTCTCGCAGCCAGGCCGCGGTTGGCGAGTGCGCGTGGGCCCGGGTGATCTCGGCGGTGGCCAGGACGAAGGCGGCGCGGACCATGGCGTCACGCTCCGCCGCGAACCCGGTGGCCAGGGCGGTCCGGACGATGTGGTCGAGGTCGGCGGCGGTCGCCAGGACGTAGGCGGCGTCAAGGCGGACGGCAGGGTCGGGGTCGCCGAGGAGGGGCAGCAGTGTGGGCGTGTCCGCGGTGATCGCGGCTCGGGCGGCGGCCACCGACCAGCCGGCCGGGTAGGCGGTTACTTCGTAGCCGTAGCCGTAGCCGTAGCCGTAGCCGTAGTCGTCGTCTCCGTCGGGGGCGTGACGTACGGGATCTGTGCGGTGAAGGAGGAGTTCCTCGCGGGAGGCGACGCCGAAGTACCGGGCGCGGGCCGGGCCGGAAAGGACGTCGAGGGCGGCGGCACGGTGTGGGTGGTGGGCGTCGGTGGCGAGGGGGATCAGGAACGGTACGGCGAGGGCGGCGGCCGCCCGGCTGTCGTTGGCGCACAGGCCCCACAGCACGCCCGTCGCGTCCATGCCCGGTTCGCCGTCGGCGCGGAGGGCGGCAACGGCCTCTCGGGCGCCGGGGCCGTGGGGGAAGTTGCCCCACGGGACGGCGTCGAGGGGCAGGTCGCGTCGGGGCTCGGGCAGGATGCTGGCCACCACCGCTCGCACGTCGAACGGGCCGCCCGCGAACGAGGCCAAGTTGGCCCCGCCCGCGACTTCCCGGCACATCGCAAACGTCGGATCGCTCCGCCAATCCGCCACAGCACACCCCACCGTCGAACCCTCGGACACCTGATCATGACCTGCCCGGCGACCCGCCGGAACCCGGGCGGCGGGGGCGGGGCGGGCGATCTAGCTGCTCACACGGGGCCAACCACCGTGCACAGGGGCCAATTCGGAATACTCAAAAGCCACCTGCCGCGCTCAGTCACATTGCGTACCTCGGCCGCGAACGCCACCGTCGTTCACCGGATCTATCCACAGGTCGGCGGCCGTGGAAGGGAGGTGTCCGCTTCCGGGTGTGCAGTGCCTGGAGGCACACCGAAAGGGCACGACGCATGGCGCAGACGAAGTTCGACAAGCAGGTGGAGGAGTCCGCCGACGCCCTCGCGCGAGGGATCGGCCGGGTGCTGGCCGGCCGGGACCTGGACGGCGTGAAGCGCACCGATGCCACGTTCTGGCGCTCGGGCACCCGCGTCCTGCCGCTCCGCTGCCCACCGCACGGCCGCGCTGCTCTGCGCGGCCGCTTTGCTGGGATCGCGACGCTGTCCCGTCCGTTCGCCGCGCCCTGTGGCCTGTCGTACGGCTGCTGGCTGAGGACGTCGTACCGCGCGCGCCGTGCCGGGGTCGTCGTACCCGCTCCGCTCCCCCGTCCCGCGCCCGCCGAATGGCTGCCGCTCGCTCTACGGTCGCGCGCTCGGGCCGTGTCGGTCGTACGCCGTCTCTGCGTAGCCGGGCTGCGTCGTCCTTGCGTCCGCTCAGGTCGAGGTGGACGCGTTCGCCGCCTCCGCCGCGTCGGGGTCGCTGTCGTTCGGGCCGGTCGCCCGCTGCCCTCCGCCGTGCTCCCGCTCCTACGCCACCGTCCGTCGTACGACCGCCGCCGCGCTGTACTGGGCAGGGCTGGTCGTCGTCCGCGCGCGCCGGGCGGTTCCGCCGTTCGCGCCGTCCGCTGCCCGCTCATTGGCCTCAGAGGTCCGCCGCGCTGCGAGCTGCTCGCGGGCCCGGACTCTCAGCGTGTCGGCGGTGAGACGGGTTCGCTCGTAGGGAGTCGCGGACCTTTTTGCGGGTCAGGGGGTGCAGCACGACTGCAACACGGCAGCGCCCCCGCCGTATCGGCAGGGGCGCTGTACTGCTGGTGTGGCAGGGGTGACAGGAATTGAACCTGCGACTCCCGGTTTTGGAGACCGGTGCTCTGGCCATCTGAGCTACACCCCTTCGCGGAGGACAGCCTGTCAGCCGGCTGAGTGTTTCACCACCGACTTTCCCGGCGGCCGCGGCCCAGCGCCGCACCCGCTGCGCGTGCCGGTAGCGAGCTCGCCGATGCGCTCCGCCCCGCCGTGCGACCGTCGTACGCTGCCGTCTCCCGCTGGGCCGTTGCCCGCCCGCCGCCGAGCTGCCGCGCACGCCGACGACGTCGCCCGGCAGGAAGCCGCCCGTCTCGAGGCCGCCCGAATCCAGGCCGCCGCACCGCCAGAGCCGGGGACGACCAGGAGCCGGACCGGGGCGGCCGCGGCTGGTTCCGCCGGCCGACCTGACCGCACAAGACCGCTGTACGGTCAGCGTCGCCAGGCCGCACAGCGGGACCGGCCCCGAAGCCACCGCACCACCGGGCGGAACGGACCGGCCCACCCGGCGCCGCCGGCAACCCGCAGGCCCCACACAGGCCGTATGAAACGCAGCCGAGCAGCCGAGAACAGACCGCACCCCCGGATCTGCCGGGCGACCTGTGGCACGCCCTGACCGAACTCCAGCACACTCATCCCGACCCCGTGGGCCGCGTCGGGCCGCTCGCCCGCCCGGTCGGATGGCTGTCCTTCACCGCGGCCACCGACACCGTCCTCGCGGGCCGCGTGCAGTTGTCCGGCGCGGAGACGATGCACGAACTGAACGAGACGCTCCGCTCGATCACCAGCGGCATGCACGCCCACTTCACCGGCCCCGGCCCCGCGCTGGAGGCCACGCTCGGCCAACGGCAGGAACTCCCGATCCACAAGGCCCACACTGCGGGCCTCACCCGGCTCTTCCGCCCCGCCGCCGGCACCATCGGCGCCCGCAGCACGCCGGGAGGCGGCCGGTGCTTCCACTGCGACGGGACGGGACGTGCCCGCCCGCTGTGGGAGCCGGCTGCCGGGCACGCGTGAGCGGCACGCAAGAACAACGCCCGCGCCCCGGGCCGCCCTTGTAGACGGCGTGGGACGCGGGCGGGCGCAAGGACCTCGGAGGATTACGCCGGTACGGGTGCCGGCTCCGGGCGCAGCGACGCGAGCGGGAAGCGGCGGCCCTTCTCCAGGGTGCGCAGCTGCTCCCAGTCGACCTCGGGGTGGGCGGCGGGCACCGCGTCGACGGACGCCGTTGTGCAGAGCGCGACGTCGACGGCCCCGGCCCGGCTGGTGCCGAAGCGGACCCCGATCGACTGCGGGGAGCGGACCCAGCCGAGCCGCACCATGTGGCCGAAGTCGGCACGGCGAACCCGAAGGCGGGCGGCGGTCTGCTCGGATCCGAGCGGGGTGTCGGCGGCCACCAGGTCCGCCAGGTCCTCACGGCGGCAGACCTCCTCGACCTGGCCGGGGTGGTGCAGCGTTCCCTGTCCGGGTTCGCGCTCAGGTTTGACCAGCAGGACGCGGTCGACGAACCACCGGGCCGCGAAAGCCGTCACGTTTCGCCTTCGGTGATCACTGCGCCGAGTTGCGGCTGTTTCCGCGAAGCTCGTCGTCGGGCCGGGTGCGCTGAGACGTTTGGGTACAGTGCCTGGGTGCTGACTGTCTGGTCGGCGCCTTCCTGGGGGGATGAGCGAGACGAGGGTTATGCCGGAGCAAGCGAGTCCTCCTGCGATAGCACCGAGCGGGCCTGTGGCCGCGTCGGCCGAGGCGGCACGGTTGGCGGCGGTGCGCCGTTACGACATTCTCGACACCCCTCCGGACGGCGCCTACGACCGAGTCGCGGCGCTGGCGGCGCGTCTGTTCGAGGTTCCGGTGGCGACGGTGACGATCGTGGACGAGGACCGGATCTGGTTCAAGGCCACCCACGGGCTGGAAGGCGTCACCGAGATCGGCCGGGATCCGGGCCTGTGCGCCTCGGCGGTCCTGACGGATGACACCACGGTCATCCCCGACACCCTGCTGGACCCGGTCGCCTGCTCCAACCCGCTGGTCGCCGGTCCGATGGGGGTGCGGTTCTACGCCGCCGCTCCGATCATCACCGCCGACGGGTACCGGCTGGGCACGGTCAACGTCCTCGACACCCGCCCCCGCGAGATCAGCGAGGCGGATTCGGCCACGCTCGCGGACCTGGCGGCGGTGGTGCGTGACCAGCTGGAACTGCGGCTGTCGGCGTTGCGCGTGGTGCGCGCCGAGCAGGAGCGCCGCAAGGTCGAGCAGGACAAGCGCCAGGCGGAGGAAGAGGCCCGGCAGCGGGCGGAGCGGGACAAGGCGGCCATCGCCGCGTTCGCCTCCACCCTGCAGCGCACCCTGGTGCCACCCGCGTTGCCCGCGGTACCCGGGCTGGAACTGGCCTGCCACTACAAGACCGCCTCCCCGCAGGAAGTAGGCGGCGACTTCTACGACGTCTTCCCCGTCGACGGGGGCCGGTGGGCGTTCTTCCTGGGCGATGTGTGCGGCAAGGGCGCCGAAGCAGCCTCGGTCACCTCACTGACCCGCTACACGCTGCGGGCCGCGGCCCTCGTCGACGCGGACCCCACGGCCGCACTCAAGGCCCTAAACACTGCGCTGCTGCTGGACGCGGCGGTCGGTACCCGCTTCTGCACCGCCATCTTCGGCCTGCTCGATCCGGACCGGAACGGCGGTTTCACAGTCACGCTGGCCACCGGCGGCCATCCGCCCGCCTACCACCTGAGCCCCACCGAGGAAGGCGGTGCACGGGTGGAAGCAGTCCGCGCCAAGGGCGGCATGCTGGTCGGCGCGATCGCCGAAGCCACCTTCGCCTCACGCACCCTGCACCTGACGCCCGGCCAGGGCCTGCTGCTCTACACCGACGGGCTGACCGAGGCCCGCACCGCCGATGGCCACATGCTCGCCGACACGGGCCTGATGGACTTCCTCGCCCGGCGACCGGCACCGGTCAGCGCCGGCTCCCTGATCGACGACACCGTCGCGCTCCTGGACACCCTCCCCGACACCGAACGCGACGACGTGGCGCTGCTGGCCCTGTCCGTCCCCCCACCCGACGCCGCTCCCGCAGGCACCACCACCACCGCTCACAGCGCCGCCGCCCCGACCGCCGACGTCTCCGTCGGGCAGGAGAACCGACGCCCATGACCGACGCACTCCACATCGATGTCCCGCACACCGACGGCGCCCTGGCCGTGCTCGCACTGTCCGGTGAATTCGACATCACCACCGCGCCCGCCGTGCGGGCCCGCGCCCTCGAGCTCATCACGAACGGCCACCCCCATGTGGTCGCCGACCTGGCGGGCGTCACCTTCTGCGACTCCTCAGGGCTGGGCGCCCTCGTCGGCATCTGGCGCTGCGCCAAGGACGCCGACGGCTCGCTGACCCTGGCGGCCATCCCCGGCCGGCTGAGCCGCCTGCTCAGCGTCACCGGGATGGACACCTTCCTGCCCGCCTTTCCCACCGCCGACGCCGCGCTTGCCGCACGCCCGGGCAACCACACCACCGCCTGAAACCTCTCGCTCACCAGGGCGGCCCCAACAGCTGGCCAGCACATGGCCAAGCGCGCGCCGCGACCAACGCACTGGTCGCGACGCGCGCTCATCCGCTCCGCCAGGCGCTACACGTCGGGCCGCGGCGTACAGCACACCGGATGCTGCCTTTCCCCGCCGGGTTAGCGGCATGCCCACCCCACCCCGAGTTCTCGTAGTGCGGCGAGTTGGTCGGCGTCCAGCCGGCCCCTTCTCGATTTGGTGTTCGAGATCCATACGCCCAGCTTCACGACCACCGGCTCCGTCTCGCCTTCGACCGTGATCTCCTCGGCGTGCCCCCTCGGCACGGGCCGGTCCGCGCCTTCCCGCTCAACCCACTGCGTGAGGGCGGCCAGGCCCCGCTGGAACGCCTGCTGTGCCTTGCTCGGGCCCTTCGTCGCCCGCGCGACCACTGGGGCGGGAGACGGGGCCTGAGTGGGCTGCACGCCCAGCTTCGACAGCCGCTGCTGCTGTTCGGGGAGGAGCTGCGCCCAGGTGCCTGGGTTCTTCTGCCGCTGAAGCCACTTGCCCAGGTCGTCGCCGTCGAAGGTGACGCCCGGTTCGATGGCTGGCAGGACGCCGTGGGGTTCGTCGGAGGCGAGGTCGGCGAGGACGCGGTAGTGCCGTTGCCAGTTGAGCGGCCACCGGCAGTCCCAGTCCGGGTCGATCTCGATGAGCTGCGCCGCGCGCTCCTCTGCCCGCTTCGCGTCCTTCCCGAGACCGCCTTTGCGTCGGAGGTTGGCCATGTACTGCCCGACCGGCACGGTGCCGCCGCCGGCCGGGTCGTCCCACACCGCGTCCTGCCGGGGCGCGAGGTGCCCGGTGGCCCGCCGGTAGGCCCGCAGCGCGGCGAGCTTCCTCTCCCACGCTTCCTCGCCCGGCTCCCAGACCATCCCGGCCTCCGGCGCGTCCAGCAGCGTCTTGCGCCGTTCCTCCAGCTCCCCGGCCCGCAGCGCCTTCCGCTGCTGGTGGACCCATCGCCCGAGCGGAAACGCCTTCGTCGCCCCGATTTCAACCTCGACGTCATACGGGACGGCGTACAGGCCGGTGATCTCGTTCTCCCTGCGCCAGCGGAGCAGGGCCTGGTAGCCCTCCAGCCATGCCAGGGACTCCGGCCGGTAGACCCGGGTGCGCAGGAACGCCGCGATCGTGGCGGCGTCGCGCGGGCTGGAGAAGTGCAGCAGCGCGGACTCGGCAGCGGCATCGGCGCCGTCCTGCTCCTCGCCGTCCCCTTCGCCGCCGGCCCCGACGATCCGCCCGTCCTCGTCGCGCCGGACGTGCACCTTGCGCTTGCCGTGAGTGAGGGCACGGGAGGCGAGCTGCTCGACCAGGCGCTCATCGTGCGAGCGCAGGCCCTGCAGCACCGCGACGAGAGGGCGGAACGAGGCGGAGGCGACCATGTCCTGCGGGTCCTCACCGGGCTGGAGAAAGACCGGCACGATGATCCTGGCCACCTTGGTGGAGCCGTCGCGGTTCAACCTGAGCGCGCGGCCGATGTTCTGCACGATCTCCACCTGCGAGCCGCGGGTGTCGGCGAAGCAGATCGCCTCCACGCCGCGCTCGCCGGTGATGTCGACACCTTCCCCAAGGACGCGAACGCTGGCGACGAAGGCCCGGTGCACGCGCCGGTTGTTCGCGTCGATGCCGCCTGCGAACTGGCGCAGGACCTCGCGCCGCTCGGCGACGAGGTGGTCGCCGCATAGCCACGCCGACCACACCCGGTCCGGGGGTACGTGGCGGCCGGCTTCCAGCTCGTAGAACTCCGCCTCGATCGAAGACGCGGGCAGCTTCTCGGCGGCGGCCAGGTCGGCGTCGGAGGCGTCGTTCATGTACAGCTCGGCGGCCGTCTCGGGCAGCTTCTCGGCGAACGCAGCGGCTTCTTCGACCTTCTGGTGGAACGTCATGACGGTTCGTAGGTTCCAGGCGGCGGCGTGCTCCAGGAGCGCGGTCTGCAGGAGCGCCAGGCGCCGGCCCCGCTGCGCCTCCTCGGACTCCCCGAGGATGGGGGAGGGGTCGCGGATCTCCAGGACGTCGATCTCGAACCCGGCGAGGATCTCGCGCTCGATCGCCTCTGAGAGCCCGAGTTCTGCGATCCACGCACCGTACGTACCCTCCGGGTCATCGGCCATGCTCGCGAGCTCCACCTCCTGGCTCTCCACGCCCCTTCGCGGCTGGGGCGCCGCCAGGATGCGCGGGGTCGCGGTCAGGTAGAGCCGGAAGTCGGCGGGGATCCGCTGGTTGTCGTGGATCGCGGCCCACGGACGGCCAAGATCACCGGCCGTTCCGTGGGCCTCATCCACAATGGCGAGGTCGAAGCCGTCCATGCGCTGGCCGTAGAGCCGCTCTCCGCCCGCCAGAGCGGCCTCCAGCGGCCCGCGAACCTTCCGCCGACCCGTCGGGTCCTCCGGGTCCTCGCGGTCCACGAGAGAGGCGTATGTGGCGAACACGACGACCGGCCCGGACCCGGCCCACAGGGCGAGCTGGATGGGGTTGGTGGTGGTGCGCACCCCCAGCTCATTGAGCACCGGGTCGTTCTCCAGCGAGCACACCGCGACCATCGGCGCCCGGTGGCCCACCAGGCGCCACGCCTGGGCGGTCTGCACGAGCAGGTCCAGGGTCGGCACGGTCACGAGGATCCGGCCGTCCGCGAACGACTCCAGCGCGCACGCGGCCGCTGTGATCGTCTTGCCCGAGCCGGTCGCTGACACGATCGTGGCACGGGCACCCTGCGGGGGCACAGATGACCTTGCAGGAAATCCCACCCACCTACGAAACGCAGCACGCTGATCTACCTGATGTTCCTTGAGCTGAATCGCTGACATTCCCTTGCCTCCCCTAAGCCTGAATTCCCGTGGTCGTTCAGATGGCCGCGTGCGGAATGCAGGCCGCACCCGCATCGTTCCAGATCGACGCACCCGCCTCGTGCCAGCCACCCGGCTCCCCGCCCTTGAAGGGCGGCTTGTCGTCCAGGTCGTAGTGCCCGGCATCGAGCGTGCAGACCACGACGTCCCCGTCCGCGTTCCGCGTCCTGGCCGTGCACAGACCGCCAGCCTCACCCAGCGCCTCCAGCACCCGCCGCCGCGCCGTGGTGTGCGGGCGCGTGCCCGGCAGCACGGTCTCCCGGACGAACGTCTCCAGCCGCACCCGGTCCGCCCGTTCACGCCGCCTCACGTCCGCCAGATGTACGGCCAGCTCAGCAGCCCCGGCCGACCGGCCGCCACGCCTCTGCCAGTCCCGGTCCGCGATGCCCACCAGGGCCTCGCCCACCGCCATCACGCCTTCGTCCCAGCCGTCCGCGAACCGCGCACCTTGAGAGGCTGGCGCCATCCCGTCCAGCTCGACCACCTCGCTCTGCGCCCCGGCGACCGCTCCGGCCTCCAGCGCCGCGACCAGGTCGTCAGCCTCAGCCGCGAACAGCCTCAACCGGGCGTTGGTCGCCGCCGCCTGATACTGACTCACCCGCCGTACGGAATCGCTGCTCAGCGCGATATATGCTCCGGTAGGGTCGTGGTGACCGGTCATCTGTTGCCGTTCCTCTCGAAATTCAGGGAGGGTCGCGGCGGTTTGAGGGTGTCCGCTATTTTCGCCAACGGTACATGCTGCATCAACCTGATGCACGCGCTAGCTGAAACCCGACACGAACGAGCGACCCCCACCCTCGCAGCCAGCCCGGCCCGCGCCAGCGGGCCTAAGCGGTTCTGGAGGCGCAGCCGGAAGGACCGTTGAGGCGGGGGAGCGCAGCGGACCCGCCGGCTCGGGCTGAAGCGAAGCGCAAGCCCAGAATACGGGGCCAAAGTCCCCGCTAGCTCCGAGAGCGCAGCGAACGGAGCGTCACCCCCAGTGCGTAGCACTGGGGGTTGGTGGGACGCTGTGCGTCCCACCAACGCTCCCGCGGAGCGGGAGCGCAACACCCCCGCGAAGCGGGGGTGTTCGCTTGCACAGCGCGCAGCGCTGTGGTACCCGCGCCGCGGG
>NZ_JBWKLJ010000007.1:0-482608 GCF_056430285.1 Streptomyces sp. NPDC045998
GGCAACGCCACGTTCAGGATCGAGAAGTCCACCGCCAGCATGAACTGCGCGACCAGCAACACCACCAGCACCAACCGCTGCCGCCCCGTCATCCGAGACGGACCAACCCTCCTCCCCTCACCAACCGACTTCACATCATCAATAACCGACATGGGGACGTTCCTCTCTGGGCACTGTCTTGGGGGGTCTTCCGGGGGAAGCTTCTGGGCGGCGCGGCGCGGTGGACATCAGGTGTCACCGCCCTCCGCGCCGGAGCGGGAACGCATCCTGATCGCCAGGTCCCGCCAGAGCGCGGCACATTGGTCGGCGGCCGCCGCGGCCGTGGCCGCGCGGTGCGCCGGCACGGCGGCGAGGATCTGCTGCCGTTGGCGGGCTCCGGCCACCTGGGCGTCGAACATCCGCAGGAGCAGGCGTCCGGCGTCGCTCAGCCGCAGGGCCGGGTCCTGGCAGAGGTTCCTGACCAGGGCGTCGAGCCCCCGGCCGGGCCCACCGTCACCGGCCGCGGGGGGTACGGCAGGCACCGACGGGGCCCGTTCCGGGGCGGTCTTGCGTTCCGCCTCCCGCTGGCGCGGCGGCACCGGGTCCTCGCCGTCGTCGGTCCGCCGCCGTACGTCGCGGACCGTGCCGGGCGACAGGCCCGTACGCTCCGCGATGACCCGCAGGGACGCGCCCGGGTCCTCGGCGATGAGGCGGGCGGCGGCCCTGCGGCCCTCGGCGGTGCTGAGCGGGCGGACGCGGCCGTCCTGGCCGATCCGGCGGGTGGCGGCGGCCTCGTCCGGCGGAGCCGTCCGCCGGCGGAGCGCGCCGACGGTCGCGGCGGCGAGCCCGGTGCGGGAGGCCACGGCCCGGTCGGACCAGTCGGGGTGGCTCGCGAGGATGCGGGCGGCCGCGGCCGTCCGGTCGGCGAGGGTCAGCGGCAGGCCGTGCAGGGTGTTGGACTCGACGGCGAGGACGAACGCGTCCTCGGGGCTGCCGTCGAAGAACCGCACCTCGACGAGGTGCTGTCCGCGCAACCGCGCGGCGCGCAGCCGGTGCGTCCCGTCGATCACCCGCAGGGTGGACCGGTGCACCAGGATCGGGGGCAGCGGGTCGCCGCAGGCCGCGAGGGCCTGGGCGTGTCCCACGTCCTCGCCCGCGATGCGCGGTGAGTCGGCGGGCAGCAGGTCGTCGACCGGGATCCGGTGCACACGCCGGTCGACCGCCTCGCGCAGGGGGCTGTCGTGCAGGGGGCCGTCGTGCAGGGGACCCTCGGCCGGGAGACGGGGATCGGCGTCGGTCCGGGCCGACAGGATGGGCGGGGACATGGACGAGGACATGGACGGGCGCACCCCCTCGGGTGGTCGTGGGATCGGGTCGTGGACGGTCTGCCCCCGGCGGTGTTCCGGCCGGATCGGGCACGACCACGAGATTACGTAGATACCGTTCGGTATGCCGCTCTGGCGGGGCCTCCCGGGTACGACCTTGGCAACTTGCCCAGGAGGGGCGCCCGTTGTGGTGTGCAACCGTGCACCTTGCGCGGTCGCACACCACACGCGCCCCGTGCGGCTCAGCCGACCGGGACGAGCAGCTCCCGCTCGACGTACTCCCCCAGCCAGGCACGGAAGTCCCGCCCCAGGTCCTCGCGTTCACAGGCGAGGCGGACCGTCGCCTGGAGGAAGCCGAGGCGGTCGCCCGTGTCGTACCGCCGGCCGGAGAAGACGACCCCGTGCACCGGTCCGGCGTCCTGGCGTACCGCCAGTTCGCGCAGGGCGTCCGTGAGCTGGATCTCGCCGCCGCGGCCGGGCGGCGTGCGGCGCAGTACGTCGAAGATCTCCGGGTCGAGGACGTACCGGCCGATGACGGCGTAGTTGCTGGGCGCCTCGCCCGGGGCGGGCTTCTCCACGAGGTCGGTGACGCGTACGGTGTCGCCGCCGGCCGGCCGGACCGCCGCGCAGCCGTAGAGGTGGATCTGGTCGGGGTCGACCTCCATCAGCGCCACCACGCTGCCGCCGTACCGGGCCCGCACCTCGGCCATCCTCGCGAGAAGCGGGTCGCGGGGGTCGATCAGGTCGTCGCCCAGCAGGACGGCGAAGGGTTCGCGGCCCACGTGCGGCGCCGCGCACAGCACCGCGTGTCCCAGCCCCCTGGGGTCGCCCTGGCGTACGTAGTGGAGGGAGGTGGCGAGCTCGGTGGGGGCGCACACGCGGGCGAGCTTGTCCTGGTCGCCCTTGCGCGCGAGGGTCTCCTCGAGCTCGTAGTTGCGGTCGAAGTGGTCCTCCAGCGGGCGCTTGTTCCGGCCCGTCACCATGAGGACGTCCGTCATCCCGGCGGACACGGCTTCTTCGACCACGTACTGGATGGCGGGCTTGTCCACCACCGGCAGCATTTCCTTCGGGGTGGCTTTCGTGGCCGGCAGGAAACGCGTGCCGAGTCCCGCCACCGGGACGACTGCCTTCGTTATGCGGCGCGGAGTCGAATTCATGGGGAGAACGCTAGGCGGTGCATACGGGCCGGTTGAAGCAATTGCCGTGGCACGAAACCGACTTCGGCAATTGGCCAAAGGCGCGTGGCCGCCCCGGCGGTCCCGGTCGCGCCGGGGCCCTCGGGGCGGCCGCGCGCAGGTCCAGCCCCCACGCCCAGGCCCCCGCGCGCAAGCCGCCACGCCGCGGCCCCGGCTCAGGACTCCGGGGCGCGCAGGCCGCGGAGGGCCAGTTCCCAGATGCGGGCGAGCTGGGCGTCGGCGGGGCACGGGGAGCCGCCCGCCTGGGGAAGGCCGTGCAGCCATTCGCGGACCTGCACCTCCGACCCGGCGATCAGGTGGGCGACGAGCGCCGACACCGTGTCCGGCTCGACGCCCTCCCGCAGTTCGCCCTGCTCGTCGGCGCGTTCGGCCAGTTCGCGGGCGAGGGGCGCCCAGAGGGACGACCAGCTGCCCGCCGCGCTGCGCCAGCCGTCCCGCTCCAGCCGGGCGCAGGCGCGGACGAGGGCCTTCTCCCGCAGCAGCCGGGCCAGCGTGACGGTCAGTGCGACCACCCGCTCCAGCGCCGGCACCGCCTCGTCCGCCGGAGCACCCTCAGAGCCGCCCGCCGGCCCGCCCGCCGAGTGCTCCAGCGCCGACCGGGTGGCGGACCGGCCGCACGCGTGCACCGCCTCCGCGAGCTCGTCCTTGGTGGGGAAATGGAAGGTCAACGCGCCCATGGAAATTCCCGCGGATTTGCTCACCCGGGCCAGGGACGTGCCCTCGTATCCGTTCTTGTCGAATTCCTCGGCGGCCGCCACGACCAGGGAGTGCCGAGTCCGTACTGCCCGTTCTTGTTTCACCATGCTTGATTCCCGCTGTTCAGGTGTCCGTGCTGCGCCAATTCTGCGACGGCCGCAAGAGGCAGGCTGGTCCTCTCGGGCCGGTGGTCGTGCTCGTACACCACCTCGTGCACGGCCCTGGCGAGGACGCAGGCCCGGAGCAGGAGCGTGTGCTCCCGCGGATCGAGGCCCGACACCCGCGCGTAGCCGTCGCAGAAGGCGTCCGCGCACCGGGCCGTCCAGCGGCCGGTGTCGGGTGCCCCGGCACAACGGGCCGCGTAGTCGAACGAACGCAGCATGCCCGCTATGTCGGACAAAGGCGAATGCCGGGCTCTGCGTTCGGCCAGCGGCACGCCCGGGGCGCCTTCGAAGTCCACCAGGATCCAGCCGGTGGAGGACCGCAGCAGCTGGCCCAGGTGCAGATCGCCGTGGACGCGCTGCGCGGGCGGCCCGGAGGTCAGGACGGCCAGGCGCTCGTAGGCGGCGCGCACCGCCGGCCGCAGCGGGCGCAGGGCGGGCACCCGGCGGGCCGCCTCGTCCAGGTCGGCGGCCAGGTCGCGGCGCAGCGCGGCGAGTTCCGCGGCGCCGGTGGGCGCGGTGCCGAGCCGCGCCAGGTCGCCGTGGACGCGGGCGACGGCCTCTCCCATGGCGCGTGCCTCGGGGACGAAGACCCCCTGATGCGCCGCACCGGTGCTCGCCACCGCGCAGGCCGCCACCGCCGCGCAGGCCGCCGTGAAGCCGTCCGTGGCCTCCGGCAGGTAGTCCTGCACCATGGCGTACGTGACCGGCTCGCCGTCGAGTTCGCCTTCCACGGCTCCCCGTAACCCCGTGACGTGCGGGTTGGCGGTGGCGCCGAGGGCCCGCAGCAGCTCCACGTCCGGGTTGGTCCCGGTGCTGATCCGCCGGAAGATCTTCAGCAGGTAGCGCTCGTCCACGACGACGGAGGTGTGGGTCTGCTCCACGCCCAGCGGCCTGCTGGTCCCGGGCGGCACGGAGCGGGCGCCCGTCAGCCCCAGCAGCGCGCCGACGAGCGCGGAGTCGCCGACCGCCTCGTACACGAAGAGGTCGTCCACCCCGGCGATCACGTACGGCTCCAGTTCCGGTGCCAGCACGGCCCGCATGCCCACCGGGACCTGGTAGTACTCGGGCGGGCCGCCGTCGGCGAAGGTGACGCGGAGCAGGAGCAGCACGCCCCGCGCCCCGCCGGTGCGGAGGGTGTCGCTGAACGCGGTGGTCCCCACGATCGACGCCCCGTGCGGGGGGCGGCCCTTGCTGCCGTACCAGCGCTGCCAGGGCACCCAGGCGGTCAGGGCACGCTCCAGCCGGAGCCGGAGCGTGCCCATGTCGACGGTCATGGGCGTGGCCCGTCCGCCGTGAGCGACAGCCAGTAGAAGCCGCGGCCCTGGAGGGAGAGCCGGTAGGGCCGTTCCCCGACCCTGGGGAAGGCGGCTCCGCCCAGCAGCTCGACGGGTACGGCTCCGGCCCACCGGTCCAGGTCCAGTGCGACGGGCTGCGGGTGGCGGGAGAGGTTGTTGACGCACAGCACCGTGTGGGCCGTGCCGTCCTCCTCGGTGTGGTGGCGGACGAAGGCGAGCACCGCGTCGTTGTCGGTGGGCACCTCGGTGAAGGTGCCGGGCCCGAAGGCCGGGTGCGCGCGCCGAGCGGCCAGCATGGCGCGGGTCCAGTGCAGAAGGGAGCCGCCGGAGCCCTGCTGGGCCTCGACGTTGACCGACTGGTAGCCGTAGACCGGGTCCATGACGACCGGCAGGGTGAGCCGGCCGGGGTCGCCGGTGGAGAAGCCGGCGTTGCGGTCGGGGCTCCACTGCATGGGGGTGCGGACGGCGTCCCGGTCGTCGAGCCAGATGTTGTCGCCCATGCCGATCTCGTCGCCGTAGTAGAGCACCGGCGACCCGGGCAGCGACAGCAGCAGCGCCGTGCACAGCTGGAGCTGGCCGCGGTCGTTGTCGAGCAGGGGCGCCAGGCGGCGCCGGATGCCGACGTTGACGCGCATCCGCGGGTCCCGGGCGTACTGGGCGTACAGGTAGGCGCGTTCCTCGTCGGTGACCATCTCCAGCGTCAGCTCGTCGTGGTTGCGCAGGAAGATGCCCCACTGGCAGCCGTCCGGGAGCTCGGGCGTCTTGGCGAGGATCTCCGACAGGGGGCGGGCCGTCTCGCGGCGTACGGACATGAACAGGCGCGGCATGAGGGGGAAGTGGAACGCCATGTGGCACTCGTCGCCGCCCGTGGTGGGCTCGCCGAAGTAGTCGACGAGCTCCTCGGGGCGCTGGTTGGCCTCGGCGAGCAGCACCCGGCCGGGGTACTCGTTGTCCAGCGTCTTGCGGACGAGCTTCAGGAAGTCGTGGGTGGCGGGCAGGTTCTCGCAGCTCGTGCCCTCGCGCGCGTACAGGTACGGCACGGCGTCCAGGCGGAAGCCGTCCACGCCCAGGTCGAGCCAGAAGCCGAGCGCGTCGAGCATGGCCGCCCGTACGGCCGGGTTCTCGTAGTTGAGGTCCGGCTGGTGGCTGAAGAAGCGGTGCCAGTAGTACTGCTTGCGGACCGGGTCGAAGGCCCAGTTGGAGGTCTCGGTGTCGGTGAAGATGATGCGGGCGTCCGGGTAGCCGGTGTCGTCGTCGGCCCAGACGTAGAAGTCGCCGTACGGGCCGGACGGATCGCGGCGGGACTCCTGGAACCACGGGTGCTGGTCGCTGGTGTGGTTCATCACCATGTCGATGATCACCCGGATGCCCCGGCCGTGGGCGGCCTCCAGCAGGTCGACGAAGTCGTCGAGGGTGCCGAAGTCGGGCCGTACGCTGCGGTAGTCGGCGATGTCGTAGCCGCCGTCGCGCAGCGGCGAGCAGTAGAAGGGCGGCAGCCACAGGCAGTCCACGCCGAGCCACTGGAGGTAGTCCAGCCGCCGGGTCAGCCCCTTCAGGTCGCCGACGCCGTCGCCGTCGCTGTCCTGGAAGGCGCTGACGAGCACTTCGTAGAAGACGGCCCGCTTGTACCAGTGGTGTGCGTACGGGAGCGGGGACGCGCGGCGCGCGGGCGGTCTCGCCGCGGGGCCGTCGGCGAGCACGCCGTGCAGGGACAGCGGCGGGAGTTCCGTGAAGGTCACTGGTCGCTCCAGGTGAAGACGTGGGCCACGGACTGCTGGGGGTCGATCTTGAGGTCGAGTACGGGACCGAGTTCGGCGGTCCGGCCCGTCACCTCGTCGACGGCGTGGACGCGCCGGCCGGGTTCCAGGCCGAGGGCCGCCGTGTCGAGCCGTACGGTGGCCTGTTCCGTCTCGTCCGGGGTGAGGGTGACGGCGCACAGGACGGTGTCGCCGCCGACCGGGTCGCGCTTGGAGTAGACGAGGACCCGGTCGTTGTCGGTGTCGTGGAAGTGCAGCGAGCGGAGCTGCTGGAGGGCGGGGTGGCGGCGCCGGAGGGTGTTGAGGAGGGTGATCCAGGGTTCCAGCGAGGGGCCGGCTGCGGTGTGGTCGCGGGGGCGCAGTTCGTACTTCTCCGAGGCGCGGTACTCCTCCTCCCCCGGCACCAGCGGGTCGCTCTCGTACAGCTCGTAGCCGCTGTACACGCCCCAGCTCGGTGACAGCGTGGCCGCCAGGGCCGCGCGCAGCGCGAAGACGGCCGGCTGCCCGCTCTGGAGGTGGACGGGGAGGATGTCGGGGGTGTTGACGAAGAAGTTGGGCCGGAACCACGCGGCCGCCTCCCCTGTCAGCTCGGTGAGGTAGTCGGTCAGCTCGCGCTTGTCCGACTTCCAGGTGAAGTAGGTGTACGACTGGCTGAACCCGAGCTTCGACAGCCCGTGCTGGACGGCGGGCCGGGTGAACGCCTCGGCCAGGAACAGCACGTCGGGCTCGGTGGACCGGACGTCGCGGATCAGCCGGTGCCAGAAGTCCGGCGGCTTGGTGTGGGGGTTGTCGACCCGGAAGACGCGGACGCCCCGGCCGGTCCAGAAGCGGACGACGCGCAGGATCTCCGCGTAGAGCCCTTCGGGGTCGTCGTCGAAGTTCAGCGGGACGATGTCCTCGTACGTCTTGGGCGGGTTCTCCGCGCAGGCGATGGTGCCGTCGGGACGGTGGGTGAACCACTCCGGGTGGTCGCGCAGCCAGGGGTGGTCGGGCGCGCACTGGAGGGCGAGGTCCATCGCCACCTCCAGGCCGGCGCGGCGGGCGGCGGCCACGAAGGCGTCGAAGTCCTCAAGGGTGCCGAGCTCCGGGTGGACCGCGTCGTGGCCGCCGTCCGCCGATCCGATGGCCCAGGGCGATCCGACGTCGCCGGGGGCGGCGCTCAGGGCGTTGTCGCGGCCCTTGCGGGCGGTGGTGCCGATGGGGTGGATGGGCGGCAGGTACACCACGTCGAAGCCCATGCGGGCGATGCGCGGCAGCTCGCCGACGGCCGTGCGGAAGGTGCCGTGCCGCGGGGTGCCGTCGGCGGCCCGCCCGCCGGTGGAGCGGGGGAAGAACTCGTACCAGCTGCCGTACAGCGCCCGGCGCCGCTCCACGCACACGCGGTACGCCGGGCTCTCGGCCGCCAGGGCGCGCAGCGGGTGCCGCTCCATGGCCGCGCGCACGGCGGGGCCGAGCGCGGCGGAGACGCCCTCGGCGTCGGCCGCGCAGCGCAGGGCGCCGGCGGCGCGAAGCAGCAGCCCGGCCACGGCGACGGACGGCGGCGCGGTGGCACCAGCGCCGGCACCAGCACCGAGCGCCGCGTCGGCGCTGAGCAGCACCCCGGCTCCGGGAACGCCCTCGGCGTGGCACTCCCCGTCCCCGGCCTCTGAGGCGAGCGCCGCGTCGGCGGCGCCGGGCAGCGCCTCTCCGCGAGGCGCCTCAACGGCCGCGGCTTCGAGCGCCGTACCGGTCCCGGCCGGCACCTCGGCACCGGCGGCCCCTTCGTGGCGTACCTCGACGCCGCCGACGGCCGCGGCTCCGGCACCGGCTCCGGTCGCCCCCTCGGCATGGCGTGCCTCAACAGCCCCGGCCACAGGCCCGGCACCGAGCGCCGCGCCGGCGACGCCTCGCGGTTCCGCCTCCGCGGTGAGGAGCCGTGCCGCCTCCTCCAGGAGCCTCGCGCCTGCCTCCGGGTCACCCGATCCGCCCGGAGGGAGGCCGGCTTCGCGGCGGGCCTCCACCGCGTGCAGCCAGGTCTGCCACGGGTCCGTCCAGGCCCGGACCCGGAAGGCGCACTCCCCCGTGCCCTCGGGCACGATCAGGGCCCGCCACCGGTCGGCGTCCGGGTCCGGCCTCCGCAGCGGTATCTCGCGGCAGGTCCCGTCCGGGCCGGTCCACAGCACCGCGGCGGCGAGCGCCTCGTGGCCCTCGCGCCACACGGTCGCCTCCACGGGCAGGGCTTCGCCCACCACGGCCTTGGCGGGAAAGCGCCCCAGACTGACGACCGGTGACACGTCGTCGATGAACAGACGGCCGCTCATGTCCGCCCCCTTTCACGGCTCGCACTGATGCATTCGGTATGTCCGGGGAGAACGGACGTACGGCGCGCCCCGTTTCCGGTACGCGGGAACCACCGCTACTTCGGCAACTCGCTCCAGTGTCACCAACGCGCCGGGCGCGCCTTGCCGATGGCGTACTCCTGAGGTTTGACTCAAACTCCACGTTGTCCCGGCACACCGGACGCCGAATTCCGCCATGCCGCCGGGCTTTTCCACCGCATGGAGCCTTTCGTGTCCCAACGCATTCTCGTGGTGTTGTCCGAATACGGTTACTGGGGCGAGGAACTGGTCGGTCCGCTCGACGTGTTCGACGCCCGCGGCTACCGCACCACGTTCCTCACGCCCACCGGAAAACGGGCGCGAGCGCTGCCGCCGAGCCTCGATCCGACCTATCTGGACCCCCCGCTGGGGCGTACGGTCACCACGCCCGACATGGCGCGGCGCGCCCGTGAGCTGGACGGATCGGACCGGCTCGACCAGCCGCTGTCGCTGGCCGGGCTGCTGCCCGAGCGCCCGTACCTCAGCGCGCTGAACCACCTGAGGGAGCTGGAGGAGTACCACCGCCGGCTCACCGCGGTCACCGACGACCTGCTCGCCGGATTCGACGCCCTGGTCATCGTCGGGGGCAGCGGCCCCATCGTGGACCTCGCCAACAACGAGCGGCTGCACGAGATCATCCTGGCGTTCGCGGCGGCGGACCGGCCGATCCTCGCGGAATGCTACGGAGTGGCGGCGCTGGCATTCGCCCGCGACCCGGAAACCCGTACCAGTCTGCTGTGGGGCAAACACGTCACGGGACACCCGAAGGAATACGACTACAAGGACGGGACCGGCTTTCTCGGCACCGATTTCGTGATGGGCCCGCCGCCCTATCCCCTGGAGTACATCCTGCGGGACGCCACCGGGCCGGACGGCGGCTTCCACGGCAATGTCGGCAAGGAGACCTCGGTCGTCGTCGACTTCCCCTTCGTCACGGCCCGTTCGACGCCGGACTCGGCCCTCGCGGGCGAGCTGCTGGCCGAGGTCCTGGACGGGGGGCTGCGGCGCCATGGCTGGTGACGTGGAGCCGCGCCCCGCCAAGGCCGCGCTCTTCGAGCAGTTCGCCGCCGACGGCATCCGCCACATGTTCGGCAACCCCGGCACGGTGGAGCAGGGCTTCCTCGACCTCGTCGACGCCAGCGGCACGTCGTACGTCCTCGCCCTGCACGAAGGCGTGGCGGTGGCCATGGCCGACGGTTACGCCCGCGCCTCCGGGCGCCCCGCGGTCGTCCAGCTGCACAGCAGCGCGGGCCTCGGCAACGCGATCGGCATGCTGTACCAGGCCCTGCGCGGCGGCTCCCCGCTGGTCGCGCTGGCGGGCGAGGCGGGCCTGCGGTACGACGCGATGGACGCCCAGATGGCCGCGGACCTGGTGGCGATGGCGGCGCCGGTCACCAAGTACGCCACGCGGGTCGTCCACCCGGACTCGGTCCTGCGGGTGCTGCGCCGCGCCGTGAAGATCGCGGCGACGCCCCCGCGCGGCCCCATCCTCGTGGTGCTGCCCGCCGACGTCCTGGAGGAGCTCACGGCGGAACCGGCCGTGCCCGCGCCGGTCCCGGTGACCCGTACCGCACCGGACGCGGCGACCACGCGGGAGGCGGCGGACCTGCTGCTGGCCGGGGAGCGGCCGCTGATCCTGATGGGCGACGGCGTCGCCGTCAGCGGGGCGCAGCGGGAGCTGACGGACGTCGCCGAGCGGCTGGGCGCACGGGTGTGGGGGGTGAACTCCTCCGAGGTGAACATGGACACCACGCACCCGCTCTTCGCCGGTGTCCTCGGGCACATGTCGGGCGACGACAGCGCCCGCGTGGTGGCCGGGGCGGACGCCGTGCTGATCGTGGGCACGTACGTGTTCCCGGAGGTCTTCCCCCGGTTGGCCAGTCCCTTCCGGCCCGGGGCGCGGCTGGTCCACGTCGACGCGGACCCGTACGAGATCGCCAAGAACTTCCCGGTCGACCTGGGTGTGGCCGCCGACCCGAAGGCGGCGCTGGGCGCCCTCGCGGCCGAACTGGGCCGCCGCGGCCGTACGGCCTCCGGGGCCGGCCGGGGGCGCGGTACGACCGCGGCGCCGACGACGGAGCCGGCGGCGGCGCCCTCAGCACCGCCCTCGGCACCGCTCTCAGCGGCACCCTCCCTGATGGAACGTTTCTGCGCAACGCTGGCCGCCCGCGCGCCGCACGACCTCGCCGTGTTCGACGAGGCCCTGACCGCCTCCGGCGACCTCGTACGGCACCTGCCTCCCCGCCTCCCGGGCACGTACTTCCAGACCCGCGGCGGCTCCCTCGGCGTCGGGATCCCCGGCGCCATGGGCGTGAAGCTGGCCCGGCCGGACCTGGAGGTGGTGGGCTTCACCGGGGACGGCGGCAGCATGTACACGATCCAGGCGCTGTGGACCGCCGCCCGGTACGGCATCGACGCCACCTTCGTCGTCTGCAACAACGGCCGTTACCGGCTGCTCGACCTGAACCTCGACGTCTACCGCGGAACGCGGCCAGGCGGCGGGCCGCGGGCCCGGACGGCCGCCCCACCGCAGGCGTTCGACCTGTCCCGGCCCGCCATCGGGTTCACCGGGCTGGCGGAGTCCCTCGGCGTGCCGGCGGTGCGCGTGGAGACCCCGGGGCAGATCGGTCCGGCGATCGACGCCGCGCTGGGCGGCACGGGCCCGTTCCTGATCGACCTCGTCACCACGAACTGACCCCCCGTTACGGAGAAGAGACCACCCATGCCCCCTGTCACCGACCTCCTCACCCGGTCCGCCGTGGAACGGACCGTCACCGACTGGTACGCCGCCCTCGACCGGCACGCCCCCGTCGAGGAGGTGCTGCACCACCTGGTCCCGCGCGGACTCGTCATGCGCTTCCCCGAGGGCCCCGTCCGGGGACTGTCCGGCTTCCGCTCCTGGTACCGCAAGGTCTGCGCGCTGTACTTCGACGAGGTGCACCGGGTCGACGCGGTCACCGTCCGCCCCGTGGACCCGCGGAGCGCGGAGGTCGAGGTCGCCGTCAACTGGCGCGCGCGGGTGTGGAGCCCGCCCGACGCGTACAGCCGGACCCTGGACTTCGACGCCCGGCAGACCTGGTCCGTCGTGCTGCTCGACGGCCGGCCGCGCATCCGCGGCTACACCGTGGACGCCCTCACGCCCCGGGCCGGGTCCCCGGTACCGGCCCACGCGTGACGTCTCCGTCCCGTCCGTTCCGACCGTTTCCGTACTTCTCACCCGCGGGGGAATGTCAGCATGGCACGTATCAGACCGCTGCCGGACGGCCGCCTGGCCGGCAAGCGCATCGGTGTCCTCATGGAGAACGACTTCGCCGAGGACGAGATCGCCTACTTCGAGCGGCGGTTCGCCGAGGAGGGCGCCCACGTCGAGTTGCTGACCCGGCTGTGGGGCCGTGACTCCCTCACCTTCCACGGGCACGACCACCGCGGCGAGGTCCGCGTCACCGGTGACCTGGAGGCCCTCGGCTACCACGAACTGTCCCGGCTGTCCGCGCTGGTGGTGCCCGGCGGGATGGTCGCCGACCGGCTGCGCTACAGCGAGGACGTCGGCCGCGAGGCGCCCGCCGTCCGGCTGATGCGGCGCGCCTTCGGCATCCCGCACCTGGTGAAGGCGTTCTCCTGCCACGGCCTGCTGCTGCTGTCGGCGGCCAAGGAGCTGATCCGGGGCCGCCCGGTGACCTGCCACAACAACCTCGTCGCCGATGTGCGCAACATGGGCGCCGGTTACCTGGACCAGGACCTGGTCGTGGACGGCGACCTCATCACCTCGCGCAGCGCGGACCACTGCCACCTGCTGGCGCGCACCGTGATCGAGACGCTGGCCCGTCCCGCGGGAGCCGCCGCGTGAACGCCGTACGCACCCCCGTGGCGTCGTTCTCCGACACGATGGCCGGTTACGTCCAGGAGTTCCGGGGCGACCGGCTGGTGCTCCGCACCCTGGGCGGGGCGCCGGTGACGCTGGAGGTCACCGCGGCCACCTCCGCGCAGCGGCTGCGCAACCTGGGCGAGCCGTACCACGACGTGACGGGCCGGCTGGCGGAGCACCTGGTGCCAGGAGCCCTGGTGTTCAGCTACGGCCCGGTCTACCAGGGCGGCCCGGACGGTCCGCTCTGCCAGGTCGACCACCTCGTCGTGGCGGGCGGCCCCGGGACGCCGTACCCGCACCCGCACGAGGAGCCCGGCTGGTGGTCCGACCAGCTGCGCCGGCTCGCCGGCTTCTACCACCGCTCCCAGTTCGGCGGCGGCCCGGCCGACTTCGGGCAGTACCGGACCGAGCTGCGCGGCGGCGGCGAGAAGCCGGCGTACGGCGTGCAGGAGACGGACACCATCTCACGGCTCGTGTACGGCATGGCCACCACCTACCTGCTCACCGGTGACGAGACGTACCTGGACACCGCCGAGCGCGGCTCCCGCTACCTCCACGACCACCTGCGCTTCCACGACCGGGCGGAGGACGTCGTCTACTGGTACCACGGCATCGAGAAGCACCCGCTGGGCGAACGCAAGCTGTTCGCCTCGGAGTTCGGCGACGAGCACCGGGCCCTGCCCGCGTACGAGCAGATCTACGCGCTCGTGGGCCTCGCCCAGACGTACCGGATCACCGGCGACCCGCTGATCCGGGCGGACATCGACGGCACCGTACGGCTCTTCGAGCGGTTCTACGCCGACCGCAGGCTCGGGGGCTACTACTCCCACATCGACCCGGTGACCCTCAGCCCGCACGCCGACACCCTGGGCCCCAACCGCTCCCGCAAGAACTGGAACTCCGTCGGGGACCACGCGCCCGCCTACCTCGTCAACCTCTACCTCGCCACCGGCGACGAGCGCCATCTGCGCATGCTGGAGCACACCTTCGACATGATCGTGGAGCACATGCCGGAGCGCGGCGGGACGAGCCCCTTCGTCAACGAGCGCTTCCACGCCGACTGGACCCCCGACCACCACTGGGGCTGGCAGCGGAACCACGCGGTGGTCGGCCACAACCTGAAGATCGTCTGGAACCTGCTGCGCATGCAGGCGGCCCGCCCCAAGCGCGAGTACCGGGCGCTGGCCGAGCGGCTCGGCGCGCTGCTGCCCGACATCGGGCGGGACGGCCAACGCGGCGGCTGGTACGACCTGATGGAGCGCGAACCGCGCGACGGCCGGCACGCCTTCGCGCACCACGACCGCAAGGCCTGGTGGCAGCAGGAGCAGGCGATCCTCGCCTATCTGCTGCTGGCCGCCCACACCGGCGACGACGGCCATCTGCGGCACGCGCGCGAGGCCGCCGCCTTCTACAACGCCTTCTTCCTCGACCACGACGCCGGAGCCGTCCACTTCACCGTGCTCGCCCAGGGCATCCCGTACGCGGTCGGCGACGAACGCCTCAAGGGCAGCCACGCGATGTCCATGTACCACAAGGCGGAGCTCTGCTACCTCGCCGAGGTGTACCAGCGGCTGCTGCTCCAGGGCGAGCCGCTGGAGCTCTGGTACAAGCCGCGGCCGGACGCCGCGCTCCCCCGGGACGGCGGCCGGCGCGTCCTCGGCGTCGCCCCCGACCTCCTGCCGCCCGGAAGGGTCCTCCTGGACCGGGTGCTCGTCGACGGCGAGCCCTGGTCCGACTTCGACGCCGAGGCCATGGCCGTACGGCTCCCGGACACCGCCGGCCGGCCCACGGTACGGGTCCGCCTGCGGCCCGCAGCGCCCGGCCCCGCCCCCGCCCCCGTACGAAAGGGTCCCGGCCGATGACCTTCGACGCCCATCTCGCCGTCTCCGGACGGACCGCCGTCATCCATCTGTCCGGGGAGCTCACCGACGCACGCGTGCCGGCCCTGCGCGCCCTGCTGGGCCAGGCGGTACGGCAGCCGGTGGACCGCCTGCTGCTGCGCATGGGCGGGCTGGGCTCGCTCGCCGCCGGCGGGGTGCGCTGTGTCGCCCTCGCCCAGCAGGAGCTGGCCCCCGGCACCGACCTGGTCCTGGAAGGTGCCCGGGACGAGGTCCTGTCCGCGCTGCGCCTGGGCGGCGTGAACGCCCCCTCCGTACCGACCGAACTATCCGTTCCGCCCGAGACAGCTCCCTTCCCGCCGCACCGCCACCCGTCCGAAAGGAGTCTTTCCCTGTGAAGGCTGTTGTGATGGCCGGAGGCGAGGGCACCCGCCTGCGCCCCCTGACCACGTCCGTGCCCAAGCCGCTGCTCCCCGTCGGCGAACGCCCCATCATGGAACACGTACTGAGGCTGCTGCGCAGACACGGTGTCACGGAGACCGTGGTCACCGTCCAGTTCCTCGCCCACCTCATCGAGGAGCGCTTCGGGGACGGTTCGGACCTCGGCATGTCCCTCACGTACGCCCACGAGGAGACGCCCCTCGGCACGGCGGGCAGCGTCAAGAACGCCGAGGGCGAGCTGGGCGGCGCGCCCTTCCTGGTGATCTCCGGAGACGCCCTCACCGACATCGACCTGTCGGCGCTGATACGCCACCACCGGGAGCGGCGGGCGATGGTCACGGTCTGCCTGACCCGCGTGCCCGACCCTCTGGAGTTCGGCGTCACCGTGGTCGGAGAGGACGGCCGCATCGAGCGCTTCCTGGAGAAGCCGACCTGGGGCGAGGTGTTCTCCGACACCGTGAACACCGGCATCTACGTGATGGAGCCGGAGGTCCTGGCCCACGTGCCGGCCGGGGTGCCGGTCGACTGGTCCGGTGACGTCCTGCCGCGGCTGATCGCCCAGGGAGCGGCCGTCCACGGCTACGTCGCCGACGGCTACTGGCAGGACGTCGGCACCCTCGACGGCTACCGGCAGGCCCAGACGGACCTGCTGGACGGCCGCGTGGACTCCGGCGTCCCCGGGACCGAGATCCTGCCCGGTGTATGGGTGGCCGACAGCGCCTGGGTCGACCCGGAGGCCGACGTCCGGGGTCCGGTGGTCATCGGCGAGCACGCGCGGATCGCCGCCGGGGCGCGGGTCCACGAGCACTCGGTGATCGGCGCCCACAGCGTCGTCGAGCCCGGCGCCCACCTCCACCGGGCGGTGCTCCACCCGTACGCGTACGCCGGGGCGCAATCCTCGCTGCGCGGGTGCGTCGTGGGCCGCAACACCACCGTGCGGCGCTCGGCGCGCCTGGAGGAGGGCGTGGTCGTCGGCGAGAACTCCCGGGTGGGCGAGCACGCGGTGGTGTCGGCGGGCGTGGTCGTCAACCCGGGGAAGGCCGTCGGCGCGGGCGCCGTGATCGGCACCGACCTCCTCTGGGACAACCAGGGCTCCCGGGCGCTGTTCGGTCCGCAGGGCGTCAGCGGTGTCGTCAACGTCGACCTCACGCCCGAACTGGCCGTGCGGCTCGCCGGGGCGTTCGCGACGACGGTGCCCCACGACGCCACCGTCACCGTCACCCGCGACCACGCCCAGGGCTCGCGGGTGCTGGCCGCCGCGGTCGTGTCCGCGCTCCAGTCGAGCGGCGTCCACGTACGCGACCTGGGCCACGTCCCGGTGCCGGTCGCCCGGCGGGAGGCGGCGCTCACCGACGGCGGCGTCCTGCTGACGACGACGCCGGGCGCGGCCGACTCGGTCAGCCTGACGTTCCTCGACGCCCACGGCGTGGACCTGCCGCAGGCCGCGCAGCGCAAGCTGGAGCGGCTGCTGAGCCGGGCGGAGTTCCGGCGGGCGCCCGCCGGGGAGTTCGGTGCCCTGCTGTCCGGGGAGGAGTCGGCGGCGACCGCGCTGGGCGCGTACACCGAGCGGCTGCTGAAGCGGGTCGACACGGCGGCGGTCCGCGAGCGGGCGCCCAAGGTCGTCGTGGACGCGGCGTTCGGCAGCGGCGCCCTGGTGCTGCCGGGCCTCCTCGACGGGCTGGGCGTCCGCGCGGTCACCCTCAACACCGGCCTCGACGACGAGCGCGCCACCGAGACGGCCGTCGAACGCCGGGGCGCCCTGCGCTACCTCTCCGACGTCGTCGTCGCCAACCACGCCGACTTCGGCGTACGGATCGACCCCACCGGGCAGCGCGTCTCCGTGGTGGACGAGCGCGGCCGTGAGGTGTCCGACGAGACGCTGCTCCTCCTCATGGTCCAGCTGGTCTCGGCCGAGCGGCCCGGCGGCACGGTCGTGCTGCCGCCCACCGTCAGCCGTGCCGCCGAGGACGTCGCCGCGCGGCACGGCGGCCGGGTCGTACGGACCTCCTCGGCCCCGGACCGCGCCATCCGCGCCGCCGAGGCCGCCGGGGCCGTCCTCGCCGCCGACGGCCGGGGAGGCTTCGCCCTGCCGGAGAACTCCCCGTACCACGACGGGTTCGCGGCGCTCGCCCGCCTCACGGCGCTCCTCGCCCGCCGCGCCGCGCCGCTGAGCGCCCTGGTGGAGGCGGTGCCGCGGACGTTCGTCCGCAGGCGCGAGCTGGCCACCCCGTGGGAGGCGAAGGGCACGGTCATGCGGCAGGTCGCGGAGGCCGCCGCCGGGCTCGAGGTGGACACCACCGAGGGCATCCGCGTGGTGGAGCCGGACGGCCGCTGGGCCCTGGTGCTGCCGGACGCCTCCCGGGCGGTCACCGGCGTCTGGGCGGAGGCCCCGGACGCCGCGGCGGCGGACGCCCTGCTGACCCGCTGGGCCGACGCGGTGTCCCGCTCCACCGCATGACGCGGTCCGTCCTCGTCGTCGGCGCGGCTTGCGGGGCGTGTGGCCCCGGAAGCCGCGCCTCGGCGTGCTGTTCCGCCGGGGCCCGCGCCGCCTAGACTTCCCTGGCCCGTGCAGGGGCGGATGTTCCCCATCACGGGGAGGGACCGGGAAGTGGCGGACGTGGACGTGAGGGCGAGGCGGGGCCGGGAACGCGCGGCCGCCGGGGTGGCGGCGCGCAGCGCGCCGGCGGAACTGGCCGAGCAGGCCACGCGGCTGACCACCGCGATGGACGCCACCGTCAACGCCGAGGCCGCCCGCCACGGCCTGACCCGCGCCGACTTCGACGTCCTGGCGGCGCTGCGGGGCGCGGCGCCGGAACACCGGCTGAAGCCGACCGAGTTGGCCGCCGTCTGCCGCCTGTCGTCCGGCGGGACCAGCAACGTCATCCGGCGGATGACCGAGTCCGGCTACGTCGTACGGGAGGCGGACCTGCACGACGGCCGCAGTTCGTGGGCACAGCTCACCGAGGAGGGCCTGCGCGTCTGCGAGCGGATCCAGGACACCGTGGACGCCGCGCACGCCCGCCGGCTCGCGGGGCTCCCGCCCGGGGTGGTCGACGCCCTGACGGCGCTGCTGGCGCAGGCGGTCGACGCGCTGGAGTCCTCCCCCGAGGGTTCTTACTGATCGTTTCAGAATGAGTTGAGCTGCGGGTCTTGTGCTCGACGACCCAGGTCGGCAGTGTTCCCGGGGCGTGCTGATCTTGTTCCTGACGACCTGTGGGACTGAACTGGCCCTAGCCCGGACGGATCGCGGCCTCGATGTGGGCGAGGTGGGCGGCCAGGAGCTCCTCGAACGCGGCGTGACGGTCCTCGCCCAGCGGGCGGACGTCGCGGGCGAAGTGGGACAGGGCCGGGAAGCGTTCGGGGTCGGCGCCCAGGACCGCCACGCGGAACAGTTCCATCGCCTGTTCGTGCTCCCCGGGGGTGACGGTGCTGACCGCGGCCTCGGAGGCGATCAGGGCGGCGATGAGGACCGCGATGCGGTGGTAGCGCGCCGGGATCTCCTCGTCGGGCAGTCCCGCCGCGCGCAGGGCCTGCAGCACCTCTTCCATGACCAGGCGGGAGCCGGTGCCGCTTGAGGCGTAGCGGCCCCAGACCGAGGCGAGTTGGGGCTGCCGCCCGAAGGCCTCCCTCACCCGCAGGGCCAGGGTCGTGATGCGCTGCTTCCAGTCGCCCTCGGGGCGGTAGTCGTCCATCGCGGCCAGGAGGATCCGGTCGGCGACCGCGCGCAGCAGTTCGGTCTTGCTGCGGAAGTGCCGGTAGAGGCTGGAGGAATCGGTCCCGAGGACCGCGGCCAGCTTGCGCACGCTGAACGAGTCCGCATCGCCCGTGCGCAGCAGCTCCGCCGCCGCGTCCAGGATCTCGTCGGTTGACCAGCGCTTTCGGCCTGCCATCTCGCTCCTCTCGCCGGACCTCACCCTAACCTATGCACTTGGCGTTGCACGCACCGCGTGCATAATGAGGGCATGAGCGTGCCGGGCGGGCGGGCACGCCACTCGTGCCCTGTTGTCCGGGTCGGGCCACCGCTGCGGAGCCCACCCCGGGGAACCCGAAAGGACGCATGACGTGAACAAGCCACTGGACGGCGCGGCACTGAACGCGGCCATCGAAAACGTCCACCGCGCCGGGATGCCGGGCCTGTTCGCCGAGGTGCGGGACGGCGACCAGGTCTGGCGCGGTGCCGCCGGGGTCGCCGATGTCGCCACCGGCCGCCCCGTCACCGCCGCCATGCGGCACCGCGTCGGCAGCATCACGAAGACCTTCACCGCCGCCGCGGTTCTGCAGCAGGTGGAGAGTGGTCGGATCGGCCTCGACGCACCGATCGGCCGGTACCTTCCGACGCTGGTACCGGGAGCACGCGGTGACGCGATCACGGTCCGGATGCTGCTCAACCACACCAGCGGCCTCGCCGAGTACCTCCCGTACGCCTACCCCTCCCTCAAGGCGTACCCCGCCCTCGCGGACACGAGCCCCCAGAGCCTGGACGACCACCGGCTCACGCGGTTCGATCCCCTGGAGCTGATCGAGATGGGGGTCACCGCACCCGCCGTCGGCACCCCGGGCGGCACTCCGGGGGTCTACTCCAACACCAACTACCTGCTGCTCTGCCGACTCCTGGAGCAGGTGACCGGCACCACCGCCGAGCGGTACATCACCCGGAACGTCATCGAGCGCGCCGGACTCCGGGACACCGGATTTCCCACCGGACCGTACGTCGACGGCCCGCACTCGCGCCTCTACGAGGCGTGGTTCGGCATGATCGACCCGCCGCGCGACTACAGCGTCTACGACATGTCATGGGTGGGGCCGTCGGCCTCGCTGATATCGACGGTCACGGACCTCAACCGCTTCTTCCGCGCGCTGCTGGCCGGGGAGATCGTCAGCCCGTCCTCGCTGGCGCAGATGCGACGCACCGTCCCCGTCGTCTCCCAGGAGGGCAAGACGATCGACTACGGCCTCGGCCTGCATCCGGTGGAGGGCCAGGGCTCCGGTCAGGGCACCTTCTGGGGCCATGGCGGCACCGTCTGGGGCGGTGGAGCGCTGGCCGTCATCCGTGCCGACGGCAAGCGGCAGATGTCCGTCGCGGTGAACCTGCAGAGGTGGAACCGGCTCGACCCCTCGGGCACACCGCTGCCCCGCCCCATCGACGCCGCGCTCGCGGATCTCCACCGCGTGGCGATGTACGGCTGACCGGGGGCCGGGCCCACCGCGGCACCAGCCCTTCGTGGTCGCGCACCCGTACGGGACGCCGTCCTTGACACTCTGTCCGGCGCTGCGCGACCCTTTCGTTGGTCTGTACCAATCACTCTGTTGGATCTTCGCGCCTCCGGAGGCCCCGCGATGGAATCGAGCAGCCGACAGGAAGTCGTGCGCCTGGCCCTTGCCGTGCTGCAGCCGGGATTCGTGGGCACGACCGCTCCGGACTGGGTACGCCGCCGGATTTCCGAAGGCCTCGGCTCCGTCGTCCTCTTCGGGCGGAACATCGTGGACGGCGAGCAGGTCGCGGCCCTCACCGCGGCGTTACGTGCGGAGAATCCGGAGCTCGTCATCGCCATCGACGAGGAGGCGGGGGACGTCACCCGGCTGGAGGCGTGGTCCGGCGCCACCCGCCCGGGGAACCTGGCGCTCGGCGCGGTCGACGACGTGCACCTCACCGAGCGGGTCGCCGCGGACATCGGCCGGGAGCTGCACGCGGCCGGCATCTCGATGAACTACGCGCCGAGCGCCGACGTCAATTCCAATCCGCTCAATCCCGTGATCGGCGTACGCTCCTTCGGCGCACGCACCGATGTGGTCGCGCGGCACACGGCCGCCTGGATCCGCGGGCTCCAGTCGGCGGGGGTCGCCGCCTGTGTGAAGCACTTCCCCGGCCACGGGGACACGGCCGTCGACTCGCACCACGGCCTGCCGGAGGTCTCCGCGAGCGCGGACGAGATCGCCCGGACCGCGCTGCCGCCGTTCATCGCCGCGATGGAGGCGGGCGTGCGCGCGGTGATGTCCGCGCACCTGCTGGCGCCCGCGTACGACGGCGAGCTGCCCGCGACGCTCAGCCCGCGCATCCTGGTGGACCTGCTGCGCGGCGAACTCGGCTTCACCGGCCTCGTGGTCACGGACGGCATCGAGATGGGCGCCGTCGCCGACCGGTACGGCATCGACGGGGCCACGGTGAAGGCGCTGGCCGCCGGAGCGGACGCGGTGTGCGTGGGCGGGGAGAGCACCGAGCAGGCCACCACCGACCAGCTCGTCGGCGCCCTCGTACGGGCCGTGCGCACAGGGACGCTGCCGGAGGAGCGGCTCGCCGAAGCGGCCGGACGCGTGGCGGAGTTCGCCTCCTGGTCCGGCAAGCGGTTCCAGGCGGTCGCGCCCGACGGCACCCGCTCCGACGTCGGTCTGGTCGCCGCCCGGCAGGCCGTCCGGATCCACCGCCGCCCCGGTGCGCCCGAGCGGGCCCTGCCGGTCGTCGGTGACGCTCATGTCGTGGAGTTCTCCCCGGCGATGAGCCTGGCCGTCGACGGCCGTACCCCCTGGGGTCTGGCCGAGCCGCTGGGCCGGCTGCGCCCGGCCACCACCTCGGTCCGGCTGACCGAGGCGGACGTCGACCCCGCGGGCGAGGCGCTCGGCCGTGAGGTGCTCCTCCCGGCCCTGGGGCGGGCACTGATCATCGTGGTGCGGGACGCGGCCCGCCACCGCTGGATGTCCGACGCCGTGGCCCGCCTGCTGCGCGACCGCCCGGACGCCGTGGTGGTGGAGATGGGCGTACCCGCCGACGGCGCCACCGGCGCCGCCGACCTGGTCACCCACGGCGCCACCAAGGTCGCCGGGATCGCCGCGGCCGAGGCCGTCACCGGCTCCCTCATGGCCGCCGAGCCGCTGAGGGGATCCGTCTGACCCGGTCCTGCCGCACCCCCTTGGACATGTAGACCGCCTGCGGGCCGTAACTCGGGGGGAGCTCGACCTCGCGCCGGGCGCGGAACCCGTTCCCCGCCCAGAAGGCGTCGCTGCCGCCGACCGCGATCAGGGAGATCTGCTCGTACCCCTCCGAGCGGGCCCTCGCCGTGAGGGCGTGCAGCAGGCGCCTGCCCAGCCCCCTGCGCCGGAAGGGCTCGGCGATGACGAGGTCGTGCAGGTGCAGGTTGCGCGCGTGGTGCACGGCCTCCTCGCTCCTGGTGAGATCCGGATAGGAGAAGAGCGGATAGGGAAGGGCGAGCACATAGCCCACGGTCCGCCACTCCCACTCCAGTACGAAACAGGTGCTCGGCGAGGAGCGCGCTCTGGATTTCAGTGCGGCCGGGTCCTCCGACAGCGTGAGGTCGGTGTAGGCGGCGGCCTCCAGTGCCGTGATGTCGGCCCAGTCGCCCTCGGAGAGGGGGCGTATGTGGACGCCGGCGGCCGTCACCATGCCGGGCCCACCGCGTCACTCGCGCGCGTCAGCGCTTCCCACGCTTCGACGAGGAGCGCGAAGTGCAGGACGTCCTGGCGGGCTTCGTCGAGCAGCCGCGGCGCGCGTTCCGCCAGGAAGTCGGCGAACTCGGCGTACCTGCCTCCGAGTTTCCGGTAGGAACGCTCGATGGTCAGCAGGCGCCGTTCGTTCTCCGTCTGGTCCAGCAGGGCGCTCTGCCGCGCCAGTGCGGCGATCCGGTCCGCGCGCAGCCGGTTCCGGCCGTCGAGGAGCTCCGGGCCGGCCGCGGCCATCTCGTCGTAGACGAAGTGGAAGTACAGCATCGAGAGGAAGAACTTCACGAACCGCGTCTGGTACGCCATGAACCCGGGCGTGGTGCGCCGCTCGGGGGTGTAGAAGTTCACGATGTGCCTGTTGTGCAGGACGCCGGGCAGCAGCGCGTCGTGCACCAGGTGCAGGAGGAAGTAGTCGCTGCCGATGGTGTCGGTGGCCGGCGGCAGCGGCACCCGCCCGTACACGTCCTGGTGGAAGGCGACGTTGCACATGTCCACGCGCATGGGGTCGACCGTGGTCAGCGTGGAGTGGTCCCCGGCGAACGGCTCGGTGCCCGCGCCCGTGAACGACTCCTCGACGAGCGCGCGCTTCTGCTCGTACGACCACTCGGGCGGGGCCCACAGGCTGACGACGTCGTGGTAGACGGCGGGGTCGAGGGCGCGGATCTCGGAGATGTCCACGGACAGCTCGCCGACGAACGAGGCACCCACGAGCACGACCGGCAGGTCGGCGCGTTCGGGCGGCAGGGCGACGGCCGAGACGCCGGCCGCGGCGTCGGCGGCGCGCCTGCCCAGCGAGCGGAGCTCCTGGTCGACGGGGTACACCGGCTCGCCGTCCAGGACCTGGTAGGCGCTGTCGGAGTCCCTGCGGTGCACCGACCGGCAGCCCAGCGCGGCGGCGAGCAGGAAGGCGCGGTTGGTGCAGGCGCCGTAGGAGAGGGCGGCGGGGAGCATCAGGTCGAGCAGCAACTCCGGCTTCGCCGCTCCGGAACGGCGTACCACCTCGTGGAGGAAGGCCCGTTGGTCCGCGTCGTTCAGATGGTGCACGACCACCTGGGGCGCCCGGCGCTCGCGCTCGTCCTCGATGACGCGGGCGTGTTCGGCGTACGTCGCCGCGTCGGAGGAGTCCAGGACGAGCAGGTGGACCTCGACGCCGAAGTGGGTGGCCGCGTAGTCGGCCTCCCCACCGATGGCCGAGATCATCGGGGCGCAGGCCCTGTTGGTGGGGAGGGCCAGGCATATGCGGTTCACGCCGGCTCTCCGGAGACGTGTGCGGGCGCTTCCCCGGTCCTGTCGGGCTCCCCGTGTGCCTCCCCGTGCGACTCACCGTGCCAGGGGGCGAGTCCGAGGAGCCGGGCACCGAGGTCGTTGAGCGTCGCCCTGCCGTAGCGGAGCGACTCGTGCCGGACGCAGTCGCCGACCAGCGTCTTGTTCCACTCCGGGGTGGAGAGGTGGCGCCAGGAGTCGATGCGAGACCGGCGGAGCGTCTCGTGCGATTCCAGGGCGGGCATCATGGACAGGTACTGCACCGCCCGCACCCCGTCCGCCGAGGTGTTGCGCGCCACCCCGTGGGCCAGCAGGCCGTTCCAGATCAGCAGGTCGCCGGCCTCCAGCTCGGGGCGGATCACGGGGAATTCGGCCTTGTCGGTACGGGGCCTGATGGGGTCCCGGTCGGCGGGCTGGTCGAGCTTCCACCGGTCGAAGCGCCGGAAGAGCTCCGGCGAGCACTGGAAGCCGCCGTGGTCGGGCCGGGTGTCGGTGAGGGCGATGATGCCCTGGACCCGCTGGGGCGGCACGCTGAGGGTGGTGTCGACGTCCCAGTGGAGCTCGATGTCGAACCCCTGGTCCGTCGGCGCGATGAGCGCGCGGTCCCGGTTCCTCACGTTGGGCGGGTTCAGGTTGAGCCGGTCCAGGGTGACCCAGAGCTCCTCGCAGTCCCAGACGTCGACGAACGCGTCGTAGACCCGCTGCCGCTGCCGGCTGTCCCAGATGAGCTGGTGCTGGTAGGCCTCCACGAAGCCGTAGACGTGGAGTTCCCGGTCCAGGTCGGTGCGGAAGGGACGGTCCTCGTACCAGGTGTCGGGGCGCTCGGGGTCGAGGCCCTGGAACTCCCAGGCGAAGTCGAGCAGCCGTTTCGCGTGGGCGGCGGGGATCGCCTGCTTGACGACGACGTAGCCGTACGTCTGCCAGAAGGCGAAGTCCTCCTCGGACAGGACCCGCAGCGGCAGGCTCTTGTCGAGGTCCCGCAGGGGCGTCGGCGTCAGGTAGGTCTCGCCGTCGGCGCTGAAGTAGGGGCGGTCCGAGGACGCCCGGTGCAGATACGGATGGGTTGCCGGCATGTCGTTCACTCCAGGACGGATGGTGGTGGGGGAGCCGGGTGGCGGTCCGGTGGCCGCTCGTGACGAGGCACCGGACCGCCACCCGGAGGCTGTCCGCGCTCGCTCAGCGGAGCGGAGGACCGACGCGGCCGTCCGCCGGTGGTGGTGTCCCGTTCAACCGCTCCTCCACGATCAGGTTCGCCCGCCGCCCCGCCGCGCGGACCGGCTGACCGGTGAGCACGTCGGTGAGGAGCGTCTTGACCGGGTTCGGTTCGGCTTCCACCAGCGGCCAGCGCGGGTCGACCGGGGTGGTGTGCCCGTTCGCGGCGGCCTCGGCCTGCACCTTGACCACCGGGCTGTCGACCTCGCGCGCCAGCGCCAGCCGGTTGGGCAGCGTGCCGTTCGCCGCCGCGATGCGCTTCTGGGCCTCGGGTCCGGTGATCCCGGCGACCCACTCCAGCGCCGCCTCCGGCTGCGCGCTGCGGGCCGACACCGCGAGGTTCGAACCGCCGAGGAAGACGCTGCCCGGCCGGTCCGCCGAGAGCCCCGGCACGGGGAACATGCCGAGCTTGCCGCGGAGTGCGGGGTTGATGCGCTCGGCGTCCGCCAGCTCCCAGGGCAGCCCGACCATCTGGCCGATCCCGCCCTTGGCGAGCTCCTCGTACTGGAACGGATGGGCCTCGTCCCGGTCCTTCGGCGCCCGCGACAGAGACTGGAGCGTGCGGTAGTACTTCAGCGCCGAGGCGGCCTCGGCGGTGGCGAGCCCGCCGTGCCAGCGGGTGCCGTCATGGGTGGCGAGCCGGCCGCCCCGGTCGTGGAGCAGACCGGAGAGCACGTACCAGTTCTGCCCCGGCAGATAGATCGGCTGGAAGCCGGGGTCCGCCTGGTGCGCCCGGCCCAGCGCCCGTGTGGTGCGCACCCACTCCTTCTGGTCCCGGGGTGTGTCGAGACCGGCCTGGGCGAAGAGGTCCGTGCGGTAGATCACCACACGGGACGCGGCGTACAGCGGCACCCCGTACTGCCTGCCCTGCCAGTTCCCCGACTCGCGCAGCGACGGTATCCACTCCCGGGAGCCCAGCGCGTCGGCCTTCGCGCTGAGGTCCTTGAGCAGGCCGGCGGAGGCGAACGAGGGCGTCGTGGTGGTGCCGAGCTCCACGACGTCGGGTGAGTCGCCGGAGGCCAGCGCGGCCTCCAGGCGCTCCTGGATGCCGACCCAGCTCTGCAGCTCGACGTCCACCTCGACGCCGGGGTGCGCCGCCTCGAACTCGTCGACGAGCCGGTCCACCACGGGCGCCGGTACGGAGCCCCACATGAGCCACACCTTCAGGGGGCGCGGTGCGGTGTCCGGTGATGCCGCCGAGGCCCCTGTGGTGAGGCACGTCAGCAGCAGGGAGGCCATCAGGGCCGTGAGGTTTCTGATCGTTCTGGACGTGCTGTTCTTTCTCGTCCTTACCGTCATGCGACGACTCCTTGGGGGCGGAGGGTGCGTGGGCGTCAGCCGGCCGGCTTCTCCGCCCGGATCGTGAGGTACATGGGGACGGCGCGGCGCGCCTCGCACGTGCGGGGGTCCCGGAAGTTGTCCGGTACGGGCCGCCCCTCGGACAGCCCGGTCAGGGCGAACCCCGCCCCGAGCAGCTCGCTGACGTAGGTCTCGACGGGACGGTGCACCTTCCGTACGGAGGAGCCGAGCCACTCGCAGGCGCGCGCGCCCTCGTCGAAGTAGCCGCGCACCCGCATCTCGGACGGCACGCCGTCGTGGAAGTCGCCGTCGTAGGCGCAGGTGACCACGGGGTGCTCGACGGAGAGGACGAACCGGCCGCCGGGGACCAGGGCGGTCCGCACCTCGCGCAGGAGCGCCGGGAGGTCGTCGAGGTAGTGCACCACCATGCGGGCCGTGACCACGTCCCACGCCCCCGGCTCCCGGCAGGTCCAGGCGTTGAGGTCGGCGCGTTCCAGCGTCGCCGGGTCCAGGCGGGCGGCGGCGGCCGCGAGCATCCGGCTGCTGCCGTCGATGCCGTGGTAGCGGTCCGCGCCGGCCCGCAGCACCGACACGCCGAACGTGCCGTCCCCGCAGCCGAGGTCGAGCACCGCACGGTCCCGCAGGTCGCCGACGAAGGCGAGGACGTACGGCTCCTCGAGGGTGGTGTTGCCCTCGTCGGCGGCCGCCCGGGCCTCCTGGTAGCGGGGGAAGACCGTGGCCTCGTCGTAGAAGTCGGGGCCGTAGTCGAAGGTCGCGCCTGACATGGGTTTCCGCCTCGGTTCAGTGGGACGTCACGGGGTAGACGCGGCCGTCGTACGAGCCGGCGAGGAAGCGGTCGGTGCCGGCGTCGTAGAAGAGCGAGGAGATGCCCGCGGTGGTGACCCGGCTGACGGTCGACCAGGTGTCGGCGGTCACGTCGTAGACGGCGACGAGGCCGTGGTACGAGCCGGTGGCGACGTACCGCCCGTCGGTGCTGGCGGCGACGCACTTGATGGAGTGGTCGTGCGGCGTGGCGATGACCGTGGGCTCGAAGCCGCGCCACAGCCGCAGCTTGTAGTCGCGGCTCACACTGGCGAAGTCGCCGCCGGGCAGCGGCGCGCAGCCGTTGGCGATGCGCTCGTGCGCCTCCTCGATGTGGTGCAGCCGCTCCAGGCCGTCGACGGAGAACCAGGTGGTGCTGGCGTCGGCGCAGACGGAGAAGATCCGGCCCTCGGAGACGGCGATGCCCTTGACGGCGTTCTGGTGCAGTCGGAGCGTCGCCTCGTGCCGTACAGAGCCGTCGGCCGCGACCGACAGGACGATGCCCTCACCGGTGTACGCCCCGATGACGACGTGCGGGACGCCGTCGCGCTCGAAGGCCGCGCCGCAGTTCAGCGGGGAGCGGTGCTGGTGGAGGACCTCACCGGTCATCGCGTCGAAGACCTTGCCCATCTGCCCGCCGGTGAGGACGCGCCCGCCGACCGGGGTGAGGAAGTTGCACAGGCTGCCCGTCTCGCTGTGCCGTTCCCCGTCGATCCACAGCACGCCCGCGTCACCGATGGTGAGGGTGCGGCCGCCGTCCACGGTGACCGCGTTGACGCAGGGCGTCTGCTCCACCCCGTCGACGTTCCACTCGTCGGCGCCGATGCGGTACGTCGCGTACGAGGATCCGAAGGTGGCGAAGGCGAGGGTGTCGCTGTCGAGGAAGGCGCACGAACGCGGCCAGATGTCCGAGGGCAGGGACGCCCTGGCCACCTCGGTGAGATCGACGGAGGTGTCCCACACGCGGAGCGTGCGGTCGTAGCTGAGGCTCACCAGGAGGTCCCGCTCGGCGTTGTACACCAGGCGCTTGATGCCGGCCTCGTGGGCAGGGTGGTTCTCCACGTTCTCGCCGGTGACGACGATGATCTCGCCCTCGTCGTTCCCGGCGTAGATGACACCGGTGCGGGTGATGGCGACGGTGTCGGTCTCGACCCCGGCGAGGTCGATCTCGTCGGTCATCGCGCCGGTCTCCAGCGACCAGCGCTTGATGGTGCCGTCGTCGCTCGACGAGACCAGCTCGTCGGTGCCGGCGACCCACTCGACCGAGATGACGTCCGCCGTGTGTCCCTCGAAGGTGGTGACCAGCGTTCCCGTGAAGTCGTACACGCGGACGTTGTGGTCGCGGGACGCGGTGGCGATGAGTTCCTTGGTCGGGTGGAAGACCGACATCTCCACGTCGTCCTTGTGGTCGGCGAGGACCGCGACCAGGCTCAGCTTCGGCAGCGACCACAGGCGGGCCGAGTAGTCGCTCGACGAGCTGACGAGGAAGCGGCCGTCCGGGCTGAACGCCGCCTGGTTGGCGAGGTGGTCGTGGTTCACCCGGGCGAGCGGCTGCTTCGTCGCGGCGTCCCAGAGGATGAGCTGGTTGTCGTAGCCGGCGGTCGCGACGTACTGCGTGCCGTAGGCGGCGACACCGCTGATGGGACCGTAGTGGCGGATCATGGGGTTTCTCCCTTTCTGAGTGACGGGGTGGCGGTCAGGAGGTGGCTTGCCTGACCTGCGGGCTGGCGAGCAGGTGGGGAGCCAGGCGCCCGGTGAGCCGGTAGCCGAGTCCGCCCAGCGCGACCAGGGCCGCGAGGACGGCCCACAGGACCGCGCTGTGCCGCTCGATCAGGACGCCGACGAGCGCCGGACCGGCCACGGCGGACAGGGTCCAGGTGAGGTTGAACAGGGCGAGGAACCGCCCGCGCGCCTGCGGCGGGCTCGCCGTCGCGGACAGCGCGACGAAGGCGGGGGTCGCGGTCATCTGCCCCGCCGTGAAGAGCAGGACCGCCAGGAACACGACCACCACCATGGCGGCTTCGCCGACGGCCGGCACCGCGGCGAGCAGGCCGACGGCGCTCAGGATGAGCCCGGCGCCCCAGGAGATGACGCGGCCGCGCCCCACCGCACCGAGCCGGCCGGTGACGTACGTCTGGCCGACGACGATCAGGAGGGAGCTGACCATCAGCGTGGTGGAGGGCAGCCAGGTCGGCAGGGCCCGTACCTCGACGAGGTAGACCGGGAGGATGACCGTGGGGATGAGCCAGCCGAACGTGAGCGCGGCGTGGGAGGCGAGGAGGCAGAGGAGCACCCGGTCGCGGAGGATCGTGCCCCAGCCGGCCTGCGGGGCCGCGGCCTCCTCGCGGGCCGTCGGCGGGTCCTCGGTCTTCGGCCCCGGCGCGGCGGTGGTGTGCGGCGTAGCGGACGGGTCCGGCGCCGCGCTCGGGTCCGGCGCCGCGGACGGGTCCGGCGCCGCGCTCGGGTCCCGGCCCGCGCCCTCGGCCGGCCGCGACCGCGGTGAGGGGCGCCGGAACAGGAAGGCGGTCAGGACGCTCGTGGCCGCGTTGAGCACCACGATGAGCAGGGGCGCCCCCGACCAGCCGGTGCCCAGGACGAAGCCGCCCACGGCGCCGCCGAGCGCCACGCTGGCGTTCTTGCCGGCCGCGGTGAAGGCGTACCAGCGGTCCAGTTCGGCGCCCTCGGCGAGGTCGGCGACGAAGGCCGGCCAGGCCGCCCAGTACAGGCGTTCCGCGCAGAGCACCACGAGCATGCTCGCCACCAGGGCGTGCAGGGAGTCGACCAGCAGGTAGCAGAGGTAGCCGGCGGCGGCCAGCACGTTGTTGGCGATCAGGCAGGCGCGCGGCCCCCAGCGGTCCACCGCGCTCCCCGCCAGCGGGGAGAACGGTATGGACAGCAGCGTCGCCAGACTGGCCCCCCACCCGACCTCGGTCACGGTGAGGTCGGTGGTGAGGAGGAAGAAGAGGAACGACAGCGGGGTGAACATGCCCACCCCGAACGTGTCCAGGGAGGTGGCGGCCACGATGCGCCCGTGGCCGGTCAGATCCGGAAGTCCCAGGCGTCGCCGCCACTGCGCGGCCACAGTGTCCGGAGATGCCGACGAGGTCATGCCGGGGCCACGTCCGTCAGCACGATGCGGTGGCCGGCCTGTGCCTTCGCCTCGATGTAGCGGCGGTTGCTGCTGCGCAGGAACACCCCGGTGCCCACGGTCTCCTTGACGGCGATACCGCCGGCCGTCAACTGAGCCGCCTTGTCGGGGTTGTTGGTGAGCAACCGGATGCGGCCGACGCCGAGGGCGCCGAGCATCTGGGCGGCGACCCGGTAGTCGCGGGCGTCCGCCTCGAAGTTCAGCCGGAGGTTGGCCTCGAAGGTGTCCAGGCCCTCGTCCTGCAGCAGGTAGGCGTCGAGCTTGTTGTACAGGCCGATGCCCCTGCCTTCCTGGCGCAGGTAGAGCAGGATGCCGCCGTGCTCGGCCAGCAGCCCGAGGGCTTCGTGGAGCTGGGGGCCGCAGTCGCAGCGGCCGGATCCGAAGACGTCGCCGGTGAGGCACTCCGAGTGCACGCGTACCAGCGGTGCGGGTCCGGGATCGTCGCCGAAGACCAGCGCCAGGTGCTCGCGGCCGTCGAGCAGACCGGTGAAGGTCGCCATGCGGGCCGTCACCGGCCCGATGGCGGTGTCCACCGGCACGGCGACCTCGGCGCGGACGGTGCAGTGGGGTACGTCGGGTACGTCGCCGTGCTGGTTCTCTCCGATGGGTGCAGCCGTGGTCATCGCATCCTCCATGCGGTGTCGTGCTGGTCGTGTGGGGGAACCGGCCTGTTACGCCGCGTCCGCGAGCCGTGGGTCCTGCCAGATGCGCTCGGCCGGGGGAAGGGCGGCCCGCCGTTCGGCCGGGACCGGGCGCGGTGGTCCGTAGGTGCGGTGGTCGTCGCGCCCGGCGGCGAACCCGTGCTCGGCGAGGGTCGTCAGCCGGGCCGCGTGCCGCTCGGTCCACAGGCGCTGCTCGGCGGGGAGCGCCGTGCCGCCGAGGACCAGGCTGCGCAGCGCGACCCGGACGAGCCTGGGTGGCGGCACCACGGGGCCGGGACTGGTGTGGGCCCCCAACAGGTAGGCGCAGTACCACAGTTCCTCGCAGAGCCGGAGCATGCCGTCGGGCGCCTGCAGGTCCCGGCGGGCCTTCTCCCAGTGGGCGAGGCCGCGCCCGGTCATGCCCGTTTCGTCGAGGTAGGCCCGCAGAGAGATGAAGCGCGGCTCGTCTTCCAGGGGGTCGGGGCCGGTGAGGACGATGTGGGCGCGTCCGCGGAGCCGGTGGACGAGCACCCCGGGCAGGCGGGCCGGGCCGCTGTCCGCGGGGCGGTCCCGGTCGCGCTCCCGCTCGCCGGGCGGGGCGCCGGGCGGGTCGCCGGCCCGGTCGTGTACGTCGTCGGCGAAGCAGGCGGAGTGCCGGGGCCCGTAGCGGTCGTTGCCGACGAGGCTCGGCTGCCCGGTGTGCTCGACGAGGTGCGGTACGGAGATCAGCACGCGCCGGCCGCGTGCGCGCAGTACGCGGGCGAGGGCCACGTCGTCGGGTTCGGGCTCCGCGTGGTCGGGGTGCGTGGCGGACAGCAGGGCCTCCACGTCCCGTCTCGGCAGGAGCAGGGCGAGGGTCGGCACCCACTCCCCCGGCACGGCGGGTACCCAGCGTGCGCCGCCGAGGGCGGCGGCTCGGGTCGCCGCGCCGTTCCACGAGTCCCAGTTCGCGTAGAAGGCGAGCGGTGTGTCGGGGTGTTCGCGGACCGCAGACTCGACGCGCTCGGCGAAGTCGCGGCACAGCTCCACGTCGTCCTGGAGCACCAGGTGGTGGGTGGCGCCGGGGCGGATGGCGGCCCAGGCCGCCCACGCGGTGCGCAGGGTAGTCGGCGGGCCGTCCGGCCGCGGGTCGAGGGCGAGCCGGGTGTGCCAGCCGCCTAACGCCTCCGCGAGGCGGGCCGCTTCCGCCTGCCGGCGGGGATGGGTCATCACAGCGGCACTGATGACGACGCCGGAGGCCGCGGGCCCGGCGGGGATGGCGTCACCGGCCATGCGGGCGCTCCTCCCGTAAGACGGCACCGGATGCGGCAGCCCCGGCTTCCGACACCTCGGGTGCCGGGTCCGCGGCCTCCGCGGCCTCGCCTCGGGAGACCTCGGGTGCCGCGCCCGGAGCTTCCCCGGCCTCAGCGGGCCGACCTGCGGCAGCCTCCGCGTCGGAGACCTCGGGTGCCGCAGCAGGCACTTCGGCAGCGCCGGCTTCGGAGACCTCGCGGACGCTGTGCCAGCCGCGGTCACCCCTCGCCCACTCCCAGAGCGCGCGGTACACCGCCACGGAGCCGACCAGGTGCCAGGGCACGACCAGTAACCAGGCCGTCCCGTCCGCCCGGTCGCGGTACTCGGGGCTGCGACGCGCCCCCAGCACGCACAGCGCGTCCACGACGAGCAGTCCGGCGGCCGCCTTGCGGGCGCGGCGCGAGGCCACGGCGGTGGCGAGGAGGGCCGGCATGGCGGCCCGGGCGGCCATGCTGCCCACGCTGACGGCGCCCAGCACCCGGCCCCGCGCGGAGAGCGTCGGCCAGTTCACGGCGACGGCCCGCAGCTGCCCGCGCGCCCAGCGCGCCCGCTGCCGCAGCGCGGCGCCGGCGTGCTCGGTGGAGCTGACGCCGGACGGCGTACGCAGGAAGCCGGTGCGGACGCCTCGGCTCATCAGCTCCAGCGACCAGTGGTAGGACTCCTCCACGTCGTCCTCGCGAACGGGACGCACCCGGTCCCAGGTGGACGCCCAGGCGTAGACGGAGCTTCCCGCGACCACGTGCACGCCGGCGACCCGGGCCAGGCCGCGTACGGAGGCGTGCCAGACGGCGTCCTCGGCGGCTCTGACCCGGGCGGTGAGCCCGCGCCCGCGTTCACTGACCTCCTCGGCCTGGACCAGCGCGTAGCCCTGCTCCAACGCCCATACGGCTTCGGCGGGTTGCCCGGGACCGGGGACGACGTCGGCGTCGACGACGACGATCACGTCCCCGTCGGCGTACGGGAAGGCGTGGTTGAGCGCGGCCCCCTTGGGCCGCATGCTCGGCAGTCGCAGGATCCGCCAGTCGAGGTCCGGACGGTCCGCGGCGGCCCGGGCCCGGGTGGCCCGTTCGGCGTCCTGGTCGCCGTCCGATCCGTCCTCCACGAGCCACAGCACCTGGAGCAGCTCCGGCGGGTACTCCAGGGCCGCCACGGCGCGGGCCGAGCGCGTCAGGGTGGCCTCGGTCTCGCGGTAGAAGGGCATCAGCAGGGTCAGGCGCCGGGAGGGCCGCCACTGCGGCGGAACTCCGTCCGCCGCGTACGGGATGACCGGCCAGGTGGGGACCAGAATGTCGGTCATATGCGCTCTGAGGTCGGGTTTTCGAGCAGAGCCCGTGATATCCGCATGGCCGGGGTCCGAGAGTCGGCGGAAGAGCTTCTGCGCGAGCGGAGTACGTGTGGCACTTTCATTCCCTTCAGGCAGGAGAAAAGCGCGTCACCGGCAGATGAATAAGCAACGGCGAGTCACGGTCACCGGCAGTGGTCCACGAATAGGCGAAGATCACCCCCAGCACCTCGGCAAGCCAACACCACAGCTCAACGGTCTGTCAACGATGATCATCGACATAATTACCGGCTCAACTAAACAGGTTGACAGCCCAGTTGGATGCTCATAGCGTGACCGGCCACCGCAGGAGTCCGCTCACCAGGGAGTCACCGTGGAGACGTCGGATGGCAGCCCGGATAAATATGAAACGAAGCTGCGTAAGGGTTTTACAGAAACCCTTCAAAAAAGGGTGACTTGCCTGCCGTGAACCTCGACGAGGTGCATTCACCGCAGTGCAACACGCGGTGGGACTTCCGCGCCTCACACTTTTGCGGCAGCGGTGAGTGCACCGGCGCACTCGGGCACGACACCGGCGGTGGGACGAAGTGCCGCGACCGACCGATGCGAAGGAGCCGCGTACCGTGTCCATGCCCCATGTCCTGCTGTCGGCCGCGGTGTCGCTGGACGGCTGCCTCGACACCCGCCCGGGCGAGGACCGGCTCCTGCTGTCCAGCGACGAGGACTTCCGGCGGGTGGACGCCGAGCGCGCCTCCAGCGACGCCGTGCTGGTCGGAGCGGGGACGCTGCGCGCCGACAACCCCCGCCTGCGAGTGCGGTCGCGCGCCCCGCACGCGTACCCCCTGAAGGTCACCGTCACCCGGAGCGGCGCTCTCGATCCCGCCTGGCGGTTCTGGCACCACGGCGGACGCAAGGCGGTGTACGCGGTGGGTGCCCGCGCGCACGCCAGGGCCGTGGCCGCCGTCGGCGACCTCGCCGAGGTGTACGAGGTGACCGAGGTGGCCGGGGACGAGAACGCCGCCTGGGAGGCCGTTCTGCGGCACCTCCACACGCTCGGCGTGCGACGCCTGATGGTCGAGGGCGGCGGGCAGGTCCACACCCAGCTGCTCCAGCGGGGCTTGGCGGACGAGTTGCAACTCGCCGTCGCACCCCTGCTGGTGGGACAGCGCGACGCGCCGCGCATGCTGGGTCCCGGCACGTATCCGGGCGGCCCCCTGCACCGCCTCACCCTCGTCGAGACCCTGCCGGTCGGCGATGTGGTCCTCCTCCGGTACGCGTTGAGCCGGCGCCCCGGCACCGACGGCCGGCCCACCGCGGCGGACGAGGCCTGGCTCGCCGAGGCCTGTCGCCTGGCCGCCGCGTGCCCGCCGTCGCGGGCCGCGTTCTCCGTCGGCGCGATCGTCGTCGCCGCCGACGGGGAGGAGCTGGCCCGGGGCCACTCCCGTGAGGGCGGTGACCCGCACGTCCACGCCGAGGAGTCCGCGCTCGCCAAGCCGGCCGGGGACCCGCGGCTGCGCGGGGCGACCGTCTACAGCAGCCTGGAACCCTGCGGCCGGCGCGCGTCGCGCCCTCGCCCGTGCGCCCGGTGGATCATCGACTCGGGGGTACGGAGGGTGGTGACGGCCTGGCGCGAGCCGGACACGTTCGTCGCCGCGGCCGCCGGCGCGGAACTGCTCCAGGCGTCCGGCGTGACCGTGGTGGAGATCCCGCGGTACGCCGACGCCGCGATGAGCCCCAACGCGCACCTGCTGTCGAGCTGAGGAGGGACGGGTGGAAGACGTGTACGACGTGGACTGGGTCGAGGTCCCGGCCGGGTTCCTGTACCGGGGCACGCCGACGGAGGAGGTGGCGGAGGTCGCCCACCGCTTCCGTGACACCGGTGTGCCGGTGGAGTGGTACCGGAAGGAAGCCCCGCGTACGGAGATCCGGGTCCCGGCGTTCCGGATCGCCCGTACGCCCGTCACGGTCGGCCAGTGGACGCGCTTCGCGGTGGCCACCGGCAGGCCGGTCCCGCAGGCGCCGGCGGACCACCCCGTCATCGGGGTCCCGTGGGACGAGGCGACGGCCTACTGCCGATGGCTCGGGGAACGGCTCGGCGGTCTCGCGGTGCGGCTGCCCACCGAGGACGAGTGGGAGCGCGCCGCGCGCGGGGACGACGGCCGGGAGTTCCCGTGGGGGGACGAGTACCGCACCGGTCTGGCCAACCTCGTGGACCTGGGCGTCGGGGCGACCGTGCCGGTCGGCTCGTTCCCCGAGGGCGCCAGCCCGTTCGGCGTGCTCGACATGGCGGGCAACGCCGACGAGTGGACCTCCACCCTCTACGCCCCCTACCCGGGCGCCCCCGACGACGTGCCGCGGACCGAGGACTGGGCCTTCGACCCGCACGTCACGCGGGGCGGGTCCTTCCGCCACGACCGGGACCTGGCCCGGTGCGCCCGCCGGCACGGTGTCTACGAACGGGACCTGGCAGCGCTCGGCGTGGGGTTCCGCGTGGCGGCACCCGCGGAGTGACGGGAGCCGCCCACGGCCGGGCGCAGCTCCGCCAGGACCTCCCGCACGCGGTCCGCCCGGGGGACGCCCTCCGTGCGCCAGGTGCCGATGGTCAGCGTCGGCACCGTGTGGATGCGGTGGGTGCGCCGGGCGTCCTCCTGCTCGCGCAGGTACTGCACGGCGGTCGCCTCGGAGGTGACGAACGCGCGGAACTCGCGTGCGTCGAGCCCGACGTCACCCGCCAGGTCCGCCAGCAGCCCCGCGTCCGCGATGTCCAGGTGCTCCAGGAAGTGGGCGTCGAAGACGCGGTCGCTGTAGGCGAGGCCGACGCCGTGCCGCTCCGCGTAACGGTGGCCGCGCAGTGCGAGGCCCGTACGCGGCAGGGGCAGCGAGGGGGCGGAGCCGAGCCGGACACCGAGCCGTTCGGCCATGGGGAGGACGGAGTTCTCCCAGACCCGCTCGGGGTAGTCGCCCTCACCGGGCGGCGGGGTGCCCTCCGGATGCAGCTCGTAGGCGCGCCATACGGTCCGGACGTCCGGATCGGTGAGGGCGTCGGCGAGCACCTTGCGGGTCATCACGGAGAACGGGCATATGTAGTCGAACCACACGTCGATCGTCGTCACCCCCGCGGTCGCCATCGCACCCGCGGTCGCCGTCGCACTCGTCGTCACGGTCGTACTCGTCATACTCGTCGTCATCGCGATACTCGTCGTCATCGTCATGAGCCTCCGTCATGAGGCGGGCCGGACCGTCCGGCCCGTGAAGTGTGAGGGGGTGGCGGCGGTCCGGCCGCCCGGGCGGCGCCCATGCGGCGGGTGAGCGGCCGCTCGAAGAACGTGTACAGCAGCCAGGACAGCCCCAGCGTCACCACGAGCCCCAGGAGCAGCACCCCGACGCCCGCCGGGGTGTCCCAGGACCGGTCCGCGCCGAGGACCCGGTGCCCGTACATCTGCACCAGCCGGTGCGACAGGTAGAAGGCGAAGGACAGTTCGCCGAGGCGGACGAGGAGGCGCGTACGGAACGGTGAAACGTTTCCGCGCAGGTCCGCGGCGGCCGCGGCGGTGACGAGCCAGGCGAGCGGCACGACGGTCGTCGCCACCATGCCGTACGCGAACGGCACCACGAGCGCGACGCCGTAACCGGCCACCACCGCGGCACCCGCGAGCGGCAGCCCGGGGCCGCGCCACCGCCCGGCCCCCAGGATCCGCGCCATGACCATGCCGAGCACGAACTCCAGGGCGCGTACGGGCGGGAACGCGAACACGAACCAGTAGTGCTCCTCCGAGATCGCCAGCCACCACATGTCGGGTCCGGCGGGCACCACGGCGGAGGCGAGGGCGGGGACGCAGAGGACGGCGAGCACGAGTCCCGCCGCCCACCACCACAGGCGGGCCGGACGGATCGCGTCCACCAGCCGCAGCAGGGCGGGGAAGGCGAGGTAGAAGACCGCCTCGCAGGCGAGGGACCAGCTGACCGGATTGGCACTGAGGATCACGTCGACGTCCGGCGTCCAGGTCTGGACGAGCAGCAGGTTGCGCACGGCCCCGGGCACCGCCTGACCGGTCCAGACCAGAAGGGCGACGGCGGCCGTGAAGGTCAGGACGTGGTTCGGGTAGATCTTCCACGCGCGCCGCCGCCAGAAGCGGCGTGCGGTGTCGTCCGGGCGCGCCGACCAGGTGAGCAGGAAGCCGCTGAGGACGAAGAAGAAGGAGACGCCGACCCAGCCAGCCTTGGAGAACAGCAGGGCGAAGGCGGCGTTGGTCCCGGGGTCGCGGAAGACGTTCTCGTACGTGGCGTGGAAGAGGAAGACGAGCAGCGCGGCGGCGAACCGCATCCCGGTCAGGGACGGCAGCCGCCGGCCACCGCGAAGGCCGTCCACGGCCGCACACTTCGCGCCAACGGAGCGCGCGGCGGCGGATCGTGTGCTCGCGTCTCGTACGTGAACCGCCACGGCACTCCCTCCCCTTGTCCGTGCGGCCAGCCTGCGGTCCCGCCCTTGGCCGGGACAACGCCGACTTGCACAAGAAGCGATGAGTTCCAGCCCTCAACCGCCGTTCCCGGGGCGGGACTTCCGAAAGTCGTCGCCGACCGGTGAACCCCCTTGGAAAATACAGAACGTTCTCTATTCTTTTACGAGTGAGGTGTCCTCTCACGCCGTCCGTCCGAACCAGTCGAGGGGGAACGCATCGTGGCTGCGCACGGCATCACGGAGTTACGGGGACCGGCCGAACCGGCCCCGCTCGCCGCCTACGCCGACTACGCCGAGGGGCTCTTCGGCCATCTGCCGCGCGCGGACCAGCGCAGGTGGGCCCAGGCCTACCTGCAGGGACTGCTCACCACGCCCGGCAAGAAGTCGGTCCGGCGGCTGGCCGCCGCCGTCTCCACCTCCCCCACGGCCTCGCAGTCGCTGCAGCAGTTCATCAACGCCAGCCCGTGGGAGTGGGAACCCGCCCGGGGCGAGCTGATGCGCTGGGTCGAGGAACGCGCCCCGGTCCGGGCCTGGACCGTCGCCCCGGCGGTGCTGCCGAAGCGGGGCGACCACTCGGTCGGGGTGCACCGCCGCTTCGTGCCGTCGGCCGGACGTACCGTCAACTGCCAGGTGGCGCTAGGGCTGTTCCTCTCCGTCCCGGGGCACAACGTCCCCGTCGACTGGCGCCTGTTCCTGCCCGACCACTGGGCCGACGACACGGGGCTGCGGCGGCGCACCCGCATCCCGGACAGCGTGCGGCACCGGCCCCTGTGGGCGGACACGCTCGACCTGGTGGGGGCCGCGGCCGCGCGCACCTCGCTGGCCGCGGTCCCGGTAGTGGCGGACATGACGGAGCTGCCGAGCGTCGCCCCGCTGGTCTCCGGACTGTCGCAGCGGGGGTACGACTTCCTCGTCGCCGTGCCCGACGGCATGCAGGTGATCGCGGACGGGCACCTCAAGGCCCAGCCCGCCGCGCACGCGGCTGCGGCCGCCTCGACGCTCAGCGCCCGGTCCTTCCTGGCCATGAACAGCCGGCGGCACCCGCACACGGCCACCGTGACGGCGTCCGACGGCCGGCAGCGGATGCTCCGGATCGTCTCCGGCCTGGTACGGGTGCCCGGCGTCCGCACGGGCACCGGCGCACCGCACCGCACCTACCGGCTCTTCGCCGAGTGGCAGGCGGACGAGCAGCGGCCGTCGGTCGTGTGGCTGACCAGCATGGTGCAGACGCGCATGAGCGACCTGCTGACGCTGACCCGCCTGCGCGCGGGCAGCGCCGCGACGGTCCACTCCCTGCGCGAGCACCTGGGGCTGCTGGACTTCGAGGGCCGGTCGTTCCCGGGCTGGCACCACCACATGACGCTCGTCTCGGCCGCGTACGCCTACAGCCGCCTGGCCGGGCTCGCCCAGCGCTCCGAGCCACTCGGCCTGACCAGACGCACCGCCTGACCCCCGCCCCGATCGGGAGGAGCCCTCGGCCGCCGCATCCCTCCTGCGGCGGCCGAGGGCTCAGGACCAGCACGGTGGCGACGAAGCCTTCGCAGAGAGCCAGCAAGATGGCGGAGCGCGCCGGGATCACGGTGGACTGGGCGCGGCACGGGGCCACTCCCCAGGCGCCGTTCCAAGACGTGCAGGTCTCCCCCGCCACGGGGATGTCCGCTCCGGCGGAGGGTGACGCCTGGGCTGCCGGCCTGCGCGAGAGGGCACGGGAGCTGGGACGGCGCATGGCCCGCTGATGACCACCGTCCGGCCGGGCCCGAAGGCGCGGATGCCCGGCTGATCGGGTCACCGGCAGGGGCTCAGCAGACCCGGACCCCGTCGATCAGGTTGTTCCAGGAGGTGTTAGCGAGGCTGTCCTCCGTGTGGTACGCGTGGCTGTCGAACTTGTAGACCCAAGAGCCCTGCCAGTTGTAGAACAGGGACCGCGTGCCGGAGGTCTGGTTGTTCTTGTACGAGGTGAGGCGGTCGTTGAAGCCGTAGTCACTCAGGTTGCGGAACGCACAGGTCTTGAACGACAGCTTCGTGCCGGTCCAGTCGGCGCCGTCCCACAGGCACAGGTACGTGTAGGAACAGCTGGTGTCGGCCGCAGCGCCGGGCACGGACACCGTGATGCTCGCGCTGCCGTCCTTGGTCCGGATCTCGTTGTACCCCACCTGCTCCGCCGGAACCTTGATGTCCGCCAGCCGGGCTTCCACCCGGTCCTGCAGCTGGGCGGCCTGCCGGGCCGAAAGGCCCACCGCCTTCGCCTCCGCCGCGTACGTCGACTCGCCCGACTGCGTGGCCCGGTCGGCAGCCGCGGCGGTCGCGCTGCCGGCTCCGAATGCCAGCGCCATGCCACACAGCAAGGCTGTGGTGCGATTCGTGGTCCTGGACCTGAAGTTCATGGGGGTTTCCCTCCGTCGGTGGGTCGCGCTTCACGAACAGGTTCCGACGGGGGGCGCCCGTCGCGCACCACTCTTTGGCCTCAGCCACATCGAACGCCCAACAAGCCCTGTCCCATCGGCGTCACCGCGTGCAGTACGTGCTTGCCGTCGCGTCGGCTGGTCAGCAGACCCGCTTCCCTCAGCACCGTCAGCTGCTGGCTGGCGCTCGGCAGGGAGATACCCACCGCCGCCGCCAGTTCAGAGGTGGTGCCGCAGTCACGCGCCGCCGTCTCGTGGAGCAGTGCGGCCCGGGTGGAGCCGAGGAGCCGGGCGAGTTCGGGGGCGGCCGCCGTGAGCGGAGCGACCGTCTTGTCCGCCGGGTAGACCAGCACCGGCCGCAGGTCCTCGTCGATGAGGGTGATCGGCCGGCGCCAGCAGAAGTACGAGGGGACCAGCCGCAGGCCGCGCCCGCGCAGGTGCAGGTTCCGCTCGATCGGGTAGTCCACCTCCAGCACGGGCGGACGCCACATCGCCATGGGACGGAACGTCTCCAGCAGGGCCCGTGTGCCGCCGGTGGCCAGGGCGCGGGACCGCCACGCGAAGTCGGCGCGGACAGTGCCGTCGACCCGGTCCCAGGCGGGTGCCAGAAACGCCTCGTGGTAGGTCCGCAGCCCATGGCCCAGAAGGCGCAACGCCTCCATGTCACCGTGGGCCAGGGCCGGATAGGCGACCGGCTTCCCGGCCGCTCTGGCCAACGACGTCAGTTCGGCGCGCAGTTCGCGCCGGGGGGTGGACAGCACCCGATCGATTCCGGCCGCCAGGCTGATGTTCTCGCCCTCGAGATGCGGGGTCAGGAAGTCCGGCATGTAGACGGCGTACGGCACCAGGGTCCGCAGCATCGACGCCGCCCACCGGGGCGCCCCGCCACTCCGGATGCGCGTCCGGACCACCCGCCGCCAGTGGTCGAAGGCGAGGGGACCGTCCCTGCTCTGGAGCCGGCAGACGCTGCAGACGATCTCCCAGAGCGGGTCGGGGCTCCGGGCGACCCGGATGTTCTCCAAGTCCTGGCTGGTGAAGTGGATCCGCAGCAACGACTTCCTCCGACGTCGTGGACGTGGGCACGGAACGCGCACGCCCTATGCTGAGGAACCCCCGTAAACAAATGATCGGCGCAGGATGAACCCGGTCGTCCGGAGCGGGCAAGCCACCGGGCCTGCCCGCTCACCGACCGTCCCTACAACGGGAACCGACCTCCCGTCCGGCGCCTCAGCGAGGGGCGACCGTCTCCGTCGTCACCGTCGCGGAGAAGGCCACCTGATCCTCCTGCCAGGCGGTCACCTTCGTCCGGTGACGGCCCTGCTCGTCGTGGCGCTCCGGGGCGTCCGGCTCGGCGGTGATCCAGCACGGGGAGTCGAACTCGACGTACCGGAAGAAGGCGATGTCCATGCCGGTGGGCAGCACCCGACGGGCGGGGTCGAGTGCCTGGGTGGCCTGGCGGGCGGCTTCCAGCAGCAGCATCCCGGGCGCGTGGTCCACCGGGTGGTCGAAGAGCACAGGGTGGGCGGTGTCCGTGCGCAGCCGCCAGCCCCGGTCCGCGTCGGGCGCGGACAGCACCACGTCCTGCGGCCGGTCGCGGCCCACGAGGGCCGGAGGCACCGGCGGTGCGGGGGCGAGGGCGCTCGCGAGGACCTCGTCCAGGTCGGCACGGCCCGCGCGCAGCCGCTGGTAGACCGCCGGGGTGTAGCAGCCGAAGCGGGTCTCGGCGGTGGCCAGCGGCATGCCGTCGCGCGAGATGTCGAAGTTCATGGTCACGGCGGCCAGCTGGCCGCCGCGGCGCCTGATGTCGGAGGCGGTGACGGTTAATTCGAGCTCGGCGGGCACGAACTGCGCGGCCAGCGCCGCGGGGTCGAGCGTGTAGCGGAAGAAGTCCCAGCTGAGCCGGGTTCCGAAGGGGACGTCGTACGCCGCGTGCGACAGGAGGGGCAGGGTCTGGCGGATGGTCTCGCTCAGCAGGAGCGGGTCCTGCGTCCCCTCCTGCGTCAGGTAGAAGCTGTGCTGGCGGGGCCACTGGGCGGTGACGGTGAAGCAGTCGGGCCCGATCGGTCGCCAGCCGGTGAGGAACACCTCGGCTATGGCCGCGCGGTGCACGTACTCCCTCGGAACGGCGTAGGTCAGCGTGGGCGTGAGCACGGGAGTGGACGCGCTGGGCGCGACCGGCTGCCGGGTGGTGTGAGACATGCGGAACCTTCCCCCTGATGTCCGATGTGTGTGACAGACCGTCCTGTACGGCGATGTCGTGCCCGCACGCTCATAAAATAGAGAGTGTTCTTTTTGTTTGTCGAGGGAAACCGTGAGAACTTTCGCCAACCGCAGGTCAACGCAGGGATGTTCGGACTGTCGTCCCACATGGCGAGCGGATACCATAGAGAGCGTTCTCTACGTTTAAGGGGAGGGTGCATGCCACGGACGAAGCAGGAACGGGCCGTTCGGACCCGCGAGGCGATCCTGCGCGCGGCCGCCGAGGTCCTCGACGAGTACGGCTTCGCCGGCGCCAGCATCACCAAGATCGCGGAACGGGCCGGCGCCACCACCGGGGCCATGTACTTCCACTTCAAGTCCAAGGAGGGGCTGGCGCTCGCGGTGATGAACGCCCAGCCCGACACCATCGTCCCGATGCTCCGCTCCCGCGGCCTGCAACGACTGGTGGACATCACCCTGCTGTGGTCGTGGCAGATCCAGCAGGACCCGATGCTGCGGGCCGCCGTGCGGCTGGCCGTGGAACAGGGCGCCTTCGGGATGCGCGACGACACGTCGTACCGCACGTGGGTCCGCATCATGACGGACTGCCTGCTCGAAGCGCGCCACGACGGCGAGCTCCGGGATTCCGTGGACCCGGTGGAGGTGGCCGAGTTCGTCGTGGGCGCCTGTACCGGCATCCAGCTCTACTCCCAGCTCGTGAGCGGACGGGCCGACCTGCCCCAGCGCACCGTGGGCATGTGGCGCAACCTCCTCCCCGGGATCGCCGTTCCCTCCGTCGCGGAGCGGATCGTGCTCGACGCCGACCGCGCGAGGCCGGCGTGAGCGCCCCCACCCACGGCGGACTCCGCACGGCACCGCGCGCGGCCGAGTCGGAACGGAACGACGACGAGCGGCCGGCCATCGTGGTCACCGGCGCCAGCGGCACCGTGGGCCACACGGTCTCCGCCCTGCTGGCACCCCACCACCGGGTGCGCGCCCTCACCCGGGACCCGGCCCGGGCCGCCCGCCGGGGACTCGCGGGCGACATCGTCGGCGCCGACTTCGCCGACCGCGCGTCCCTGGCCCGCGCCTGCCGGGGAGCGGACGCGCTGCTCCTCGTCACCAGCGACCCGCTCCGGCCCGACCACGAGGACAACGTGCTGGCCGCGGCCGAGGCCGGCGGCGTACGGCACATCGTGAAGGTGTCCGCGCTCGCCGTGACGGATCCGGAGGCCCAGGACCTGGTGACCCGCTGGCAGCGCGAGAACGAGCAGCGATTACGGGCCACGGGCATGGAGTGGACCCTGCTGCGCCCGCGCGCCTTCATGTCGAAGACGCGCGACTGGGCCCCGTCGATCGCCCGGAAGTCGGTGGTACGGGCGCTGCACGGCGACTCGCGCATCGCCTGCGTCGATCCGCGGGACATCTCCGAGGCGGCGGCGCGCGTACTGAGCCGGCCCGGGCCGCACGCGGGACGGGCGTACTCCCTCACGGGTCCGGCCGCGATCTCCGCCCGGGAGCAGTGCGCGGAACTGGCCTCCGCGGTCGGCAGACCGCTGGACTTCGTCGAGCTGACCCCCGAGGAGGCCCGCGACGCCTGGCGGCGGCGCTACCCCGAGCCTCTGGTGCGGGCCCTGCTGGAGATGAGCGACCGTCAGGCGGCGGGCGGCAAGGCCGTGGTGGCCGACGGGGTCGCGAGGCTGCTCGGCCGGACGCCCACGCCGTTCCGGACCTGGGCGCGGGACCACGTAGGCCACTTCCTGGCCGCGTAACCGGCCGTTCGTCACGCAGCTCACGGACCGCGGCGTACGTGAGGATGTCGTAACCGTCGCGTGGTCACGGCACCCGAGCAGTTGAATGGGTGCATGACAACCACTCACTTACTGCTCACCGACAAGGTCATCATGGTCACCGGCGCGTCCAGCGGCATCGGCGCGGCCGCCGCCCGGCTGTTCGCGGCGGAGGGCGCGGCGGTCGTCCTGGTCGCCCGCCGCGAGGAACGGCTGCGGGCCCTGGAGAAAGAGATCGCCGGCAGCGGCGGCCGGGCGACGGCGGCGCCCGCGGACGTGACACGGCCGGACGAGGTCGAGCGCGCGGTGGCCCTGGCGGTGGACACGTACGGCGGCCTGGACGGCGCCTTCAACAACGCCGGCTGGGCGACGGTCGGAACGGAGCTGCACGAGACCGACGACACGGTCTTCCAGCAGATCATGGACGTCAACGTCCGGGGCGTGTGGAACTGCATGCGCCACCAGATCCCGGTCCTGCTCCGCTCGCCCTCCGGCGGCGCCATCGTCAACACCTCCAGCGTCGCCGGCGTCCTCGCCACCGGTGCCGTCGCCCCGTACGTCGCCGCCAAGCACGCGGTCATCGGCCTCACCCGGGCGGCGGCCGCCGAGTACGGGCAGCGCGGCCTGCGGGTGAACGCGCTGGTGGTCGGCAACACCCTCACCGAGCTGATGGACGAGGTGCTGGAGGAGACGCCGGGGCTGGAGGAGCGCTTCCTCGCCCGCCCCATCCAGAAGCGGATGGCCGCCCCCTCCGAGGTGGCCGAGGCCGCCGCCTGGCTGTGCAGCGACCGCTCCTCGTTCGTGACGGGGGCGGCGGTGCCGGTGGACGGCGGCTGGACGGCCGCGTGAACCGGACACTCACCTGAGACCCACGGTCCTCCTGAGGCCCGCCGCCCCGGAACGGCCCGGGCGGCGGGCCTCACCCCCGGCCGCCGCTACGCCCAGAGGCTGACCGCCGGCGTCCGGTCCTCGACGGCCTGAGCGGCGTCGAGGACGAGCTCCTCCTCGAAGCGGCCGCCGATGAGCTGGGCGCCGACGGGGAGGCCGCCGTCGAGGCCGACGGGCACCGTGACGGCGGGAAAGCCCAGCACGGGTACGGCCGTCATCGGCCACATCGCGGTGAAGAGCCGTCCGGCGCGCGCCTCTTCGGCGAGGTCGGCGTCCTGCTCGAAGGGCGGCTCCGCGCAGACCGGGGTGAGCAGAAGCCGGTCGGAGCCGAGGAACTCCTGGAGCCGGGTGACGAGCGTGGCACGGCGGGCCCAGCCGTTGATGTAGGTCTCCAGGCCGGGGCGCTCGCCCCAGGTGACGGCCGCGGCCGCGAAGTGCCCGGCCAGCGCCGTACGGATCGCCTCGTCGCCGACCTGCTCGACCAGGGGCAGCATGGGGCGCAGGTCCTCGGTGATCAGCAGCGACCACAGGCGCGCCGCCTCGGCGAGCAGCGGCATGCCGTCCAGCTTCTCGACCTTGTAGCCGGCGTCGCTCAGCCGCGCGGCGGCGCCGCTCACCGCCCGGTCGACGGCGGGGTGGTTGTCGACGGTGCCGATGCTGCGGACCACGGACACCGTGACGGCACCGGCGGCCGTGCCCGCCCGCTCGGGGAGCGCCGGGACACCGTGCGGGTGGCGTACGTCCGGGGTGGTCATCGCCCGCAGGGCCAGCCGGGCGTCGGCCACGGTGCGGGCGAGCGGACCCTGCACGGCGCAGGCGTGGACGGTGGGCGGGAAGTCCAGTTCGACGGGCCCGTCGGCGGTGTCGGCGAAGGCGGGCGGGGCCCAGTCGGAGACCCGGCCGACGGTGGGGCGTACGCCCACGACTCCGCAGCAGGCGGCGGGGAAGCGGATGGACCCGCCGATGTCGTTGCCCTGGGCGAGAGGCGTCATGCCGGCGGCGAGGCTGCTGGAGGCGCCGCCGCTGGAGCCGCCCGGGGTGCGGCCGTGGTCCCAGGGGTTGAGCGTGCGGCCGTGCAGGTCGTTGGTGGTGAACCAACGGAGGGAGAAGGCCGGGGAGTTGCTGCGGCCGAGCGGGATGGCCCCGGACCGGCGCAGGGCGGTGACGCAGGCCGCGTCGCCCTCGGCGGGCCGATGGGCGAAGGCGGCCACGCCGTTGGTGGTGGCGTACCCCCGCTGCTCCGTGTTGACCTTGATCGACACCGGTACGCCGTGGAGCGGGCCGAGGTCTGCGCCCGCGGCCACCGCTTCGTCGGCGCGGCGGGCGTCGGCCAGCGCTTCGTCGGGTCGTACGTCCACCAGGGCGTTGAGCCGGGGGTTGGTCTCCTCGATGCGGGCGAGGCACGAGCGCACCACCTCGACGGCGGAGACCTCGCGGGCCCGGATGGCGGCGGCGAGGTCGGTGGCGGTGCGCTGCCACAACTCGGTGGGGTGGGCTGCATTTCCCATGGACACCTCGTGGAGGGAGAGCCCCGGGTGCGGCAGGGCGCCGGGCGGGGACGGAGAAGAGAGAGAAGCGTCACGCGCGTCGTGATCCGTGATCCGTTGATCCGTGCATCTGCCGACCAGCCGATGCGCGAGGTGCCGATGTGCCGATCGGGGCCGCTCGACGACAGCGACGACAAACACCGTCATACAACGGCGTTGTACATCGGGGCCAGCCTGCTGCGGACCACCCGGCGTTGTCAACCCTCAGGCCTCACTCCCCGCCGGAGGGCCGCTCCCGCGACAGCAGGTCGATCAGCGCCAGCGCGACCCGTGTTCCCCGCTCGCGGGTCCAGGTGTCGGGGTCCTCCAGGGTGGACAGCCAGTAGCCCCGGAAGAGCAGGTGCAGGATGTCGGCGCTCAGCGCCGCGTCGGGGAGTCCCGCCTCGGCGACGAGGGCGCCCATCTCGTCGCGGCCGCGCCGGGCGGTGGCGCGCCGCAGCTCCTCGACGTCCGCGCCGGCGCCGGGGCCTGCGCTGGCGATCTCCATCAGCAGGCGGCGCAGCACCTCGTCGTCGTGCTCGGTGGTGCACATCCAGCGGGCGACGGCCTGGAGCCGCTCCGGCCCCGTGAGACCTTCGAGCACCTCCTCCATCTCCCCCGCCCAGTCCCTCTCGGCACGCCGCAGGGCGTTGATCATGAGCGCGGAGCGGCTGGACACGTAGTTCGTGACCATGGCCGTCGATCCGCCGAGCTGCGCGGCCACGGCGCGGATGGTGACGGAGCGGACACCCCGCTCGCGCGCGACCTGGATGGTGGCGTCGGCGATCTCGTCGAGCCGCCTCGCCTCGTCTACCTCAATCGGCATGTCGCAGACCTTAACTCAGGGGGTTGACCCGCTTATCCGGAGCTGCAATGTTGTCATACAACGCCGTTACATGACGCTGTTGTTTCTCAATTCCTGGAGAACACCGCATGCCCCTCCCCTACGAGCGGATCGGCCCCACCCCCGTCCCCGACCAGGCCCGGCAGCACTGGGTCCGGATGCGCGACGGGGTCCGGCTGGCCACGGACGTCTACCTCCCCGAGGCCACGGACGACGCCGGGGCTCCCGCCGTCCTCATCCGCCTCCCCTACGACAAGAACAGCCGCTACGTCTACGCCGACCGGATCGCCGCCCGGTTCACCGCCCGCGGTTACGCGGTCGTCGTCCAGGACGTACGCGGCAAGTTCCGGTCCGACGGCCGGACCCTGCCGTTCCTGCGCGAGTCCGAGGACGGTTACGACACCCTCGACTGGATCGTCCGACAGCCCTGGTCGGACGGGGTCGTGGGCATGTTCGGCGACTCCTACTACGGCTTCACGCAGTGGGCCGCGGTCGCCGCCGAGCACCCGGCGCTGCGCGCCGTCGTGCCCCGGGTCACGACGGTGGACTTCAACGCGACCTCACAGTCCGACCCGTTCGACGGGGCCGCGGTCGGCCGGCCCGTCTGGCTGGAGGGCATCGAGTACTACGCCCACTACTGGGTCGACGACGGCGCGTACGACTTCGAACCGGACCGCTCGCTGCGCCCGGTCATCGAGCAGTACGAGCAGGCGTTCCGGTCGATCGGCGCGCGCTCCGCGTGGTTCGACACGCTCGCGCCCCGCTACACCAACCTGTTCCCGGCCTTCGGACGCCACCCCTTCGACGCGCGGCCCGTGCCGGTGCTGCACTGCGTCGGCTGGTTCGACAACATCGTGATCCCGCACCTGCGCGACTATCTGGAGCTGGCCTCCCGGCCGGGCTGGGACGCCGTGCAGTACCTGTGGGCCGGCGCGGTCGACCACGAGAACTACCACCTCGACCTGGCGCCGGTCGCCGAGGAGGACGACCACGCCGTCAGCGACGCGGCCCTCGCGCGCATGCTGCCGGCCTACGTCGACCCGGCCCTCGACTTCTTCGACGTGTTTCTCAAGGGGGTCCGCCCGGTCTCCTCCCTCTCCAAGGTGGTCTGGGAGCTCGGCCACGCCGGCCGGCGCACGTCCACGGCCTGGCCCCCGGCCGAGTCCGCCGAGCGCGTACTCTGGCTGGGCGACCCCGCCGACGCGGTGGGCCCGCTGCCGGGCGCCCCGCTGATGACGGAGCCCGCCGCCGAGCAGCGGAGCACCCGGTGGCTCCACGACCCCGAGGCGCTCGTACCGTCGCTGGTGCCCAACTCCTTCGCCTTCCTCCAGACGTACCCCGATGTGGCGCCCGTCGCCGCGCGCGAGGACGTCCTCGCCTTCAGCGGACCGGTGCTGTCCGAGCCGCTCGACCTGGCCGGCCCGATCGGCCTGGACCTCCACGTGTCCAGCACCGCCCCGGTGTTCGACCTCTACGCCAAGGTGCTCGACGTCTCCCCCGACGGCCGGGCTCATCTGATCGCGCGCGGACAGGTGTCGGTACGCGGCCCGCTGGCGCCCGACGAGGTGCACATCGACCTGGGCCACACCGGTTATCGCGTACGGCCCGGGCACCGGCTGGCGCTGATCGTGGCGAGCAGCGACTACCCCATGTTCCTGCCGTCCTCGGGGACGGACGAGAACCCGTGGACCACGCTCGCCGCGAAGCCGAGCACGCAGACGCTGCGCACCGGGGGGCCGTCCCCGTCCCGCCTGACCGTCACAGCCCTGCCCCCACGGGCCGACTGACCCCGTTCGTTCACGCCCCCACTGAAGGATTCCCCCGAAGGACCGTCAGAGCCACGCAGTCCCGATCAGGAGCACCTCATGCACGCTCCCAGAACCACCGCCAAAAACACCCCCGGAACCGCCGTCACCCTCGCAGTCGCCCTGTCCGCGCTGGTGACGCTCTCCGCCTGTACGTCGGGCGCCGGCAGCCCCTCCGGCCCGTCGACGAGCGCCCCGAAGCTGACCGCCACCACACCCGCCGCCACCGGCGCACTCGACCAGGTCACCTGGAACCTCCCCATGGGCGAGCCCACCACCCTCGACCCGGCCAAGGCCGGTGACTACTCGCCCAGCACCGTGGTGTCCAACCTCTGCGACCCGCTGCTGAGGCTGAGGGCCGACTACTCCCTCGCGCCGGGCCTCGCCACCTCCTGGAACCGCCCGGACCCGAAGACCCTCGTCCTCAACCTCCGCGAGGGCGTGCGGTTCTGGAACGGCACGCCGATGACCGCGGACGACGTCGTCGCGAGCCTGCTGAGGCAGCGGGACCCCGCCACGCAGAGCGTCAACATCGCCGTCATGGCCGGTGTCACGTCGATCACGGCCACCGGTACCCACCAGGTGACGGTACGTTTCAGAGCGCCGGACCAGCTGTTCCCGAAGTACCTGGCCAACGGCTTCGGGGCGGTCAGCGAGGCCGCCTACCTGCGGAAGGCCGGCTCCTCCTACGGCACCGCCAAGGGCGGCCTGATGTGCACGGGCCCCTTCCGGCTCACGAGCTGGAAGTCCGGGGAGTCCATCACCGCCCTGCGCAACGGCGCCTACTGGGACGCGGCGCTGCGGCCGAAGGCCGAGAAGCTCACCTTCCGGTTCATCACCGACAGCTCCACGCTCACCAGCGCCCTGCTGTCCGGGCAGATCGACGGCAGTTACGAGCTCCCCTCCACCGTCGCCAAGGCGCTGCGCTCCTCGCGTACCGGCACCGTCTACTACGGCCCGTCCGCCCAGACCGTCTTCCTCTACCCGACCGGCACGGCCTCGCCGCTCGCCGACCGCCGCATCGCGGACGCGCTGTCCCTGGTGCTCGACCGCGACGCCCTGATCAGAAACGTCTACGACGGTGCCGCCCAGAAGCCGAAGACCTTCATCCCGTCCCTGGTGTGGAAGAACAGCGAGGCCGCGGACGTCTACACCAAGGCCCATGACGCGCTGCCCGCCCTGCCCGCCGTCGACGAGGCGCGGGCCAGGAAGCTGGTCGAGCAGGCCGCTCCCCGGCAGCGCACCCTCACCGTCGCCATGGGCGCGGGCGACCAGCAGTCCCTCCAGACCCTCACCTTCCTCCAGGCCGCGGCCAAGCGGATCGGTCTGGAGGTCGTCATCAAGCAGCTCCAGCCGACGCAGATGTCGGGCCTGTTCTACGACCCGTCCGCCCGCGAGGGCCTGGACGCCACCATGGTGCTGGGCTACGTCGAGATCCCGGACCCCCTGAGTTACGCGGAGATGCTCACGGCGCCCGAATCCCCGCTGAACTGGACGCGGTACCGCAACGCCGAGGTGACCGCGCTGCTGCGGCAGGCCAAGGCGACGCTCGACCCCGGCCGGTCGGCGGCGCTCTTCACGCGGGCCCAGGCGCTGTACGCCCAGGACCTGCCCCTCGTGCCCCTCGCCTGGCCCCACGAGCGGATGTTCCTCAACAAGCGCCTCAGCGGCGCCCCCGCGTCCTTCGCCTACATCAACATGCCGTGGGCGGCCCACCTGGGCGGCACCGGCGACAGCGGCACCGGCAGCCGCACCGGCGAGGCCGGCTCATGATCTGGCGGTTCGTCGTCCGCCGTGCGGCGATGCTGGCGGTGACCGCGCTCGTCGCCGGACTCGCCCTGCACGGCGCGCTGTTCCTCTCCCCCGGCGACCCCGCCACCCTCCTCATCGGCGGGGGCAAGCCGCCGAGCCCCGAGCTGCTGGCGCGGATCCACCGCGAGTACCACCTCGACGACCCCTTCGTGGAGAGCTACTGGCGCTGGCTGAGCGGCATGCTCCAGGGCGACGCCGGCCAGTCCCTGACGTACAAGGACTCTGTCACCCACCTGATCGCCGACCGCATCGGCAACACCCTGTTCCTGGTGGCGTACGCCGCCGTCCTGATCATCGTGCCCGGTGTGCTGCTGGGCACGCTGGCCGCCCTGCGCGGCGGGTGGGCCGGCACGCTCGTGACCGTGGTGACCACCGCCCTCATGGCGGTTCCCACGTTCGTCATGTCCGTCCTGCTGATCTGGTGGCTCTCGGTGCGGCTGGGCTGGTTCCCGGCATACGGCGCCGGCGCCGGGCTCGGCGGGCGGATCGAGCACCTCACCCTGCCCGCGCTCGCGCTCGCCGCGTCCTGGCTCGCGTACGTCGCCCAGGTGACGCGCTCCGCCGTCCGCGCCGAACTGGTCGCGGAACACGTCCAGACGGCGCGCAGCCGGGGCGTTCCGGAACGCGTCGTCGTGCGCAAGCACGTGCTGCGCAACGCCTCCGGGCCGATCTTCTCGGTGTCGGGGGTGGCCGTCGCGGGCCTGATCGCCGGCTGCGCGATCGTCGAGCAGGCCTTCGGCGTCAACGGCATCGGTGCCCTGCTCATCCAGAGCGCCGCCAAACAGGACTTCGCGGTCGTCCAGGCGCTGGCCCTGATCGCCGTGGTCGTCTTCGTCGCGGTCAACACCCTGGTGGACGTGGTCACCGCCGCCCTGGACCACCGCGTTCCGCTGGGAGGCGACGCATGAGTACGTACCGGCTGGCCGGGCTCACCGGGGGCGAGGGGCGGTTCGACCGCGTCCGCGCCCTGGCCCGGGGCCGCGGTGTCCTGATCGCCGCCGGGTCGGTCGTCGTCCTGGTGGTCCTGGCCGCCGTGTGCGCGCCGCTCCTCGCGCCGTACGACCCCGACGCCGTGGACCCGTTCGCCGTGTATCAGGGTGGCTCGGCCGCCCACTGGCTCGGCACCGACGACACCGGGCGCGACATCCTCTCCCGGCTGCTGTACGGCGCCCGGCCCAGCCTGCTGGCGCCCGCCGTGGTCACGCTGGCGGCGGGGACGGCCGGCACCGCCCTGGCGGTGTCCGCCGCCTGGCTCGGCGGCTGGTACGACCGGCTGGTCTCCGGGCTGCTGGACCTGGTCTTCGGATTCCCGGGGCTGGTCCTCGCCGTCGTCGCGGCCGCCGCCCTCGGCGCGGGCCTGGGCTTGGCGATGGCGACGCTCTCGCTGGCGTACCTGCCGTACATCGCCCGTACCGTGCGCGGCGCGGCGCTGCGCGAGTGCCGCATGCCGTACGTGTCCGCGCTGCGGATGCTCGGCATGTCCGGGTGGCGGATCTGCCTGCGTCACCTCGTGCCCAATCTGCTCCCGCTGGTGCTGGTGCAGTTGACGACCGCCTTCGGGTACGCCCTGCTCGACGTGGCCGCGTTCTCGTTCATCGGCCTGGGCACCCAGCCGCCGACCGCCGAGTGGGGGCTGATGGTCGCCAACGGCTCCACCGGGATCCTCGCCGGGCGGGCCGAGCAGTCGCTCTACGCCGGCCTGGTGATCGTGGTGTTCGTCGTCGCCTGCAACCTGCTCGGCAGCGGCCTGTCCCAACGCCTCCTGGGAGACGACCGATGACCGAGTCCCCCGCCCTCCTCGAACCCGCCCTCCTGGAAGTGGACGGGCTGCACATCACCCTGCCGGTCAAGGGCGGCCGTCGTGGCACGGTGATCCACCGGGTCGACCTCACCGTGCCCGCCGGGTCCGCCGTGGGGCTGGTCGGCGAGTCGGGTTCCGGCAAGTCCCTCACCGCGCGTGCGGTGCTGCGGCTGCTGCCGCCGGGCGCCCGTACGGGCGGGGACATCCGCTTCGACGGCGTGTCCGTCCCGGCCATGGGCCCGGCGGCGCTGCGGGCGCTGCGCGGCAGGGACGTCGCCATGGTGTTCCAGGACCCGCGCGCCCACATCAATCCGGTGCGTACGGTCGGCGACTTCCTCACCGAGGGGCTGGTCACCACGCGGGGCGTACGTCCCCGGGCCGCCGAGGCGACCGTCACGGAGCTGCTGCGCGCGGTGGGCGTCGCCGACGCGCCGCGCCGGCTGCGGCAGCGCCCGTCGGAGCTGTCCGGCGGTCTGCTGCAGCGGGTGATGATCGCCGCCGCGCTGGCGGGCGAACCGCGGCTGCTGCTCGCCGACGAGCCGACGACCGCTCTCGATGTGACCACGCAGGCGGAGGTCATGGCCATCATCGAGGAGGCCCGCGCCGAGCGGGGCCTCGCGATGCTGTTCATCACCCACGACCTGGCCCTCGCCTCCGCCGTCTGCGACCGCATCGCGGTCATGTACGCGGGCACGGTGGTGGAGGAGCTGCCGGCCGAGCGCCTCCACACCCGGGCGAGTCACCCCTACACGCGGGCGCTGCTGGCCTCCCGCCCCGCACCGGGGGCGGGCGCGCAGCCGCTGAAGGCCATCGCGGGCCGGCCGCTGTCGGCGTTCGAGGCGGGGCCGGGATGCGCCTTCGCGCCGCGCTGCCCCGACGTACGGGAGGTGTGCCGGACCGAGCGCCCGCCGCTGCGGCCCGCGGGAGACGGCAGCGCCGCCTGCCACTTCCCGATCCTCCCGGACCAGCCGCACGCCGTGCCGTGCGCCGACGACAGGAGCACCGGCCGTGTCTGAGCCCTCCCCCGCCTCCACCGAACCCCCCGCCCTGGAGGCGACCGGACTGCGCAAGGTGTACGGGGACTTCGTCGCCGTCGACGACGTCGGCCTGACCGTCCCGCCCGCCGGCGCCCTCGCCGTCGTCGGCGAGTCCGGGTCGGGCAAGACGACCACCGCCCGCATGATCGCCGGGCTGGAGACGCCGACCGCCGGGACCATCCGGCTGGGCGGCCTCGGCCGGCCCGGCCCCCGGGCGCGGACGGCCGAGCGCAGGCGCTTCGCCCGGGAGATCCAGATGGTGTTCCAGGACCCGTACGCCTCGCTCGACCGGCACCAGCGGGTCCGCGACTGCGTCGGGGAGGTCCTCGCGCTCCACACCGGGCTGCGCGGCTCCGCCCTGGACCGGAAGGTGGCCGAACAGCTGCGGGAGGTCGGCCTCGACGAGCGCCAGGCGGGCTCCCTGCCCCGCGCGCTCTCGGGCGGGCAGCGCCAGCGCGTGGCCCTCGCACGGGCGCTGGCGGTACGGCCCCGCGTGCTCGTCCTCGACGAGGCGGTCGCGGCGCTGGACGTCTCCGTGCAGGCGCAGATCCTCACGCTGCTGCGCGACATCCGCGAACGGACGCGGGTGGCCTACCTGTTCATCACCCATGACCTCGGTGTCGTGCGGCACGTCTGCGACGACGTCGTGGTGATGCGCCGGGGCCGCGTCGTCGAACGGGGCCCGGCCGCCTCCGTCCTGTCCGACCCCCGGCACCCCTACACCCGTCATCTGCTCGACGCCGTGCCCCGGCCCGGCTGGAAGCCCACCCGCCGCACCGAACCCACTGGAGCATCCTCATGACGTCCGCCCCTTCCCTCACCTTCGTCTTCGAGATCCGCGCGGAGATCGCCGAGCACCTGCACATCGGCCACGGCGACGGCGAGCGCACCGAGTTCACGCCCATCACCGGCGGCAGCGTCCACGGGCCCCGCCTCACCGGAACCGTCCTGCCGGGTGGCGGCGACTGGTCCAGCACCCGGGGCGAGATCTTCCAGCTGGAGGCCCGCTACCTCATCCGCGCCGACGACGGCGCCGTCATCGACATCGTCAACCGCGGCTACTACCACGAGGGCGGCACGAGCCCGGAGCAGTACGACGGCGCGCTCATGGTCGCCCGGGCCGGCACGTACTTCCGTACCGCCCCGGTCTTCCGCACCGACGCGCCCGCGCACCGCTGGCTCGCCGAGACGGTCTTCGTGGGTCTCGCCCGCGAGGAGGACGGCCACATCGTCATCCGCTGCTACAGCGTCGACTGACCATCCGGCCGGCCCTCGGTGACGCGCAGGAGCAGCTCGTGGAGCGCGCGGCGCTGCTCCTCGTCGAGGGGGGCGAGGAGCCGCTCGGTGACGTGCGCCGCGTCGCGGTCGCTGTCCCGCAGCAGCTTCCGGCCCTCCTCCGTGAGGACGACGATCCGGTTGCGGCGGTCGCCCGGGTCCGGGCGCCGCTCGGTGAGGCCGAGGAGCTGGAGGTCGTCCACGAGGCCGACGATGGCGCTGGGGTCGTAGCCGAGCCGGCTGCTCAGTTCGCGCTGGCGGGCGCCCTCGACGGTGGCGAGGTAGCGCAGCAGCGCGTAGTGGCGCAGGCGGAGTCCGTGCTGTTCGAGGGCGCTGTTGAAGAGGCTGCCGGAGCGCAGGCCGAGCCGGTAGAGGAGGTAGCCGGTGTCGGCGTGCAGCGCGCGCATCCAGGGGGCGCCGGTGATGTCGTCGCTGATCGGGGGGCTCCTTCGGCAGCCGTGGTGACGCGGGGCCACGGGGATGTGGATCACGCTCACGATCCCATAGACGGGTCATCACAACAACCATTGACGACAACAATGATTGCTCTTAGCTTCTTTTCAGCGCGCTCCTCGGCGCGCTTCCGTTCGACGAGACGAGGTGGGCGATGTCCGTGGATCTGACGGGAAAGGTGGCCGTGGTCACCGGCAGTGGACGCGGCCTGGGGTACGCGTACGCCGCCGCGCTGGCCCGGGCGGGCGCCGCGGTCGTGGTGAACGACGTGGACGCCGACGCGGCCGAGCGGGCCGTGAAGTCCCTCACCGAGGCCGGCGGCCGCGCGGTCGCGGAAGCCGTGGCGGTGGGGACCGCGGAGGCGGCGGACCGCCTGGTCGGCCGGGCCGTCGAGGAGTTCGGCCGGCTGGACGTGATGGTCACCAACGCGGGCATCCTGCGCGACCGGGTGCTGTGGAAGATGACGGACGACGACTTCGACGCCGTGGTCACCACGCATCTGCGCGGCACCTTCACCTGCGCCCGTGCCGCGGCCGTACGGATGCGGGAGCAGGGCGAGGGCGGCAGCCTCGTCCTGGTCGGCTCCCCCGCGGGCCAGCGCGGCAACTTCGGGCAGACCAACTACGCGGCGGCCAAAGCGGGCATCGCCGCGATGGCGCGGACCTGGTCCATGGAGCTGGCCCGGTCGGCCATCACCGTCAACGCCGTCGTGCCGGTCGCCGCCACCGCGATGACCGAGACCATCCCCGCCTTCGCCCCGTACGTCGACGCCCTGAAGCAGGGCCGGCCGCTGCCGGACTTCCTGCGCAAGGGCGAGGGCTTCGGCACCGCCGACGACTGCGCCGCGCTGGTGCCCTTCCTCGCCTCCGACGCCGCACGCGGGGTCACCGGGCAGTGCGTCGGCATCGGCGGCGACCGGCTCGCCCTGTGGTCGCACCCGCAGGAGACGGCGGTGGCGTACGCGGACGGCGGCTGGACACCGGAAGCCATCGCGGCGGCGTGGGACACGTCGGTGGGGCGCGAACCGCAGAGCGTCGGCATCCCCGCGCCCCGGATCCCGGAGGCGTAGGTCCATGTCCTCCGCCGGGCAGACGGCCCGTATCGACGTCGGCGCCCTGACCGCCATCGACGTCCACACCCACGCCGAGGTCTCCAAGGACGGCCACGGCGCGCTCAGCCCCGAGCTGTTCGCGGCGTCGGAGGCGTACTTCAAGGCCCACGGCCACCGGCAGCCCACCATCGACGAGATGGCCGCCCACTACCGGGAGCGGAACATGGCGGCGGTGGTCTTCACCGTCGACGCCGAACACGCCACCGGCCATTCCCGCATCTCCAACGAGGAGATCGCCGCAAGCTGCGCGGCGCACGCGGACGTGCTCGTTCCCTTCGCGAGCGTCGACCCCTGGAAGGGCCGGGCGGGCGTCCGCGAGGCCAGGCGGCTGGTGGAGGAGCACGGCGTACGGGGGTTCAAGTTCCACCCCAGCCTCCAGGGGTTCTTCCCGAACGACCGGATGGCCTACCCGCTGTACGAGGTCATCGAGGAGACCGGCGCCATCGCTCTGTTCCACACCGGACAGACCGGCATCGGCGCGTCCGTCCCGGGCGGCGGCGGCATCCGGCTGAAGTACTCCAACCCGCTGCACGTCGACGACGTCGCCGCCGACTTCCCGGCCCTGAAGATCATCCTGGCGCATCCGTCGTTCCCCTGGCAGGACGAGGCCCTGGCCGTCGCCACGCACAAGCCGGGCGTCCACATCGACCTGTCCGGCTGGTCGCCGAAGTACTTCCCGGACTCGCTGGTGCGGTACGCCAACTCCCTGCTCCAGGACAAGGTCCTCTTCGGCTCCGACTATCCCGTCCTCACCCCCGACCGGTGGCTCGCCGACTTCGGCAAGCTGCCGATCAAGGACGAGGTGAGGCCGAAGATCCTCAAGGAGAACGCCGCCCGGCTGCTCGGCCTGACCTGAACCCCGCGACCAAGGAGCGGCCCATGCGCAACGAGGGACTGGGGTCCTGGCCCGCACGGAGGGCCCGCAAGACCCCCGACCGCCCGGCGCTCGTCCAGACCCGGGGCACCCAGGGTGACATCACCCTCACCTACGCCCGATTGCACGAGCGCACCACCCGCCTCGCCCACGCCCTGCGCGCGCGGGGCGTCCGGCGCGGCGACCGCGTCGCCTACCTCGGCCCCAACCACCACACCTTCCTGGAGACGCTGTTCGCTGCCGGCGTCCTCGGCGGCGTCTTCGTGCCGCTCAACACCCGGCTGGCCGCCGCCGAGATCGACTACCAGCTGCACGACAGCGGCGCCCGCGTCCTGGTGTACGCGCCCGGCCACCAGGACGTCGTCGACGGCCTGGCCACCGCCCGGCCGAACACCCTCCTGCCCCTCGGCCCGGACTACGAGTCCCGGCTCGCCGCGTCGTCGACCGACCCCATCGACGAGACGGTCACCGGCGACGACCTGTGCCTGATCATGTACACCTCGGGCACGACGGGGAGGCCCAAAGGGGCCATGCTCACCCACGCCAACCTCACCTGGAACGCCGTCAACGTCCTCATCGACCAGGACCTGCGCGCCGACGAGCGCGCCCTGGTGGCCGCGCCGCTCTTCCACGCGGCCGGGCTGAGCATGCTCACCCTGCCCGTGCTGCTCAAGGGCGGCGCCTGCGTCCTCACCGACGGCTTCGACCCGGCACGGGCCCTGGAGACCATCGCCCGGCACCGCGTCACGTTCATGTTCGGCGTGCCGACGATGTTCGACCTGATGAGCCGCCAGCCCGCCTGGGAGACGGCGGACCTGTCCTCCCTGCGTCTGCTGAACTGCGGCGGCGCACCCGTACCCGTACCGCTCATCCGCGCGTACGAGCGGCGCGGGCTGGTCTTCCAGCAGGGCTACGGCATGACCGAGGCGGCGCCCGGCGTGCTGTTCCTGGACGCGGAACACGCCGTCCCCAAAGCCGGGTCGGCGGGGGTCCCGCACTTCTTCAGCGACGTACGGGTGGTGCGGCCCGACATGAGCGAGGCGGACGTCGGCGAGGTGGGGGAGGTCGTCGTGCGCGGGCCCCACGTCAGCCCCGGCTACTGGGGGCTGCCCGAGGAGACCGCCGCCACCTTCGCCGGCGGCTGGCTGCACAGCGGTGACGCCGCCCGGGTGGACGCCGACGGCCACGTCACCATCGCCGACCGCATCAAGGACATGTACATCTCCGGCGGCGAGAACGTCTACCCCGCCGAAGTGGAAAGCGCCCTGCTGGCCCACCCCGACATCGTCGAGTGCGCCGTCATCGGCGTACCCGACGGCCGGTGGGGCGAGGTGGGCCTCGCGGTGGTCGTCCCCCGGGACGGCGCCCGGCTCGACCCCGAGCGGGTGCGGGCGTTCCTGGCGCCCTCCCTGGCCAAGTACAAGATCCCGAAAGCGGTGGTGGCCGTCCGCGAACTGCCCCGCAACGCCTCGGGAAAGCTCCTCAAACACCAGCTCCGTACGCGCTACGCAAGCGACGGAAGCCACGCAAGCCCCGGACCCCGGAAGGACACGCAGCGATGACCGTCACCGTCAACGGCCTGGACGAACTGAAGGCCCTGGCCGGCAGCGACCTCGGAAGCAGCGACTGGATCGAGGTCACCCAGGAACGCGTCGACACCTTCGCCGACGCGACCGGCGACCACCAGTGGATCCACGTCGACCCCGAGCGCGCCAAGGAAGGCCCCTTCGGCGCCCCCATCGCCCACGGCTATCTCACGCTCTCCCTCTTCATCCCCCTGTTCACCGGCCTCCTCGACGTCCAGGGCGTCACCACCAAGGTCAACTACGGCCTCGACAAGGTGCGTTTCCCCGCTCCCGTCACCGTCGGTTCCCGCCTCCGGCTCGCCGCCCGCCTCGCCGACGTCACCGACGTACCCGGCGGGGTGCAGATCACCGTGGACGGCACGCTCGAGATCGACGGCGGCGCCAAGCCGGCCGCCGTGCTGCGGAGCCTCTCCCGCTTCTACGCCTGAGGCTCTTGCTACGCTGCGGATCGCGTCCCGCGGGGGAAGTCCGGTGAGAGTCCGGCGCTGACCCGCAACGGTAAACGTGAGCGCCCTCGTTGAGCGGGGCGGTCGCGTGAGCCCGATCACCCGGGGGACGGCTCGGCTTCCCGACCACTCGCCGTGGACTGCGAGAGGGGATGCGCGCGGACCCCGCCCCCACCGGCGGAGTGCGGGCCTTTCCTCGTACGCGTACGGACACGGCGCCCGACGCGTGAGGACCAACCACCCTTGACCACGGTGACGACCGCCACCCCGGCCGTGCAGGCGGCCGGACCCGCTCCCCCGCGCCGGATCCCCCTGCTGCCCCTGACCGTCGTACTCGGCGCCGTCCTGCTGTGCTCCCTGGTGTGCGGGGTGGGGCTGGGGGCGTCGGGTCTGACGTGGGGGCAGGTGGCGCACTTCCTGCGGGCCGGGCTGACCGGCTCCACGATCCGGCCCGACGAGGTCTCCGCGTACACCATCGTGTGGGAGATCCGGCTCCCGCGGACCGTGCTGGCGGCGGTCGTCGGGGCCGGGCTCGCGGTGACCGGCGTCGCCGTGCAGGCCATGGTGCGCAACGCGCTGGCCGACCCGTTCGTCCTGGGCATCTCCTCCGGCGCGGCGGTCGGCGCCAACGCCGTCATCCTGCTCGGCGCGCTGTCCGCGCTGGGCGTGTGGGCGCTGTCGGTCTCGGCGTTCGCCTCGGCGCTCGTCGCGATGGTCCTCGTCTACGCGGCCGCGCGCACCGCGCACGGGCTGACGCCGCTGCGGCTGGTGCTGACCGGCAGCGCGATGAGCTACGGCTTCTCGGCGGTCACCACCCTCATGGTGTTCAACGCGGAGCGCGGCGAGGCGGCCCGGTCGGTGATGATGTGGCTGCTGGGCAGCCTCGGCGGCGCGACCTGGGGGTCGCTGCCGTTCGCCGCCGCGGCCGTGCTCGGCGGCACCGCGTACCTCGCCGTCTCGGCACGGCGGCTCGACGCGCTGGCCATGGGCGACGAGACGGCGGCCACCCTGGGCGTGCACCCGGGGCGGCTGCGCCGGGAGCTGTTCGTGGTCACGGCCGCCGTCACCGGAGCGGTGGTGGCCGTCAGCGGGGCCATCGGGTTCGTCGGCCTGATGGTGCCCCACCTCGTACGGATGGTGGTGGGCGCCGGGCACCGGCGGGTACTGGCGGTGGCGCCGCTGGTGGGCGCGGTGCTGCTGGTGTGGGTGGACGTCCTCGCGCGTCTTTTGCTCGCCCCGGCCGAGCTGCCGGTGGGCGTGATCACCGCGGTGGTGGGCGTGCCGTGCTTCCTGCTGCTGATGCGCGGCCGTCGCGGCTACGCCTTCGGGGGCCGCTGATGCGTCTCGACATCGAGGGCCTGTCCGTCACGGTCGCGGGCGCCCGGCTCGTCCACGACATCACGCTCACCGCGGCCGAGGGCCAGGTCGTGGGCCTGGTCGGGCCGAACGGCAGCGGCAAGTCGACCCTGCTGCGCTGTGTGTACCGGGCGCTGCGCCCGGCGGCCGGGCGGGTCCTGCTGGCCGGCGACGACCTGCACGCCCTGGGCGCGCGGGAGGGCGCCCGCCGGCTGGCGGCGCTGCCGCAGGAGTCGTCGGCGGAGTTCGACTTCACCGTCGCGGAGGTCGTCGCGATGGGCCGGCTGCCGCACCAGCGGCGCGGCGCCGGCGGCCCCTCCGACGAGCGCGCCGTCTGCGCGGACGCGCTCGCCCGGGTCGGCGCCGCGCACCTCGCGGAGCGCGGCTTCCTCTCCCTCTCCGGCGGCGAGCGGCAGCGCGTCCTGATCGCCCGGGCGCTCGCCCAGCAGCCGCGGGTGCTCGTCCTCGACGAGCCGACCAACCACCTGGACATCGCCCACCAGTTGGACGTCCTCGCGCTGGTGCGCCAGGCCGGTCCGACGGTGCTGGCCGCGCTGCACGACCTGAACCTCGCGGCCCTCCACTGCGACGTGCTGTACGTGATCGCGCGGGGCCGCATCGTCGCCTCGGGCGCCCCGCACGACGTCCTCACCCCCGAGCTGCTGGCCGATGTGTTCGGCGTCAGCGCCCACCCCGTACGGCACCCCCGGACCGGTGCCGTACAGCTCCTCTTCGACCGTCTCCACGACCAGGGACAGGAACACCGCCCGTGACGCACATGACGCACTCCCGCCCGGCCGCCGCCACGGCCGCCGCCCTCGCCCTGCTCCTCACCCTCTCCGGGTGCGGCGCCGAGGTGTCGTCGTCCTCCGCCGCCCGGGACGACGGCCGCTCCACCGCCGTCACCCTCGAGAACTGCGGACGGAAGGTGACCTTCGCCAAGCGGCCCGAACGGGTGGTCACCAACGACGTCGGCATCACCGAGATCATGTTCGCGCTCGGTCTGGAGGACCGCATGGCCGGTTTCGTGATGCCGGACGACAAGGGCGACGTGTCCGGCATCCCGTGGAAGTCCGGCTACGACAAGGCGAAGTGGCTGTCCAAGAACGAGATCACCAAGGAGCTCGTCCTCGACGCCCGCGCCGACATGGTCTTCGCCGGCTGGAACTACGGCTTCGGCGAGGACAAGGGCCTCACCCCCGACACCCTGCGCGGCCTGGGCATCGATTCGTACGTCCTCACCGAGTCCTGCCGCAACGGCCGCGGCAAGGCCCGGGGCATCATGCCGCCGCTCGAAGCGCTGTACACCGACCTGACCAACCTCGGGAAGCTCTTCGGCGTCGAGGACCGGGCGGCGCGGCTGATCGCGGACTTCCGCGCGCAGGTCGCCGACGTACGGGCCAAGGCCCCGAAGGGCGCCGACCGGCCCACGGTGTTCCTCTACGACAGCGGCCAGGACAAGCCCTTCACCTCGGGCCGCTTCGCCGCGCCGCACGACATCATCACGCTGGCCGGCGGCGACCACGTCTTGGCGGACCTCGACGACTCCTGGACGGCGGTCGGCTGGGAGAGCGTCGTGGAGCGGAACCCCGACGTCATCGTCGTCAACGACTACGGGGACACCACCGCCGAGCAGAAGAAGGCGTTCCTGCTGTCCTACCCGCCGCTGGCGCAGGTGTCCGCGGTGAAGCACCGGCGGATCTTCACACTGGACTACGCCGACCTGGTGGAAAGCCCGCGCAACCCGGCCGCCATCGCCGCACTCGCCGCCTACCTGCGGACGGTGCCGCCACGCGGCTGAGCGCGCCCCCTGGGTGCGCCCGGCGCACCTCCGGGCAACCCCATCGGGTAATGGAAGGCGTACCTCCCTCCCGGCAAGATCACGAGCGCATCCCCGCCCACCGTCTTCCGAGTGAAGGAGAGCCGCTGTGCCCTTGTCCGCGCAGTACGTCACCCAGGAGCTTGAGGCCGCGAGCAAGGCCGGAGACCCCGAGGCCGACGCCCTCGTCTCCGACCTGATCGACAAGCAGGAGATCGACGGGGTCAACGCCCTGTTCCGCACGATCGGCACCATCAGGCCCGGCCAGGACAACCCTCACCTGCCCCCGCGGCTGGCCGAGTTCCTGGACAAGGCCGCGGTCGAGCCGCCGGGCTGGAGCCCGGCGGACGTCAAGGCCGCGCAGAAGTTCTTCAGCCGCCACAAGGGCGAGGTGTCCATGCTGCAGGGCACCGTGGGCCTGATCGGCACCTACCTCTCCCCGACCGGCGCCTTCACGCTGCGCTCCACCGGCCGCCTCGGCGGCGTCGAAGGCCCGGGCCGGCGCCTGTCGCAGTCCTCGCGCCTGTTCATCGACATGGACGAACCGGACGCGATGACCAGCGGGAAGCTCGCCGCGAACGTCACCAAGGTCCGCCTGGTCCACGCCTCCGTGCGCCAGCTGCACAAGAAGAGCGGAAAGTGGGACTACGCCACCCACGGCGAGCCGGTCTCGCAGAAGTACACCACCGGCGCGGCCTGCGTCTTCAGCGTGCAGGTCCTGCAGGCCATGCGGAACCTCGGCATCGACGTCTCCAAGGACGACGCCCACGGCTTCGTGTGCGCCTGGCACTACGTCAACCACTACCTCGGCACCCCCGAGAAGTGGCTCCTGCCCAAGGACGCCGACGAGGTCGACCGCCTGTGGACCAAAGAACGCGACAACGAGTGGAAGAAGACCGACGACGGCGTCTACATGACGGCTCAGGCCGTCAAGTACTACAAGAAGTTCCTGCCCGGCCCGTCCCACGACGCCTTCATCGCCATGGTCCGTACCGCCCTCACCGACAAGTACGCCGACATGGCCGGCCTCCCCAAGGGCGTCCTGGACCTCGCCGCCAAGCCGATCGCCACCGGCCACGGCCTGGCCGGCAAGGTGGGCGGGGGCCTGTTCGGCGGCGCCGCCGAGAAGGCGACGGGCGTCAACCCGTACAAGGACATCCTCGGCATCGCCTCCGGCGCCTACCGGGAGATGATGCGCTACGCCGTGACCCACGACCAGGACGACCAGCCGCAGATGCACCAGGAGCTGGACGACAACCGCTGAGCACCCGGGCTCCCCTGGCGATGTCAGTGGCACCCCTTACAGTCCAGGTGACGCAAACGCGTGAACGAAAAGGACGTACGAGGGGTGGACATCATGGGGCCGATGAGACGCATACGCGCGGCCACTTCCGTAGGGGTGGCCGCCGTCGCGCTCACCGCCACGGCCGGGTGCGGGACGCAGGTCGCGCGGGACACCGCCAAGGTGGTGGAGCAGGCGGACACGATCGCCGCGGCGCTGGCCCGGGCCACGGACCGCACGCAGAAGCTCGGTTCGGCCGAGGTCGTCTTCAAGACCGACCCGGGCACCGGGCCCATCACGATGACGGGCACCTACTCGTGGGGCAAGGGCGCCGCGTACGACGTCATGATGGACACGGCGGCGGCCAACATGCAGGAGGTCCAGGACGACCCCCAGCTGCGCGCACTGCTGGTCGACGGGGCCTACTACTACCACGTCGACCCGCAGCCCAACGGCCCGCTCAGGGGCAAGCATTGGATGCGTATCGACGTCGCCGCCGTCCTCGGTGAGGACGGCGCGCGCGCCGTCGAGAAGAACGCCGACCCGACGGCCGGATTGCGCTACATCGGCCTGTCGAAGGACACCGAGGACCTCGGCGAGCAGACGATCCGCGGGAAGAAGACCCAGCACTATCGCGCGACGATCGACGTCGACGACATGGCGAACAAGGGGGTCTTCTCCCCGGAGGAGAAGAAGAGCCTGATGAACTCCGCGACCGGGCCGGTCGACACCATCACCGTCGACGTCTGGGTGGACGACGCGGACCTGCCGGTCCGGCTCGTCCAGGAGGTCGGAAACCTCAAGGTCGAGGCGGACTTCCTGAAGTTCGGCGCCACCAAGGCGGTGACCGCTCCCCCGGCCTCCGACACGGCCGACCTGAGTGACGAAGTGCGCGAGAACCAGCCTCAGGGCTGACGCCGTCGGCGTGGAGCGGCCCGCACGCGGGTGGGCCGCTCAGGCTCCTGACAGCTCCTCGCCCGGAATCGACTCATACGCCTCGCGCAGGGTGTTCAGGAGCGGGTGCTCGACGGCCAGGGGGATGTCGTCGATGGCCGACAGGGCGCGTACGCCGATGAAGGCGTTGGTGGCGAACGCGGCCCGCGCCGCCTTCGCCTGGGCGACGGTGACCGGGGCGACCCGGTGGTCGACGTGCTGCCGGAGCAGGGCCATGGTGACGCCGGGCAGCGCGGGGGCCTCCGGCCACACCACGCCGTCGTCGGTGATGAAGCCGACGTTCCAGGTGCCGCCCTCGGACACCCGGCCGTCCGCCCCGAAGAACAGGGCGTCGTCGAAACCCTGCCGGCGCGCGGCCCTGCGGGCGTACAGGGTGCCGAAGAGCCCGGTGTGCTTGACCTCGGGCAGGTCGCGCTCGTACGGCACGGTCTTGGCGCGCAGCGGCGGCGGGGTCACCGCCCCGGCGGGGCGCAGCGTGACGAGCACGCGGGGGTGGTCGGCGTCCTCGGGGCGGGCCACGTCGACGGTGGGGTCGTAGACGGTGACGCGCACGACGCAAGGCCCCTCCGACCCGTCCGGCCCGCCGAGGGCCTCCCGGACGTGCGCCCGGACGCGCTGGGTGTCCAGCTCCACGCCGAACACGGTCTCGCAGTCCCGTACGAGGCGCTCCATGTGCAGGGACAGACCTCGGATGCGGCGGTCGGCGCCGACGCGCATGGTGGTGAAGTGACCGAGGTTGGTCAGCGCGAGGGGCAGCAGATCGTCGGGGGTCACGGGCTGTCCGTCGAGTGTGGCCATGCCGCCCAGCATGTCAGGACGGCCCGGCGGTGGGGTTCGCGAGAGGGCTACTGTGGCGCGGTGATGACTCAGGTGATCGTTCTCAACGGTGGTTCGAGCTCGGGCAAGTCCGGCATCATCCGGTGTCTCCAGGCGGTCCTGCCGCAGCCATGGCTGGCGCTCGGGACGGACACGCTGGTGGACGCCATGCCGGCGTCCCTGCGGACGTCCGAGGACGGCATCGAGTTCAGCCCGGACGGAGAGGTGATCGTCGGCCCGGAGTTCCGGACGCTGGAAGCGGCGTGGATCGAGGGCGTCGCGGCGATGGCCCGCGCGGGAGCCCGGGTCATCGTCGACGAGGTCTTCCTCGGCGGCACCTCCTCACAGGAGCGCTGGCGGAAGGCCCTGGACGGACTGGACGTGCTGTGGGTCGGCGTCAAGTGCGACGCCGCGGTGGCGGCCGGCCGCGAGATCGCCCGGGGCGACCGGGTCGTCGGGATGGCCCAGGCCCAGGCGGAGCTGGTCCACCGGGGTGTGGCCTACGACCTGGAGGTGGACACCACGCACGCGGAGGCGCTGGAGTGCGCGCGCACCATCGCCGCGCGGGTGCGGTGATCGGCGGCCCGGGTGGCCGGCGGCGCCGAGGGCCCGCACCGGCCAGGCCCGCCCCAGCTGGATGATCGCGAACGCCGGACCGGGGCGTCCTGTCGATGACGCGCTGGCCTAGCCCGTGCTGCGCCGGAAATTTCCGGTTGATGCCGCGATGCGATGGTGACCGGCCGCGATGGGGGTACGCGGGGGTGGCAGACGGAACGTTTTCCTTCGATCAGGAGGATCCATGAGCGACTTCGAAGGGCCGGGCCGCGACCAGGGCACACCTGGAGCGGTGGCGCGAACGGCGCAGAGCAAGGCGGTGGAGGGCGCCGGGATGGTGGGTGACAAGGCCGCCGAGGTGGCCGGCACCGCCAGGGAGCAGGCCGCGGGGGTGGCTCAGGAGGCTACGCACCAGGCTCGTGACCTGGTGGGGAACCTGCGGGAGCAACTCCAGGGACAGGCTCAGGAGCAGACCCGGCGGCTGGCGGAGAATGTGCGTCGGCTGTCGGACGAGCTGCGCGAGATGAGCGAGAACGGCAAGCCGGACTCCGGCGTCGCGGGCATGGTGCGGCAGGTGGCTGACGGTGGGAACCAGGTCGCCTCCCGCCTGGAGCGGCGTGGACCCGATGGCCTCGTCAGTGACCTGCAGGACTTCGCGCGGCGTCGCCCGGGTGTCTTCCTGGCGGGGGCGGCTCTGGCCGGCTTCGTCGTGGCGCGCGCCGGCAAGGGCGTCAGCGCCGCCGGCTCGAACGGATCCGGCAGCGGTGGAGGCGGCGCCCGGGCCCAGCAGCCCCGGCCCGCGGGACGCGCGGGTCTGGAGGCGTCATCCGGCGCGGCACCGGTCGCCCCGTCCGGTATGCCCGCAGCTCCGCCTCCGCCTCCCGTACCGCCCACTCCCCCTGTCGGCACCTCCACCACTTCACCGGTGCCGCCACCTCCAGCCCCCGCGACACCCACGGCACCGCCCACCCAGCCCCCGGCCTCGGGCGAAGGGGGCCGGCTGTGACAGCACGGGTGTCGGAGTACGACAGGGTCCGGACGCGGCCGCCCTCCACGCCGCCCGCGAGGGCCGAGGACACGTCGATCGGCGATCTGATCGGTGACATCAGCGCGGACCTGTCGCAGTTGGTACGCGACGAGATCGAACTGGCCAAAGCGGAGATCAAGGAGGAGTCGGCCAAGGCGGGCAAGGCCATGGGCATGCTCGGCGGGGCCGGGTATGCCGGTCATCTGGTGTTGCTGCTGGGCAGCTTCACCGTGATCTTCGCTCTGGCCAACGTCATGGACATCGCCTGGGCGGCCCTCATCGTCACGGCCGTGTGGGCCGTGGTCGGCGCGGTGCTGTACTCCACCGGCCGCAAGCGCCTGCGCACGGTCAACCTCAAGCCCGAACAGACCGTGGAATCGCTGAAGGAGGATGCCCGATGGGCGCGACACCCGAGGAGCTGAGGAGCGACGTGGAATACCGGCGCGCCCACTTGGCCCGCAATGTCGACCTGCTGGCGAACAAGGTGACCCCGGGACGAGTGGCGCGGCGAAAGGCCGGCGCGGCACGTCACCGGCTGACCGGAGTGAAGGAGCGCGTGATGGGGAGCACCCGAGACGCCGTCGGCGGCATGAGGCAATCCGCACAGGGCATGGCCGACACGGCAGGACACACCGCCGGCAGCGTGGCCCAGACGGCCCAGGACGCCACGAGCCAGGTCGGTGACGCGCTGCAGCAGGCGCCGGAGCGGGCCAAACAGCAGACACAGGGGAGTCCGCTGGCGGCCGGGCTGATCGCTTTCGGTGCCGGGATGCTCACCGCCGCGCTGCTGCCGACCACGGAGGCCGAGGAACGCGCCGGACAGCAGCTGCGCGAGCACTCGGACGAGCTGATCGAGCCGGTGAAGCAGCAAGCCGCCCAAGCCGTACAGCAGGTGAAGGAAGAGCTGCGCGAACCGGCCGCCGAGGCGGTCGAGTCGGTCAAATCCACAGCTCAGGAAGCGGTGGACACCACAAAGGAGCAAACCCGGTCCGCCGGCCAGGAGACCGCCCAAGGCCTCCGCCGGACGGGCCAGGACACCGTCGCCGAGGTACGCGACCGGACACAACGCTGACCGGGGACCGACGCCGACGACCACTGCGCCCCCGGGCGCGCGCCGGGACCGCGCGCGCTCGGGGCTGCTCGTCGACGTATGCCGGGCGGGGACAGGGGTGGCCATCCGTGTCGCGCGAGCACGGGCTTACCCCACGGACAAGGAGACCTGATGGCTTCGGCGGCCGCGGTGAGGTCACCGTCGGTCGACTCTCCATCCGTGAGATTGATGACGATCGGCGGGAAGCCGGCCGGATAGCGCTCGGTCCAGCCGGCGACGAGAGTCTCGGCATACTGAAGGGCGCGGTTCGGAGTTCCGCCGTGGGCGACCGGGTCCATCCACAGGGGGAAGTGACCGCGGTCTCGACCAGACCACCTGCGCCGTCGGGCACCTTCTCGCTTCGCTCGTCGACCCGGTAATGCATCCCTCCGTGTCAGAAGCTACCGACCCACTCGGCGAACGCCGCGTACGCCCGTTCGTCGAAGAGGACGAAGCGGACCTCCTCCACCGCCGTCTGCGTCGACCGCACCGTTTCCACCGCGATGCGCGCCGCGTCGTCCATCGGCCAGCGGTAGACGCCGGTCGAGATGGCGGGGAACGCGACGGTGCGCGCGCCCAGTTCGTCGGCCACGCGGAGGGACTCGCGGTAGCAGGAGGCCAGGAGAGGGGAGCGGTCCTCCTCCGTCGAGTGGACCGGGCCCACCGTGTGGATCACCCAGCGGGCGTGGAGGCGGCCGGCGGTGGTGGCGACGGCGTGGCCGGTGGCGAGGCCGCGGCCGTAGTGGGAGGCGCGGAGGCGGCGGCACTCGGCGAGGATCTCGGGGCCGCCCTTGCGGTGGATCGCGCCGTCGACGCCGCCGCCGCCGAGGAGGGAGGAGTTGGCGGCGTTGACCAGGGCCTCGGCATGCTGCTCGGTGAGGTCTCCGTGGACCAGGGTGATCCTCACGACCGGGCCTTTCGCAGATGGCGCCAGACCGCCTTCGCGGCGTTGTGGCCCGACATGCCGTGGACGCCCGGGCCCGGCGGGGTCGCGGACGAGCAGAGGAACACCGCGGGGTGCGGCGTGTTGTACGGGAAGAGGGAGAGGCGCGGGCGCAGCAGGAGCTGGAGGCCGCTGGCGGCGCCGCAGGCGATGTCGCCGCCGACGTAGTTGGCGTTGCGGGCGGCGAGTTCGGGCGGGCCGGCGGTGGCGCGGGCGAGGACGAGGTCGCGGAAGCCGGGGGCGAAGCGCTCGATCTGGCGCTCGACGGCGTCGGTGAGGTCGCCGCGCCAGGCGTGCGGGACATGGCCGTACGCCCAGAAGACGTGCTTGCCCTCGGGCGCGCGGGAGGGGTCCACGAGGCTGGGCTGGGCGGTGATCAGGAACGGCGTGCGGGGCGCCGTGCCGCCGGCGGCCTGGGTGAGCGCGGTGCCGATCTCCCGGCTGCTGGGGCCGACTTGGACGGTGCCGGCGCGGCGGGGCGCCTCCGCGGTCCAGGGGACGGGGCCGTCCAGAGCGTAGTCGATCTTGAAGACGGAGGCGCCGTAGCGGTAGTGGTCGTAGAACCGGCCCAGACCGGCGATACGCGCCAGGGCCGTCGGGGAGGTGTCGAAGACGTACGCGCGGGCCGGCGGCAGGTCGTCGAGGCGCTTGACCTCGTAACCGGTGTGGACCGTACCGCCGAGGTCCTGTACGTACGCGGACAGAGCGTCGGAGATGGACTGCGAGCCGCCGCGCGGCAGCGGCCAGCCGCCCGCGTGCGCGGCGAGTGCGAAGACGAGACCGATCGCGCTGGTGGCGAGCCCGTTCAGCGGGGCGATGACATGGGCGACGAGCCCGGCGAACAGCGCCCGGGCCCGGTCGTCGCGGAAGCGGCGCATCAGCCAGGTGGACGGCGGCAGGCCGTCGACGCCGAACCGGGCGAGGGTGACCGGGTCGCGCGGGAGCGCGGTGAGCGGCAGGGACATGAAGTCGCGGGCGAGGGTGTCCCACTTGCCGATGTACGGCGCGACGAGCCGCCGGTACGTGCCCGCGTCCCGCGGCCCGAACGAGGCCGCCGTCTCCGAGACGGACCGGGACAGCACGGCCGCCGTCCCGTCGTCGAAGGGGTGCGCCATGGGCAGTTCGGCGTGCAGCCACTCCAGGCCGTACCGGTCGAGCGGCAGGGCCTGGAACGCCGGTGAGCCGACGCCCAGCGGGTGGACGGCGGAGCACGGGTCGTGCCGGAAGCCGGGCAGCGTGAGCTCCTCGGTCCTGGCACCGCCGCCGACGGTGTCGAGGGCCTCGAACACGGCCACGGAGAACCCGCGCCGGGCCAGCTCGGCGGCGGCGGTCAGCCCGTTGGGCCCCGCCCCCACGACGACGGCATCCAGCATCGACGGCACCTTTCGGACTCCTTCGTCAGCCGATGGCCAAGGGCTTCAGGATAGGTCCCGGGTCCTACTGACGGGTCAGCAGGTCGCGGACACGAGCGGCGGTGGCCCGGTCACGGGCCGCCGTGAAGGGCAGGGCGTTGCCGCCGGTGATGCGGAAGGGCTCGCCGGACGCGGTGATGTGCGTGCCGCCCGCCTCTTCCACCAGCAGCAGGCCCGGCGCGTGGTCCCAGGCGTACTCCCAGGTGAACGCGAGCGCGTCGGTCACGCCCCGGGCGATGTCCAGGTACGCCAGGCCGGCGGAGCCGCACGGCCGGGGGTGGACGCCTTCGGTGGCGAGGCCCAGCAGGGCGGCCTTCTGCTCCGGGGTGGTGTAGTCGGGGTGGGAGGTCGCCACCCGGAGCACCTCCCCGGGCACCGGCGAGCCGGACCGTATCGGGATGCCGTTCAGCCGGGCGCCGTGCCCGCGCACCGCGACGGCCATCTCCTCCGCCACCGGGGCGTAGGTCCAGCCCGCCAGCAGCTCGCCGTGGCGTGCGAGCGCGACGAGCGTGCAGAAACCGGGCTCGCCGCGCACGAACTGCCGGGTCCCGTCGACCGGATCGACGATCCACACGGGCGCGTCGCCGCGCAGCGCTTCGTACACCTCCGGGTCGGCGTGGACCGCCTCCTCGCCGACCACCACCGAGCCCGGCAGCAGCGCGGTGAGCGCGGCCGTCAGATGGGTCTCGGCGGCCCGGTCGGCGATGGTCACCAGATCGTGCGGGCCGCTCTTCTCGAGGATCTCGTGCGTGGCGAGCTGCCGCCAGCGCGGCATGATCTCGGCGGCCGCCGCCGCGCGCACCGCCTCTTCGACCCGCGAGGACAGAGAACCGGATCCCTCGAGAAGCTCATCGATCATGTGTCCAGCCAATCACGGACCACTGACAACGGGCGACCGAACCCCGAGAACGCGCGGCCGGTTCCGTCAGCGGCCGGTTCCGTCAGCGGCCGGTTCCGTCGGCAGCCTGGTCCGTCAGCGGCCGACCGCGTACCCCTGCATGCCGCGCGGGTTCGCCGCCGCCGAGAGGATCCCGGTGCGCGGATCGCGCGCGACCGCGCACAGCCGCCCCTCGGTCCAGGGCCCGCCGACCGTCACCTCGTGGCCCCGGCGCCGCAGCTCCTCGACCACCGCCGGGTCCATGCGGGACTCGACGGTGACCGCGCCCGGCCGCATGGCACGCGGGAAGAAGGAGCTGGGGAAGGCGTCGTTGTGCCAGTTCGGCGCGTCGATGGCGGCCTGGAGGCCGAGGCCGCCGTGGGTGACGGCGAGCCAGAAGTGCAGCTGCCACTGGTCCTGCTGGTCGCCGCCCGGTGTGCCGAACGCCATCACCGGCACCCCGTCCCGCAGCGCCAGCGACGGCGTGAGCGTGGTGCGCGGGCGGCGGCCGGGCGTCAGCGAGTTGGGCAGACCGGGATCCAGCCAGGCCATCTGGAGCCTGGTGCCGAGCGGGAAGCCCAGTTCGGGCACGACCGGGTTGGACTGGAGCCAGCCGCCGCTCGGCGTGGCGGCCACCATGTTGCCCCAGCGGTCCACGACGTCGAGGTGGCAGGTGTCGCCGCGCGTGGCGCCGTCCACCGTGACGGTCGGCTCACCGGCCCCCAGGGCGGCCGGAGCGGCGGCGCCCGCCCGGGCCGCGTGGTCGCTGAGCCGCGGCGTACGCCCGCCGGGGCGGCCCGGGAGCAGCTCGTACGACGCCTTGTCGCCGATGAGCGCGCGCCGCTCAGCGTTGTACGCGCGGGACAGCAGGGCGTCGAGCGGGACGTCGGCGGCGTCGCCGTACCAGGCCTCGCGGTCCGCCATGGCGAGCTTGCAGACCTCGACCAGCAGGTGGACGTAGTCGGCGGAGCCGTACGGGGGCAGCGGGTCCGGCAGGAGGGCGAGCTGCTGGAGGAGGACGGGTCCCTGGCTCCAGCCACCCGCTTTGCACAGGGTCCAGCCGTTCCAGTCGTACGTGACCGGGTCCTCGTACGCCGCCGACCATCCGGCCAGGTCCCCGGCGGCGAGGGTACCGGTGTGGCGGGTGCCGCTGGTGTCCATGGTGGGGCGGGCGGCCTGCCGTACCAACGCCTCCGCGATGAAGCCGGTGCGCCAGACGCGCCGGGCCTCCTCGATCTGCGCGACCCGGTCGTCCCCGGCGGCCGCCGTCGCCTCCTCGATCAGCCGGCGCCAGGTACGCGCGAGAGCCGGATTCCGGAAGAGGGAGCCGGGGGCGGGGGATTCTCCGTCCACGAGGTACACCTCGGCGGAGGAGGTCCACTCGGTCTCGAACAGCCCCCGTACGGTCTCGACGGTCTCGCCGATCGCCGCCACGGGCACGTGCCCGTCCTCGGCGTACGCGATGGCGTACCGCAGGACCTGGGCGAGGGACGCGGTGCCGTGGTCCCGGAGCAGCAGCATCCATGCGTCGAAGGCCCCCGGTACGGCGGCGGCGAGCGGTCCGGTGCCGGGGACGAGGTCGAGTCCGAGGGACCGGTAGTGCGCGAGAGTGGCACCGGCGGGGGCCGGGCCCTGCCCGCACAGGACCCGTACGTCCCCGCCGGCGGGCGCCAGGATGACGGGCACCTCTCCGGCCGGGCCGTTCATGTGCGGCTCCACGACGTGGAGGACGAACCCGGCGGCGACGGCGGCGTCGAAGGCGTTGCCGCCGTCCTCCAGGACGGCCATCGCGGTCTGGGAGGCGAGCCAGTGGGTGGAGGACACCATGCCGAAGGTGCCCTGGAGGGTGGGCCGGGTGGTGAACATGGCCGGAGCGTACGCGCTTTCGAGTGAGTCTGCGCCGAGGCGGATCGGGGCCGTACGGATCGGGTACTCGGGCCGCATGATCGACGAGAGCCATGTACGCGAGCTGCTCGCGCTGCCCGACGACGGGGCCGCGCTCGTCCTGATGGAGGGACGGGCGCATGTGGTCCGCCCGGACCGGCTCGCCTCCGCGCGGTACGAGGGAGCGGCCGTGCTCCTGACGCGCGGCGACCTGGTGGACCGGATCGGCACGCCGTCGCCCTCCGACCACCAGGTGCGGGAGCTGGCGGCGACCCTGCGGACCATGGCCGGGGAGCTGGGTGCGTGACGGGCGCCGGGCGGGGAACCCGTCGACTCCGGCGAACAGGAAGGAATGACGTCATGGGCGAACGCGGACGGCAGGAAGACCGGAACAAGTCACCGCTGGAGCGGGTGACCGGCGAGAACGACGTCCACCCGGAGGAGGAGCGGAAGGGCACCCGCACCGGACGGCAGAGCGGCACCGAGAGAGGCCGCAAGACCGAGAAGTCCGGCGAGGAGGAGGACAGGCCCTGATGGCCGACGTGGAGCACCGGCCTTGACAGCCGGCGTGGAGCACGGGCCTTGATGTCGGCGGGCCCCGATACCGTGGGAGCCCCGACAGGAAGGGCGCGCGGTGCACGGTGAGTACAAGGTCCCCGGCGGCAAGCTGATCACGGTCGACCTGGACGCCGAGGGCGGCGTCCTGCGGCGGGTGCGGGTCGCCGGGGACTTCTTCCTGGAGCCCGACGACGCGTTGGACGCCATCGACCGGGCCCTGGAGGGCGCCCCCGCCGACACCGACGCCTCGGGGCTGGCGGCGCGCATCGACGCGGCGCTCCCGCCCGGGACGGAGATGTTCGGGCTGACCAGCGAGGGCATCGGCGTCGCCGTACGGCGGGCCCTCGCGCACGCCACGGACTGGACCGACTACGACTGGCGGCTGGTCCACGACGCGCCGCAGTCCCCCGCGCTGCACATGGCCCTGGACGAGGTGCTGACGGCCGAGGTCGCGGCCGGGCGCCGGCCGCCGACGCTGCGCGTGTGGGAGTGGGGCGCGCCCGCCGTGGTGATCGGCAGCTTCCAGTCGCTGCGCAACGAGGTCGACGCCGAGGCAGCCGAGCGGCACGGCATCACGGTGGTCCGCCGGATCAGCGGCGGCGGCGCGATGTTCATCGAGCCGGGCAACACCATCACGTACTCGCTCTCCGTCCCCGAGGCCCTGGTCAAGGGGCTTTCCTTCACGGACAGCTACGCCTACCTCGACGACTGGGTGCTGGGCGCGCTCGGCGACATGGGCATCAAGGCCTGGTACCAGCCCCTCAACGACATCGCCACCGAGGCGGGCAAGATCGCGGGCGCGGCGCAGAAGCGGATCGTCGGCGGGGAGGGCGCGGTGCTGCACCACGTGACGATGTCGTACGACATCGACGCGGAGAAGATGACGGAGGTGCTCCGCGTCGGCCGCGAGAAGCTCTCGGACAAGGGCACGACGAGCGCGAAGAAGCGCGTGGACCCGCTGCGCCGTCAGACGGGCCTGCCGCGCGCCACGGTCATCCAGCGGATGATCGGTTCGTTCCGCGAGCGGTACGGCCTGACGGACGGCGCGGTGACGGCCGAGGAGATGGCGCGGGCGAGGGAGCTGGCGGAGACGAAGTTCTCCTCCCCCGAGTGGACGGCACGCGTGCCTTAGAAGGTGTCTCATCGTCGGCTGATCAGCTGATCGAACGTGTCCTCACCAGCCTTTCGGCCTCAGCGTGACCGTTTCCTGCCGGAGAACACGACCCAGCGGTTCAGTGTTGCGGCGCGCTGTTCACAGCCGCCGCAGGGTTGCATCCTCGCGCGATAGGTGACCTTCTTGACCGCGTCGCCCAGCCCGATCTCGTCGTCTATGAAAGCGGGCAGCCGAACCCGCAACGGCTTATGCGCCGCGTCACGTCGACCAGTTTCGCCATCAGTCACTGCTCCACCTCCGCGTGCATGTTCTCCTTCTCGTCGCTTCTCCACATTACCGCCTGTAAATGTGTGCCGCGACAACCAGAGCTCATTCAACCGTCAAATGATGAAGGGTTCGTTTAGCGTGGAATCAGGGCCTGTTGCATCCGTCGCGCCACGGAGGGAGCATTAAGTGGGACCTTCGGCACACGTGAAAGGCGCAGAGATGGCAACTTTGACGATCAACACGCTGCAATGTCATGAAACGACCAGCGGCCCCGGCTCTGACGACGTGTACATCAAGGTCGACGGCGTGCAGGTGTATGGCACCCATGAGTTCGACTCGGATGACTCCGAGGAGATTAACGAGTCGGTCGAATTCACCAACAAGGCGAAGGTCGTCGTACGGGATTACGACTCGGTCTCCCCGGACGATCTCATCGGCAGCTTCTGGGTCCACGAAAGCCTGGCAGGAACGGGAGAGCACGCGCAGACCCTGACCGGCGACGGCTCGAATTATGACATCTACTACGAGGTCACGAAGTGACTGACCGAAGCGCCTGGTCGGCTCCGGACGGGAATCCATCCGGAGTCGACTTGCAATCAGGCGTTACACTCAGACGCAGCTCAGCATTCCTGTGTGGGGGTCGAATTTCGCCTTCTGTCCCTGCGCACAGCATTTACCCTTGTCGCAGTGCTTTCCCGACGGGCAGGGCGTGTTGTTCTCACAGCACTCACCGGGCGGGCAACAGGCCTCGGATGCGCACGAATAGCCCGGCGGGCAGCATTGCTCCTCGATTCGCGGCTCGGGGTCGGAGTCCGGTCCCGACTCGGGCCACACACGTACCCTGCACGCGACCCGGCCCGGGGGGCAGCAGCCCAGCGTCGATGTGTACCGCTCCTGAGGGCAGCAACCGGTCGACGTGCACTGCTCTCCCTCGCAGCACTGGCCGCCACCGCACAGGGGGCCAGGCCTGCAGCACTTGCCGCCTATGCATTTCTCCCCGGGCAGACAACACCGTTCGCCGCAGATACGGTCCTCGGGACAAATCCCGTCCGTCGTACACACGACCTGTTGGCCCGGTGCGTAGCACACCTTGTCGCAGCATTCCTGACCAGGTGGACAGCACTTGCCATTACAGCATTCGTGCCCGGGCGGACAGCAGCTGATGATCTGGCGCAGCGACGGGTACTCATACCCGTTGCAGCAGGTGTGACTGTATGGGCAGCAACGGCGCTGCGGGCCGAAAAGACAGACCTGTTCTCCCACGCAAGGGTCGTATCCGGGCACGCAGTCCTGTCGGCAAACCGGCTCGCATTCGTAGGTCTCCCAACCGGATTCCCGGCAATCACGCATACAGTCGTCGTAGCAACTGTCTGCCAGAGCGACGTTCGCGTCGGAACGCATCCGGCCGGGGGCTGACCGGTACGCGCGGCTCGTACAGTACAGCGAGGCCTCCGCCGTAGCGGTCGGGGCTGGCATGCCACCGACCTCCTTCCTGCCGGTCACCGGTCGTAGTACGGGGACAACTTGGTCACGAGGAAGGGGAACGCTTCTGTCACATCGACGCGGACGAAGTACTTCTCTGTCACGTCGGTCGTTCGATTGGTGTAGGAGAACACCACGTCTTGAATGCTCCTGCTGCCGCTGAGCCGCGACGGCCGCGTCTCGATGGCCGTGAGGGCACGCCCCGACGCGAAGGCATGAGCGGTATTGGCGTAGATCTGCGCGTAACGCACGGCGCAGTAGTTGAGGGCACGGTGCTCGTCGGACGAGCCAGCGTTGTCGGTGATCTGCATCATTCGTTCGAAGAGCTCCCGAGCGGCCGAGCGGAACGGCTCCTCGTCGATGTCGTCCGGTTTGGGCAGACCGGCGATGAGTGAGTCCGTGTCGAAGGCGTACATGTGGTCGAACGCGACCAGGGGAAGCATGAGACCGTTGCACAACTCGGGCGGGGCAAGGGGGCCGCGCAGGCCGATCACCACGTGGAGATCGCTCGCCTGCGGTGACGCGCCGATCGCGTCCACGAGGACGGCGTAGTCCGCGGGATCACGCGGACGCAGGATGTAGGTGTCGATTCCCTGGATCACCAGCACGTAGCACAGTTGCTTGGCAAGATAGCGACTCCGAGGGTCCGAGAGAACGGCGTGCAGGGCCTGCCTGTCCGTCAGGTTGGCCGTCTCGGCGCGGCCGGTCGCCTGGGCGAACTCTTTCTCCGTCCCGAGGCTGGGCATGCGTGGCTCAAGCCGGCCCACCGCATAGACAAACGGAGAATACGGCTCGGAAGAGCGGCCGGCCGCAGGGGCGGTATGACCGCAACCACCGCATGAACAGGGCGACTTGTCATGTGGTACCTGGACGGAGGGAATCGTCTCGCTGCGCGTCGCACGCTCGCCCGGTGGACCGGGCGCAGCGAGGCTCGATTCCGAAGTGGATACCGTGGGTTCTTCCATGAGCTCGGCGTCTCCTTCCTTGATCAATGCGGTGACCCCAAGGACTCGAAAACACGCCAGGCGTTCATCAGGGGCGGCACGACCGATGTGCGGCGCAACGGGGCTCCTGTGATCGCGGAGATCAGTTCCTCGGGCGTGGTCTTCGGCAGCTCGGACATGATGAGAGCCAAAGCACCGGTCACGACGGCCGCAGCCGCGCTCGTCCCGCCGAACGGCCGGAGACCTCCGTGGGCGCCCAGGCTTGTCAAGCCGTCAGCCACAACGCCGACGCCTCGCCGGCCGATGGACCGGCCGATATTGGACATCCGCCAGGGCCGACCCAGCCGGTTGTAGGCGACGACCGGAAGGACCGACCGGTGGCGGGTGACGACCGTGCCGTCGATCGCGCCCTCATTGCCGGTGGCGGCCACCACGATCACACCACGAGCAGCCACGTAGTCGAGCGCGTCCTGCACGGCACGGTGCCCCTTGGACACACCCGTTGCCGACGAAAGGCTCATGTTCACGATCCGTGCACCGGCGTCCGCGAGCTTCACCAGGGCGTCGGCCAGTTCTCTCCATGGGGCGGTACCGGCAGAACGCGCTGCCGAAGAAGGGAAGACGGAGCGGGTGACAAGCGTGACTCCGGGACAGATGCCCACAGCACCCGACCTGCGCCCAGCCACGAGGACACCTGCGGCGGAGGTGGCATGAAGAGCGGAGACATCATCCGCACCGAGTTCTGCCACATCTCGTCGACAGAACCATTCGATCTTTGCGCCGGAAAGCCCTGGATGGCCGACGATCACCGGCCCATCCGCGAGACCTACCCGTAGAGCCGCCGCACCTGTGCTTCTCGCCATGAGGGGAGCGAGAGAAACCAGGGAAGGGGGGAGTCTGAGAGGCGCGTCAGCATCAGAAATCACAGCCCCACCACCGACCGATTCGCCCCCCTGCGTATGTCCAGATTACCCCGCCGGCGCCGGGCCTGCGCGCCCGGAGCCGTGGCGCGCAGCGGAATGCAGACCCCTTTGCTTCGTGCCCGTGAGAGGCGGATTCCGCGGCGTTCGTGAGAGTCACTTGGCGCAGGGTCGTCATCGGGGACAGAGGAATTCGACGAGGGATCACCTCGCGGTGGCGATGAGGACGAAGAAGATGAATCGACCAGGGCCGGTATCTCCCCGTGGATTCACACACAAGCGACTTCCGTGCGTCCAGAGCCGCCGGCCCCGTGTAGGGGCCCATTTCCAGGTGGTGGGAGGTCGTGCCCGGGTCGCTAGTCCGCCTGGGGCGTGTCCCCCGGGCGGAGGAGGTGCCAGCCCCGGTCCGCCTCCAATTGCGCCGCCAGGGAGATGAGGCGTTCCTCGCTGCCGGCCGGGCCGAGGAGCTGCGCGCCGACCGGCAGGCCGGTCGTGGTGAAGCCGGCGGGGACGTTCACGCCGGGCCAGCCGAGGACGTTCCAGGGCCAGGCGTACGGGCAGGCCGCCGCCATGGTGAGGTCGGTGCGCCAGGCCGACAGGTCGTCGAAGGCGCCGACGGCGGGCGGCGGTGCGGCGGTGGTGGGGGTCAGGAGCACGTCGTACGTGGCGAACAGGGCCCCGATGCGGCGGTGCTGGCGGACCTCGCGTTCCCGGGCGGTGCGCAGGGCGCGGCCGCCGAGGCGGTGGCCGGTGCGGGCGGTGCCGCGGGTGCGCGGGTCCAGCAGCGCCGGGTCCGGGTGCCGGTCGGCGTACGCGGCGATGCCCGCGGTGGCGCGCGGCAGGAAGCTCAGCCCGATGAGGCCGTAGCGGGGGCGGGCCTCCTCGACGGTGTGGCCGAGGCGGGCGAGGGCCTCGGCGAGGTCGGTCACGGCGCGGCGTATGTCGGGGTGCAGGGGGTTGCGGGTGGCGGTGAACGCGGAGCGCCACGCGAGTGCGATGCGCAGCCGGCCGGGTTCGCGGCGCGCGGCGGCGGAGGCGTCGACGGGCGCCGGGTGGTGGCGCTCGGAGGGGTGCGCGCCCGAGACGGCGTCGAGGAGCAGCGCGGCGTCGGCGACCGTGCGGGCGAGGGGTCCGTTCACCGTCAGGCCCTCGAAGCAGTCGTTGTACGGGTGCACGGAGACGCGTCCGCGCTGCGGTTTGATGCCGACCAGGTGCGTCCAGGCGGCGGGTATGCGGATGGACCCGGCGCCGTCGGAGCCGAGCGCCGCGGGGACCAGCCCGGCGGCGACGGCGGCCGCCGAGCCGCCGGACGAGCCGCCGGGCGTGTGGCCGGTGTGCCAGGGGTTGCGGGTGGCGCCGAAGGCGGGGCCCTCGGTGAAGGCCCACTGGCCCAGCTCGCAGGTGTTGGTCTTGCCGACGATGACGGCGCCCGCGGCGCGCAGCCGCCGGACGGCCTCCCCGTCGGCACTCGCGGCCGGGAGGTCGCCGCGGCAGCCGAAGGCGGTGGGCAGCCCGGCGACGTCGGTGTCGTCCTTGACGGCGACCGGTACGCCCAGCAGCGGGGCCCGCTCCCCCGCCGCGAGCCGGCGGTCGGCCTCCGCGGCCTCCGCGAGGACGGCTTCGGCGTCGCGCACGAGGCGGAAGGCGTTCACCGTGGAGCGGGTGGCCTCGATCCGGTCGAGGGAGGCCTGGACGAGGGCGGCGGAGGTGACCTGACCCTCCGTCAAGGCGCGTACGGAGTCGGCGAGTCCGGCTATGGCGGGGGTGGACATGGCCGGAGCTTACTGGACGGTAAGTAAGGCTGTCAGGGAGTCAGTCGAGCCGAGGAGGGCGAAGTTCCCACATCTGCGACGCGCCGGGCGCGGCGGACGCCTCCGGCACACCGGACCCGGCGGAGGCGCTGGAGGCGGCGGACGCGTCGTAGTCGGGGGACGCGTCGTAGCCGGCGGGCCCGGCGGGCGTGCCCGGCCGGAAGCCGAGGGCGGCGAGGAAGCCCACCGGGTCGCGGGAGGGCACCACGGTGGCGCGGAGGGCCGGGGCGGAGGCGGGGAGACGGCCGGTCACCGCCCGAACCAGGGCGCGGCCCACGCCCGCCCGCCGCCTCTCCGCGGCGACCTCGACGGCGCCCAGGTACGGCGCTCCGTCCCGCGGGTGGGCATCCACGTAGTCGGCGTAACCGAGGACGGCTCCCGCCTCGTCCAGGGCGAGCAACAGGTGCCGGTTCGGGTCGAGGGAGACCATCCAGACGTCCCGTTCCAGCATGTCCAGGTCGTAGTGTCCGGCCTCGCCCCGCACGCCCTCCGTCCGCACCAGGCGGTCGGGGGCGGAGAGGCGTACGGCCAGCAGGCCCCGGAGCTGCTCGTGGACGGCGTCCGCGTCGACGTCCAGCTCGACGATGCGGGGGCCTGCGCCCTCGGCCGTTGCGTTGCCGTCGTCCATCAGATCTCCCAGACCTCCTGGTCCGCGGGGCGGTAGTCGATGCGCTGCCAGAAGTACTCCAGGCACCTCCAGTACGCGTAGATGTCGGCGTACGCGGCCTGCGGCGCGTCCAGCAGCTCCCGCAGCAGCGCACGCGAGCGGGCCGCGCGCTCGGTGGTGTCGCTCCCCCGGGCCAGGGCCGCGCGCAGCACCTCGTCCTGGCGGACGAGGTCGAGCCGGTAGTAGTTGCCGTCGATCGCGCGGCGGTCGGCGGGGCCGGGCTCCTCGCCCTTGAACATCAGCACGCTGTAGGGGAAGGTCACGTGCAGCACGGGAGCCAGCTTGCGGCGGTTGCAGAAGTCCGACAGGGCGCGGGCGGGGCCCTGCGCCGGGTGGAAGAAGTCGTCGACCACCAGGGCGCCGCCCTCGGGCACCAGGTCGTAGACGGCCTCCAGGGACTGTGTGACCGAGTCGTACAGGTCGGAGTCGAGGTGGACGAACGCCAGGGGGCCGCTCGGCGCCTGGCGCCCGCCGCCGGCCACGGTGTCCGAGAAGAAGCCGGGCACCGGGTGCACGGTGTCGGCGAGGCCGAAGTGGTCGATGGCCTTGCGGAACCGCGTCAGCAGGTCGCCGCGCTCGGGAGCGGCGCGGTAGAAGCCGTCCCGGAAGTAGTCGTTGTCGAACTCCCCGTGCGGGGCGGGCAGCCCCTCGAAGCTGTCGTAGCTGAACACCTGCCGCCCCTGCTCGCGGGCGATCAGGCCGAGCAGCAGCGACGTACCGCCCAGGCCGACGCCGAGTTCCGCGTAGTCGCCCGGCACGTCGCGCAGGCGGCCGTCGAGGAGCCGGGCGTAGCACCAGCTGGCCCAGGGGTACGGCGGTTGCAGGGACCAGGGGCCGACTTCGCGTACCAGGCGGCCCAGTTCGCCCGGGAAGTCCGTCTCCAGCATCAGGTCGAAGGGGAAGGTGGTGGGGGGCACGGTGGTCACGGGCGCTCCGGGGCGAGTAGGTAGTAGGCGAATCCGAAACCGACGAGGTCACGGACGAGGCCGTCGACGGCCGTACGGGCGCGTTCGCTCCGGGCCGCGGCGCGCAGCACCCCGGCCTCCAGCCCGCCGTCGGCCAGGACCGTCCAGACGCGGGCGGCGTCGGCGTTGAGGCGCAGGGACTTTCCGGTGGGCACGCTGTGCAGGCTGTCCGCTTCCGCGAGGACCTCGGGTTCGGGGAGCAGCAGCGCCTCGTCGGGGGCGTCCGCGGGCGTACGCAGCTCGGGGAAGGGCGTGGCGGGTTCGGCCATGCCGTGACGGATCAGGGCGTCGGCGGCGAGGCGCGCGGCCTCGGGGTCGCAGCCGGCGGCGCGGGCGATCAGCGCGCACAGCTCGTCGTAGCGCAGCGGCCTGCCGAGCGGAAGGAGCGGCGCGCCCGTCGGCGCGCCGGGTGTCCGGCCGTGACCGGCGTCGCCTTCGCCGTCCCGGCCGCCGCCGCCCGGGACCGTCACCACCACGTCGCTGCGGGGGTCGTACACGGCCAGGGCGGCGGGCCGTCCTCCGGCGGAGAAGCCGGCACGCGGCCTGATGGCGTGGAGCCCGGGGTGCAGGCGTACGCGGTCGGCGGCGTCGAGCGGGGCGAACAGCCGCAGCGGGCGCCCCTGGGGTACGGGCATTCCGGCGTCGTGCACGGCCCGGAAGAAGACGAACTCCTCGACGTCGCGCGTCTGCACCCGGTGGAACCACTGCCGCGGGCTGCTCGACTCCCGGCCGAACACCTCGGCCGCGGTGGACTCCGCCTCGGCGGCGCTCACCCCCGACGTGACCGTGTAGTCGAGGCTCAGGGCCAGATCGTGCTCGGGCGGCGGAGCGACCGGTACCACGCCGTACTCCGCCGGGTTCCGGGCCACGGGAGAGTGGACGTCCAGCACGAAGGGACTCGCGCCCCAGGTGGTGTACGGGATGCCGTACTGCTCGCGGGACCGCTCCAGGGTCCGCCGTGCGAAGGCCACGGTGCGCGCGGTCTCGTCCCGGGTCTCCCCGGGAAAGCCGAGGATGGTGAAGAGGTGGACGGGGATGCCCGCGCCCAGCAGCGCGTCCAGGTTGCGGCCGACCCACTCCAGCCGCACCTCCTTGCGCATCCGGTCGAGCATCCGCTGGTTGTAGCTCTCCAGCCCGAAGTCCAGGCGCCGGCACCCCGACGCGTACAGGAGATCGGCCAGTTCCCGGCTCCAGCCGTTGGCGAACCGGGTCTCCGCGTACCAGTGGTAGGTACGGCCGCGGCGTACGAGTTCCTCGGCGACGCCCCGCATCGACCGGAGCGTCATGATCTCGTCGACGAAGACGAAGGCGGTGGCCCCGTGGCGGCGGTACAGCTCGTCCATGTCGTCGACCACGTCGGCCGGCGTACGCATCCGGAAGCGGTTGCTCGCGAAGGGGATGGAGCAGAAGCTGCAGTTCCAGGCGCAGCTGCGGGAGGCCAGCAGCGGGAGGAGGGGGCCGGGGGCGAAGTAGCGGCCGAGGTCGTAGTCGGTGTAGTCGGGGCACGGCAGTGCGGCCAGGTCGGCGTCCCGCCCGGGGTTGCGGCGCAGCGTGCCGCCCTCGCGCCAGACGGCGCCGGGGACGTCGTCGAGGCTGCCGTCGCCGAACAGCGCGGTGAGGAGGGCGGGCAGCGCCTCTTCTCCCTCGAAGGCGACGAACACGTCGACCAGGTCCAGGAACGGATGGTCGGCCCGGGTCCACCGGCTGACGAGCCGCGAGACGTAGTTGCCGCCGAACACCACGCGCACGTCCGGACGCCGGCTGCGTACCAGGCGCGCGCAGCCGAGGGCCGCGATGAGCTGCGTGTCCGCGGAGACCGAGACGGCGACGAGACCGAGCCGCGGGTCGGCCAGCTCGTCCGCGAGCTCCTCCTCCAGGACCTCCAGGTAGGGGTTGCCGACCCGGTCGTCGAGGGCGGCCATGACCTGGGAGGTGGAGCTGGTGGCGTACCGCTGCTCGTTGACGGCCAGGTCGAAGGTGAGTCCCGGGTGGGCCGCGGAGACGACCCACTGGGCGTTGCGCAGGGTGGTGGTGGCCCACTGTGTTCTGCGGTGGTCGCCGAGGTGTTTCACGTCCCGCAGCACCGACTTCGCCTCGTCGATGTCGCGGATCGCGGAGGGCAGGACGAGCCGGGCACGTTCCGCCTGTCGCACCGCGGCCGCGTGTCCTGTCCCGTTTCCGGCCGCGGTCTCGGTCAAGGCCGCGATCCCGGTCCCGATGCGGGCGCCCAGTCGACGGAGCTCTCGTCCGGACAGCAGCCGGTCCAGTACGTCCGCGCTCAGGTCCCGGGCTCGTGCGGGAAACCCGGCCTGCCGCAGCGACGCGAGCAGCAGGGGAACCGCCAGGTGCGGTGCGTAGGCGTTCCAGAGGGGCGGGTTGACGAGCAGCGTGGTCGGCTGATCGGGCCGCGCGGCCCGTGCGGACCGGAGCCGGGAAGGCCCCGGGCTCCGGTCCTTCGCCGACCCCACCTGCAACGGCTGAGACATGGCATCCGTTCGGGGTCGGAGGGTGGGTGCGACGGCCGTCGGCCGCCGCACCCCGTTACGCGATGTCCTCGCTGTCGTCCGGCAGCGTGGTGTACATGGCGTACTGGGCCGGCGTGCGGATCTCGGGCTCGATGACCGCGGCCGCCGGCTCCTCGATCGCACCGAGCTCGTCGACCTTCGCCTTCAGCCGGTCGAGGGCGCTGTTCGTCTCCTTCGGCATGCTCCTCCTCCTTTCGTCGGGCTCGCAGGTGGGCGCGGTGCCCCCTGTCGCGGCACCGGGCACGGCCGTGTCCGGTGGTCTGGGGCCGGACGCGGTGGCCGACGCGCCGTGGCGCGGGCGCGCCGCCTCGCGGTCCGGGATGCGGGGGTGGTTACGCGGCGACGGGCTCGGGGAGCCTCGTCACGATGCCCTTGGTCTCCAGGTTCCTCAGCACGCGCCGCACATGATTGCGGGCGGTTTCGGCGTCGACGCGCGAGCCGCTGAATTCCCGGTAGTCGTCGATGAGCTGGTCGAACTCCTGGCCGGTGCAGAGTTCCATGATGGCCCAGCTCGTGGTGTTCAGAATGTGCAGGTCCGGCTTGGCCGGAGTGAATACGAGCAGACAGTCCCACTCCTCCATGGGTCGCTCGCGGATTCCCTCGGTCTTCGTGAACCGTCCTTCGGTGAAAGACATGTCTCTCCTGCTCTGGTGGGGAACAGCGCCTTTCGGGCCTTTTCCCGGGGTTTCTCGTGGGTCCGCCTATCGGGCCGCTCGGTACACGGGAAGGGTGCGGCGCAGGTATTCCTCGGGAAGGTGGGTGAGGTCGGTGCCGTTGTTCATCTCCGAACAGAACGGGTCCTGGCCGTCCCAGCGACCGGTGAAGGCGTAGGCGGTGCTGCGGCAGCCGCCCCGGGTCTTGGACGTCTCGTAGCAGCCGTCGCATCCGCCGGGCCCGGTGGCGTCGCGGAGCTGCCGGTGCAGCGGGTCGTCCCACGTCTTGAGGAGCGGCACCTCGCGGACGCTGCCGAAGTCCACGAGCCCCCGCAGGTACGGGCAGCCGATGGCGGTGCCGCTCGCGTCGAGGGCGATGGACTGCCAGCAGCAGTTGGCGTTCTTGGGGTGCCACGACTTCATGAAGAAGACGTCGTCCGGCGGCTGGACGGCCTCGATGGCGGCGGTCATCTCCGACAGCGGCATGGACAGCTGCGACCAGTTCCGCTTGGCCCGGCCGAGGGGGTACAGGCGCAGGCAGCCGACGCGCGGCACCCCCAGCGAGGAGGCCAGCTCGGTGTACTCCTGCAGCTCCGGCGCGGACCACCGGTTGACGATGCACGCCATGATGACCTTGATGGGGCTGTCCACCAGCCGCTTGATGGCCTCGATCGTGAGGTCGTAGCTGCCCGGCAGCCCGGTGATCCGCTCGTGCGTCTCCTTGCGGGCGGCGAACAGGTCGACGACGACGGTGTTGACGCCGGCGTCGACGAGGCGGTCGACGGTGGGCTGGTCCAGAAGGGTTCCGTTCGTCCGGATCCAGGTCATCAGCCGGCGGCCCGAGTACTCGACCACGTCCAGGAAGTCGGGCCGGAGGAAAGGCTCGCCGCCCTCGTAGAACACGTGCATGATGCCGTTGTCCACGTAGTAGTCGATGAGCTTCCGGTGCTCCTCCAGCGTCAGTTCGTCCGGGCTCCCCTCCGGGGAGCACACGTCGTCGTAACACTGGACGCAGTCCATGTTGCACCGGGTGGTGGCCTGGACCCAGATCTTGACCGGTTCGTGCATGACCGCTTCCACGCGGTGTCCTTTCGTCGACGTGGGTGACGTGGGTGACGTGGCTCAGCTGTTCCGCAACCGGTCGCTGTCCTCGGCCCAGAAGCGGCGGGCCACCGCGCGCCTCCAGTGGAGGCTGCCGTTGGCGCCCGAGCGATGCCAGAGATACGGGTGGTGAAACGAGCAGTGTCCGGCCGGGACTTCGTGCGCCGCCGTGGGCAGGCCGAGGGCGACGGGATCGGGCAGCGCCGGCAGCCCCAGGGTCGCCAGGTGGTCCACTCCCGTCAGACGCTCGCCGTCGGGGGCCGGGGGCCGGTCGGGCACCTGGGGAGGACGGAACCGCCCGCGCCGGTGCGTACCCGGAGCGAAGATCATGGCGCCGTTGCCTTCGAGGGCGTCGTCCAGAGCGATCCAGCAGGTGAGGAACCGGTCGTCGAACTCGGCGTAGACGGCGAAGTCCTGGTGCCATTGGATCTCCGCGCCGTGCCGGGGCGGCTTGATGAAGGTCTCGTCCCCCATCGGCCGGGCCGGCGCGCCCAGCAGCTCGGACGCCCATGCGGTGATGAGGCTCTCCGCCTCCGCCACCACGTCCTGCTGCCGCTCCCACCAGTTGATGAAGATCTTCAGTTCGCCGGGCCCCTGGGCGGAGACGCCGTCGAAACGCAGATGGCGGTCGTCGACCAGGCCGTACTCGCGGTCCAGTCGCGCGGTCAGCTCCTCGCGCTGCTCTTCGGACAGCAGGCGCCCCGCGGTGACGCTGCCGGTGTGGTGGTACTGGTCCACGGCCGCGGCCGGGATCGTGTTCACGCCCATGACGTACGTACCTTTTTCTCGCTACGGAAGTCTCGGCACGCTGCCCGAGGTGCCCCGCGGCCGGCCGCCCGGCGGCGGCCGGGGCGGTGGAGTCCCGGGCGGCGGGAGGCCCCGGGGAGTGGAGCGCCGGGCGGCTGGATGCCCCGGGGAGGGTGGAGCGCCGGGCGGCGGGGGTGTCAGGCGGCCGCGCGCGTCAGGTGCAGCGCCGCTTCGGTGCGGTCCAGTGCGTCAAGCAGCCACTCCACGAGCCGAAGGCCGTCGGGACCCAGGTCGGAGGAACGATTCCTCAGCTGGTCGCCCAGGTAACGGGCCCGCTCGCGGCACTGCTGCGCACGGTCCGGCGCGCCCGCGGGCAGCGGCCACCACTCGGCGGACGGGCCCGGGCCCTCATCCGCCGCCTGGCATGCGCGGGTGTACAGAAGAGCCAGGTGTACGTACACGTGGAAGGCCGCCAGCGCCCGGTCCGGGGACCACAGGTTCGTGTCGAAGGCGGACGGACGGTTCCAGTGCGCCACGACCGGTTCGGCATCCCGCTCGGAATAGCCCGCCGCCAGGATGCTCCGGGACGCGTACAGGTCGTAGAGCCGGTGGTGCACCGACTCGTGCACCAGCAGTTCGGCCACCGTGAGCGGATGGTCTCCCGGGACCAGCCTGAGGAAGACGGCCCCCGGTGCGCCACGGTCCGAGGCGCTGCGGAACACCGATCGGCCGGCCACCAGGACCAGCACCTCGACGTGACGGAACAGGCCGACGGCCAGCTCACCGAGGAGGTGACGTGCCAGTCCCCCGGCAGAGTCGAGCAGTTCGAGGTCCTCGGGCCGCGGCACCACCGTCGCGGCCTCGATGCCCTCACGGTGCTGCAGCTGGTCGGCGCAGAGCTCGGCGAACCGAGCGGCCGCCCCGGGTGCTTCCGCACCGGGGTCCCAGACCCGCACATCACACCCCTCGGGTCTGCCCAGTTCGAGCGCGGGCAGCCGTACGTCGCGGAACACGCTCACGTGCCGCTCGGGGCCCTCCGCGTCGGCGCCGAGGCCGGCCAGCAGGCCGACCACCGCGCTGTTGTCGCTCAGCCGCCCCGACTTCAGCTCCCGTAGACCCAATTCGAGCGTGTCCCGGACCACGGGGTCGAAATACAGGCGCTCCTGCCGGATGCGCAGCGCGCCGGCGGCGATGGCCGGGCCGGCCGGCGCTAAGGAGTCCGACAGGATTTCCAGCGTGAAGTCGAGCACTTCGGCCGCGCGCCTTCGTATGGCGGACGCGTCCCCGAATTGCGGGTGCTCGGCGAGGAGTTTGGAGACGTTCTGGGCTTCGATCACAGCAGACACACGCGCTCCGTCGGCCAGGTTCGGGCTCAGGAATCAACCTCTTCGAGATCACTGACGCTCGATCAGAACGTAAAAGGGCTGCTGTTGATAAGTCAACAGTCGTTCTTGCGCGTTGACGATCGTTTTACTTTCTCATGACAGACCCCGTGGAGGTCTTCATGGAGGTCCTCATGGAGGTCCTCCTGGCCGTCCGCATCGCCGCGGGCCACGCCGACCAGCAGGGCCGCCAGAGCGAGCAGCAGGGCTGCCAGTAGAACGGCTGAGCTCAGACCGAGGACGGAAGCCGACGCACCACCCAGAAGTCCCCCGAGAGGCATGCTGCCCCAGGCGAGGACCCGGTAGGCGGCCGTGACCCGGCCGGTGAGGGCGTCCGGGATGCGGGCCTGCCGCTCGGAGACCGTGACCACGTTCCACACCACCACGCACAGCCCGTTGACGGCCAGGAGGACCGCGGCGAACGCGGCCGAGCGGGAGACCGTGAGCAGGGCGAAGGCCGCCGCCGAACCGGCGGCGGAGCCCGCCAGTACCAGCCGCGGTGGCAGTCGGCGGGCCAGCGGGGCCGCGACCAGAGAGCCGGCGATGCTGCCGAGGGCGCTCGCCGTCAGCAGCAGGCCGTAACCGGCGCCCGTGAGGTGCCACTGCTGCCGGGCGAACAGGACCATGACGCCCCAGGCGGCCGCGCTCCCCATGCCCAGCAGAACGGTCGCCATGGCCAGCGTTCGCACGACCGTGTCGCCGCGCAGCCAGCGCAGCCCCTCGGCGACGCTGTGCCGCAAGGACGGCCTCGTCGCCGACGAGACCGTCGCCGACGCGGCTGTCCGCGACGCGGCTGTCCGCGATGGGCGGAAGCGGCCCCGGACGCCTGCCAGCAGCACCACTCCCAGCAGGTAGCTGACGGCGTCGACGCCTGCGGGCAGCCACTGGGCCACCGCGAACAGGGCGGCACCCGCCGCCGGTCCCACGAACTGGACGAGGACGGTCGAACTGCCCTGGAGAAAACTGTTGGCGCGGACCAGCGAACCCGTGCCGACCACGGACGGGATCACCGCCTGCACCGAGGTGTCGAAGAAGATCTGAGCCGTCCCCAGAGCGAAGAGCACGGCCAGCAGAAACCAGATGTTCCCTTCACCGAGTGCCACCGCCACCGCCAGAGCCATCACGAGCAGGGCGCGGCAGCTGTCGGCGATCAGCAGCACGCTCTTGCGGTCCCAGCGGTCGACCAGTCCGCCGACCAGCAGCCCGAGGAACAACCAGGGTGCCTGTGCCGCGGCGGCGGCCGCGGAGACGAGCAGCGGGTCCTGGGTCCAGTGGCTGGCCAGCAGGGGAAAGGCGCTCAGCTCGAGCCCGTCGCCGAGCCCGGAGACCGCTGCCGCGGTCCAGAGCAGCCAGAAGTCCCGGGGCAGCCCCAGCGGTCCTGGCTTCCTCCCCGCTTGCTGCTGCATGTGTTGCTCAACCCCCTTACTCAATGGGAACGGTCATGGGTTCGGGCCCCGGCCCACGAGCGCGACCCGCGGGCGTGGGCTCCGCCGTACGGCACCCCTCAGCCTTCTGTCCCGGCTCCGGCGAAGGACGCCCGCGCGAATCGAACCCCATGCTCGCTCCGGGCCCGCCCCGCGCCCGGGTTGGCCAAGGGGGTCGGTGCCTGCCGATGGCACACCCACGTTTCCCCTCATGCCTGTTGAGGCGACGAGTGTGCCACGCCGGTGGACGCCCGTGCGGGGTGGTGTGCCGCCTCGGCTGCCCACCCCCGGACCGGGGCCGCATCCGCCGCGAAGGCCACCGCGGACGGAAAAACGGCGGTTCGCGTTCTCCTTCAGGGGGACCATTCACCGGGTCCCTCCCTACTCCTGCGGTCGGAGACACCGGGGGTCCGGCGGCGGATTCGCCCAACTCCCGTTTCCGAGAGGGTGGGTGGGTCACAGCCACCCTCTACGTAAGGAACGGCATCATCGTGCGCAGCAGACGAATAGCCCCTCTCCTGGCCGTGGGCGCCGTCGCGACCCTGATCCCCGCCCTCGCGCCCGCCACCGCCTCCGCCACCCCTTCCGCCGCGTCGCCCTCGCGTCCCGCGACCGCGGACCCTCTGCAGCGGTACCTGCAGCAGAAGCCGCAGTGGAAGCGGTGTGACGCCGAGAGCCCCGCCGCCTTGCAGTGCGCGACCCTCAAGGTGCCGCTCGACTACAGCCGTCCCGGCGGCAAGCAGATCGACATCGCGGTGTCGCGTCTGAAGGCGAGCAGCACCAAGGAACGTCGCGGTGTGCTGCTGCTCAACCCCGGGGGCCCGGGCGGCTCCGGCCTGGACATGCCCCTGTACCTGGGGCCGGATCTGCCCGCGGCCGTGAAGAAGCAGTACGACCTCATCGGCTTCGACCCGCGGGGCGTCGGCCGGAGCACCCCGGTCGGCTGCGGCCTCGCGGACGACGAATTCAACTGGCAGCGCCCGTACAAGGCGGCGACGTTCGCCAAGGACGTGAAGTGGGCCCGTACGGTCGCCGACAAGTGCCAGGCCAAGGGCGGCGCGGTCCTGCCCCACCTCACCACCCGCAACACGGCCCGCGACATGGACGTCATCCGCGGCGTGCTCGGCGAGAAGAAGATCTCCTACCTGGGGTTCTCCTACGGAACGTACCTCGGAGCCGTCTACACGCAGCTGTTCCCCCAGCGAGCGGACCGGTTCGTGCTGGACAGCGGCGTCGACCCCCAGCGCGCCTGGCGGGGCATGATCCAGGTGTGGGCCGAGGGCGCCGAGCCCGCGTTCACGCGCTGGACCGAGTGGACCGCGAAGCGCCACACGACGTACCGGCTGGGCGACACTCCGGCCAAGGTCCGCAAGACGTACTGGGACCTGGTCGCCCGGGCCGACCGCAAGCCCATCGATGTCGACGGGACGCGCATGACCGGGGACGACATCCGCGCCGAGCGGGCCGTCTTCTTCTACGTGCGGAACGCCGCCGAGCGGGTCGCCGACCTGAAGAAGGCCGCCTCGGGCCAGAAGCCGGCCCCGTCCCGCAACGGCGACGCGACGCCGAGCCCCGAACGCCCCGCACCGCCGGCGTTCGCCCGGGCGGAGGTCCCGTCGGACAACGGCGACGCGAGCTTCTGGGCCGTCGTGTGCGCCGACACCCGGGCGTGGCCGCGCGACCCGGAGCAGTACCGCCGCGACGCGATCCGCGACAAGGCCAGGTACCCGCTGTACGGCGACTTCGCGTCGAACATCATGCCGTGCGCGTTCTGGAAGAACGGCAGTGAGCCCGCGACCGTGGTGAACAACAAGGTCGGCGCGCTGATCCTGCAGAACGAATGGGACTCCCAGACCCCGCTGACCAGCGGTCAGGGCCTGCACCGGGCCATGAAGGGCTCGCGCATGGTGACGGTCCTGGGAGGCGAGGGCCACGGCGTCTACACAACCAAGTCCTGCGCCGACAAGACCGCCACGGCCTACCTGACCACCGGCAAGCTCCCGGCGAAGGACCTCACCTGCCGCACCCCGGCCGCCTCCGACCAGCCGGCCCGTCTGCGGCTGCCGCTGCCGACGCCTCCGGGCGTCCCGGCGATGAACGCACGCTGACGAACGCCGCTCACCGGCGTGGGTGGGGGCCTTCCGTCGCGGAAGGCCCCCACCGCCGGACACGGTGAGCCGTAGCCGCCGGTGAGCGCCGAGGACGCCGCCGCCGTCACGGCGACCCCACCTCGCGCGCCCGCCCGACGCCAAGGCGCCCGCGCCGGCCGCGCCGGCCGCGTCAGGGACGGCGACATCCGCGAACACGCCACCGCGCCGGCCCGGGGGAACGGTCAGCCGGTCGGCAGGCCCAGCCCGTAGTACGTGACGTGGTAGCCGTCCACGTCCTCGGCCTCGCGGCCGACGATCAGGTCGGACGGATCGTTCACGCCCACCGCCCGGGCCGTCGCCACGAGCATCTCCGCGAGCGCACGGCCCTTCGGTTCACCGGGGCCGCCCGCGTCCACGCGCCACACCGGGCCGCCGTCGCCGTAGACCGACGCGGTGCCGGGGTGCTGGGCGAGTGTCCCCCAGCCGAGGGAGGCCGGATCGACATCGTCCGGGGCGAAGCAGCCGATTGTCAGCCGGTCGCCGCATGCCACGTTGAACAGGATGGGCGCGCCGCGGTCGGTGCGGCCGTAGACCGGCATGCCGATCCTGATGCCGAGTGCGGTCGTTTCGGCGGGCAGCGCGCCCAGGAAGCCGTCCAGCGTCCGGGTGACGGTCTCCCAGCTCCGGGCCGTCCAGCCACCGGGGAAGCCGAGGCCGGAGTTGGCCGGGTCGCGATTGCTGCCGAAGAAGCCGCTGATCGCGTACTCCTCGCCGATGCCCTGACGCCAGAACCAGTTCTCCGCCGGCCCGGTGGGCTGCAGGACCAGCTCCGGCCCCTCGGCCCCGGCGCGCAGTTCCAGCGTGTCTTCCCTGCCGCGCCACCGCAGGAAGGGCGCGCCCCAGAACTGCCCGCCGTCGTAGTAGGGCCCCAAGTCGCCGTGCGAGCCCATGATGGAAGGCGTACCCAGCGCGATGGTCAGCTCCTTCCTGACGGCGCGGAAGGCAGGCCTGCGCGGCGGCTTCCCGGGCGGCCGTCGTCACGGGAACCGCGAGCTCCACGTACGACTCCCCGTCGACGTAGGACTTCTCGAACCGGCCCACCGGGCGCAACCGGGCGTTCCCCGGCGCCCGGCCGGTGATCAGGACGGGACTCTCCGGCGTGCCGCCCCAGGCCCAGCCCAGCTCGGCCGCCAAGGCCCTCGCCCCGTCGGGCGTCCAGCCGCCGGTGTCCGCCGCGACGAGCCGCCGGGCGAGGTCCGCGATGGGTTCCTCTTCGTTGCTTCCCCCTTGTCCGTTCATAGGGTCATCGTCGCGCATCGCGGACCGGGGCGTCCGCGGGATGTCCAGGGGCCACACCGTCGGACACCTGCGGTACCGGCGGTTCCAGCGGCGGATGTTACGGTGCCGCCACCGTAGGGGGCACGGCGGAGCGAGGGGGGCTCGGCGTGGAGTGGTTGACGTTGGTGGCGACGCTCGGGGGCGCGGTCATCGCGATAGCGGGGACGGTGCTCGCCGACCGGCTGCGTACCCGGCAGGAGGAGGGGCGGGGGCTCGGCGCGCTGAGGCGCGAGGTGTACATCGACTTCATCTCGGCGGCGGGTACCGCCCATACGCGGCTGCGTGAGCTGGCCCAGGACCCGGACCCGTCCCTCGACCGGGAGGCGGCGAGCCGTGCGGCCCTCGCCGACGCGCACATCTACGAGGTGCGGGAGCGGCTGTTCATCGACGCCGCCGCGCCGGTCGCCGCCGCCGGGCAGGCGATGTTCGAGCAGCTGCGCGCCTTGCGCCGTGCCGTCGCCGCGGGCGCCCTGCTGTCCCAGCCCTCCTTCCACGACGTCTACCACCCGTACATCGCGTCCGTGTGGGACTACCGGGTCGCGGTGCGGGACGAGTTGGAGGGCCGCTCCCTGTCGCCGGGCGTCTTCGGCTGGGCCGACTGGGACGGCAGGGAACGCTGCTCGCTGTGCGGCGCAGGGGGCTCAGGCGGCGCGGGTGGCGCAGCCGGGGCCAAGCGGGCGTCGGCACGCTGAAGGCCGCGGCGGCGAAGGGCTCCGCCCTGCCACCGTACCGACACCCGTACGACTCCTGGCACCCTCAGCTCTTCAGCTTGAGGACGATCAGACGCATGGTGTCCGTCCCCGCGTGCGTGACGAACACGCCCGCGCCGTTGGCCATGGTCTTCGGCGTGATCGTCGCCTCCGGCAAGGGCGTGGCGGTGCCCGTGGCGGCGAAGACGGAGACGGAGACGGGTCAGCGGCGCGTCCTCGCCGGCCACGCCGTAGGCGGTGCCGTCGTCGGCGACGGCCGTGAGAGAGAGCTCCTTGGCGCCACTCGAGCCGTTCACGCCACTCGAACCGCCTCCGTGCGCATCATCACCGCCGTCCCGACGCCCGCCGCGGGTACGCCCTCAGCCCCTACCCCGTCACCGGCGCCCGCGCAGCCGGGCGAGCAGCTGCCGGGCCCGGGAGCGATTGCGCGGGTCGGCGGCGGCGCGGCGCGCCGAGGCGACGGCCCGCTGCCCCTGCGGGCTGCGGACGAACCGCTGGATGCGTGTCATCAGTCCGGACATGGCACCTCCTGAAGTCTGTGTCTACCACTCTCCTACCCGGACACGTCCGACGGATGTCCGCACGGGCTCAAGAGGCCCTGCATGGACGCGGCGGCGCGTACGGCTGCGTCGGCGCAGCAGTTGTTGAACAGGACGTGCAGGTGCGTGACCCGGTCGGCGAGGGCACGCAGACGCGGCCGCCACTCCCGCAGCTCGTCCTCCGCGTACGCGTGGCGGAAGCGGTCCTCCTTGCTGCCCCTGCCCCACTCGGGGCTGCGCCCGTGGAAGCGCACCACCGCGAGGTCGGTGGAGGCGACCGGGGTGACCGGCGGTATCGAGGTGGGCAGTCCCTGTGGCGTGTCCACGGCCACAGCGGCGGCGTCCAGCTCCCTCAGCAGGGCGGTGGTACGGGCCCGGTGCTCGTCCCGCCACCAGTCGGGGTGCCGGAACTCGACGGCCACGGGCCAGTCGCCGGTGCGCAGGCGGGTGTGCCGGAGGGCGGCCTCGGACCGCGCGCCGGGGGCGAACCAGGGCGGGAACTGGAACAGCAGCGTGCCGAGGCGGCCGGCGTTCCGCAGCGGCCGGAGGGCGTCGCTGAAACGGTGCCAGATCTCGTCGAGAAGTCCGGTGTCGCCGGTGGTACGGGGCCGGCCGCGCAGATCGGCGGGCAGGGCGGCGTCGCGGGTGGGGTGGCCGGTGAGGAGGGAGAACGCCTTGACGTCGAAGCGGAAGCCGGGCGGGGTCCGTTCGGCCCACAGGAGGCTGTTGCGCGTGCTGGGCAGCGCGTAGTAGGTGGCGTCCACCTCCACCACGGGAAAGTGCTCGGCGTAGTGCCGCAGCCGACCCTCCGGGTCCCGCCGTCCCGGCGGGTACCACCCGCTGGACACAAGTGCCTTGTCCGTCCAGGAACATGTACCGATCAGGATCTCACCCATACGGCCCGCCTACCCCGGCACGACGCTTCCGCCCCTCTCCGTCGCTTCGTCCTCCGCCCGGGCTCAATGAGACATCGTTACTTGTGCCACATCAGGCAACGTTTGCCCTGCCAATGTTCCTGCTCAGGGCGCGGTGACGCCCCTTGTGACACGTTCGCCGCCGCTGTGCAGCACTGCGAACCCACGCGAGGCGGCCGGGCCGGAGCGGGAACGCTGATGTGCACCGGCTTTCCCACCTCATTACCGCGCTTCCCGACCCTTACCCGTGCGGGCGCAAGACCCCGCCGACCGGCGGGGGTGGGCACGCCGCATGGCGGATGAAGTCCCCGCCTGCCGACGGGTGGTGCATTCACCGGGCCGGGGACATTGTTCCTTCTGGGCCTCATCAGGCCGCCGGTACGGGGAGTCTCCTCGACCTCATATGCGCAAGGAACAGAGTGAAGAACAAGATTGTCACCGCGGTAGTGCTGGCGACGCTTTCCCTCGGCGTCGCTCCCTCGGCCCACGCCGTGGACGTCATCCAGGAACACAACGTCGCCAACTGCTATTTCGACAAGAGCAAGACGGGCAAGGAGAGGGCGAAGTACTGCAACGCGCTCAAGGGCAGGCCCATGACCAAGGCAGCCAAGAACTGCCTGCTGAGGGCAGGGGTCGGCAGCGCGGCCGCCCTGATCGTGGGTAAGGTGAACAAAAAGGCTGCACGGGAAATCGCAGTCAATACGGTCGGGGCAGGCGCGGCAGCCTGCCTCTCCTCCCTGATCAACTAGGCCCGAGGTAATGGTGCTTCAGAAACTCTTCGTGTTCGCCGTATGGTTCGTGATCCTGGCCGCGGTCAATAAGTTCCTCATTGAACCGCTGTGGGGAGAGCTCGTTTTCACGGCCGTTTCGGCAGGAGTTATGGTCTATATTCTGGGCAAGCTGGGCCATACCCGGGAGGGCTGAGACCGCACGGAGGGCCTCTCACCCCGTTGGGCGGTAGACCGCTGCCCAACGGGGCCCCTCCCCCGATGCAGAGTCGTCGAGCAGCCACTGGTCTGGATCATGTGGCCTGCAGACACGCACGTGGTCGCGCGAGCGCGCATGATGCAGCACTCCGACTCGCTCACCGCCTGGGCCGCCAGCCCCTCGCGGCCTGGCGGGCTGCCCGCCCAAGCTGTCGCAGGACAGATCTGGGGGCGTCGCCCAAAGGCCGGAAACGTCGTCTCCGTCCACCTGTCCGACCCCGCCTCTCCGGGAGCCGAAGAGTGCACATCGAGTACGACCGGAAGAACGACACCGCGTACATCTCCCTTGTCCCGGACATTCCGGATAGCGCCGCCGTCCGGCAGATCACGGTCGACGCGCCGGGAGAGCAAGCCGAACTGACCCTCGACTTCGAAGAGGCGGGGCGCCTGCTGGGCATCGAGGTCATCGGCGCCCGTGGCGGCCTCACCCCGGAACTCCTCACACAGGCCGCCTCCGACCCCTACTAGGGGGGTGTGCCGGTGTCTGGTGGTGTCGTGGGGCGGTTCGCCGTACCGCCCCACGGTCATGCCAGGGGAGTTCTCACCGTGCCTCGCCCGTCACGGGAAAGTGGGCCCGGACGCGGAAGCCGCGGCAGGGCAGGGGGTCGGAGGAGAACGAGCCGCCGAGCAGGTGGGCCCGTTCCCGGAGGCCGACCAGACCGTGTCCGCCGACGGGAAGGTCCTGGAGTTCAGCGGTCGGGGTGGCGGCGGTATTGCGCACTTCGACGCTCAGGCCGTGGGCGTCGGCCTGTACGTATACGTCGACGTCGGCGCCGGGGGCGTGCTTGCGCACGTTGGTGAGTGCTTCCTGGACCGTGCGATAGGCGGCACGCTCGACAGGTTCCGGCAGGCCATCGGGCACGTCCCCGAGGTGCAGGGTGACAGGCAGGGCGCTGTCCCGTATCAGTGTGGCCAGGTCGGCGAGGCGCGGCTGGGGGGCGAGTGCGTGGGTGGTGCCGCCCGCGGCGCGCAGCACCCCCACCAGGTGCTGCAGCTCCGTCAAGGTGGTCACCGACAGCTCGCGGATCACCGTGGCGGTCTGCCGAACCGTGGCCGCGTCCGGTTCACTGACCTGCAGTACTCCTGCCTGCAGGCTGATGAGGCTGACCTTGTGGGCGACGACGTCGTGCATCTCCCTGGCCAGGCGGGCCCGCTCGGTGGCCAGTGTGTGTTCCGCCAGCAGCCGGTGCTCGCGTTCCCGGCTTTCGGTCATCTCCCGCAGCCGGTCGTGCCGGAGCCGTGTCGATCGGCCCAGTACGACGGCCCCGACGCCCAAGGCACAGGAATCCAGAGCGAGGAGCACGGTGTCGTGGTCCAGCTGGAGCTGGGTCACCTGGCCGAGCGGGTACGGCAGGAACTGCCCCAGCGCGACCAGTGTCGCCCCGATGCCGGCGGTGACGGCGCCGGGGCGCCGGACCGCCAGGCAGTACAGGGCGATGAGCGGCGCGAAGGCGATGAAACCGAGATACAGCCCCGGCAGGCCGGCGGCCAACGCCACCTCGGGCAGACGCCGCCGTACGACGAGAGCGGCTGCGGCAATCAGGGCGACCCACAGGCCGGGTCCGGTGGCGCCGGGGCCGTTGACCACCAGCCCGTCGACGGTACCGACGGCCACCGGAAGGACCGCCGTTCCCATCCGCCGCAGCCTTACGGCGCGGGAGCGCCAAGGGGAGACGGGCGTGTGCGGCTCCGTCCCACAACTGGCCCGTTCGACGGGGCCCGGCCGCCCGGTGATACGACGTCGGGCCGACCGCCGCGTCAAGGCCGTCAGGACGGTGTTCACCGGCCGTGCCCACGTCCGGCCGAGCCGATCATGCCCGCACGGTCGGCGACGACGGCCGCCTGGACCCGGTTGATGCCGCCCAGCTTCGCGAGCAGCGAGCTGACGTGGTCCTTGACCGTGCCGTGGGCCAGGTGCAGCCGCCGGGCGATGTCCCGGTTCGACAGGCCGTGGCCCACCAGCGCCAGCACGTGGCGCTCCCGTTCGGTCAGCAGCCCGACCTGCCCGGCCGCGTCCTGCTCACGGCCCATGGACAGGTATGCGCCGATCACCGGTCCCGCGGCCTCCGGAGCCAGGATCTTGCCGCCGCCGGCCAGAACGCGCACCGCGTGCACCAACTGGTCGGGAGAGGCGTTCTTCATCAGTAAACCCGCCGCCCCCGCCCGCAAGGCGTCGTCGACGTACTCACCCGCGTCGAACGTGGTCAGCATCGCCACGGCCGGAGCGGACGCCATGGACGTGACGCGCCGCAGTACGGTGAGCCCGTCCACGTCCGGCATACGGATGTCGAGGAGGAGGACATCCGGAGCGTGACACCGGACCGCCTCGACGGCCTCGGCGCCGCCGCAGCCCGCGACCACGCTGATGTCCGCGGCCGAGCCCAAGATCGCATGCAGCCCCGATCGGACCAGCGGCTCGTCATCCACGACGACGACCCGAATCACCCTCGTGCTCCTTCACTCGGCGCGACATGAGTTACCGAAGAGTACGCCACCTGGCGCCAGCCGCTTTCCGGCCCGCCCCCGCGCTCGCGCACCGCGCCGCACACCCGCCCGGTCGCCATCGCCATCGCCGGCGCCGGCGATGGCGTCGGCGACTGCGACGGCGACCCGCTGCACGCTCCCGCACTGACCGCCGGGCGTTCCCGCTCTTCGTCGACGACGGCACATGGCGGCCCGAACTGCACCATCCCGCTATCGGTGCGGACCAGCACGGCGCGGCGGCGCCCAGGATAGGGTGAGCCGCGTGCGGGTGCTGCTGGTCGAGGACGACGAGAACCTCCGTTTCGGGGTGGCCGCCGCCCTGCGGGCCGCGGGTTTCGCCGTCGATGAGACGGCCGACCTGCCCCAGGCCGACGAGGCCTTGTTCGTCACCGCCTACGACTGCGCGGTCTTCGACCGGATGCTCCCCTCCGGTGACGCCGCCGCGTACGTGGACGGGCTGCGCCGGGGCGGCCGGACGGTGCCGGTGCTGTTCCTCACCGCGCGTGACACCGTCGCCGACCGGGTGGAAGGTTTCGCCAGTGGCGGGGACGACTACCTCGTGAAGCCCTTCGCCGTGCCGGAACTGGTCGCGCGGGTGGGCAGTCTGTGCCGCCGCGCCGCGGTGGTCCGCCCGCCCGTGCACCGGCTGGGCGACGTGGAGGTCGACACCGCCCGCAGGCATGTCCGCCGGGGCGGGGTGCTGCTCACTCTCACCCACCGGGAGTTCGCCGTCCTCGAAGTGCTGGTGGCGCGGGCCGACCAGGCGGTGTCCCGCGCGGAGCTGATCGAGAGCTGCTGGGACGAGATGGCGGAGCCGCAGTCGAACGTCCTGGAGGTCCTGATCTCCCAGCTGCGCCGCAAACTGGGAGACCCACCGCTGATCAGGACCGTACGGGGGGTCGGGTACCGGCTGGTGGCCGAGGAACGCGCGGTCGGCGAAGCGGAATGAGCAGAGCCCTCGTCCGGCGCCGCTCCCGGACGCTCACGCCCACGGCGCGGGTCAAGCGGCTGCGTCGCAGGATCACCGCGTTGTTCGCGTGCACCAGCGCCGTGGGGCTCGTCGCGATGGCCGTCTTCGCGGTGCGCAGCGACGGTGTGCGGTGGCGCGAGCAGGTCGACCAGTCGATGGATGCGGATACGAGTTGGGCCCTGGGCCTGCTGGACACCACCGAGGACGGCCGGGTGGACACCACCGTGCTCGTCGACACGATGGGTACCGCGTGCCCTCCGCTCTTCGTACTCACGGTGCCGTCCGCCGGGGAGTCGCCCGACGCCGAGCCGTCCGACACGGACCCCGACCTGGTGGTCGCGCACGCCCCGCGCCGCCCCTGTCTGCCGGTGAGTCCCCCGGTCGTACGGGAAGCGGCGTACGCGGCCGTACGCGCGGGCGAGTCGAGAGCCTTCGACCGGCGGGCGGGCGACGGCACGCCGGTGCGGGTGTTCGCCCTGCCGTACTACCCGCCGGACGCGGCCGAAGACGAGCAGGCGGAGGGCGCCCTGGTGACCCTGGCCGAGACGACCGCACAGCGGGCCGACCACCGCGGGCTGACCTGGGTGGTGACGGGCGGCTGCGCCGTACTGGTGCTGCTGTCGGCCGCGGTCGGGCACCTGTTGTCCGGACGGGCGATCCGGCCCGCGCTGGCCGCGCTGGGGCAGCAGGAGGCGTTTCTCGCCGACGCCGCGCACGATCTGCGGACCCCGGCCGCGTCGCTGCGGACGCTCGCGGAGACCGCGCTGCGCGGGGAGACGGACAGTGCCGAGGTGCACCGGAGGACCCTGCGGCTGGCGGAGAGCATGGGCCGGCTCGTCGACGGGCTGCTGACCCGGGCCCGGCTGATGTCCGGTACGGCGATCCTGGCGCGCGGGCCGCTGCGCCTGGACCAGTTGGTGGAGGCGGTTGTCGAGGACGCGCCGACGCGGGGGCACCGGGTCACGGTCGACGCGGAGGAGACGGTCGTGGTCGCCGACCCCGACCTCGTCCGCCGGGCCGTCTCCAACCTCCTGGGCAACGCCCTCGCCCACGGCCATGCGCCGGGCGAGCCGGCGGACGTCCGCGTCACCGTCGCACGGGACGGCACCGTGACGGTCGACGACGCGGGGCCCGGCCTGCCCCCCGAGGTGGCGGGCGCCCTGTTCGAACGTTTCCGCAGCGGAACGGGGTCCACCGGACTCGGCCTGTCCATCGCCTCGTGGGTCGCCCACGCCCACGGCGGAACCCTCACCGCCGCCCGGGGCGCACGCGGCGGTGCCCGTTTCGTGCTGCGCCTGCCGACGCGGAGCTGACCCCCGGGGCGCGGGCCGGGCCCGCGAGCGGACCGGTGGCCGGTGGCCGGTGCCTCATCAAAACCTCAGCATCGTCCCGTGATGCTTCCCGTGAACCGACCATGGGAGCCCCCCGTTGAATCGCGCAACCCGCCGTCACGCCCTCGTCCTCGCCTTGGCCGTCCTCGGCTCGGCGTCCCTCGCCGCCTGCACGGCCACGGGTGCGCGGCATGCCCCGGAGCGGCCGAGGACATCGGCCGCTCCCGCCGACCCCGCCACCCGCCCGGAGCTCACGTCCTTCTACAGCCAGAAGCTCACGTGGTCCGCCTGCGGGGACTTCCAGTGCGCGGACCTCACCGTCCCCATGGACTACGCGAACCCCGGCAACGGCAAGACGTTCGTCCTGCCGGTGGCGAAGGCCGTCAGCGCGGATCCGGGCCGGCGCATCGGCTCCCTCGTCTACAACCCGGGCGGGCCCGGCGAACCCGGTGTGCGGTCCCTCAAGGACGGTACGGCCGAGTCGATCAGCAAGAAGGTGCGCGACCGCTTCGACATCGTCTCCTTCGACCCGCGCGGCGTCGGGGAGAGCTCACCCGCCCTGACGTGTGGCGACGAGGACACCGAGGACACCACGCCGGCGGAGCAGCCGCTCTATCCGAGGACCGAGACCGACCGTGAGAGGGCGCTGGCCGAGGCGCGGGCGATGGCCGAGGCCTGCCGGAAGGGCAGCGGCCCGCTCCTGCGGCACGTCGGTACGCCGGACGCCGCCAGGGACATGGACGTGCTGCGCGCCGCCCTCGGCGACCGGAAGCTCACGTACATCGGCTGGTCGTACGGCACGAGCCTGGGCACGTCCTACGCCGAGCAGTTCCCGCACAGGGTGCGCGCCCTGGTTCTGGACGGAGCGGTGGACCCCTCACTGGACTGGGCCGAACGCACGACGAGCCAGGCGGTCGGGTTCCGGCGGGCCGTCGACGACTACGCCACGCACTGCGCGGACATCGCCGGGGACAGCTGCCCCGGCACCACCCCCGAGGAGATATCCGCTCTCATCGACGGCCTGTACGAGCGGACCGAGCGCCGGCCGCTCCCGGTCGACGGCGATGAGTACGGACTCGACAGCACCATGCTGCTCAACGCCATCACGGAGTCGATGTACACCCCCGAGGACCAGTGGCAGGCCCTCTCCGAGGCGCTGCGGGACGCGGCCAACGGGGACGGGACGAAAATGGCCGCCTTGGCGGAGGACCCGCCCCCGGAAACGGAGGACTCCGAGCCGTCCGCACCCGACGACGGGTCCGCCGGATCCGACGGGTCCGCCGGATCCGACGAGGCAGCCGACGAATCAGCCGACGACAGCGACGTGCCCGCCGACAACAGCGAGGCTGTGCTCCAGGCCGTCAACTGCCTTGACACACCCCACCCGAACGACGACAAGCCGTACTGGGACGCCCTCGAACCCGCCGACAAGGCCGCCGGCGTCTACGGCACTTCGGCGGTGACCACCGCCCTCACCTGCAAGGGATGGCCCACAGGCACGATGAAGCCGCACAAGGTCAAGGCCGACGGCGTGCCACCGGTACTGGTGGTGGGAACCACCGGCGACCCGGCCACCCCGTACGAGGAGGCCGTGAGCCTGGCCGGCCAGTTCCCCGGCGGCATGCTGCTGACATACGAGGGCCTGGGGCACCTCGCTTACGGCCGCGCCAACGCCTGCGTCACGAACGCCGTCGACGACTACCTCCTCCGACTGAAGAAGGTGGCGCCCGGCACCACCTGCTGATGACGGCCCCCAGATTCCCGCCTGGGTGAAGGTGACGATCCAGCCGCCGATTGTGCGGAGGAACACGCGGGAGAGGTCATAGGGGTCGTAGTGCACCTCCCACAGCCCCTGCCTGGCCGCGTGGCCGGAGTGCTGCCGCCGCCAGTGCCAACCATCTAGCGCTGCCGCCGGCGGCCGGCTTCGGGACGGCCTTCTCCCTCCCGCGCGTCAAGCGGTGCTTCCGGCGCGTATCCGGTCACGCACCGCCCTGGCGAGGGGGCCTGAGCCCACGCATGGCGAGTTCGACGACGTCCTCGACGTATGCCTCGTCGTTCGGGCCGCGCACGACGAGCAGCCGGTAGTACAGCTGGGCGTAGATGAGCTCGATGGCGCGGTACGGGTCGATGTCGGCGGCGACCTGTCCGTCCGCCTGGGCGCGGCGGATGCGCTCCGCCACGAGCGCGCTGGCGGGGTCGACGAGGCGTTCGCGGAACTGCGCGGCGAGGTCGGGGTCGTGCTGGGACTCGGCGACGATCGAGGCGAGCACGCTGCGGGTGTCGCCGATCGTGTCGATCCAGGCGTCCTTGACCATCAGCTTCAGGTCGGCCTCGAAGTCGCCGGTCTGCGCGGTGTCGAGGCGCCGGTGCAGGCGCTCTTCGAGCTGTTGCGCCCACGCGTCGAGGACGACCGCGCCTTTGGAGGGCCACCAGCGGTAGACGGTTCTCTTGCCGACGCCCGCGCGAGCCGCGATCCCCTCGATGGTGACGCGCGCCAGGCCGATCTCGCGGGCCATGCCGAGCGCGGCCTCGAGGATCGCGGCGGTCGCTTGGGGGTTGCGCCGGGCGGGGTCGGGCGCACGGGTCGTGCTCATGTCGCCTCCAGGGTGCTGACGCGCTCACGTTACCGCACAGGGGAGACGATCCGGTTCGTGTTGACAAGAGTGCGACATCGCGACACGATCCGTTTCGGATCGCGACACGATACGGTTCGGCTCCTTAGGTTCGGCTCTGCCGTCCACGGACGGTTCTTGCGAAGGGAATCCATGCACAACGACCTGTACGACTACAGCCCCATCACCGAACGCCCGCCCATCCAGTGGCCCGACGGCGCGCGAGTGGCGTTCTACGTCGGCCTCAACGTGGAGCACTTCGTCCTGGGCAAGCCGTCCACCAGCATCAATCAGGGCACCGCGGCGCTCGTGCCCGATCCGCTGAACCACGGGTGGCGCGATTACGGCCCGCGGGTGGCGATCTGGCGGATGATCGAGTCGTTCGACCGGCACGGCGTACGCCCCAGCGTGCTGCTCAACTCCGACGTCGCGGAGCACTACCCCCAGATCATCGAGGCCGGCCGGGCGCGCGGCTGGGCCTGGCTCGCGCACGGCAAGAACAACTCCACCCTGCAGGCCGAGGTCGAGGCGGACGAACGCGCCTATCTCACCGAGGTCGTCGAGACCATCGAGAAGGCGACCGGGCACCGTCCCCGCGGCTGGATGGGCCCCGCCCTCAGCGAGACGTTTCAGACCCCGGCGCTGGTCGCCGAACTCGGCCTGCGCTACGTGCTGGACTGGACCGCGGACGACCAGCCGTTCCGGCTGAACGTGCCGGGGCTCCTGAGCGTCCCCTACACCCTCGAACTCAACGACCTGGGGCTGTTCACCGCCCACTCCATCAGCGGTCCCGATTTCGTGCGGATCGTCAAGGACCAGCTCGACCAGCTGTACGAGGACTCCGCGCACAGCGGCCGCGTGATGGCACTGGCCCTGCACCCCTTCGTGACCGGCCAGGCGTTCCGGATGAAGTACCTGGACCAAGCGCTCGAGTATGTCGTCAACCATCCCGGCGTGTGGACCACGACCAGCGACGACATCGCCGAACACTACGCCCGCACCACCGCGGGACCCGACGCCTCCGCCTGACCGAAGGATGAATGACGACTCCTGCCCCGACAGTCCCAGCCACCGGACGACGCCGCCCCCGGACCGACCTCATCCCTCCGCTGGGCCGGGTTCCTCCTCTTCGTCGGCGGTAGCGGCTGAGGGGCTCGGCCGCGTACGTCCTGAAGTGCCCGTGGTGCCGCTGGCGAACCGAGTCGGACCCGGGGGACCGTGTCGCTCTCCGGCTGGGTGAGGCGGCGTCAGGCGGTCGTGATGGTGGCGAGGGTGCGCTGGAGCCGGCGGACTGCGTCCTCGGCTTCCGCGTACTGCTCGGGGGTCGGCTGGACGGCACCGAAGGTGGGGCCGCCTTCGGCGGGCAGGGCGCGCCAGTGCAGGACTGGCTGGAGTGCAGTGGCGGCTGCGCCGAGGAACCAGGCCAGGCGTCCGTGGACGTGGGCGAGGGCGATGGCCACGGCGGCGAGCGCTTCTCGCAAGCGTTCCAGCCGGTGGACCGCAGGCAGGCGCTCTTGGGACTGCGAATCGCCGACGACGGCAAGCAGGTCGGCGGCGGCCTTTCCGGCGATGTGACGATCGGCGGCGGAAACGACCCATGTCCGGTCGCTGATCAGCCGTTCGGCTCCTCCGCCAGGTCCTTGATGATCGTCCGCATGTCCACGCCCCACACCCTAGTTCATCAGCGACTTTGCGGACGATGCGATGGCGCCGACAGGGGTGGCCCGTCCAGTACCGAGGTCGGCTGCTCGTCCCATGACGCCCTGCCGCACGTCCGGGTCGGCGACCTTGACTGACATCGAACATATAACCGAGACGCTGTCTCGTTCCCAGAAGCTCCGTGCTGTGGAGGAGCACCTGGAGTGGCTCCGCTTGCGCCGCCGGAGTGGAAGGTCGAGCTGTCCGTATCGACAGCGGGCCGTACCGCGGCCACGCCGGTACCTGCACCCTGAGCAAGGGGAGGCAGCTGGGTACCGGCCGAGACGCCGCCCGCCGCCCGCTGGCCGCCGCCCGCTGGCCGCTGGCCCAAGACGTCGAAGGGTGCCCGTTGTGCTGCCCGCACGTCGAGCTGCGCATGGACCGGTAGGCGACGTGCCGCGATCGGTACGGAGGCGGCACTGGGTGGTAGGTCTCGGGCATGGCCCTGCACGTCCCCGAGCCGATGCTGTCCGCAGCGACGGACTCCCTGCCGACCTCCGGCGTGGCGTACGAGCCGAAGTGGGACGGGTTTCGATGCCTCATCGCCCGACCCACCGACGGCCCGCCACGAGTGCTGTCCCGTCGGGGCGACGTGCTGAACCACGCCTTCGCCGACATCGCCGCGGCAGCCGAGCGTGACCTCCCGTCCGAGACGCTGCTGGACGGGGAGCTGGTGGTGTGGCACGAAGGACGGATCGCCTTCGGCAGGCTGCAACGCCGCATGAACCGTGACCCACACACCGTGGCCGAGGAGATCCGCGTGGCCCCGGCGCACTTCGTCGCGTTCGACGTGCTCCACCTTGCCGAAACCGACCTGATGCCGTGGCCGTACGAGCGCCGACGCGATCGGCTGGAGTCGCTGTTTACGGAAGCCGCCCTCGGGCCGCCGTGGACGCTGTGCCCGATGACGCTGGACCGCGCCCAAGCGGAGCGCTGGATACGAGAGTGGTCGGACATGGGCATGGAAGGCATCGTGGCCAAGCCGCTGCGCCAGCCCTACCAACCGGGAGTACGAGGATGGCGCAAGATCCGCCACCGGCACACCACCGAAGCGATCATCGCAGGGGTCACCGGCACGCTCCACCGACCGACCGGCCTGCTCCTCGGACGCTACGACCGCGCCGGGATGCTCCAGTACGTCGGACGCAGCCCCGTGCTCTCCGCCCATGCCGCAAGCGACGTAGGAGTCCAGCTCCAGCCCGGCGCCCTCGACCACGCCTGGCGGGGGCGGACGTTCTCCGCCGGATGGGGAACCCGCGAGACGCTGGTCGTCACGCTGGTCCAGCCCGAGCAGGTTGCCGAGATCAGCGCGGACACCTCCATGGAAGACGGCCGCTGGAGACACGCCGTGCACTTCGTTCGGCTGCGCGCCGATGTTTCTCCCGCCGACGTGCCCGCGTTCGGAGCAGGCAACGAGCCAGCTGACGGGTAGTGCGTGGGCGGTCGCCATGCTGCGGCTCCGGAGGCTCTCTTTCCCTCACAGCGACACGGGCCTGGCCGTATGGTGGGCCTCGGTTGGAGTGCTCGTGGACGCCGGTGATCTGGCCACAGCAGAGCTGATCGTCGACAGGCAAGGAGACAAGCGGGCCCTCGGCCACCTCGCGGCGGGCGCGGCAGCGTGCTAAAGGCTGTCCCCGTAACCATCCGCGCCACTCCCCAGGACCTCGGAGCCCTCTAAGGTGGGGGCAAGGATCAATCCGGGAAGACGCTGACTAGATTTCTTGGCATGTCTTCGCATCTCAGTCATGGCGCTTCGGGCGCCCTGCGACGCTTCGCCGGATGGATTGCTCGCGGGTCGGTGGGCCATCCGATGCTGGACGGGATCGATTACTGGGAAGAGCTGCGCGATTCGCCCTCCCAGATGGAGATCTGCGTCGCGATCTTCGCCAACGTCCTCGAACTGGACGAGCAGGGCGAACCGGTCAATGAGAAGTACGCGGAGCGCCGGGCTGCAACCTATCTCTACCACTACTGCACCGGGAAGCTGCCTCCCGGGGAGCCGGACATCGAGCCCTGGGAGTGCGCACTTTATTGACCGTCACCGTGCGACGCCGTCCGAGCCAGGTTGACCCCGCCCGCGACCCCGCCCCCCTGCATGGGGTGGGGCTATCCGGTGAGGACGAGGTTGTGCAGGCGGGTGATGCCCCGCCCCGGAGAGTCGGCACCCTCGCGACGCAGCGCGGTCACCAACTTGCCGAAGGCGCGAGGACTCAGGCCGGTGAACGGGGCTATCCAGACACCTCACGGCGCCAAGCCGTCAAGCCGGGACAGCGGGCACGAGCTCACTGTTCGATTTCGAGGGCCTGCCGGTGGTCATCAGAGAGCGTCTTTGGTGTGGTCTCGGGCGAAGTCCCAGGGGGCGGGTGCATTGGCGGCCGCGTACTCGTCTGCGATGCCGAAGACGCTCCCGCATCCTGGACATTCCGCCTGGCCGAACAGGTGCGTCAGGCCCCAGGCGAGCCGTTGCTGGCCATCCCGTACGGCCGACTCGTGCAGCATCCTCCCGGTGCCGGTCAGCTCGTGCGGGACTGCTGGCCGGAGCGGGATCTGGTGGACATCCCCCAGATTCCAGTCCCGGATAGAGGAGTAGCAGCCGTAGTCGCCGACCGCGGTTGTCACCGGTGCGTCGCAGTGCGGACAGGCGACAGTGACGAAGGTATCGGTGAAGTCGTCCAGGGCCTGGAACCATAGGGGCTGGCCGTCGAACGCGAGCATGGCCCGCAGCCGGCTCAGGTAGATCTTTCCGTCCAGGCCGGACCGCAGCCGGGCGGCGGCCATGGCGCGAAGCTCGGCCAAGGCCGCGGTGCAGCGGGCGACTTCTTCGTCGGCGCCGTGAGGTTGCAGGAGGCCACCCGCTATGGCTCCGGCCAGATCGAGCGCCCAGTCCCCGGCGCCCTCGGTCTTCGCGATGTCCGCCAGCTGCGGCAGTGCGGCGATGCTCGCCGGGGTGATCGTCCCCTGGTGGCACAAGCGCCCCCAAAGCCAGTCGATGGCCTCCCGGTCACCACCGATGGCTCGATCCAGCAGCCCGGGTATCGCGTGTGCCGGACCGTAGGCGTCGTGGAGTGTGGACCAGTCGATCATTCGGTGATTCAAGCACGCTGCGGAGCGACCTCCGAGGCGCGGTGAGTCGTGAGCGGGATCACCTACGCCACCGCCAGTGCTGGGGCCTGCGGCGCCGGGAACGCGGTGTGCTCATCGAACAGGCGGCGGTTCTTGAGGCAGTGGTGGAGCTGGCCCAGCATCCGGTTGAACAGATTGCGCTGGCCAGCGGCGTGCCAGTCTCCGTGGTCGTCACGTCGCCGCCGGTAGTGGGCTTTTGGCACCGGGCGAGGCAGTGATCGCTGAGAACGCCCAGAGGTAACCGGCGTGGTTGAGCCGGTTGTTCTTCACCCATCGTCTGGTAATGCTGGACTTCTTGCCGGAGGCCCGTGTGACGGGTGAGGCGCCCGCGTAGGCCTTCAGGCCGCGGGCGTCCGCGAAGCGGGTGCGATCGTCTCCGATTTCGGCCAGCACCCGGGCGGCAAGCTGGATACCGAGGCCGGGGAAGCTGAGAATAATTTCGGAGTCCGGGTGCTGCGGGAACGCCTCCTCGACGGCCTGGGCGAGGTCGGCGGCGGCGATGCAGGCGGCCGTGAGCTGTCCGAGTAGGGCGAGCGTCTGCTTGCCGAGCGCATCCTCGACAAGCTCGGGCTGACGGGCCCAGTCGGTGCGGAAGGCCTCGCGCAGCCGCTCGACGTCCGCCTCGATGCCGCGCTTGCGGCCCGCACGCTTGAGAGCCGCCGTGATCTGGGTGCGAGTCAGGCTCGCGGCCTTGGCCGGTGTCGGCGCGAGCTTCATCAGCTCGCGGGCCTCCGGTCGGCACAAGCCGTTGTCCCACTTGGCGAAGGCCTCCAGAGCAGCGGGGTAGTACTCGCGCAGCAGCGAGCGGAGCTGGTTGGCGACCTGCTGTCGGTTCCAGACCGCGTCCTGCTGAGCACGGGCCAGTACGGCGATGGCGCGGGCCAGGTCGCTGTCGTTCGGTAGCGGCCGGTGGGCAGTTCGTGGCACCAACGCACCCCACGGGCCCCGGTCTCTTCGGGAGCTCTGACGGCTCTGGAGTATCAGGAGGTCACCGTGCGGCGGGCTCACGCCACCAACGCCAACGAGTGATCAAGCGGACAGTGTTGACGGTGGTGGCGACCTCGAAGACACCGAGCGCCGCCGCTCTGGATAAAGGGATCGAGTACCCAGACGGCTCCAGGCGTACGTTCGGTGCCCGCAAGGCTGCCACCACCTGCACTGTGGAGACCGGGATGAGCGAAGGGCATTGGTACCCGGCGCTCGAACGGACTGGTGGCTAGCCCCGTTTCTCACGGCCCATTACCAAGGAATTAGAACGGCTCGGACGCCGTGATCACGCCTGATACGGTCGAGATCATCGCAAGCGAGATCGCTTACGGGACAGCCCTTAGGCGGCGGGTGAGCTGGTAGAGCCGGTGGGTGGTGTGCTGGCGGCCCTTGTCGCCTTCGACGTCCTCGACTTCGAAGACGATGCAAAGGCGGACTCGACGAGGGCTCACGGGAGCGACGCTACGCGGGTGTCGAGGCGCGGCGGGGAGCGGCACGAACGACCTCATTCGTTCGGATGGCGCCGTTCGGACCGGTTCGGCTCATCCGAATTCGGCGCTCGCAAGCCGAACGGGCTGTTCGGGTAGCACCTCTGTTATGAGGTGCGCCACGCCGCGCACCAAGCGATCCTCACTGTGTTGCCGGAATGCACTTGGCCGTGGTGTCCATGGACCACTTGCTGGGCACAGCCAACCTGCTCCCCGAGGTGATGCATCAGACGACGCGACAAATGCTGCTCACCTGGGTAGGGGTTGCTGGCGTCCGTTCAGAGCGTCACTTCTAGCCAGCTAGCGGCCAACCCACGCGGGACCTACTCACCAACCTGACTCAAGCGTGGGGGCGGTGGGAGGCACACCAGGCGCACGCTTCTCTTGGCGAACTCCCCTACCCACCCGGGGTTGTCATCCGGCGAGTACGGGGATGATGTCGGAGCCGTACGCGTCGATCGTCGCCTCCTTCGCGTCGTGCATGGCGTACACGGCGAACTGGTCGACGCCCAAGGCCCGAAGCGCCTTCAGTTTCGCGATGTGGGCGGCCGGAGGGCCCAGGAGGCAGAAGCGGTCGACGATCTCGTCGGGGACGAAGTCCGTCGAGGGGTTTCCGGCGCGGCCGTGGTGGCTGTAGTCGTAGCCCTGGCGGGCCTTGATGTACGAGGTCAGGGCCTCGGGGACCATGGACGAGTGCTCGCCGTAGCGGCTCACCAGGTCGGCGACGTGGTTGCCGACCATGCCGCCGAACCAGCGGCACTGGTCGCGCGCGTGCGCCAGGTCGTCGCCGACGTACGCGGGGGCGGCGACGCAGATGGTGACCGAGGAGGGGTCGCGGCCGGCCTCCTCGGCGGCCCTGCGTACCGCCGCGACCATCCACTCGGTGAGGAAGGGGTCGGCGAGCTGGAGGATGAAGCCGTCGGCCTTCTGCCCGGCGAGGGCGAGGGCCTTCGGGCCGTACGCGGCCATCCAGACCGGGAGCTTGCCGTTCTTCACCCAGGGGATGCGGACCGGCTGGCCGTCGACGAGCGCCTCGCGGCCCTCGGCGAGGTCGCGGATGACGTCGATCGCCTCGCCGAGGCGGGCGAGGGTGTTGGGCTTGCGGCCCGCGACGCGCATCGCGGAGTCGCCGCGCCCGATGCCGCACACGGTGCGGTTGCCGAACATGTCGTTGAGCGTGGCGAAGGTGGAGGCGGTCACCTCCCAGGTCCGGGTACCCGGGTTGGTGACCATCGGGCCGATGGTCAGCCTCCGGGTGTGTTCCAGGACCTGGCTGTAGATGACGAAGGGCTCCTGCCACAGCACGGCGGAGTCGAAGGTCCAGCCGTAGCGGAAGCCGTTGCGCTCCGCGCGCCGCATCAGGCCGACGACCTGTGACGCGGGCGGGTCGGTCTGCAGGACGAGTCCGAAGTCCACTGTCCAGGCCTCCTAGTTCAGGTACTGGCAGGTGGAGCGCGGCGTGTAGAGGCCGTGCCCGGCGCGGCCGGTGAAGCGGCGGTCCTCGATGACCGGTTCGCCGCGCGAGAGGACGGTCTCGACGCGTCCGGTGACCCGTTTGCCCTCGTAGGCGGAGTAGTCGACGCTCATGTGATGGGTCTCGGCGGAGATGACCTGCTCGGCGTGCGGGTCGTAGAGGACGATGTCCGCGTCGGCGCCCGGGGCGATCGTGCCCTTCTTCGGATAGAGGCCGAACATCCGGGCCGGGGTCGCGCAGGCGATCTCGATCCAGCGGCGCCGGCTGATGTGCCCGTCGACCACGCCCTGGTGGAGCAGGTCCATACGGTTCTCGATGCCCGGCAGGCCGTTGGGGATCTTCGAGAAGTCGCCGCGGCCCAGCTCCTTCTGCCCGTTGAAGCAGAAGGGGCAGTGGTCGGTGGAGACGACCTGGAGGTCGTTGGTGCGCAGCCCCCGCCAGAGAGCGGCCTGGTGCTCGCGCGGCCTCAGCGGCGTACTGCACACGTACTTGGCGCCCTCGAAGCCCGGCTCGGCGAGGTTGTCGGTGGAGAGGAACAGGTACTGCGGGCAGGTCTCGCCGTACACCGGCAGGCCCTTGTCGCGGGCGGCGGCGAGTTCGGCGACGGCCTCCTCGGCCGATACGTGGACGACGTAGAGCGGGGCGCCCGCGACGCGCGCGAGCTGGATGGCGCGGTGCGTGGCCTCCGCCTCCAGCAGGACCTTGCGGACCTCGCCGTGGTAGCGGGGATCGGTCTCGCCGCGGGCGAGGGCCTGTTCGACGAGGACGTCGATGGCGATGCCGTTCTCGGCGTGCATCATGATCAGGCCGCCGTTGACGGACGCCCGCTGCATGGCGCGCAGGATCTTGCCGTCGTCGCTGTAGAGCACGCCGGGGTAGGCCATGAACAGTTTGAAGGAGGTGACGCCCTCCTCGACGAGCAGGTCCATCTCCTTGAGCGAGGACTCGTTCACATCGGAGACGATCATGTGGAAGGCGTAGTCGACGGCGCACTTGGCGTCGGCCTTGGCGTGCCAGGCGTCGAGCCCCTCGCGCAGCGCGTGGCCCGCCGTCTGGACGGCGAAGTCGACGACGGTGGTGGTGCCGCCCCAGGCGGCGGCGCGCGTGCCGCTCTCGAAGTCGTCCGAGGAGAAGGTGCCGCCGAAGGGGAAGTCGAGGTGGGTGTGGGCGTCGACGCCGCCCGGGATGACGTACTTGCCGGTCGCGTCGATCACGCGCTCGGCGGACGCCGTCCAGGAGGCGGCGATGTCCGTGCCGTGGGCGGCGAGGGCGGCGATGCGGCCGTCCTCGATCAGGACGTCGGCGTGGGTCTCGTCGGAGGCGGTGATGACGAGGCCGTTGCGGATGAGGGTGCGGGTGTTGCTCATGGTGCGGCCCCCTTCGGCGGTTCGGCGGTTCGGCGACTGGTTCGAGTTCGGATTTCGGCTCAGAGCGAGCGCAGGGCCCGTTCGAGGATGGCGGCGCCCTCCTCGGCCTCGGCGACGGTCAGGGTGAGCGGCGGGGCGATGCGGAGCGCGGTGGTGTGGTGGCCGCCGCCCTTGCCGATGAGCAGTCCGCCCTCGCGGGCCGCCTCCAGGACGGCGGCGGCCGCCTCGGGGTTCGGCTCGTCCGTGCCGGGCCGCACCAGTTCGACGCCGATCATCAGGCCCCGGCCGCGTACCTCCCGTACGCACGCGACGCCGGCGCCGATCGCGCGCAGCCGCTCGATGAGCAGGCCGCCGACGCGGCGGGCGTTGCCCTGGAGGTCGTGTTCCAGGAGGTACGAGAGGTTGGCGAGGCCGGCCGCCATGGTGATGGGCGAGCCGCCGAAGGTCGAGATGGAGTTGGCGGTCAGGCAGTTCATGACCTCGGCGCGGGCGACGACGCCGCCGATGGACATGCCGTTGCCGATGCCCTTGGCGAAGGTGAGGATGTCGGGCGGGCCGCTCGCGGCGTGCGCCTGCCAGCCCCAGAAGTGCTCCCCGGTACGGCCCCAGCCGGTCTGCACCTCGTCGGCGATCCACAGGGCGCCGTGCCGGGCGAGCACCTCGCGGAAGGCGGCGTACAGCCCGTCGGGCGGGGAGGTGAAGCCGCCGACGCCCTGGATGGGCTCGGCGATCAGCGCGGCGACCTCGCCGGTGTGCCCGAGCAGGTCCTCCAGGTCCGCGACGCACGCCTCGGTGAACGCCGCGTCGGTGAGGTGGGCGTACGGGCCGCGGCTGCGGACGGCGCCGTGCACGTACAGCGTCTGCAGCGGGGAGAGGGTCGTCGGGGTCCAGGCGCGGTTGCCGGTGATGGAGACGGTGGAGAAGGAGCGGCCGTGGTAGCTGTTGCGCATCGCCAGGATCTGGTTGGTGCGGCGGTACGCGGTGGCCAGGAGCAGCGCCGTGTCGTTCGCCTCCGTACCGGAGGTGGTGAAGAAGACGCGGGCGTCGGGGATGCCGGAGAGGTGGGCGACGCGCTCGGCGAGCTCCACCATGGGGCGGTTGAGGTAGAGGGTGGAGGAGTGGAGGATCCGGCCGGCCTGCTCGGTGACGGCCTTGGTGACCTCGGGCAGGGCGTGGGCGGTCATGGTGGTGAGGATGCCGCCGAAGAAGTCGAGGTAGCGCTTGCCGCTCGCGTCCCAGACGTACCGTCCCTCGCCGTGGGTGATCTCGATCGGCTCGGCGTAGTAGAGCGCGAGCCAGTCGGGGAGGACGGCCCGGTGGCGTGCGTGGAGGTCGGGGGTGCTGTTGCCCATCACGGCTTCACCAGCCCGTCGTACGCGTCGGGGCGGCGGTCGCGGTAGAAGGCCCACGTCTGGCGTACGTCGTCGATGAGCCGGAAGTCGAGGTCGCGGACGACCAGCTCCTCCTCCTTGTCGGAGGCGACGTCGCCGACGAACTGGCCGCGCGGGTCGACGAAGTAACTGGTGCCGTAGAAGTCGTTGTCGCCGTACTCCTCCTGGCCGACGCGGTTGATGGCGGCGACGTAGTAGAGGTTGGCGACGGCGGCCGCGGGCTGTTCCAGCTGCCAGAGGTGGGAGGAGAGGCCGCGGTGGGTGGCGGACGGGTTGTAGACCAACTGCGCTCCGTTGAGACCCAGTTGGCGCCAGCCCTCCGGGAAGTGGCGGTCGTAGCAGATGTAGACGCCGACCCGGCCGACGGCGGTGTCGAAGACCGGCCAGCCGAGGTTGCCGGGGCGGAAGTAGTACTTCTCCCAGAAACCCCTGACCTGCGGGATGTGGTGCTTGCGGTACTTGCCGAGGTACGAACCGTCGGCGTCGATGACGGCGGCGGTGTTGTAGTAGAAGCCGGGGCTCTCGATCTCGAAGACCGGAACGACGATCACCATGCCGGTCTCGCGGGCGAGGTCCCGCATGCGGGTGACGGTCGGCCCGTCGGGGACGGGCTCGGCCCAGCGGTAGTGCTCCGGCTCCTGGACCTGGCAGAAGTACGGGGCGTTGAACACTTCCTGGAAGCCGATGACCTTGGCGCCCTGCCGGGCAGCCTCGCGGGCGTGCGCCTCATGCTTGGCGATCATGGATTCGGTGTCGCCGGTCCAGGTCGCCTGGACGAGGGCGGCGCGCACGATGTGGGACATGAGCTGCTCCTTCGGCACGGCGTCGACGAGCCTCTGCGAGTCTCTACGCACGTAGACGCGGTGCGTAGACAGTGAACGTAAGCCTCGTCACATCACGGGGCAAGACCGCCGCCGTGAACCGACGGAGTCGATCACGTTTCGCACCCGAGTGGTCGACACTCGGTGCTTCTCGGGCGTTTTCGGGTGGGCTGGGCGAGGGCGTCGTAAGGAGGGCGGCTGGGGGGCCGGGCGGCTGGAGCCCGCGGGAAGCCCCCGCAGCGGGCGCCTGGCGGGGCGGCGGCGGGCCGGGGCACTGCGGGGCCGAGCCCGGCGGAACCCGGCGCGCGCCCAAAGACCCCCGGCACCATGCCCCCGAAGACTCCCGCGCCCGGCACCCCAAGGCCCTCGCACCCCGCGCCGCTCGCCCCACCCCCGCGCCCGAAAACCCCGGGCTCCCGGGCCCACCGGGACCGCCCACCGGGACCGCCCGCCTGGTCAGCGGCCTCGCCAGGCCCAAGCCCCCGCAGCCCCGCCCCGCACCCGGGCGGCGGCCGGAGGACGGCGGCCGGGCGCGCAGGCCCCGCGCGCCTCAGGTGCCGTCGTACGCCGCCCTCGCCTCGGCGACGCCGGCGCCGTACCGCCTGGCCCAGTCGCACGCCACGTCCATCGGGCCGAGCAGCGAGCGGCCGAGAGCGGTGAGTTCGTACTCCACCCTCGGCGGGTTCTCGTCGTGGACGGTACGGGTCAGGAACCCGCTGCGCTCCATCGAACGCAGCGTCTCCGTCAGCACCTTGGGCGTGATCCAGTGCAGCGGAACGCGCAGTTCGGAGAAGCGGCGCGGGCCGCCCTCGAGGCAGCGCAGCACCACACCGGACCACTTGTCGCCGACCCGGAACGGCTGCACCCGCTCCACGCAGTACGGGTCGTCGAACAGGTCGGCGGGCAACGGTTCTCTCATCCGCCCGAAGCTAGCCCAGTACCGTTGAAGTAACCAGGCGCCCCCGTCCTACGGTCCTCCCATGAGCGAGATCATCGTTTTCGGAGCGGGTGGACGGGTCGGCCGGGTGGCCGTGGCGGAGGCGGTGGCACGCGGCCACCGGGTCACGGCGGTGGTGCGCGACCCCGCCAAGTGCCAGGATCTGGGCGGGCGTTCCGTCACGGTCGTACGGGGCGACGTGACGGACCCGGTGTCGGTCGCCGGCCTCGCGGCGGGACATGACGCGGCGCTGAACGCCTCGGCGCGCCTGGACGTGCCGTCCGAGGAGCACTTCACGGCGGCGGCGAAGGCGCTGCTGGCCGGACTGCCGGAGGCGGGTGTGCGGCGGCTGCTGGTGCTGGGCATCGCCACCACCCTGGAGACGGCGCCCGGTGTGCGGTTGATGGACGCGCCCGGCTTCCCGGAGGCGTACCGGCGGTTCGCGCAGGGCCATGTCGCGGAGTACGAGCTCCTCACGGCGGCGGCCGGTCCCGAGCTGGACTGGCTGATGGTGGTGCCGCCGCTGGACCTGGACGCGGCGGGCACCCGCACCGGCCGCTACCGGACGGCGGTGGGCCGGGTGCTGGACGGTCCGGGCCACCTCGCGCACGCGGACCTGGCGCTCGCGCTGCTGGACGAGATCGACACCCCGCGCCACAGCCGGGTGCAGCTCGCGGTGGCGGACTGAGACCGGGCACCGGCCCGGTCCCGACGGGCCGCCACAGCCCCTAGGGACCGTGCGCGAGGGCGGAAGGCCTTTCGGGCCGCCATCTGATCCGGGGACTTCCTCCGGAACCGGCTGCGCGGCGGTTCCGGGGTCGGCTAGCCTCCCCCTGTCCTCAGCGACAAATCGGTGTTTATGACGCCACGGCGCCGGCCCGTCGGGCCGGAGGGGAAGACTGCCATGACCACTCGCCCGACCGAGTCCGAACTGCTGGCACCCGCCGTGGTGCTGGAATTCTCCGACGACCTGCGGTACGAGGACGTCGACCCGCTGCGCCGCTTCCTGGAGGCGCGGCTGGCCGAGATGATCGCCGCCCAGGAGGAGGGCAGCGACGGGCACTTCGCCGCCGTCCGGCTGCGGGACATCACCGTGTCGGACTCGGTGCACCTGGCCGACATGCTCTCCGAATGGGGACGGGTGATCGTCGCGGGCCGGCACGACCAGCCCGGCCACATCCAGACCCTGCGCCAGAACCTGCCCCACTGGTGGAACCGGCTGGTCGCCAACGCCCAGCACTTCGCCGACCACCCCGAGTACCTCCCCCGCTGGCGCAATCTGCGCTACCTGTGCGTGGAGCACGCCGAGTTCATCGAGGCCGCCAACGAGGGAATGAGCCGCAGCGGCTACGACGGGGTCGACGCGCACCCGTAACCGCACCCGAAACCGCACGTAGCCGCACCCGTAAGCCCACCCCTCGCCGCACGCGGCATCCGACACACGATCACGCCCGGGGACGACGACGCTCGTACGTCCCCAGGCGTCGCTCTGTGCGCGTCCCCGGCGCGTCCCCGGTGCGTCCCCGGCGCGTCCCCGGCATTCCATCCGCCCGCATCTCTTGACGCGGCCCTCGCGGGGTCCCAATACTGACCGCCACATCGATTGGCCAAATCGATTTGGCCCCCGTCCGGGCCGGACCTCAGCCGATGTCGGAGTGCGCCGAACGGAGCTCGCCCGTGTCCAGTCCCCGCCCCACGCCCCCCGTCCCCTCGCCACCGGAGGCCAGCCCCGCCCCCTCCCCCGACGCCCCGGCGGCACCCGCCACCGCCGCCACGGCCGTTGCCACGACCGCCGTCCATCCGGTGGACGAGTCCCGGCCCCTCGGCCGCATCCTGCTCTTCGGGGTGCAGCACGTGCTCGTCATGGCCGCGACCCCCATCTCGGCCATCTTCCTGATGAGCGCGACGCTCCGGCTCGACGCCGGCCTGACCGTCAACCTGCTCTCGGCCGCCTTCGTGCTCTCCGGGATCGGGTCCCTGATCCAGTCACTCGGTCCCTGGAAGTTCGGCCCCCGGCTGCCGTTCGTCATGCTGCCGGGCGGCGCGCCGCTCATCCTCTTCCTCGCCATCGCCGAGCAGCACGGCCTGCCCACCGCCACCGGGGCGGTGATCCTCACCGCCGCGTTCTACTTCGTCGTCCTGCCCGTCTTCTCGCGCCTGCTCGCGTTCTTCCCCGCGCTCGTCATCGGCACGATGATCGTGATCGTCGGCGTCAACCTGGTGAAGGTCGGCGCCGTGCTCGTCACGGGCCGCCCCGGCACCCCCGGCTTCGCCGACCCCACCAACCTGCTCCTCGGCATGGCGACGATCGGCTTCACCGTCGCCTTCTACGCCCTCTTCCGCGGCGTCCTGCGCCAGCTCGCCGTCATGCTCGGCCTGATCGCCGGTACGGTCCTCGCCTTCGTCCTCGGCAGCGTCGACTTCGGCCAGGCCGCCGAGGGCGGCCTGCTGAGCCTGCCCCAGGCGCTGCCCTTCGGCTCGCCGGAGTTCAACCTGATCGCGGCGCTGCCGCTGATGCTGTACAGCCTCGCCTCCATGGCGGAGGCCACCGGCCAGACGGTGATCAACGCGGAGGCGGTCGGCAAGGAGATCGACAAGAGGGCCGACGTGCCGAAGACCATCCGCGGTGACGCGGTCACCTCTCTCGTCGGCGGGTTCTTCGGCCTGCCGCTGATGGTGACGAGCGGCGAGAACATCGGCATCGTCCGCGTCACCGGCGTACGCAGCCGGTTCGTCACCGCCGCCGCGGGCGTCGTCCTGATCCTCATCGGTGTCCTGGCGCCCGTCACGCGCGCCATCAGCGTCATCCCGTCGGCCGTCGTCGGCGGCACGGCCATGGTGGTCTTCGCCGTGATCACGGTGCTGGGCGTGCAGATGCTCGGCCGGGCCCACCTCGACCGCCACACCAACACCTTCATCTGCGCCGTCGCGCTCGCGCTCGGGCTGCTGCCGATCCTCATCCCCGGCGTGTACGGCGGCTTCCCGCCGAACGCCCGAATTCTCCTCGAAAGCGGCGTCGCCGTCGGCGCCTGCGTCGCCGCCGTCCTCAACGTCCTGTTCCACCACGTCCGCCTGCCCCAGTCCCTGTCCCTAACCCGTACTCGTACGCGTACCGAAAGCGACCGATGAGAGACCTGACCCCCGACCGCCTCCGCACCGACGACGGCGGCGCACTGCTGCTCGCGCCCGACGCCGTCCTCACGCCCGACGGGCTGATGGACCACTACGCGGCCGTCGTCGAGGGCGACACCTTCCGCGCCGTCGGGCCCGTACAGCAGCTGGAGCGGACACATCCGCACCTGCGGCCGGTCCGGCTGCCCGGGTACGTCCTGATGCCCGGGTTCGTCGACGCCCACCACCACCTCACGCAGAGCTTCGGCGCCGCGCTCGCCTTCGGTGAGCCGTCGGAGATCTTCCGGCGCGTGTGGGTGCCGCTCGAAGGGGCGCTCGACGAAGAGGCGGTGTACGTGTCGGCGAAGCTGGCCGCCCTCGAATCGCTGCGCGGCGGCTTCACCACCGTCGCCGAGGCGGGCACCCGCGCGTCCGTCGACGTCGAGCTGGTCGCGGCGGCGGCCCGGGACGCCGGCATCCGCTGCGTCCTCGGGCTGGTCTGCAACGACCTCGACGGCGACACCGACACCACGCTGGCGGCGGCCGAGAAGCATCTGGCGCGGTACGGCACCGAGGAGCTGGTCCACCCGTCCCTCGCCGTCTCCGTGCCCGAGGCGGCGACGGAGCGCGCCCTGGCCCGTACCGCCCGGCTGGCCGCCGAGGCGGGGGCGGTGGTGCAGATCCACGTCAACGAGCACCTGGCGTCCGTGGAGCGCTCGCTGGTCCAGCACGGGCTGCGGCCACTGGAGTACCTGCACGAAGTCGGCGCGCTCGGCCCGCAGTTGCTCGCCGCGCACGCCACCCTGCTCACGCCCCGCGAGGTCACGCTCCTCGCGGACAGCGGGGCGGCGGTCAGCTACAACCCCGTGGCCAGCGCCTGGAAGGGCAACGCCGTCGCCCCGGCGACGACGATGGCGGAGCGCGGCATACGCTTCGGGCTCGGCACGGACGGCACGCGCGGCGACGCGTTCCGGCTGGCGGAGGCGGCCGAGTTCGCGCAGCGCCTCACGTACGGGATCGCCACCGGCGACTCGTCGTGCGGCGGCGGCTGGACCTGGCTGGACCGCGCCAACCGGGGCGGCGCGGACGCCGTCGGCCTCGCCTCCCGTACGGGCACGGTCACCGAGGGCGCCGCGGCCGACTTCCTGCTGGTCAACGTGGACACGCCCGAGGTGCGGCTGAGCTGGGACCTGCCGTGGGAGCTGGTGCGGCGCGGCAACCGCGACCAGATCGGCGCCGTGTTCGTGGCCGGACGGCTGCGGCTGTGGGACGGCTGGCCGGTCGACTGGGACGGCCCGGCGCTGGTGCGGCGGGCGGCCGAGCTGGCCCAGGAGGTGCTGCTCCGGGCGCCGGTGACCCGCGTCCACCCGACGGCCGCCGAGGGGTGGGCGGCCCGGCCGTGAGCACGGAGACACTGATCGTCCTCGCCGTCACGGTGGCCGTCGCGGCGTTCGTCCAGGGGGCCAGCGGCCTGGGCTTCGCGCTGATCGTCGCGCCGGTCGCCGGGCTGCTGGACCCGGGGCTGGTCCCCGTGTTCGTCCTGGCGTCGATGATCCCGCTCAACCTGTACGTGGCGTGGCGCGAGCGCGCCTCGCTCGACCTGCGCGGCGCGGGCTGGATCACGGCGGCGCGGCTCGCGGCCACCCCCGGCGGGCTGATGCTGCTGTGGGTGATCCCGGACCGGCGGCTCGGCCTGTTCGTCGGGGCGGCGACCGTGCTGGCGGCGGTGGTGAGCCTCGCCGCGCCCGCGTTCACGCCCGGCCGGGGCGCGTACGTCGGCGCGGGCCTGGTCACCGGCCTGACGGAGACCGCGACCGGGGTGGGCGGGCCGCCGCTCGCCCTGGTCTACCAGCACCGGCCGCCGGCGGAGCTGCGTGCGACGGTCGCCGTCTGCTTCCTCGTCGGGGAAGTGGCGTCGCTGGCGCTGCTGTTCGCGACGGGCGGGGGCGACGTGGGCCAGCTGGGCTGGGCGGCGGCGCTGCTGCCCGCGCTGGCGGCCGGGGCGTGGCTGAGCCGGCTGGTGCACCACCGGCTGGACGCCCGCCGGATGCGGCTGTTCGTGCTGGTCTTCGCGCTCGTCTCCGGAGCGGTGCTCATGCTGGGGGTGTGACACCCGGTGCGACACCCGCTGCGACACCCGGTGTGCGGCGCAGGGACGAGGCGCGAGGGACCACCCGCGGCTCCGGGGGCGTGGCGACGGACGCCGTCGGCTCGCCGCGCAGCCGGCCGAGGAGCAGCTCGACGGCGTCGTCGGCGGCCCGGTCCAGGTGCAGGTCGACGGCGGTCAGCGGCGGTTCGCAGGTGCGGGCGCGCAGCCCGTCGTAGCGGGTGACGACCATGACGTCGTCCGGGACGCGGCGCCCGGCGTCCCGGATGGCCCGTACGGCTCCGACGGCGAAGACGTCCACCAGCGCGCAGACCGCGTCGACGTCCGGGTGCTCGGCGAGCAGGGCGGCGCAGGCGGCGTAACCGGCCTCCTCGCCGCCCTGCTCGGGCGCGGTCGCCACGACCGGCGCCCAGCCGTGCTCGGCGGCGGCGCGTTCGTACGCGGCGCGGGCGTCCACGGTGGAGTGCCGCGCGCCCGCTCCGACGATGAGGGCGGGGTGGCGCGCGCCCTGCTCGCGCAGGTGGTCGAGGAGCAGGCCGGCGACGAGCCCGGCGCGCAGGTCGACGTACGGCGCCTCGTCCCCGGCCGCGACGGGCCGGCCGAGCGCCACGTACGGCAGGCCGCGCTCGCGCAGCTGCGCCACGGCCACGTCGTCCCGGTCGGGCTCGACGACGATGGCGCCGTCGATGTCGACGGAGTACAGCGGGGAGCCGGTCCGCACGGGCGGGACGAGGACGAGCGCGTAGCCGTGGACGAGCGCCCGCTCGGCGGCCGCGGCGGCGACCTCCATGTAGAACCCGAGGCGCGAGGGGCCGCCGGCGACGGCGAAGGGCATCGAGGAGGCGAGGGCGATGGCCTTGGCCTCGCCGCGCCGCAGCCGCTGGGCCCGCAGGTTCGGCCGGTAGCCCAGCTCCGCGGCCACCTTCTTGATGCGCTCCCGGGTCCGGGGGTCGACCTTGCCCAGCCCGTTGAGGGCGTGCGAGACGGTCGTGCGGGACACGGCGGCCGCCTTGGCGACGTCGGCGATCGTCGGCGGCCGCTGGACGGCCGGGCCGACGGCGGGACCGACGGCGGGACCGGCGGGGCCGTTGCCGTCGCCGGGAGCGGGGCCGTCGCCGGGAGCGGATCCGGAGGGGGGCATCTGGGTGGGGGCTCCTCGCTCAAGGTCTCTCACGATGGGTGCTGCCCACATCTTCCCCGACCTCCCCCCGCCGCGGAAAGGCTCGCCCCCGGCCGGTGCACCGGCCGGGGGCGAGAGTGTGTCGCGTCAGCGCCTCACGGGCAGCTGGCGATGGTGCTGCGGGCGCGGTCCGGCGCGGCGTGCTCGACCCGGCACTTGTCGACGTCGAGGCCGCCGTCCACGACGCCCCAGCCGGGACCGGCGGACAGGACGGAGTTGTTGGTGCCGTGGATGGTGTCGACGCCGGGGCCGCCCTGGATGGTGCCGCCCGCCTCGGGGCCGACGGCCTTGGCCTCGATGAGGTCGTTCTCCGAGCCGCCGAGGACCCGGCCGCCGAAGTCGATGGTCCCGCTGGAGATGCGGTCCGTGCCGTCGTTGCCGAAGACCTGGCCGCCGCCGCGGGCGTAGTCGCCGGGGGCGCCGTGGACGCTGCCGACGGTGATGCGGTCGTTGCCCATGTCGCCGTAGACGGTGGCGCCGTGGTCGGCCGTGCCGCGGACGGTGGCGACGATGATGGTGTCGTGGCCGCTGTTGCCGCGGACGGTCGAGTAGCCGTGGCGCGGCATCAGGTGGCTCGTCTGGATGGTGTCGTCGCCGTCGCCGCCGAGCACCTGGGAGTCGAGGATGAGGCCCTTGACCCGGATGTTGTCGTCGCCACCACCGCCCCAGATGATGACGTTCTCGATGTCGTTCTCGCACTCGATCTTGTCGTCCCGGCTGGTGCCGTTGACGCGCTCACCGGGCTCGACGGCCTTGCCGTTGACGGTGCACTGGTGGCTGGGGAGGGCGCTGTGGGCGTCCTCGGCGTGGGCGGGGAACGCCGTCAGGGACGTGGCGATGACGGAGGCGGCGAACGCGCCGCGCACGGCGACGCGGGACGTGCGGGAAGTTCTGGGCATTCCTGGATCTCCTGTGGCTGCTCGTGCCGACGAGCTCCTCCTTGCCCGGCGGGACCACCCGTCCCACGGCAATCCGACACACAGTCACCCGTTCATACGATCAAGTGTGTTTATTTTCCCTTTGGTCCGTCCGGGGGGAGCCCGCCGGGTGCCGCGGGGGCCCGCGGCCGGTCCGGGAACAGATGTCTCCGGCCTGAACGGACCTACGGGAAAGCGAGCACCGGGATGACACAGACCACCACGGCGGAGACCCCGCCCGCGCGCTTCTGGGCGATCGACGACCTGCCCGGCCTGGAGTTCGACCCGCTGCTGGAGGAGGTGCTGCGCGAGGAGCCCGTGGCCCGCATCCGCCTGCCGTACGGCGAGGGCGAGGCGTGGCTCGTGACGCGGTACGAGGACGTCCGGCTGGTGACGTCGGACCCCCGGTTCAGCCGGCGGGCGCTGGTGGAGCGGACGGCGAAGGCGACCGGGATGACGGCGCACCAGATCGCGTCCAGCGCGGGCTTCAACTACGTCGACCCGCCGGACCACTCCCGGCTGCGGAAGGTCGTCGCGAGGGCGTTCACCGTGCAGGGCATGAAGCGGCTGCGCCCGCTCGCCCAGCGGACCGCGGACCGCCTGCTCGACGAGGTGGAGCGGCACGGGCCGCCCGCGGACCTCATGGCGATGCTCCACGGGCCGCTGCCGCTGTCGGTGGTCAGCGACCTCCTCGGCGTACCGGAGGAGGACCGGTCGCGGCTGGCGGGCTGGCCCGACCTGATCATGTCGACCGGGCCGGGCCCGGAGCGCAGCCGCCAGGTGAAGGCGGAGCTGACGGCGTACATCAACGAACTGCTGGAGCTGCGCCGCCGCGAGCCCCGGGAGGACCTGGCGACGGTGCTGGCGGAGGCCCTGGACCGCGGGGAGCTCAACCAGGAGGAGGCCGTCTCCGTCACCACCGCGATCCAGGTCAGCGGCGCGCACGCGGTCCGCAACAACAGCGCCAACATGGTGTACGCGCTGCTCACGCACCCCACGCACCTCGCCCGGCTGCGCGCCGAGCCGGAGCTCCTGCCGCGCGCGGTGGACGAGCTGCTGCGGTTCATCCCGCACCGCAACGGCGTGGGCCTGCCGCGCGTGGCCACGGAGGACCTGGAGGTCGGCGGCGTCCTGATCCGCGCGGGTGAGGTGGTCTACGCCTCGTACCTGGCGGCCAACCGCGACCCGGAGGTCTTCGACGACCCCGAAGCGCTCGACTTCGACCGCGGCGAGCTGGGCCATCTGGCGTTCGGCCACGGGCCGCACCACTGCATGGGCGCCCAGCTCACCCGCATGGAGTCGGAGGTGATGCTCTCCAGCCTGCTCAGCCGGTTCCCGGGCCTCCGGCTCGCGGTGGAGCCGGAGGACATGGTGTGGCAGAGCAAGGGCCTGATCCGGGGGCCGCAGACGCTGCCGGTCGCCTGGTAGCAGCCGTGACGGCCGGCCTTATCGGGCCGGCCGGACCACCATCGCCGAGCCGCCGCCGCGCCGGGTCGTCTCCGCGGCGGCGAGCCAGCGGCCGTCGGGCAGGCGCTGGATGCCGGTGGCCGCGCCGATCTCGGGGTTCTCGCGGAAGCGGTGGCCCAGCGCCTCCAGCTCGGTGCGCAGGGGGCTGCCGTACAGGGCGGGTTCGAGCTCGGTCGTCGTCTGGTTGCGCTGGCTGGCGCGCGGCGCCGCGATGGCCTTGACCAGCGGCAGGTCGCGGTCGACCACGCCGGTCAGGGTCTGCAGGACGGTGGTGATGATGGTGGCGCCGCCCGGCGAGCCGAGGGCCAGGACCGGCCGGGCGTGGCCGTCGAGGACGATCGTCGGGGACATGGAGGAGCGGGGGCGCTTGCCGGGGCCGGGGAGGTTCGGGTCGTGGACCGCCGGGTTCGCCGGGGCGAAGGAGAAGTCGGTCAGCTCGTTGTTGAGCAGGAAGCCGCGCCCCGGCACGGTGATGCCGCTGCCGCCCGTGGACTCGATGGTCAGGGTGTACGCGACGACGTTGCCCCACTTGTCGGACGCCGTCAGGTGGGTGGTGTTCTCGCCCTCGTACGTCGTCGGGGCCGCGGTGCCGGCCGCCGCGCACGGCTGCGGGTGGCGCGGGTCGCCCGGCGCGAGGGGGCTGGTCAGGACGGCGTCGTCGCGGATGAGGCACGCGCGCGCGTCGGCGAACCTCTGCGACAGCAGCCCGCGTACGGGTACCTCCTCGAACGCCGGGTCGCCGACCCAGCGCCCCCGGTCCGCGAACGCGATCCGGCTCGCCTCGATGAACCGGTGCAGGTACCGGGCCTGGGACAGGGACGACAGGTCGGTGCGCTCCAGGATGTTCAGCGCCTCGCCGACGGTGGTGCCGCCCGACGACGACGGTGCCATGCCGTAGACGTCGAGGCCGCGGTACGACATCTTCGTGGGCTTGCGCCACACCGTCTCGTACCGGGCGAGGTCACGCTCCGTCAGGTCCCCGGTCCTTACGGTGCGCCGAGCGCCCTCCCGTACCGGCGGGTCCTGCACGGTGCGGACGATGTCGCGGGCGAGCTCGCCCCGGTACAGCGCCCCGGTGCCGTGCCGGCCCAGCTTCTCGTACGTCCGCGCCAGGTCGGGGTTCTTGAACGTCGAGCCGACCTCGGGCAGCCGGCCGCCCGGCAGGAAGAGCTCGGCGGAGGCGGGGAAGTCGCGGAACCGGGCCTCGTTGGCGGCGGTCTGCGCGCGGAAGGTGGCGTCGACGGTGAAGCCGTCGCGGGCGAGCCGCTCGGCGGGCTTCAGCAGGTCGCGCAGCGGCTTGGTGCCCCACGCGTCGAGAGCGGCCTTCCAGGTGGCGGGCGTGCCGGGGGTGCCGACGCTCAGCCCGCTGGTCATGGCCTCGTCGAAGGGCAGGGGCTTGCCGTCCGCGCCGAGGAAGAGCGAGGCGTCGGCGGAGAGCGGCGCGGTCTCGCGGCCGTCGATGGTGCGCACCTGGCGGGTCTTGGCGTCGTAGTGGACGAAGTAGCCGCCCCCGCCGATGCCCGCCGAGTACGGCTCCGTGACGCCGAGTGCGGCGGCCGTGGCCACCGCGGCGTCGACGGCGTTGCCGCCGCGCCGCAGCACCTCGATGCCGGCGGCCGAGGCGTCGGGGTCGACGCTGGCGACGGCGCCTCCGTACCCCACCGCCACCGGCGACTTGACGGGTGTCGTCGTACCGGACGCGGGCGTCGGTGGCGCGGCCGCGCCCACCGTGAGGGTCGTCGCGGTGACCGCGACGAGCGAGAGGTTCCGTACCGTGGTGCGACGCATCCGTACCTCCAGTCAGACGACCGTCGAACGACCGTCCGGCGAGCGTAACTTCGGGGAGGGCCCCTCGCCAGGACCCCGCCGACACGGTGCCGCTAGCATGCGCGCCCATGTATGACGACGTGCTCAACATCGTGCTCGGTGTGATAGCCACCGGGGTCAGCGCGGGGCTCGGCTGGGTGGCCCGCACGGCCCTGTGGCGCCGCGGGCTCCGCCGCAAGCAGACCTTCTTCGGGCTGCCGGGGAACGCCGAGTGCCTGCTCGTCGTCAACCGCGACGCGGGTACCGACGGCGCCGTTCGGCGCTTCGACGTGTTCGCGCTGCTCGAACTGGCGGCGCTCATCAAGGACTGCGGCGCCCACGCGCGGATCGTGTCGCACGACTCGGCGCAGCAGGGCTTCGGCGAGCGCACCGAGTTCTGCGTCGGCGGGCCGGGGTCGAACCGCCGTATGGAGGCGCACCTGCGCACTCTGCTGCCGGGCCTCTCGGTCTCCACGGCTCCCGAGCCCGTCGAGGACCGGGCGATGTTCACCATCGGCTCCGAGCGCTACCGCGCGGACCCGGGCGTGAGCGAGTACGTGCTCCTCGGCCGGCTGACGGCGGGCGAGGGCCGCAGGCCGGTGTTCCTCTTCTGCGGGCAGCGTGCGATCACCAACCAGGCGGCCACCCGCTACCTGGTGCGCCACCACGAGAAGCTGGCCCGCACGTACGGCGCCGACGGCTCGTTCGTGCTCCTGCTGAAGGTGGTCAACTCGGAGGCGTACGGTCCCGACGTGGTGGAGCTGGTCGCGGATGTGACGCGGGCGGCGCGGACCGCCGACGACACCGCGGCACACGTCACATCCGGCACGGGCGGAAATCTTCCGATTTAACGCAACCGGTCGCCGCCGATCGCCCTCTCACTCGGGGACGAAAGATCGCATCGGAGGTTCCCGTTGACCCTGCTCCGCCGCACCCGCCCGCGCCGCCGCCCCTTCCGCACCACCGCCCTGGCCGGTACCGCGGGTCTTGCCATGGCCGCCCTGACCGCGTGCTCGGGCGGCTCCGGCGCCGCCCAGGCCGCTGACGGGGGCGGCAAGGGCGCCAAGCCCGAGACCCGCATCTCCGTGAACCTCTCGGGCGAGAAGGCCCGGGCGGGAGAGCCGGTCCGCGTGACGCTCGCCGAGGGCACCCTGAAGCAGGTCACGGTCACCGACTCCCAGGGCACCACGCTCACGGGCACGCTCTCCGCCGACGGGAAGTCCTGGACGTCGGCGCGGAGGGCCGCCCCCGGCACCGGCTACACGGTCCAGGCGCGGGACGCGAACGGCGGCACGGCCACGGCGGGCTTCACCACCGCCGCCGCCGGCAAGGTGAACAAGCTGACGCTGGCCCCGGGCAAGAACACCACGGTCGGCATCGGCCAGCCGCTGTCGATCGTCTTCGACCACCCGGTGAAGAACAAGGCCGAGGTGGAGAAGCACCTCAAGGTGACGACGTCGAACAACACCACCGGCTCGTGGGGCTGGATGCAGGACTGGTCGGGCAAGGACCGGGTCGACTGGCGCCCGAAGCAGTACTGGCAGCCCGGCACCAAGGTCACCCTGAACGCGGAGCTGAACGGCATCGACACCGGTGGGTCCGGCGGCTGGTTCGTCCGCGACTACGCCACGACCTTCACCATCGGCAGGAACCAGGTGGTCAAGGCCGACCTCGACACCCACCGGCTCAAGCTGCTGCGGGACGGCCAGGTGGTGAAGGACCTGCCCATGTCGGGCGGCACACCGGGCGGCGAGAAGGCGTCGTGGCGCGGCAAGACGGTGCTGATGTCGAAGGAGGGCACGATCAACATGCGCTCCGAGACGGTCGGCCTGGGCGACGCGTACGACAAGATGGTCGACTACTCGATGCGGCTGACCTGGTCGGGGATGTACGCGCACGCCGCGCCGTGGAACGCCCGCTACATGGGCAACGCCAACAAGAGCTCCGGCTGCCTCGGCATGACGACCGCCGACGCCCGGTCGCTGTACGAGCAGGTGCAGGTCGGCGACCCGTTCGAGGTCACGGGCGGCGACGCGAAGGGCACCCAGGCGCTGAACAACGGCTACGGAGAGTGGAACCTCTCCTGGGCCGAGTGGCAGGCGAAGAGCGCCCTGCGCTGACCGGCGGGGCGGGCCCGCCGCGGCCCTCGTTGACACGACGTCCAATAATCGTTACCAGTGCGTAACTTACCGACGGGTTACTTCGGGTAAGCCCGCCGTGTTTTCCTTCGGTTCACCTTTCAAGCGTTGACCGACGATGGGGGAACGAACCGTGGGAAAGCCGCGCACCGCCCTGCGTACATCCCTGCGCACCACGACGACCGGCGCCGTCTCGGCCGCCCTGGTGGCCGGAACGGCCCTGGGGTTCGCGCCCACCGCCGCCGCCACCGGGACGGCCACCGAGACGACCGCCGGTATACGGTTCGTCGACATCACCGGTGACGGCGGCACCGTGCTCAAGGCCAACGTGGTCACGCCCGCGGACTCCGACGGCACCCGCCGCTACCCCGTGATCGTGCTGCCGACCAGCTGGTCCATGCCCCAGATCGAGTACCTCGCCCAGGCGAAGAAGCTCGCCGACGCCGGCTATGTGGTGGTCGCCTACAACTCGCGCGGCTTCTGGCAGTCCGGCGGACACGTCGAGGTCGCGGGCCCGCCGGACGTCGCCGACGCTTCCAAGGTCATCGACTGGGCGCTGGCCCACACCCCCGCCGATCCCGAGCGCGTGGGCATGGCGGGCGTCAGCTACGGCGCGGGCATCAGCCTGCTCGCCGCCGCCCACGACAAGCGCGTCAAGGCCGTGGTGGCGATGAGCGGCTGGGCCGACCTCATCGACTCGATCTACAGCGGCCGTACGCAGCACCTCCAGGCCGCCGCGATGCTCGGCGGCACCGGCTACCTCACCGGCCGCCCCAGCGCCGAACTGCAGCAGACGCTCAAGGACTTCCTCGCCTCCAACCTGGACCGCGAGGACGAGATGATCGCCTGGGGCGCCAAGCGCTCCCCCGTCACGTACCTCGACCGGCTCAACGCCAACGGCACCGCCATCATGCTCGGCAACGCCTGGGGCGACACCATCTTCCCGCCCAACCAGTACGCCTCCTTCTACGAGAAGCTCACCGGCCCCAAGCGCCTGGAGCTGCGCCCCGGCGACCACGCCACCGCCGAGGCGACCGGCCTGCTGGGCCTGCCCAACGACACCTGGACCAACGCCCACCGCTGGTTCGACCACCACCTCAAGGGCGCGGCCAACGGCATCGACCGGGAGCGGCCGGTCCAGCTGAAGTCCCGCTCGGGGGGCGGCTACGAGGGCTACCCCGACTGGAAGTCGGTCGGCGCGACCGAGCGCAAGATCGCCCTGGCGGACGGTCAGAAGGTGTACGCGAACGTCGACTCGGGCGCCAACGGCGGCATCGTCATGCTGTCCAACGCCCTCGACCAGTTCCTCAAGCTCCCCCCGGTCGCCTCCATCCCGCTCCTCCCCCGCGCCTTCGCCGGCGTGTGGCAGTCCGAGCGGTACGACTCCGCCCAGCGCGTCCGGGGCACGGCGAAGCTGCACACCACGGTCACCAGCACCGCGTCGAGCGGCACCCTCGTCGCGTACCTCTACGACGTGGGCCCGCTCGGCGTGGGCAAGCTGGTCAGCAACGCGCCGTACACCTTCCACGACAAGACGCCCGGCAAGCCGTTCGCCGTGGACCTGGAGCTGTTCTCCACGGCGTACGACGTGCCGGCCGGCCACCGGCTCGCGCTGGTCGTCGACACGGTCGACCCGCTGTACATCGAGCACAACCCGTCCGGCGCGCGGCTGACCTTCTCCTCGCCGGCGTCCGACCCGTCGTACGTGTCGGTGCCGCTGCGCGAGGAGTGATCTCCGGCCGCCGCCGGGCGGGGTTGGCCCTCCTGGCTAGGGCTTGGCGGGCCTCCGCGGCAGCAGGGGCCCCGGTTCGGACGGCGGTGCGACCTCCACTCCCTCGGTCTTGGGGCTGCGGCGCTCCTTGCGCGCCACCCAGGTGGCGAACCAGGAGAGCAGCATGCACATCCCGATGTAGATCGGCGAGATCACCATCACCACGGGGATGAACGGCAGATCGTAGTCGAGGTTGGACGCGATCAGCTTGCCCGCGTGGAGGAACTCCTCGTAGGTGATGAGGAAACCGAGCGAGGTGTCCTTCAGGGCGACCACCAGCTGGCTGATGATGGCGGGCAGCATGGCGCGCACGCCCTGCGGCACCAGGACGTACGTCATCACCTGCGTCTTGCGCATGCCGAGCGAGTACGCGGCCTCCCGCTGCCCGCGCTCCACGGAGTTGACGCCGGTACGGAACACCTCGGCGAGGACCGAGCCGTTGTAGAGCGTCAGTCCGGCGACGAGCGCGGGCAGCGGGTGCACCCGCAGCGCCACGAAGACGAAGAAGATCATCACCAGGACGGGCATGGCCCGGAAGAACTCGACCACGAGCGTGGCCGCCCAGCGGAAGACCCGGCGCTCGGAGAGGCGACCGAGGGCGAGCACCGCGCCCAGCGCGAGCGACAGCACCGCCGCGAGCGCGAACGCCTTGAGCGTGTTGCCCAGCCCGCGCAGCAGGAGCTCCTGGATGCCCTCGTACGCGAACGGGTTCCACTTGGCGTACGTGAACTGCTCGGTGTCGAAGAGGAGATGGACGACCCAGCCGACGAGGGCGAGGATCGCGGCGGTGGCGACCAGCCCGTAGGTGAGGTGCCGGCGCCGGGCCCTGGGCCCCGGGATGTCGTAGAGGGCGGTGGTGGTCATCGGGCGACTCCCCAGCGCTTCTCCAGCACGTTGAAGAGCGCGCTGATGGTGAGGGTGACGATCAGGTACCCCACGGCGATCCAGACGAAGGTCCAGATGATGCTGTAGCCCAGCTCGTTGAGGGTGCGGTACGTCCCGAGGAGCTCGGTGACGCTGAACGCGCCCGCGATCGCGGAGTTCTTGGCGAGGGCGATGAGGGTGGAGCCGACGGGCGGGATGACCGCGCGGAAGGCCTGCGGCAGGACGACGTTGCCCAGCGTCTGGCCGAAGGTCATGCCCAGGCTCCGGGCCGCCTCGCCCTGGCCCGTCGGCACGGTGTTGATGCCGGAGCGCAGCGCCTCGCAGATGAAGGCGGAGGTGTAGCAGCCGAGTGCGATGACCGCGAACAGCGTGAAGGGAAGGACCAGCCCGAAGCGCGGCAGGCCGAGGAGGACGGCGAAGAAGAGGAGGGTGAGGGGGGTGTTGCGCAGGACCGTCACCCACGCGGCGCCGAAGGCGCGCAGCGCGCGGACGGGCGCGACGCGGAACGACGCCATGACGAAGCCGAGCACGAGGGCGAGGAGCGAGGAGTAGACGGTGAGTTCGACGGTGCCGAGGAACCCCTCACCGTAGACGGACCAGTTCTCTGTCAGTACGTCCATGACTGCTGCCTCCTCAGCTCGCCGGGTAGCGGTCGATGGCCGGCGGCTTCGGCGCCGGGACGCCGGAGAGGCCGAGCGTGGCGTCGTACGCCTTCTTCCAGTTGCCGTTCCTCTCGTTGGCCGCGAGGGCGTCGTCGACGGCGAACCGCAGCGCGTTGTCGGAGCGCGGGACGCCGATGCCGTACGGCTCCTGGGAGAAGGGCCTGCCGACCACCTTCAGCTCGTCGGGGGCCTTGGCGGCGAAGCCGAGCAGGATGGTGTCGTCGGTGGTGACCGCGTCGACCTGGAAGGTCAGCAGGTTGTCGACGCAGACGGCGTACGTGTCGTACGCGACGAGGTCGGCCTCGGGGTACTCGGCGGCGATGCGCTGGTAGGGGGTGGAGCCGGCGGCCGAGCAGACCCGCTTGCCGGCGAGGTCCCGGGGGCCCTTGATGTCGTCCTCGTCGGTGCGGACGAGGAGGGACTGGCCGGCCATGTAGTAGGGCCCGGCGAAGCCGACGAGCTTCTTGCGGTTGTCGTTGATGGTGTAGGTGCCGACGTAGTAGTCGACCTGGCCGTTCTGGAGGGCGGTCTCGCGGTTGGCGGAGGCGATGGTCCGGAACTCGATGGTGCCCGGGTCGAAGCCGAGGGAGGCGGCGGTCATCCGGGCGATCTCGATGTCGAAGCCGAAGTAGCGGCCGGTGGCCGGGTCCTTCTCCCCCAGGTACGGCTGGTCCTCCTTGGCGCCGACGACCAGGTGGCCGCGGCGCTTGGCGCGGTTCCAGGTCGGCGAGTCGGGCAGCCGGAAGCCGGTCGCCACCCGGTAGACGGGCAGTTCATCGGGTTGCGGCCCCTTGACCGGCGGGCTGCCGTCCTTGCCGCAGGCGGTGGCCGCGGTGGCGAGCACCACCAGCACGAGGGCCACGAGGGCGTGTCGCGCGCGCGTCATCGTCGTACACCCCCTGTCAGTGCTTGAGGATCTTGGAGAGGAAGTCCTTGGCGCGCTCGCTGCTCGGGGCGGTGAAGAACTCCTCAGGAGCGCGGTCCTCGACGATCCGGCCGTCGGCCATGAAGACGACGCGGTTGGCGGCGGAGCGGGCGAAGCCCATCTCGTGGGTGACGACGACCATGGTCATGCCGTCGCGCGCGAGCTGCTGCATGACCTCCAGGACCTCGTTGATCATCTCGGGGTCGAGGGCGGAGGTCGGCTCGTCGAAGAGCATCACCTTGGGGTCCATGGCGAGGGCCCGGGCGATGGCCACCCGCTGCTGCTGGCCGCCGGAGAGCTGCGCCGGGTACTTCTCGGCGTGGGCGGCGAGGCCGACGCGGTCCAGCAGTTCGCGGGAGCGGCGGTCGGCGTCCTCCTTCCCGCGCCGGCGGACCTTTATCGGGGCGAGGGAGACGTTCTCCAGCACGGTCTTGTGCGCGAAGAGGTTGAACGACTGGAAGACCATGCCGACATCGGCGCGCAGCGCGGCCAGCGCCTTGCCCTCCTCGGGGAGCTTCTCCCCGTCGAGCGTGATGGTGCCCGACTCGATGGGCTCCAGCCGGTTGATGGTCCGGCACAGGGTCGACTTGCCCGAGCCGGACGGGCCGATGACCACCACCACCTCTCCGCGGCCGACGGTGAGATTGATGTCCTGCAGGACGTGCAACTGCCCGTAGTACTTGTTGACGTCCCGCAGCTCGATCAACGGATCGACGGCCATGCGCTGCCCTGCCCCTTGCTCGCTGTGTCGAGGTCAGCGCAAACTATCCAGCCGCGAAAGGGACTTCACACCACCGACACGCATAAAGACGGCGTAAGCCTCATAAGCCGTATTTACACAGAGCGGTGCCCTGTCAGGCCTCGGCCGCTTCGGCGTACACCTGGGACAACTGGGGCGAACCGCTCATTGCCCATTCCAGCCCGGCCTCGACGACATGGATCTCCCGCCCCGAGGCGAGCGTGACCACCGGATGGCCGGCCGGCGTCAGGTACCAGGACGCGCCGGGCACCGTCCGTACGATGACCGTACCGAGGTACAGGCCCGCGTCGTTGCCGAGCCAGGGCAACTCCTCCGGGTCGTCGCGCCAGCGCGGCGGCAGCTGGTCGATCGCCTCCAGGGAGCGCGGGGTGTCGTCGAGCCGGACCCCCAACTCCTGGACCCTGGCGCGCAGCAGCGCGCACTCGGCGAGCATGTTCGCCACGCCGTCCGGGTCGCCGCCGTCCGCGGCGGAGGGGGCGCGCCCATCGCCGCGCCGTTTGCGCCAGGTGTCCAGGAAGGGGATGTCCATACCGACCAGCGTCGCACCGAACCGGTCGGCGGCACTACAGGGCGCGCGCTACGCGTCGGGCCACGCGTCGCTACGCATCGGGCCAGACGTGACTGGACGTCGCTACACGTCGAGGTCGACGACGACCGGTGCGTGGTCGGACGCGCCCTTGCCCTTGCGCTCCTCGCGGTCGACGTAGCCGTCCTTGACCGCGTCGGCGAACGGCTTGTTGCCGTACACCAGGTCGATGCGCATGCCGCGGTTCTTCGGGAAGCAGAGCTGGCGGTAGTCCCAGTACGTGAACGGGTGGTCGTACTTGAGCGGGCGCGGCACGATGTCGTCGAGCCCGGTCTCGCGCAGCCCGGCGAGCGCGGCACGCTCCGGCGGGGTGACGTGCGTGGAGCCCTCGAAGGCGGCGGCGTCGAAGACGTCGTCGTCCGTCGGCGCGATGTTGAAGTCGCCGAGCACCGCGAAGGGGCGCGGGCCCGCCGCGTCCTCGGCGACCGCCGCCTGGAGCGCCTCCAGCCAGCGCAGCTTGTACGCGTAGTGGTCGTGGGCCACCTCGCGGCCGTTGGGCACGTACACCGACCAGACGCGCACCGGGCCGCAGGTGCCGGAGATGGCGCGGGGCTCGGCGACGCCCTCGTACTCGGGCCCGCCGGGCAGGCCGTGGACGACGTCCTCCAGGCCGACCCGGGAGACCAGGGCCACGCCGTTCCACCGCCCGGTCGCGTGCACCGACGACTCGTAGCCGAGGGCGCGCAGCTCCTCGGTGGGGAACTGCTCGGCGGTGCACTTGGTCTCCTGGATGCACAGCACGTCCGTGCCGCTGCTCTCCAGCCAGGCCAGCAGCCGGGGCAGCCGGGCGGTGATCGAATTGACGTTCCAGGTGGCGATGCGCATGACGGCAAGCCTAACCGGGGGCACCGACAGTCGGCGGTGGAGCCGGTGGTGGACCCGGCGGCGGCCGTCAGAGGTCGGTGGAGTCCCCCGGGGTCAGCCGGCCGTGGACCGTGCCGCCCAGGGCGCCGATCTGGCGGTCGTAGATCGGCCGGGCGAGGTCGGTGAGCAGGGCGTCGTGGATGTCGATGGCGCGCTGCGGCTTGACCTCGCGGACGTAGTCGATGACCTCGGAGATCTTGTTCCAGGGGGCCATGACGGGGAGCATCAGCGTCTCGACCGGCCGGTCGGGCACGGTGAGCGCGTCGCCGGGGTGGAAGAGGGAGTCCTCGACCAGGAACCCGATGTTGGTGATCCTCGGGATGTCCGGGTGGATCACGGCGTGCAGCTCGCCGTGCACCTGCACGTCGAAGCCGGCCGCGGTGAAGGTGTCACCGTGGCCGACGGTGTGGACCCGGCCGGGGAAGGCCGCCGAGATCTGCTCCGCCACGCTGCGCAGCGTCCAGATCTCGGCGCCGGGGTGCGACTCCAGGGCCGCGCGGAGACGGTCCTCGTCGAAGTGGTCCGGGTGCTCGTGGGTGACCAGGATCGCGTCGGCGCCGAGCGCGGCGTCGTGCTCGCTGAACCCGCCCGGGTCGATGACGAGGGTCCGCCCGTCCTTCTCCAGCCGGACGCAGGCGTGGGACTTCTTGGTCAGCTTCAGCTTCGGCTCCATGAGGGCATCCTCTTACGCCTCGGACGGTTACGCCTCGGGTGGTGTCGTCTCCTCGCGGATCACCCGCTGGGCCACCTTGAAGGCCGAGTTGGCCGCCGGGACGCCGCAGTAGACGGCGGTCTGGAGGAGCACCTCCATGATCTCGGCGGGCGACAGGCCGTTGCGCAGGGCGGCGCTGGTGTGGAAGGCGAGCTCGTCCAGGTGGCCGCCCGCGACCAGGGCCGTGAGGGTGACCACGCTGCGGGTGCGGCGGTCGAGGCCCTCGCGGGTCCACACCTCGCCCCAGGCGTAGCGGGTGATCAGCTCCTGGAAGTCGCGGGTGAAGTCGTCGGCGGCGGCCATGGCACGGTCCACGTGCGCGTCCCCCAGGACCTCGCGGCGCACCTTCATGCCCGCGTCGTACGGGTCGGGCCGCCCTGCGGGTGCCGGTTCCGGCGCCGCGGCGGGAGCGGGGGCGGTGACGACGGGGGCGACGGGGGGTACGACGACGGGCGCGGTGACGACCGGGCCGGCCGACGCGGCGGCCGGTGCCGCGGGCGGCACGGCGACGGGGGTGACCGGGGCGGCGGGCGCACCCGGGGCGGGTGCCGGTGCGGCGGGGGCGGGTGCTGCGACGCCGGGCACGGCGGGTGCGGGCACGGCGGGTGCGGGCGGGGCGAGGGGCCCGGCGTGCGGGGCCGTGGCGGCGATGGCGGGCATCACGGGCGGCGCCGCGAGGGCGGCCATGGTGTCCTGCCACGAGGTGGAGAAGTGGCGTACCAGCAGGTCCGTGACGGCGGCGGGCTGCTCCACGGGCGCCAGGTGCGACGCGCCGGGCACCACCGCGAGGCGGGCGTCCGGGATGCCGGCGACCAGGGTCCGGGCCTCGGCGGGGCCGGTGACGGTGTCCTCCGAGCCGACCAGCACGAGCGTGGGCACCCCGACGCGGCCGAGTTCGGCACGCACGTCGAAGGCGGCGAGCGCCTCGCAGGCGGCGACGTAGCAGCCGGGGTCGGTCGTACGCACCATCTGGACGGCCCACTCGACGATGGCGGGCTGCGCGGCGGCGAAGCCGGGCGTGAACCAGCGCTCGGGCGCCGTACGGGCCATCGGGTCGAGGCCGTTGGTGCGGACGATCACACCCCGCCGGCGGAACTCGTCGGCGGTGCCGAACCGGGGCGAGGAGGCGACCAGCGCGAGCGAGGCGAGCCGGTGCGGGGCCCGCAGCGCGAGGTCGGTGCCGATGGCCCCGCCGATGGAGCAGCCCACGTACCCGAAGCGGTGGACGCCGAGCCCGTCGAGCGTGGCGAGGAGCCGGTCGGTCAGCTCGGAGACCGCGGACGCGGGTTCGGCGGGGGCACCGCCGTGCCCGGGCAGGTCGAAGCGGAGGACCCTCCACTGGCGGGTGAGCTCGGGTATCTGCCGGTCCCACATGTGCCAGGTGGTACCGAGCGACGGCCCCATGATGAGGACAGGAGCGTCTTCCGGCCCGTCAAAGCGGTATTGCAGGGTTTCGGTCTTCGTCGTACTCACCCGCTAACGCTCCCACATCTCACGATCTCCCACGGCCGGGGGTGGGGCACCCACCGGACCTCCCCGTGTTCCCGCCGCCGGACGCGGGCCTTCCGCGTCCGGTTTGCCTGGCATGGTACAAGCGGGCCCTGCGGAGGCCGCTGTCGCGGCAGCGAGCCGGGCGGTCCCGGTTACCGCCGAGGGCGCGTCAGTCCGCGTCGGCGCGGGACAGGGCTCCCGTGATCAGCCGGGTGGCGAAGTCGTGGTCGTCGGTGATCCGGTTGATGTGCTCCGCGAGCAGGACGGCGGTGCCTTCCAGAGAGGTCATCTCCTCCTGGGGCCAGTCCCCGAGGTGCTTGCGCCAGAGGCTGGGGCTCAGGCCGGTGCCCGCGGCGATGACCAGGCCCGCCATGGTGGGGATGTTCTCGGGAGGGAAGCTCTTGGGCATGTTGCGCATGGTGGCCACGAGGCTCGGCACGACGTACTCGATGACGTCCTTGCCGTGGTCCTCGTAGGCCATCCGCAGCCACCTCATGTACATGTAGATGAGCGTGCACGCGCCGTCCAGCAGGTCGTGGAACTCCCCGCGGGTCAGGGACGCGGTGTACTGGTCGATCAACCGGCGCTGCTCGGCGTCGATCTCGGTCCTGCCGGCATAGACGGCCTTGAGCTGAGAGTCGATCATCATGAGCGCCGCACCCACATCACCGGCGGGGGCGTTCTCGGGGTCACAGGGCGATGACACAGGACGATTCCTCCTCACACGACCGCGGCAGGCCGCGCGGCACGCCCGTACGCTAGACCGCCGGTCCGTCGCGGGTCCGGCGAATCCGGAGAGACCCCCCTTCCGGGGGCTGCGACGCCCCTTCAGGGACTGTGCCTAGGTCGAACTCTCGGTCGACCCGTGACGTCTACGATCGCGGTGAGTGGGATTAGGCTTGTGCGACAGGAAGGCCCCGCCGACGCCGTTACGAGCGACAGGGCCAACCCGCTCGGGAGAACCCGCAGCATCACGGCCCCGGCGTCCTACCGTCGGGGCCGTGCCCGTATCAGGCGCCGAACAAGCGCCTGATCGTCAGGTCGATCACCAGCGCCGTCACCAGCGCCAGAAACTGACCAACAGGACCGAGCATGCGGCGGGATTCCCGGTGGGCCTGGCGATCGTCGCCATGGTCCGAGCCGGGCATTCTCTCCACCTCCTCTCCAGGGGTCATGAGCTCTGTGGAGGACCCGCACGGCATGCGGATTCTCCAGCGAACTCACGCCCTCGCGAGGAGCTTTGCCGGGCTCCACTCTAGATGGCGACACCAGGAACACCTTCTGCGTCACCGGCTCGAGCTGGGGTTTCAGAGGGCACACGCATCCGGTGGCAAAGTCGACAAGGCCATTTTCTGCTGCGCCTCCCGACGCAGTCCGTCCAACCCCCGGGAACAAGTTCTGCGAGGCTACGGCCTCATAGTGTGCCAAGCGAACAGCCAGCAGGGCCCCCGTTCCCCTGCCCGTTTCTCCACGGCCGTCTACCAGTTCGCGCCTCCGCGCGTGATGGATGCCACGAGCTCCGGTCTGTCTCCTGGGTCAAGGTCGGTTGGCTGCCACCCGGTCAGTCGGCAGTCCACCCCAGGCGCCCCTGTGCCCGGCACAGGCACAGGCACAGGCACAGGCACCAGATCGCGCCAATCACCGGAGCCCCGGCTCCCTCCCCCTTGCCAGTACGGGGAGCTCCGGATACACATGGCCGCCAACAACGCGGGGCTGCCGGTGCGCATGGGCTTCGGTGCGGCGGCCGCGAGGACGGGGGAAGTGGGTGACGTACGAGCGCGTCCTCGCCCGCGTCGTCTCCGGGCTGCTGATGGAGCCGCGGAACCGGCCGAGCGTGGGGAGCAGGCTGCGGCGCAAGGGCGGGCCGCCCGTCATCGAGGTCGTGGGGCTCGACCGGACGCAGCAGAACGAGCTGCTGTGGAACCTGCGCCACACGTACGCGGAGCGGCTGCCGGTGAACGTGCCCGAGGTCCCGGTCGAGAACGGGGTCGCGGACTCCTTCTGGTACCTGTCGACCCGGATGTCCGGGCTGGGCGGCCCCGCCGGCCGGCGCGCCCCGGCCTTTCCGCGCCTGCACCTCGGGCTCCTCGCGCACACCTGGGCCGCCGACCACGCCGATCTCGGCCTGGACCGGCTGCAGTACGCGCACCGCGCCCTGGTGCGCGATCTGAGCCGGAGGCGGCAGGAGGAGCCGCCGCAGCGGGACCAGCTGCTGCGCGAGCTCGAGGTGCCCCTGGCGGGGACCGGCACGGTCGGCAGCCTGCTGGCGATGCTCTCCACGCTGGTGCGCTTCCTGACCGGGCGGCCGCGGCCCGACCGGGTGGCCCTGCGGTGGTGGGGGCGGGCCCTGAGGGTGCAGAAGGGCGGCGCGTTCTCCAACCGGGAGGCGATCGCCATCCGGCTGTTCCACTTCTTCCGCCCCCGCCCGCCCCGCCCCGACGACCCGGAGGACGTCCGCGCGGAGGAGGCCGGGGCGGAGGCGGCCCGCGTGGAGAATCGCAACGAGTTCCTCATCGCCGCCTTCCTCGCGGACATCGACGCCCACTACGGCCTACTGCGCCGGCTCAACCGGAACCAGCCCCCGCTGATGCTCCTGCGGGTGCACAACGCGCAGGGCCGGGCCGTCCTCGACACCTACCTCGCCGCCTACCGGACCCTGCGCCGCGTCGTGGGGCGGCGTACGGCCACCCATCCCGTGGTCCTGGTGGTGAGCGACGACGACGCGGGCGCCCCGCTCACGGCGGCGCCCCTCGACGAGCTCGAAGCCCTCCTCAACACCTGGACCCTGCGCCTGGAAGGCGACGTGCGCGAGCGGCGGCTGCTGCGGGTGACGGTGCGGGAGACGGCACGGGAGACGGCATCCGGCGCACGGCCGGGCACCTCAGGGGAGGGACGGTGACGGACACTCCGGTCAAGCCCGGGCACGGCCCGGTGACCATGGCGGCGCTCGCCTTGGGCGTGGTCCTCGCGCTGGTGGGCGCGTGGTTCCTGTGGGACCGGTACGGCCCCGAGGACCCCGACCCGTGCGGCCCGGGCCTGCACACCGCCAAGGGCGAGTGCATCGGGGTCAGCGACGGCGGCGGCAAGCCCTTCATGGACGACCTCGCCGAGGTCATGAAGCGTATCAAGGAGGAGAACGACCGCGTCGACGGCCAGCCTCACGTCACCATCGCCCTGATGATCCCGATGACCTCCGACCATGAACCGGTCAGGCGGCAGATCCTGCACGAGGTGCAGGGCGCCTACATCGCGCAGTACTTCGCCAACGGCGCCACCACGTCCGAGAAGCAGAGCGGCGGCGAACAGCCCAAGATCCGCCTCGTCCTCGCCAACCCCGGCAAGAACCGCGACCAGTGGCGGCCGGTCGCCGACCAGCTGGCCGCCCTCGCCGCGGACAAGAAGCACAACCTCCGTACCGTCTTCGGCTTCGACCTCAGCGTGCGGCCGACCGCCGAGGCCATCGCCTACCTGACGAAGGAGAAGAAGATCCCGGTCGTCGGCGGTCCCATCACCGGCGACGAGTTCACCGGCTATCCCCTGTTCGCCCGGATCGCGCCCACCAACAGCGACCAGGCGGACGCCCTGGTGCACTTCGACAAGAACCTGGACCTCGAACACGCCATCCTGGTCAAGGACACCAGGCCCTCGGACCCGTACAACGAGTCGCTCCTGCAGGCGTACGAGGGGAAGCTGCGGAAGTCACCGCACGAGCCGATGCCCTTCGAATCGGAGGGGACGGACGCCGAGGGCGCGCTGGCCGGCGAGTTCAAGCGGATGGCCACGGACATCTGCGTGCTGCGGCCGCAGGTCAACACCGTCTACTTCGCCGGCCGGCCCACCCATCTGCGGCAGTTCCTCAACGAGCTGGCCCGGAACCGCCCGTGCAAGGCGGAGCCGTTCACGGTGGTCAGCGGGTCCGGCGCGTCCACGCTGTACTCGGACCGGAAGCTCGACTGGGACGCCCTGCGCGGCCTGCGCGGGGACGGGGGCAGCTGGGAGGGCAAGGTGACCGTCCTGTACACATCCGTCTCGCACCCCGACGGCTGGCTCAGCAGGAAGCCCCGGCCGCCCGAGACGGGCGGCTCACCGGCCGTGGTCCGCGAGCTGATGCGGCGGCTGGCGGCGCCGCCGCCCGTCGGGCCGATCGGGCCCGCCGACGTCTACGACTCGCGCACCGTGTCCGTGCACGACTCCGCCAAGACCGCCATCGCGGGAATCCGGCTGCACACGGAGGGCCGCAAGAGCGGCTACATCCCCACCCTGCGGGAGATCGGCACCGACTGGAACGCCCTGCGCGGAGTGCACAAGGTCGACGGGGCCAGCGGCTGGATCTGCATCGACAACAAGGGCAACGCCTACAACAAGGCCGTCGCCGTGGTCAGGCTCGATCCGGAGGTGCGCGGTGAGCGGCCGACCTTCGTCGGACTCGCCTGGCCGAAGGGCGCCCCGCCGCCCAAGGGCCAGGAGGGCAGCGGGGCCTGCCAGATCCCCCGCTCGTAGCCGCGCGGCGGCTACGGTCACGGGGTCGCGGTGGAGACGACGTACACGCGCGGGGCGGCCGGGTCGGTGAGGTCGACCGTGATGTCGCGGGTGGGTCGCGGGTCGGGCCGCCGGTGCGTGGTGCCGGCCCAGTCGTGCGAGTCGGGGAAGCTCCAGCCGACCGTCTCGGCGTCGCGCTCGCCGATCGTGACCCGGTCCGCGACCAGTTCGGAACGGCTGCTGCCGACGTCCTGGAGGAAGTCGTCGAGCCCCGAGCCGTCCGTCGTGAACTGCACGTACAGCCGGCTCGACTTCCAGTTGCTGGTCTCGAAGTAGGCCACGTCGGTGGCGTTGCCGGGGATCGGCACCTCGAAGACGCGGCGCTTCATCTTGGACGGCCAGCTGTCGCGCAGGCCGGTGGCGGAGGACTCGGCCTGCTTGTCGCGGCCGCTGTCGCGGCTCTGCTCGGCGGAGATGACGAGGTAGCCGGCCGGGATGCCGATGAGCAGGGCGATGACGACGGCCGTCACCCAGCGGCGGCGGATCATGTGCCGCCGGTCCTCCGCGGCGGGGCGCCCGGAGGCCGGCTCGGGCGTGGGGGCGGTCTGGTCGAGAAGGGTGGTCATGGCTGCGGCTCCTCGGTGGAGCGGGCGCCGCGGAGCGCCTGGGCGTAGCGCTCGTACCGCTCGTGGCGCTCCACGCGGCGGCGGTTGGCGCGGCGGAAGCGGCGGGCGACGAGCCGGGCGAGGTCGGCGGCGCCGACCATGCCGGCCTCGGGCCCGAGCTGGGCCTTGGCGATCCGGGCCTCGGGGCGGTAGCCGCGGCCGGTGAGGTGGCGGCGGAAGGCGTCCCGGGCGGGGCCGATGAGCAGGTCGTCGGCGGCGCTGACGCCGCCGCCGATGACGAAGCAGGACGGGTCGAGGGCGGCCGCGAGGTTGGCGATGCCGACGCCGAGCCACTGGCCGATGTCCTGGAACAGCTCGACGCACATGGCGTCGCCCTCGCGGGCGAGCTCGGTGATGAGCGGCCCCGTGATGTCGGGGACGGAGCCCTTGACGCGCTCGATGATGTTGTACGCGACCGGCGAGTCGGCCGCCGCGAGCTCGCGGGCCTCCCGCACCAGGGCGTTGCCGGAGCTGTACTGCTCCCAGCAGCCGCGGTTGCCGCACGGGCAGCGGTGGCCGCCGGGGACGACCTGCATGTGCCCGAACTCGCCGGCGACGCCGTACTTGCCGCGCTTGACGCGGCCGTCCTCCAGGATGGCGCCGCCGATGCCGGTGCCGAGCGTGATCATGACGAGGTGGTCCTCGCCGCGGCCGGCGCCGAAGCGCCACTCGGCCCAGGCGGCGGTGTTGGCGTCGTTGTCCACCATGACGGGGACGGCGAGGCGGGCCTGGAGGGCGTCGCGCAGGGGCTCGTTGCGCCAGGCGAGGTGCGGGGCGAACAGGACGCGGCTGCGGTCGGCGTCGACCCAGCCGGCGGCCCCGATGCCGACGGCGTGGACGTCGTGCCGGTCGGAGAGGTCGAGGACCAGCTCGGTGATGGTGTCCTCGACGACCTTGGGGCTCTTGGACTTGTCCGGGGTCTCGGTCCTGAGCTGCTCGAGGATGGTGCCGTCGGCGTCGACGACGCCCGCCATCACCTTCGTACCGCCGATGTCGATGCCGACGGTGGGCACCCGGGGCGCGGTGAGGTGGGAGCGGCGTTCGCGGGCGGAGATGGTGCGCAGGACGGTGGCGCGGGCGGAGCCGCGGTGTGCGGGGTCGCGGTACGTGCTCACGTGTCCTGTCGTCCCTGGTCAGGGGGTGGGCCGGGCGGTGCGTGGGGCGCCGGGGCCGGCGGCGGACGGCGCCCGCCGCCCTCGATTCTGCCAGGTACGGGGGCGGGGGCGGCGGTGCGGCGGGGTTACGGCGCCTCGGGCCGCGGGGTGGCGGGGGCGTCGGCGCGGGAGGGGGCGGGGGGCGGGGCCGGGGCCCGTCCGAGCTCGTGGCGGAGGTCCTCCAGCTCACTGCCGCCCGCCATCTGACGGGTCAGTTCGTCCAGCGTGACGGAGTCCTTGGTGTGGCTGCCGGCCATCACACCGCGCTTCAGCAGCACGAACCGGTCACCGACCAGATACGCGTGGTGAGGATTGTGCGTGATGAGGACCACGCCCAGTCCCGCGTCGCGCGCGGCGGCCACGTACTTGAGGACCACCCCGGACTGCTTGACGCCGAGCGCCGCCGTCGGCTCGTCGAGGACCAGCACCTTCGCGCCGAAGTGGACGGCGCGGGCGATGGCCACGCACTGCCGTTCGCCGCCCGAGAGGGTGCCGATCGGCTGGTCGACGTCGCGCAGGTCGATGCCCATGCGCAGCAGCTCGGCGCGGGTCGTCTCGCGCATGAGGTCGACGTCGAGGCGCTTGAAGGGGCCGGCGCCCTTGGTGGGCTCGGAGCCGAGGAAGAAGTTCCGCCAGACCGGCATGAGAGGGACGACGGCCAGGTCCTGGTAGACGGTGGCGATGCCCCGGTCCAGCGCGTCGCGCGGGGAGGTGAGGGCGGTCTCCTCGCCGTCGATGCGCAGGGTGCCGCCGTCGTGGGCGTGCAGGCCCGCGACGATCTTGATGAGGGTGGACTTGCCGGCACCGTTGTCGCCGAGGACGCAGGTGATCTCACCCGCGTGGACCTCGAGGGAGACGCCCTCCAGGGCGCGGATGTTGCCGTAGTACTTGCTGACGTCGTCGAGCTCCACGAGGGGGGTGCTCATGTCGTTGCCTCCGCACGCTTGCGGACCCAGGCGTTGAGCAGGGTCGCGAGGAGGAGCATCGCCCCGAGGAAGAACTTGAACCAGTCCGGGTTCCACTCGGCGTACACGATGCCCTTGCTGGTCATGCCGAAGATGAACGCGCCGACCGCCGAGCCGATGGCCGACCCGTACCCGCCCGTGATCAGGCAGCCGCCGATGACGGCCGCGATGATGTAGATCAGCTCGTTGCCGACGCCCTCGCCGGACTGGACGACGTCGAACGAGAACAGCAGGTGCTGTCCGGACACCCAGGCGCAGAAGGCCACGCCCATGTAGAGGCCGGTCTTCGTCGTACGGACGGGGACGCCGACCGCGCGGGCGGCGTCGGCGTTGCCGCCCACCGCGAAGATCCAGTTGCCGAAGCGGGTGCGCAGCAGGATCCAGGTGGCGAGGGCGACCAGGGCGAGCCACCACAGGATGGTGACCTTGAGGTCGACGCCGCCGACGGTGACGTGCGAGGCGAAGAGGGTGCGGGCGGAGGAGAAGCCCTCCATGTCGGCGATGGTCTTGGTGGAGACCGTGCCGCTGATCAGCTTGGTGAAGCCGAGGTTCATGCCGGTCAGCATCAGGAAGGTGCCGAGCGTGATGATGAAGCTCGGCAGCTTGGTGCGGGTCAGCATGACGCCGTTGAACGCGCCGACGGCGAGGGTGACGAGGAGGGAGACGGCGACGCCGACCCAGACGTTGGCCGTCATCTGGTAGCTGAACATCGACGAGATGAGCGCGGACGTGGTGACCAGCACACCGGCCGACAGGTCGAACTCGCCGCCGATCATCAGCAGCGCGACCGGCACGGCCATGATGCCGATGGTGGAGGCCGCGTACAGCACCGTGCCGAAGCTGGTGGCGCGCAGGAAGCTGTCGGCGGCGAGGGCGAAGAAGAGGAAGACGGCCACGGCTCCGACGACGGAGCCCAGCTCGGGGCGGCCGAGCAGCCTGCGCAGCGGTGAGGTGCGCAGCAGCCGCTCGTCACCGCCGGAGGGCGTGCGGTCCTCGTCTGGTACGGGTGGTGCGGTCGCTGTCATCGGGTTCCCCGCTCCGTGTATTCCGTGAGCTTGGCGGCGTCCTGCTGGGTGATGATCTGCGGGCCGGTGAGGACGGGCCTGCCGCCGCCGAGGACGTCGGCGTTGTAGCGGTGCAGCCACAGCAGGTCGACGGCCTCGTACCCCTGGAGGTAGGGCTGCTGGTCGACGGCGAAGCCGAGCTGCCGGGCCTTGAGGCCGGCGGCGACCTTGGCGTTGAGGTCGAAGGTGTCGACCTCCGCGTCGGAGCCGGCGGCCTTCTTCGCCTGGACGGCGGCGTCCGCGAACGGCGCGCCGAGGGTGACGACGGCGTCGATGGACCGGTCGGTCTGGAGCTTGGCCTCGATGGACGCCTGGACGTCGGGCATGTTGGTGCCGTCGACGTACAGGTTCTGCACGTCGCCGTCGAAGGTCTTCTTCACGCCGGCGCAGCGCTGCTCGTGGCCGACGTTGCCCTGCTCGTGCAGGATGCACAGGGCCTTCTTGCGACCGCGCCGGTCGAGTTCGTCGCCGACGGCCTCGCCCGCGATGTTCTCGTCCTGGCCGATGTGGGTGAGGGCGCCGAGGGCCTTGGACTGCTCGGCACCGGAGTTCACGGTGATCACCGGGATGCCCGCCTTGACGGCCTTGGCGACGGCCGCCTTCATGGCGTCGGGCTTGGCGAGGGTGACGATCAGGCCGTCGACCTTCTTGTCGATGTAGGACTCGACGAGCTGGGCCTGCTGCTGTCCCTCGTCGCTGTGGGCGTAGAGGAAGGTGATGTTGTCCTTGACGGCCGCCTGCTTGGCGCCGCTCTGGACGATGTCCCAGAAGGTGTCGCCGTCGCCGGAGTGGGTGACCATGGCGATGGTCCACCGCGGGGTGTCCACGGCGGCCCGGCCCTGGGCGGCGGCGGCCTTGCGGGCGTCCTCGGCGCGCTTGCCGCCGGTGGCGCTGCAGCCGGCGAGGGCGCCGGTGAGGGTGAGACCGAGCACCGCGGCGAGGGCCGCGCGGAGGGCGCGGGTCCGCGGCCGTACCCGGGTGCGTGCTCGTGTGGGCTTCGCCGCTCCTGCCGCCTGCGGATCCCTTGGGCCCCTTGGACCCATCGAACCCCTCGGGCTCCTTGGATTCCCTGGGTTCCTTGGACTCCTTGCCACGACGCCGTGCCCCTTTTGCTCTGTTCGCTGTCCTTGCCGTACGACTGGGCAAGTATCGGTCATGGCGATGTGTCCGGTTTTCATCGGGTCCCGCGGGCGGTGAGGTCCGCCAGCCGCTCCGCGTCCTTCTCGGTGACGAGGGCGGGGCCGGTGAGCACGGGCTTGCCGCCGCCGATGACGTTGAGGTTGTCCTTGTGGAGCCGGAGCGCGTCGACGGCGAGGTAGCCCTGGAGGTAGGGCTGCTGGTCGACGGCGAAGCCGATCTGCCGGGCCTTGAGCTGGGCGACGACGGCCGCGTTGAGGTCGAAGGTGTCGATCTCGGCGCCGGAGCCGGCGCTCTGCTTGGCCTTGACGGAGGCGGCGGCGAAGGGCGCGCCGAGGGTGACGACGGCGTCGATGTCGTCGGCGCTCTGGAGCTTGGCCTCGATGGAGGAGGTGGCGGCGGGCATGTTGGTGCCTTCGACGTTGAGGTTCTCGACGGCGCCCTTGAAGGTCTTCTTCACGCCGGCGCAGCGCTCTTCGAGGGAGACGTTTCCCTGCTCGTGGATGACGCACAGGGCCTTCTTCTTGCCGCGTGCGTTGAGCTCGGCGCCGACGGCCTCGCCGGCGACGCCCTCGTCCTGGCCGATGTGGGTGAGGGCGCCGTACGCCGTGGAGTGCTGCCCGCCGGAGTTGATGGTGATGACGGGGATGCCCGCCTTGACGGCCTTGGCGACGGACGCCTTGACGGCCTCGGGCTTGGCGAGGGTGACGATCAGGCCGTCCACCTTCTTCGCCACGTACGAGTCGATGAGCTGGGCCTGTTCCTTGCCGTCCTTGTCGGCGGCGTAGAGGAACTCGGCGTTGTCCTTCGCGGCGGCCTGCTCGGCGCCGTTCTGGACGATGTCCCAGAAGGTGTCGCCCTCGCCGGAGTGGGTGACCATGGCGATGGTCATGCGCGCGGTGGTGGCGGGGTTGCCGCCGCCGGAGGCGGGGGGCTTGTCCTCGGCGCTCTTGCCGCCGGAGTCGCTGCATCCGGCGGCGGTGACGGTGAGTACGACTGCGGCCAGCAGGGCCGCTGCCGCCGTGCGGGTGGTTCGCATGGTGGTCGTCCGCCTTCTGTGCCCGGCGCCGCCCGGTTGCGGCTGGGTGCGTTTCTACGGCGGTGGCGACGGCCCGTCAATACTTTGTCCGAACATTCTTACTCGCTGACGACATGATGTACGGGCACGGGCACGGGAGGCTAGGGCCGCACCAGGAGCTGGAACTCGAAGGCGTACCGCGACGCCCGGTAGATGTGCGAGCCGAACTCCACAGGGCGGCCGGTGTCGTCGTAGCTGGTGCGCTCCATGGTGAGCAGCGGCGCACCCGGCTCCTCGGAGAGCAGGTCCGCCTCCAGCGCGGTGGCGGCCCGGGCCCCGACGGACTGGCGGGCGCTGTGCAGGGTGATCCCCGCGCCGCGCATCATCCGGTAGAGGCCCGTCTCCTCCAGCTCCTCGGAACCGGGTTCGAGCAGGCCGGGCGGCAGGTGGTTGCGCAGCCGCGCCATGGGCTCGTCGTGCGCGAACCGCAGCCGCTCCAGGAACCGGACGTCGCTGCCCTCCGGTACGCCGAGGGCGGCGGCGACCTCGGCGGTGGCGGGCAGGAGGCGGTTGGTCAGGACGATGGTGGCGGGGCGCTGGCCGGCCGCCTCCAGGTCGTCGTACAGGCTGCTGAGCTCCAGCGGGCGCTTGATCTGGCTGTGTACGACCTGGGTGCCGACACCGCGGCGGCGGACGAGCAGGCCCTTGTCGACGAGGGCCTGGATGGCCTGGCGGACGGTGGGCCGGGAGAGGCCGAGCCGGGTGGCCAGGTCGATCTCGTTGCCGAGGAGGCTGCCCGGGGTGAGCGCGCCGCGCTCGATGGCCGCCTCCAGCTGCTGCGAGAGCTGGAAGTAGAGCGGGACCGGGCTGGTGCGGTCGACGCTCAGGGGGAGCCGTGCGACGGGGGCGGCCTCGCCGCGGTCACGTCCGCCGCCGCCACCGCGTCCGCTGCTTCCACGCATGTCTCGGGCTTCTCGGGTCTGCTTGGGCACGGGCCGAGCGTAGCCGCATGCCATCATGACGGAAAGTCGTGAAGTCAGGTTGTCATGACAAACGCTTGACATGGCACCCGGCCCGGCCCCACCTTGGGGGCCATGCGCATCGGACTCATCGGAACGGGACGTATCGGCGCCTTCCACGCGGGAGTGCTCAGCCGCCACCCGGAGGTCGGTTCCCTCGTGGTCGCCGACGCCGACCCGGCCCGGGCCGCCGAGGTCGCCGGCATCACCGGCGCCACCGCCGCCCCCACCGTCGACGACGTCTTCGCCTGGGGCGTGGACGCCGTCGTGATCGCCTCGGCCACCGCCGCCCACCCCGACCTCATCGCCCGCGCGGCCCGCGCCGGCCTGCCCGCCTTCTGTGAGAAGCCCATCGCCCTCGACCTACCCGGCACCCTCCGCGCACTGCGCGAGGTCGAGGCCTCCGGTACCCCGCTCCAACTCGGTTTCATGCGCCGCTTCGACACCGGCTACCGCGCGGCCCGTGACGCCGTACGCGCCGGCCGGCTCGGCCGGCTGCACACCGTACGGGCCATCACCTCCGACCCGGCGCCGCCGCCCGCCGCGTACCTGCCGCTCTCCGGGGGCCTCTACCGCGACTGCCTGGTCCACGACTTCGACATCCTGCGCTGGGTCACCGGCCGCGAGGTCACCGAGGTGTACGCGACCGGCTCCGACACCGGGCACGCCATGTTCCGCGAGGCGGGCGACGTCGACACGGCGGCCGCCCTCCTCACCCTGGACGACGGCACCCTCGCCACCGCGACCGCCACCCGCTGCAACGGCGCGGGCTACGACGTCCGCATGGAACTCGCCGGCGAACGCGACCAGATCGCGGTGGGCCTCGACGACCGCACCCCCCTCACCTCCACCGAACCCCTCGGCCCGCCCCTGGCCGACAACCCGTGGCCGGGCTTCCTCGAACGCTTCGCCCCGGCGTACGCAGCCGAACTCGACGCCTTCGTCCGCCTGGCACGCGGCGACCGCGACAACCCCTGCGACGGCCACGAGGCCCTGCGCGCGCTGCGCATCGCCGAGGCCTGCGAACTGTCGCGCCGCGAGCGGCGGCCGGTGCGGCTGGAGGAGATCGCGTCGGCCCTCTGATCGACGAAGAGCCGCCGGAGGTCGAAGTGCCCCGGCGGCTCGGCGGGTTGCGGGCGCGGTCCGGGCCGGTCCGTGTGAGTGGAAGGTGCCGTCCGCGGCGACGGGCGCGGAGCCGATGGGCGACAACGCCGGCCGCGTCGGCTCACCAACCGGTGTGCGCTTCGCCCAGCACCTCGCCGCCCACGCGCGCGGCGAGTTCCTCGGCCCAGGACAGGTCGCCGAACTTGGTCACGTGGACGAAGACGGTGTGGTGCTCGGCCCACTCGCCCCATTGGGGGTCGTCGCAGTGGAACACGACCTGGACACCGTCGTCCTTCGGCGATCCGTACCGCCCACCCTCGGGATCACCCGGCCACATGCCGTGCCATTCGATGGCCGCCGTGCCCCGGCCGAGGGCCGCGACGAACCGCTCCTCGACGCTGCCGGTGGGGACGTCCTCCCTGACCGACAGCGGCAGATGCGCCTCCAGCTCGGTATCGTCCAGCGCCGTCACCTCGAGGTCGAACCAGACGTACTCCCCCGTGACCGGGTCCTTGCGGGCCCCGTCGTACGCGAAGGCCGCGCCGGGAAGGACGTCGGCCATCCGCCGTACGTCCTGGACCGTACGCAGCTCGGCGAAGACGCCCACCGCGTCCTCACATTCGGCCAGCAGCGCGCAGAGGCGCGTGGCCTGGGCGTACGCCGTGAAGGCGTCGTCGGTGCGGAGAACGGGATATGCCTGCGAGTTGCCCATGGGCGGAACCCTCACACCCGGCCCGCGCGTCAGCCACCCGTTTTCGGGGCCGACAGCACCGTCCCCTGCGCCACCGCGCAGAGCGTCTCCTCCCCGCCCTCCCCATCGGTCGTCAGCAGGTCGCAGCGCACCACCGCCTGCCGCCGTCCCGCGTGGACCACGGAAGCGCGGGCTATCAGCACGCGGCCCGTGGCGGGGCGGACGTACTGGATGGAGAAGCCGGCCGTCAGCACGGCCGGGCCGAGGGCGGCGCCCGCGGCGAAGGTGAGGGCGTTGTCGGCGGCGTACGAGAGGACTCCGCCGTGGAGGAATCCGTTCTGCTGGTGGAGTTCCTCGCGGATGTCCAGCTCCAGGGTGGCGGCGCCGTCGCCGAAGGCGGTGATGCGGGCGCCGAGGAGCCGGCTGAACGGCTGGCCGTCGAGGGCCTTCCGGGCGAGTTCGAGGTCGAGGGAGAGGTCGAATCCGCTCATGGGTTTGTTCGTCACCACCTGACGGGAAGGCGGCGCACGCCGCGCATGAGGAGGCCGGGCAGCCAGTCGAGCGGCCCGGCGGAGGGGTCGAGTTCGAGGGACGGGAAGCGTTCCAGCAGGGCGCGGAGCGCGACGCGGGCTTCCAGGCGGGCCAGCGGGGCGCCCAGGCAGTAGTGGATGCCGTGGCCGAAGGCGAGGTGGCCGCCGGTGTCGCGGCGGATGTCGAAGCGGTCCGGGTCGGGGAACCTCGCCGCGTCGCGGTCGCCCGCGGCGAGGCCGACGAGGACGCAGGCGCCGGCCGGGATGACGGTGTCGCCGACCGGCACGGGCTCCAGGGCGAAACGGGCCGTGGCGGTCTCGACCGGCCCGTCGTAGCGCAGCACCTCCTCCACCGCGCCGTCCAGCAGCCCGAAGTCGGCGCGGAGCGCGGCGAGCTGCTCCGGGTGGGCGAACAGGGCGCGCACCCCGTTGGAGATGAGGTTGACGGTCGTCTCGTGCCCCGCGATCAGCAGCAGGTACGCCATGGCCCGCAGTTCGCGGGACGAGAGCCGGTCGCCGTCCTCGGCGCGCGTACGCAGCAGCGCGGAGAGCAGGTCGTCGGTGGGGCCGGAGCAGCGCTTGTCCTCGATGAGTTCGTCGAGGTAGGCGGCGAGGGCATGGATCGCTTCGAGCTCGGGGTCCGCTCCGGTCGGGGCGACGATCTCGGTGGACCAGGCGCGGAAGCGGGCGCGGTCGGCGGCGGGCACGCCCAGCAGCTCGCAGATGACGGTGATGGGCAGCGGGAAGGCCAGCGCGTCGACCAGGTCGGCACGCCGCTCGGGTCCGTCCATGGCGTCGAGCAGTTCGTCCGTGATCGCCTGGACGCGCGGCCGCAGAGCCTCGACGCGCCGCCCGGTGAACTCACGGGCGATCAGCTTCCGCAGCCGTGTGTGGTCGGGCGGGTCGACGACCAGCAGGTGCGGCCCGATGAGCTGCTCGTCGAGCATTCTCTCGAGACCGGCGCTGGCGGGCGACTTGGACAGCCTCGGGTCGGCGAGCGCGGCCCGCGCCTCCACGTGGCCGACGATCAGCCACACCTCGTGCCCGAGGCGGGTGCGGACGTGGTGGACGGGCCCGCTCGCGCGGAGCTTGGCGTAGTACGGATACGGGTCGGCGTTGAACTCCTCGCCGTACGCGCCGAGATCGACGGTTTCCATCGGCCCACCCTACGCGCGCCCCTCGCCGTCGGGCAGCCCTGACTCGGGCGTGAGCGGCGTTGACCGGGCCACGAGCGGGGGAGCCGTCGGGTTTTCCGCCGTGCGAGGGTGGGTACGCCAGGACTGGGAGCGCTCCCATCCACCCGGCACCCCACTCAACCGGACGATGGAGCCGCACACATGACTGGTCGTGATCTCGATAGCCCGGCCCGTACCACGGGCCCCACGCGCCGCCGCCCCCGCTGGACGGTGCACCTGCTCACCCTGCTCTCCGCCGCGCTGCTCGCCCTGATCCCCTGGTCCGGCACCGCCTCGGCGCACGGGTCCGTCGTCGACCCGGCGTCCCGCAACTACGGCTGCTGGTTACGCTGGGGCAGCGACCACATGAACCCGGCCATGCAGCAGCAGGACCCCATGTGCTGGCAGGCGTGGCAGGCGAACCCGAACGCCATGTGGAACTGGAACGGCCTCTACCGCAACGGCGTCGGCGGCAACCACCAGGCGGCCATCCCCAACGGGCAGTTGTGCAGCGGCGGCCGGACCGAAGGCGGCCGCTACAACGCCCTGGACGCCGTCGGCCCGTGGAAGACGACGAACGTCACGAGCAACTTCACGGTCAAGCTCTTCGACCAGGCCAGCCACGGCGCGGACTACTTCCTCGTCTACGTCACCAAGCAGGGCTTCAACCCCGCCACCCAGGCGCTGAGCTGGAGCGACCTGCAGCTGGTCAAGCAGACCGGCCGCTACGCCCCGGGCCAGAACTATGTGATCGACGACGTCAGCGCCCCGGGGCGCACGGGCCACCACGTCGTCTACACGATCTGGAAGGCCTCGCACATGGACCAGACGTACTACCTGTGCAGCGACGTGAACTTCGGCTGACCGGCACCCCGGTCCCGGGGGGGGGGGGGGGGGGGGGGGGAGGTGGGGGAGGGGGGGGGGGGGTCCCCCCCACCCCACCCCACAAAAAGAGAGGAAAGGCCTCGAGCGGGAAACAGACGTATTACTGGGGCGGAGAGGGGAGTTGCGGCGGACAGACACCTTGGTCCCGGGCCCGCGGTGTCCCGCCGATCACCGCGGGCCCGCGGCGCTCCTCCCCCACCACGTCCCGGCGAGCACGAGCACGGCGCCGCCGACGCCCACCGCGCCCACCTGCTCGCGGGCGACCGCGATACCGGCCGCCGCCGCCCACAGGGGCTCGGTGCCGAGCAGCAGGCTCACGCGGGACGGCGAGGTACGGCGTACCGCCCACATCTGCACGAAGAACGCGAACAGCGTGCAGAAGACCGCGAGGAAGAGCAGCCCCGCCCACTCCCGCGCCCCGAAGCCCGCCGCCACCGTCCACGGCGACGCGCCGCTCCCCGGCACGGCGACGGCGATCAGGGCGAAGACCGCCACCGCGCCGCCGAGTTGGACCGTCGTGAGCGACAGCGAGTCCGCGCCCCGGACGGCCTTGATACGGGACATGGCGAGGACGTGGACCGTACGGGCGAGGGCGGCGAGCAGCATCAGCAGGTCGCCGCCCGAGGGGGCGGTGAGCCCGCCGCCCTGCGTCAGCAGCACCACGCCCGCGACCGACAGGCCGGCGGCGGCCAGGAAGGAGCCGGACGGGCGGGTCCTGGTCAGGGCCGCCTCGGCGAGCGGCGTGAAGATCATGGTGAGGCTGATGATGAGCCCGGCGTTGGTCGCGGAGGTGTGGACGACCCCGTACGTCTCCAGCAGGAAGATGCCGCTCAGTACGGCTCCGAGGACTCCGGCCCCGCGCCACTGGGCCGCCGTCAGGGCGCGCAGCGCCCGCCACCCGGCGGCCACGAGCACGGGCAGGACCACCGCGAAGCGCAGGACCAGCACCGCGATCACGGTGTGCGCGGTGGTGATGCCCTTGGCGGCGAGGTAGCTGGCGCCCCAGACGGCCGCGACGAGCAGCACGGGCAGGTCGGTGAGCCAGGCCCTCCGGGCGTACGGGGGCGCGGGGGCGGCGGCGAGCGACGACATGCGGCCGGTCTCCAGGGTGCGTGGGCGGTGTGGAGGCGTCGGCGGCTCGCACGCGGACGATCACCGTACCCGGGCCGCGCCCACGCGTCGAGGGCCCCTACGCCGGAGCGTTGGCGGCCCGGCCCCCGTATCCGGCACGGGCCGACGGGCTGCCACTGCACCCGTTCACCGCTCCCGCTCCTCATGGGTCCCGGGCCGCAGGAAGCGTTGGATGATGAGGCGCAGGGTGGGGAGTTGCTCGGCCGGCGTGAAGGACGGGTCGGTGGCGGCGCTGGTGTAGAGAGCGCCGATGAGCGCCATGACCCAGGCCGCGGTGGCGTCCGGGTCCAGGCCCGGGTCGATCCGGCCCGCCGCGCCCGCCTTCCGCAGCAGGGTGGCGATGGTGGCCCGCTCCTCCTCGTTGTCACGGCTCAGCAGCGCTTCGAGATCGGGGTCGCGGTAGGCCTGGATCATCGCCTCCATCACGAGGGCGGGAACCAGCGGCTCCGCAGCCGGGGCGGCGAGGAGGTCGACGGTGTCGAGGAGGGCGGTCCACGGATCGTCGGCGGCGCGGGCGGCGGCGAGACGCTCGGCCTTGGTGGCGCCGTCGTGCTTCTCGTCCTCGAAGACGGCGTGGAAGATCGCACGCTTGTTGGGGAAGTAGTGGAAGAGGTTGCCCGCGCTCATGCCCGCGGCCTTGCAGATCTCCGCCGTGGTGGTGCGCTCGAAACCTCTGGCGGCGAAGAGTTCGGCCGCGGTGTTGACGATGTGCCGGCGCCGGGCCCGGTGCCTGACCGGATCGACTGTCCTCATCGTGGTCCCCTTCTGCTCGGCTCCGGGCTCTTCCGGTCTCCGTCCAGTAATAATAGACCGAGCGCTCGGTCTATTATTACCCGACAGGAGCAAGGGGAAAGCATGAGCATGCGCGAGGGACGTGAGCGACACCCACGAGGGGACAAGCTCACCGTGCTCGGCCGGTCGGTGCGCGGCACCGTGCTGGTCTACGTCGTTCTGCTGCTGGCGGGGGCGGGCGCCGGCCGGCTGGCGGGCCCCTTGGCCGATTGGCTGGTGACGCTTCCCTGGGCACCGCTGCAGGGGCCGGCCGAGCTCGTCGCGTCGGTCCCCGCTCCGTGGCTGGTCGCCGCGGGTGCGGCGGCAGGGCTGGTCCTCGGATTCGTCATCCAGCACGAGCAGTTGGTGGTGCGCCTGTCGGACGACCGCGTTGTGCTCACCCGTGAGGGGCGTGCGCGGGAATTCCCACGCGACGCCGTCGCCGCGGTGTTCCGGGACGGCAAGCAGCTCGTCCTGCTCGGCCACGACGGTGGCGAGCTCGCTCGGCAGGAGTGCGATCTGGACGCCGGCCGTGTCGCCGACGCCTTCACCGAACACGGCTACGCGTGGGCGGACGCCGATCCGTACGAGGACGAGTTCCGCCGGTGGGTCCCTGACACCCCCGGCTTGCCGGAGGGCGCGAACGCCCTCCTCAAGGCCCGCCAGGAGTCGTTGGAGAAGAAGGGCTCCTCCGATGACGACGTACGGGAGCTCCGGGAGGAACTGGCCCGTCTCGGCGTCGTCGTGAGGGACGAGAAGCGACGCCAGTACTGGAGGACGTTCCGGTAGTCCGCCCGCCGGGCGGTGGCGCCTCCCGGCGGTGGCCGGGTGAGGGGCCTCGCGGACACGGCCCGGCCGGCTCTCCGCTCACTCCCCGGGCTGGAAGGTGCCGAACTGGGCGGGCCCGGCGGTCCGATAGGTATGGATGCTGATGCCGGTGGGGGTCGTGCGGTGGCCGGTGAGCTCGAAGGCGGTCGGGGTCCCGCCGTCGGGGAAGAGGCGGCGGCCCTTGCCGAGGAAGACGGGGTAGACGAGGAGGTTCAGCTCGTCGACCAGGCCGTGCGCGAGGAGGCTCTGGGCGAGGCGGGCGCTGCCGTGGACCTGGATCTCGCGGCCGGGCCGCTGCTTGAGGCGGTTCACCTCCTCGGTCAGGTCGCCTTTGATCACGATGGAGTTGTGCCAGTCGGCGGTGTCGAGGGTCGTGGAGACCACGTACTTGGGCAGGGTGTTGAGGCGGCTCGCGACGGGGTCGCTCTCGTCGGTGACCTTGGGCCAGTACGAGGCGAAGATCTCGTACGTCCGCCGGCCGAGGAGGAAGCAGTCCACCCGCTGGAAGACCTCGTCGATGAACCGCCCGAACTCCTCGTCCACGAACGGCACGCTCCAGCCGCCGTACGCGAAGCCGTCGGTGCGGTCCTCGTCGGGGCCGCCGGGGGCCTGCATCACGCCGTCGAGCGTCACGAAGGAGGTGAGGGTGAGCTTGGCCATGGCTGGTGCCCTTCTCATCAGGCTTTTCTCATCAGACCTTCCTCATCAGGTCCTTCTTCATCGTCCGTCACCTGGCCGGACCGCGCCCGCGGCCGCAAGCCGTCCTTCGTCCGGCAGTGGATCTCCGTGTCCGATCGCCGCCAGCGGTACGGCGACCCCTCGGATGTGATTGAGCGCGCAACCACTTCCGAGGGAAGCACGGAGAACGGCATGGAGCTCACTTTGAACGGCAGGACCGCTCTGGTCACCGGCGGCAGCCGCGGCATCGGCGCCGCGATCGCGCTGCGGCTGGCCCGGGAGGGCGCGGACGTCGCCCTCACCTACGTACGCGACGAGGAGGCGGCCCGGGAGGTCGTGCGGAAGATCGAGGCGACCGGGCGGCGCGGGATCGCCCTGCGCGCGGACGCGGCCGACGCGTCGGCGGCGGGCGCGGTGGAGCGCGCCGCCGGGGCGCTGGGCGGCGGGCGGCTCGACGTGCTGGTGAACAACGCGGGGGTCGGGGTGCTCGGCCCGCTGGAGAGCCTGACGCTCGCGGACGTGGACCGGGTCCTCGCGGTGAACGTCCGCGGCGTGTTCCTGGCCTCGCAGGCGGGGGCGGCGCGCATGGCACGGGGCGGGCGGATCGTGACCATTGGTACGTGCATGACCCAGCGCGTACCGGGGCCCGGCGGGACCCTCTACGCGATGAGCAAGTCGGCGCTGTCCGGCCTGACCAAGGCGCTGGCGCGGGAGCTCGGCGGCCGGGGCATCACGGCGAACCTGGTCCACCCGGGGCCCGTCGACACCGACCTGAATCCGGCGGACGGCCCGTACGCGGACGGCCAGCGCGCGTTGACGGCGCTGGGGCGCTTCGGCGCGCCGGACGAGGTGGCGTCGATGGTCGCGTACCTCGCCGGCGAGGAGGCGGGGTACGTGACGGGCGCCGAGTTCGCGGTGGACGGCGGCCACGCGGCGTAGCGGGCGCGGCCGGGGCGCCGGGAAGGCGACGGGCGCCGCAAAAGCGGCGGACGACGGGCACCGCGAAGCCGAGGCGCCGCGGGCGCGAGGAGCGGCACGCACGGGGACCAGCAGGCGCGGCGGTCGCGGAAGCCGCGAGCAGGGCGCGCGACGCGCACCGGGTCCGGGCGTGCCGGCGCCGCGGGCGTGGAAAAGGCGCGAGGGCGCACCGGTGCTGTCGGGCCGGTGCGCCGCTCGCGTGCGGGCAGGTGTCGTACTGCCCGGGTCATACGGTCAGCTGAGCTCCTCGTGGCGGGCGGTGAGGCGCTTCGCGCCCTCCTCCGTCAGCGAGCCGAACAGCCGCAGGCGGGAGATGCCGCCGTCGGGGTAGATGTCGATGCGGACGTGGGTGCCCACGACCGGCTCCGGCAGGACGAACCGGTGGTTGGTGTCCGGCTGGAGGCGGGTGCGGGAGAGGAACTCGGTCCACTCGCCGCTCTCGCCGTCGCGTACGGACAGGGCCGCCCAGCCCGCGCTGTTGCCCTTGAGGTACGCGGTGTCGATCTCGACCGCGCGGATCGCGGACTGCTCGACCAGCTGGTAGCGGATCCAGTCGTTGCCCTTGTCGCGGCGGCGGCGGGTCTCCCAGCCGTCGTCCATCTTGCGGGAGCGGCCCGGCTGGATGGTGTTGGTGGCCGGCGAGTAGAAGCGGTCGGAGGCGTCCTCGACGCGGCCGCCGTTCTCCAGCGCGACGACGTCGAAGGTGCCGAGCACGCCGAGCCACGCCGGGTCCGGGGCGACCTCGCCGTAGACGCGCAGGCGGGCGATGCCGCCGTCGGGGTGCTGGTTGACGCGCAGGTGCGTGAAGCGCTGCTCGACGTCGACGGCGAAGCCGTTGGCCGCGTGGCCGCCGATGGCGGTGCGCGGGACGAGCGTCGTCCACTTCACGTCGGGGGCGAGGAGGGCCTCGGGCGACGGGGAACCGGCCACCGAGGTCGCCTCGATGGAGACGGCCTGCGGGTAGTTGCCGCGGAAGTGGGCGGTGTCGACGACGATGCCGCGTACGACGCCGGGCGCGCCGAGGCGTACCAGCGCCCAGTCGTGGTCCTCGGCGGTCGGGTGCGGCTCGTCGGCGGAGACGCCGCGGCGGCGGCGCGTCTCCCAGCCGTCCATGATCTTGCCCTTGTGGCCGAAGTGCTCGGGGTCGAACTCGGCGGGCTCGGGCTTGAGCATGTTCTCGCGCTCGGCGAAGAACTCGTCGTTGGCGGCGATGACGCCCGCGCCGAGGCGGCGGTCGGCCAGGTCGACCAGGCTGGTGAAGGCGAAGTCGGCGGTGCGGTAGTCGGCGTACGGGTCGCCGCCGCCGTAGGGGTTCGCGTCGCCGGTGAAGCTGGGTATGGCGGTCACGGGTGTCACTTGGTCCTTTCGAGGAGCCGGCCACTCGGCTCGGCCAGGGTGCCGTTGTCGGCGATGCGCTCACCGCGCAGCCAGGTGGACTTCACGACGCCGTGCAGGGTCTTGCCCGCGTACGCCGTGACCCGGTTGCGGTGCTGCAGCTCGGCGGGGTCGACGGTGAAGGTCTCGTCGGGCGCGAGGACGGCGAAGTCGGCGTCCCGGCCCGCTTCGATGGCGCCCTTCTGGCCGAGGCCCGCGAGCCGCGCCGGGGCGGTGGACATCCAGCGGACGACGTCCTCGAGGGTGCGGCCGCGGCGGCGGGCCTCGGTCCAGATGGCGGGCAGGCCCAGCTGGAGGGAGGAGATGCCGCCCCACGCGGTGGCGAAGTCGGGGGTCTTGAGGTCGGCGGTGGAGGGCGAGTGGTCGGAGACGATGCAGTCGATCGTCCCGTCCGCGAGGCCTTCCCACAGGGCGTCCTGGTTGCTCGCCTCACGGATGGGCGGGCAGCACTTGAACTCCGTCGCCCCGTCCGGGATCTCCTCGGCCGTGAGGGTGAGGAAGTGCGGGCAGGTCTCGACGGTGATCTGGACGCCCTCGCGGCGGGCGGCGGCGATCATCGGCAGCGCGTCGCTGGAGGAGAGGTGCAGGACGTGCACGCGGGCACCGAGGCGCCGGGCCTGGTCGATCAGGTTGGCGATGGCGGTGTTCTCGGCGTCGCGCGGCCGGGAGGCGAGGAAGTCGGCGTACTTGGCGCCGCCCTTCTGCGGGGCCGCGTCCAGGTGGTGCGGGTCCTCGGCGTGCACGATCATCAGGCCGCCGAAGCCGGCGATCTCCGCGAGCGAGGCGGTCAGCTGCTCCTGGTCGAGCTGCGGGAACTCGTCCACGCCGGACGGCGACAGGAAGCACTTGAAGCCGAAGACGCCGGCGTCGTGCAGGGGCCGCAGGTCCTTGACGTTGTCGGGCAGGGCGCCGCCCCAGAAGCCGACGTCGATGTGGGCCTTCGGGCGGGCCACCTCCTGCTTGGTGCGCAGGTTGTCGACGGTCGTGGTGGGCGGGAGGGAGTTGAGCGGCATGTCGATGAGCGTGGTGATGCCGCCGGCCGCGGCCGCGCGGGTGGCGGTCCAGAAGCCCTCCCACTCGGTGCGGCCCGGGTCGTTCACGTGGACGTGGGTGTCGACGAGGCCGGGGAGGACGACGTCGTCGCCGACGTCCTCCAGGCGGGCGCCGGCGGGCACCTCGGCGTCGTACGGCAGCACCGCCGCGATCTTGCCGTCGGCGACGGCGACCGAGGCGGCGCGCGTCCCCTCGGGGGTGATGACGCGCGTCGAGCGCAGTACCAGGTTCACGTCCACGTTCCCGTCGTTCTCCATTCACATCGTCCAACGCCGACAAGCCCACGGCACGGCACAGGCAGAGGCAAGGCACACGGCACACATCTCAACTTCAACGAACTGTTGAAGCTTGTGAGGGAGTCTTCCCCTCCGATCCGGTGCCGTCAAGAGGCCCCCGAGGGCCCGCCGCGGTGGCGCGGAGGCGGCTTGGATGTTTCCATGAAGTGGAAAGATAATTTCATTCAAGGGAACGTAGCTACCCACAGAGGGAGGTCCGGCGAGCACGCACCGATCCCGGCGAGCACCCGGACAAACGGCCCCTGACCGGCAAAGACGTCCCACTGCGGGCGATGTGCCCGGCCGGACGGCCCGGTAGGCTGCTGACTTGCCCATCCGCCCCGAAAGGACCGTGCCGTGCCGACGTCCAGCGCCAGCACCACCGACGCCGCCAAGCCCGCCTCCGCGACCGGCGGCGTGCAGTCCCTCGAGCGTGCCTTCGACCTCCTGGAGCGGATGGCCGACGCCGGGGGCGAGGTCGGTCTGAGCGAGCTCTCCTCCAGCAGCGGGCTGCCGCTGCCCACCATCCACCGCCTGATGCGCACGCTGGTCGCCTGCGGCTACGTGCGCCAGCAGCCCAACCGGCGGTACGCCCTCGGCCCCCGCCTCATCCGCCTCGGCGAGTCCGCGGCGCGGCTGCTCGGCACGTGGGCCCGCCCGTACCTCGCCCGCCTCGTCGAGGAGACCGGCGAGACCGCGAACATGGCGCTGCTCGACGGCGACGAGATCGTGTACGTGGCTCAGGTGCCCTCCAAGCACTCGATGCGCATGTTCACCGAGGTCGGCCGGCGCGTGCTGCCGCACTCCACCGGCGTGGGCAAGGCGCTCCTGGCGCACACCCCGCCGGAGGAGGTCCGCGCGCTGCTCGCCCGTACCGGGATGCCGGCCGCGACGGAGAAGACCATCACCACGCCGGAGGGCTTCCTCGACGCCCTGGTGCAGGTGCGGGAGGCGGGGTTCGCGGTCGACGACAGCGAGCAGGAGATCGGGGTGCGCTGCATCGCGGTCTCGGTGCCCGACTCCCCCACCGCCGCCGCGATCTCCATCTCCGGGCCCGCGGGCCGGGTGACGGAGGCGGCGACGGAGAAGATCGTCCCGATCCTGCAGGAGGTCGCGCAGGACCTGTCGACGGCCCTGGCGAACACCGCCGCCGCCAACGGCCAGGGCTGAGCCTCAGCCCTGTACGCGGCAGGCTGAGCGTCAGGGCCGTACCGGCGAAGGCTCCGGCTCGGACAGCCGGCCGTCCCGGACCGTCACCGTGCGGTCCGTGCGGTCGAGGTGGGCGCGGTCGTGCGTCACCAGCACGGTGGCCGTGGAGCGCGCCCGGGTCAGCGTGACCAGCAGGTCCAGGACCGCCGCGCCCCGCTCGTGGTCCAGCGCGCTGGTCGGCTCGTCGACCAGCAGTACGGCCGGGTCGTTCATCAGCGCCCGCGCGATGTTCACGCGCTGGCGCTGCCCGCCGGAGAGCTGGTGCGGCCGCCGCCCGGCCTGGTCGGCGAGGCCCACCGCGTCCAGCAGCTCCAGGGCCCGCGCCCGGGCGGCCGCGCGGTTGCGCCGGTCCGACAGGTGGGCCATCACGACCAGCTGCTCGGCGGCCGTGAGCGACGGCAGCAGGTTCGGCTGCTGGAACACGATCCCGATGTGCTCGCGCCGCAGGGCCGCCCTGCCCGCCCGGTCGAGGACGCCGGTGTCGGTCCCGGCGACGATCACGCGCCCCCGGTCGGGCGTCACCAGCGTCGCGGCCACCGCGAGCAGGCTGGACTTGCCGGAGCCGGAGGGGCCGACGACCGCCGTGAGGGTGCCCGGCGGTACGGCGAGCGAGACGGAGTCGAGCGCGGTGACCCGGCCGTCGCCGTCCGGATAGGTCAGGGTCACGTCGTCGAGGACGAGGCTCATCGTGGTCATCGGGCGCTCCCCAGCGCGGTCAGCGGGTCGACGGCGGTGATCCGCCGGATGGACAGGGCGGCTCCGAGCATTCCGAGGACGATCATCACGGCGGCCGGGCCCAGGACGGTCTCCGGTTCCAGGACGAAGGGCACGTCGCCCCCGCTCACCACCGCGCCGGCGCCGGCCGCGAGCGCGGTCCCGAGCAGCGTCCCGCCGGCCAGCATCAGCGCCGCCTGCCCGAGGGCGTCCTTCAGCAGGTACGGCGTGGAGGCGCCGAGCGCCTTCAGCACGGCCACATCGGCGCCGCGCTGGATCGTCCACACCGTGAAGAAGGCGCCGATGACGAGCGCCGAGATCGCGAAGAGGAAGCCGCGCATCAGCTGGAGCGAGCCGTTCTCCGCCTGGTAGGAGCCGATGGCGGTGAGCGCCTCGTCGACGCCGAGCGTCCGCGTACCGGCGGCCCGGTCCCCCGCCGCCACGTCGATCCCCGCGCCCCGCAGGGCGACGACCGTCGCCCCCGTACGCCCCTGCCCCATGGCGTGCCAGTCGGCCAGGGACGTCCACACCACCGGCGTATGGCTGTACGAAGCGTCGCCCGCGACCGCCACCACGGCCAGCTCCCGGGATCCCAGCCGTACGCGGTCACCGGGCCCTGCCCCGCCGAGCTCGTCGGCGGCCGGCCGCGACAGGACCGCCTTCCCGGGCCCGAGCTTCGCGCTCTCGGGGGCGATCCCGGCGCCCGGGGCCGTACCGAAGGCGGAGACGGCCGCCGTGCGGCCGCCCGCGGCGGTGGCGTTCAGGGTGCTGATGCCCACCGGTTCGGCGGCGGTGACGCCGGGCTGCCGGGACCAGGCGCGCCAGGCGCTGTCGGGGACGGCCGACTCGGCGAAGGACACCGACCGGCCGGGGGGCGGGGCCGCGAAGGCGAGCCGGTCGGCGGGCAGCCCGGTGATCGCCGAGACGTTCTCCCGCGCGAGCCCGGCCGTCAGGCCCGACAACAGCCCCACCAGCAGGGTGATCAACACGATCACCGTGCCCATCAGCGCGAACCGCCCCTTGGCGAACCGCAGATCTCTCCATGCCACGAACATGACGCCCAGCCTGCCGACGCTCCGCCGGTCACCGCATCGCGCGCCGGACGGCCCCGGCGTCAAACTTTCGGTTGAGGGCGGCGGGGGCGTCGACACCTACCCTGGACGGGTCATGGATCCGCGTACCCTCACCCCCGTCCTGCGCGTGCTGCGCCTCTGTCTCCATCTGCTGCTGGCGGGGCTGCTGGCCCTCGCCGCGCTGCGGTCCTCCGGCGACCCGGCCGTGGTGGCCGCGGCCGCGGTGATGGGCGCGGTGTACGCGGCGGGCTCGGTCCTGCCCCCCGTACGCACCTCGGCGCCGGCCGCCGCGCTGTGGCTGGGCGTGCTGAGTGCGGCCTGGCTGGTGCTGCTGGGTCTCACCCCCGACGGGCTGTGGGCGGCGTTCCCCCTCTACTTCCTGCACCTGCACCTGCTGCCGGTGCGCTGGTCCCTGCCGGCCGTGGCCGCCACCGCGGGCGCGGCGATCCTGTCGTACGTCCACCACGGCGCGCCGCTGAACCCGGGGGCGTTCATCGGGCCGCTGCTGGGGGCGGCGGTCGCGGTGGCGACGGTGCTGGGCTACCAGGCGCTGTACCGCGAGAGCGAGCGGCGCAGGCGGCTCATCGAGGAGCTGATCGCGACCCGGGCCGAGCTGGCGGCCGCCGAGCGGCACGCGGGCACGCTCGCGGAACGGGAGCGGCTGGCACGCGAGATCCACGACACGCTCGCACAGAGCCTCTCCTCCATCCAGCTGCTGCTGCGGGCCGCCGAGCGCGCCCTGCCGGACGGCTCCCCGGCCGCCGCGCACATCGAGCGGGCGCGCCACGCCGCGCAGGACAACCTGGCGGAGGCGCGGCGGTTCGTCCGGGCGCTGGCGCCGGCGGACCTGGAACACGGCTCGCTGGCGGCGGCCCTGGAGCGGCTGTGCGAGCCGGGGCCGGGGCCGGAGCCGGGGCCCCGGGTGCGGTTCTCCGTGAGCGGTACGCCGCAGCCGCTGCCCACGCCGTACGAGGTGGCGCTGCTGCGGATCGCCCAGTCGGCGCTGGCCAACACGGTGCGGCACGCGGGTGCCGAGCGCGCCGAGATCACGCTGACCTTCATGGACGCCTCGGTCACGCTGGACGTGGTCGACGACGGCAAGGGCTTCGACCCGGGCGCCTGCGCCCCTTCTCCGAGCGGCGGTTTCGGGCTCCCGGCGATGCGCTCGCGGGCGGAGTCGCTCGGCGGATCCTTCACCGTGGAGTCCGCGCCGGGCCAGGGCACGGCCGTCGCCGTGGCCCTCCCGCTCCCGGTGCCACTGCCCCTGCCCCGGGAGGCGGCCGCATGACGATCCGCCTGCTGCTCGCGGACGACCATCCCGTCGTACGGGCCGGTCTGCGGGCCGTCCTCGACACGGAGCCCGACTTCACGGTGGTCGCCGAGGCGGCGACGGCCGAGCGTGCCGTGGAGCTGGCACCGGACGCGGACGTGGTCCTGATGGACCTGCGCTTCGGGCCCGGGATGGACGGCGCGGAGGCGACGGCGGCCATCACCGCCCGCGCCGGCGCGCCCCGGGTGCTCGTGCTGACGACGTACGACACGGACGCCGACATCCTCGCGGCCGTCGAGGCGGGCGCGAGCGGCTACCTCCTCAAGGACGCGCCCCCGGAGGAGCTGTCGGCGGCGGTGCGCACGGCGGCGGCCGGGCAGTCGGCGCTGGCGCCGGCCGTCGCGCACCGGCTGATGGACCGGATGCGCACCCCGGCGCAGGCGCTGACCAGGCGCGAGCTGGAGGTGCTGCAGCTGGTGGGCGAGGGCCTGTCCAACCAGCAGATCAGCAAGCGGCTCTTCCTGAGCCAGGCGACGGTGAAGTCGCACCTGGTGCACGTCTTCGCGAAGCTGGGCGTGGACTCGCGCACGGCGGCGGTGGCGACGGCGAGGGACCGGCGGCTGATCCGCCGCTGAGGCGCTCGGACGGTGGGGCCTCAGACGGCGGCCCGGGGCCGTCCCGGAGTGAGGTGGTGCACGCGGATCTGTGCGGTGTGCGGGGTGAGCAGGCCGCGCAGCTCCTCGGTCGCCGCCTCCAGGAGATGGCCGTCGCGGGCGGCGTGGAGGGTTTCGAGGACGAAGACGACGTGCGAGGAGTCCTCGGTGACGCGGGTGCGGTGGGCGTCGCGGTGGTTCCAGTGGCGGGTCAGGACGCCGGTGGTGTCGGCGCAGACGATCTCGCCGGGCCTGGGGTTCTCGACGGTGTCGGGCTCACCGAGCGGGGTGAACTCCTCGGTGCCGTCCGCGTGGCGGATGACCACGTCGCCGTGGAGGTGTTCGAGGTCGAAGGCCCCGGCGGGCAGGCCGTGACGGACGGAGACGGCGTTGTAGGAGTCGACGGCCGGGTTGATCCGCGGCAGGGAGCCCTTCTTGGCCAGGCGGCGGCCGAGGGCGTCGACGCTGGGGCGGACGCGGCGGGGGTTGGTGCCGAAGGAGCGGTAGGCGGTGTGCCACGCCTCGATGCGCGGGTCGGTCTCGTCGGCCGGCCGCCAGGTGCCGTCGGCGAGCCGCTGCTCCAGCGCCTCCAGGGCCGCGGCGGTGCCGGGCCAGGGCTCCCGGCCGCGCAGCCCGGTGGCGGTGACCAGGGCGATACGGGTGTCGGGGAAGGCGTCCGCGACGGCGGGGTCGATGCGGAAGGTCGTCATGGGAGGGGCTGCCGTTCCTTCGTACATACGGGCGGAGGTGGGTGGGTCAGGGCTTCCAGGGGCCGATGCGGTCGCGGCGGCGGCGCTGTTGGGCGGCGGCGGACACGTCGAGGCCCTGGGCCCGTTCGGTGAGGTGGTCGGCGACGGCGGTGCGGTGCTCGACGGGCTTGTGGTCGTCGTACTTGAACTTGGCCCGTACGTCGGTCACCGCCAGGCGCAGGCCGCGGATGCCGGGCAGCATCCGGCCGTACGGGGGCCGGCCGACGGCGATGGTGCCGTGGTCGCCGTCGGGCTGGAAGTGGGCCATCTGGCGTCGCAGCAGTTCGGCCTTGGCCTCCGGCTCGTCGACGATCGTGGCGCGGCAGGTGAACTGGACGGCGGTGTAGTAACTGGTGGGGACGCCGTCGGTGGGCGGGCTGTCCGGTGCGGCACGCCACGGGCCGGGGATGAACGCGTAGTCGCCGAAGGCGGTGAACAGGACGTTCGGGTCGCGCTCGATCGACTCCCAGACGGGGTTGGGGCGGGCGAGGTGGACCAGGAGGTGGCCGGGCTCGCTCGCGAAGTGCGTGGGGACGGCGGCCGGCGGCCGGCCGGGCGGGCCGTTGACGCCGAGGACGCCGAAGTCGTGGCCGTCGGCGATCCAGGTCTGCCATTCGGCTTCGTCCAGGCTCGCGTCCCAGGGGTGGATGAGCATGCGAGGCTCCTTGCGGGCGGTCGGGTGAGGGCGGTCGCGGTGCGGTGAGGGCGGCCGGCCAGGTAAGCCGGTCAAGTGAGCCGGTGAGGTGAGCCGGTCAGGTGAGGGCGAGGAGGCTGACGGCGACGGCGGCGGCGCCCAGGCCGACGAGCTGGCCGCGGTGGACGCGTTCGTCGAGGACGGCGCGGGCGAGCAGGACGGTCCCGGCCGGGTAGAGGGCGGTGATGACGGCGACGACGGCGAGGTCCCCGCTGCGGGCGGCGAGGAGGAACAGCAGATTCGCCACCGAGTCCAGCACACCGGCGGCGGCCGACATCGCGTACGCGGGCCTCTCCGTCCCCAGCCTGCGGAACAGCAGCGCGGCCGCGGCCAGGGTGACGGCCGAGGAGACGGCCCGGCCGATGATCAGCGGGGCGATGCCGCTGTCGGACGGTGCCTGGTGCAGGAAGACCAGTTGGAGCGCGATGGCGGCGCCTGCGCCGAAGGCGAGCAGCAGTGCCGTACGGGACGGGCGGGCCGACCCGGCGCCGTGCCCGGCGCTGACCAGGACCACGGCGACCAGCGCCAGCGGCAGGCCGAGCAGGCCGGCGAGGCCGAGGTGCTCGCCCTGCAGAAGGCCCACGCCGACGGGAAGTACGGCGGAGACCAGCGCGGTGACGGGCGAAAGGACGTTCATGGGGCCGATCGCCAGCGTCCGGTAGAGCAACGCGAAGGCGGCGGCCGAGGCGACGCCGGACGCGGCGCCCCAGGCGAGCGCGCCGGCGCCGAACGAGGCGCCGAGCACGGGCCACAGCAGCAGCTCGACCGCGAGCGAGGCGGGGGCCGCGATCATCACGGTGCGCAGGACGTGGGCCCTGCGGGCGCCGAGGCCGCCGAGGAAGTCGGCGCATCCGTAGGCGAGGGAGCTGCCCAGGGCCAGCAGCAGAGCGATCACGGTACGTACATCCCTTACTCTTTCAATGGAACGACTAGACCGTACATCGAACCGACCGCACCTTGTCAACCAAACGACCGGGCGGTGCATTGAAGTGACCCACGGATGAGGATGGGGTGAGGATGAGGATGGGAATGGTGATCGGATGACCGAGACAGAGGCGGCCCTCCGCGCACTGGCGCACAACGTCAGGGCGGCCCGGACACGCGCGGGCCTGTCCCTGGACGAGCTCGGCCGGCGTGCGAAGGTCAGCAAGGGCGCTCTGGTCGGCCTGGAGAAGGCCCAGGGCAACCCGAACTTCGCCACCTTGGTCCGGTTGGCCGACACCCTCGGCGTCTCGGTGTCCGCCCTGATGGAGGGGCCGACCGAAGGCCGCGTCCGCGTGGTGTCCGGCGATGCCGTGAGGCCGCTGTGGACCGGAGAGCGGGGCAGCGAGGCCCGCCTCATGCTGACGACGTCGGGCGCCGCCCCGGTCGAGGTCTGGCGCTGGCGGCTCGAACCGGGCGAGGAGTACCCCAGCCACCCCCACCAGGCGGGAGTCGTCGAGACGGTCAGCGTGACGTCGGGGCGGATGATCCTGGTCGTGGACGGCGTCGAGCATCCCGTGGAGGCCGGCCAGACCGCCGCCTTCGACGGCGACGCCCCCCACACCTACCGCGGCTCGGGCGACGGGACCTGCCACCTGATCATGACCGTCCACCTGCCACCGGGGCCCGCGCCGCAGGGCTGATCCGGGCGGTCGGGCGGGCCTTGGAACGACCGGCGCCCGACGGTATGAGACCGGGTTCTACGTCACTCCCCCGCCGGTCCCGCCGGCCCCGCCGGTCCCGCTGGTCCGCCGAAGAGCTCCACGGCGTTGCGTACGCCGGTGAGGGCGGCGCCCAGGGCGCTCACCGAGCCGACCGCACCGGCGATCAGGAGCAGTGAGCGGCGCAGGCGCGGGACCTCGGGGGCGCCGTCGCGGGCCATCGCGGCGAGTGCGGCCAGTTCCTCCTCGGCGATCCCGCGGTCCAGGAACTCCGCGGGGTGCGCGGCCAGTTCGCGCCGCAGGCGGGCGACGGCGGAGCGCAGCTCCGTGACCCGCGGGTCCTCCGCGCCCTCGCCGGTTCCGGTGCCTGCGCCCGTCACACCCTTCTGCCCCATGCTTCGCAACACTGCTCTCTTCCCCCTCACACGCACACCCCTGTGCGGTCTCGCGCCCGCCGCGGTGATGGTCGGATACCGGACGGTTGCGGACAGATTAACGGTCTGCGCACCGGCGCGCGCCACACGGGGGGAGGTCCCTCAGCTCGCCTGTTCGACGTCCAGCGCCCCCCGCCAGACCGTCAGGTCCAGGGTGATGTAGTCGCTCGGGTCGGACTCGGGCGGGAAGCCCTGGACCGTGACGAGGGCCACGTCCCCGGCACCCGTCGTCGGCGAGGGACACCTCGTACCCGCTCGGCAGGTCGATCGCCTTGTACGTCACCGGCTCGGGGGCCTTGGGCGGCGTGGCGGCGCCGGACGGCTCGGCGGGGTCGGCCGCCGCCGGGGTCTCGTGCCCGGCCGCGGCGCCGTCGCCCGCCCCAGTGTCGTCGCCGCCCTCGGCGGCCGGCTGTTCGCGCGCCTCCGTGCGCTTCGTACCGTCGTCGCCCTTGAGCAGGTAGAAGGCGGTGACGCCGCCCGCGACGGCGAAGGCGAGCACCGCGGCCACGGCGGCGACGAGGAGGGTACGCGAGGACGACGCCTTACGGGCGGACGCGGGCACGGGTGCGGGCGCCACCGTGGGCGCCACCGCGGGCCCGGGCATGGGCATGGGCGAGGGCGCGTGCACGTGCTGCTGCGGTTGCTGCGGCAGCGGTACGGGCGGCCCGAAGCCCTGCGGAGGCGCGGCGTGGGCCGCCGGAGCCGTCGGGGGGTGCGGTGCGGCGGCCGGGGCGGCCGGAGCGGCCGGAGCGGCCGGGGCCGTCGGCGGTACGACGGTCGGCGGCGTCGCCGGGGGCGGCGGCGTCGTGGCCGCCGCCGGGGCGGGGGCCGCGGTGCGGGTGGTGATGTCCGCGGCGACCGCGCCGGGCAGCCACTCCTCGGGGCGGCGCAGGGCGGTCTGGTCGCTGGCCCCCTGGCACAGGGCGAGCAGCTCGGCGACGGACGGCCGGGCGGCCGGGTCCTTGTCCAGGCAGCGGGTCACCAACTCCCGCAGCCGGTCGGGCACTCCGGTGAGGTCCGGCTCCTCGTGGACTATCCGGTACAGCACCCCGTGCGAGGTGCCCTCGCCGAAGGCCGGGCTGCCGGTCGCCGCGTACGCCGCGACCTGGCCGAGCGCGAAGACGTCGGTGGCGGGGGTGACCTCGCGGCCGGCCGCCTGTTCCGGCGCCATGAAGGACGGGGTGCCGATGGTGACGCCGCTGCCGGTCAGCGAGGTGGCGTCGGCGGCGCGCGCGATGCCGAAGTCGATGACGCGCGGACCGTCCGCGGCGAGCAGGACGTTGGCGGGCTTGAGGTCGCGGTGGACGATGCCCGCGCCGTGGATGACCTGGAGGGCCTCGGCGATCCCGGCGACCAGCAGCAGGACGGTGTCGACGGGCAGCGGCCCGTGGGCCCGTACGGCGTCGGCGAGGGACGGCCCGGGCACGTACGCCGTGGCGAGCCAGGGGCGGCGCGCGTCGGTGTCGGCGTCGATGACGGGCGCGGTGTACAGGCCCTGGACGCGTTGCGCCGCCCGCACCTCCTGCGCGAAGCGGCGGCGGAACTCCGCGTCCTCGGCGAAGTCGGGCCGGATCACCTTGATGGCGACCGGGCGGCCGCCCGGGGTGTACGACAGGTACACGGCACCCATGCCACCGGCGCCGAGCCGGGCGGACAGCCGGTAGCCGGCCACGGACCGCGGATCGTCCTCCTCGAGCGGCTGGAAGACCGTTCCGCCGCTTCCCCCACGCGGAGCACCACTCATCAACCCATGTCTCCTGACCAGGACTTGGCACCGCACCCACGCCAATGCCGAAAGCCGCACCCTATCCAAGCCGGGGCGGGACCGCGCCATGAGGTATGCACTCCCCATGGATGAGACCAGGGAAGAGACCGGGGAAGAGACGACACGACGAGCACCGCGCGAACCCGTCGTCGCCGGACTGCTGCTCGCCGCGGGCGGCGGCCGCAGGCTCGGCGGCCGGCCCAAGGCGCTGCTGGAGCACCGGGGCCGCCCCCTGGTGGAGCACGCGGTGCGGGTGCTGCGCGAGGGCGGCTGCGCGGTGGTGCACGTGGTGCTGGGGGCCGCCGCCGACGCCGTACGGGAGCGGGCGTCGCTGCCCGGGTGCGTCCTGGTGGACAACCCGGAGTGGGAGCGGGGCATGGGCTCGTCGCTGCGCGCGGGGCTGGAGTCGCTGGCCGGTTCGGGCGCGGACGCGGTCGTGGTGTCGCTGGTGGACCAGCCGGGGATCGGGGCGGAGGCGGTGGCCCGGGTGGTGGGCGCGTACGGCACGTCCGGCGCGCGGAACGCGCTGGTGGCGGCCGCGTACGACGGGAAGCGCGGCCATCCGGTGCTGTTCGGGGCGGACCGGTGGGCGCAGGTGAGGGCGAGTGCGGAGGGCGACCGGGGGGCACGCGCCTACCTGCGGGAGCACGAGGCGGCGATCGCTCTTGTGGAGTGCGGGGACGTCGCTGAGGCCTACGACATCGACACCGCGGCGGATCTCGCGCGGCTGGAGTGAACACCGCGTGTACGAGGTGGCACCCAGAGCCACGTTGTGTCGACCCAGAGAATCTCGACATCAACAGACCATTGAACTTCCACTATGAGGAAACTAGTATCCACTGTTCAGAAGCACCCGACCGTCAGAAGGCGCCCGTGACCGTATCTCGGCTCCCACGGCACTCAGTGCCGCGCGCGTACGCCCGGCGGCCGCGGCATGGCGCCGCGCCAAAGCCCCCGCTGAAGGAAGTGACAGCTCATGTCCGCACCAGCGCCGTCTCCGCTGGCCATCGTCGAAGCCGAGCCCCTGCCCCGGCAGGACGAGGTCCTGACCGACGCGGCCCTGGCCTTCGTGGCCGAGCTGCACCGGCGGTTCACGCCCCGGCGTGACGAGCTCCTCGCCCGCCGCGCGGAGCGCCGCGCCGAGATCGCCCGCACCAGCACGCTCGACTTCCTCCCGGAGACCGCACAGCTCCGCGAGGACGACAGCTGGAAGGTCGCGCCGGCCCCGGCCGCGCTGAACGACCGCCGCGTCGAGATCACCGGCCCGACCGACCGCAAGATGACCATCAACGCCCTCAACTCGGGCGCCAAGGTCTGGCTCGCCGACTTCGAGGACGCCTCCGCCCCCACGTGGGAGAACGTCGTCCTCGGCCAGCTCAACCTGATCGACGCCTACGAGCGGCGCATCGACTTCACCGACCCCCGCACCGGCAAGTCGTACGCCCTCAAGCCGGCCGACCAGCTCGCGACGGTCGTCATGCGCCCGCGCGGCTGGCACCTGGAGGAGCGCCACCTGCGCTTCGACGGGCGCCCGGTCCCCGGCGCGCTGGTCGACTTCGGCCTGTACTTCTTCCACAACGCCCAGCGCCTCATCGACCTGGGCAAGGGGCCGTACTTCTACCTCCCGAAGACGGAGTCGCACCTGGAGGCCCGCCTCTGGAACGACATCTTCGTCTTCGCGCAGGACTACGTCGGCATCCCGCAGGGCACCGTCCGCGCGACCGTCCTGATCGAGACGATCACGGCGGCGTACGAGATGGAGGAGATCCTCTACGAGCTCCGCGACCACGCCTCGGGCCTCAACGCGGGCCGCTGGGACTACCTGTTCTCCATCGTCAAGAACTTCCGTGACGGCGGGGCCAAGTTCGTCCTGCCGGACCGCAACGCGGTGACGATGACGGCGCCGTTCATGCGCGCGTACACCGAACTGCTGGTGCGCACCTGCCACAAGCGGGGCGCGCACGCGATCGGCGGCATGGCGGCGTTCATCCCGTCCCGCAAGGACCCCGAGGTCAACAAGGTCGCCTTCGAGAAGGTCAAGGCGGACAAGGACCGCGAGGCGAACGACGGCTTCGACGGCTCCTGGGTCGCCCACCCCGACCTGGTCCCGATCGCGATGGCCTCCTTCGACGCCGTGCTGGGCGACAAGCCCAACCAGAAGGACCGCCTCCGCGAGGACGTCTCCGTGGCGCCCGGTGACCTCATCGCCATCGACTCGCTCGACGCGAAGCCGACGTACGAGGGCCTGCGCAACGCCGTCCAGGTCGGCATCCGCTACATCGAGGCGTGGCTGCGCGGCCTCGGCGCGGTGGCCATCTTCAACCTGATGGAGGACGCGGCGACCGCCGAGATCTCGCGCTCGCAGATCTGGCAGTGGATCAACGCCGGTGTCGTCTTCGAGAACGGCGAGGAGGCCACCGCCGACCTGGCCCGCAAGGTCGCCGCCGAGGAGCTCGCCGCGATCCGCGAGGAGATCGGCGAGGAGGCCTTCGCGGCCGGACGCTGGCAGGAGGCCCACGACCTGCTCCTGAAGGTCTCGCTGGACGGGGACTACGCGGACTTCCTCACGCTGCCCGCGTACGAGCAGCTGGTCGGCTGACGCCACCACCCGGTCACTCCGCCCCCGGCGCCGCACAGCGCCGGGGGCGGAGCCGTGTCCGCGACCGGCTCAGGCGGCCGGGGCGACCGCGGCCCGCCCGGCGCGCCGGGCTCCGGCGACCAGCAGCCCGACGGCGACCCAGACCAGCGGCCAGGGCGCGAACTCGACCATCACGGCGCCGAACACGGACCAGATCCCCAGCGTCCACGCGACGAACAACGGCGGCACGATGCCCCGCCGGTCCAGCCAGAGCACCAGCAGGCCGACGACGAAGAGCGGGACGCCGAAGCTGCCGACGGTCAGCCAGAAGGCGCCCATGGCCGGGCCCATCTCGACGAGCTGCTCCTTGAGCGGCCACAGCTCCCCGGTGAACCAGTCGCCCGCGTAGCGCGGGAACGTCGGCACCAGTGCGCCGAGCGTGTGCGCGACCCCCAGGAACACGAAGATGCGGCCTGCCCACTTGATCATTCCAACCCCCCACACATTACGGAACCACCAGTTTCGATACTAGCGGTTCCGTATAGTAGGCCCATGATCACCCCCAAACAAGGAGTCGGGCGCCCCCGGGACAGCCAGGTGGATCACGCGATCGTCCGCGCCACCCGCGAGCTGCTGGTGGAGCGCGGGTACGCCGGCCTCACCGTCGGCGCGGTGGCGGAGCGGGCCGGGGTGGGCAAGGCCGCGATCTACCGGCGGTACGCGACCAAGCAGGAGATGATCTTCTCGGCGGTGGTGCACGACATGCGGGAGCAGGCGCCGCCGGACACCGGCTCCCTGCGCGGGGACCTGGCCGCACTCTGCGGGACCATCGCCGCACAGCTCGGCTCGGCGCCGATGGACGTGCTCGCCGGACTGCTCGCGGACATCTACGGCGACTCCGCCCTCGCGGTACGGTTCTCGGAGACCTTCCTCACCCGCGAGCGGCTCCTCGTGACGGAGGTGCTCCAGCGGGCCGTGGCGCGCGGTGAGCTGACCGGGCTGCCCGACCCGGCCACCGTGCAGGCCTTGCTGGTCGGGCCGGTCTTCGTCTGGCTGCTGATGCTGATGGGAGACCGCGACAAGGCGCCGCGGTTCGCCCGTACGGTCGCGGAGACGGTGGCGAACGCCCTGCTGTCGGGGACGGTCTGACCGACCGGGCAGCCCGGCCGGTCAGGCCACGACCACCGTGCGCTGGGCGGAGAAGTCGCCCCAGGTGCCGTCCGGCAGCTTGGCGCGGAGCTTGACGCTGTAGCGGGTGCCGGGCCGGTCGGTGACGGTGAAGGTGTACGTCGCCGTGCCGGGCGGCGGCTGCGCGCCCCAGACGATCGTGGTGGCGAACCTGCCGTTGAGGTACAGCTGGTGCTCCGTGACCGGAGCGCCCCCGTCGGTGCGCGGCGGCGTCCAGGTGAGCCGGATCTCGCCACCCTTGAGCGCGGTGGCCGCGAGGTCCGTGGGGGCGGTGACGGGGCGCGCGCCGGGCGCGGGGGCGGTGGTGAGGTCGACGGCGTCGCTGTCGGGCGAGGAGTTCTCGGCGGCGTCGCGGGCGCGGACGGTGAAGGTGTAGACCGTCCCGGGGCGCAGGCCGGTGAGGCGGGCCGTGGTGGCGGTGCCGGCGACGCTGTGGATACGGGAGTCCTCCTGGTAGACGTCGTACGCCGTGACCGCCCGGTCGTCCGAGGCGGGCCGCCAGGTCAGGGTCGCCGCGCGGCTGCCGTCGGCGGTGCCGCGCAGGCCCGAGGGCCGGGAGGGCGCGGTGCGGTCGTCGGGCGTGGGCGCGGGCGTGGTCACCGGGACGGGGGCACTCGGCGCGGAGACGTTCCCGGCGGCGTCGCGGGCGCGGACGGTGAAGCTGTACGCGGTCGAGGGCGCGAGGTGGTCGACGTCCACCATGGTCCTGGCGGCCGGCAGGCTCCTGACCTTGCGGCCCCGCTCGTACACGTCGTATCCGGTGACCTCGGTGTCGTCGGAGGCCGGCTGCCACATGACATGGACGGAGGTGGCGCTCCCCGCCTGTGCCGTCACCCCGGTGGGCGCCGAGGGGCGCCCGGTGTCCTTGTCCCGGTCGGGCGCGGCGGCGGTGCACGCGCTCACGCTCACGCTCGCGCCCAGCAGGAGGGCGGCCACGCGGACCGGGGTGGCGGCGAGGGAGGAGGGGCGTCGCACGGTCGGGCCTCCAGGTCCGGAGTATTGGTCCAGACCTATATGGCACAGGTGCGGCCGGGCGACAAGACCCCGGGGGCCCTCGGATTCTCAGGCGCGGGTCGAGGCGACGGGCGTCGACACGGCCGACGAGCCTGGCGCGGCCGTCGCGGCCGTCGCGGCCGTCGCGGCCGTCGCGGCCGTCGCGGCCGTCGGGGTCGACGTGGCCGACGTGGCCGACGTGGCCGACGGTGAGGCCAGCGGGGCCGTGAAGATCGTCGTCGCGGAGTTCTCGCGCAGCGCGGCGTAGGCCCGCTCGACCGCGTCGGCCCGAACGGGGCGGGCCTCGGCGACCGCGGTCAGATCGCCGGCGCACTGCAGCTCCCACCGGGGGAAGCGGCGGCGCACGCGCGCCACGCGGGCGCTGGGCGCGAAGTACAGCATGGTGGTGTTCTCGTGGGGGTTGTGCGCGGAGCCCTCGTAGACCATCGAGCCCGCGCCCTCCAGCCGGTCCGCCAGGGCGGCGAGCGCCGCGGGCTGGGGCTGGTCCAGGAAGAGGCCCACGTGGTTCTCGAAGCCGTGGGCGCGCTCCTCCTCGGCGACCTCCGGGCGGTATCCCGGACTGGACCGCGGAAAGAGGAATATCTCCACCTGCGGCCCCGGATTGGTGGTCACACTCAGGCGCGTGACGAGTATTCGCGCGTCTTCCGGCAGCCCGTGGCGCTCGACGAGCCGGCGCTTCACCAGAACACTCGGAATTACCGCAGCCGCCCGCCAGCCATTTTCTCTGAAGTACTCGACGGCCGATTCTTCGGAGGCGGGGAACAACAGTGTCGCACAGTGCGACACAATGCACTGGTTCTTGATTTCCTGTTTCAGCGCGCCGGGCATCCAGGGCGGGAGAAGGGTCTCCACGGTGCTCCTGGACGCATGGTGTGCGTAGTCAACAGCATGCTGGAGGCGCTGGATGTCGCACGCGTCGAATGCCACGTGATTCATGTCGCAGCCTTTCTGTTGCCGACGATCAATTAAAAGCACGTCACACGTTAGGCGGCACACGGGTCTAGACCGATCGAGTGAAGGACCCCCGGGCGACGGGCACGAACGCCGAGCTGCCCCGGTCTGCGTTTGTGCCTTTTCGGATCCACCCGCATTTTTGATGGGGGACGTCCCGGGAGGGCTGTTGAAAATGACGCCATACATGACGCCACACAGCGGAAAGAATTCTCCCCGGATTCTGATCGCGGGTGCCGGGATCGGCGGGCTGACGACCGCACTCAGCCTCCATGCGGCGGGTCTGGACGACGTCGTGGTCGTGGAGTCGTGCCCACGCCTGCGGGCCGTCGGCGCGGGCATCAACCTCCAGCCCGCCGCCGTACGGGAGCTCACCGAGCTCGGCCTCGGCGAGGACCTCGCGTCACGGGCGGTGGCCACGGCCCGGCTGGAGTACCACCACCGCTACGGCGGCCTGATCTGGTCGGAGCCGCGCGGCCGGGCCGCCGGCTACCACTGGCCGCAGTACTCGGTGCACCGGGCCCGGCTCCAGGAGGTGCTGCTGCGGGAGGTGCGGCGCCGGCTCGGTCCGCACGCCGTGGTCACGGGCAGGCGCCTGACCGGGTACGAGCAGGACCCGGCCGACCGGACGCGGCGACGGGTGCGAGCGTACGCGGCCGGGGACCCGGCCCCGTACAGCTGCGACCTGCTCATCGGCGCGGACGGCGTCAACTCGGCCGTCCGGGCGGCGATGTACCCGCACGAGGGGCCGCCGATCTGGAACGGCGTGTGCATGTGGCGCGGCCTGAGTCACGCGCCGCCCTTCCTGGACGGGCGGACGATGGTCATCGTGGGCTGCAACTCCCGCGTGAAGGCCGTCGTCTACCCGGTCTCGCCGCCGGACGCGTCCGGCCGGTCCTCGCTCAACTGGGTCGTGGAGACCCGCCCCGGCGGCGGCCCCGCCACGGTGCCGCCCGCCGACTGGGACGCGGCCGTGCCCCCCGGCGTCGTCCTGCCGCACCTGGCCGGCTGGCGCGTCCCCTTCCTGGACCTCCACGCCACGATCGCGGCGGCGCCGCGCGTGCTGCGGTACCCGATGATCGACCGGGACCCGCTGCCGAGCTGGGTCGACGGCCGGGTCGTCCTGCTGGGCGACGCGGCCCACCCGCTGTACCCGACGGGCTCCAACGGAGCGTCCCAGGCCATCGTCGACGCGCGCGTCCTGGCGTACCTGCTCGCCCACCACGACGTGGACGAGGCCCTGTCGCGGTACGACGCCATGCGCCGCCCGGAGACCACCACGCTGCTGGCCGCGCACCGGCGGCTGGAGCCGGACCCGCTGCTCCATCAGGTGGAGATGCTTGCCCCGGACGGCTTCTCCGACATTCGCGAGGTCCTGCCGGATCACAAGCTGGCGGACATCAGGTCCTGCACGCGCAAGGTCACCGGCGTGGACGCGGCGGGGCTCAACGCACGCTCCTCCTGGAGCGTCCCGGCACGAACGGCTTCCGCATGCGCTTCGTCCACCCCCGCCGCTCCGTCGGCTCCGTCGGCTTCCTCCGCTCCCTCCGCCCCTTCGGCTTCCTCGGGCCCGGGCTGACGTCGGCGTCCCTGCTGCTCGCGCTGCTCCCTGCGGCGGCGATGACGGTCCCGGCGCGGCAGCCCGTACCCGGGGCCGCGGTGGTGGAAGGGGACGGCACCCGGTACGGCCCGGCGGCGCGGCTCGGCGACGGCCGGATCAGGGTGTTCACCGACTCCGCAGGGGGCCGGCCGCGCTCCGTGGGTGTCGTCCTCACCGCCTCCGCCCTGGCCGGCCTGCCCACCGCGCCGACCGACGGCGCGCACTGCCTGGACGCGGACGGCGACGGGCGCGTCCACCCGTCGCACGAGTGCGTCGGCGGCCACGGCCTGGAGCTGGCGCTGCCGCCCGGCGGCCGGCCGGGATCGCCCTTCCGGTGGGTCCTGTTCAACTGGAACCCCGAGGGCCACCAGCCCCACGGGCGCTACGACGTCCCCCACTTCGACGTGCACTTCTACCTCGTCCCGCGCGAGGTCCGCGACCGCATCCGCCTCGGCCGCTGCGCCCTGCTCATCGACTGCGCCCAGCTCCCCACGGCCGCCGCGCCCGTCCCCGCCGAGCACCTCCCGCCCGGCTACCCGCCCTCCAGCCCGGAGACGTCCGAGGGCGCCATGGGCGAACACCTGGACAGCCGCCCCCCGGACGCCGGCTCCCTGTCCGGGCACACCTTCATCTACGGCGCCTACGCGGGCGAGATCATCTTCATGGAGCCGATGCTCACGAAAGCCTTCCTGGAGGGTCTTCGCACGGCCCCCGGTCACCGTGCCTGCGCCCCGGTCCCCCAGCCGCGCTCCTGGCGGGTCCCGGGCCGGTACCCGACGCGCTACTGCATGGCGTACCGGCCCGGTCACGACGACTACACCGTCACGCTCACGGGTTTCCCGCGGTAGCCGACCGTCGGCGGGCGTCCTTCACCGCGCGGGCGGCCAGGGACGCGACGCGGCTGTCCGGGTGGCGGGCGCGCAGGTCGTCGAGGAGGACGAGGGCGGAGGGGTGGGCGGCGGCGAGAGCGTCGACGAGGGCCGCCGCGCCGCCGGGCCAGGCCGCGGCCGCCGCGTCGAAGGCGTCGAGCAGGGCCGTCGGGGCGGGCTCCGGCTCCGGCTTCGGCTCGTGGGCCTCCTCGTCGGCGGCGGCCGCCTCGATGAGGGCGCGCATGTCCTCCGTCCAGCGCGTGTGCAGGTCGTCCAGGAGGAGCAGCGCGCGGGCGGTGAGCGGGACCGGGTCCTGCGGGGCCTCCTCGCCGCGGGCGCGGAGGAGGCGGTGGGCGTAGGCCCCCACGGCCGGGTCGGTCAGCGCGGAGCGGAGCGGGGCGTCGGGGATGCCGGCGAGCGCGAGGTGTGCGAAGAGGGTGGAGCTGGGGTGGGCGGACGCGGAGACGGCGGCGAGGAGCTCGCTCCAGGCGTCGTCGGTGCCGCCCCGGCCGTCCGTCCAGGCGGTGAGGGTCGCGGCGGCGATGGTTGGCGGCCAGTACTCGACGGCGGTGGCGACCCGGTCCGCCGTCCAGCTCAGGACGGTGTCCCGGTCGGGGGCGGCGACATGGGCCACGGTCAGCAGGTGGCGCATGACGGCGTCGCCGAGTGGGGTGAGGCCGTAGGCGTCGCCGGTGCGGAAGACGCAGCCGGTCTCGGCGAGCCGGTCCACGACGGCGGCCAGGGAGCGGGCGTGGCCGTCGAGTCCGGCGCGGTCGGCCTCCGTGAGGCCGGGGCGGTGGAGCAGGGCGGACAGCTCCTCCGGCGAAGGGGTCTCATAGGCCGCCGGCGCCGTGTCGGGGACCTCGGCCGGGGCGTCCTCCAGCTCCGGTGGGAGCGGTGGCCCGCCTGCGACGTCGGAGGCCTTGCGGGCGACGGACTCCGGGGTGCCGCCGCGTTCGTAGAGGGAGTACAGGACGTGCGCCGCGTCGAGGGCGTACTCGTCCTCGTCCTCCCCCGCCTCGTCGTCGGCGGCGATGCGCTCCACCGTGGCGGCCAGGATGTCGGCGGCGAGTTCGGTGAGCTCCTGCGGGGTTCCCTCGTTCCAGACGGCGGTGGCCGGTTCGGGGAAGCCGCAGCGCTCGGCGAGTTCGCTCAGGTCGCCGTCGGCGCCCGCGGCGAGGGCGGCCGGGAGCGGGGCCGCGTGCAGGAGGCCCCGGACCTCGTCGGGTGCGGGGAGCGCGGGCGGCGGCGGGAGCGGGAGTCCCGATTCGCCGTAGTAGTCGAGGTGTTCGTCGAGCAGGCGGTCCGCGAGGGCGATGTGCGGCAGGGCCTCGGGGCCGGGCGCGAGGTCGGCGTACGGACCGACGAGCGCCGCGCCGAGCCCTGCGGCGGTCCAGCGGTCGCTGAGCTCGGCCGCGAGGCGCTCGAGTTCGTCGGGGCCCGCGGCGTCGAGGAGGGGCCCGGGCAGCAGGCGGCCCGCGGGCGAGGCGCCCCCGGTGTCGCGGGCGGACGCGTCCAGGAGCGCCTCGGTGAGCAGCGCCTGGGCGGCGAAGGTGCGGGCGGCCACGTCGGCGCGCGGCACCTCCGGGGGGAGCTGCCTCCGCTCGGCGCGTGGGGTGCGCGCGTACGCGGCGAGCCAGGCCCGTACGGCTTCGGGGTCGTCCGGGTCGGTGCCGTCGGCCCGGAGGAGGGACGCGTACCAGCGGGGCCAGGTCAGGTTGAGGGGGTCGTTCATGGCCCGCTCGTACTCCGGTACCGCCTCCTGTACGGCGTCGAGGAGGCGGGCGTGGCGCTTGGCGTTCAGGCGGTGCGCGGCACGGACCCGGTCGGCGAGGGCGGTGAGCACGCGGGGTACGGCGGCGAGCTCGTCCGGGGTCGCGTGGAGCAGCACCGGCAGGTCCTCGTGGAGGACGTGGCGCAGGAGCTGCGGCGTCGGCTCGGGCACGCCCGCGCGCCGGTCGGCGCCGCGCAGGGCCAGCAGCGTGAGGACGGCGTCGGCCGGGCGTAGAGGCAGGGTGACGCCCTGCTCCGTCTCCGCCCAGCTGAGGAAGTCGTCACGTCCGGTGTTCAGGGCAGTGGTACGGGTCACTCCCGGAGCGTATGGGCGCCCGGGGGGAGGGAGCGGCGTACTCACGTGGTGTTGGTTCGAATGGGCGATCAGAGTCCGTTGTCAGTGGCGTGCGCTTCACTGGGTTCATCACTCTCCGTGACGATGGATGGGGGCGACATGGGGTCGGTGCTGACGTATGTGACGGCTGCCGGGCTGCGGCAGCGGGGATGGACGGACGCGATGGTGCGCGAGCTGCTCGGTGAGCCGGATGTGCAGGGGCGCGATCCGCGCCGCTGGTCGGTCGCGCCGGTGCGGCTGTACCTGCTGGCGCGGGTGGAGGCGGTGGAGCGGGCGCCGGAGTTCGCGGCGTGTGCGGCGGTGGCCGGGCCGGGCTCGGCGGCCGCGCGGGCGGCGGCGCACAAGCGCCGCGAGGCGGTGCTGGCGGCGATCCGGGCGGAGCCGATCCGGGTGCCGGTGCTGCCCGGTCCGGAGCTGGAGCGGCGGGCGGTACGGCACCGGCGCCTGACGGCCGGGGACCGGCCGGGCGACGGCGGGGGCGGGGGCGGTGGCCCTGGGCCGGGCCCGGCGGGGGCGTTGGTGCGGTGGCAGGTGGACTATCTGCGCCACGCGCTGGGGCGGTACGACACGCTGCTGGACGGGCTGTTCGGGGCGACCGGGCGGGCGGAGGCCGAGCGGTTGCTGCGGCGTCGGGTGTACGAGGCCATCGCGCGGGCGTATCCGCGGCTGGCGGCCGAGTGCCGGCGGCGGATCCGGTGAGGGCGGGCCGGGCGCGGGCGGCGCCCCGGCCGGCCGGGCGCGTAAGGACCCGGCTGGGGACGGCGCGGCTCGGCCCCGTAAGGAGGTCTCCTTACGGGGCCGAGGCGGGGACGGCGGAGCCGAGCGGGTGTGACGGCCGGGCGTGGTGGTGGGACGTGGTGATGGGGCTACGTGCAGGGCTAAGTGCACGGTGGGGGCTAAGTGCACGGGTCAGTGCACCGGTGCGGTCTTGGCCGTGCGGGTCTCGGAGATCTCCTCGCCCGGCTCCATCGGGGCCGTCACGTCGTCGTCGTCGCGGCGGCCGCCCAGGTGGTTGAAGACCAGGTTGAGCAGGACGGCGGCGACACAGCCGGTGGAGATGCCGGAGTCCAGGATGATCTTCGCGGTCTCCGGGAAGGCGTGGTAGAACTCCGGCGCCGTGATCGGGATGATGCCGACGGCCAGCGAGACGGCCACGATGAGGACGTTGTTGTCCTTCTCCAGGCCGGCCTTGACCAGCGTCTGGATGCCACTCGCGGCGACGGAGCCGAAGAGGACCACGCCCGCGCCGCCCAGCACCGGGCGGGGCACGACGGAGATGAGCGAGGCGGCGACCGGGGACAGGCCCATCAGGACCAGGAAGCCGCCGCCCGCCGCGACCACGAAGCGGCTGCGGATGCGGGTCATGGCGACCAGGCCGATGTTCTGCGCGAAGGCGCTGCACATGAAGCCGTTGAAGAAGGGGCTGATCGCCGAGCCGAGGGTGTCGGCTCGCAGACCGGCGGCGATGGTCTTCTCGTCGGCGGGCCGGTCGACGATCTCGCCCAGCGCCAGCATGTCGGCGGTCGACTCGGTCATCGACACGAGCATCACCACGCACATGGAGATGATCGCGGCGAGCGCGAACTGCGGGGCACCGAAGTGGAAGGGGGTGGGGAAGCCGACGATGTCGGCCTCGGTGACGGGGCTGAAGTCGGTGACGCCGAAGGGTATGGCGATCAGCGTGCCGAGCACCAGGCCGATGAGGACGGCGATCTGCTTGACGAAGCCGCGCGTGAACCGGCGCAGCACCAGGACCAGCACGAGCGTGATGGCCGCGAGGGTGAGGTAGGTGGTCGAACCGTAGTCCTTGGCCGCCGGATTGGGTCCTTGGGCCCAGCCGAAGGCGACGGGCAGCAGCGAGACGCCGATCAGGGTGATGACCGTGCCGGTGACGACCGGCGGGAAGAAGCGGACCAGCTTGCTGAAGAACGGGGCGGCGATGAAGCCCAGCACACCGGCGACGATGACCGCGCCGAAGATCAGGGGCAGTGCGTCGGCCTTGTCGTCGGTGGTGTCGACGATCGCGATCATCGGCGCCACACCGGCGAAGGTCACGCCGTTGACGAACGGCAGCCGGGCGCCGATCTTCCAGATCCCGAGGGTCTGGAGGAAGGTGGCGAGGCCGGCGGTGAAGAGGCTGGCGCCGGTCAGGAAGGTGAGTTCGGTGCCGGAGAGGCCGACGGCCGCTCCGACGATCAGGGGCGGGGCCACCACGCCCGCGTACATCGCGGCCACGTGCTGGAGGCCGCTGGTGAGCATCTTGCCGGGCGGAAGCTTTTCGTCGACCGGATGCTTCCGGTCCTCGGCAGCGGCTCCCACGTCCGGGGACTCGGGGTCGGGGGTGTCTTCGGGGTTGCGAAACCTGGGCTTGGCGGCCACAGCGGTTCCTCCGGTCGGTTACACGCGCGATGACGTGGATTTCAGGGAGGTGGTGCGGTGTTGCAGGTAGTGCGCCCGGTGCGTGTCGTCGGACGTGGGGGAGGAGGACACGCGTTCACCGTTCCGGGGGGTGCGGGTACCACTCGTGGTACGCACCCCCCGGCCCGGCTGCCATGGACCCCGCTCGGGTCCACGGCGACCGGTCGAGGGCCGTCCCCCTCGACCGGACTTCGTGGATCGCCCCGCCCGGCCGGAGGAACCGGCCGGGTGGCGATGTCCGACCGGGTGTCAGGTACCCGGCCGGAGTGCGGTGCCAGGGGCTCAGCCCTGGGCGGCGATGCGGGCGAGGCGCTGGGCCTCTTCCCGGGTGGAGCGCGCGATGGCGTCCTCGTCGACCGTCAGCAGGCGGTTGTTCTCGACGATCTGCTCGCCGTTGACGAAGGACGCGGTGACCGGGGCCGCCGCGCCGAAGACGAGGGCGGTCACCGGGTCGGCGATGGAGGCGTGCGCGAGGGTGTCCAGCTTCCACAGCACCAGGTCGGCGAGCTTGCCCGCCTCCAGGGAGCCGATCTGCTCGGCACGGCCGAGGACCTGGGCGCCGCCGTAGGTGCCGAGGCGCAGCGCCTGGCGGGCGTTGAGGGCGGCCTCGCGGTGCACGCTGTTGAGGCGGTTGATCAGCAGCGCGTTGCGCAGCTCGGTGTGGAGCTCACCGGACTCGTTGGAGGCGGTGCCGTCGACGCCGAGGCCGACCGGGACGCCGGCCTTCAGCATGTCCGGTACGCGGGCGATGCCGGCGGCGAGGCGGGCGTTGGACGACGGGCAGTGCGCGACGCCGGTCTTCGTCCGGGCGAAGGCCTCGATGTCGGAGTCGTTCATGTGGACGCAGTGCGCCATCCACACGTCCTCGCCGAGCCAGCCGGTCGACTCGAAGTAGTCCGTCGGGCCCATGCCGAACAGTTCCTTGCAGAACTGCTCCTCCTCCACGGTCTCCGAGCCGTGGGTGTGCAGGCGCACGCCCAGGCGGCGGGCCAGCTCGGCACCCTGCTTGAGCAGCTCGGTGGAGACGGAGAAGGGGGAGCACGGCGCGACGGCGACCTGCGTCATGGCGTCGAAGGAGGCGTCGTGGTGCTTCTTGACGGTCTCCTCGGTCGCGGCGAGCGCGCCCTCGAGGGTCTCGACGGCGAAGTCCGGCGGCAGGCCGCCGTCCTTCTCGCTGCGGTCCATGGAGCCGCGGGCCAGGGTGAAGCGGACGCCCATCTCGGAGGCGGCCTTGATGATGGCCCCGGACAGGTCGCCGGAGTTCTTCGGGTAGACGTAGTGGTGGTCCATGGCGGTGGTGACGCCGCCGCGGGCCATCATGGCGAGGGACCCCTGGGCCGCCGAGTACCCCATCTGCTCGTCGATGCGCGCCCACGTCGGGTACAGGGCGACGAGCCAGTTGAAGAGGTTGTGGTCGGTGGCCAGGCCACGGGTGATCCACTGGTAGAAGTGGTGGTGCGTGTTGACCAGGCCCGGGGTGACCAGATGGCCGGTGGCGTCGATCCGCCGGACCACGTTCTCCAGGCCCTCGGGGGCCTTGCCTGCTCCGATCGACTCGATCCTGTTGCCCGCGATGACGAGGTGACCCGAGGCGTACTCGGTGTCGTTCGCGTCGACGGTCGCGATGGCGCAGTTCTCGATCACGATGCGCTGGGTAGCGCTCTGGGCTGCCGAAGGTGCCATGGTGCTTCCTTCTTCTTTCAATGGCAGTGGCTGTGTGGGCACGGCAGGACCCTAGGAGGATTTGAGTGCCGGGGCCGCGTGACGGCTCCGGGTGCCGAGATGGTGGAAGAACAGGTTGAGCAGGACCGCGACGAGCGCTCCCGCGCTGATCCCGGAACCGAGCACGGTCTGTGCCCATGCGGGGAATCCGGCGTAGAAGGTGGGCGCGGCGAGCGGGATGATGCCGGCTCCGAGTGCGACGGCCACCAGGATGATGTTGGAGCTGTCGTCCAGTCCGGCCTCGGAGAGCGTACGGATGCCGCTGACCGCGATCGAACCGAAGAGCACGATACCGGCACCGCCCAGGACGGGCATAGGGACCATGGAGACGACCGCACCGAGGACCGGGAAGGCGCCGAGGACGAGGAGCGCTCCGCCCGCGACCGCGACGACGTAGCGGCTGCGTACCCGGGTGAGGGAGACGACGCCGACGTTCTGGGCGAAGGCAGAGGTGGGGAAGCCGCCGAAGACGGGGCCGACGAGCGTGGCGATGCCGTCCGTGCGCAGGCCGCGGGTGATGGTCTTCCCGTCGGTGCGCCGCTCGCAGATCTCGCCGAGGGCGAGCATGCCGGCGCTGGACTCGGTCATCAGCACCAGCATCACGATGCACAGGGAGAGGATCGCGGCGGGCTGGAACTCGGGCGCGCCGAAGGCGAAGGGCGCGGGCAGCGCGGCGACCGGTGCCTCGCGCAGGGAGGTGAAGTCGGCCATCCCGAAGGGGATCGCGGCGAGCGTGCCGATGAACAGGCCAAGCAGCAGGGCGATCTGCTTGACGAAGCCCTTGCCGAAGCGCTGGAAGAGCAGGATCACGACGAGCGTGAAGGCCGCGAGCGCCAAGTACTTCATGGCGCCGAAGTCGGCGGCGGTCTTGTCCCCGCCCTGCGCCCAGCCGACCGGTACGGGCATCAGGGTCACCCCGATGAGGGTGATGACGACGCCGGTGACGAGGGGCGGGAAGAAGCGGAGCAGCCGGCCGAAGAAGGGTCCGACGGCGAGGCAGAACACTCCGGCGACCATCACCGCGCCGTAGATGGCGGGCAGTTGGTGGCCGGGGGCGCTGGTCTCGGCGATGGCGAGCATCGGCGCGATACCGGCGGAGGAGGCGGCGTTCACGAACGGGAGCCGGTTTCCGGCGACGTTGGTGATGCCGATGGTCTGGAGGATGGTCGCGAGCCCGGCGATGAGCAGGCTCGCGGCGATGAGGCGGGTCATGCCGGCCGCGTCCAGGCCGACGGCCTGCCCGATGATGAGCGGAGGGGTGACGACACCCGCGTACATGGCGGCGATGTGCTGGAGCGCGGCGGGGACGAGCCGCGAGAAGGGCAGTTTCTCGTCGACGGGGTGGCAGTCGACGGCGCCGTCCGATCCGGCGGCGCTCAGGGGTGCGGGGCGGGCCGCGGAGGTGAGCACCTCCGGGGCGGCACCGGGCGGCGCGGTGGCGTCCGGCGAGGTGGAACACGGGCCTTCGGATGCCGGCCCTGCAGGCTGTGCCATTGCTGGTCCCTCCGGTCCGGTGCCGCCCCGCCCGACCGGGGTCGGGCGGGCGGGGCGGTCAACGGCCTGGCTCAGAGGTTGGTCATGTCGACCGGGATCTGGGGCTCGACGCCGTCCCGCAGGATGGTGGCCTCGATCAGGCCGTACGGGCGGTCGGCCGCGAAGTAGACCTCGTTGTCGTTCTTGAGCCCGAACGGCTCGAGGTCGACCAGGAAGTGGTGCTTGTTCGGCAGGGAGAAGCGCACCTCGTCGATCTCCGACCGGTTGTTGATGATGCGCGAACCCATCTGGTACAGCGTCTGCTGCAGCGACAGGGAGTAGGTCTCCGCGAAGGCCTGGAGCATGTGCTTCCTGACCTGCTCGTAGGACCGCTCCCAGTTGGGCATCCGCTGCTCGTCGTCGGTCCAGTTGAACCGCCAGCGGCCGGAGACCTGGGTCGCCAGGATGCGGTCGTACGCCTCCTGCAGGGTCGTGTACTTGTCCTTGACGTAGCCCCAGAACTCCGAGTTGGTGGAGTTCATGACGACCAGGTCCTTCAGACCGGAGATGACCTGCCAGTTCTCACCGTCATAGGTGATCTCGCTGACGCGGGTCTCCTGGCCCTTGCGGACGAAGGAGTGCTTGACCTCGTCGGCGCCGATGAACTTGGAGTTGGCGTCCGAGGTCTCGATGCGCTCCCAGGCGTACTCCTCGATGCGGATGCGCGCCCGGTGGATCGGCTCCTGCGACGTCACGAAGTGACGGGCGAGGTGGATGCCGAACTGCTCGGCGGACTCGATGCCGTACTCCTTGGCGAACGCGTACACCGTGTTCTTGGTGGTGTCGGTCGGCAGGACGTTGGCGTTCGAACCCGAGTAGTGCACCTCGTCCATGTCGCCGGAGAGGGCGACCGAGACGTTCAGGTCCTTGATGTGGTGGGTGTCGCCGTCCCGCGTGATCTTGACGACGCGGTTCTCTGCTTTGCCGTACTGGTTCTGGCCGAGAATCGTGGGCATGTGTCTGCTAGCTCCCTCGGTAAACGGAGTAGCCGAACGGGTTGAGCAGCAGCGGTACGTGGTAGTGCTCGCCCGGTACGACGGCGAACGTGATCGCCACCTCCGGGAAGAACGCGCCGCTGTCCCTTACGCGGGGGGCGTCCTGCTGCGCCTCGGCTTGCTTCTTGTCGAAGTACGCCTCGGTCTCGAAGTCGAGACGTACGTGGGTGGTGCCTTCCGGCAGGGCCGGCAGGTCCTTGCAACGCCCGTCCGCATCGGTCTGCGAGCCGCCGAGCGCCACCCACTCCGCGTCGGAGCCGCTGCGGGCCGCGAGGGAGATGGCGACGCCTTCGGCGGGGCGGCCGATGCTGGTGTCCAGGATGTGCGTGGACACCGAGGCGGTGGTTTCCGTGCTCATGCTGCTTCCTCTACGAGACGGGTCAGGCGGATGCGGTTGATCTTGCCCAGTTCGGTGCGGACGATCTCCCGCTCCTGCTCGGGCGAGTTCTCGATCCGCTCGCGGACCGCGTCGCGCATCTGCTCGCCGGTCCTGCCGGTGGCGCAGATCAGGAAGACGTGCCCGAACTTGTCCTGGTAGGCAAGGTTCAGCTCGAGCATTTCCGCTTTGAGCGCCTCGGAGGCGCCGGCCATCCCGCTCTGCTCCCGGGAGGAGGTGGGGTCACCAGGCTTCGGGCGGCCGATCGGCGGGTGCCCCGCCATCGCCTCGGCCAGGTCCTCCGCGGTGAGCTCGGCCATGGCGGCGTCGCTGGCGAGGAGGAGGGCTTCGGTGGTGGCGTACGGGCGCTGGGCCAGCAGCTTGCCGCCCCACGCCGAACTGGCGCACACCTCGTGCAGGGCGGCGAGCGCGTCGCCGTCCGCCGAGGTGTTGAACCGGGTGAGGCCCGCGGGGGTCTCGGGGGTGCTGTCGTCCCCCGAAAGGCGCTGTGAACTCGAGGTCACGGGAGCCTCCGTGGCTGTTTTTCGCTGTGCTTTGACGGGCTGCGGATAGCTAACGCCCTCCGCCAACGCCCCGTCAACACTTTGTTGAAACTTCGGTGACACAAAAGCCGCCGTCCCGACATGCGGACGGCGGCTTTCTACCCAACGTGTTCAGCTACTCACTCTTCGCGGCGTTTTCCCTGTTCAGGTAGTTGTAGACGGTGAAACGACTGACGCCGAGGGCGTTCGCCACCGTCTCCACGCCGTGCCGCACCGAGAAGGCTCCGCGCGCCTCCAGGGTACGGACCACCGACTGCTTCGTCTTGCGGTCCAGCGCGGACAGCGGCATGCCGTGGCGCCGCTCCATCGCCGCCAGGATGCGCTCCAGCGAGTCGGCGAGCTGCGGAAGCCGTACGGCCAGGATCTCCACGCCCTCCCACGCGAGGACGACGTCGTCGGCCGCGGCCTGCTGGGGGGTCAGTATCTCGGCGCCCATCGCGTCCACCAGCGGCTTCACCGCGGTGACCAGGGGGTGATCTCCCGGCTCGGTCACTTGTCGTCCTCTCCGGCGTCGCCGATTACGTTGACCTGCAACGACACCCGGGTGGCACCCGCGCCCAGAGCCCGCCGCAGGAGCGCGTCGACGGCGGTGAGCACCGCGTCCGCGCCGCCCTCGGCGGTGTTGCCGAAGGGTCCCACGTCCACGGCGTCCAGGTCGGCCGCCTCGATGACCTCGCGCGCCACCAGCGCGTGCGCGGGGGCCTCGTCCAGGTCGAACGGCTCGGTCGTGAACTCCACTCTCAGTCGCTGCATGCCCCCCACGGTAAGGCCCGGCAGGCCGCCTTCCGCCGCCGGTCCCGAAAATCGTCCCGCCCCGCGCGACGGACCGGGCCTCCCGCCCCGTAGAGCCGGTGACAGGGCCGGACGGGCAGGGAGGGCGTACGCGGTGACCGAACGCGCACACAAGGAAAGAGCTGTCAGGGGCACGGCGCTCGCGGCGGCGGCGATGATGGCGCTGACCGCCTCGCAGGCGCCGGGGGCGGTGGCCTCGGCCACGGAGGAGTCCGGCGGGCGGGGCCGCGTCGCGACGGGTCCGAGCGTGACGGGCGACTCGCCGTACCGCACGGAGCTGCCGCCGCTGCGGACCGGGAAGGGGACGGCGGCCGCCCCCGCGACAGCGGCCGAGGCCACCGGGACCGGCGGCCTCGGCGGAACGCTGCCCGCCGCAGTCCTGGCCGCGTACCGGCACGCCGAGACCGCGCTCGCGAGCAGTGCGCCGGGCTGCGGCCTGCGCTGGCAGCTGCTCGCGGCGATCGGCCAGGTGGAGTCGGGCCAGGCGCGCGGCGGGCGCCTCACCGCCGACGGCACGACCGTGCGGCCCATCCTGGGCCCCCCGCTCGACGGGAACGGCTTCGCGCTGATCAGGGACACGGACGGCGGGGCGTACGACGGGGACGCGGCGTACGACCGCGCGGTCGGGCCGATGCAGTTCATCCCGTCGACCTGGGCCGCCTGGGGCGCCGACGGCAACGGCGACGGCCGCGCCGACCCGGGGAACATCCACGACGCGGCGCTGGCCGCCGGACGCTACCTCTGCGCGGGCGGGCGCGACCTGACGGACGCGGCCGACCTGGACCGGGCGATCCTCGGCTACAACCACTCGGCGGCGTACCTGCGGACGGTCAGGGCCTGGTACGCGTACTTCCTCGGCGGGGATCCCGTGGTGGTCGCCGGTCCCGCGGTGAGCGCGGAGCCGTCGCGCACGCCGGCGCCGGAGCCGTCCCGCTCCCCCGCCCCCGGGCGGCCGAGCGCCTCGCCGAAGGCCGCGCCCACCCCCGTCCCGCCGAAGCGGGCGGAACCGTCGGGATCCTCGGAGCCGGCCCGGCCGCGGCCGACCGGTACACGAGAGGCCTCGGAAGCACCGCCTACGGAATCCCGTCTTCCGATTCCGGATGCCGATGCCGTCCTCCCCGGTCCGCCGCTCGGCAACGGTCAGGACTCGATGCCCGCAGCCCCCTCCACAATTCCGGATACCGGGCGGTAATGTCGCGACCCGCCGGAGGCTGTACCGGCGGGTAGCGCGAAGGGGCCCTCATGGCGACGGACGTGTCCGATGACCGCTGGCAGCGGGCGTGGAGCCACCGCGAGCAGCTGCTCAAGGTGGCCCGGCGCAGGTCCATGAGCCTGGAGGACGCCGAGGACGCCGTGCACGAGGCGATGCTGCGCGCCGCCGAGCAGCCGCACCTGGACGACGAGCGCCTCGGCGCCTGGCTGACCACGGTCACGATGCGGCTGTGCGTCGACCGGTACCGCCAGGTCCACCGCGACACGGACCCCGCCCGGACCGCCGCGCTGGTCCCGCCCGGCCCGGCCCCGGTCGACGAGCTCGTGTGCGACCGCGCCGAGGCGAGGTGGCTGGCGGTACGCAGCGGGGAGCTGCCCGCGCGCCAGGCGGAGGCCCTCTGGCTGAAGTCCGAGGACCTGGACGTCGGGCAGGTCGCCCACAAGATGGGCCTCAGCTACCGCACGGTCGAGTCGCTGCTGGCCCGCGCCCGCCGCACCCTGCGCAACTCGCTGGCCGCCACGCTGGCGCTGCTGCTGTGGCTCTGCGGGCGCGGCCGTCCGCGCTCCACCCAGGTGGCGGTGGCCGCCGCCTCGACGGCCGCGACCCTCGCCGTGGCCGGGTTCGTGCTGCCGCACGCCCAGGACCGGCCGCCGGCCCAGGACCGGCCCGCGTCCGCCCCGGTGACCTCGGGGGCGGCGGACGTCCGGCCCCCGGCCGTGGCGACGTCGCCGTCACCCTCCCGGACGCCGGCACCGGCGCCGGCGGCGACGCCGTCCCCGAAGCCCGCCCCCGTGGACCGTACGGCTCCGGCGCAGCCGCCGCTGCGGTCGCTGCCGCCGCTGCCGTCCCTGCCGCTGCCGCCCACGCCGACGCTCCCGGAGGTCCCGCCGCTCCCCGCGGTCCCGGAGGTCGGGAACGTCGCGGAGGTACCGCGGCTCCCCCGGCTCCGCGTTCCGCAGGCGCCCCTCCCTGCGGTGGAGCTCCCCGCCCCCGTACCGGTCCCGCAGCTCCCGTCGGAGCTCCCCGCCCCCTGACGGAGAGCCCCTCCGGAAAAAAATTCCGGATCCCCGCGACGGACAACCCGCCCCTCCCCGTAGAGCAGACGACGGAGCTGCTCACGGGCTGAAGGGTGAACCGGATGGGTGTCGAGATCTGCGTGGAAGGGCTGACGAAGTCCTTCGGCGACCAGGTCATCTGGCAGGACGTCTCGCTGACACTGCCCGCCGGGGAGATCTCGGTGATGCTCGGCCCCTCGGGCACGGGCAAGTCGGTCTTCCTCAAGACGCTCGTCGGGCTGCTCAAGCCCGACCGGGGCTCGATCCGCATCGCGGGCCGGGACATCACCACGCTCCGCGAGCACGACCTCTACGAGGTGCGCAAGCTCTTCGGGGTGCTGTTCCAGGACGGCGCGCTGTTCGGGTCGATGAACCTGTACGACAACATCGCCTTCCCGCTCCGCGAGCACACCCGCAAGTCCGAGGGCGAGATCAAGCGCGTCGTCCTCGAGAAGATGGACATGGTCGGTCTGATCGGCGCCGAGGAGAAGCTCCCCGGTGAGATCTCCGGTGGCATGCGCAAGCGCGCCGGGCTGGCCCGAGCGCTGGTCCTCGACCCGGAGATCATCCTCTTCGACGAACCGGACTCCGGCCTCGACCCGGTCCGCGTCGCCTACCTCAACCAGCTGATCGTCGACCTCAACGCCCAGATCGACGCGACGTTCCTGATCGTCACGCACGACATCGCCTCGGCCCGCCAGGTCCCCGACAACATCGGCCTGCTCTTCCGCCGCGAGCTGGTGATGTTCGGCCCCCGCGACCGGCTGCTGACCAGCGAGGAGCCCGTCGTACGGCAGTTCCTGAACGGCCGCATGCAGGGCCCGATCGGCATGGCGGAGGAGAAGGACGCCGCACAGGTCGAGCAGGAGCTGGCCCAGATCGACCGGTCGGGCGACGCCCCGGCGCCCCTGACGCCCCGGCTGCTGCCGAGCGCCGGGATCGACCGGCCGGAGCGCTGGCAGGCCATCGCCGAGCGCGAGGAAGCGGTGAAGGGCGCGGTGAAGGAAGTGGTGAAGGAAACGGTGAAGGAGGCGGTGGCCGAGTGAGCCTCTCCCCCGTCGGCGCCCTGCGCCACTCCGGCAGCCTCTTCGCGCTGGCCCTGGACGTGCTGCGCACGCTGCCCCGCCGCCCCTTCCAGGTACGGGAGTTCATCCAGCAGGCGTGGTTCATCGCGAGCGTCACCATCCTGCCGACGGCGCTCGTGTCGATCCCCTTCGGCGCGGTCATCGCCCTTCAGATCGGCAGCCTCACGCGCCAGCTGGGCGCCCAGTCGTTCTCCGGCGCCGCCTCCGTCCTCGCCGTCCTGCGCGAGGCCTCCCCCATCGTCACGGCGCTGCTGATCGCGGGCGCCGGCGGCACCGCGATCTGCGCGGACCTCGGGGCGCGCAAGATCCGCGAGGAGATCGACGCGATGCAGGTGCTGGGCATCGACCCGATCCACCGGCTCGTCGTCCCGCGCGTCCTCGCCTCCATGCTGGTCGCGGTCCTCCTCAACGGCCTGGTCTCCGTCGTCGGCGTCGCGGGCGGCTACTTCTTCAACGTCGTCCTCCAGGGCGGCACACCGGGCGCGTACCTCGCCTCCTTCACCTCCCTGGCGCAGATCTCCGATCTGTGGGCCGCCGAGGTCAAGGCCCTGGTCTTCGGCGCGATCTCGGCGATCGTCGCCTCGTACAAGGGCCTGACGGCGAAGGGTGGACCGAAGGGGGTCGGCGACGCGGTCAACCAGTCCGTGGTGATCACCTTCATGTTGCTCTTCGTGACGAACTTCGTGCTGACCGCCGTGTACTTCCAAGTCGTTCCGCATAAGGGGTGATCGCATGGCCGCTCTGTTGCACCGCCTGGAGGAGCTGGGCGCCCAACTCGCCTTCTACGGACGCTCGCTCGCCTGGACCGGCCGCACCCTGCGCCGCTACAAGAAGGAGATCCTGCGTCTGCTCGCCGAGGTGAGCTTCGGGCGCGGCGCGCTCGCGGTCGTCGGCGGCACCGTCGGCGTCATCGCGTTCCTCTCCTTCTTCACCGGCACCGAGGTGGGGCTCCAGGGGTACGCGGCGCTCAACCAGCTCGGCACGTCGAACTTCGTGGCGTTCCTCTCCGCGTACTTCAACACCCGCGAGATCGCCCCGCTGGTCGCGGGGCTCGCGCTCTCCGCCACCGTCGGCGCGGGGTTCACGGCGCAGCTCGGCGCGATGCGGATCAGCGAGGAGACGGACGCCCTGGAGGTCATGGGCGTCCCGTCGCTGCCCTTCCTCGTCACCACCCGGATGATCGCCGGGTTCGTCGCCGTCATCCCGCTGTACGTCGTCGGGCTGCTGTCCTCGTACTTCGCCGCCCGCACCATCACCACCGGCTACTACGGCCAGTCGGCGGGGACGTACGACCACTACTTCCAGCAGTACCTGCCGCCGGTCGACGTGCTGTGGTCGTTCGGCAAGGTGATCGTCTTCGCCGTCGTGATCATCCTGGTGCACTGCTACTACGGCTACTACGCGCGCGGCGGCCCGGCCGGCGTCGGCGTCGCCGTCGGCCGCGCGGTGCGCACGTCCATCGTGGCGATCAACGTCCTGGACTTCTTCCTCAGCCTGGCGATCTGGGGCGCCGGCACGACCGTACGGATCGCGGGGTAGGGGCCGATGCGAACACCGGTGAAACTGAAACTGCGGCTGTACGGCGTCGTCTTCCTCGCCGTCCTCGCCCTCCTCCTCTCCCTCTGCGTCGCCGTCTACCAGCAGGTCTTCACCCCCGTCGTCCGCATCACGCTGGAGGCGGACACTCTCGGCAACCAGCTGGAGCCGCGCGCCGACGTCAAGCTGCGCGGCCTGCTGGTGGGGGAGGTCAGGGACGTACGGGCCGACGGCGAGAAGGCGACGCTGGACATCGCGCTGAAGCCGGAGCACACGGCGCGCATCCCGGCGAACGTGCACGCGCGGCTGCTGCCCAAGACGCTGTTCGGCGAGAAGTACGTCGATCTCGTGGCGCCCCCGGGCAAGCCGGCGGGCCGGGCCATCCGCGCCGGGGACGTCATCACCCAGGACCGCACCAAGGTCGGCATCGAGGTGCAGCAGCTGATGAACGACCTGCTGCCGCTGCTGCGGACGGTGAAGCCCGCCGAACTCAACGCCACCCTGTCCGCGTTCGCCACGGCGCTGGAGGGCCGGGGCGACCGCATCGGCGACAACCTGGTCCGCGTCGAGGACTACCTGCGCCGCCTCAACCCGCACATGCCGTCCATCAAGGAGGACATCACACGGTTCGCCGATGTGGCCGAGGTGTACGGGGACGCCGCGCCCGACCTGCTGCGCATCCTGCGCAACACGCTCACCACGAGCCGCACGATCGTCGAGAAGCAGGACCAACTGGCCGCCCTGTTCACCTCCACGGCCACGGTCTCCCGCACCGCCGAGGGCTTCCTCGACGAGAACGGCGACCGGCTCATCACCCTGGGCCGCGTCTCCCGCCCCACCCTGGCGCTGTTCGCCCGTTACGCGCCCGAGTACCCATGCCTCCTCAAGGGGCTGGTGAGGCAGGAGGCCGCGGCCGAGGAGACCTTCAGAGGGGGAGAGATGCGCATCACCCTGGAAATCGTCCGGCAGCGGCCGGGTTACGAGCCCGGCGAGGAGCCCCGCTACCGCGAGCGGTCGGGCCCCAACTGCCGGGGCCTCCCCGGGCCGGCGGTCCCGGCCGGGCACACCAAGCTCGACGACGGTACGCGGGACGCGCACCCCGGCCACGGCGGGCCGGGCGCCCGCCCCTCGTCCGCCACCGCCGCCGAGCAGCGCGCCGTGGGCGCGCTCGTCGCGCCCGTGATGGGCGTACCGGCGGACGAGGTGCCGGCGGTGGCGACGCTGCTGTTCGGCCCGATGGCGCGCGGGACGGCGGTGAGCGTCGCATGAGCCGGGTGACGAACGCGCGCGGCACCGCGGCGCCGCTGATCAAGTTCGGCCTCTTCGCGGTGGTGACGGTCCTGGCGACCACGCTGCTGGCGGCGACCATCGTCAGCATCTCCTTCACGCCCGAGCACACGTACAAGGCGGTGTTCAGCGATGTCACCAGCCTGGAGGAGGGGGACGACATCCGGGTGGCGGGCGTACGCGTCGGTGAGGTCGAGGAGATCGCCATCAAGGACCGCACGCTCGCGGAGGTGACCTTCACCGTCACCGAGGACCGGCCGCTGCCGGCCGGCACCGGCGCCGTCATCCGCTACCGCAGCCTGGTCGGCCAGCGCTACATCGCGCTGACGGAGGGGGCCGGCGACGGTACCCGGCTGCTGCGGCCCGGTGGCACCATCCCGCTCGCCCGCACGCAGCCCGCGCTGGACCTCAACGCGCTGCTGAACGGCTTCAAGCCGCTCTTCGCGGCGCTCAGCCCCGAGGACGTCAACCAGCTCGCCACCGAGATCATCAAGACGTTCCAGGGCGAGGGCGGCACGGTCAACAGCCTGCTCGCCCACACGGCGTCGCTCACCACCACGCTCGCGGACCGGGACCAGCTGATCGGCTCGGTGATCGACAACCTCAACACCACCCTGGCGACGCTCGACCAGCGGGGCGCCCGCTTCTCCGGGCTGATCCAGCAGCTCCAGCGGCTGATCTCCGGCCTGGCCGCCGACCGCAAGCCCATCGGCGAGTCGCTCGTGAACATCAACAACCTGACCGAGGCCACCTCCGGCCTGCTCGCGGAGGCCCGGCCGCCGCTCAAGGACGACATCGCCGAGCTGACCGAGCTCACCGGAACGCTGAACGAGAACGAGAAGACCGTGGAGGGCGTGCTGAAGCGGCTGCCGAACAAGCTCACCAAGCTGACGAGGACCGCCTCGTACGGCTCGTGGTTCAACTTCTACCTCTGCGACTTCGACGGCCGGATCGTGCTGCCGAAGACGAAGGAAGTCATCACACCCGAGCTCCACGTCGCCCGGGCGAGGTGCTCATGAAAAGGCTGAAGCGGCCCCGCATGAAACCCCGCGTGAAACCCCGCATGATCCCCTTCCGGGACCGGAACCCCGTCACCATCGGCGCCGCGGGCCTGACGGCCCTCGCCCTCCTCACGGTCGCCGCCTTCAACGCCGACAGCCTGCCGCTGATCGGCGACGGCGAGACGTACAGCGCCGCCTTCTCGGAGGCGGGCGGTCTCAAGCCCGGTGACGAGGTGCGCATCGCCGGGGTGAAGGTCGGCAAGGTCGACGAGGTGGACCTCGACGGCGACCACGTCAAGGTGGTGTTCCGGGTCAAGGGCGACCCCGCGTTCGGTACGCGGACGGGGGCCGCCATCCGCATCAAGACGATCCTGGGCGCCAAGTACCTCGCCCTGGAGCCGAAGGGGCCCGGGCAGTTGGCACCCGGCAGCGAGATCCCGCTGAACCGTACGACCCCGGCGTACGACGTCGTCGCGGCCTTCAGCGATCTGACGACCACGACCGAGCAGGTCGACACGGAGCGGCTGGCGACGGCGCTGGACACCATCTCCACCACCTTCGAGGACTCCCCGGACGAGGTGCGGGCGTCGATCGAGGGCCTGTCGCGGATCTCCCGCACGGTGGCCTCCCGCGACCAGGCGCTGCGCGAGCTGCTGGCCCACGCCAACGGCGTGAGCGGGGTGCTCGCGGCGCGCTCGGGCGAGTTCACGAAGCTCGTCGAGGACGGCGACGCGCTCTTCACGGAGATCGCCCGGCGCCGGGCGGCGATCCACGCGCTGCTCAAGAGCTCCGCCGCCCTCGGCGTCCAGCTCTCCGGCCTGGTCCGGGACAACAAGGCGCAGATCGGCCCGGCCCTGGAGGGCCTGAACCAGGTGGTGGCGATGCTCGAACGCAATCAGGCGAGCCTGGACCGCTCCATCAAGCTGATGGCGCCGTACGTCCGGGTCTTCACCAACACCCTCGGCAACGGCCGCTGGTTCGACAGCTACATCCAGAACATGGTCGCCGCCCCGGTGGTCCCGCGCACGGGAGGTGCCTCGTGACGAAGCGACGCGTGCTCACCCTGATCGTCGCCCTCGCGGTCGTCGCCGCCGCCACCGTGGTGCTGTGGCCCCGCTCGGAGCCGATGCGCGTCACCGCGTACTTCCCGCGCACGGTCGGCATCTACCCCGGCTCCGACGTCCGCGTGCTGGGCGTGCGCATCGGCGAGGTCAAGGAGATCACCCCGCAGGGCCGGCGGGTGCGGGTCACCCTGGAGTACGACGCCGAGCGCGCGGTCCCGGCCGGCGCCCGGGCCGCCATCGTCAACTCCTCCGTCGTCAGCGACCGCTACGTCCAGCTGCTCCCGGTGTACCGGGGCGGCGAGCGGCTGCGCGACGGCGACGTCATCCCGGAGGAGCGGACGGCCGTGCCCGTCGAGCTGGACCGCGTCTTCGACAGCCTGCACACGACGGCGGAGGCGCTCGGCCCGCGCGGCGCGAACAAGGACGGGTCCCTCTCCCGGCTGCTGGGGGTGAGCGCGGACAACCTCGAAGGGCAGGGCGCCAAGCTGCACCAGACGGTGGAGGACCTGTCCCTGGCGGTGACCACGCTGTCGGACGGCCGGCAGGACCTCTTCTCGACCGTCCGCAACCTCCAGGTCTTCACGGCGGCGCTGGCGGCCGACGACAAGAGCGTGCGGTCGTTCAACGACAGCCTGGCGCAGGTCGCCGACCAGCTCGCCGCCGAGCGCAAGGACCTGGCGGCCGCGCTACGGCACCTGGGCGTGGCGCTCGCCGACGTGTCCGCGTTCGTACGGGACAACAAGAAGGCGCTGACCACGAACGTGGAGGGGCTCTCCAAGGTGACCAAGGTGCTGGTCACGCAGCGCGCCGCGCTCGCGGAGCTGCTGGAGGTGGCGCCGACCGGTCTGTCGAACCTCCAGAACGCCTACAACCCGTCCTCCGGGACGCTCGACACGCGCAACAACCCCGACCACCCCCAGGACCCGGCCTCGCTGCTGTGCTCCCTGCTCTCCACCACGGGCGAGGCGAAGGCCGAGGACTGCGCGGAGCTGAGGAAGCTGTTCGACTCGCTTCCGGAGCCGCTCACGTCCGCGGCGCCGGTCGCCGGGAGCGGCCCGGTCGACCGGACGCTCGGCGGAATCCTGGAGGCGGACGCATGAGCGACGGACGCATGAGGGCGCTGCGCGTAACCGCGGTGGTGTGGACCGCCGCCGGCTCGCTGCTGCTGTCGGGCTGCGGCTTCGACGGCCTGTACGACGTCGGCCTGCCGGGCGGCGCGGCCGCCGACGGCAACGCGTACCGCGTCACGGTCGAGTTCCGGGACGTCCTGGACCTCGTGCCGCAGTCCGCGGTGAAGGTGAACCACGTGACCGTGGGCGCGGTCGAGAAGGTGGAGCTGGACGGCTGGCACGCGCGGGTGCGGCTGCGCGTCGACGACTCGGTGAAGCTGCCGGCCAACGCGGTCGCCGAGCTGCGCCAGACGAGCATGCTCGGCGAGAAGTACGTGGCGCTGTCGGCTCCCGTGGACGCGGCACCGGCCGGGCGGCTGAAGGACGGGGCGCGCATCCCGCTGTCGCGCTCCGGACGCAACCCGGAGATCGAGGAGGTGCTGTCGGCGCTGTCGGCGTTGCTCAACGGCGGCGGGGTCGCCCAGCTCAAGACGATCACCACGGAGCTCAACAAGGCCCTGGAGGGCCGCGAGAACCGGGTGAAGTCGCTGCTGAAGGAGCTCGACACCTTCATCGGCGGCCTCGACGCGCAGCGCGCCGAGATCGTCCGCGCCCTGGCCGGTCTGGACCGGCTCTCCCAGCGGCTCGCGGCGGAGAAGAAGACCATCGCGCAGGCCGTCGACACCCTGCCGCCCGCCCTGAAGGTGCTGGCCGACCAGCGGACCAAACTGACGGCGATGCTCACCTCCCTGTCGGCCCTGAGCACCACCGGCACGGAGGTGATCAACGCCTCGCGCTCCGACGTCGTCGCCAACCTCCGCAGCCTGCGGCCGATCCTGGAGCAGCTGAACAAGGCGGGCGACGATCTGCCGAACGCCCTGGAGCTGCTGACGACGTACCCCTTCCCGCGCAACGCCGTGGACGCGATCAAGGGCGACTACGTCAACCTCAGGGTCACCGCCGATCTGGACCTGGCGAGCATCTACGGAAACCTCGACGACGAGCCGCCGACGGCGCCCGGCCTCCCGGAGGTGCCGGGCGTACCGGGGCTCCCGGAGGCGCCCGGGCTGCCGGAGGTGCCGACGCTGCCGGAGGCCCCCGGCGTACCGGAGGTGCCGGACGCGCCGGCGCCCACTCCGCCGCTGCCGCGGCCACCGGGCGGGGATGGCGGCGGTGGTGACGGCGGCGCGCTCTGTCCGCCGGTGTGCACCGGTACGCAGGTCTCGTACGGAGGCTCGCATGCGGGCGCGTACGACACCGCGCTCGCGGAACTGCTGCTGAAGGGGATGCAACCGTGATCACCCGTACGGTCAAGGCCCAGCTCCTCGCCTTCGCCACCGTGACCGCCGTGGGCGTGTCGTACGTCGGCGCCCAGTACACCGGGATCGTCGACGCGATCCTCGACCGCGGCTACCGCGTCCACGCCGACTTCGCCGACTCCGGGGGCGTCTTCGCGGGCGCGGAGGTGACGTACCGCGGCGTGCCGGTGGGCCGGGTGGGCGAGCTGCGGCTCACCGGCGGTGACGGGACCGGCGAGGGGTCCGGCGACGGGACCGGCGGCCGAGTGGGCGACGGGGTCACGGTGGAGCTGGACATCGAGGACGGGGTGCGGATCCCGGCGGACACGGTCGCGGTCGTGGCGAACCGTTCCGCCGTCGGCGAGCAGTACGTCGACCTCCAGCCGCGCGGCGCGGGCGGCCCGTACCTGCGCGACGGCTCCACGATCCCGCGCCGCGACACGCGCGTACCGCTGCCGGCCACCGAGCTCGTGCTGAGCCTGGACCGGCTGGTGAACTCCGTCGGCAAGGAGGACCTGCGGATCACGGTCGACGAGCTGGGCAAGGCGTTCGCGGGCACGGGCCCGGAGCTGAGCCGGCTGGTGGAGTCCGGGAACCGGCTCGTCGAGTCGGCGTCGGACTCCCTGCCGCAGACCATCGCGCTGGTCGAGGACTCGCGGACGGTCCTGAAGACCCAGGCGGACAAGGGTTCGGCCATCAAGGCCTTCTCGGAGGACCTGGCGGCCCTGACCGCCGAGCTGAAGTCGAGCGACGGCGACCTGCGCCGGCTGATCGGCGCGGGCGCGCCCGCCGCGCAGGAGCTCGACTCGCTGCTGACCTCGACCCGGCCCCATGTGCCGGTGCTGCTCGGGAACCTCATCAGCGGCGGCCAGGTCACGGTGGCCCGGCTGCCCGGCGTGGAGCAGGCGCTGGTCACCTTCCCGGTGGTGGTCTCCGGCAGTTACACGGTGATCCCCGGCGACGGCACCACCCACTTCGGGCTCGTCGTCGGCGCCGACGCCCCGCCCGCGTGCCGGCAGGGGTACGGCACCCAGCGCCGCGACCCGGCCGACACGAGCGAGCGCCCGGCGAACACGCGGGCGCACTGCGCGGCCCCGCGCGGCTCGCAGACCTCGGTGCGCGGCGCGCAGAACGCGCCGGGCCCCTCGGGGGCCGCCCGTGGTGGCGGCGCCGGCCCGGCGGCGTACGGCGCCCCGCAGGCCACGCCGCACGTCACCCCGTACGACCCGGCGACCGGCGCCGCCGCCGGTCCGGGCGGCAGGCTCGTCGAGATCGGCTCGACGGGCGGCGAACAGAGCATGTTCGGAAAGGACTCTTGGCAATGGCTGCTCGTCGGACCGATGGCATGACCGCCGGCATGACTGCCGGCTTGACCGCCGGCATGGCAGGGGCCGTGCGGCGGCGCTGCGTCCACGCGCTGCGGCGTCTGCGGGCGGCCGCGCGGCGGGGCCGGGCCATGCCCGCGACGCTGGCGGTGGCGACCGTGGCGGTGACGGCCGCCTCGGGCTGGCTGAGCGTGCAGGTGTACGAGCAGCGGGCCGAGGAGAAGCGCCGCCAGGACATCCTCGCCGCCGCCCGCCAGTCGGCGCTGAACTTCACCTCGCTCGACTACCGGCACTACGGACGGGACAGCGGCAACGTCCTGAAGGGCGCCACGGGCGAGTTCAAGGAGCAGTTCGCGGCGCAGACGGCGCAGCTGACGAAGCTGGTGGCCGCCAACAAGTCGGTGTCGGAGGGCCAGGTGCTGGAGGCGGGCATCGTCCGCGCCGACGAGCGGTCGGCGCGCGTGCTGGTGGTCGCCGACTCCAAGGTGACCAACACGGCCGCGCCGCAGGGCCAGGCCCGTACGTACCGGCTGCAGCTCGATCTCGTACGCGAGGACGGGCGCTGGCTGACGTCCGGCGTCGAGTTCGTCGGCTGACCGGCCGACCGAAAGGAGAAACCCCGTGGCGAACACGACCACCCGGGGCCGGGGCGCCGGCTCCCCTGCCCGTCGCTCCCTGCCGGCCGCCGCCCGCGCGGCGGCCAAGCGCGCCGAGCGGGCCGCCCCCGGCGCCCCCGTGGTGTCCGGCCGGACCCTGCGCGCGCGGGAGGAGCCGGGCGCTCAGGCACCGCCGCCGGAGCCGGACTGGGAGGCCCCCGACTGGGATGGACCGGAAGGGCCGCCTCCGGGACGTCGGCGCCCCACGCTGCTCGCCGCGCTCGCCGTGCTGCTGGTGGCGGGGATGGTGGCGCTCGCCGTGCTCGTACGGGCGTACGCGGACGGGCGGGGCGCCGACCGGGCGCGGGCGGAGGCGGCCGAGGCGGCGCGCGAGGCGGCTCCGGTGGTGCTCTCGTACGACCACCGGCGCCTGGAGAAGGACTTCGCGGCGGCGGGGGCGCGTCTGACGGGCGCGTTCCGCGACGAGTACCGCAGGACGACCACGAGCGTGGTGGCGCCGACGGCGAAGAAGTACCGGGGCGTGGTGAAGGCGTCGGTGGTGGAGCCGCCGGACGGTGGCGCCCCGGCGGTGTCGGTGGTGTCGGCCTCGCCGGACCGGGCCGTGGTGCTGCTCTTCGTGAACCAGGTCACCACGAGCACCCAGGTGTCGGGGCCGCGCGTGGACCTGAACCGGGTGCGCATGACGCTCACGCGCACGTCGGAGGGGTGGAAGGTGAGCGCCGTCGACGCGCTCTGACCCCTCTGCCGCACTCCCCCGGCCCCTTCGCGGCCCCTTCTTTCCGTACAACCGCACAGGGATCCCCAGGCGCCTTCCGGGCCATCGTCCGGAAGGCGCCTTTTTGTGTGCCCGTTTTGGGTGCCGGTCTTGACAGCCGTCCCCCCCGCCAGGCAATCTTCCGTTAAGCAGAAACGAACTTCCGCAATACGGAAGGAGCGCCGAACCCCTCATGGGATACACGGACCAGCGCTTCGATGTGAACCTGTCGATCCTCTTCACGGAACTCCCGCTCCTGGAGCGCCCCGCGGCTGCCGCCGCGGCGGGCTTCACGGCGGTCGAGCTGTGGTGGCCCTGGATCGAGACGCCCACGCCCGACCAGAGCGAACTCGACGCCCTGAAGAAGGCGCTGGACGACGCCGGCACCCAGCTGGTGGGCCTGAACTTCTACGCCGGCGCCCTTCCGGGCCCGGACCGCGGCGCGCTGTCCGTCCCGGGTGAGGAGTCGGACCGCTTCCGCGCCAACATCGACGTGGCCGCGGACTTCGCCGCCTCGGTCGGCTGCAAGGCGCTCAACGCGCTCTACGGCAACCGCGTCGAGGGCGTCGACCCGGCCGTCCAGGACGAGCTCGCCCTGGAGAACCTGGTCGCCGCGGCCCGCGCCGCCGACCGGGTGGGCGCGATCCTCCTCGTCGAGACCCTCAACAAGCCGGAGTCGCCGCTCTACCCGCTGGTGAGCGCCCCGGCCGCGATCGAGGTCATCGACAAGGTGAACGCGGCGACCGGCCTCGGCAACGCCAAGTTCCTCCTCGACATCTACCACCTGTCGATGAACGGCGAGAACGTCGGCGAGGTCATCGAGGCGTACGCCGCGAAGACCGGCCACGTCCAGATCGCGGACAACCCGGGCCGTGGCGCGCCGGGCACCGGCTCGCTGCCGCTGGAGGAGCTGCTCGACCAGCTCAAGAAGGCCGGTTACGACGGCTGGGTCGGCCTGGAGTACAAGGCCGGCGACCGCCCGAGCGCCGAGTCCTTCGACTGGCTCCCGGCCGAGGCCCGCGCGGCCCGCTGACTTCTTCCCGCACCACCAGTTTTCGAGAGGCACCTCATGAGCAATCTCCCCAAGATCGCGTGGATCGGCCTCGGCATCATGGGCTCCCCCATGTCCGAGAACCTGATCAAGGCCGGCTACCAGGTCACCGGCTACACCCTGGAGCAGGACAAGCTGGACCGCCTGGCCAAGGCGGGCGGCACGGCCGCCGGCTCGATCGCCGAGGCCGTCAAGGACGCCGACGTGGTCATCACGATGGTGCCCGCCTCCCCGCAGGTCGAGGCCATCGCCTACGGCCCCGAGGGCATCCTGGAGAACGCCAAGTCGGGCGCCCTGCTGATCGACATGTCCTCGATCACCCCGCAGACCTCCGTCGACCTGGCCAAGAACGCCAAGGAGAAGGGCATCCGCGTCCTGGACGCCCCCGTCTCCGGCGGTGAGGCCGGCGCCATCGAGGCCGTACTGTCGATCATGGTCGGCGGCGAGCAGGCCGACTTCGACGAGGCCAAGCCGATCCTCGAGGCCCTCGGCAAGACCATCGTGCTCTGCGGCCCGCACGGCTCCGGCCAGACGGTGAAGGCCGCCAACCAGCTCATCGTGGCGGTCAACATCCAGGCGTGCGCCGAGGCCGTCGTCTTCCTGGAGAAGTCCGGCGTGGACCTCGCCGCGGCCCTGGACGTCCTCAACGGCGGTCTGGCCGGCTCCACGGTCCTGACCCGCAAGAAGGACAACTTCCTCAACCGCGACTTCAAGCCCGGTTTCCGGATCGACCTGCACCACAAGGACATGGGCATCGTCACCGACGCCGCCCGCAACGTGGGTGCGGCCCTTCCGGTCGGCGCCGTGGTCGCGCAGCTCGTCGCCTCCCTGCGCGCGCAGGGCGACGGCGGCCTGGACCACTCGGCCCTGCTGCGCGCCGTCGAGCGCCTCTCCGGCCAGCAGGTCTGATCCCGGTGAGCCGCCGGTTCCGCCCGGCGGCTCGCCCGAGGGCCTGAAGGCCTTCCCCCCGGCATCCGGGCCGTGGCTGCGCTGACACCTGTCCTGTCGCGCCCAAGCGCAGCCGCGGCCCGGATTCACCACCTTCATTTCAACAAACTGTTGACGTTTCATCGGGAGCGAATTTACGCTCCTGACACCGCTCAGCAGCTCCTGCACGGAAGGTCACCATGTCGAAGCGCGTGCTTACGACCGAGTCCGGCGCCCCGGTCGCCGACAACCAGAACTCCGCCACCGCCGGCGTCGGTGGCCCGCTCCTCCTCCAGGACCAGCACCTGCTGGAGAAGCTCGCCCGCTTCAACCGGGAGCGCATCCCGGAGCGCGTGGTGCACGCCCGTGGTTCCGGTGCGTACGGCTACTTCGAGGTGACCGACGACGTCACCGCGTACACCAAGGCGGACTTCCTCTCCGAGGTCGGGAAGCGCACGGAGCTCTTCATCCGCTTCTCCACCGTCGCCGACTCGCTGGGTGGCGCGGACGCCGTCCGCGACCCGCGCGGCTTCGCGGTGAAGTTCTACACCGAAGAGGGCAACTACGACCTCGTCGGCAACAACACCCCGGTGTTCTTCATCAAGGACCCGATCAAGTTCCCCGACTTCATCCACTCCCAGAAGCGCGACCCCTTCACGGGCAAGCAGGAGCCGGACAACGTCTGGGACTTCTGGGCGCACGCCCCCGAGGCGACGCACCAGATCACCTGGCTGATGGGTGACCGCGGCATCCCGGCCTCGTACCGTCACATGAACGGCTACGGCTCGCACACCTACCAGTGGACGAACGCCCAGGGCGAGGCCTTCTTCGTCAAGTACCACTTCAAGACGAACCAGGGCATCCGCTGCCTGTCGTCCGAGCAGGCCGCCGAGGTGGTCGGCAAGGACGCGAACTCGCACCAGACCGACCTGCTCCAGGCCATCGAGCGCGGTGTGAACCCCTCGTGGACCCTGTACGTGCAGATCATGCCGGCGCACGAGGCGGCGGACTACCGCTTCAACCCGTTCGACCTCACCAAGGTGTGGCCGCACGCCGACTACCCGCTGCAGCGCGTCGGCCGGATGGTCCTCGACCGCAACCCGGAGAACGTCTTCGCCGAGGTCGAGCAGGCCGCCTTCTCGCCGAACAACTTCGTTCCCGGCATCGGCCCCTCCCCGGACAAGATGCTCCAGGGCCGCCTCTTCGCCTACGCGGACGCCCACCGCTACCGCCTCGGTGTCAACCACACCCAGCTGCCGGTGAACGCCCCGAAGGCGACCGTGGCGGACAACTACGGCCGCGACGGCTTCATGGCCACCCGCAACGGGTCGCGCCACGACAAGAACTACGAGCCCAACTCGTACGCCGGTCCCGCACAGACCGACGCGCCGCTCTCCGCCCCGCTGGCCGTCGCCGGCTACACCGGCACGCACGCCGCGCCGCTGCACACCAAGGACGACGACTTCTTCCAGGCCGGTGAGCTCTACCGCCTGATGTCGGAGGAGGAGAAGCAGCGCCTGGTGGCGAACATCGCCGGCGGCCTGTCGCAGGTCTCCCGCGAGGACGTCATCGAGAAGAACCTGGCCCACTTCCACGCCGCCGACCCGGACTACGGCAAGCGCGTCGAGGAGGCGGTCCGCGCCCTGCGCGAGGACTGAGCCTCACCAGGCGGCGTACGGCGACCGACGGGAGGTCTGTCGCCGTACGCGGTCCGGAACACCGGCCCGGATGAGGGGTGGTCGGTGCGACGGACCAGATCGAGGACCGTGGCGGCGTGCGAGCCAGTGCGGTGGTAGGGAGCCCGTCCCCTTCTTGACCTGAAGGAAGGGACGACGGAACCTCCCGTCGCCGCCGCCGCGGTCCCGATACCTCCCCCATGATCTCCGTCCGGCGGCGCGAACGTCCTGTCGCGCCAGCCTCGCACCGTCGGACGGTCACCACGTATCCACGTGTGAACAATCGAAGAGCCGAGCGCGGCGTTGGGTTTACGGTCCCCAACGCCGCGCTCTTCTGCATGAGGGCTGCGTGCGCCCCGTCACCCACCAAACGGGGTGTCCTGCGCCATCGAAGTTTGATCACTTGAATGCACGTCGCAGCGGTGGCTGCCGCAGCATGATGCACGTGGGATGTATCGGCCTCCGGACTGCACGCCGCTCAGCTTCGGTGGCGCACACTCAAAGACCGGTGCCACATGCTGGGCTAGACAAGGCAACGATTAGCACCTAGCGACTTGAGTCCTTCATCCGTCTGTGCGACTAGCTCGTTACGCTGGTTCTCCAGCTCGGGGAGGGTCTTCTCGGGGACCTCGCCGCTCGCGAGGGTACGGAAGTACGAGCTGATCTCCGCATCCTTCTGACTCACTTTATCCATAAGTCCCAGTACCTTCTCGACCTGGGCAGCGTGGTCATCTGGACGCTCGATGGAAGCCAACTCAGCCTTGAACTTGCGCTGCGCTCCGGAGTAAAGATCAAGGTCCTCGGCTGCCTGGTTCACCAGCGCAGCGAAGCTCTCCTCTGTGGGACCGTCCGGTGCCCCGATCTTCACGCGGGCTTCTCGGTAGGCCTTGATCGATGCGACGGTCTTGTTGTAGGTGGCGTGCACGTGACCGACGTTCGAGTCGCAGACGTTGTTGGCCTTTCCGACCCACTTCGCAAGGGTCACCTTTGGGGGGAAAAAGCGGTCCCAGAGGAAAAAGCCCAGCGTGATGATCCCAGCTACAGCGGCGGCGATGCCAATCAAAGCCGCGACCCGGCCGGACTTCCCCGTTGACTCCTGGTCCCCGTTATCTGGCTGGCTCATAACGCCAGCCTGGCAGAGGTCCGCACAATCTGCCGCCGGACGGTGACCCTGTGCCGCTTCCGGTCCGATAGACGCGTCAGTGGCCAGCTCACGTGGTGCCTATCGCTTGTCGGCGCGGCCAGCACCTCCAGGGCGGCTGGCTCACCACACGACCCGCAGCGCGGGGCGTCCGGCTGGTCCGGATCCACGATCCGGCGTCGACAGCCTCCACGACCTGCTGGACATCGTCGCCGGATGATCACCACGGGCAGGTGGCACGGCGATCAGTGACGAAGCGTGGCAGTGCGGACCCCGCCGCCACGCTGCCCCAGCCGCCGAAGCCCTGGTCAGAGCACTGGCCCGTACAGATGTGCAAGCCCTGCCTCCGTGAACCGGTTCTGCGGCACACGATCGTGCTGCGTGTGCCCCGAACGCCCTACGCGGCCTCCTCACGAGCGGTACGTTCCCCGTTCCCGATCCCCATTCCATGACGCCTATCGCGAGGGAACGACCCATGAGCGACCCGTACGAGAGCAGCCCCTACATCAGCGCGCCCGTGCTCAGTCGGCCACGGATGTTCAACACCAGTGCCGCCAAGGTGATCTGGACGCTTGTGCCCATCGTCAGCATCGGCATCGGCGCGGCCATTCCCTTCGTCGTCGCGGCTGTCAAGGGCGTTGTCAAGCCGTGGCTCGCCGTCGTCTACGTCGTGGCCGAGGTACTGATCCTGGGGAGCAGCACGGCAGTTGCCGCCCCGGAAGGGGAGTCGCCGTTCATCGGCTTTCTGATCGTCATGCTGATCGCCGCTTCCGCCACGCACACCGCATTGCTCGACAATGACCGGGTTGGCTTCGGCAAGTAGGCGTCGGCGTCGCTAACAGACAACGCGGAGGGCCCGTTTCACCGGGAACGCCCGGGCACACGAACCGGGCACTCCGCACTCCACCCCCCGCTCGGCCGCGGCGGTGCGCGGCCGGTCGGGAAGCGTCCCATGAGGGGTCAGTGGTGGGTCGGGTCCACGATCACGTCCAGGACCGAGCGCACCACGCGGTAGGTCTCCGCAGTGCCTTCATCCGTCACCTGCTCCTCCTGCTGCCGCGCCCAGTCCCGGGCGAGCCGGATACGGCGGAGCAGTTCGTCCGAGTCCACAATCCCATCGGCCATACGAGCCGGGTACCCCGGTATGGGCGTTTCTTGCTTCAGGGAGCCACTATTCCGGACGCCACTTCCGTGGCAGCCGGTCGTCGTGGGCGTCACCTTCACGCCGTGACTCATGGAGGCGCCTTTGACACGCGGCGTCGGCCGGCGGGGACGGCGCGGCCGGTATACAGCCAGCGCCGCCTGCGGACCATCTTCGGCAGGTCCCGGCATGGGTACCACTACAGAGAGTGGGTATCACTCACCCAGCATCACTTATCGTGCACCTGTCAGACGCTTCGCTCCCGTACGAAAGGGGGCCCATGGTGTGGTGTCCCACCGCCACCCGCCGGGAGTTACAGCCCACGCCGGACGCACCCGCCCTCCGCCACGACGGTCACCGCGAGCCGTGCCTTTCCAGGTACGCTGCTGCGGCGCGCAGAAGTTCCGGGCTGTCACGGAACTTTCCAAGCCCGTGGTTACACGCGGCGCACACCAAGCCGCGGACGCATGACCCGCAGGAGCCTGCGGAATCCGGGCAGCAGCCGTGATCGTGGTCGACGCTCAGAGCCAAACCATTGCTGTCAAGCTGCTTGCAGATGGCGCATACGCCTTCCTGACTCGCCAACATCTCCGCATAGCGGCCGGCAGGCAGCCGGTACAACGCCTTGCGCTGAGCGTCCCGTCCGCAGTTTCGACAGTTGCCCTGCAATCCGTCCTTGGCGCTGCCATTCCGGTTGAACAGGTCCGGGTGGAGCCAGAGAAGGCAGGTGCGGCACTGCTTCTCGCCCTGCGGGTTTCGGTCATGAGGCCTGGCGGGCCGCCGGTCCGGCAACGCGGTCAGTTCCCGTCCCGTGCCGCGCTGCCAATTGTGGCTCGCGCACAGCCCCTTGCTGATGTACTTCCGCGTGCAGCCGGGGAACTCGCACCTCCGGGTCTCCGTCGCCGACCCGCTGTGCACCCGGTGCGCGCTCCCGGAACCTGGATCTCCGTGGCGCTGCCACCGCTGGTAGTGCATGGCGCACCACCCCCGAGAAAGCACTCGGATCAAGCGGCTGCAGCCTTCCACAGTGCAGGTTCCCTCACTCACTCCCATGTCTCCCATGAAAAGACGTTCCCGAGCCAGAAGGAGGCACCTTGATGGCTTGGTGCCCGTTCGCGAGAAAGCTGGAGCTGCAGCCTGAGAGTGATCAGCAACCCGCCATCAGGCCCACGCAGTTCATCTTGCACAGCCTAGCCGCGCCATGGGATGCGCAGCGGATCTACGAGTACTGGAAGACCACCTCGCTCGAGTCCCACTTCGGGCTCGGTTACGAGGGCGACCTCGCCCAGTACATCGGCACCGAGACCCGCGCCGACGCCAACTACCAGGCCAACCGGCGGCCCGACGGCACCGGTGCCGTGTCCATCGAGACCGCGTCGAACCTCCAGCACACCGACCCGTGGACGGACAAGCAGGTCGAGCAGCTGATCCGGCTGGGCGTGTGGCTGCACCAGCGCCACGGCATCCCGTTGCGCGTCTGCCGCAGCGCCTCGGACCCCGGTTACGGCTACCACCGGCTGCACAGCGCCTGGGCCGTGTCCGGCACGGCCTGCCCCGGCGACGCGCGCGTGCGCCAGTTCAAGGACGTCGTCTTCCCCGGGATCGTCGCCCGGGCGAGCGGCCAGTCACCGCCCCCCACCCAGGAGGACCCCATGCCGAGCGTCATCACCGAGTCCGTGTCCGGCGGCCCGGCCCTCGTGGCGGGGCAGTACCTGCTGCTGCAGATGGCCAAGGACACCGCGCTGCTCCAGGGCCCGTGCGCGTACACGGTCACCGCGTACGCCACGGTCCGCGGCCAGGCCGGCACCCGGGTCACCCTGCGGTTCCTCAATCTGGCGCTGTCCACCAAGCACCGGTCGCACGACCTGCCCATCGACTGCGGCGTGATCGGCCCCGACGGGGTGCTCAACGTGGCCGCCACGCGCAACGGCAGCCTGCCCGCCGACGTACAGCTGAAAGTGGAGATCAAGGCGGACCGCGCCGCCCGCGTGGAGCACCGCGTCCTGCGCGCCCTGCGCTGGCCCGGCTGAGCCGATCCGGAAACGGCCCCGGAACGCGGCGCGGCCCCCGCCCCGAGCGGTGTGCTCGGGGCGGGGGCCGTTCTCCCCCCGGATGTGTGGTTCGGTTCGCCGGTCAGACGAGCGGACGGATCGCCGTCGGGGCGTGGCCCGGCTCGGTCGCCAGCTCCTCGAACTCGGTGACATTGCTCATGTCGACCGTCTTGCTCATCGCGATGTTGGTGATGCGCTCCAGGATGGCCTCGACGACCACCGGGACCTGGTACTCCTGCGCCAGCTTCTTGGCCTCCTCAAGGGCGGCACCGAGCTCGTTCGGGTCGGTGACGCGGATGGCCTTGACACCCAGGCCCTCGGCGACCTTGACGTGGTCGACGCCGTAGACGCCGATCTCCGGGGTGTTGATGTTCTCGAACTCGAGGTTGACCTGGAAGTTGATGTCCAGGTTGACCTGCGCCTGACGGATCAGGCCGAGGTAGGCGTTGTTCACGAGCACGTGGACGTAAGGAACCTTGTGCTGCGCGGCGACGGCCAGTTCCTCGATCATGAACTGGAAGTCGTAGTCGCCGGAGAGCGCGACGATCGGCGTCTCCGGGTCGGCGACGGCGGCACCGATGGCGGCCGGGATGGTCCAGCCGAGCGGGCCGGCCTGGCCGCAGTTGATCCAGTGGCGCGGGCGGTAGACGTGCAGGAACTGCGCGGCCGCGATCTGGGAGAGGCCGATGGTGGTGACGTAGCGCGTCTCCGGACCGAAGGCCTTGTTCATCTCCTCGTACACGCGCTGCGGCTTCATCGGGATGTTGTCGAAGTGCGTGCGGCGCTGCAGGGTGGCCTTGCGCTCCTGCGCGGAGGCGGCCCAGGCGCTGAAGTCCGGGAGCTCGCCCGCGGCCTTGAGCTCCTTCGCCACCTCGATGAAGAGCTCGAGCGCGACCTTGGCGTCGGAGGCGATGCCGTAGTCGGGGGCGAAGATCTTGCCGATCTGGGTCGGCTCGACGTCGACGTGGACGAACTTGCGGCCCTTGGTGTAGGCCTCCATGTTGTAGCCGGTGTGGCGGTTGGCCCAGCGGTTGCCGATGCCGAGGACGAAGTCCGACTCCAGGAACGTCGCGTTGCCGTAGCGGTGCGCGGTCTGGACACCGACCATGCCGGCGGCCAGCTCGTGGTCGTCCGGAATGGTGCCCCAGCCCATCAGGGTGGAGATGACCGGGACGTTCACCAGCTCGGCGAACTCGACCAGCAGGTCGGACGCGTCGGCGTTGATGATGCCGCCACCGGCGACGATCAGCGGGCGCTCCGACTCCAGCAGGAACCGGATGGCCTTCTCGGCCTGGGCGCGGGTGGCCTGCGGCTTGTAGACCGGGAGCGGCTCGTACGTCTCCGGGTCGAAGTCGATCTCGGTCTGCTGGACGTCGATCGGCAGGTCGATGAGGACCGGGCCGGGACGGCCGGAGCGCATCAGGTGGAAGGCCTGCTGGAAGACGCCCGGGACCTGCGCGGCCTCGAGGACCGTGGTCGCGGCCTTGGTGACGGGCTTGGCGATCGCGGCGATGTCGACGGCCTGGAAGTCCTCCTTGTGGAGCTTCGAGACCGGGGCCTGGCCGGTGATGCACAGGATCGGGATCGAGTCGGCGATCGCGGAGTACAGGCCGGTGATCATGTCGGTGCCGGCGGGGCCGGAAGTGCCGATGCAGACACCGATGTTGCCGGCCTTGGCCCGGGTGTAGCCCTCGGCCATGTGGGACGCGCCCTCGACGTGGCGGGCGAGCGTGTGGCTGATGCCACCGCCCTCCTTCAGCGCCTTGTAGAAGGGGTTGATGGCCGCGCCCGGGACCCCGAACGCGTTGGTGATGCCCTCACGCTTGAGGATCTCAACTGCCGCTCGGGCAGCGGTCATACGAGGCATGGAGTGCTCCTGCTTCGGCCTGGCGGATCGGGCTCTGTCGCGCCACCTGAGAGCGTCGATTCCGTAATGCGGAAGTGTACTTCTGTTATGTGGAACAATTTAGGGTCGTTGCGCCGATGGCGTCAAGCGGCGACCGCTCGTCTCGGGCCGCAATGGCCGAAGACCTCCCCAAGGAGCCACGCGTCGTGGACGATGGGTCACGGAGTGAAGGGGGCCGTCGTGGGCGAGGGCGTGGAGCGGGGCGCGGAGCGCGCCGAGAAGGGCGTGGGAGAGGCCGTGGGCGAGGGCATGGGTGAGAAGGTGCCGGTACGCTGCCCGGCCTGTCGGCGCGCGCACGTGTATGCGCCGCCCGTCTATCCCTGCGCCTGTGGCGCGCCGGTCGCCCCTCCCCTCCTCAAGGGAGCCCCCGCCGAGCCCATCACCCACCGCACCTGGACCGACGAGTGGGTCACCGTCCGCTGCGGGGCGTGCGGGCGCCAGGACCAGTGGCCGCAGCCCGAGCTCGGCTGCCCGTGCGGCACGGTGCTGCGCGTCCCCGTACGCCCGGTGACCTCGGTACCGCCGCAGGCGTGCCGCGCTGCGGGGCCCGCGGCCGGCCCCACCGCGACCACCACGGGCGTCACCAGGGTGCCGGCGCAGGCCCCGGCGCCCTCCTCGGCCCCCGCACCGACGTCCCCCTCGTCTCCCTCGTCTCCCTCGCACATCCCGCTGCCGCGCACCGCGGCGGTGCCGCGCCCCTCCTTCCGTCCGGTCACCATCCGCACGGCACGGGACGCCGTCACCGCGGCGGCCCGCTATCTGCGCTGGCTCGGCTTCCGGGAGGTCGTCCAGCCGGACGAGCGCCCGGTGGGGTCGTCCGGCATCGACCTGCGCGGGCCGGGGCTCGTCGCCCAGGTCGACCCGACGACCAGGCCCGTGTCGCTGCGCGCCGTCGAGTGCCTGTGGCTCAACGGCCTGGCGGCCGAGGCGGTGAGCGTCTCGTTCTCACTCGCCGGCTACGACGAGGCCGCCCGCGCCCGCGCGGACGACCTCCGGCTGCCGCTCTTCGTGATGGACCTGACGGGCACGCCGCAGCCCGTCAACAGCTCGGCCGACGAACTGCTGGCGCGGGGCGCGTAGGCCCGTCGGCGCCCGGCCCGGCGGGTCCCGGCGGGACCTCTGCGCGTCAGCGCCCGGCAGGCCCCGGCCCGGCGGGGCCTCTGCGCGTCAGCGCCCGGGGCCCCAGGCCGACGCGGCCCGGCGGGGCCCGCACCGTGAGCCCGCACCGTGAGCCCGCCGCCCGGCACCCCGGGCCCGCACGCCCCGCGCCCCTTCACCCCCCAGCCTCACCCCACCCCGTACCGCTCCCGCAGCTCCACCTTCCGCACCTTCCCGCTGACCGTCATCGGGAAGGCGTCCAGGACCTCCACCCGGCGCGGGACCTTGTAGTGGGCCAGCCGTTCGCGGCAGTACGCGGTGATCTCCTCCAGCGTCGGCGGGTCCGCCGGGTCGCGCGGGATCACGCAGGCCAGGATCTCCTCGCCGTACCGCTCGTCCGGCACGCCCACCACCTGCACGTCGGCGATCTTGGGGTGGGCGTACAGGAACTCCTCGATCTCCCGCGGGTAGACGTTCTCACCGCCCCGGATGATCATGTCCTTGATGCGACCGACGATCCTGACGTACCCGTCCTCGCCCATCACCGCCAGGTCACCCGTGTGCATCCAGCGCCCCGCGTCGATCGCCTCGGCCGTCTTCTCCGGCTCGTCCCAGTAGCCGAGCATCACGCCGTAACCGCGGGTGCACAGCTCGCCCGGCTCGCCGCGCTCCACGGTCACGCCCGTCGCCGGGTCGACCACCTTGACCTCGACGTACGGCATGACCCGGCCGACCGTGCCGGTGCGGCGCTCCAGGTCGTCGTCGCGGCGCGTCTGCGTGGACACCGGCGAGGTCTCCGTCATGCCGTAGCAGATCGACACCTCCGCCATGTGCATCTCCGCGACGACCCGCTTCATCACCTCCACCGGGCACGGCGAACCCGCCATAATCCCGGTGCGCAGCGAGGAGAGGTCGTACGAGGCGAAGTCGGGCAGGTTCAGCTCAGCGATGAACATCGTCGGTACGCCGTACAGCGAGGTGCACCGCTCCTGCTGGACGGCGCGCAGGGTGGCGGCCGGCTCGAAGGACGGCGCCGGGATCACCATGGTGGCGGCGTGGGAGGTGGCGGCGAGATTTCCCATCACCATGCCGAAGCAGTGGTAGTACGGGACGGGGATGCAGATGCGGTCGCGCTCGGTGTAGCCGAGCAGCTCGCCCACGAAGTAGCCGTTGTTGAGGATGTTGTGGTGGCTGAGGGTGGCGCCCTTGGGGAAGCCGGTGGTGCCGGAGGTGTACTGGATGTTGACGGGGTCGTCGCACGACAACCCGGCCTCGCGGGCGGCGAGTTCCGCTTCGGGTACCGTCCCGGCCACCAGCTCGTCCCAGGACGCGTCGCCGATGTAGTGCACGGCCCGCAGCTGTGGGCAGTCGGCGCGGACCCGCTCCACCATGGCCCGGTAGTCGCTCGTCTTGTGCGCGAGGGAGGCGACGAGCAGCGAGATCCCCGCCTGGCGGAGCACGTACTCCACCTCGTGCGCGCGGTAGGCGGGGTTGATGTTCACCATGATGGCGCCGATCCGTGCCGTCGCGTACTGCACCAGGACCCACTCGGGGCAGTTCACCGCCCAGATCCCGACCCGGTCGCCCTTGCCGACCCCGGCCGCCATCAGCCCGCGCGCCAGCCGCTCCACCGCCGCGCCGAACGCGGCGTACGTCCAGCGCCGCCCCGACGGCACGTCCACGAGCGCCTCGCGGTCGGGGAAGCGCTCCACCGCCCGCGCCAGGTTCGCGCCGATGGTGTCACCGAGCAAGGCCGTGCCGCTCACCCCGTGCGCGTACGACGGAGTCATCGTCCCAGCTCCTTCTCGTCGTACTCGGCGCCCGACCCGGCGGCGGTGCGCTCGCGCAGTTCGATGCGGCGGATCTTGCCGGAGACGGTCTTGGGCAGGTCGGCGAACTCGATGCGGCGGATGCGCTTGTACGGGGCGAGGACCGCGCGCGCGTGCGCGAACAGCACCCGCGCCGTCTCCGGACCCGGCTCCCAGCCGTCGGCGAGGACGACGTACGCCTTCGGCACGGCGAGCCGTACGGGGTCGGGCGCGGGGACGACGGCCGCCTCCGCGACCGCCTCGTGCTCCAGCAGCGCGCTTTCGAGCTCGAAAGGGGAGATCTTGTAGTCGGAGGATTTGAAGACGTCATCGGCCCGGCCGATGTAGGTGAGGTAGCCGTCCTCGTCACGCGCGGCGATGTCCCCGGTGCGGTAGAAGCCGTCCGCCATGGCCTCGGCCGTACGCTCCGGGTCGCCGTGGTAGCCGGTCATCAGGCCCACCGGCCGGGCCGACAGGTCCAGCGCGATCTCGCCTTCCGCCGCGCCCGGCTCCCCGGTCGCCGGATCGAGCAGTTCGACGCGGAAGCCGGGGCTCGGCCGGCCCATGGAGCCCGCCTTCAGCAGCTGACCGGGGCTGTTGGAGACCTGCACGGCGGTCTCGGTCTGCCCGAAGCCGTCCCGGATCGTCACGCCCCACTCGCGCCGTACGGTCTCGATGACCTCGGGGTTGAGCGGCTCGCCGGCCGCGACGACCTCGCGGGGCGGCGTGTTCAGGGCGGACAGGTCGGCCTGGATGAGCATGCGCCACACGGTGGGCGGGGCGCAGAAACTGGTGACGCCGTGGCGGTCCATCTCCGCCATCAGGCGGGCGGCGTCGAAGCGCGTGTAGTTGTGGATGAAGACGGTGGCCTCGGCGTTCCAGGGGGCGAAGAGGTTGGACCAGGCGTGCTTGGCCCAGCCGGGCGAGGAGATGTTCAGGTGCACGTCTCCCGGCTTGAGCCCGATCCAGTACATCGTCACCAAGTGACCCACCGGGTACGACAGATGGGTGTGCTCGACGAGTTTCGGCAGCGACGTCGTACCGGACGTGAAGTACAGCATCAGGGGGTCGTCGGCCGAGGTGTCGCCGTGGGGCACGAAGGGCACGCACGCCCCGTAGGCGTCCGCGTAGGGGATCCAGTGCGGGACGCGCGCACCGACGGCGATGGGGGTGTAGTCCCCCGGCACGTCCCGGAACTTGGCGGTGTCCTCGGCGCGCACGATGACGTGCCGCGCCCGCCCGCGCTCCACGCGGTCGGCCAGGTCGGCCGGACCGAGCAGGGGTGTCGCGGGGATGACGACGGCGCGCAGCTTCATCGCGGCGAGGGCGGTCTCCCACAGCTCGACCTGGTTGCCGAGCATGACGAGGACCCGGTCCCCGGGCCGTACGCCGAGCCCGCGCAGCCAGTTGGCGACCCGGTCGGAACGCTCGGACATCTCGGCGAAGGACAGGCGCGTCGCGGTGCCGTCCTCCTCGACGATGTGCAGCGCGGTCGCGTCGTTGCCCCGGGCGATGACGTCGAACCAGTCCAGCGCCCAGTTGAACCGCTCCGGCCGCGGCCAGACGAACCCCTTGTACGCCGTCTCGTAGTCCTCCCGGTGCCGTAGCAGGAAGTCCCGGGCAGCCCGGAACTCCTCCGTGGCGCCCGTCGCAGTGCCCCGCCTCACCATGTGTCCTCCTCCGCAGTAAGTCGCCGGAGTCTCACTACCCCCGATCGGCTACGGAGCGAACTCCCCGAACCGTACGTCCACGGCGTACGACAGCGTGGTGAGGGTCCGCTCGGCCTCCTCCGCGACGGCGGCGCACTGCTCGCGCGTCAGCGTCCCGAACGGCTGCACGGTGACGGTGGCCGCCCCGCCCTTGCCCTCCTCCAGCTGCCAGATCCCGGCGAGGAAGCCGTCGACGAGGAAGGTGCGGTACGCCTGGTTGCCCTTCCAGGTGCGGTCCTTGTACTCCCGTGGTACGACGCGGGTGCGGTCGGCGTGCGAGAGCAGCAGGTTGTCGAACTCGGGCAGGAGGCGCGGCGGGGCGGGGGTGTCCGGGTCGGGGCGAGGCGCGTCGGGCAGGTCGAAGCGCTCGGTCCCGGACTCGTCGCGGAAGGTCAGCAGGCGGGGCCGCAGCCGCTCGAACGCCTCGCGCAGCCGGGTCAGCCCCGACCAGGTCTGCATGTCCTTGACGGAGGCGGGGCCGAAGGCGGCGAGGTAGCGCAGCGCGGTCGCGTCGGCCGTGGCGGAGGGCTCCGTCGCGCGCCCGAGCCACGCCTCGGCGGTGGTGAGGGCGACCTGGCCGCTGCGGCCCCACAGGCCCCGCGGGGTGACCTGGACGAGCGGCAGCAGACAGCGTGCGGCGACGGTCAGGGCGAGCGGGTCGGCGTCCGGCCAGCGCTCCAGCAGCGCCTCGCGGAGCTCCTTCGGGGTCCGGGGCCGTTCCTCCACGAGCGTGCGCGCGAGGCCGGCCAGCCGCTCCAGGTCGACGCCGGCGAGGCCCTTGCGGAACAGCTGCACCTCCCGCTCCCGCGCCGGCTGGACCAGGGGGCGCAGGCGCAGCACGTCGTCGGCGGTGTGCAGGTGGATGGTGGAGCGCAGGGTGACGATCCGGGCGGCCTCGCGGGACTCCAGGAGCCCGGAGAGCTCCTCGGGCCGGAAGCCGTCGAGGCGGGCGGCGAGGGCGACGTAGGGCGGCTTGGTGTTCTGGGCCTGGAGTCCGACGAGGTGCTCGACGGCGTGCTTCGCGGACATCGGGGTACGCCGGAGCAGGAGCTGCCGCGCGAGGGTGGCGCGGTTGAGGGCGCGGGCGGAGAGGACGGGGCCCGGGCCTGGTCCCGGGCTGGTTGTGGTGGCCATGACCGGCACAGTACGCCGCCGCGCCGGAACAAAGCGGGGCATATATCCTGCCCCGAGGCAAGGAGGTGAGATCCCGATGACCCTGCCGTCGAAGAAGAACAACTGGCGCCGCCGTCCTCCCCCGGCCGCGCCCGAGGCGACCACGCCCGTGCCCGCCTCCTCCGGGAAGCAGGGCAGCATCGTCCAGGCCTCCGTCTACCGCGACGGCCGCAAGGTCGCCTCCCTCACCACCCTCGCCGAGACGTTCCGCCGCCTGCGCGAGGAGCCGGAGGGCATGGCCTGGATCGGCCTGCACCGCCCGTCCGAGGCGGAACTGCTGTCACTGGCCGCCGAGTTCGACCTTCACGAGCTCGCCGTCGAGGACGCGATGGAAGCCCATCAGCGCCCGAAGCTGGAGCGGTACGGCGACACCCTCTTCGTCGTCCTGCGCGCCGCGCGCTACCTCGACGCCCAGGAGGAGGTCGACTTCGGCGAGCTGCACATCTTCATCGGCACGGACTTCCTGATCACCGTCCGCCACGGCGCGGCCCCCGACCTCTCCTCCGTACGCCGCCGCATGGAGGAGACCCCCGAACTCCTCGCCCTCGGCCCGGAGGCCGTCCTGTACGCGATCCTCGACGCGGTCGTCGACGAGTACGTGCCGGTGGTCGCGGGCGTCCAGAACGACATCGACGAGATCGAGACCGAGGTCTTCCGCGGCGACCCCGAGGTGTCGCGCCGGATCTACGAACTCTCCCGCGAAATGGTCGAGTTCCAGCGCGCGACCCGCCCCCTGGTCGGCATGCTCAACTCCCTGATGGCCGGCTTCGCCAAGTACGGCACGGACGAGGAACTCCAGCGCCGCCTGCGCGACGTCGCCGACCACGTCACCCACACCAGCGAACGCGTGGACGGCTTCCGCCAGGCCCTGACCGAAATCCTCACGGTCAACGCGACACTGGTCACGCAGCAGCAGAACGCGGAGATGCGGGCGCTGGCGGAGGCGGGCTTCGAGCAGAACGAGGAGATCAAGAAGATCTCGTCGTGGGCGGCGATCCTCTTCGCGCCGACGCTGGTCGGCACCATCTACGGCATGAACTTCGACCACATGCCGGAGCTGCACTGGGTGTACGGCTATCCGTTCGCGATCCTGCTGATGGCGGTGGTGTGTTCGAGCCTGTACGTGATCTTCAAGAAACGCGACTGGCTGTAGGAGCCGGGCCGGCCACGCCGCCCTCAATTCGCCTCGCGAACGCTGCGGAATGGCCTTCTGGCCCCTGGGGAGAATCCGGGGAGAACGCGCTGCGTGGCGGCTCGCGTCGCTTCTCCCGCGCCGACCCGGTTCTCCATCCACCGGCGCAGCCACCCTCGTCGGCGCATGGATACACAACGTAACGCTCTGGCAGGCGTAGCGGGTGCACACTCGCCTTTGAGCGTGGCGATGTAGCCGCGCAGGACGGTCGCGGAGCCTCCCTCAGTGCCACCTCGCCGAGGTGCGGAAGGACGTGGAGGCATACGCGCTCGTCGACGCGCTTGACGGTTGCCGAGCTTCTGGTTGCCGTACCAGGCGGAGACACTTTCCAGGTGCAGAGCGCATCGCCCCGGCAGCTGCTCACCACCCTCGACGCCGACGTCACGGCTCTGCGTACACGGCCGCCCGGAACAACGCCCTGGCCGAACTCCACTCGTCACTCATACGATCCCGGCATGACGAATACGGCGCGGCGCGTCGCTCTGGGCGTGGTGGCTTCCAGCGCGTTCTTCTGGGGAGTTGCCGGGGCCGTTGACCTGGGCCTGGAGCGAAACCTCAGGGGCTACAACCTCCCTGGCGGTGGCGGGTGGTACGCACTCGGCGTGTTTGCCGGATTCATCGTCGCCTACTTCAGCGTGGCCTCCCTCACCGATACGACCGCCGGTCGGCACGCGGCCCTGGTTCCGGCCGCGGGCGCCTGGTTCGGCGTCGTCTCGTGCCTGCTCATGGGCCAGCAGACGCGGCACTGGGTCGCCGCCACCGTTGTGGCATTGATCGGGTCAGCCCTGCCGCTCATCGTTCACCGACGGAATCGCACGCGGCACGCCCGGCCGGGTTCCGACGCACCGACCTAGCCTCCCGCTATCGCGAGTGTGGGTACCCGAGGCTTGGTCAAATCAGCGAGGAGCGCCGCTGACCTGTGACGGCGGCCCTGGCACCGCGGCGCAAGCCGCGGGCAGTACACGATATCGGGTTCGCGGCGACGGCCGATCACGCCGAACTGACCGAAGGTGCACGCCGGCTGGGAGCCGCGCTTGCGGATGTCGGCCCTGGGCGGTGAGGTGGCTGATGGCGACCGCCCGTCAGGCGCCGAGTGAGGTGAAGCCTCCGACGATCGCGTGCGCTGTGCCAGCGGGGCAGGTGCCGGTCGGGGTCATCGACTTCGGCATCGCGCGCGCCGCCGACGCCACCTCGCTCACCGGCAGCGGCGTCAGCATCGGCACCCTCGTGCTCCAGTTGCAAGAGCTGTTGTTCCCATCGATCGAAGACGTTGCGGTGCTGTCGGTGGACGTGAGCATCGCGATAGCGCAGGTCGACGTGGCATACACGGCGCACGGTGCCGCCTGCCCGGCGTGCGAGCTCTGGTCGAACCGGGCTCATGGTTCCTACCTGCGGTTTCCCGCTGATGTGCCCAGCGCCGGACGAAGCGTTGTTCTTCCTGCGTAAGCAGGTTCTCCCTCGCTTCGTGAGGACAGCCGCTGCTGTCAGGCACCTCGACGGTTCTCGGCTCTGCGGATGGTCACCACGGACAAAACCGGGTCGGTAGGCGGTACCAGCTCCCTGGAGGGGACCTCCACAAGGTGCGCCGGAGCATCGCCATGGTGCAAGGCGGTCACGTACTCGATGATCTGAGCGTGGGAGAGCCCTGGCACTTTCTGGCGCAGGGTGTGCATGGCATGAACCCTCCCACGAGCGTCCGCCACCGCCCGGACCTCATCGTGTAGATCATCCACTGCGGTCCGCGTGACCTGCCTTCGAATGCGGACTCGGTAGTCCGCTTCCCACGCGTCCGTTACTGCGGAGACCACACCGATCTGATGCAGGCTTCCGTCGACCCGGTCAACAAGGTACGGCCCATTCCCGGCCAGCGCGAAGTCTGGGTTTCGGGTGCGCAAATACTCCTCAGACGTCCAGGAAACAATCCATACCAGCTCATGCTGCTCTACATGCGACACAGCCATGCGCATCGGGTTAAGCCCAACCGACAGCTCCCGCTGGTAGTCGCGTTCCAGCTCCTCCTCAACGATCTGAACCGCGGCATCACGCTCGATCACTTTGCCAGCTTCCCGTACGGCCTGGATGCCTACCACCAGGTTTCCTGCTCGCTTCACGTCTTGGCAGACCGCAGTGGGCGCACGTGCACAGCGCCAACAGACGCTACCGATTCTCCGAGCGATGGAGTACCCGACGATCACTTACGCTGCCCTCGTCGCCGGAGTTGAGCCAGAACCGAAACTCGTGAACATCTGCTGCCCAGACTCGGGTTCTGGTCCACCTTCTGTGGAGCACTGATGATCCGTCACGGCTATGGGACGAGAACAGCGCAGGTGATCACGAGTCCCCTAATCTGACGGGGCTTCGATCGTTTCGAGCCAGGGGTGGGGACCGGATGGCAGTGCGCACGACCGACGACACGCGACCCGGGCGGGAGCGGTGGCGGCCGTACCGTGGGGGAACCGGGCGGCTCCGGCCGCTGATCGCGGCCGTCGCCGCGCTGCTCGTTGTCGGCTTCGCCTCGGGCTGCTCCGCTCCGGAGGGCTCGCTACGCGTCGCCTGGGAGGCCCCGGTCGACGACAATGCCCGGGACTACGGCAACGGTGCCTGGCTGGTCGGCGACACGCTCGTCCGCAGTCGGTACGACGCCGTCACTGCCTTCGACGCCGGGTCGGGCGAGCGGCGCTGGGAGTACGCACCGCCCGGTCAGGACCATGTGTGTGCGGTCGGTCGCCGTGCGGCCGGTTCTGTCGTCCTGCTCGCGCGGGGCAATCGGGGCCCGGGCGGTCGGGGCTGCGCGACCGTCGCCGCGCTGGACCTGACGACCGGGCGGGAGCTGTGGCACGTCCGGCGCGCCCCGGCCGACCTGACGGAGTCGGTCACTGACATGGTTGCCGCCGGCGGCGGGCTCGCCGTGCTGAGGGACGGCGACGACCGCTGGGTCCTCGAGACGATCCGGCCTGTCGTGCCGGGTGCGGAGGCCCTGCGCGCCGTCGACCTGCGGACCGGCGCCCTGCGCTGGAAGGCCGCGGTCCCGGCCGGTTGTGTGCCGGAGCGGGTCGCCGCCGGCGAGCGACAGGTCCTCGCCGTGCTCACCTGCGGCCGCACCGAACTGCGGCTCGCCGCGTTCGACCGGTCCGACGGGAAGGAGCGGTGGTCCGCGCCGCTCGGCGGCCGCCCGACGCCGGGTACGGACGCGCAGGTGACGCTGCTGTCGGCCGATCCGGTGGTCGTGCAGGTCGGGGGGACCGCGCAGGGCGGCCTGCCGGGCACCTACCTCGCGTTCGGCGAGAACGGGACGGCACTGGGCCGGATCCAATCCGTCGGCGACCACGGCACCGTCCTGTCGCACCGGCCCGAGCTCGTGGCCGTCGCGGACGGACGGCTCTACGCCGCCGCCGACGCCAAGCGGGGCAGGATGTACGTGCACCGGGTGGTCGCCTTCGACCTCGCGAAGGGCACCGAGGTGTGGCGGCACGACCTGGCCGCCGGCCGCCGCGCCCTCGCGCTCGAAGCGGCCGACGGCCGGGTGACCGTCCTTGCCCGCAGCCTCGGCCGCAGGCATGACGGCACGGAGCAACTGCTGGTCCTCGACGCCACCACCGGCGACGAGCAGGACAGCCGCGACACCGGCGCCGACATCGACCACAAGGTGGGCGAGCTCGCGGGCCTGCTCACCCACAAGGACCTGGTCGTCGCCGTGCGGTGGGGCTGGGGCGTTCGGCCCTTCTCGGCATACAAGGTCGGATGACGTCTTGGATACCAGGGCATGAGAGCGCGCTTCCGCAGGAGTTCGAATCCGGCGCGGCTCCCGCCGCTGGCGGGACTGGCCGCACAGGTGCGGAATCTCGGCGCGGAGGTACGTGTGTGCGCGCCGCCGAACGAAGCGAACTCGACGTGCCCGCGGTACTACTGCGACCCGACGGCCACGTGGCATGGGCCGGCGAGGGCCAGCAGGAACTCCTCGGGCGCTTGTCCGAGTGGTTCGGCACCGCAGCCGGCTGAGCATGCTTGACCTGGATCGCAGAGATGCAGTGGGAGCAAGACGTCATTTCCTATTGATCGTTCCCGAGTGCGGTCCTTTGTGGGCCCGGAAGTTGGACCCACAACGGCTCAGCCTCCACCCGGGCGCCCCAGATGAGAACAGCCACAGGCATGGCTCAGGCCGAGACAGGCGTACGGGACAGGGCGGTGCGCAGCGCGAAGAATCCGAGCAAGCCGCCCGACGCGAACCGCTGAGCGGTCATCACGCGGGGCCTAGCGGCCAGAAACCCCGACACCCGTGCTGCGCTCAGCATGATCAGAGCGTTCACAGAGATCCCCACGACGATCTGCACACCGCCGAGCTGGAGCAGTTGCGCCCAGGCCGGGCCCGCCTGCGGATCCATGAACTGGGGCAGAAGAGCGCCGTACAGGAGAGCGATCTTGGGGTTGAGCAGATTGGTCAGAAGCCCCATCGAGAACAGGCGGGCGTCAGAGACCGGAGGAAGGTCCTGGGCCGGGGCGAAGGGCGAGCGGCCACCGGGCTTGAGCATGTCCCAGGCCATATAGGCCAGGTAGGCGGCCCCGGCGAGCTTGACCACCGTGAACGCCAGCGGCACTGCGGCGAACAACGCGGACAGGCCCGCGGCCGCGGCCAAGAGGTAGCACAGGAATCCCACGGCGGTCCCACTCAGGCTGACCAGGCCCGCCCTGCGACCTTGGGTGATCGCGCGAGAGGCGAGGTGGATCATGTTCGGTCCCGGAGTCAGGGCCATGCCCAGTTCGACCAGGGCCACTCCCCCCGCTGCGGCCAGACTGATCACTCGTCAACTCCTGATCGCTCGCCAGGTACCTGGCACCCGGAGTGGGGCGGGTCCGGCTCCGTAGGGTGGCTCCGATGCATCTGCATCGCCTGCATCGTCCGTTCGAGAATACGGCCCTGCCGTTCGGTGTCTCCGTGCGCCCTGACTCCAGCCGGCCGACAGCTGACGACTGCAGCCGGATCAGTGCGATCGCGTCGGCGATCTCCGCGTGACCGGCCGGACAGGTCCTAACCGATGCCATCGCCCTGGGCTACGCGAGCCGGGCAGAGCTCCGGAGGCCAAGGAGTGCTGCGATATGCGTTCTAAGGGTGACTTTATGCCTTTGTAGCAGCACTTCTTGGGACCATGGTCTGGCTGTATCGACCCCCTGGGAGCTCGGGAGCTCACTCATGCGTCATTCCATCACCGCAGCAGTGTTCACTGCCGCTCTGGCCCTGTCCGTGCCGCTGGTCGCAGCGCCGACGGCGCAGGCCGCCCCCGGCGAGGTCTGCTTCTACACGGAGCCCGGGTACCGGGGCGCATCATGGTGCTACCGCCCGTCGGGCTATGCGGATGTACCGGGTTTCCTGCATGACAGGGCGCGATCTTTCGAGTCCAACTCGGACGCGGTCGTCTACGCGATCGATCACTCCCAAGGACGCTGCTACCACCGGCGCATCTGGACCGGCGACCGGGACCCCAACTGGGCGTGGGGCACGAGGATCGACGGCGTCGCGACCGACCCGCAGGGCTGCGAGCCCAGCTGAGGGGGGCCTACCGGGGGCGACGCGTCCGGTGGCGAACGCGCGGCCGTCGGCGACGGTCGAGGAGGGCCCTCCACCAGGTGACCCGAATCAACGCCTGCCGAGCGCGAGTGGTCCGCCGTGGGTGCGGAGGGCATCGTGGCCGAGCCACTGCTCCGGACTTCCCGGCCGGGGGGCGAGGCCGGCGAGTTGGCGAGTTGGCCGGACCGCGTCCGTGGTCCAGCGGGCGCCTGCCGTGCCCTCGGCATCGTGTGATCGTTTGAAGCGGTGTGACGATCAACGCTTCCTCGGTGCGGGCCATGGGCCGGACCTTGGTGGCCGCCACGCTGACGGTGCTGCTCACCGGGGCCTGTACGGCACAGCCGGAACCGGCACTGCCCGCCTCGGAGCGGGGCCGCAGTGACCTGATCGCGACCGCCGAGCAGGTCCTCGTGAACCAGTGCCTGCAGGCTCGCGGCGCCGCCGGGCCGCCGCCGCGGCAAGAGGTGCTGTTCGGGACCGGACCTGCCGAGCTGGCGATCACGCTGGCCACCGGTTACACCGTCCGCGCCCATACCGACGGCTGCCTGGCCGAAGCGCACCGCCACCTTTACGGCGACCAGGAACGCTGGTTCCACGCTCAGGTCACCGTCAACAACCTGCGCCCCGAGGCACAGGCGCTACTCCGCGAGGATCCCGCCTACCGGGCCGCTCTCGCCCGCCGGGCCGCCTGCGACGACCACGACAGCTCGTGCGTCCGCGCCAGCGGCCTCGAGTCGCTGCGGGAGCGGCTGGAGCCGGCCCGGCTCGCGCAGGTCCGCGCCGCGCACCGCGACGACACCACCACCTACGACCGCCTGCGCGACCGTGCAGTGCGGCGCGCGGCCGGCCTCCTGGCCGACCGCCCCACCCCCCAACGGAAAGGCAACGCACCCTCATGACCCTCAGCAGGCTGCTCACCTCCGCCACCGCGGCCTTCCTCGTCCTCACCGGCAGTCTCGCCGCCGCCGCGCCGGCCGGCGCGGCCGACTGCCCGTCCGGCCACTTCTGCGCCTGGGAACACTCCGACTACCAGGGCCAGCGGGCGAACTGGCACGGTGACGACGGCTGGTGGGAGGGCCACATCGCCGACGCCGACTCCTCCTGGGCCAACCACGGCATCGTGGGACCGGGGGTACCGGCCTTCGTACAGGTCTACGAGGACGCTTGGCAGGGCGGCAGCATGTCCATCTGCCTCGCCCCCGGCCAGGAGGTCCACTGGAACGGCGTGGCCAACGACCGCGGCGACTCCCACCGGTGGGCCCACGGCTGCTGAGACCCGGTCGCACCGCCCGTGGGTCCGCCGTCCTGCGGCGGACCCACGGGCGCTCAGATGGGTGTAACGCCGGGTGACGGTGAGCACCGGCCGGTGTCCGTCGCGGCTCGGTGTCGGACGGAGACGGGCGGAGAGATGGCGGCAGGAGAACGCCGGGGTGCCGTAAAGGGGCGGCCGGCGCGGTTGGGCTGGGAGCTCATGCCCCTCGAAAGCGTCGGTCCCCTGTGCTTCGGCATGGGCATGTCCGAGGTCGCCTCGGTGCTGCCGGGCATGACCGAACTGCGTCGGTTCCAGGCTGACCCCTCATCGCAGGAGATCCTCGGTGTGGAGTTCGGCACGGGTCGTGAAGAGCCCGCCGTGTACGCCTACTTCACCGACGGCCGGTTGTTCTGCGTTGCGGTCGACGCGATGCACGGTCCGCAGGTGACGCTGTGGTGGAGGGAGTTGACGGCTTGCGCTCCAGCCGACCTGGAGGAGTCCCTCTTGCACGCTGACAGGTGTGGGGTGGCCGATGTTTCCTATGGTCCGCGGGGAAACCCCGGAGTAAACGGGCTTGGCCTGGTGGTGCGGGTACAGGAGGGCGTCGGCGGCGTGGTGACCCGGCCGATCTTGGTGGTCCGGAGGTGGGCCGATCGGTGCACCGACGACTGGGAAGGCGCGATCCCCGCATGCGAAGGGGGGGGGGCCGCCTGTGGCCCCACGCGGGTCAACCGGAATCCTGGCCCCCGCCTGACCACGAGACGCATGGGGGTGACGGGCAACCGCCCTTCCAGCCCGCCCCTTTCACCACCGTGAGACGGCCGAGGAAACCGTCCCACGGCCCCTTCGGAGCCCTGAGTGATACGAGGGAACACGGCGGGCAGCGGAAAGTTCCACGTCAGCGCGGTCACCGTCACATGTCCGTGCGCGTCCGGTGTGCGCGCGCCCCGAGCGGGAAACAGGCGATCATGGCCGACCTGACGGAGTGGGAAGAAGTGGACCGGCGCCTCACGCGGCGTGCAGCGCACTGGACGTCGCCTTTGGCGCGCCGGGTCATGCCGAAAGCGCGAACCGCGGCCGAGCATACGAAGCTGTGGTGGGCCGCGGCAGCGCTCATGTCCGCCGTCGGCGGCGGCCGGGGCCGGACGGCCGCGGCAGCGGGGATCATCGGCATGGGGGCGGCGGAGCTGGTCTCCAACGCCGTGTGCAAGCCGCTGTGCGAACGCCGCCGCCCGCCCGAGAACCTCGTGCCTCGCGATGAGGTGCGGGATCGGCCGGACAGTTCCTCCTTCCCCTCCGGGCACACCGCGGCGGCCGTGGGCTTCACGGTGGCGGTTGCGGGCGTCTGGCCCGGGGCGGCGGCGGTCTGCGCGGTACCGGCCGCCATCGTGGCCGTGGAGCGGGTGCATTCCGGCGCGCACTACCCCAGCGATGTCGCCGGGGGCGCCGCCATCGGCCTGGTGATGGGCTTGCTGGTACGTCGATCGCCCCGCCTGCTGCTGCGCCACGCCGCCCGGAAGGCCCGTGGGCGTCTGACCGGATGACGGACAGCGCCGCCGAGCGCGTACGCGCTGCCCACCATCGGGACGACTGGACGACTGGACGGCTGGACGGCTGGCGCAACCCTGCTCCCGGCTCCTCTCCCTGCTCGTCGGGTCAGTGCTGGTCGGGGTCGGCCTCGTCGGCGCCGCTGCTGGTACGGCTCGGCTGGCCGCCCCCGCTGGTGCCGTAGCCGCCGGGGACGCCCGGGACGCTGTCGGCGTCGGCCTCTTCACGGGTGATGTGCCGGGTCGCGCGGACGTTCGAGCGCCGCTCCGGGTGGGGGTAGCTGAACGGCTGGGCCTCGGCGCGTTCCTCCTCGGCCTCGCGTATCTCGGCTTCCGTCTTCTTGTCAGGCCTGTCAGGCCCGTCAGGTGTGTCGGGCTTGGCCATGGCCTGCGGTAACCACGTGGCCAGCGATATGCGCGGGCCCGGGCCCATGCCTGCACGCTGCCGGACGGGTTCCGCGCGGCGTACCGGGCCGGGAGCACGCCCCGGAACTGACCGGCCTGCTCTCCTCGTACGCGGTCGACGTCGGGCGGGCACGCCTCATCGGCGCATGGCCACTGCCCCCGTCCTCTCCCCTGCCGCTCGTCCGCCTCGCCACTTGACCCGTCCCCCAAGGGCCGGGTTTAGCGTTCTGTTCCGACGAGGAGGTGCACATGCGTGCAGGTGAGGCGGCCGCGGCCGCCGGCGTGACGATCAAGGCGCTGCGCTACTACGAGGACTGCGGTCTGCTTCACCCCGGCCGTGCGGCCAACGGCTACCGCGACTACACCGCGGAGGACGTCCGGCTGGCGGAGGAGATCCGCAGCCTTGGGGCGCTCGGACTCACTCCCATGGAGACCAGGCCGTTTCTCGCCTGCCTGCGCGCGGGCCACGAGGAGGGCGACCACTGCGCGGAGTCCCTGGCCGCCTACCAGCAGAAGATCGATGCGCTCGACCTTCTCGTCGCCCGGCTGGCCCACAGCCGGGAAGAGCTGATCCGCCGCCGGGACGCGGCGGCCCGGCGAGGTTTCCCCACCATCACCAAGCCATCGAAGGAGCCCGACAAGATGCTGCCCAAGGCCGACCCCCTGCCCTCCGGTCTGCCGGCCCCGGTGGACGACGGCGCCGCCGCCCACCTTCCGGGCCTTACGCTCCCCGCTCTGTCGTTCACCGGCACGGACGGCAGCGACATACGCCTGGACGCGGTCTCCGAGGGCCGCTGGGTGCTGTTCCTGTACCCGCTGACCGGAGACCCGGCCGCCGACATCCCGGAGGGCTGGAACGACATCCCGGGCGCCCGCGGATGCAGCCAGGAGGCGTGCAACTTCCGCGACAACCTGGATGCGCTGCGCACCGAAGGCGTCGATCGCGTCCTTGCCCTGTCCTCGGACCGGGCCGACTACCAGCAGGCGCTCGTGGACCGCCTGCATCTGCCCTACCCCATGCTCTCCGACCCCCGGCTCACGCTCGCGGACGCACTGAAGCTCCCGACGTTCGAGGCCAACGGCCAGACGTTGTACCGGCGTCTGACGCTCGTACTGCGCGGTGCCACCATCGAGCACGTCTTCTACCCGGTCTTCCCGCCGGACACCCACGCCGACGAAGTGACGCAGTGGTTCCGCACCCATCGGGACGCATGACCGCATCCCGTTCGGCAGGGGGCGGAATCCTTGATCGTCTTGGTGCCGTCGCGGGTTACGGTGGCGCCTGCCACATGCCAACCACCGCCGGAAGAAAGGCGACTTCGTGTTCCGTAGCGTGGCGGGCGAGCCCGGGGGGCCGAGGAGAGACGGCTCGCCGCCGCGATGTCGAAGTTCCTCGAGCTGGCTCCGGCGAAGTTCCTGGGTCTGCCGCTCGGCTAAGGCACCGGCGGCACGCAAGGCACCAGCTCCTGATCAGAAGGGCATGCGGCCGCGGGCCCGGCGGCCGGCTGAGCCGCTGCGGCCCACGGCGCGCGAACTGGTGTGGAAGGGCTTGCTCAGGAGCCGGCCCAGGATGCCGGGCGCCTTTCCTCCGGCGCGAGCGCCGGCACCGAGGGAACGCTGGGTGCCGCGTTCGGGGTGGCGGGAGATGCGCGGGACGAAGAAGGCCAGCACGGCCAGGACCACGCATACGGCGATGACGGCGACCACGATCATGAGGGGCTCCTTCGGACGGGTGAGAGTCGTCTGCCCCGACGCGGCGTCCGTATGTACGTACGGTGCGCCCAGTCCCGCCGTGGCCGCGCCGGGACCCCTCACCGGTGGCCCTGTCCGCGTCCTACAGGAACCGGCGGATGGGGGCGACGGCGGCCTCGCGCAGCCGTTGGACGGTGGAGCGGCGTGTCCAGCGGCCCTTCTCGATGCGTTCGCTGGCCAGGAGGTCGTCGTCGAAGTGCTGGTCCAGGGTGGCGGTGAACTCCTCGTCGAGGACGGCGAGCATGACCTCTTCGTCGTGGTCGAGGGAGCGGCGGTTGAAGTTGGTGGAACCCACCAGCGCGGCGACCTGGTCGACGGTGATGATCTTGGCGTGCATCATCGTCGGCTGGTACTGGTAGATCTTCACTCCGCAGTCGAGCAGGTCCTCGTAGTGGTGCTGGCCGGCCAGCCGGCAGACCCGCTTGTCGGTGTGTGGCCCGGGGAGCAGGATCTCCACCTCGACGCCGCGCCGGGCGGCGGCACACAGCAGGTCGACGAAGTAGGCGTCGGGTGCGAAGTAGGCGGTGGCCAGGCGGAAGCGCTGCTCGGCGGATTCGAGCATGACCCGTATGAGGGTCTGCATGTCCTGCCAGCCCAAGCTCGCCGAACCCCGCACGACCTGCACCACCGCGTCGCCGTGCGGCGCGTGGCTGGTGAAGCGGTCGCGGTCGTCGAAGAGGGTGTCGTGGCATTCGGCCCAGTTCTGGGCGAAGGCGGCGGCGATGCCGTCCACGGCGGGACCGCGTACCTGGACGTGGGTGTCGCGCCACTCGTTCTCGTTGCGGGCATCGCCGCACCACTCCTCGGCGATGCCCACCCCGCCGGTGAACGCCGTGTGCTCGTCGACGACCAGCACCTTGCGGTGGCAGCGGTGGTTCTGTTTGAGCGGGGAGAGGTACAGGGGCTTGCGGAACCAGGACACTTCGGCCCCGGCGTCCTCCATCAGGTCCAGCAGGTCCTGTTCGATGAGGCGGCTGCCGAAGCCGTCCAGCAGCAGTCGCACCCGTACCCCGTTGCGGGCCCGGTCGGCCAGCGCCCGGGCGAACTCACGGGCTATCTCCCCGCGCCAGTACACGAACGTCATCATGTCCACGGTGTGCTCGGCGCCGCGGATGCCGTCCAGCATCGCCGTGAAGATCTCGTCCCCGTTGCGCAGCGGCACCAGAGCGTTTCCCTCGGTGGCGGCGATGCCGATCAGCCGCTCCAGGCGCCGCCGCATCCGCTGCTTGCGTTCGGACACCGACAAGGCCGACGGCACCGTGGCCTCGTCTGACAGGTCCGGCCCGCTGCTCACGCTCGTCATGGCTTCACCTCCCGGTCGGAAAAGGGGCTGCCCCGCTCGTCCGGCTGCCGCCGGGGCGAGCCGACTGTACACACCGACCTACGACGCCTGACACCTCGCGGCCCCGGGTAAGCGCGGCAGAACAATCGGCGACCGTCGCTCCTGTGGGGCCGGCCCCGGGCACACGGTCACACCCGCCGCGAGCGCAGCCACATGAAGTAGTCGTCGATGTCCAGGACTTCGTCGCTCGTCAGACGGGCCGGGTTCCACCGTGTCGCGCGGCCGCTCCGGAAGAAGCCCTGCGGGAGGTTTGTGCCGTACGTCTCCACGTACTCCGCCGCGTCGCGCCGCCAGAACCAGGTGCCGTCGCTGAGGATGGCGGAGCCTCCGGTGACGGCGAACCGTCCCTCCAGGGCGTCCTCCGTGTAGCCCATGAGGGCGATGATCACGGGAGCGTTCCTCAGGTACGCGCCGATCGTCCCGCGCTCGTCCTCCGGGATCGCTCCGCCGCCTTCCGCGAGCTCATGCGCCACCTGGGAGAAGGCCGACTGGCCGGCGATGCGGCCGAAGACTCCCAGGGGGTCACTTGACGCATCTTCTCCCCTTGGTGGTGTGGTCACCCCCACATGCCGAGAGCCATCTCGTCGAGCAGAGCCGACCAAGGGCTGTCGGGACCCAGAGGGGTTTCGTCGTAGTGGGCGATGCACCTCTTGAGCCGGTCGACGGCATCCATACGCGCCTGATAGCCGGCTTCGTCCGTGGGCAGCCCCTTGCACTCCTTCTTGGTCCCTTCCAGGAGGATCAGGGATTGCGCGAGCGAGGAGACGTCCGCGTGGAAGAGCGTGCAGTCCTCACCCTCTGGAAAGGCGTACACCTTCCCGTCGGTGGGGTCGAGCGCGACCAGAGAGTAGTTGAACGCGCCCAGAACTTCCCATCCCCAGGCCTCGGAAGGACAGAGACCATCGCGATGGTCCAGTGCGGCGCGCAGGCTGGGCGTGCAGGTCAGCCGCGCCGCACCGTCGAGGTCGTCCCTCGCCGAGAACGCGTTGCCCGCATCGACGGACGGCAGACCGACGTTCGCCAGGAAATCCGCGGTAGCGGCGTGGAGCTCCCCGGCGCGTGAGCGCGGAAAGTACCTGACACGCGTTATCCCGAACGTGGCGATCAGTTGCTCGGGCGTGACATCCGCCAGCATGACGTGCCTCCTCCTCCGGCAGAGCGTCTCACACGACCGGAGGAGGTCGTCTCGGGGCCAGGCCGCCGTTGACCGCGCCGAGGAGTCCGACCAGCGCCGACAGGGAGGCCCCGACCCGGCCGGCGCTCACGGTGTACACGCTTGCGGCGACCGGCTGGGCCGAGGTGTACGCGGCGGCCGGTTCGGCGAGCGCGAGACCACTGATGAGGACGGCCGCGGAGATGATGAGGACGGAGCGGACGGACATGGGTTTCCTGCCTTTCCGATACGGGTCTGAGGGCGGTTACGGTCTGGCGGCCGAGTGCTGCGGCAGGCGCGGGGAGAGGACCCGCGCCAGGGCCAGAGTGCTGAGGGTGAACATCACCACGCCGAGGGGGACGTGGAACGAGGGCACGTGGGCGACCCCCAGTGCCACCTGTACCGAGGCGAGGACGAGGAAGCCGGTGGCGTACAGGACAGGGCGGGGCGAGCCGCCGCCCGGACGCCACGCCAGGACCGCGGCGAGGACGTACAGCAGGGTGGAGGCGTACATGACCTTCGAGCCGACGTCGTGGAGGAGGTAGCCGTGGGGCGACGTCAGAAGGGCGCCCGCCGTGGCCGCCTGGAAGAACAGGGTGAGGGTCTGGAGGGCGATCGCCGTACGGAGGAAGATGCCCCGGCGTGTGCCGGTGGTCGGCGTCGGTCCGGCCATGGTGGGTGGTCCTCTCGGCAGGGGGTGTCCCGGGTGGTCAGTGGAGGCCGAGCGGCGTCTCGGCGACGACGTGGGTCAGCTTCTCGGGGTTGCGGACGTAGTAGAGGCCGCTGATGCGGGCGTCCTCGACGCGCATCGCCATCACACCATCGAACTCGCCGTCCACGAACACGGCGAGGGCGGGACTGCCGTTGATCACGGCGGGTTCGCAGCCGACCTCGACGCCGGCCTTCGCCGAGCCCCCGCAGTAGAAACGGACCACCTTGTCGGCGCCGACGACGGGCCGCAGCGCGGCCCGCTTGAGGCCGCCGCCGTCGCTGACCAGGACGACATCGGGCGCGAGCACGTCGAGGAGGCCCTGCGGGTCGCCGGTCTCGACCGCGCGCCGGAACGACTCGACGGCGGCCCTCGCCTCCCCCGGGGAGGCGGTGCGGCGGGGCCGGCGGGCGTCGACGTGCCCGCGGGCGCGGTGCGCGATCTGCCGTACGGCCGCCGGGGTCTTGCCGACGGCCTCGGCGATCTCGTCGTACCCGACGTCGAAGACCTCCCGCAGTACGAACACGGCCCGCTCGGTGGGCGTGAGGCTCTCCAGGACCAGCATCATCGCCATCGACATGCTCTCGGCCAGTTCCACGTCCTCGGCCACGTCCGGGGTGGTGAGCAGCGGTTCGGGCAGCCACTGGCCGACGTACGCCTCGCGGCGGCGCTTGACGGTCCGCAGCCGGTTGAGCGCCTGCCGGGTCGTGATCCGCACGAGGTAGGCGCGCTTGTCCCGCACCTGCCCGACGTCGGCCCTGACCCATCGCAGCCACGTCTCCTGGAGGACGTCCTCCGCGTCGGCGGCCGAGCCGAGCATCTCGTAGGCGACGGTGAAGAGCAGGTTGCGGTGTTCGACGAACACCTCCGTCGCTTGGTCGGTGGCGGGGGCGGCGTATGGGTGCTGCTCGCTCATGTCTCGGTCTCTCTCCTCTGCGTGGGGCACCGGGCTACGCCGCCCGCCCGACCGCGGCCGTCACGGCGCGGCGCGGGTCGATCAGCGTCATGGTGTCTCCTCCGTCTCCTCCCTCTCCAGGAGTTCGCGCACAGGACACCGCAGGCCCCTCGCCTGTGACAGCAGGTGAGGCGCATCACAGGCGAGCGACGCAGGAGGCGGTACGCGTGACCCGTGGCGTCGTCCCGGTGGCCGCGGAACCGGGGGCCGCCCGACGCGCCGGGCCCCGTGGCTCAGGCGCCGGTCGCCGGAACCGGCGAGAGGTGCCAGAACTCGGCGTAGCGGCCGCCGCGGCGCAGCAGTTCGTCGTGGGTGCCCTCCTCGACGATCCGGCCGGCGTCGAGGAAGACGATGTGGTCGGCGTGGTGCACGGTACGCATCCGGTGAGCCACCATCACCACGGTCCGGCCCGCCATCAGCCGCTCGATGCCGGCGTGCACGGCCGCCTCGTTGACGGGGTCCAGGGCGGAGGTGACCTCGTCCAGCAGCACGATCGGTGCGTCCTTCAGCAGCGCCCGGGCGATCGAGACCCGCTGGCGCTCGCCGCCCGACAGGCGCGCGCCGCCCTCCCCGACGGGGGTCGCCCACCCGTCGGGCAGGCGTGCGACCACCTCGTCGAGTCGCGCGGCGGCCGCCGCCGCCCGCACCTCGGCCTCGGTGGCGTCGGGGCGGCCGAGGCGGACGTTGTCCTCGATGGTGCCGTCGAAGAGGTGGACGTCCTGGAAGACGATGGCGAACCGCGCCATGAGGTCCGGTGCGGCGATCTCGCGTACGTCCGCCCCGCCGACGCACACCGCGCCCGTGTCCACGTCGTAGAACCGTGCGAGCAGGTGCAGCAGGGTCGTCTTGCCCGCGCCCGAGGGGCCCACGGCGGCCAGCCGCCGTCCCTCGGGGACGGACAGCGACAGGCCGTCGACCACTGTGCGCCCGTCGTGCCGGAAGGTGACCGACCGCAGTTCCAGGCCGTTGCCGGCCGGTTGGGCCGGACGGGCGGCCTGCGGCAGCGGCTCGGTGCGCAGCACGGCGTCGAGCCTGGCCAGTTCGCCGCGCGCGGCCCGCAGCTTGCCGCCGAACTCCGCCAGCGACAGCAGCGGATCGGCGCAGCGGGCGGCCAGTACCAGGATGGCGAGCAGCTCCGCGGCCCCGACGCCCCCGCCGAGCGCGAGGTGTGCCCCGAGGACCAGGAGGGCGGTGAACACCGCCTGCACGGTGAGCGTCAGCCCCAGCGCGCCCGGCAGCGCGGAGACGGTGGAGCGGCGGGAGGCGCGCTGGACCTGCCGCAGGGCGTCGTCCAGGAGCCGGAAGCGTTCGGCGGTCCGGCCCCCGGCCCGCAGCACCGGCTGGGCCTGGAGGTACTCGATGACCCTGCCGGTGGCCTCGCGGTCGCGCGCGGCGCGCTCCTTGTCCTCGGCCGCCGTCGTACGCCCGGTCAGGGCCTGGACTCCCGCCACGAGGGGGACCGCGGCCAGTGCGGCCAGGCCCAGCCGCCAGTCGACGGCGAGGATCACGGCGACGACCGTCAGCGGCGTCACGGCGGCGGAGACGAACGGCGCCAGCAGGTGCGCGATGACGCTCATCGCGCGCAGTACACCCTGGCCGGCCAGGACGGACACCTCTCCGACCCGGGCCGCGCCGTACCAGCCGAGCGGCAACCGGGCCAGATGGTCGCCGAGGCGGTGGTACACCCCGCGCAGCAACGCCGTGCCGACGCGGAACCCGGACAGGTCGCTGAGATAGCGCAGCACCGCGTAGGCGGCCACAGCGGCCCCGAACGCCCCCAGCCAGGTCCGGGCGTCGGCGGGCGCGCCCCCGAGCAGCGCCCGCAGCACGGGCACCAGCAGGGCGTAGGACAGGCCCTCGGCGACCGCGGTCGTCGTCATCAGGGCGAGGGTACGGCGCATCGGGCGGCCGTACTCGTCGCCCAGTACGCGCAGCAGCGTGCGGATCATCGCGGTTCGTCTCCCAGCGGCTTGTCTCCCAGCGGTGCGTCTCCCAGCGGCTTGTCTCCGTGCGGTATGCCGTCGGTCGGGTGCGCTCCCCGGGGGCCCGCCGTGGGCTGGGACCGCCACAGCGCGGTGAACCTCCCGTCCGCGTTGAGCAGTTCGGCCGGCCGGCCGTGCTCGACGATCAGCCCGTCCTCCAGGACGGCGACGGTGTCTGCGCCGATGACGGTCTCCAGGCGGTGGGCGATGACCAGGACCGTACGGTCACCGCGCAGGGAGCCCAGGGCGCGGCGCACGGCCTGTTCGGTGTGCGGGTCGGCGAAGGAGGTCGCCTCGTCGAGCACCAGGACGGGGGCGTCGGCCAGCAAGGCGCGTGCGAGAGCGACCCGTTGGGCCTCGCCGCCCGACAACCGGGCGTCCTCGCCGATCACCGTGTCGTATCCGCGGGGCAGTTCGAGGATCCGGTCATGGATGTTCGCCAGCCGGGCGGCGCGTATCACCTCCTCCAACCCGGCGTCGGGGACCGCCAGCGCGATGTTGTCGGCGACGGAGGCGCGCAGCAGGCGGACGTCCTGGAACACGAAGGAGACCGTCCGGTACAGCTCCCGGCTGCCGAGCTCCCGCAGGTCGACGCCGCCCAGCCGGACCGAGCCGGCCGTCGGGTCGACGAACCGCGGCAGCAGCTGGACCAGCGTGGACTTGCCGCTGCCCGACGGCCCGACGAGCGCGGTGACCGTCCCCGGCTCCAGCACCAGGTCGACCCCGCGCAGCACGTCGCGGCCGGGTTCGTACGCGAAGCGGACGCCGCGCAGCTCCACCCGGTGGCCGTCCGGCGCGACGGGGTGCGCCGGCTCCGGCAGCGGCGGGACCGCGAGGACGTCGCGGATCCGGCCGACCGCTCGGCGGGCGGCCTGCAGCTCGTCGAAGCCGTGCCCGAGCGCCGCGACCGGGGCGGTCAGGCCGAGTCCCAGCAGCAGGAACGGCAGCAGATCGGCCGGGGCCATGCCCCCGCCGCCGATCAGTACCGCGCCGCCGGTCAGCACAACCAGCAGGACGAACGGGGGCGACAGCGCCAGCTGCATTCCCGCGGCAATAGGGGAGATGCCGTGCACCCAGCGGCGGAAGACGGCGACGAAGTCGTCGGCGGCGGCGCGGAACGCGCGATGGGCGCGCTCGCCCCCGCCGAAGGCCTTGACGACCGCGATGCCCTGGACGAACTCCACGACGGAGGTCGCGATCCGCGCCATCGCCGCGTCGAAGTCGGCCTGCTCCCTCACCCGGGCCGGGGTCATCATCAGCGGGACCAGCGCCACCGCCGTGACCACGGGAATCAGGGTGATGAGGGTCAACCGCCAGTCGACGGTGACCAGATAGACCAGCGACACCAGCGGTACGACGAAGGCCGAGACCAGCTCCCCGGGCGTGTGGGCGATGAAGGGGTGCACGGCACCGACATCCTCGCCCACCAGCTTGGCGAGCTCACCGCTGCGGCGGCGGGCGAGCCAGCCGATGGGCACCCGCCCGAGCCGCGCGGCCAGCTGCCGGCGTAACGCCAACTGCACCCGTCCGTCGAGCAGATGCCCGATGCCCGCCGCCGCTCCGGTGCACAGCAGCCGGACGAAGAGGCCGGCCGCGCCCGCGACCACGGTGAACCGGACGTGGCCGTGGTCGACGGGGCCGGGTCCGAGCAGGGTGCGGCCCAGCTCGACGACCGCGAGCAGCGGCGCCAGTCCGGCCACCGCGCCGACGACCTGGAGGCCGATCACGGCGGCGAAGCCGCCCGCGTACGGGCGCAACAGCCGCGCCACGCCCTGCCCCTCGGGGGGCGGTTTCCTCTCCTGGACGAGCTCGGTGGCGGTCATCGCCCTCTCCCCCTTCGCCATTCTTACGATGTAAGTATCCGCCGCACGGTAGACTTACGGCGTAAGAATCGTCAACCCGGAGGAGGGCAGCGCCATGGCGGCCAACAGGGCCCGGGGGCAGCGCGCGGGGCTCACGCGACAGGCCGTCCTGGAGGCGGCCGTACGGCTCGTCGACCGGGAGGGGATGAAGGCGCTGTCGATGCGCCGGCTCGGGGCGGAGCTGGGGGTGGAGGCGATGACCCTCTACCACCACGTGCCGAACAAGAGCGCTCTCCTGGACGGGATGATCGAGCAGGTCGTCGCCGAGGCCGTACCCCCCGCGTTCGGCGCCGCCACCTGGCGGGAGGACCTGCGGGCTTACGCCCGGGCGCTGATGGCCGCGCTCGACGCGCATCCGCACGCCGTGCCGTTGCTGCTGTCCCGGCCCGCCATGACGCCCCGCAACCTGCGGACGATGGAGGCCGTGGTGAGGATGCTGCACGAGGCGGGCTTCCCCCTGGCCAGGACCCTGGACATCCTCTACTCGCTGACCAATTTCGTCGTCGGCCACGCCGCCGCGCGGGCGGGCAGCGTCGACGGGGCCGGCAGCCTGGCCGCCTTGGACGCGGAGGCCTATCCCCTGCTCGTCGACGCGGCCCGGGAGGCGGGCGCGGACGCGGGCGAGGCGCGCTTCGCGTACGCGCTGGAGGCGCTGCTGTCCGGCTTCGAGAGGGACCTCGCACGCGGCTGACTCGGGCGGCGCCCGCCGTGGAGGAGGCTCGCAGTGGAGGAGGATGCCGTCGAGGAGGGTGCCGTCGAGGAAGTTCGCCGTTCAGGCGCTCTCGGCCGCCTGCCGTGCGACGGGGCGCCGGTCGGCGCGCTGGTCCCCTCCGCGGCCAAGCGGTCCGTTACGGCCCGCAGCAGCCGGGGCAGCCGCGCACCGAGGTCACGGCCGCGTGGCCGGCCCGCTTCGGCGGGTGCGGCCTCCGCTTCGGCCGTCGTCGTGCGCCGCGCCGACCGTGGTCCCGTCCGTCACCCCGTGGCGGCCAGTCGCTCGCGCCACCAGGCCACCGTCGCCTTGACCTGTTCGTCGAGGGGGGTGGCCCGCACCGTGAACGCGGCTTCGTACGCGCTCGCGTCGGCCACGAACGGGCGGTCGAACTGGTAGCGGATCTCCTTCACTTCGCGGATCAGCGGGGAGAAGACCGAGGCGACCGCCAGCAGGGCCGGGGACAGTCTGCGCACCGCGACCGGCTCCGTGCCCGCCTCGGCGGCGAGGCGGTCGACCATCTGCCGGACGGACAGGGCGGGCTGCGTCGGGACGTGCCAGGCGCGCCCCCAGGCCCGTTCGTCGCCCGCGACCTCCACCATGGCCCTGGCCACATCGGGGACGTAGCTCCAGCTGTGCGGGGCGTCCGGATCGCCGAGGGCGACGACCGGCTTGCCGCGCAGCAGCCGCGGCACGGCGCGGGCGGCCAGGTGGCCGCCGTCGGTGACGCCGGGGCCGAAGAAGTCCGAGGGCCGCACCTCGACCGCCCTGATGCGCCCCTGCTCGTGCAGGGACCGCGTCTCCTCCCACAGCGCGGCGCGCAGCCGCCCCTTGGGGCCGGTCGCCGCGAGCGGCAGCTCCTCCGTCAGGGGGCCGTCCACCGGGCCGTAGCCGTAGAGGTTGCCCAGCATGACGAGGACGGCCCCGGTGGCCTCGGCCGCCGCACAGGCCGCGGCGGCGAGCGGCGGCCATTCGCTCGCCCAGCGGTGGTAGGGCGGCCCCGCGCAGTTGTGGATCGCGGCCGCGCCCCGCGCCGCCCCGGTCAGTCGCCCGCCGTCCGCCGCGTCCCACGCGAGGTGTTCGATCCCGGGCTCCGCCGGGCGGCCGGACCTGGTCACCACCCGTACCTCATGGCCCTGTTCGGCCAGCAGCCGGGCGGTGGCGGCCCCAGCGGGCCCGAAACCTATGACGACATGAAGACTCACCCTCGAACACTAAGCGAAAAAACTTCCGACTACTCTGCCGTTTCCTGTTATCCGCCCAACCCTCGGCGGTCTCCCAAGCGGTGCACACAACGCGCACCGCCGTCGGAAAAGAGTGGACACGGATCGTGACCCAGCAGAGCATGGCGCCCTTGATCGAGGCCGCACGCAACGGGGACCAGAGCGCTCAGGACGCGCTCGTCGCCGCCTGGATGCCCCTGGTGTACAACATCGTCGGCCGGGCCCTGAACGGCCACGCCGACGTCGACGACGTCGTGCAGGAGACCATGATCCGCGCCCTGGAGGGGCTGGGCGGGCTGCGCGACCCCGCGAACTTCCGGTCGTGGCTCGTCGCGATCGCCATGAACCAGATACGCCGGCGCTGGCGCGACCACCACTCCGCCCCGGTCACCGGCGCGCTGCACGACGCGCACGACGTCGCCGACCCGGGCGCCGACTTCGTCGACCTCACGATCGTGCGCCTCGGGCTGTCGGGGCAGCGCCGCGAAGTCGCCGAGGCCACCCGCTGGCTGGAGACCGACGACCGCGAGCTGCTGTCGCTGTGGTGGCTGGAGGCGGCGGGGGAACTCACCCGCTCCGAGGTCGCCGCCGCGATGGAGCTGTCGCCCGAGCACACCGCCGTACGCGTCCAGCGCATGAAGGCCCAACTGGAGACGGCCCGGCTGGTGGTGCGCGCCCTGTCGGCCGCGCCGCGCTGCCCGGAGCTCGACGCCCTCGTCCGCGCCTGGGACGGCGTGCCGTCCGCGCTGTGGCGCAAGCGGGTGGCCCGGCACGCCCGTGCGTGCGTGGCCTGCTCCGGCCACTCGTCGGGGCTGGTCCCCGCCGAAGGACTGCTCGTGGGTCTCGGCCTGGTGCCGCTCGCGGCCGCGGCCCTCCGGAACGGGGCCGTACCGGATGTGACGCCGGCCGGTGCGACGGCGCCGGTGGCGTACGGCAAGCCGCGGGAGCAGCACCGAGGGCGGGGGCGCGGGCAGGGCGGCCGGGTCTCCCGGCGGGACCTCAGGCAGCGTTCCCGGCGCAGGCGCCGCACGCTCGCGGTGGTGCTGGGCGTCGCCGTGGTCGGCGGGACGCTGGGGGTCGTCCAGCTGTGGCCGGGCGCCCGCGACGCCGAGGAGGGCGGCACCGTACGGACGGCGGCGGCGCCGGAGGGCTCCGCACCGGCCGTGCCCACCGCCACGAAGGCCCCGAACACCCCGAAGGCCACGCCGTCTCCGAGCGCGACGCCGACGGCGTCGCCGACCCCCTCGAAGAGCGCGTCCTCCTCCCCCGCCGCGCCCCGCGAGTCCGCGCGGCCGAGCACCACGCCGCCCCGGGCCACCCCGTCCAGGAAGCCGGCCGCGTCCTCGCCGTCGAACCGTCCGCCGAGCGGCGGTTTCGCGCAGCAGGTCACGGAGTTGGTGAACCGGGAGCGCGCGAAGAGCGGCTGCGCGCCGGTGACCATGAACGACAAGCTCGCGACGGCGGCCCAGCGCCACTCGGAGGACATGGCCGCCCGCGACTACTTCGACCACACCTCCCCCGACGGGTCGGGCCCCGGGGAGCGGGTCTCCGCGGCGGGCTACGCGTGGAGCACCTACGGCGAGAACATAGCCCGGGGCCAGCAGAGCCCGGCGAGCGTGGTCGACTCGTGGATGAACAGCCCCGGCCACCGCGCCAACATCCTGAACTGCGCCTTCAAGGAGATCGGCATGGGCATCCACTCCGGCCCGGGCGGGCCGTGGTGGACGCAGGTCTTCGGCGCGCGGAACTGAGGCGCGACCACTGGCACGCGACCACTGCACGCGACCATTGGCGTGCGATCACTGGCGCGCGATCACTGGCGCGCAACCGTTGGTGCGGTAGTGACGTCCTGTCAGATGTCCCACCGTTCGAACGAAAGGCACGCGACTGTGCGACCCGTCGAAGCCCGCGCGACCCGCCGGACCGTCCTGACCGCCGGAGCCGCCGGGGCCGTCGCCGCCCTGGCCGCCGTATCCCTGCCCACCGCCGCGCTCGCGGCGGCGCCCCGGGGAGCCGACCGGCGGTTGCGCGCCCTGGAGCGGGAGCACGACGCGCGGCTCGGCGCGTACGCGTACGACACCGCCACGGGTCGCACGGTCGCGTACCGGGCGGACGAGCTCTTCCCGATGTGCTCCCTCTTCAAGACCGTGGGCGCGGCGGCGGTCCTGCGGGACCTGGACCGCCACGGCGAGTTCCTGGCCCGCCGCATCCACTACACCGCGGAGGACGTCGTGCGCGCCGTCCACGCGCCGGTCACCAAGGACCCCCGTAACCTCGCCAACGGCATGACGATCGCCGAGCTGTGCGCCGCCTCCATCACCCACAGCGACAACGCCGCGGCCAACCTCCTCCTGCGGGAGCTGGGCGGCCCCACCGCCATCACCCGCTTCTGCCGCTCCCTCGGCGACGACGTCACGCGTCTCGACCGCTGGGAGCCCGAGCTGAACACCGCGGAGCCGGGGCGGGAGACGGACACCACCACGCCGCGCGCCATCGCGCGCACGTACGCCCGCCTCGTCCTGGGCAACGCCCTCGCCCCCGGTGACCGCCGCCTGCTCACCGACTGGCTGCTCGCCAACACCACCAGCGTCGACCGGTTCCGGAAGGGGCTCCCCGCCGACTGGACGCTCGCCGACAAGACCGGTGGCGGCGACTACGGCACCAACAACGACGCCGGGATCGCCTGGCCCCCCGGCCGTCCGCCGGTCGTCCTGGTCGTCATGACGACCAAGCCGGAGAAGGACGCCCCCTCCGACAACCCGCTGGTCGCCAAGGCGGCCGCCGTGCTGGCCGACGCCGTCGGGGGCGCCGTGTGAACGGGGGCCGGGTGTACGACGACGAGCGGCTGGCGGGCGCCTACCAGTCCGGCAACGAGATGCCCGAGGAGTCCCTCCGCGACTGGACGGAACTGATCGGCTCCTTCGCCGGCCGCCCGGCCCCCTCGGTGGTCGAGGTCGGCGCGGGCACCGGCATGTTCTGCTCGGCGATGGCCCGGTGGCTGCGGCCGTCGCGCGTGGTCGGGGTCGACGCCTCCGAGGCCATGCTGCGGCAGGCGCGCCGCTTCAACGCGCACCCGAGGGTCCACTACCTGGCGGGCACCGCGGAAGCCGTACCCACCGGCTCCGGGCTGTTCGACCTCGCCCTGCTGTCCCGGGTCGTCCACCATGTGCCCGACCGGCGCCGGGCGGCCCGCGAACTGGCCCGTGTGCTGCGCCCCGAGGGGACGGTGGTCATCCGGACGACGTTCCGGGAGCGGCTGGACGCCCTGGTGTACGACTACTGGCCGCGCCTGCGCGAGCTGGACGAGCGGCGGTTCCCCTCGGAGGCCGAGGTGCTGGAGGACTTCGCCGGGGCCGGTTTCACGGTCCGGACCGTCACGTCGTTCGCCCGGCCGGTCACCGCGACCCTCGGGGAGTACCACGCCCGCATGGTCGCCCGGCCGCAGTCGAAGTTCACCCAGCTCACCGCCGCGGAGTTCCAGGAGGGCCTGGCACGCCTGGAAGCCGCCGCCCACGCCGAGGCGGAGGCTTCCCCCGCGCCGGTGGTGGAGCGGTACGACGTGGCCGTGCTCGCGTCCGCCGCCTGACCGCAGGTACGCGTACGGGCCCTGGCGCGGGTGCGGGCGCGGGCGCGGCCGCTGGCGGCGTACCACTGGGCGCCCAGCGTCAGCGCGAGGGCCAGCTCGACGGCGTCGCCGCCGTAGTACATGAGTTGGGCGCCCCTGTGCAGGTCGGCCGCGGCGAAGGCGGTACCGGGCGGGGGCGTCGCGTACAGGGTCTTGGCGAGGACCGCGTGGGCGGTGCCGGCGGCCAGCAGGGTCGCCGCGCGCACGGGCAGGCCGCACCGGCGGCCCACCGGGTCGAGCCGGCAGACGGTGAAGGTGAACAGCAGCCCGGCGGCGAGCACGTGCGCGTGCACGGCGGCGTGCAGCAGCGGCTCGTGGTGGGTGGCGGCGAACAGGCGGGTGCGGTACAGCAGCCACAGGCCGCCGAGGTCGAGGAGCGCCGCCACCGGCGGGAACAGCAGCCAGGCCGCCGGGCCGGAGCGCGCGAGCGCCGTCAGGGCCCGGCGGACACGGCCCGGCGGCAGGCTCCGCAGGACCAGGGTCAGCGGCCGCGCGAGGGCCAGGAGCAGCGGTGCCGCCATGCCGACCGCCAAGTGCCGCGCCATGTGCGCGGTGAATTCCCCTCCAGGGGGTGCGCCCACCGGTGCGCCCAGCACGGCCCAGGCCAGGGCGGCGCCGCCCGCCGTGAAGGAGAGGTCACGCCGCCGGGACCAGGCGTCGCCCCGGCGGCGGAGGCGTACGGCGGCCAGCGAGTACGCGGCCACGGCCGACAGCACGGCGACGGCGGTGACCTGGGCGAGCGAACCCGGGCCGTCAGGGGGCGTCACGGCGCCGCTCGACGGGGCCCGCGGGCCGCGCGGCGGGCGAGGACGGCGAGGGCCGCCCCGGTGAGCAGCAGGAGCACGCCGGCCGCGTTCCACGCCCAGTCGTACGGGGTCACGTCGACGCCGTACCTGATCTGGTGCAGGCGCAGCAGCTTGTGGTCGACGACGCCGTCGAACAGCTGGAAGGCCCCCAGTCCAAGGAAGAACCCCGCCCGGGCGTGGGCGGGGGCCAGGGCGCGGCGGCGGCGCAGGTCGGCGTGGAGGAAGAGCCCGGCGACCAGGCCCAGCAGCTCGGCGGTGTGCAGCAGTCCGTCGGAGAGCAGGCCCACGGCGCCGGTGGACCGGTCGTAGAAGTGGTGCCAGCCCAGGATCTGGTGGAAGACGATCTCGTCGACGGCGGCCATCACGGCCGCGCCGATCAGGGCCCAGACGGCCATCGAGGACCGCGGGCGGGCCGGTTCGCTCATGGGGCTGCTGCCTTCCTGTCGGCGGTCGGGGCCGGGTACACGGGGGTGGGGGCGCACGGGATGCGTCTACCCGGCGCGTCGCGGTGAAGCCGTACGCCGTACGCCGATCGAGTGCCGGGGCGCCGGCGGCGGATACGCGCGGCTTCGCCGGGTACCCGGCGCTCCATGATGGAGCGCGCACTGTGGCAAGGGCTGCTGGCCGGGGCGGCGGGCGGTCTCGCGATGACGCTGGGCGAGAAGGTCGAGCAGCGCCTGACGGGCCGGCCGAACTCGTACGTCCCCGCGCGGGTGCTGGAGCGCCTGACGGGGATGGCGGAGCGGCCCGGGAAACAGCCGACGCCCGTCAACTGGGCCATGCACTTCGGCCAGGCCGCGGCCCTCGGCGTCCTGCGGTCGGTCATGGCGCACGCGGGGCTGCGCGGGCCGGTGTCGTCGGCGCAGTTCGCGGTGGTCCGGCTCACCAACGACCAAATCCTGGAGAACGCGACGGGCGTCGGCGCCCCGCCGCAGACCTGGCCCCGCAAGGAGCTGGTGGTGGACCTGCTGCACAAGGCCGTCTACGCCTTCGCGACCGGTGCCGTAGCCGACGCACTGGCGGCCCGAGACGGCCTGGGGCCCGGGCAGCGCCACGCCGCCGTCCGGCCGGGGCGCCACGCCGGTGTCGGGCCTCTGCCCCGGAAGCACTCCTACGGCCGTTGAGAGGGCGTACGCATGCGGCGAAAGCTCGTGGACACCGGGCTGGTCCGGACGGTGTGCCGGTACGTGGCCCGGCGGCGCCGGGCGCCGGCGCTGCACCCGGAGGGCCTGAACTGCTCCGGGGTGCTGACCGTGCCCGGTTCGGCCCACCGCGCCTGGGGGGTCGCGCTGTTGGACGAGCCGGGGACGTACCGCGTCACGGCCCGCTGGTCGCGGGCCCTCGGGCTGCCCGAGCGGCTCCCGGACGGCTTCGGTCTCGCCCTGCGGGTGGAGGACGCCTCGGGGCCCGGACGGCCCTGGGATCTGCTGCTCACCACCAGCGGCGCGGGGCGGCTGCTGCGCCATGTGCCGCTGCCGCGCCGGCATCCGTTGCGCGGCCCGTACGGCACGCTGACGGCGTACCGGGTCGGGCGGCGGACCTGCTGGCTGGCGGTCGTGCCGCGCGGGCCGCACCGCTCGGTGCGCGGGGGCCTCGGGGCCGTGCGGGGGCAGCTGGGGCGGAGCGACGTGGTCTTCGACCTGTGCGTCGCCGCGCGGGGGCAGCCGTGGCGGCCCGTGGCCGTGTTGACGCTGTCGGCGCGCCTTCCGTGGACGGGCGCCTCGCCGGGGTACGACCCGTACGGGCGCAGTGCCCCGGGCCTGCGGCCGAGCGACCGGCTGCGCGCGCTGCGCACGGAGGCGTACGGCGGTTCCCGTGAGGGACGCGCCGAGCAGGGAAGGTGAAGGGGCATGGCCGCGCCCACCGCACCGCGGTGCGCGCGGCCGTGGAGTCGGCACGGCCCGCCGCCGCGTGGCGGGCGGGCCTCTGAGAAAGCGGGACGCAGAGTGGAACTGTTGCGACGTACTCGTCGGCGCTACTCCGGCGACGAGGACCGCCCCCTGGGCGGCTACCTCGCGGCCATGGCGGGGTACGGGCTCTACGCGTCGGCGTGGGCCGCGGCCATCCGCCGGCGCGGCGCGCGGCCGCCGGTCCGGCCGGAGCCCTGGGACGTGGCGCTGACGGCGGTGGCGACGTTCCGGCTGAGCCGGCTCCTCACCAAGAGCTCCGTGACCAGCCCGATGCGGGCGGCCTTCACGACGTACGAAGGCCCGCAAGGGCCGGCCGAGCTGAGCGAGTCGCCCCGGGAGGGCGGCCACAAGGCCGCGGCGGAGCTGCTGACCTGCCCCTTCTGCATGAGCGTCTGGGTGTCGACCGCCCTCACCGCGAGCCAGGTCCTGTGGCCGCGCGGGGCGCGGACGGTGATGGCGGGCCTGGCGGCGACGGCGGGGGCGGACGCGTTGCAGCTGGCCTACTCCCTGCTGACGGAGAAGGCCACGAAGAGCTGAGCCGCGCCGCCCCTTTCGCCGGCGCCCCTTTCGCCGGCGGCCTTTTCGCCGCCGCCCCTTTCGCCGGCGGCCCGGTCAGTCCGTCCGGCGGCGCCGGACGCCGACCGCCGCGAGCACCGCTCCGGCGAGGGTCAGCACCCCGGTGACCAGGACGGCCGTGTGGACGCCGTTCATGAACGCCTGGCCACTGCCCTCCACCACCGCGCTCCTCACCTGTCCGGCCATGCCGTCGGAGACCGGCGCGACGCCCATCGCCACCGCGTCCTTGGCCTCGCCGAGCCCCCGCGCCACGGGGGCCGGCACTCCGGCGCCGGTCAGCTCCCCGGTGAGGGTGGAGCCGACGCGGCCGCTGATGAGGGAGACCAGGACCGAGGTGCCGAGGGCCCCGCCGATCTGCAGGGAGGTGGCCTGGAGGCCGCCCGCCACACCGCCGTCCCTCACCGGCGCGTTGCCGACGATGGCGTCGGACGAGGCGGCCATCACCATGCCGACGCCCAGGCCGAGCGCGAGGAACGGCGGCCACATCACCGCGTACGAGGAGTGCACGCCCCACGTGAGCATCCCGAACGACGCCGCGGCCTGCAGCAGCATCCCCAGCGGCATCGTGAACCGTGCGCCGAGGCGCTCGGTGAGTACGGCGCCCAGCGGCGAGGCGACCACGGAGGCGAGGCTCAGCGGCAGGGTGCGCACCCCCGCCTCGACCGGCGTGAAGCCCCGGACGTTCTGCAGGTACAGCATGACGAAGAAGATCACGCCCAGCAGCACGAAGAAGTTGAGCGCGGTGATGACGGTCCCGGTGGTCAGGGCCGGGTTGCGGAACAGCCGCATGGGCAGCAGCGGGTGCGCGACCCGCGTCTCGTACCAGCCGAAGAGCAGCAGGAGCAGCAGTCCGGCGCCGATCGCGGCCAGTGTGCCGCCGGACGTCCAGCCCCACGTCTCGCCCTTGACGACGCCGAAGACGACGGCGAGCAGCCCGGCGGCGAGCAGGACCACGCCAGGGAGGTCGAACTTCTCGCCCGCCGCGGCGGTGTTGCGGCTCTGCGGGAGGACGAAGGCGCTGAAGGCGAGCGCGGCGACGCCGATGGGGGCGTTGATGTAGAAGACGGACTCCCAGTTCACGTGCTGGACCAGCAGGCCGCCGACGATGGGCCCGAGCGCGGTCGACACGGACGAGACCATGGCCCAGATTCCCACCGCCATGCCGAACTTCTTCGGCGGGAAGACCGCGCGCAGCAGCCCCAGCGTGTTGGGCATCAGCAGGGCGCCGAAGAAGCCCTGGAGCGCCCGGAAGACGATGACGCCCTCGATGGAGCCGGCGAGGCCGATCGCCACCGAGGAGAGGGTGAAGCCGGCGACACCGACGAGGTAGTACGTACGCCGCCCGAAGCGGTCGCCCAGCTTGCCGCCGAGGATGAGGGCGGCCGCGAGCGCCAGCAGGTAGGAGTTGGTGACCCACTGGAGGTCGGCGGTGGAGGCGTGCAGGTCCCGGCCGATCTCCGGGTTGGCGATGGCGACGACGGAGCCGTCGAGGCCGACCATGAACAGGCCGAAGGCGACGGCGACGAGCGTCAGCCAGGGGTTGGCGCGGCGCCCGCGCGGTGGCGCGGTGTCCGCCGCCGGGGGGTGGGCGGCGGGCGGCATGGTGAGGTGGTCCACGGGGGTGGAGGGCATGGGGTTCGTGTCCTTGAGGAGGTGGGCGGTGGGAGAGGTGAGGGGGGTGCACGGGTACGGGGACGGCGCGCCGACCGCTTACGCAGGGGCGCGCGGCAGGGGGCCGGGTGGGCCCCGCACAGGGGCGGTGACGCCGACGCGCGACGCGCCAGAGCCGCGAGCGGGTGGCGCGGGCCGGCGAAGCGGCGAAGCCGCGGACGGCGAACGCGACTGCTCTCCGCCGACGCGCACGCGCGCGAGGCGACGGACGCAGAGCGCGACCGCGCGCTCAGGTGCAGGAGGGCCACGAACGCCTCGGCGCGATCACGCGGAGGCGCGGACGCACGGCCCCCGAGACGCGGGCGATTGACCTGCGCTAAGCCGCGGACACCTGGCCCGCGAGACGCACCCGCGCAAAGGCGCGCGCCGAGTGCCGAACGCGACCGCGCCGGGGCGCGCGCACGCGGTCCCCGAAGGCGTGACGGCACGGGCCCGAAGGCGTGACGGCACGGGCCCGCAGACGCGGGCGTCCGCCCGCCCGGAGGTGCGGAGCTCCGGGCGTCGGCCGCTTCGGCGCGCACGTAGGCGCCAACGGCGAAGCCCGATCGCGCGACCAGGCTCGTCCCGGTCGAGAACCGCGCTCAGCGCATGGACGCGGGGTGCAGTCTGCGGGTCAGTGACTCGAGCGCGCCCAGGGCCGAGCCCAATGCGTCCAGTTCGCCGTCGGTGAGGGCGTCCAGCGCCTCGGTGACGTGCCGGGCCTTCAGGTTTTGGACCTCGGCGAGGCGGCTCTTCGCCGTGTCCGTCGGGTAGAGGTGCGCGATCCGCTTGTCGGCGGTGTCCTGACGGCGTTCCAGGAGCCCCTGGTCGGTGAGCGCGGAGACGAGCGCACTGACATTGTTCGGCTTCATCAGCAGCGCCTCGGCGCACTCCCGTACCGTGGCGCCCTCGCGTTCGGCGACGAGCCTCAACAGCGCGAGCTGGGCCTCGGGGAGCCTCGGAAATGGGAGGTCCCGGGCGACGCGCCGGTCGAGGGCCCGGTTCAGCGCGGGCAGGCACTCCACGAGCACGGCGGCCACGCGGTCGGTCTGCGCGGCGGGCGCGCTGGTCTCGGGCATGCACCCACCATAGCTATGGAATCGTAGCTATGTCAAAATACCTAACTGCCGGTGCAGGCCGTACGAGCACGAGAGAAGTCGAGCGTACGCGTGAAGCACTCCTCACCTCGCCTTCCCCACCAAGCCCTGCACCGCGCGGACCGGTCGGTCACCTCACCGGCGCATGCGCTGTGCCGGGCTGCTGGACCGCGGCTTCCGGCGTACACCGTGTCCGGGGCGGACGCCGCACCCTTCCCCCCTGCGCTGTCACACCAAAGGAGAGGCCGGTCTTTGGGCCTGTGGACCGAGAGCCGGGTCAGGGGGCGGGGGTTGGCTTGGGTGCGTGGTCGGCGGATGCCGGTCACGCGGTCCGGCCTACCGGGCACTGCCCCGTGCTCTCACTGTGCCCGTCGCGGCCGGACCGGCTCTGCGTGAGGAACGTGAGAGGTGTGTGTGGACGAGCTGATCGGCGCCTGGGTCCTTGAGGACTTCTCTGCCACACGCGCAGGAGTGACCACCCAGCCACTCGGCGAGCGGCCCGGCGGACTGCTGCTGTACGCCGCCGACGGCTGGATGAGTGCGCTCCTGGCCCCCGGCCCCGGGGGCGGTACGGCCCTCACCGACGCGCGAGACGCGCCTGACGGAACCGTGGCCTACGCCGGACGCTGGGAGCGTACGGCGGAGGGGACGGTGCTCCATCACGTCCAGTGCAGCCACTTCGGACCGTGGGTCGGAGCGACCCTGGAGCGCGGTGTCCGCTTCCGCCCCGGAAGGCTGGAGCTGACCGCCGTCACGACGCGGGGTTCCCACTGGCTCCTGCGCTGGCGCCGAGCGGAGCCGGCACCCCCGCGATTCGGGCGCTGACCCCAGCGCCCGCGAGCCCGGCTCCGGACATCGCGATGCCGCCCGGGCCGGTCACCGATTTCCGATCTCTCTTCGACATGGAGGTGGTGCGCCATGCGCACAGCCAATCTCAAGGGCCGTCTGGTGCTCGTGTTCGACGACGGTGTCGTGGACGTGGAGAAGGCCGGCGACGGGCTGTTCCCGTCCGACCCTCAGGCTGTCTTCGACCGCTGGCCGGAGTTCCGCGCCTGGGCGGGGTCGGCGGCAGCGGCCGGTCACGAGCGTGCCCCGTTCGACGAGCGGGACCTGGGAGCCCCCGTACCGCGTCCCCGACAGGTCTTCGCCGTCGCCCTGAACTACTCGGACCACGTGGGCGAGTCGGCGTTCGACACCCCTGCGCAGCCGTCGGTCTTCACCAAGTACCCCACGTCACTCGCCGGCCCCTACGACACGGTCGCACTGCCCAGCACGCTGGTGGACTGGGAGGTGGAGCTGGTCGTGGTCATCGGTGCCGAGGCCCACCACGTCAGCGCCGCGGACGCCTGGAGTCACGTGGCGGGTCTCACCGTCGGGCAGGACCTGTCCGAGCGCCGTATCCAGCTGGAGGGCCCGGCCCCGCAGTTCGCGCTGGGCAAGTCCTTTCCCGGATTCAGCCCGACCGGACCGGTCATGGTCACCCCGGACGAGGTGCCGGACGCCGACGACCTCGCACTCGGCTGTGTGCTGGGCGGCGAGACAATGCAGGAGTCCCGTACCAGTCGGATGATCTTCTCGGTGTCGGAGCAGGTCGCCTGGATCTCCCGGATCTGCCCGCTCCTGCCCGGTGACCTGATCTTCACCGGCACCCCGGCCGGCGTCGGCGGTGCCCGTGATCCGCGCCGCTTCCTGGCCCCCGGCGAGGAGTTGCGCAGCTGGGTCGAGGGCATCGGTGAACTCCGCAACCCGCTGATCGCCGGCCCGGCCTACCCGGACGGTCCGCACGGCCGCCCATAACCGCCCGGCTGATGGCACACGGTCCGCCGCCACCACCCGTAAGCCGTCCGGACATTCCCTTCCCCTCACCGTTCCGAGGAGCCTGCCATGGCCCTGCACCGCCTTGCCCGCATCACCATGGGCGTCCCCGACGTCGACGCGACCGCCGCCTACTACGCCGACTTCGGCCTCACCGACCTCGGCCGGGGGCGTTTCGCCTCCTCCGACGGCGGCGAACAGCTGAAGATCGTCCACGCGAGCCGCCGCCGCCTGGAAGAACTGGTCGTCGGCGCCGACGACATCGACGACCTGGGCCGGATCGGCGCGGCCCTGGACCGGCTGGACGTGCCCTTCGTCCGCGACACACACTCCCTGCGCGCGGTCGACCCCGGCACCGAGGTCACCGTCACCGTCGAGGTCCAGCCCCACATCGTCCAGACCCCGCCCGCGCCCGTGCCGTACAACGCCCCCGGCCTCACCGAACGCCCCGACGTACGTGCCCACGGCGTGCTGCGCGAGGGCCCCGTCCGGCCCCGCCGGCTGGGACACGTCGTCCTCGGATCGACGAACCAGGAGGCGTCCCAGCGGTTCTTCACCGAGGGCCTCGGCTTCAAGGTCAGCGACCTGGTGCCCGGCGCGGCCTTCCTGCGCTGCTCCACCGACCACCACAACGTCCTCGTCCAGCAGGCTCCCATCCCGTTCCTGCACCACTCCTCCTGGCAGGTCGACGACGTGGACGAGGTCGGCCGCGGCGCCACACGGATGCTGGAGGGCCACCCGGAACGGCATGTGTGGGGGCTGGGCCGCCACCATCTGGGCTCCAACTTCTTCTGGTACCTCAAGGACCCGGCCGGCAACTTCTCCGAGTACTTCGCCGACATGGATTGCATCGTCGACGACCAGCTGTGGACCCCGCGCGTCTGGGAGGACATCCGCGCGCTCTACAACTGGGGCCCGCCCGTGCCTGCCTCCTTCCTCCAGCCCGAAGACCTCGCCGCGTTGATGACCGGCGCCCACGACGCGAACTGACCGGGGCGAGACAGCCATGAAGACGAACAACGACATGAGGTACGGGGATGAAGAGCGAGTATGACGTCCTGGTCGTGGGCGCGGGGCCCGTGGGGCTGACCACCGCCATCCAGCTGGCCATGCGTGGCCGACGGGTCGGCGTGGTCGAGCGCTGGCCGCAGCCCTACCCGCTGCCGCGCGCGGTGGTCTTCGACCACGAGATCGCCCGTATCCTGGCCTCGCTCGGGCTGGCCGACGCCCTGCCCACCCTGAGCGAACCCGCCGAGGACTACGAGTGGCGCAACGGCGAGGGCGAGACACTGCTGCGGCTCGCCTTCGACGACACCAGCCACTCCGGCTGGCCGTTCATGAACATCTTCACCCAGCCCCGACTCGAAGCGGTGCTGGAAAAGCGTGCCCGCACGCTGCCCGGCATCGACGTCCTGCGAGGCTGGGAAGCCGTCGACCTCACGGAGAACGCGACGTCCGTACGGCTCACCGTGGCGGAGAGCGCCGGCGACCGGCCGATGGTGCGTGACGGCGTACGGCAGCACCACACGCTGCGGGCCGCGTACGTCATCGGCTGCGACGGCGCGAACAGCTTCGTACGCTCCCGTATGCGCACGGCCATGACGGACCTCGGCTTCCAGTACGACTGGCTGGTCCTCGACGTCATTCCGCACGACCAGGACCGGGTGTGGTCCCCGCGCAACCTGCAACTGTGCGATCCGGCACGGCCGAGCACCGTCGTGTCGGGCGGCCCGGGCCGTCGCAGATGGGAGTTCATGCGGCTGCCGGGCGAGACGATCAGCGAGCTGAACCGGGCCGAAACGGCGTGGAAGCTGCTCGCACCATGGGACCTGCACCCCGGCAACGCCACGCTCGAACGGCACACCGGCTACACCTTCCAGGCCCGCTGGGCCGACACCTGGCGCGAAGGCCGGCTCCTGCTCGCGGGCGACGCCGCCCACCAGATGCCCCCGTTCGCGGGCCAGGGCATGTGCTCGGGCATCCGGGACGCCGCCAACCTCACTTGGAAGCTCGACCTCGTCCTGTCCGGCCACGCCGACGAGGCCCTGCTGGACACCTACACCACCGAACGCTCCCAGCACCTCCGGCACGCCATCGAGCTCTCGGTGCACCTGGGGAGGATCATCTGCGAGCCCGACCCCGCGGCGGCCGCCGAGCGCGACGTCCGGATGCTCGCCGACCAGGCGGCCCGCCGCGACCCGCTCGCGGGCATGCCGCCCCAGACCCTCACGAGCGGCCTCCTGGCACGCGGCAGCGACGGCACCCCCGCGGACCCCGCGGGTGAACTCGGCCGCCAGGGCCGGGTACGTCTCCGCGACCGCACCGGGCTGTTCGACCAGGTGGTCGGCACCGGCCTCACCCTCCTGGCGCTCGAGGACCCGCGCCATGTGCTCGACGGTGACGCCATCGCCTGGTGCGAGCAGGTCGGCATACGCCTTCTCAGGATCACCGACGACCCAGCGGCCGACGGCCCGGACGACGTCATGGACCTCGACGGCACCTACCACCCCCACCTCGCGCGCACGGGGCGGCAAGCACTGCTGCTGCGCCCAGATCACTACGTGTTCGGCGCGGCGGCCCGCATGGACGACGTACCCGCCCTTCTGGCCGCGTTCCGCGACGGACTCACCGCCACCTCACCCGTCCACTGACCGTCCGGAACACTCGTCTGTCGGGCCCGCCCCACATCGATGCCGTCCACGCCCGGCTGCCACGCCCGACCGCGGACGACGTGATCACCTGGCTGTAGTAGTACAAGGAGCAGGTGCGCGCCCGGCGACCGGCGCGCACCCCGACCATCCCCCTACCGGAGGGCACGGCTCATGACCCGACAGTGGCTCCAGCGACTCGAGCCGGACCCGGATCGGGCGGTCGACCCGGCGATGCCGCCGTCAGCCGTCGCAGGTGCGGTGGAATCCCTGGGGGCAGGCCCGGTCCAGTGGGCGGTCCAGACCGCCGAGGAGATCGCGGGGGAGATCCTGGAGCAGGTCCCGAGGCACGGCGGGGGCCAGGGTCCGGTCGCCACCCTGCGGCGGTCCACCGAGTCGGCCGTCCTGGCCGCCCTCCGCCTGCTGGCGTCCGACGCTCCCGGCCGTGTCTCCGACCTGACGGACGAAGCGCTCGAAGGCTGCCGCGAGTTCGCGCGCCGCGGCATCCCCCTGGATCAGGTGCTGCGAGGCGTACGGCTCGGCCATGCCCGGCTGGCGCACGACCTCGCGGCGGCGATCGAGGAACACGTCCCGGCCGACCGGCGCCTGACGGAACTGCGCCGGGTCAACGACCTGCTGTTCCGCTACGCCGACAGCCACGCGAGCATCATGGCCGAGGAATACGTCGCCGAACGCGATCGCTGGCGCGGCAGCGACGAGGCCGCCCGCCGGGCCATCGTCGACGACGTCCTCGCCGGACGGCCGGTGGACCCGCGGAACGCGACGCGGCGCCTGCACTACGACATCTCCCGCACCCACGTCGCCGCCATCCTGTGGTGCGACGACACCGGCGGCGACCCACCCGCGGCCGAGCGCCTGCACCGGATGGCCATGGCGATGACCCGCACCATGGAAGCAGCGGGCATGCTGCTCATCCCGGTCGACAAGACGAGCGCCTGGGCCTGGTTCACCATCGCCGACGAGGACACCCGCGGCCGGGTCGAGCGCCTCCGGGGCCGCCTGGACCGCCCCCGCGACGTGCGAGCGGCCCTCGGTCCGCCGGCAGCCGGGCGGCAGGGCATGCGCCGCAGCCACCTGGGCGCCCTCCAGACGGAGCGGATCGCGCGCCTCTCGAGACAGTGGCTGTGTGACTACCAGGAAGTCCGTCTGGTGGCACTTGCGATGGCAGAGCCCGAACACGCCCGCTGGTTCGTCCAGGACGTCCTCGGCCCGCTGGCCTCGGGGGGAGACCGAGTGCGCGAACTGCGCGAGACCTTGCGCGTCTACCTCGCCGAGGAACGCAGCCTGCGTACCGCGTCCGACCGCCTCCACGTCGCCCGCAACACCATCACCTACCGCGTCAAGCGCGCCGAGGAACTGCTGCCGACCACCACCACGGCACGCAACTCACTCGAACTGCGCCTGGCACTGGAGATCGCCCGGCACCTCCCCACCTGACGCGGCATCGGCACCGGGTTTCACACCGTGCGCGCGGCTCGTAGGTCGAGGGTGGCGCAGAGGTACAGCAGCAATAGCACGACGGCTAGTTGTGCCAGCGCCGCGCCGTACACGCCGATGGGCACGGTGGCCAGGACGGCGGCCGAGGTGGCGAGGCGGAGCCAGGGGCCGCCGAGGTGGAGGGTGCGGCGGAACACGGCACGTCCGCACAGGTACAGAGCGGTTCCGGCGGCCACATACAGGGCGCCTGCCGTCGTCGCGTGGTCCAGGGGGTGGGTGGCAGCCTTTTTCACGCCCGCGGCGAAGGTGACCACGCCCAGCAGCAGAGAGATGTGGGCGTAGTTGTAGGCGTTGAGCGCGACGACGGCTCGCTGGGTGGCGCATTCGTGGAACAGCGCCTGTTCGGCCCATTCGATGTCCACCCTGAAGTAGACCCACCGCTGCCGGTATGAGTAGCACGCAAAAGGCGCGTATGGGCGAATGGAGTGACGCGGCGAGGCGGGGACACCCAGGGCCGTGACCCGTCCGCCGCGCGGGTTCGCGGTTCCCGACGGTGCGGACCGGATCGCGCGGAGGGCGGTTGCCAGGGGCACGGCGGTTCAGTTCCCGGTGTGCCACTCGTGGCCGGGCAGGAAGCGCACGTCGTACCGCTCGGGCACCGTGCCGAACCGGTGCGGCTCGGGAACGAACGGCTCCTTCGGGAGGGTGAGCTCTTCGGTCGGCGTGCCGAGGTTCTCGAAGAACCGCTCGAAGGTGCCGCCGAGGCCGGCCGCCACGCCGACGACCCGGCTGTGGTGGCGCTCGATGCGGTAGGCGTGCGCGCAGTTCTTCGGCACGAAGCCGAAGTCGCCGGGCGTGAGCAGCCGTTCGTGCTGCTCGCCCTCCAGGTCCTCGACGAAGAGCCGCACCGCGCCGTCGGTGACGTAGAAGACCTCGTACGTGTCCGGGTGGGTGTGGGACGGGATGAGGTCCCCCTTGGGGCCCTCGACGGTGAAGAAGTTGAAGGTGTTCTCGGTCTGCTCGCCGCCCGCGTAGACGGTGATCAGGTCGCCGAAGAGGTGGGCGCGGCCGCCCATGCCCTTCTCGATGAAGTACGGCTTGCCCGGCTCGGGCGGGATGAGGGAGCGGGTGCGCTACGGGGTGGCGTACTCGATGGTCATGCGTTTCTCCGGTCGCCCGTCTATTGTCAGGGCGCCTGACATTAAAGGACATGATCCGGCCGAGGGCAGAGGCAGGCCTCCCGGAGACCTAAACTCTCACCCCGTATGGAGAAGAACGGACCGCCCGAGTCGCCCAACCTGCCGCAGCTGCTCGCCCAGGCGAAGTACTGGTTCGACACGGCCGTGTCCGCCGCCATGGAGGACGCCGGGGAGAGGCCCGTCACCCTGGCGCAGCAGAACGTCTTCGCCCACCTGGCGCCCGACGGTACGACGATCTCGGACCTCTCCCGCCGCATGGGCGTCACCCGGCAGAGCGCGCACCAGGCCGTGCACGCACTGATCGGCATGGGACTGCTCGCACAGGTCCCGGACCCGGCGTCCGCGCGCAGCCGCCTCATCGTGATGACGGACGAGGGACGGCGCGTCCACCTCCTCGCGCAGTCCATGATCGCCGGGCTGGAGGAGGAACTGGCCCACCGCCTCGGCGGGGCCGCCGTGGCCGCGCTGCGCGCCACCCTGGAACGCCCCTGGGGTCCTCCCCGGCCGGGGGGCCGGCCGGGGTGACGGGTGCTTACCCGGCCACCGCGTACGGCTGCTCCAGCACCGCCGCGACGCCCCGCGCCAGGCAGGGGATGCGGTGGGCCGGGATGCCGGCGATGTTGATCCGGCCGGAGGTGGTGCCGTAGATGGCGAACTCGTCGCGCAGGCGGCGCATCTGCTCGGGGCCGAGCGGCAGCGTCGAGAACATGCCCTTCTGCCGGGCCAGCGCCCGCGCCTCGTCCTCCCGGCCCAGGGCCCCGAGGTGGGCGGTCAGGTCGGCGCGGTTGGCGGTGATGCGGCCGCGCATGACGTCGAGCTCCGCCCGCCAGGCGGCGCGCAGGCCGTCGTCCTCCAGGATGGTGGTGACGACGGCGGCGCCGTGCTCCGGCGGCATCGAGTACAGCGTCCGGGCCGCGTTCTGCAGGGCGGTCTCGACGTGCCGCAGCGCGGTGCGGGAGGGGCCGAGGACGACGGCGCAGCCGGTGCGGTCGCTGTAGAGACCGAAGTTCTTGGAGCAGCTGACGGCGATCAGCATCTCGGGCACCCGCGCCGCCAGCATCCGCGTGGCCCACAGGTCGGCCTCCAGGCCGTCCCCGAGGCCGTGGTACGCCAGGTCGACGAAGGGCATCCAGCCGTTGCGGCAGGCCAGGTCGGCCAGCGCCTCCCAGGTCTCGGGAGACGGGTCCGCGCCGGTGGGGTTGTGGCAGCAGCCCTGGAGCAGCACGACGTCGTCGCGGCGCACGGCGCGCAGGTCGTCCAGCATGTCCGGCCAGGCGTACGTCCGTACGGTCAGGCCGGCGGCCTCCAGGATGGGCCGGTGGTTGACGTAGGCGGGGTCGCTGATCCACACGGTGGTGCCGGGACGGGTGAGGCGTATCAGGTCGGCCAGCAGGCGCAGCGCGCCCGTGCCGGCGACGGTCTGCACGGCGGTGGCCCGGCCGGCCGGCCCGTCGGCGCCGTCGGCCCCGCCGAGGACCATGGTCAGCATGGCTCGGTTGAAGGCCGTGTTGCCGGACAGGCCCCGGTACTCCTTGGAGGCGGACCGTTCCGCCAGGCGTATCTCGGCCTCGCGGACGGCGCCCATCACGGGGGTGGCGCCGGTGTGGTCGCGGTAGACGCCGAGGACGAGGTCCAGCCGCTCGGGGCGCGGGTCGGCGGTGAACGCGGCGGCCAGGTCCCACAGGGGGTCGGCGGGCGGGGCGGGGAGCAGCTCAAGCATCGGTGGGGACCTCGGGTCGGGTGGTGCGGGTGCTGGTACGAGTGCCGGTGCCGGTATGGGTGCCGGTGCGGCGGCGGTTGGCGAGGACGACGCCCGCGGTGATCAGGGGTACGCCGACGAGCACGGGCGGCGTCGGCGTCTCGTGGAGCAGCGGGATGGCGAGGAGGACGACGGCGACGGGGCTGAGGCTGCCGACGACGGAGGCGCGCTCCGGGCCGAGCCTGCGGATGGCGAACGCGTACAGCAGGCCCGCGCACAGCCCGACGCCGAGGCCCTGCACCACCAGGAACAGCGCGATGTCGCCCGCGGCGGCATCGGCGAGGCCGGTCGGGAGCACGCCGGTCAGGGCGAGGAGCGCGATCACGGCGAAGGACGGCAGGCACAGCAGGCCGATCGAGCCGATGGGGTCGAGGTCGACCTCGCGCAGGCCCACGGTGTACAGCGCCCACAGCCCGCTGGCGACCAGCAGCGTGCCGGCCCCGGCCAGGACGCCGGTGTCGACCGGGACGAGGTGGCGCCACACCAGGGCGACGACGCCGACCGCGATGAGGACCAGCCCGGCGGCCTGCGTACCGCGCGGCACGCCCCGGCCGCCCGCGACCATGAGCGCCGAGACGAAGAGCGGCACCATGCCGGGGATGATCGACCCGACGAACGCCGCGGAGGTCAGGGAGCCTCCGTGCATGGCGGCCAGGAAGAACGGCACCCCGGCCCCGCACACGATTTTCACGGCGGGCCCGGGCCGCACCGCCCGCAGGGCGTGCCGCCGCCGCCACAGTGCGGGCGCCAGCACCAGCAGCGGCACGCCGAACCGCAACAGCGCGGCGTCGGCCGGCAGGAGGGTCGAGGCGCTCAGAGCGCGGGCGCTGAGCGCGAAGGCGGCCCAGATGCCCACGGTGAGCAGGAGCGCGAGCATGCCGAGCGCGTCGGGGGACGCGACCCGGGACGCCCACCCGCGCGGGCCGGGCGTGGTTGCCGCAGCGTGCGGGGCGGGTGCTGTTGCCGCAGCGGAGGCCGCGTGCGGGCCGGCGGCGGTCGCCGCAGCGTGCGGGGCGGGTGCTGTTGCCGCGGCGGAGGCCGCGGGCGGGGCGGGTGCTGCTGCCGCAGCGGAGGCCGCGTGCAGGCCGGGCACGATCGCCGGAGCGGGGGCCGCGTGCGGGGCGGGCGTGGTTGCCGCGGCGGAGGCCGCCGCGTCCAGTGCCAGGGCGGGCGCCGCGGGCCCCGCCGCGGCGGCGTGCGCGACCGGGCCGTGCGGCGCGTGGGGCTCCTGGCGCGCGCCTCCGGGCGGGGAGTCCGGCGCGCCCGCGTGCGGTGGCCGCGAGGCGGGAGGCACGGGGGCGGTGCCTGCGCGGGCGGGCCCGGCGACCGCGTGCGGCGCGCGGGGCGGGGCCGCCGCGACGGGGGCCGTGCCGCTCGTGTTCGTCGGCGTCACGCGTTCCTCCAGCAGGCTTGCTCCGATCCGGCGATGAGCAACATTAGGTCCTGGGCCGGGGCAGCCGATTGCTACTTCCGCCCCGTACGGCCACCATGGGGGCAGGATCTGCCAAAGAACGCGGAAGAACGCCCGAACAGCGAGGAATCATGGACGCCGTCGACCTGCACATCATCCGGGAGCTCCAAGCGGACGGGCGGCTGTCCAACCAGGACCTCGCCGACCGGGTCCGGCTCTCCCCCTCCCCCTGTCTGCGGCGCGTCCGCCGCCTGGAGGACTCCGGGCTCATCAGCGGCTACACCGCCATGGTCGACCAGGTGGCGTTCGGGCTGCCGATCACCGTCTTCGTCCGGGTCCGGCTGGAGCGCCACACCGCCGAGGCCGTCAACGCCTTCGAGGAGCACGTCGGGCTCATCGAGCACATCCAGGACTGCTACCTCATGGCGGGCAGCAGCGACTACCTGCTGCGCGTCGTCATCGAGAGCCTGGAGGCGTACGAGGTGTTCGTCCGCACGCGGATCCACGCCATCCCCGGTATCGCGTCGATCGAGTCGAGCTTCGCCTTCGGCAGCGTCAAGCAGTCCCGGGTCTATCCGCGCCCGTCCCACCCGTCCCCCTCCGCCCGCGGCTGACGCATCATCGGAGGTATGAGGCTTTCGTTCCTGGAGCCCCTCTACGCCGAGCGGGGCCCGTTCACCTCGGTGTACCTGGACACCTCGCGGGACGTCGACGACCCCGAGCGGGCGATCGCGCTGCGCTGGCGGCGGTTGCGCGAACGCCTGGCCCGGCAGGGCGCGGACCAGGAGTCCCTCCAGGCCGTGGAGGAGGTGGTGGGCGCGGACGCGGAGGTGCCCGGGCTGCACGGGCAGGCGATCTTCACCGCGCACGGCTCGCTCGTCCTGGACGACGAACTGCCGAGCCCGCCGGCGTACGACGTCGCGCGGTACGGGCTGCTGCCGGACGCCATGCCGCTGGTGACACAGCACGTCCCGGAGATCCCGTACCTCGCCGTGGTGGTGCACTACCGGGGGCTGCCGACCGCCGACGCGCAGGGGAACGTGACGGTGGCCGCCGAGGCCGGGAGGTGGCCCGCCTCGCGCGTCGCCCCGGGCGAGCGGCTGCGGCGGCGGATACCGGTGGCCGAGTGGCACGCCGCCGCGGTGCGGCTGGGCCGCGAGCTCGGCGCCCGGGTCGGGCGCGGCGGGGCCGACGCGGTCGTGGTCGGCGGTGACGAGTGGGCGGGCAACGTCCTGATCCGCCGCCTGCCGCGCGAGCTGCGCGACCGGGTGGTACGGGTCGGCGGGCCCACTCCGGCGGACACGGCCCGCGCGTTGCTGGAGCCGCAGGTGGCGAGCGTCCTGCGCGGGCGCATGGCCGCGCACGACCGGGCTCTGGTCGGGTCGTTCCTGGCCCGGCGGGGGCGCGGCGGAGCCACGACTTCCGAGGGCCTCGCCGACACGGTCGCCGCGCTGCAGCGGGGCCAGGTCACGGCGCTGCTGCTGCACCCGCCGGGCCCGTGGCAGCCGGCGGACCTGCTGTGGATCGGCCCGGGGCCCGCGCAGCTGGCGCTCTCCGAGGAGGAGCTGCTCTCCTTCGGCGTCCGGTCGCCGCGCCGCGAACGGGCCGACGAGGCGCTGGTGCGGGCGGTGGTGGGCACGGGCGCCGAGCTCGTCGTCGTACCGGAGGGGCAGCCGCGGCTGCGCGACGGTGTGGGCGCGCTGCTGCGGTACACCGACGCGGCCACGCCGGGGGCCGGGCGTCAGCGCTGATAGGTGCCCATGAGGGCGCCGCTGGCGAGCTCGCGGCCGGCGAGCGCCCGGTGCACGGTGTCGGCCGAGGGGGTGTCGTCGAGCGGGAGGGGCTCGGAGACGGCCCACAGGCGGAAGAAGTAGCGGTGGCGGCCGTGGCCCGGCGGCGGGAGGGGTCCGCCCCAGCCGGTGCGGCCGAAGTCGTTGGGCCACTCCCGGCCGCCCGCGGGGGTCTCGCCCTCCTCGACGCCGGTGCTGCCGGGGTCGATGCCGGTGACCAGCCAGTGCAGGAACGTGCCGTTCGGGGCGTCGGGGTCCTCGCAGGCCAGCACCAGCTCCGCGGTGCCGTCCGGCGGGGCCGACCACGTCAGGGGCGGGGAGATGTCCTCCCCCTCACCCGTGTAGCGGCGGGGGATCGCCTGGTGGTCGCCGAACGCCGCGCTGCTGAGGTCAATACCGGTCATGGGCGCGGCTTTACCCGCTCCCGGCCCCGCGCTACCGGTCCCGGCCCGCCGAGTACCCGATCAGCGGCGGCGGCGACGCAGGACGCAGCGCGCCGGGCCGGTCGCGCGCAGCGTGATGCCCGCGCTGACCGGCACCGTGCGGTCGACGGCGGTGAGCTCGTACTCCTGGAGGACCATCGCGAGCGCCAGCACCGACTCCAGCATGGAGAAGTGCTGGCCGATGCAGGCGCGCGGGCCGCCGCCGAAGGGGAACCAGGCGTAGCGCGGCCGCTCCTTCTCGCGTTCGGGGGTGAAGCGCTCGGGGTCGAAGCGCTCCGGGTCCTCCCAATAGCGTGGGTGGCGGTGGGTCACCCAGGGGGCGACGATCACGTCGGCGCCGGCGGGGATGGTGTGGCCGTCGATCTCGATGGCCTCGACGGCGCTGCGGCCGATGACAGGGCCCGCCGGGTACAGGCGCATGGCCTCTTTGAGGACCATGGTCGTGTACGGCAGCGCGTCGAGGTCCGCGGCCGTGGGCGTGCGCCCGTCCAGTACGCGCACGGCCTCGGCGCGGGCCCGCGCCTGCTCCTCGGGGTGGAGCGCCAGCAGGTGCAGGGCGAAGCCGAGGGAGGTCGCGGTCGTCTCGTGGCCCGCGAGCAGGAAGACCAGCACCTGGTCGCGGATCTCGGCGGCGTCGAGGCCGTCGTCCCCCGCGCTTCCGGCGTGCGTGAGCAGGGTCAGCAGGTCCTCGCCGTCGGCTTCGGCGCCCTGGGCGCGGCGCTCCCGGATGATGCGGTCGCACACGGCGTACAGCTCGTTCGCCGCGGTGGCGGCGCGGCGGTTGGCGGGCGTCGGCCAGTCGCGCGGGAGGGTGAGGGGCGAGTAGGCGCGCCGCAGGACGTACTCGCCGATGACCGGGAAGGAGCGCTCCACGACGTCGACGGCCGCGTCGACGTCGACACCGAAGAGGATGCGGGCGACGGCGCGCAGCGTCAGCCGCGTCATCTCGTCGAGGAGGTCCACGGTGGGACCGGGCGCGGCGCCGGGCGCGGCGTTCCAGCGGCGGAGCATGGCCGACGTCTCGTCGGTGAGCGCCGATGCGTAGCCGTCGACGCGGCGGCGGGTGAAGAGCGGCTGGACGAGCCGCCGCTGCCGCAGGTAGTCGGCGTCCTGGCTGGTCAGCAGGCCGTTGCCGAAGGTCTCGCGGACCTCCTGGTAGAAGGTGTTGTCCTTGCGGAAGTTGGCCGCCTCCGTCGCGAGCACCCGCTGGGCGCCCTCCGCCGAGAAGACCGCGTACAGCTGGGCCCGGAGCCCGGGCGGGCCGGCCGTGATGCGGACGACGTCCCCGTACGTGCGGTGGGCCCGCAGGAAGGTGGCGAGTGAGTCGTTCTTGAGGTCCAGCAGGGACCCGAGGAGCGGCAGGCCCGCCGGGCCGGGAGGGGGGCCCGCCGGGCCGGGAAGGGGCGTCTCGGTGGTCGCCATGCGTGTCTCCGCTCTCCGCTGTCCTCGTGACCGCTCTCGTCACGGCCGCTGTCCTCGGGACCGCCGTCCTCGGGACCGCTGTCCTCGGGGCGTCCGCCTCGTGGCCGCCGTCCTGCGGCCGCTGCGCTCCGCCGTGCGCGATTCTGCCCGGGCGGGCGGGCGTGCACGCGGACCGCCGCGGCCCGTTTCCGGCCTACTTTTGGTCTGGACCTGCTTATTGCCCGGGGGTGGCGGCGGCGGCCAAGCTGCCCTCATGGAATTGGAGTTGCGCCACCTGAAGACGATCCGGGCCATCGCCGACGCGGGCAGTCTCACCAGGGCCGCCACGGAGCTGGGACTCGCCCAGCCCGCGCTCAGCGCGCAGCTGCGCAGGATCGAACGGTCCCTGGGGGGCGCGCTGTTCGAGCGTGGGCGCAGCGGGGTGCGGGCCACGGCGCTCGGTGAGCTCGTGCTGGAGCGGGCCCGGGTCGTGCTGCCCGCGGTGTGCGCGCTCCAGCAGGAGGCCGTACGGTTCGCCCGGAACCGTGAGCCGGGGCCGGCGCGGGGGCCCGCCTTCCGGCTCGGCGGGACCCACGGGCCGCTGCTGGGCGGCCTGGTGGACCGGTTGGCCGCCGCCGAGCCGGGCGCGTCGGTGACCACCCACACCTCCTGGTCCGAGCGTGAGATCGCCGCGGCGGTGGCCGAGGGGCGCCTGGACTACGCACTCGTCGGCGCCTGCGGCGAGAGCGCCCCGCCCGAGCCCGCGGCGGGGCGGCTCGCCTGGACGGAGGTGGCGCGCGATCCGGTCTTCGTGATGCTGGCCGCCGGGCATCCGCTCGCCGCGCGCCCGGAGATCGAGCTGGCGGAGCTGGCCGCGGAGGCGTGGACGGACGTGCCGGGCGACGGCTGCTTCGGCGACTGCTTCGCGGCCGCCTGCGTCCGCGCGGGCTTCACCCCGGCGTGCGTGTACGAGACGGACCTCGCGTCCTGCGTGCACCTGGTGGAGGTGGGGCGGGCGGTGGGTCTGTGCCGCGCCACGTTCCCGGCCACGCCGGGGATGGTGACGCGGCCGCTCACCGGTGCGCCGCTGGTCTGGCGGCACCTGCTGGGCTGGCACCCCGAGGCCCCGGCGGCGGCGTGGGCCCCGGACGTGGTCGCCCATGTGCGCGCCGCGCACCGGGACGCGGCGGCGCGCAGCCCCAGCTATACGCGCTGGCTGGCGTCCCGGCGTACCCATGCCGTCGTCCATAACGCGAGGGAGAGGGTCAACTGACATCTCCCGCGCGGTTCTTCGCCCTCCCTACCGTTTCGGCAACCTTCACCGAACCGACCGGAAGGGCACTCCCCCATGTCGCACAGAAACGCCGCGGCGGTGGCCGCCGTCGCGGCGGTCGCCGCGGGCGCGCTGCTCCTGGCCACGCCGCAGGCCACGGCGGGCCCCGCCATCCCCTTCTCGGCGGGGCCCCGCACCGCCGCCGACACCCTCGCCGTCTCCGCCGCCCCGGCCGAGCTGCTGGGCGCCATGCAGCGGGACCTCGGCCTCACCCGCGACCAGGCCGCGCGGCGGCTCGTCAACGAGGCGGAGGCGGGCGCGGCCGCTGCCCGGCTCCAGCAGCGGCTGGCGGGCGCGTACGCCGGGGCGTGGGTGGACGGCGCCGAGGCCGGCACGCTCACCGTGGCCACCACGCGGGCCGCCGACGCCGCCGCGATCACGGCGGCCGGGGCCCGGGCCCGTGTCGTCCCGCACACCCTGGCCGAGCTGGACCGCACCAAGGCGGCCCTGGACCGCGCGGCCCTGCGCAACAGTACCGCCGACGCGCCCGTCTGGTACGTCGACGTCCGCGCCAACTCCGTGGTGATACGCGCCGTCGAGGCGTCGGCGGCCGAGTCGCTGATCCGCGCGAGCGGCGCCGACCGGACGCGCGTACGGGTCGTGGCGAGCGCCGAACGGCCGCGCCCGCTCTACGACATCAGGGGCGGCGACGCTTACTACATGGGTGGCGGCGGGCGTTGCTCCGTCGGTTTCGCCATCACCCGCGGCACCCAGCAGGGGTTCGCGACCGCCGGCCACTGCGGCCGGGTCGGCACCAGCACCAGCGGCTTCAACCAGGTGGCGCAGGGCACCTTCCAGGGGTCCACCTTCCCGGGCCGTGACATGGCGTGGGTGGCGGCGAACGGCAGCTGGACGTCGACCCCGTACGTCAAGGGCGCCGGCGGCCAGAACGTCCAGGTGGCCGGCTCCGTGCAGCAGCCGGTCGGCGCCTCGATCTGCCGGTCGGGCTCCACCACCGGCTGGCACTGCGGCACCATCCAGCAGCACAACACCAGCGTCACCTACCCCGAGGGCACCATCACCGGCGTGACCCGCACGTCCGTGTGCGCCGAGCCGGGCGACTCGGGCGGCTCGTACATCTCGGGCAGCCAGGCACAGGGGGTCACCTCCGGTGGCTCGGGCGACTGCCGCAGCGGCGGCACGACGTACCACCAGCCGATCAACCCGCTGCTCCAGACGTACGGGCTGACGCTGAAGACGACGACGGGCCCCGGCGACCCGGGGGACCCCGGCGACCCCGGTGACCCGGGCGAGCCGGGTGGCACGTGGGCGGCCGGCACGGTCTACGCGGCCGGTGCCCAGGTGACCTACGGCGGCGCCACCTACCGCTGCCTCCAGGGGCACCAGGCGCAGCCGGGCTGGGAGCCGCCGAACGTGCCGGCGCTCTGGCAGCGCGTCTGAGCACCGGCACCGGGGCGCCGCCGGTTCACGCCGGGCGCGCCCCGGACCGCGTACGGGATAATGCCGGGCATGCGCATTTCAGCCAGGGCCGACTACGCGGTGCGTGCCGCGCTCCAGCTCGCCGCCGCGCAGGACACCGGGCCGGTCAAGGCTGAGGCGATCGCCGCGTCGCAGGGCGTGTCCCACAAGTTCCTGGAGTCCATCCTCAACGACCTGCGCCGCGGGGGGCTCGTGCACAGCCGGCGCGGCGGGAACGGCGGCTACTGGCTGGCGCGGCCCGCCGCGTCGATCAGCGTCGCCGACGTCATACGGGTCGCGGACGGGCCGCTCGTGTCGGTGCGCGGGGTGCGGCCGCCGGAGTTGTCGTACTCGGGCGCGGCGGAGTCGCTGCTGCCGCTGTGGGTCGCGCTGCGGGCGCACGTGCGGCAGATCCTGGAGGGCGTGAGCCTGGCCGACGTCGCTTCGGCCAGGCTGCCGGCCGAGGTGTCGGCGCTGACCGAGGACCCGGCCGCCTGGACGAATCCCTGATCCTGCCCCTCCCTGCGGTTGCCGGTCTCACCTGGTGGGCCGGACATGTCCACGCCTCGAACTGCCCCTTGGGCGCGGGGAGTCACCTCTGCCACTATCCCTACTGAATCAGTGGGGAAACCGGAACTCCTGTGAGGTGACCGTGGCGACCGCGACAGCGCCGACTCCAGCGGACGATGTGAACTGGCCGCGCGTCACCCGGGAGGTCGCCGACGACCTGGCCGCCGACGCGCTCGCCCGCGACCGGGCGGGCGGCCCGCCGTCCGACGAAGCGGCGCGGCTGCGCGAGGCCGGGCTGCCGGCGCTGCTCACACCCCCCGCGGCGAAGGGGCCCGGCGGCGCCGACTGGCGGGCCGCCTGCGCGGTGGTGAAGGAGATCGCGGCGGCCGACGGCTCCATCGGCGAACTCCTCGCGCACCACTACGTCCTGGCCTGGAGCGGCCGCTTCCTCGGCTCCGGCGACGCCGCGCGCTTCGAACGGCGCGTGACCCGCGGCCGCTGGCTCCTCGGCGGCGGCATCGACCTGCCGGGAACGGAAGGCGAGGCCGAAGGGGAGGGCGACGGCCCGGACGGCACCGGGCCCGGCCTCACCGTCGTACCGCGAGGAGGCGGAGCGTACGTCCTGAACGGGCGGCGGCTGTTCGGCGCCGGGGTGACCGTCGCCGACCGGCTGGTCGTCGGCGCCCGGTGCGGCGGGACCGGCGACTTACTCGTCGTCCTGGCCGACCCGGCGCACCCCGGGGTGGGCGTCGAGCCGGCGGCCGACCGCGTCGGACAGCGCCTGTCCGGTGGCGGCACCGTCGGTTTCGACGGCGTGCCGATCGGTGCGGCGGACGTCCTCGGAACGGTCCCGCGCGACGACCACGCCGTCGCGCCGTTCACCGCCCTGGCTCCGCTCGCGCTGCGGCTGCTGCGCGTCCACGTCGCCCTGGGCGTCGCGGAGGGCGCGCTGGCGGAGGCGCGCGACGTCAGCCGGGCCGCACAGGCCGCCCGGCCGCCCGCGGCGGGCGGCGCGGACCCGTACCTCCTCCTCGCCTACGGAGAGCTGGCGACCGCCGCGCACACCGCGGCCGCGGTCGTCGAGGGCGCGACGGACGCCCTGGCGCGCGGACTGCGGGCGGGCGCGGCGCTCGACGTGGAGGGCCACGCCGACATCGCCGTACTCGTCGCCGCGGCGGAGGCCGTCACGAGCAGGTCCGCCCTGCACATCACCACCCGCGTCCTGGAACTCACCGACAGCGCGGGCTTCGACCGCTTCTGGCGCAACGCCCGCGTGCTGACCGCGCACACCTCGCCGGCCCGGCGCCTGCGCGACATCGGCGACCACTACCTCAACGGGACGCTGCCCCGCCTCGCGCCGCTGTGACGGGGCCCTGACCCACCCGGCGGCGGGTGGGCCGCGCCGGGACGGGTACGGCGGGCGTTCCTGGGGACTCGCATCTCCCGGGAGCACACCGGCCGAGGGAGGTGCCATGACCGCAGGGGTGCCGGCGCTGGGCACGGTGCGGGGCGCGGTGCGGGGCGCGGTGCGGGGCGTGGTGCTCGACACCGACGGGGTGATCACCGACTCCGCCCGGGTGCACGCGGCGGCCTGGCAGGGGGCCTTCGACGCCTTCCTGCGCGACCATCCGCCGCCCGACCCGGAGCAGCGCCGTCCCTTCGACCCCGGCGAGGACTACGCGCGCCACGTGGACGGCAGGTCCCGCGCCGACGGAGCCGCGGCGTTCCTGGCGTCGCGGGGCCTGCGGGCGGACGCCGCCGCGGTGGCGGAGGTCTCGGCCGAGAAGGAACGGCTCTTCACCGGGCTGCTGCGGGAGCGGCGCGTCGCCGCCTACCCCGGCACGGTGCGGCTGCTGCGGGCGCTGCGCGCGGCCGGGGTGCCGGTCGCGGCGGCGTCGGCGTCCCGGCACGCCCGCGAGCTGCTGGCGCGCGCGGACGCCCTCGACCTCTTCGACGCGGTGGTGGACGGGGCCGAGGCGGGGCGGCTGGGGCTGCCCGGCAAACCGGAGCCCGCGCTGTTCCTGGAGGCGGCCCGACGGCTGGGGGTGCCGCCCGGGCGGTGCGCGCTCGTCGAGGACGCGCTCGCGGGCGTCGAGGCCGGGCGGCGCGGCGGCTTCGGCCTGGTCGTGGGCGTGGACCGGCGGGCGGGCCCCGGCACGGCGGACGCGCTGCTGCGCGCGGGCGCCGACCTCGTCGTACGCGACCTCGCCGAGCTCCTGCCCACGGAAGAGGGAGCACGGACGTGACCGACTGGATGTGGGAGTACGAGGGCTACCTGCCGGAGCGGGAGAGCCTCCGGGAGTCCCTGTGCACCCTCGGCAACGGCTACTTCGCCACCCGTGGTGCCGCCACCGAGTGCGCGGCCGACGGCACCCACTACCCCGGTACGTACGTGGCCGGGTGCTACGACCGCCTCACGTCCGAGGTGGCCGGGCGCACGGTCGAGAACGAGGACCTGGTCAACCTGCCCAACTGGCTGGTGCTGCGCTACCGCCTGAACGGCGAGGGCCGGCCGGGCCCGTGGCTCACCCCGGACAGCCGCCGGCTCCTCGACCACCGCCAGACGCTCGACCTGCGGCAGGGCACGCTGGAGCGGGTGACGCGGTACGAGGACGAGCAGGGGCGGCGGCTGACCGTGCGGCAGCACCGGCTGGTGCACATGGGAGACCCGCACCTGGCGGCCCTGCGGACCGTGTTCACCGCCGAGAACTGGGCCGGCACGCTGGAGGTGGAGGCCGCCCTCGACGGGTCGGTCGAGAACACGGGCGTGGCCCGCTACCGGCAGCTGACCACCCGCCACCTCATCCACGTGCACACCGGTGACGCCGCCGCCGACACGGTGTGGCTGCGCTGCCGCACCAGCACCTCCGACATCCGCGTCGGCATGGCGGCCCGCACCGCCGCGCCGCCGGGCGTGGAGGCCGCGTCGCACCACCCGCAGCGGCGCGCGGTGCAGCGGATGCGGCTGGCCCTGGAGCCGGGGCGGCCGGCCGTCGTGGACAAGACGGTCGCCCTGCACACCTCGCGCGACCCGGCGATCAGCGACCCGCTGCACGCGGCCGTCGACCGGGTGCGGCGCGCCGGGTCCTTCGAGGAGCTGCTGTCCTCGCACCGCGCCGCGTGGCAGCAGCTGTGGCGCCGGGCCGAGCTGGAGGTGCCCGACGAGGCGGGCCGGATCCTGCGGCTGCACCTCTTCCACGTCCTGCAGACCCTCTCTCCGCACACCGCCGACCTCGACGTGGGCGTACCGGCGCGCGGGCTGCACGGTGAGGCGTACCGGGGCCACATCTTCTGGGACGAGCTGTTCGTGCTGCCCTACCTGAACCTGCACTTCCCCGAGGTGTCCCGGGCGCTGCTCACCTACCGCTACCGGCGTCTGGAGCGGGCCCGCTTCAGCGCCCTGGACGCGGGGTGCACCGGGGCGATGTACCCGTGGCAGAGCGGCAGCGACGGCCGTGAGGAGGCGCAGCGGCTGCACCTCAATCCGCGCTCGGGGCGCTGGGTGCCGGACCACTCGCACCTGCAGCACCACGTCGGTTCGGCGATCGCGTACAACGTGTGGCAGTACTGCGAGGCGAGCGGCGACAGCGAGTTCCTGCACACCAAGGGCGCGGAGATGCTCCTCCAGATCGCCCGCTTCTGGGCCTGCCGGGCCGAGCTGGACCCGGCGCTGGGCCGCTACCGCATCCGCGGGGTGGTCGGGCCCGACGAGTACCACGACGCCTACCCGGGCGCGACCGAGCCGGGGCTCGACGACAACGCGTACACCAACGTCACGGCCGCCTGGGTGCTGGCCCGCACGCTGGACCTGCTGCGCTCGCTGCCCGAGCCGCGCCGGCTGGAGCTGGTGGAGCGCACCGGGCTGCACCACGGGGAGCTGGAGCTGTGGGAGGACGTGTCGCGGATGCTGCACGTGCCGTTCCACTCCGGGGTGATCAGCCAGTTCGAGGGGTTCGGCGAGCTGGCGGAGTTCGACTGGGAGGGACACCGGCGCCGGTTCGGCGACATCCGGCGGCTGGACCGGATCCTGGAGGCGGAGGGCGACAGCGTCAACCGCTACAAGGCGTCCAAGCAGGCGGACGTGCTGATGCTGGGCTACCTGTTCTCACCGGCCGAGCTGCGCACCCTGTTCAGCCGGCTGGGTTACGTCCTCGACGAGGAGATGTGGCGCCGCACCGTCGACTACTACCTGCACCGCACGAGCCACGGCTCGACGCTGAGCGGCCTGGTCCACGGCTGGGTGCTGGCGCGGGTGCGGCGGTCGGAGGCGTGGCGGTTCTGCCAGGAGGCGCTGGAGGGCGACATCGCCGACATCCAGGGCGGTACGACGGGCGAGGGCATCCACCTGGGCGCGATGGCGGGCACCCTCGACCTCGTCCAGCGCGGTCTGACCGGCCTGGAGACGCGGGGCGGGGCGCTGCGGCTGGACCCGGTGCCGCTGCCGGAGCTGTCCGAGTTCTGCTTCACCCTGCGCTACCGGGGCCACTGGGGCGTGTCGCTGCGGATGGCGCCGGGGAGCCTGCACATCGCCGTGCCGGGCTCCGGGCGCGACCCGATCAACGTGGAGCTGCTGCCGGAGCGGGCGGTGCTGGTGGAGCCGGGCGAGGAGTGCGAGCTGCCGCTGCCGGTGGCGCGGTGAGCGTTGCCGGTGGCGCGGTGAGCCGGATCGAGCCGAGGCCGATCAGGCCTGTTCGAGGTGTCGGCGTACGTGCCGGTGGGCGTCCCACACGTCGACCCTGCGGCCGGTGACCTCGGTGGGCGTGAGGGCGACCCACCGCGCGCCCTCGGAGTCCGGCCACGGGGCGCGGTACGCCTGCCGGTCGAGACGGCGTACGGCCTCGGGGTCGGTGACGGGGCGGGGCCGGCCGACGATCAGGACGCTCCAGCCACGGCCCACGACGTCGTCGATGTGGTCGACCTCGAAGGCGAGCTCGCCGCCGGGCGCGGTGGCCGGGAGGGCGTCCGGCGGTGTCCGGAAGGCCACCTCGCCGTCGGCCACGACGTAGGTCACCGGCATGATCGCGGGGTGGCTGCGGCTGGTCACCGCGACCCGGCCGACGCCGTGCGTGCCGAGGAGGACGCCGCACTCGTCGGAGCTCAGCTCGGTGAGGATCGGCCGCTGGGCGGGGACGCCGGAGCCGGGTGGCAGGTCGGTGGTGCCGCCCTCCAGCTCGATGACGCTGGTCTCCAGGGCGTCGGCCAGGCGCAGCAGGAAGCCGATGCCGGGGGTGGCGGGCTGTTCCTCCAGGTACTGGATGTAACCGGGCGCCGAGCCGGCGCGGAGGGCGACCTCTTCACGGCTGAGGCCGAGCTCCTGGCGGCGGGCGGCCACGCGGCGGCCGATGTCCCCGCAGCAGTGGCCGTGGCCCTGGGAATGCTTCTCGGACATGAGGCACCGTCCCCTCGGTCGAAGGGCACCCTGTCCTTACGGTAGCCACCGGCGCCCGGGTCCGCACGCCCCGGCGGGCGGCCCCGCCCGTGGACCTCCTGCTCGCCCGGCCTACTGCTCGCCCGGCCCCGGCTCCACCACGTCGCGGCGGCGGCCGAGGGTCTCCTCGCGCTCCCGCTCGACGATCGCGGGGTGGTGCAGGTCGAAGGCGGGCGACTCGGAGCGGATGCGGGGCATGGTGGTGAAGTTGTGGCGCGGCGGCGGGCAGGAGGTGGCCCACTCCAGGGAGCGGCCGTAGCCCCAGGGGTCGTCGACGTCGACCCGTTCGCCGTGGCGGGCGGTCTTCCACACGTTGTAGAGGAACGGGAACGTCGACAGGCCCAGCAGGAACGAGCCCATGGTCGACACCATGTTGAGCGCGGTGAAGCCGTCGGCGGCGAGGTAGTCGGCGTACCGGCGTGGCATGCCCTCGGCGCCCAGCCAGTGCTGGACCAGGAACGTCAGGTGGAAGCCCGTGAACAGCGTCCAGAAGTGGATCTTGCCGAGCCGTTCGTCGAGCATGCGCCCGGTCATCTTGGGCCACCAGAAGTGGAACCCCGAGAACATCGCGAAGACGATCGTCCCGAAGAGCACGTAGTGGAAGTGGCCGACGACGAAGTACGTGTCGGTGACGTGGAAGTCCATCGGCGGCGAGGCGAGGACGACGCCGGTGAGCCCCCCGAAGAGGAAGGTGACGAGGAAGCCGACGGCCCACAGCATCGGGGTCTCGAAGCTGATGGAGCCCTTCCAGGTGGTGCCGATCCAGTTGAAGAACTTCACGCCGGTCGGCACCGCGATGAGGAAGCTGAGCAGCGAGAAGAAGGGCAGGAGCACCGCGCCGGTGGCGAACATGTGGTGCGCCCACACCACGACCGACAGCCCGGTGATGGCGATGGTGGCGCCGATGAGCCCGATGTAGCCGAAGAGGGGCTTGCGCGAGAAGACCGGCAGGACTTCGGTGACCACGCCGAAGAACGGCAGGGCGAGGATGTACACCTCGGGGTGTCCGAAGAACCAGAACAGGTGCTGCCACAGCAGCGCGCCGCCGTTGCGCGGGTCGAAGATGTGGGAGCCGAAGGCGCGGTCCGACTCCAGGGCGAGGAGCGCGGCGGCGAGCACGGGGAAGGCGAGCAGCACGAGGACCGAGGTCAGCAGGACGTTCCAGGTGAAGATCGGCATCCGGAACATCGTCATCCCGGGGGCCCGCATCCCGATGATCGTGGTGACGAAGTTGACCGCGCCGAGGATGGTGCCGAACCCGGAGAGCGCCAGGCCCATGATCCACAGGTCGGCGCCGATCTGCGCGGTGTGCTCCTTCCGGTTGAGCGGGGCGTAGGCGGTCCAGCCGAAGTCGGCGGCGCCGTTGTTGGTCAGCAGGGAGCCGACGACCATGAGGCCGCCGAAGAGGAACAGCCAGTACGACAGCATGTTCAGGCGCGGGAACGCCACGTCGGGCGAGCCGATCTGCAGCGGCATGATGGCGTTGGCGAACCCGGCGAAGGTGGGGGTGGCGAAGAGCAGCAGCATCACGGTCCCGTGGAGCGTGAACGCCTGGTTGTACTGCTCGTTGGTCACCAGCTGCATGCCGGGGCGGGCCAGTTCGGCGCGGATCACCAGGGCCAGCGCCCCGGCGAAGAGGAAGAAGCCGAACGAGGTGACCAGGTACAGGTGCCCGATCCTCTTGTGGTCCGTCGTGGTCAGCCACCCCACGAGGGCGCGGCCCCGGCGGCGCCAGGCGGAGGAGGAGACCGGTGCCGGGGCGACGGGCTCGGTCGAAGTCACCATGGGCCGCAACGCTACGCAGTGCAGCGCTGCGCGGACGGTTTGGGCTCGCGCGGCCGTGGCCACGTCACTCGTTTTGGGCAGCGGCCGGGGCGGAGTCGCGCGGGCCGCGTACGCGGTCGCTCAGTCCCTGCCCCGCGCCCGCCGGAACCGGGCGAGGCCGTCGGCGAGGCCGGCGATCGGGTCGGCGGCCAGCAGCTCGGGGACGAGCCGGCCGCCGATGTAGCCGGTGGCGCCGGTGACGAGGCAGAGCGCCGGACCGTCGGGGCGGTTCATGGGGCTCCCTGGGGGTCCGTGGCGGTGGTGCGCGTCCGTGGGCGGTGGTGCGCGTCCTTCCACCTTCCCCTCTGTGCTGCACGTCCGCCCGGTGGACGGCCGAAGCGTTGACAGCCGTGGGCCGCGCGCCGAGACTTTTCGCGCCCACGTGAGTGAAGGCGATTTCACCACGCGAACGAGCTCCCCAGGGACGGTCATGACCTCTTCCCGCACCACCCCCGGGCTCCGCCCGCCCCGCACCTTCCGCACCGTCTTCCCGGTGCTGGCCCTGTGCTGGCTGGCCGTCTTCTTCGACGGGATGGACGTCAACATCTACGGCGCAGTCATGCCGCACATGCTCGACGACGCGGACCTCGGCCTCACGAAGGCGAGCGCGGGCACCATCGGCAGCTGGACCACCTTCGGCATGCTCGTCGGCGCGCTCGCCGCCGGGAACGTCACCGACTGGCTCGGGCGCAGGCCCCTGCTGGTCGCCAGCATCACGCTCTTCTCGTTCGGCTCGGCGCTCTGCGCCCTCGCCGGCAGCCCGGCCTCCTTCGGCTTCGGGCGGTTCGTGTCGGGCCTCGGGCTCGGCGGGCTGATGCCGCTGTGCCTGGCGATGGTGATGGAGTTCGCGCCGCCGCGCCGGGCCGCCCTGACGACGGGGCTGCTGATGACCTCGTACCACGCGGGCGGCATGGCGGCGACGGGCCTCGGGCTGACGCTGGCGCCCGCCTTCGGGTGGCGCTGGGTGTTCTGGGCGGGCGCGGTGCCCGCCGTCATCGCCGTACCGCTGCTGCTGAGGCTGCTGCCGGAGTCGCCCGGGGTGCTCCTCGCGCGGGGCGAGCGGGAGCGGGCGGACGCGGTCGCGGACCGGTACGGGCTCGCGCGGCCGACCCCCGTGGAGGCACCGGCGGCCGGGGCGAAGGGGCGCCTGGAGGCCGTCCGGGCGCTGTTCCGGCCGGAGTCGCGGTGGGCGACGCCGCTGCTGTGGCTGGCGGCCTTCTGCGGACTGCTGCTGGTGTACGGGGTGTCGACGTGGCTGCCGCAGATGATGCGCGCCTCCGGTTACGGGGTCGGCTCCTCCGTCAGCTTCCTGCTGGTCATCAACGCGGGCGGCATCGTCGGCCTGCTCGTCGCGGGCCGCACCGCCGACCGGTTCGGCCCGGTGCGGGTCTCGGCGGTCTGGTTCGTGCTCACGGCGGCCGGGGCGCTCCTGCTGAGGTCGCAGCTGCCGCTCGGGTGGACGTACGTGGTGGTCGCGGGCACCGGTGTCGTCCTCTTCAGCGCGCAGGTCATGGTGTACGCCGCCGTCAACACGCTCTACCGCGACAGCGAGCGCGCCGCGGGCCTCGGCTGGGTGACGGGCGTGGGGCGTACGGGCGCGGTGTTCGGCCCGTGGCTGGGCGGGGTGCTGGCGGCGAGCGGCCACGACAGCTGGGGCTTCACCGCGTTCGCCGTGGCCGGGCTGGTGGGCGCCGCCGCCATCGCGTGCGTCCCGCTCGCCGCGCGCGCCCCGCGGACCGGGCCCGCTCAGCCCATCGGCAAACCGGTGTAGTTGTCGGCCAGTTCGGCGGCGGCGTGCGGCGACGCGGCGATCCGGTCGAGCTGCGCGAGCTGGAGGCGCGTGTCGAACGGCGACTGGGCCGGGTCGGCGTGCAGCGTCGTCGTCATGGCGTACGAGAAGTGCTCCGCCCGCCACACCCGGCGCAGACAGGTGGCGGAGTACGCCTCCAGGAGCTCCTCCGAGCCCGTGTCCACCCGGTGGGCGAGGGCGCGGGCGAGCACCACCACGTCGGCGACGGCGAGGTTGAGGCCCTTGGCGCCGGTCGGCGGCACGATGTGCGCGGCGTCCCCGGCGAGGAAGAGCCGCCCGTGACGCATCGGTTCGGTGACCCAGCTGCGCATCGGCAGCACCGCCTTCTGCGTCACCGGACCGCGCTCCAGCCGCCAGTCCGGCTCCGCGTCGAGCGCGAAGCGGGCGTCCAGCTCGTCCCAGACGCGCTCGTCGGGCCAGTCGGCGGGGTCGGTGCCGTTCGGGACCTGGAGGTAGAGGCGGCTGACGGCCGGGGTGCGCATGCTCGCGAGGGCGAAGCCGCGCGCGGAGTGGGCGTAGATCAGCTCGTCGTAGACGGGCGGGGCCTCGGCGAGGATGCCGAGCCAGGAGTAGGGATAGGTCCGCTCGTACGTGGTGCGCAGGTGCTCGGGTACGGCGGCGCGGGTGACGCCGTGGAAGCCGTCGCAGCCGACGACGTAGTCGCAGGTGAGGGCCTGCTCCCGGCCCTCGTGGCTGTAGCGGACGGCGGGCCGGTCGGTGCCGGCGCCGTCGACGGCGTGGACCTCGGCCTCGAAGAGCAGCGGGCCTCCCTCGGCGAGCTGGAGGGCGATGAGGTCCTTGACGACCTCGGTCTGGGCGTACACCGTCACCCTGCGCCCGCCGGTGAGCGCGGGGAGGTCGACGCGGTGGGCGCGCCCGTCGAAGCGCAGCTCGATACCGTCGTGGACCAGACCCTCACGGTCGAGGCGCGCCCCGGCGCCGGCGGCGCGCAGCACGTCGACGGTGCCCTGCTCCAGGATCCCGGCGCGCTGGCGGCGCTCGACGTACGCGCGGTCGCGGCGCTCCAGCACGACGCTGGCGACACCGGCGCGGTGGAGCAGCCGGGCGAGCAGCAGCCCGGCCGGGCCGCCGCCGATGATCCCGACGGTGGTGTGCATGCGCTCTCCTGTTCGCGTGGTGAAGTAAACTTCACGGAATCGGGTGCGCCGAGTGTGCGCCCGCCGCCCGACGCTGTCAACGCCCGCGTCACCGCCCTGAGTACGACGGAGAGCCGATGCCTTCCACCAGCCCCTCTGAGCCCCCTCCGGGCCCGCCGCCCGAGGCCGTCGCCCCCCTGATGCGCGGTATCGCCGTCCTGCGCGGGCTCACCGACGCCTCCGGCAGGCTCAGCCTCAGCGAGCTGGAGCGCGCCACCGGCCTCGCCCGCGCCACCGTCGACCGGGTCGCGGCCACGCTGGCGCGCATGGGGTACGTACGCCTCGACGGCCGCGACGCGACGCTCGCCCCGCGCCTGATGGAGCTCGGCAACGCCTACCTCGCCGCGATCCGGCTGCCCGACCTGCTGGGGGCGCACGCGGACGCGCTCGCCGACGCGCTGGACGAGTCGGTCTCGCTGGCGGTGGGCGACGGCGACGGCATCCGCTTCGTCCACCAGGCGACCCGGCGCCGCGCCATGTCCCTGAGCTTCCGCATCGGCGACCTGCTGCCCGCCGAACGCACCGGCCCCGGGCCGTTGTTCGCCGCCGAGTGGACGGCGGCGGAGTGGGCCCGGTGGCGCGAGCGCCGCGCCGCCGACCCGGAGGACCGGGGCTTTCCCGCCGTACCGCCGCGCCACCGAGAAGTGGACTTCGAGGAGCGGGTGGCGCGGGCCCGCGAGCAGGGGTGGGCGCTGGACGACCAGCTCATCGAGCCGGGCCTGGTCGCGGTCACCGTGCCGGTGCGGGCCCCCGACGGCGGCGTGGCGTGCGCGCTCAGCGCGGTGAGCCACACCAGCCGGCACAGCGCCTCCTCGCTGCGCGACGCCACGCTCCCCCGGCTGCGCGCGGCGGTGGACGGCATGGAGCGCGCCCTGCGTGAGGCGCCGCCGCGTCCGGGGCCCCGCCCGGACGCGCTCGCCGCCTGGACGGGCGGCTCCAAGCAGGAGCTGGGCCGCGGCTTCATCGAGTCCCTCGCCCGGGGCCTGACCGTGCTGACCGCCTTCGGCGAGGGCCGCGACGCGCTGACGCTCAGCGCCGTGGCCGAGGCGACGGGCCTGGCCCGGGCGACCGCCCGGCGGGCCCTGATCACGCTGGAGCACCTCGGTTACGTCACGGCGCACGAGCGGACGTTCCGGCTGACACCGCGCGTGCTGGGCCTCGGGTATCCCCCGCTGTCCCGCACGACGCTGCCCGCCATCGCCGCGCCGCACCTCGCGGCGCTCGCCACGCGCGTGCACGACTCGGCGTCGCTGGCCGTGCTCGACGGCGACGACATCCGGTACACGGCGCGCGTCGCCACCAGCCGCATCATGAGCGTCAACATCACCGTCGGTACGCGCTTCCCGGCGTACGCGACCTCGATGGGCCGCGTGATGCTGGCGGGGCTGCCGGGCGACGAGCGCCGGGAGCGGCTCGCCCGGGCGGAGCTCACCGCCCTGACCCCGTACACCGTCACGGACCCGGCCGAGCTCGCCGCGGTCCTGGACGGGGTCGCCGCCCGGGGCTACGCGCTCGTCGACGAGGAGCTGGAGGAGGGTCTGCGGTCCATCGCCGTCCCCGTACGCGACCGGGCCGGGACGGTGGTCGCGGCGGCGAACGTCGCCATGCACAGCGTGCGGCGCAGCGCCGAGGAGTGCGTCGCGCAGGTGCTGCCCGAGCTGCGGGCGGCGGCGGACCGGATCGAGGCGGACCTGGCGGTGGTGGGGCGCTTCACGCGCGTCCCGTGGGAGTGAGTCCGCGGGGGCTCAGAAGACGGACAGGCCGGTCAGGGTGGTGAACCGGTCCAGGGCGGCCACGCCCGCCACCGAGTTGCCGCGCCGGTCCAGGCCCGGGGACCAGACGCACAGGGTGCAGTGGCCGGGCACGACCGCGATGATGCCGCCGCCGACACCGCTCTTGCCGGGCAGGCCGACCCGGTGGGCGAAGTCCCCGGCGGCGTCGTACGTGCCGCAGGTCAGCATCACGGCGTTGATCTGCTTGGCCTGGCTGCGGGTCAGCAGCGTCGAGCCGTCGGCCCGTATGCCGTGGCGGGCGAGGAACCCGGCGGCGAGCGCCAGGTCGGCGCAGGACGCCTCGACGGAGCACTGGCGGAAGTACTGCTCCAAGAGATCCGGGACCGGGTTGGTGATGTTGCCGTACGAGGCCATGAAGTGCGCGAGGGCGGCGTTGCGGTCGCCGTGCGCCGCTTCGGAGGCGGCGACCTTCTCGTCGAAGTCCAGCCCGGGGTTGCCGCTCTCGGCGCGCAGGAGGTCCCGCAGCGCGCCGGAGGCGTCGCCGCCGGTCAGGGCCTGGAGGCGGTCGGTGGTGACGAGGGCGCCGGCGTTGATGAACGGATTGCGCGGGATGCCGTTCTCGTACTCCAGCTGCACCAGCGAGTTGAACGGGTTGCCGGACGGCTCGCGGCCGACCCGCTCCCACAGCGCCTCGCCGTCCGCCGACAGCACCAGGGCGAGGGTGAAGACCTTGGTGATGGACTGCGCCGAGAAGGGCGTGCGCCAGTCCCCGACGCCGTACACCGTGCCGTCGAGCTCGGCGACGGCCATCCCGAAGCGGCCCGGGTCGGCCTCGGCGAGCGCGGGGATGTAGTCGGCGGGGCGGCCGCGGTCCCGGTCGGGGAGGGCGGCGATCTCGGCGGCGATGCGGTCGAGGACGGAGGCGAAGCGCGGTGACACGCCCACACAGTACGGGCTAGGACAGGAGCGGGAGCACCCGGTCCGGGGTGAGGGGCAGCTCGCGGAAGCGGACGCCCGTGGCGTGGTGGACGGCGTTGCCGATGGCGGCGGGGGTGCCGACGATGCCGATCTCGCCGATGCCCTTGCTGCCCATCGGGTTGAGGTGGGGGTCCTCCTCGTCCACCCAGTGAGCCTCGACGTCCGGCACGTCGGCGTGGCTCGGTACGTGGTACGCGGCCAGGTCGCGCTCGGCGAAGTCGCCGAAGGCCGGGTCCACGGTGGAGTGCTCGGTCAGCGCCATGCCGAGCCCCATGACCATGCCGCCGATGAACTGGGAGCGGGCCGTGCGCGGGTTGAGGATCCGCCCGGCGGCGTACACGCCGAGCAGCCGCCGCACCCGGACCTCGCCGGTGGCGGTGTCGACCGCGACCTCGGCGAAGTGGGCGCCGAAGGCGTGCCGGGCGAACGGCGGCGTGCGCTCGGCCTCCTCGGTGGTGTCGGCGGTGGAGGTCAGGCCGCCCGCGGGCAGCGGGCCCTCGTGGCGGGCGAGCCGCTCGGCCAGCCGCGTACAGGCCTGGTGCACGGCCGAGCCCCAGGAGGCGGTTCCGGACGAGCCTCCGGCGAGGGGGGCGCGCGGGAGGCGGGTGCTGCCGATGCCGATGCGGACGGAGCCGAGGTCGGTGGAGAGGGCGTCGGCGGCGATCTGGGCGAGGACGGTCCGGGCTCCGGTGCCGATGTCGGTGGCGTTGACGTGGACGGCGTAGGTGCCGTCGGGCAGGGCGGTCGCGGTGGCCGTGGACGGCGAGAGCAGCACGGGGTAGGTCGCGGCGGCCACGCCGGTGCCGGTCAGCCACCGCCCTTTCGGGCCGCCGCGGCGGGCCGCCGGGCGCGGGTCGCGGTCGTGCCAGCCGAAGCGGCGGGCGCCCTCACGCAGGCAGGCGACGAGGTTGCGGCTGGAGAAGGGCAGGCCGCTGTCGGGTTCGGTGGCGGGGTCGTTGCGAACGCGCAGCTCGACGGGGTCGAGGCCGAGGGCGTCGGCCAGCTCGTCCATGGCCGACTCGAGCGCGTACATGCCGGACGCCTCACCCGGGGCGCGCATCCAGGACGGCGACGGCACGTCGAGGGGCACGACCCGGTGGCCGGTGAGGCTGTGCGGCGAGGCGTACATGACCCGCGCGGGGACGGCCGCCTGCTCGACGAACTCGGTGACGCGCGAGGTCTGCGTGGTGACCTCGTGGGCCACGGCGATCAGCGTGCCGTCGCGGTCGGCGGCGAGCCGGACGCGCTGGACGGTGGGCGCGCGGTGCCCGACGGTCGTCGGCAGGTCCTTGCGGGGCAGCGCCAGTTTCACGGGGCGGCCGGTGTGCCGGGCGGCCATGACGGCGAGCACGACGTGCGGGCGGGGCGTGCCCTTGGAGCCGAAGCCGCCGCCGACGTGCTCGGAGCCGACCGTGATCCGTTCTTCCGGGATGCCGAACATCCCTGCCAGGACGGCGCGCACGGGCCCCGCGCCCTGGCTGGAGTCGTACACCGTCAGGTGGCCGGAGCCGTCGGCGCCGTCCCAGCGGGCGTAGGCGGCGTGGGGCTCCATGGGGTGGTTGTGCAGCGGCGGTATCCGGTAGGTGGCGTCGACGCGTACGGGCGCGGCCGCCCAGGCCCCCTCGGCGTCGCCGCGCACGCGGCGGGCGGCGCTGCCGCCGTTGGCCTCGTCGGGCTCGTACGCATCCGGGTGGTCGGGGCGGAGGGTGACGTCGTGCGGCTCGGCGGCGTACGTGACCCGGACGGCCTCGGCGGTGGCGCGGGCGGCCTCCAGGGACTCGGCGACGGCGAGGGCGACGTACCAGCCGCGGTGCGGCACGCGGTCGTTCTGCAGCACGGCGAGGGCCGGGTCGTCCGGCTCGGCGACCCGGGGCGCGGTCCACGGCGTCAGGACGGCGAGGGCGCCGGGCGTGGCGAGGGCCGCGGTGGTGTCGACGGTGGTGACGCGGCCGCGGGCGATGGTGGCGGGGACGGGCCAGGCGTACGCGCAGTCGGGCGGGGTGTGCGCGAGCTCGGTGGCGTACCGCGCGGTGCCGGTGACCTTGTCCCGGCCTTCGAGGCGCTCGGCGGGGGCGCCGAGTCCTCCGCCCGCGGGGGCGGTCGTCGATGCGGCGGCGGCGCCGGAGGTGGTCTGGGTGGGGCGCATCGCGGCTCTCCGGATCCGGTCGGCGGGTCGGGTTCGTCCGTCCGTGGTGGTGGTCGGTGTCGGCGGTCGGTGGCGGCGGTCGCGGCCGGTGGCGGTCAAGGGCGACGGTCGGCGGTCGCGGTCAGCGGTGGGCGAGCTCCCGGGCCTCGGCGAGCTCCGCCAGGGCGCGGCGGGCGAGGTTGCGGGCCAGCGGCACCTTGAAGGCGTTGTCGCCGAGCGGCTCGGCGAGGGCCAGTTCGGCGTTGACCGCGTGGCCGATGTTCGCGGCGTTCGGCGGGTGGCCGAGGAGCGCGGCCTCGGCGAGGCGGGCGCGCCACGGGCGGTGCGCGAGGCCGCCGAAGGCGAGCCCCACATGGCGTACGAGCCCCCTGTCGTCCACGTCCAGGACGGCCGCGACGGAGGCGAGCGCGAAGGCGAAGGACGCCCGGTCGCGGGCCTTGTGGTACGCGGACGGCAGTCCGGCCGTCGACGCCGGGAGCGCGACGGAGGTGATCAGCTCGCCCGGGCGGATCACGGTGTCCCGTTCCGGGTGGTCGCCGGGCAGGCGGTGGAACTCGGCCGCCGGTACGGTCCGCCCGCCGTCGGGGCCGCGCAGCTCGACGGTGGCGTCGAGCGCGGCGAGCGCGACGGCCATGTCGGAGGGGTGCGTGGCGATGCAGTGCGGCGAGTGGCCCAGCACGGCGTGGTCGCGGTGGACGCCGTCGCGGGCGGCGCAGCCGGTGCCCGGTTCGCGCTTGTTGCAGGGCTTGGAGGTGTCCTGGAAGTACGGGCACCGGGTGCGCTGCAGGAGGTTGCCGCCGGTGGTGGCGACGTTCCGCAGCTGCCCCGACGCGCCCGCGAGCAGCGCCTGCGAAAGGGCCGGGTAGCGGGTGCGCACCAGGGGGTGGGCGGCGAGGTCGCTGTTGCGTACGGTCGCGCCGACGCGCAGCCCGCCGTCCGGGAGCTCCTCGACGGTGTCCAGCGGGAGCCGGCTGACGTCGACGAGGGTGTCGGGGCGCTCGACGCCGTGCTTCATCAGGTCGACGAGGTTGGTGCCGCCCGCGAGGTAGCGGGCGCCGGGGTTCCCGGCGTGGGCGGCGGTCGCCTCCTCGACGCTGGTGGCGCGTACGTACGCGTAGGGCTTCATCCGCGGATCACGTCCTCACGTGCTGCTGCTGACGTCCTCGACGGCGGCGACGATGTTCGGGTACGCGCCGCAGCGGCAGAGGTTGCCGCTCAGCCGCTCGCGGATCTCGTCGGCCGTGAGGCGGACCGGGCCCTGCGCCGGCGGGGCGGCGGGGTCGGTCGCGTACGAGGGGTGGCCGGCGGCGGCCTCGTCGAGGACGCCGGCCGCCGAGCAGAGCTGGCCGGGGGTGCAGTAGCCGCACTGGAAGGCGTCCCGGTCGAGGAAGGCGCGCTGCAGCGGGTGCGGCTCGCCGTCGCCGTCGGCGGCCAGGCCCTCCACGGTGGTGACGTCGCGGCCGTCCTGGGCGACGGCCAGCAGCAGGCAGCTGTTGGCCCGCCGGCCGTCGACGAGCACGGTGCAGGCGCCGCACTGGCCGTGGTCGCAGCCCTTCTTCGCGCCGGTCAGACCAAGGCGCTCGCGCAGCAGGTCGAGCAGCGTCGTGCGGTGGTCGACGGCGAGGGTGTGCGGCGCGCCGTTCACCGTCAGGGTGACGCGCGAGTGGGTGGGGGCTTTCGGGGACGGCACGGCCGGCATCAGTAGACCTCGTCGCCCTCGTCGGGGACGGTGTGCATGGCGGCTTCCTCGGCGGAGGCCGCGGCACCGGCGATGCCGACGTCGCGGGCGACGACGTCCTTCTCGGTGTCGGGGTGGGCGCCTTCGTCCGGCGCGACGAGCCGGCCGGAGCGCTCGCGCCCCACCTGGTCGTCGTAGGGCTCGCCGTCCCCGCCGGGCAGGTCCCCTATCCCGTTGGACGCGGTGGCGGGGTCCTCCGGCTGCAGCGCCGGATCCGGAACCTCCTCGGCCAGCCGCTGGTCCAGGCTCTCGCGCTCGCGCTGCTCGCGGGCCGTGGTGCCGGTGTGGTCGACGGCCAGCGGCCGCTCGGGCGGGGACCAGCCTTCGTCGTACGGGTCGGCCTCGCGGTCCGACAGGGTGTCCTCGGGGTCGAGGATGCCCGTGTCCTCCCGGTCCTCGGCGACGGGCTGGTAGACCTCGTCCCCCATCGATTCTTCGGTTCCCATGGCGTGGCTCCCCTGTCCTCATCCGGCCTGATCCGTACGTCAGGCGCTACGCCTGATCGCGTATCCAGACTGGAACAGGTCACACCTCCCGGCATTCCGGACGAAGCGGCGCGGCGGGCTGCACGGCGGCGGGCCGGGGCCCGGGGTGGAGGCCCCGGCATGGCGGTGGGGCCGGGGGGCGGCCGGCATGGCGGCGGGCCCGGTGGAAGGATCCGCCGGGCCCGTCGTCGTCGGGCGCCGCCCGCCCGCCGCTGTTCAGCGCTTGAACATGTCCTTGGCCTTCTTGCCCATCTGGCGCAGATCGCCCTTGGTCCGCTCCGAACGCCCCTTCGCGGTCGTCCGCTCGTCGCCGGACGCGCGGCCGAGGGTCTCCCTGACCGCGCCCTTCACCTGCTCGATCTTGCCGGGCGTCTTCTTGTTCCTGGTCACGGTCGCACTCCTCACTACCGAGCCGTCCCCCGACGACAAAACTTGTGCCCGGCGCAAACTCGGACAAACCCGGCGCATCAGGTCCGCTCCGCGTCCTCCCACTCCGCGAAGCCCAGCGACGGCGTGTCCCACCTGAGCATCCGATCGGCCTGCCGGTGGGTGAGCTCGGCCAGTCTCCTCGCCTCCTTGATCACGTCTCCGTGCTCCTCGACCAGCTGGTCGTATATCGGGGAGTCGAGGCGGGAGGGATGGGTGCTCATGAGCGGTTCTCCTGGGACCGGGGACAGGGCAGCGGTGCGGCGGCCGGGGCGTGACCCGGCCGGGCCCCCCGCCGCCTGCCCGGAGTTCCGCGGATCATGCCACCCCGTTCGCTCCGCGGGACGCGGCCTCAGTACACGTGCTCCTGGGTACGGCGTACGCACGCGAGGACGACGTCGCGCAGGCTGCCGGTGCGGCGCAGCAGCTCGCGCTGGACGCGCGCGCCGTTGCCGTGGGCGAGCAGTTCGGCGATGCCCTTGCGGGCGTCGGGCAGGTCACCGTTGACCTCCAGCGCCTCCTCGACGTGGGCGAGCAGCGCGTGCACGACCTGCTCGGCGGGTGCGGGCCGCATGGTCACGGGGTGGAGCAGCTCGCCGTCCACACCGGAGCGGCTCGCCCGCCACGACGCGGCGCGCAGCAGGCTGACGGTGTGGCGGGCCGGGGGCAGGCCCGCGCGCCACTCGTGGGCCGCGGTGTCGACCAGAGCGCGGGCGAGGGTGGCGATCAGCGCGGTGGTGGACGCGTCCAGGCAGACGTCCGGGGCCCTGACCTCGACGGTCGGGTAGGCGCGGGACAGCCGGGCGTCGAAGTAGATCATGCCTTCGTCGTGCAGGACCCCCGTGCCGAGGAGGTCCCGGACCTGCTGGTGGTAGCGGTCGGCGGAGCCGAAGAGCTCGACCGGGCCGGCCGAGGGCCAGCGGCCCCAGACGCGGTTGCGGTAGCTGCTGTACCCGCTGTCGTGGCCCTGCCAGAAGGGCGAGTTGGCGCTCAGCGCCAGCAGCACGTGCAGCCAGGGCCTGATGCGGTCGAGGACGGCGACGCCCTCCTCGTCGGACTCGACCGACACGTGGACGTGGCAACCGCAGGTGAGCTGCTCCTGGGCGGTGAGACCGAAGTTCTTCTGCATCCAGCGGTAGCGCTCGCCCTCGGTGAAGGCGGGCCCGGCGGGCAGCGGCGAGGTCGCCAGGGCCGCGACGGCGCCGCCCGCCCTGGCCGCGTGGCGGGCCGCCTCGGCGCGCCAGCGCTCCACCTCGGCGTGCAGCTCACGCATGCCGGAGCACGGGTGCGTGGCGAACTCCAACTGCTGCCCCTGCAGTTCCTTCTGGAAGGCGTGCTCCCTGCCCTCCCGGCTCTCCTTCGCGGCGAGGGCCAGCACGGCCATGGACAGCGCCCGTGGCTCGCCGCTGTACGGATCCACCAGCAGGAGTTCCTCTTCCACTCCGACAGTGCGCAACGGAAACCACCTTTCCATCGCATCCGGCGGGGACCACGCGGGACGCCCATCATCCCGGGTCCGGGCAGGCCGCGCACCGCCCCCCACCGGGATCTGGCGAGTTCCCGTCGAACCCGGCTTGAACCCGGACCCGGGGGCCTGCTCGGGTCCTGCCCGGATCCTGCCCCGGGCCCTGGCCCGGGCCCTGGCCCCGGTCGGCGCCCATCCGTGGCGAAGCACTGACGCACTGTCACCGTCCCGCTATACGATCGACTCCGAGCGACGTGACCTCGGGGCCCAGGGAGGCGGAATGTACGAGATGGAACTGAGGGTGGATGCCGGACCCTCGGCCTCCGCCGAGCAGATTGACCGTCAGGTCACCTCCCTCCACCAGGACTTGCGCGCGCTCGGGCACTTCCAGGTCCGGCGCAAGCCGGCCCCGGCCCCGGGCGGGTCCATGGCCTCGGCGGGGTACGAGCTCGGGGTCCTGGTCATCAGCGGGGCCTTCTCGGCCGCCGCCGTGAAGGCGGTGAGCAATGTGCTGGTGGCGTACGTCCAGCGTTCCAAGGCGCGCTCCGTCGCGTGGGAGTTCGACGGCCACAAGGGCACCTTCGAGGCGCTGTCCGCCAAGGACCAGGCGGCGCTCGTCGAGGTGGTGGCGGCCCGGATCGCGGCGGGCACGGACGGCACGGGGACGGACGGCACGAGCGCGGCCGGCGCGGGCACGGACGGCACGGGGACGGACCGCACTGGCGCGGACCGCACGGGAAACGGCACGGGGGACGGCGATGGCGGGACGCAGGATCGCGCTGCTGGTCGCGACTGACGGGTACGTCGACCCGGGTCTGAACCAGCTGCGCTCCCCCGCGCGCGGCGCCGGCGAGCTCGAGGCGCTGCTCAGGGACCCGGCGGTGGGCCGCTTCGACTTCGTCCGCACGCTCTCCAACCGCCCCAAGGAGGAGATCGAGGGCGAGATGGAGGCGCTGCTCGCCCACCGCGCCCCCGACGACCTGGTGCTGCTCTACCTCTCCTGCCACGGCGTCCGCAACGACACGGGCCGGCTCTTCTTCGCCACCATCGGCACCGACCTCGGCCGCCCGCACACCACCGCCGTCCGCGCCGACCTCGTCCACCACCTCCTCGACGAGTGCGAGGCCCGTGCCAAGATCGTGCTGCTGGACTGCTGCTACAGCGGCCTCTTCCACCGCGGCACCCCCATGTCGCCCGCCCCCGTCGACGTCGAGTCGGCCCTGGCGGGCCGCGGCACCTTCGTGATCACCGCCTCCACGGCGCTGGAGTACGCGTACGAGGGCGACCAGCTCACCCTCGACAACGCCCGCCCGGGCTCCCGGTTCACGGCGGCGGTCAACGAAGGGCTCGGCACGGGCCTGGCCGACCTGGACCGCGACGGCGTGATCACGCCCGACGAGCTGTACACGTACGTCCACGACGCGGTGGTCAACCAGGGGGGCCCGGAGCAGACGCCCACCAAGTCGGGCCAGTACGAGGGGCACGTGCCGCTCGCGTACGCCCCGGTCATCGACGCCGCGGCGGGGCCTTTCGCCGCCCGCACCGCGAAGGCCGACGAGCTGCTGCTCGGCGCGCTGCTCCCGCCGCCGGTGGACACCCCGGACCGGGGGTTCATCTGCGACTCCTGGGAGGGCGCGTCCCGGCTTCTGGTGCCCATCGGGCGCACCGAGGCCACCTCGGGCGGGGAGCCGATGTTCCTGGACCTGGCCGGGCGGGAGGGCAACGCCGCGGTGGTCGGCAGGCTGGGCAGTGGCAAGACGACCCTGCTGCGCGTGATCGCGATGTCCCTGGCCCTCACCCACACCCCGCACGAGGTGGAGTTCTACCTCCTGGAGGGGGCCGTCAACCGGCTCGGGGTGCTGCGGTCCATGCCGCACGTGCGGATGGTGGCCGCGCCGCACGAGCACAGCGCGGTCGAGCAGGTCCTCTCGGCCGTGCAGGACGCGGTCGCCGCGCGGCGCGCGCTGTTCCGGGACCGGGGCATCGACTCCGTCGAGGAGTTCCGCGAGCTGCGCGCCGCCGGTGAGCTGCCGGACGGCAGCGGCAGCGACATCTTCGTGGTGATCGACGGCTGGCTGGACTTCCACTGGGAGAACCCCGCCTTCGCCGCCACCATCCACCGCCTGGTCAACACCGGGCTGAACTACGGCGTCCACCTCCTGGTCTCCGCCCGCCGGTGGAGCGACTTCGGCTCGGGTCTGCTGGGGCTGCTCGGCACCCGGGTCGAGCTCGCCCTGGAGGATCCCTCCGAGTCGTACGTCGACGCCGGTCTCGCCTCCAGCATCGGCGTGGGCTGGGCGCTGGCCCGGCGCCGGCGCTTCCGCGTGGCCGTGCCCCGGCTGGAGGAGGCGACCAGTACGGCGGAGGCCCGGCGGGCCCTGGCCGACACGACGCTGCGGATGCGCGAGCGCTGGCTCGGCGGCGCCCAAGGGGGCGGCGACCCCACCACACGGCCCGACCCGGTCACCGCCTACGCCGCACTGCTGGGCCTGGAGGGCGGCGCCCGCCCCCGGCGCCGGGCGGAGGAGCGGCTGCGGGTGCCGCTCGGTCTGGACGACAACGGCGGGCCCGTCCACCTCGACCTCAAGGACGCCTCCCAGGGCGGCATGGGCCCGCACGGCCTGTGCGTCGGGGCGACCGGCTCCGGCAAGACGGAGCTGCTGCGGGCCCTGGTGCTGGCGCTCGCCGTCACCCACTCCTCCGAGACGGTCAACCTCCTCCTCGCGGACGCCAAGGACGGCACGGGGTTCGCCGACCTGGCGGACCTGCCGCACGTCTCGGCCGTCGTCAGCGGCCTGGCGGACGACCCCGCCCTCGTGGACCGGCTGCGCGAGGCGCTCACCGGCGAGCTGCACCGCCGCCAGGACCTGCTGCGCGACGCGGGGAACTTCCCGCACCTCGCCGCGTACGAGAAGGCACGCGCCGACGGCGCCCCCCTCGCCCCGCTGCCGTCGCTGGTGCTCGTGGTGGACGAGTTCGGTGACCTGGTCACGAAGCCCGACTTCCTGGACCTGCTGGTGCGGATCGGCCGGCTCGGCCGGTCGCTCGGCATCCACCTGCTGCTCGCCTCGCAGCGCCTGGAGGAGGCCAGGCTCCGCGGCCTCGACCCCTTCCTCTCGTACCGCATCGGCCTGCGCGCCTCCTCGGCGGCCGAGTCGCGCGCCGCGATCGGCGTGGCGGACGCGTACCACCTGCCGAGCGACCCGGGCCTCGGCTACCTGCGGTCCGGCACGAACACGCTCGTCCGCTTCAAGGGGGCGTACGTCTCCGGCGCGGCCGGCCCGTCGAAGGACTCGCTGCTCGACGTCGCCGTACGGCGGCTGCGCGGCCAGGAACCGCCCGCGCACGAGGTGTGGCTGCCGCCGCTGGACACGCCCCCGGTCCTGGCCGACCTGCTGCCGCCCCTGGTCACCGACGCGGAGCGCGGACTGCACCCGCAGCGCACCGCCGACGGCCGCCAGGGGCCGGCGCTCTCCGTCCCCATGGCGCTGCTCGACAAGCCGGAGGAGCAGCGCCGCGAGGTGCGGTACGCGGACTTCGCGAGCGGGACGGGCCACGCGCTCGTGGTCGGCGGGCCGCAGTCCGGGAAGTCGACGCTGCTGCGCACACTGGTCTGCGGGCTCGCCCTCGTCCACACGCCGCGCGAGGTGCAGTTCTACGTCCTCGACTTCGGCGGCGGCTCCCTGCGCCTGCTGGACGGCCTGCCCCACCTGGGCGGCCGGGCGTCCCGGCTCGACGGGGAGCACGTGCGCCGTACGGTCGCCGAGGTCGCCGGCGTCCTCGCCGAGCGCCAGGAGTTCTTCCGCGCCCACGGGATCGGCTCCATGGAGGAGTACCGCGGGACCCGTGGTGCCGGCGAGTGGGCCGAGCACAAGTGGGGCGACGTCTTCCTGGTCATCGACGGCTGGTCGGGCTTCAAGAGCGACTACGAGCAGCTGGAGGACACCATCGTGGACCTGGCCGCGCGCGGCCCCGCCCACGGCGTCCACCTGATGCTCGCGACCCCGCGCTACGCCGACGTACGCCCCGCCCTGCGCGACCGGCTCGGCCCCGCGGTCGAGCTGCGGCTCGCCGATCCCAAGGAGTCGGAGATCGACCGGGGCAAGGCGGAGGCCGTCCCGGTCGGCGTACCCGGCCGCGGCCTGAGTCCCGGCGGGTACCACTTCCTGGCCGCCGTACCGCGCCTGAGCGGGGGCCCGGACGGCCCGGACGCGCCGGCAGAGGCCGCCACCACGCAGCTGGTCACCGCGATCGGGGAGGCCTGGGCGGGCCCGCCGGCGCCGCCGGTGCGGGTGCTGCCGGCGCTGCTGCCGCTGGAGGAGCTGGGGCGGGAGCGGGAGGACGACCCCGGTCGGGAGATCACCATCGGCATAGACGAGGCGAGCCTGTCGACGGTGACCATCGACTTCGAGTCGGACCCGTACCTCCTCGTCGTCGGGGACAGCGAGTTCGGCAAGTCCTCCCTGCTGCGGCTGATCGCCCAGCAGATCACCTCGCGGTACGCGGAGCGGCAGGCGGGCCTGGTCGTCGCCGACTACCGGCGTTCGCTGCTGCACGACCTGCCCGCCGACCGCACGCACTACTGCGCGAGCGGCGCCCAGCTCAAGGAGGCGGTGGCCGAGCTTGCGGCGGTCCTCCGGGAGCGGATGCCGGGCGTGGACGTCACGGCGGAGCAGCTGCGCAACCGCAGCTGGTACACGGGCCCCGACCTCTTCGTCCTGGTGGACAACTACGAGCTGGTCGCCACCGCCTCGGGCAACCCGCTCCACCCGCTGCTGGAGTTCCTGCCGTTCGGCCGGGACCTCGGACTGCGTCTGGTGCTGTGCCGCAGTTCGGTACGGGCCTCACGGGCGATGTACGAGCCGCTCACGCAGGGCGTGCGGGAGCAGGGCGCCCAGGAGATCACGCTCTCCGGCGACCGCCCGGGCCGCTGCACGATGACCGACCGGCGCGGCGCGTCCCGGCGGGTGCAGCTGGCGTACGTGCCTCCGCGGGACGCGGCCGGCCGGGCGGGGGCCTCCGGGGGGCCTTGAGGGGGCTCAGGCGACGGGCTCTCAGGCCACGGAGCCGATGCGGCCCGCCGGGGCGTCGGGGCCGTCGTGGTGGATCGGGGTGTGGGCGCCGGTGAGGGAGACGCCGCTGCCGCCGCGCCGGGCGGCGACGATCTCCGCGCCGATCGACAGGGCCGTCTCCTCGGGCGTACGGGCGCCGAGGTCCAGGCCGATCGGGGAGCGCAGGCGGGCGAGTTCGAGCTCGGTGACGCCGACCTCGCGCAGCCGCTTGTTGCGGTCCTCGTGGGTGCGGCGGGAGCCCATCGCGCCGACGTACGCGACGGGAAGCTTCAGGGCCAGTTCGAGCAGGGGCACGTCGAACTTGGCGTCGTGGGTGAGCACGCACAGCACGGTGCGGCCGTCCACCTCGGTGGACTCCAGGTACGTGTGGGGCCACTCGACGACCACCTCGTCCGCCTCCGGGAAGCGGGCGGGGGTGGCGAAGACGGGGCGGGCGTCGCACACGGTGACGTGGTAGCCGAGGAACTTGCCGACCCGTACCAGCGCCGACGCGAAGTCGATGGCGCCGAAGACGATCATGCGGGGTGCGGGCACGCTGGACTCGACCAGCAGCGTGAGCGGCTGCCCGCAGCGGGAGCCGTCCTCGCCGATGACGAGCGTGCCGGTGCGGCCGGCGTCGAGCATGGCGCGGGCCTCGCCCGCGGCCGTGCGGTCCAGCTCGGGGTGGCCGCCGAGGCGGCCCTCGTACGAGCCGTCCGGGTGGACCAGCAGAGCCGTACCGAGCAGCTCCGCCGGTCCCTCCGTGATCCTGGCGAGGGCCGCCGCCTCCCCTCCGGCGGCGGCCGCCAGCGCGGCGGGGTAGACCCCGCCGCGAACCGGGGTGACGAGGATGTCGATGATGCCGCCGCAGGTCAGGCCGACCGCGAAGGCGTCCTCGTCGCTGTAGCCGAAGCGCTCCAGGACGGTCTCGCCGTCCGCCAGCGCCTGCCGGCACAGTTCGTAGACCGCGCCCTCCACACATCCGCCGGAGACCGAGCCGATCGCGGTGCCCTCGCTGTCGACGGCGAGAGCGGCGCCCGGCTGCCGGGGCGCGCTGCCGCCGACGGCCACCACGGTGGCCACGGCGAAGTCGCGTCCCTGCTCGACCCACCGGGTGAGTTCCTCGGCGATGTCCAGCATGTCGGCCTCCTTCGAGAGAGCTTCTGTGTGGAGGGCCCGGCCTTTTGTCAGTGTCCGGTACCCATGGCGAAGTAGAAGATGAACACTGCCGAGAGCACCCACATCAGGATGCTGGGCTCGCGCCACTTGCCCTGAGCGGCCTTGATGACGCAGTACGCGATGACGCCGGCGCCGACACCCGTGGTGATGGTGTAGGTGAAGGGCATCAGCACGACCGTGAGGAAGACCGGGACGGCGACGGACCAGTCGGTCCAGTCCACGTGCCGGGCGTTCTGCAGCATCATCGCGCCGATGACGACCAGGGCGGCGGAGGCGACCTGGCCGGGCACCAGCTGGGTGAGCGGGGTGAAGAACAGGCACGCGGCGAAGAAGAGACCGGTGACCGAGGCGGACAGGCCCGTACGGGCGCCCTCACCGACGCCGGTGGCGGACTCGATGAAGACCGTCTGGCCGGAGGCACCGGTGCCACCGCCGATGATGCCGCCCGCGCCGTCGATGAACAGCGCCTTGTTGAGGCCCGGCATCTTGCCCTGGGCGTCGGCGAGCTTGGCCTCCTGGCCGACGGCGATGATGGTCGCCATGGCGTCGAAGAAGCCGGCCAGCACCAGGGTGAAGACGATCATGCTGACGGCCGCGTAGCCCAGCTTGTCCCAGCCGCCGAAGCTGACCTGGCCGAAGAGCGAGAAGTCCGGCATGGAGACCGGGCTGCCGTGCAGGATCGGCGCCTTGCCGCCCCACGCCTTCTCATCGATGAGGCCGGTCGCGGTGCCGATGACGGAGATGACCGTGCCGACGACGATGCCGAGCAGGATGGCTCCGGGGATCTTGCGGGCCTGGAGCGCGAAGATCAGCAGGAGCGTGAAGGCGAAGAGCGCGACGGGCCAGCCGGTCAGGGAGCCTCCGACACCGAGGGTGACGGGACCGCCGCCCTCGCCCTTGCCGACGAAGCCGGCGTTGACGAAGCCGATCATCGCGATGAAGAGGCCGATGCCCATCGTGATGCCGTGCTTCAGCGCCAGCGGTATGGCGTTCATGATGACTTCACGGACGCCGGTGACCACCAGCAGACAGATCACGGCGCCGTAGACGACGCACATGCCCATGGCCTGGGGCCAGGTCATTTCGGGGGCGACCTGGGTGGAGATGACGCCCGCGACGCTCAGGCCCGCCGCGAGGGCGAGCGGGACCTTGCCGATGAAACCCATCGCCAGAGTGGTGACCGCTGCTGCGAGGGCGGTGGCCGTGATCAGCGCGGGCTGGCTCAGCTTGTCGCCGAGCGAATCCTCGCCGCCGAGCAGCAGAGGGTTGAGCAGGAGGATGTAGGCCATCGCCATGAAGGTGGTGATGCCGCCGCGCACCTCACGCGCGACCGTGGATCCTCTGTGGGTGATGTGAAAGTACCGGTCGAGCCAAGACCGTCCGGCGGGGACGCGAGAGCCGGAGCCCGCGTCTTCGGCGACGGTCTTCGGCTCCACTGACGACTGGGTCATGGTGCCTACTCCCAAGGTTCAAAGGGGCACCCGCATGCACAGGGGCATAAAGCTGCGGGATTTGGGATGGTGCGTTGGCTGCACGACCCGGGGGACGGCCCGAGACGAACGGGGTTCTGCGTGGGGGGTACTTCGTCGGTGGGGGGGTCGGGGGATGGGTGGGGGGTGAAGCGTGGGGGGAACCGCGAGCGGTGCGGTTGCTACTCCGGGCGGTGCGGGCTGGGAAGTGTGACGTTCCTGGGAGGCACACACCGCCCGGAGGGCTTGCGGGGCCCCGGGGCCTTGCGGCCCCGAGGGCCTACAGGGTGCCGGTGAGGTGCTCGGGGCGGACCGGCGTCTTGTTCAGCTCCAGGCCCGTCGCGTTCCGGATCGCCGCGAGGACGGCCGGGGTGGACGACAGGGTCGGGGCCTCGCCGATACCGCGCAGACCGTAGGGCGCGTGGTCGTCGGCGAGTTCGAGCACGTCGACGGGGATGGTCGGGGTGTCGAGGATGGTGGGGATCAGGTAGTCCGTGAAGGAGGGGTTCTTCACCTTCGCGGTCTTCGGGTCGACGATGATCTCCTCCATGACCGCCACGCCCAGGCCCTGGGTGGTACCACCCTGGATCTGGCCGACGACGGACAGCGGGTTGAGGGCCTTGCCGACGTCCTGGGCGCAGGCCAGCTCGATGACCTTGACCAGGCCCAGCTCGGTGTCCACCTCCACGACCGCGCGGTGCGCGGCGAAGGAGTACTGGACGTGGCCGTTGCCCTGGCCCGTGCGCAGGTCGAAGGCCTCGGTCGGGCGGTGACGCCACTCGGCCTCGATCTCGACGACCTCGTCCTCCAGGACGTCCACCAGGTCGGCGAGGACCTCGCCGCCGTCGGTGACGACCTTGCCCGCTTCCAGCACCAGCTCGGCGGTGGCCCACGCGGGGTGGTACGTGCCGAACTTGCGGCGGCCGATCTCCAGCACCTTCTCGCGGACGAGCTCGCAGGAGTTCTTCACCGCGCCGCCGGTCATGTACGTCTGGCGGGAGGCGGAGGTGGAGCCGGCGGAGCCGACCTGGGTGTCGGCCGGGTTGATCGTCACCTGGGTGACGCCCAGCTCCGTGCGGGCGATCTGGGCGTGGACGGTGATGCCGCCCTGGCCGACCTCCGCCATCGCGGTGTGGACGGTCGCGACGGCCTCGCCGTTGATGACCTCCATGCGCACCTTGGCGGTGGAGTAGTCGTCGAAGCCCTCGGAGAAGCCGACGTTCTTGATGCCGACCGCGTAGCCGACGCCGCGGACGACGCCTTCGCCGTGCGTGGTGTTCGACAGACCGCCGGGCAGCGCGCGGACGTCGGCGCCCGCGGTGGTCTCCCACTGGCGCTCCGGCGGCAGCGGACGGGCCTTGATGCGGCGCAGGAGCTCGGCGACCGGGGCCGGGGAGTCGACCGGCTGGCCGGTCGGCATGAGCGTGCCCTGCTCCATGGCGTTGAGCTGGCGGAACTCCACCGGGTCCATGCCCAGCTTCGCCGCGAGCTTGTCCATCTGGGCTTCGTACGCGAAGCACGCCTGGACCGCGCCGAAGCCGCGCATGGCGCCGCAGGGCGGGTTGTTCGTGTAGAGCGCGATGGCCTCGATGTCGACGTCGTCGATGACGTACGGGCCGACGGAGAGCGAGGAGGCGTTGCCCACGACGGCCGGGGAGGCGGAGGCGTAGGCGCCGCCGTCCAGCACGATCTTGCACTTCATGTGCGTGAGCTTGCCGTCCTTGGTGGCGCCGTGCTCGTAGTAGAGCTTCGCCGGGTGCCGGTGGACGTGGCCGAAGAACGACTCGAACCGGTTGTAGACGATCTTCACCGGCTTGCCCGTGCGGAGCGCCAGCAGGCAGGCGTGGATCTGCATCGACAGGTCCTCGCGACCGCCGAACGCGCCGCCGACGCCGGAGAGCGTCATGCGGACCTTCTCCTCGGGCAGGCCGAGGACCGGGGCGATCTGGCGGAGGTCCGAGTGCAGCCACTGGGTGGCGACGTACAGGTCGACACCGCCGTCCTCCGCGGGCACGGCGAGACCGGACTCGGGGCCGAGGAAGGCCTGGTCCTGCATGCCGAAGGTGTACTCGCCCTCGACGATCACGTCGGCGCGCTTGCGCGCCTCCTCCACGTTGCCGCGGATGATCGGCTGGCGGTGCACGATGTTCGGGTGCGGTACGTGCCCGGCGTGGTGGTCGTCCCGGCCCGGGTGCAGCAGCGGGGCGTCCGGCGCGAGCGCGGAGGCCTCGTCGGTGACGACGGGCAGCTCCTTGTACTCGACCTTGATCTTCGCGGCGGCGCGGCGGGCCGTCTCCGGGTGGTCGGCGGCCACGAGGGCCACCGGCTCACCGTGGTGGCGCACCCGGCCGTGGGCGAGGACGGGGGTGTCCTCGATCTCCAGGCCGTAGTTCTTCACCTCGGTGGGCAGGTCGTCGTAGGTCAAGACGGCGTAGACGCCGGCCTGCGCGAGGGCCTCGGAGGTGTCGATGGAGACGATCTCGGCGTGCGCCACGGGCGAACGGAGGATCTGGCCCCAGAGCATGTCCTCGTGCCACATGTCCGAGGAGTAGGCGAACTCGCCGGTGACCTTGAGGGTGCCGTCGGGGCGGAGCGTCGACTCGCCGATACCGCCCTTGGTCTGGGCGCCCTGGGTGACCTTGGTGGGAGTGCCCGCCGGGGCGGACGCGACTCGGGTGTTCTGAGCCATCAGACTGCCTCTCCCTGACGAGCGGCCGCCAGGCGGACCGCGTCGAGGATCTTCTCGTAACCGGTGCAGCGGCAGAGGTTGCCGGAGAGCGCCTCGCGGATGTCCTCGTCGGACGGCGACGGGTTGCGCTCCAGCATCTCGTCAGCCGCGACCAGCAGACCCGGGGTGCAGAAGCCGCACTGGACGGCGCCCGCGTCGATGAAGGCCTGCTGGATCGGGGAGAGCTCGCCGCCCTCGCCGGTCTGGGAGTCGGTGCCCTTGGCGGACCACTGCTGGGCGGCCTGGAGGGGGGTGCCCTCCTTGCCGTCGGCGGAGGCGGAGCCGCACGCGCCGGTGCCGCACGCGCCGCTGTGCTCGGCACGCTGCTTGGCGTAGTCGGCGAGGCCCTCGACGGTGACGACCTCGCGGCCCTCGACCTGGCCGGCGGCGACCAGGCACGAACACACCGGGACGCCGTCGAGGCGGACCGTACAGGAGCCGCACTCGCCCTGCTCGCAGGCGTTCTTGGAGCCGGGCAGACCCAGGCGCTCACGCAGGACGTACAGGAGGGACTCGCCCTCCCAGACGTCGTCGGCTTCCTGCGGACGTCCGTTGACCGTGAAATTGACGCGCATGGTTATGCAGCTCCTTCAAGGGTGCGGCCGGTGCCGCGGTACTGCTCCCAGGTCCAGCCGAGCGTGCGGCGGGCCATGATCCCGACGGCGTGACGGCGGTACTTGGCCGTGCCTCGTACGTCGTCGATCGGGTTGCAGGCGGCGGAGGCGAGCTCCGCGAACTGCTTGGCGATCGAGGGAGTGATGATCTTGCCGTTGTCCCAGAAACCGCCCTCTTCGAGCGCGGCGTTCAGGAACTCCTCGGCCGCCTTGGCCCGCACCGGGGTGGGAGCCGCGGAGCCGATGCCCGTGCGCACGGTCCGGGTCTCCGGGTGCAGCGCCAGGCCGAAGGCGCAGACCGCGATGACCATGGCGTTGCGGGTACCCACCTTGGAGTACTGCTGCGGGCCGTCGGCCTTCTTGATGTGCACCGTCTTGATGAGCTCGTCCGGGGCCAGCGCGTTGCGCTTCACACCGGTGTAGAACTCGTCGATCGGGATGAAGCGGGAGCCGCGCACGGACTCCACCTCCACCTCGGCACCCGCCGCCAGCAGCGCCGGGTGGGCGTCACCGGCCGGGGACGCGGTACCCAGGTTGCCGCCGACACCGCCGCGGTTGCGGATCTGCGGCGAGGCGACGGTGTGGGACGCCAGGGCCAGGCCCGGCAGCTCGTCACGGAGGTTCTCCATGATCCGCGTGTACGGCACGGAGGCGCCCAGACGGACGTTCTCCTCGCCGACCTCGTATTCGCTCAGCAGTTCGATGCGGTTGAGGTCGAGCAGGTACTCCGGCCTCCGGTGGTCGAAGTTGATTTCGACCATGACATCGGTGCCACCCGCGATGGGCACGGCCGTGGGGTGCTCGGCCTTGGCGGCGAGCGCCTCCTCCCAGCTTGCGGGGCGAAGGAAGTCCATGAGTGGCTCTCTTCTACGTGATCCGGTGGTACGTGATCCAGGTGATCGACGTGTGCCGTGATCTGCGTGATCGGTCGTTCGCTGGGGCACGGGGGACGGCCGGGCCCACGTTCTCGTCTTCATGTTCACGTGCTGTTAACGCGTCGTGGAGCAAGTACACCCAGCGGTGCTCCACCCGGTGCAGTCGCTGAACATATGAAGGAGTTGGCTGGCCGCCCTCCTCGTCTTGTAGATTCGAACGAAAGGCGAGGACCAGTAACCTCTCCGTTTCCCCCCGGAAACGGTGGCCACGGGTCACCGGCCACAACCAGACACCCACGAAAAAGATCGGCGGCGACGAGATGCGGCTGCGCGCACTGCTGGAAACCGACGCGCTGGGGCTGCGGCTGCTCGGCGGCGAGGACGAGCTCGACCGCACGGTGCGCGGCGTGATGACGACGGACCTACGGGACCCCAGCCGGTACCTGTCGGGCGGCGAGCTGGTGCTCACCGGCCTGGCCTGGCGACGGGACGAGCACGACTCCGAGCCGTTCGTCCGGATCCTTGCGGCCGCCGGCGTCGCGGGCCTGGCGGCCGGCGAGGCGGAACTGGGCGCCATCCCGGACGACTTGGTCCAGGCTTGTTTGCGCCACCGCCTTCCCCTCTTCGCAGTAAACGAATCAGTTGCATTCGCAACGATTACCGAGCATGTTGTTCGACAGGTGTCGGGCGAGCGGGCCGGGGATCTCGCGGCTGTCGTCGATCGGCACAGAAGGCTGATGACGTCCGGCCCGGCGGGCGGCGGACCCGAGGTCGTCCTGGACCTCCTCGGCTCCGACCTGGACCTGCACGCCTGGGTGCTGTCGCCGACCGGGCGCCGGATCGCGGGCGCCGGGGCACCGCTGCCCGCCGAGGTGGGCGCCCGGCTCGCCGGTGAGCACCTGGCCGCCACCCGCACCGGGCGGCGCGGCCCGCACCGCGCGCAGGTCGGTCCCACGACGTACTCGCTCTTCCCGATCCGTAACACCGGGCGCGGCGCGGCCCCCGCGGCGCGCGATGTGCGCGAGACCGTGCTGTCCGATTGGCTGCTGGCCGTCGAGGCCGACGCGAGCGACTGGCCGGCCGCCCGGCTGGACCTGCTGCAGGGCGTCACGCAGCTGATCGCCGTCGAGCGGGACCGCCGGGACGCGGCGCGCACGGTGCGACGGCGGCTCGCGCAGGAGGTCCTGGAACTGGTCCAGTCGGGCGCGGCCCCGGCGGAGATCGCGGCGCGCCTCAGGGTGGCCGCGCCGGTGCTGCTGCCGGGTCTCGGGACCGCGCCGCACTGGCAGGTCGTGGTGGCGCGCGTCGAGTGGGGCGAGGAGGGCGCGGCGCCCGCCGTCACGCCCGCGGGCACGGGCGGCGCGGGCGGGGCGAAGAGCGCTCCGGCCCTCGAGTCCGGGCCGGTCGCCCAGTCGCTGCTGGAGGAGATCCTGGTCGACCCGGCGACCTCAGGCCCGGACTCGGCCGACCGGATCGCGGTGGCACACACCGGGGACGAGGCGATCGCCCTGGTGCCGCTGCCCGCGGTGCCGGGGCTGGACGGCTCCGGCGCCTCCCCGGAGGACGAGGAGGAGGGCGCGGCCGGGGTGCACGCGGGCGGCCCCGGGCTGCACGCGGACGCGCTGCTCTCGGCCGTACGGGAGCCGCTGTCGGCGGGGCTCGGGGACGACGGGCGGCTGACGCTCGGCGTGAGCGCCTCCGTGCACTCGGCCGAGGGGCTGCGCGGCGCGCTGGAGGAGGCGCGGCACGCACGGCGGGTGGCGGCGGCGCGGCCCGGGCGGGTGTGCGCGGCCGGGCACCACGAGCTGGCGTCGCACGTGCTGCTGCTGCCGTTCGTGCCGGACGACGTACGGCGGGCGTTCACGGCGCGGCTGCTGGACCCGCTGCGGGACTACGACCGGCGGCACCGGGCCGAGCTGATCCCGACGCTGGAGGCGTTCCTCGACTCGGACGGGTCGTGGACGCGGTGCGCGACGCGGCTGCACCTGCACGTGAACACGCTGCGGTACCGCGTGGGGCGGATCGAGCAGTTGACGGGGCGTGACCTGTCGCGGCTCGAGGACAAGCTGGACTTCTTCCTGGCGCTGCGCATGTCGTGACCGACCGTAAGAATGTCCTGACATTCAATCAACCAGTCTCACAGATAACGAGTACACGAATCACTATGTCCGGACATAAGGTCACCCTGAATCACCAGGACGCCCCGCATCAGGACGCCTCGCCTCAGGACGCCCTGCGCGGTGACTGCGCCAACTGCTTCGGCCTCTGCTGCGTCGCCCTGCCCTTCACCGCGTCGGCGGACTTCGCCGTCGGCAAGTCCGCCGGCACCCCGTGCGCCAACCTGCGGGACGACTTCCGCTGTGGCATCCACACCCGCCTGCGCGACGAGGGCTTCCCCGGTTGCACGGTGTACGACTGCTTCGGCGCCGGCCAGAAGGTCTCCCAGGTGACCTTCGGCGGCCGCGACTGGCGCCGGAACCCGGACACGGCCCAGGCGATGTTCGCCGCCTTCCCCGTCGTACGGCAGCTGCACGAGCTGCTCCGGTACCTCACCGAGGCGCTGGCGCTGAAGCCCGCGCGCGCCCTCCACGGGGAGATCCGCCGCGTCGTCGACGACACCGAGCGACTCACGCTCCTCTCTCCCGACGAGCTCGCCGCCCTCGACCTGAACGCCCACCGCGCGGTCGTCGGCGATCTGCTCCAGCACGCCGCCGAGCTCGTCCGGGCGGGCGTCCCGGGCGCGCGGTCCAAGAAGAAGAACCGCCGCGGCGCCGACCTCATGGGCGCCCGCCTCACCGGCGCCGACCTGCGGGGCGCGAGCCTGCGCGGCGCCTACCTCATCGCGGCCGACCTCACGGGCGCCGACCTGCGCCAGGCGGACCTGCTCGGCGCGGACCTCCGCGACGCGCGGCTCGCCGGCGCCGACCTCACCGGGGCGCTCTTCCTCACCCAGCCGCAGCTCAACGCGGCGCGGGGCGACGCCCGGACGGTCCTGCCCGCGGGGCTCGCCCGGCCCGCGCACTGGGAGGCGTAGCCAAGGGGCGGGCGAGGGCCCGGGCCAGGCACAAGAGGCACAACTCACCGGACAGATGTGCGACATCACACCAAGCGGACCGATGAGACGTTCTATATTCGGATCGTCATGCCGGATGAAGCATGCCTTTTCCTCGCACCGAGAGAGCCACAGCGATGACCCGAAGCGCCCGCAGCCGGGGCCGCAGACGAGCCGGCAACCGCAGCTCCCGCGCCCGTACCGTCCTGATGACCGTGTCCGCGCTGTTGCTCGTCGCGGTCGCGCTGTTCCTCGGGAGGACCGTGACCGGCGGCTCCGAGACCCCGGCGGCGGCGAAGGGCACCGGCGACGACGGCGAGGCGGCGCAGGCGCAGGGTGAGCGGCGGCCCGCCGGGGCCAACGCCCGCAAGCGCGCCGAGCCCTGGGACGGCAAGGTGGAGGTGCTGGGCGACGGCTCGACCTCGTACACCGGGCCGCAGCCGGGCCAGCTGAAGCCCGAGAAGCTGAAGCCGGGCCAGAAGCCGCCGCAGTTCGTGGTCTTCTCCTGGGACGGCGCGCTGGAGAACAAGGACCACCTCTTCTCCCACTTCCGCCAGGTGGCCAAGGAGAGCGACGCGCACATGACCTTCTTCCTGACCGGCATCTACGTGCTGCCGAAATCGAAGACGGACCTGTACGACCCCCCGAAGCACGAACGGGGCTCCGCCGCCATCCCGTACCCCACCGACGAGCACATCCGGACGACGCTCACCCAGCTGAGCGGCGCCTGGAAGGACGGCCACGAGATCGGCTCCCACTTCAACGGCCACTTCTGCGGTCCCAAGGGCGGCGGCGACTGGAGCGTCGAGGAGTGGAAGAGCGAGATCGACCAGACCTACGACTTCGTGAAGAAGTGGAAGACCAACACCGGTTTCACGGACATCCAGCCGCTGCCGTTCGACCCCGACCGGGAGTTCGTCGGAGGCCGGGCACCCTGCCTGGAGGGCCAGAAGAACCTCATCACGGCGAGCAAGCAGTACGACTGGCGCTATGACGCCAGCTCGCCCGGCGGCTTCCAGGCCTGGCCGCGCAAGCAGCAAGGTATCTGGGACTTCCCGCTGCAGCTGCTGCCGTACCCGGACAAGGAGATCCAGGTCCTCTCCATGGACTTCAACTTCCTCTACAACCAGTCCAAGGGGAAGACGGACGGCGACCCGGCCATGTACCCGGCCTGGAAGAAGACGACGCTGGACGCGTACATGAACGGCTTCAACCGGGTCTACAACGGCAGCCGTGCCCCGCTGTTCATCGGCAACCACTTCGAGCAGTGGAACGGCGGCATCTATATGCAGGCCGTGGAGGAGATGATGCGGGACGTCTGCCCGCGGAAGGACGTGGAGTGCGTGTCCTTCCGCGAGCTGAGCGACTGGCTGGACGTCCAGGACCCCGCCGTCCTGGAGCAGCTGCGCGGGCTGGACCCGGGCCAGGTGCCCGACTGGAAGACGGTGGTCAAGTAGCCGGAGTGGTCACCTGACCGGAGTGGTCGGGTGACAGCGAGGCGGACACGGTGGCGGTACGGCCCTCACGGGCGTACCGCCATCATCGTTCACCGGGTGTGCCTCCCCCGCCGGCCGCGGCCCTCAGGGGCGTGCCGCCCCCTTCGTCCTGCCCTCCGTGTAATCCCGCCAGATGTCCGCCGGAAGGCGGCTGCCGAGCGTACCGGCGTCGGCGCCGGCCACCCGGTCCAGCGGCATGAGGTCCAGCTTGCGCAGGTCCATCCGGTACAGCACCACGGCCGTGGCCTCCTGCTCGGTGTACCCCACGAACCACGCCGCCTTGTTGTCCTGCGTCGTGCCCGTCTTGCCGGCCGCGCGCACCCCGGGCACCCGCGCCGTCGCGCCGGTGCCCTCCTCCATCACGCCCTCCAGGGCCTCGGTCACCTTCCGCGCCACATCGGCGGAGAGGGCCTGCGTGGAGCGCACGGCGGGCAGCGGGACCTTCTGGCCGTTGCGGGTGACGCTGAGGACCGAGTACGGCTCGGTGTGCTTGCCCTTCGCGGCGAACGTCCCGTACGCCGTCGCCATGCGGATGGCGCTGGGCGTGGAGGTGCCGAGCGAGAACGCCGGTTTCTGGGGGCCCATGCTGGACGGCAGCAGCCCGGCGTTCACGGCGTGGCGGCGCACCCGGTCCAGGCCCACGTCCATGCCGAGCTGGAGGAAGGGCATGTTGACGGAGTTCACCATCGCCTCGCGCAGGGTGATGGCCTCGCCCCAGGACTTGCCGCCGTCGTTCTGGCCCTTCACCACCTTGCCGTCGCGGTCCCAGTAGGGGCCCTCGGGCGTCATCAGGGAGGCGTTGTGGCGGCCGTCGTACGGGGTGGAGGGGGTGACGGGCACGCGGGGGCCTTGGCGCTCGCGCATGACGCCCTCGCTGAGCGCCGCCGCGTAGACGAACGGGGTGAAGGCCGATCCGGCCGGGACGGTCACCGCGTTGGACTCGTTGAACCCCTGCTTGAGGAAGCCGGGACCGCCGTACAGGGCCAGGATCTTCCCGTCCGCGCCGACGGTGGCCGCGCCCGTGCGGACGAAGGTGTCCTCTTCCCGCTTCTTCGGGTCGAGCTTGGCCCGGGCCGTGTGGACGGCCTTGTCGAGGGCCTCGGTCCGGGTCTTGTTGAAGGTCGTGTAGACCTGGTAGCCGCCGAGGTCGAACTCCGCGTCGGAGACCTTCCCGCTGCGGGTGACGTACGACTTGGCGAGTTCGACGAGGTAGCCCTGCTGGCCGCTGAGGTCGGTCCGGCCGCCGGTCACCTCGGTGGGCTCGGGGAACTTGGTGTACTTCGCCCGCTCGGCCGGCGAGAGCTTGCCGATCTCGACCATGCGGTCCAGCGTCCACTCCCAGCGCTCCACGGCCCGCTCGCGGTTCCCGCCGCCGAGGGCGGGGTCGTACAGCCCGGCGCCCTTCAGGAGGGACGCCAGGAAGGCGCCCTCGCTCGCGTTGAGCTCGGACACCTCCTTGCCGTAGTACGCCTGCGAGGCGCGCTGGATGCCGTAGGTGCCGCGCCCGAACCAGCTGGTGTTGAGGTAGCCCTCCAGGATCTCGTCCTTGCTGAACTTGTTGTCCACCTTGAGCGCGAGCATCATCTCGGTGAACTTCCGCGAGAACGTCTGGTCCTGGTTGAGGTAGGCGTTCTTGACGTACTGCTGCGTGATGGTGGAGCCACCCTGCGTCTCGCCGCCGCCCAGCATCCGGGTGACCGCGCGCATGATGCCGGAGGGCGAGATGCCCGGGTCCTCGTAGAAGCTGGCGTTCTCCGCCGCCAGCACGGCCCACCGGACGTCCTCGGGCACCTCCTCCAGGGGCATCTCCTGGCGCCGCACCCAGCCGGTACGGGCCATCACGGTGCCGTCGTCCCAGTAGTAGACGTTGTCCTGCTGCGTGGCGAAGGAGTTCAGGTCCTCGGGTATCTCCGTACGCCAGTACACGAGGGCCAGACCGGTCGTGACGAGCCCCACGGCGATGAGCAGGGAGCCCATGAGCTGCCGCCACGAGGGGATCCACCGGCGGAAGCCCTGGCGGCCGGGGCGGGGGTAGTGCGGTCGCATGCGCCGCGCCAGCGGGAGCAGCACCGCCAGCCGGTCCACGGGCACCCAGGAGGGCAGCTTCCGTCGGGGCTGCCGGGCGGCCCGGCGGGAGCCGGCTGACGCGCGCGGCTCACCGGCGGCTCCCCCGCGGCCCGTGGCGGCGGGGACTCCGGCGGAGAGGGTCCGCAGGGCCATGGTGGACTCCACGTCCGCCGGTCCGGCGGACTCGGAGCGCTCAGAGGTGCCCGGGGGTTCCGGGTATCCCTGGTGCTCGGAGCGGTCCGGGTATCCCGGGTGCTCCGGGTGCTCGGAGCGCTCCCGGTATCCCGAGTGTTCCGGCTGCTCCGGGTATCCCGAGTGCTCCGGGTGCTGCGAATCCGCTGAGTGCTCCGGCCCGGTCTGGCCGACGTGCTCCGGGCGTGCGGAACCGAGGCGTCCGGTCCTCCGGCGCGGCGCGGGCTTCCCCCTCTTACCCATGGCACATCACCGCGGCCCCACGCCCCACGTCACGGCCGACCACCGTCATCGACATCATTCCCCCCGAGTCTGCTCACGCCTTCTTTACGGTATTCACCCTATGAAAGATGAAGTTTCACCGACTGCGGGGGGCGGTTTCAGCAGGTGGACGCGCCCGTGCTCACTTCCGGGCGTAGTCCGCGAGGGCGGGTTCCAGCAGGTCGAACGCCCGGGCGGCCTCCTTTTCCAAGGTCGCCGCGATCTCCGGGTTGGCGTGGCCGGCGAGCGTGAGCTCCTGGATGCGCTGGAACAGGACGCGGTGCACCGCGCCCAGCAGGGCCGCGGCCGTACGTGCCGTGATGTCGTCGGCCGGAGCGCCGGTCGCCTCGGCGAGGGCGGCGGCGAGGGCGTCCTCGCGCTGGTCGTGCAGGCCGCGGAGGCAGGCGGTCAGCGTGGGGCTGTCCGCGATCATGCCGGTGAACTCCGGCCCGGCGAATCCGGCGACGGGGTCCTGGGCGGCGACGGCGGCCAGGAAGGAGCGGCGGAGCGCCGCGAGGGCGGTCTCCCCCGGCGCCCGCTCGGCGACGGTACGGGCCAGACCGGCGGCGAACTCCTCCTGGTGGTCGAAGGCCAGGTCCTCTTTGCGCGGGAAGTAGTTCGTCACCGTCTTCTTCGCGACGCGCGCGGCGTCGGCGATGTCGGCGATGGTCGTGGCCTCGAAGCCGCGTTCCAGGAAGAGCCGGGTCGCCCGGTCGGAGATCAACTGCCGCGTCTCGCGCTTCTTGGTCTCCCGCAGGCCGGGGGCCGCGGTGTCCGTCGCGCTGCTCGTCTGCTGGGTCATAGGACCCATCTTACATCGGTCGTAAATTAACTCCCGTCGTAAGGTGTGGTACGCCGCAGCATCTGGCCGGCGGCCAGCGCACGGTACAGAGGGCTGGTCTCCAGCAGCTCGTCATGGTCGCCGCAGGCGACGGCACGGCCCTCGTCCAGCACCACGATCCGGTCCGCGTGCTGGACCGTGGAGAGCCGGTGCGCGATCACCAGCACCGCGCACTCCCGGGCCGCGTCCCGCATGACGGCGGTGAGCGCCGCCTCGTTGAGGGCGTCCAGGTGGGACGTCGGCTCGTCCAGCAGCAGCAGGGACGGCCGGGCGAGCAGGGCGCGGGCCAGGGCGACGCGCTGCCGCTCGCCGCCCGAGAGGGTCGAGCCGCGCTCCCCGAGCCGGCCGGAAAGCCCGCCGGGAAGGCGCCGCACGACACCCTCCAGCTGGGCGAGTCCGACCACCCGCCGCACCTCCTCGTCGGTGGCGCCGGGCACCGCGTAGGCGATGTTGTCGCGCAGCGTGCCGTGGACGACGTGGGTGTTCTGGTCGACCACCGCGATACGCGCCCGGCACTGCGCGCGGGTCAGCTCGGCGGCGGGCCGCCCGTCGAACAGCAGGGTCCCGGAGTCCGGTTCGTAGAACCGTGCCGCGAGCGCGAAGACGGTGGACTTGCCCGCGCCGGAGCGGCCCACCAGGGCCACCTGCCGGCGGGGCGGGACGGTCAGGGTGACGCCGCGCAGCACCGGGCGCGCCGGGTCGTAGCCGAACCGGACGTCGCGCAGGGCGAGTACGGGTGGCGGCGCCGCCTCGGCGGGAGGCGGGGTACGAGGTGTCACCCGGCACTTCGCGGTGGAGGGCTCGTCCGGCTCCGCCTCCAGCGCCAGCGCCTCGGCGATGCGCTGGTGGGCGCCCATGCCCCGCTGGATCAGCCCGACCGCGCGGAAGACGGACGACAGCGGCAGCACCAGGTACGACGCGTACAGCAGGAAGGCGACGAGGTCGCCGAGGGAACCGGAACTGCCGTTCACCCGCAGGCCGCCGATGACGAGGACGATGAGGAACGAGCCCTGGACGGCGAGTTCGACGGCCGGGCTCATCACGGACGCCAGCTTCGCCGTCCGTACGCCCGCGTCGTACGCCGCGTCCACGCGCTCCCCGATGCGCCGCGCCTCGCGCTCCTCCGCCCGGTGCACCCGCACCATCGGCAGCGCGCCGAGCGCGCGCTCCAGGTCCGCCGCGAGAGCGCCCACGGCGTTCTGCATGCGCGTCGACGCGGCACGGATGCCCTGGAGCAGCGAGGCCACGACGGCGGCGGCGCCGGCCACCGTCAGGGCGACGAGGAGCAGCAGGACGGGGTCGAGCCACGCCATGAGCGCGATCGCCCCGGCCGCGACCAGCGCACCCGTCACGAGGTCGACGAGCGCCTGCGACACCACCTCCCGCAGCAGCGTGGTGTCGGAGGTGACCCGGGCGATGAGGTCGCCGCCGCGGTGGCGGTCGTACTCCCGCATCTCCAGCCGCAGCAGCCGGGCCACGAGCCCGTGGCGGAGTTGCCGTACGACGCCCTCGCCCATGCGCTCCAGCACGAAGCGGCCCACCGCGCCGGTGGCCGCCTCGGCGACGAACAGCGCGCCGAGCAGCGCCAGCGGCGTCCAGAACGCGGCGCCGTCCCCGGCGCGTCCGCTCCCGTCCACGACGAGCCGGGCCACCAGCGGCTGCGCCAGGCCGAGCGCGGAGCCGACCAGGGTGAGGACGGTGGCGGCGGCGACGGAGGACCGGTGCCCCGCGGTGAGCCGGTACAGCGTGGCGACCGCGGCCCGGGTGGAGCGGTCCCCCTCCGCGCCCGCGCGGTCGCCGGCCGCCTGAGTGCCGGTCATGGGGTCGACGGCCCGCTCGCCGCCCGGTCCGCTTCGTCCGCCGTAAGCTCCACGCCCGCCGCGTCCGCCGTGGGCTTCGCGCCCGCCGCATCCGCCGTGGGCGCTTCGTCCGCCGTGGGCTTCGCGCCCGCCGCATCCGCCGTGGGCGCTTCGTCCGCCGTGGGCTTCGCGCCCGCCGCATCCGCCCCGTGGACCGGACCCACCGCGATCAGCCGCCGGAAGTAGTCGTCCGGCACGCCCTCGCCCACCGGCCGCCCCTCCGCCTCGATCCACGCGTGCGCGGTGAAGGGCGGCACGACCCGTACGCCCGTGCACCACGTGGGCCAGCTCCCGCCCAGCCGGCACAGCAGCGCCGCGCCCAGCGAGCGCGGCAGGCAGCCGCGCGGACCGGCGCAGCGCAGGCTCACCGCGCACAGGGCGTCGCGGGCGGCCGCGGCCTGCGCGGCGGTGGCGGGCCGGGCCCCGCGGCGTACGACGCCGAGCACGGCGCGCATCCGGCGCGGCGGCAGCAGCGCGAGTGCGAACGCGGGCAGCAGCACGAGCCGCGCGGCCAGCCGCCGGGCGAACGGCACTCCGGTGGGCCGCTCCAGCGCGCTCGGTGTGGTCATGAGACCAGCCCCGAGGAGCGCAGCTCGGCCACGAGGGCCGCGACGTCCTGCTCGGCCCGCGCCCGCTCGATGTCGTACGCGGTGACGAGCGCGTCCGCCGCGGCGGCTTCGTCGCCGCCCGCCATCAGGGTGCGGACGACGACGGTGCCGGCGGGGTTCAACTCCCAGTACTGTCCGCTGCGTTCGTCGAGGAGGACCGTGCCGTAGTCGGTGTCGGCGGTGGAGACGTCGGCGCCGAAGCGCAGTGCCATGGCTGGTTCCCTTCGGTCGGGGGGGTCGTGGCGGGGGTGAGGCCGCGCAGCCAGACCTCGCAGGCGATCGTCGAGTAGAGGATGGCGTCGCGCAGCCCGGGCGTGGAGGGCCGCTCGGCGAGGCGGCGCAGCGCGGTGCCGTCCACCAGGCCGAGGCGGGCGAGCCGTGAGTCCTCCCAGAGCGCGACCAGGTCGGCGCGGTGTGCGCGCAGCCCGTCGGCGGCGTCCATGGAGGCGGCGGCCTTGTTGGTGCGCCGCAGGCAGGCCTCGGGCACGATCCCGCTCATGGCGGCGGTGAGGAGGGGCTTGTACGCCCAGGGCGTGACGCGTTCGTCGGGCCGGACGGCGAGGCAGGCCTCGATGACGCGGTCGTCGAGGAACGGCGAGGCCATCGGTACGCCGGCGCGGGCGGCCATCCGGTCCCACTGCCGGATGATGCGGCTGCCGGCGCGGATCTGGTCGAGGTCGGCGTGCAGGCCGCGGTCCCGGTGGAGCGGCCGGGCGGTGGCGGCGGCCTCGCGCAGGGCGCGCCGCGCGGCCGCCTCGGCGTCGGGGGTCACCCAGTCGAAGAGGCGTGGGGGCATGCCCCAGCCGAGGCTGGTGGTGACGGTGGCGGGCCCCGGGTCGCGCAGCCGGCCGGCCGCGTCCGCGAGCCACGTGCCGTACGGGCGGGAGTCGGCCAGGGCGCGGAGCGTGGTGCCGAGCGGCCACTGCCACAGGGCGCGGAAGCCGCGCAACTGCCGTGCGGCGAAAAGGGGTCGGGTACGGGCGAGGCGGTGGTAGTACGCCTCCGAGCACCAGGCCACGTGGTCGCCCCCGATGCCGGTCAGGTGGAGGCGGCTGCCCCGCTCGGCCATGGCGGGCAGGTGGTGCAGGACCCGGGAGCGGTCCATGACGCCGATGGTGGGTTCGTCCAACAGGTCGTCGATGGCGAGGAGGTCTGTGTAGACGAGCGGGGAGGCGTCGGCGTCCCACACGACGTGCTCCACGTCGGGCAGGAAGCGGGCGGCCTGCCGGGCCCAGTGCAGGTCGGTGTCGGCGGGGTCGCGTCCGGGCCAGGTGCTGGCCACCACGTGGGCGGGTGAGGCGTCGGCGAGGAAGCAGATGGTGGTGGAGTCCAGACCGCCCGACAGGTCGCAACTGACCGTGCCCCCGGCGCGGGTGCGCGCGTCGACGGCCTCGGTGAGCGCCTCGCGGACGAGCGGCGCGCCGTGGGCGAGGGTCCGCGTCGGCTCCGGCGGGGTCCACCAGCGCGCGTGCCGTGCGCCGCGTCCGTCCGGCGCGACGACGAGCGCGTCCTCGGGCGGTACGGCGGTGACGCCGCGCCACATCGGCGCCTCGGCCAGCGGGTGCGGCACGGGCCACAGCAGCCGGACGGCGAGCTGCTCGGGGTCGGGGTCGCGGCCGAGCGCGGCGGCGAGGGCGTCGGCGCGCGGTGCGGCCACCCGTACGCCGCCGATCGCGGCGTGGAAGACCAGCCGCAGCCCGGAGGCGGTGCCCTGCACGCGGAGCCGGCCGTCGAGGACGGCCAGCAGGTGGAAGCTGCCGGGCAGTGTGCGGGCGAGGGCGTCCAGTTGGGCGAGGTCCCTCAGACGGGCGGCGTGCCGGTGCAGTTCGGCCTCGTCGAGCGGGCAGCAGCCGATGACGGCGAGGAGCGTGGTCCCGGCGCGGGCGGCCACGATCTCGTCGTCGTGCCAGCGGCCGACGAGCCAGGGCCGTCCGGAGGGGTGGCTCAGCGTGCGCCGCGTCGCGGAGCCGGCGTCGGAGGCGGCGCCGGCGGCGTCCGTGCGGGAGAAGAGCCGGGCCACGGCGGGCGCGGCCGCGTGGTCCGGAAGGACCACGAAATCCGCGTCGCCGGGGCCCGGTCCCGCACTCTCGTGCGTGTCAATCATGGCGTCGATTCGCTCGCGCCGTCCGCCGTCAGTTCTTGCTCAGGATCAGACGGTCGTTCCCGGAGCTCTGGAGGAGTCCGGTCTTCTTACGGAAGGAACCCAGGCGGACGAGCATCGGCGCTTCGTATGCCTTCTTCACGGTTGTCTCCTTCTGTTCGGTCGTCCACCCGCCCGGCAATGGCGGGTGGCCCGGTAACAGAAGCAAGCCCCAGGTCAACGCCGTACCGCAAGGGCCCATCTGCTTCTCAGATTGTCGTACTAATCCGATGGTTGGGGGCTGAAAGCAGACGGGGAAGGGCGGGTAAGTCCCTTGCAGGCACGGAGGCTTGATTTCGCGCCAGAACCGGCTCATCGTGGCAACACTTCGCCACCTGCGTTTTCCCGGAATACGGCACTCCGGCCGCCCGGGGGCGCACACCCCGCCGATATGGTCGCCGCCCGGCGCGGAAAACACATCGCGCGCGCCCTTTTCCCGCTCGCAGTCACCGGACGAGCACCCGCGTGAACGCCCCCTCCTTCGCCGCCGACAGCTCCTCCCACGTACCGGCCGCCGCGATCCGGCCGCCCTCCAGGACCGCGATCCGGTCCGCCCGGCGCACCGTCGCCGGGCGGTGGGCGATCACCACCGTGGTACGGCCCCGCGAGGCGGCCGCCAGCGCCGCCGACAGCTCGGCGTCCCCGGCCGTGTCCAGGTGGGCCGTCGTCTCGTCCAGGACCAGCACCCGCGGGTTGGTCAGCAGCGCGCGGGCCAGCGCCACGCGCGAACGCTGACCGCCGGAGAGCGTCGTACCGCGCTCCCCCACCTGCGTGTCGTAGCCGTCGGGCAGCGCCTCGGCGATCCGGTCGACACCGCACAGGCGGGCGGCGGCGCGCAGCTGCGCGTCCGTCGCGTCCGGCGCCGCCAGGCGGAGGTTGTCGGCGAGCGTGCCGTGGAACAGCGGCGCGTCCTGGCCGACCACCGCGACCGTGCGGCGCAGTTCCCCGTCGGCCAGGTCCCGTACGTCGACGGGCTCGCCGTACGCGCCGACGAGTTCGACCGCGCCCTCCGCCGGGTCCCAGAAGCGTGCCAGCAGGGCCGCGCACGTCGACTTGCCGGCGCCGGACGCGCCCACCAGGGCGAGGGTCTCCCCCGCACGGACCGTGAGGTCGAGGCCGTCGAGCACGGGAGCGCCGCCGTAGTCGAAGCGGACGCCGCGCAGCCGGATGCCGAGCGGTCCGGTCGGCGCCGGGCGCGGCGCGTCGGGCGCGGGTGCGCCGGCCCGGGCGCGGATCGCCGCGCCGACGCGCGACGCCGCGGCCCGCAGCCCGCCCGCCTGGCCGAGGGCCGCCGCCGAGTCGGCGACCGGCGCCAGGACGCCGAGCGCCAGGGCCATGGCGGCCGGGGCCCACGCCCCGTCGAGCGTGTGCGCGGCCGCCGCGACCACCCCGACGACCGCCGCCACCACCAGCAGGTCGCGCACCGCCGCCGCGCCCGCCTCCCACGCGTGCTCGGCCCGCTGGGCCTCGCCGAGCCGCTCGCCGTGGGCGCGCAGCCCCGCGCGGCGGCGCTCCAGCGCGTCGAACGCCAGCAGTTCGCGCATCCCGTCGACCGTCTCGACGACCTCGGCCGACAGCTCCGCCGCGGCCCGGCGGGTACGGGCCCCGCGCACGGCCCTGCCCCGTCCCTCCAGCAGCGGCGCGAGGAGCAGCAGCCCCGCCACGGGGACGACCGGGGCCAGCAGCCAGGGGTCCAGCACCGCCAGGACCGCCGTACCGGCGGCGAACACGACGCCGGAGGCGAGGAGTTGCGCGACGGCGTGCGCGTAGAAGAACTCCAGCGCCTCCACGTCGCCCAGCGCGGCCGCCGCCAGGTCCCCGCTGCGGCGGCCGGCTATCCGGGCGGGCGCGCTGCGGGCCAGGCCGTCGAAGACCCGGATGCGCAGCTCGGCCAGCACCCGGTACGCCAGGTCGTGCGAGAGGTCCATCTCGCGCCAGGTCGCCAGCGAGCGGACCAGCACCAGGGCGATCAGCGCGCCGACCGTGGCGGCGGCGGGGGCGGTGCGGTCCATGACGGCGGTGCCCACGGTGTGCGCGGCGAGCGCCACCAGGGCGACGAGCGCCGCCTGGTCGACGAGCGCGGCGGCGAAGGTGCGTGCCGTCATCGCCTTGTGTGCGGCGAGGACGGGCAGCAGGGCGCGCAGCGCGCCCCGCTCGGGGGTCGGGGTCGTGGTCGGGGTCGGGGTCGGGGTTCCGGCGCTCACGCCGCCTCCTCGTGGGTGCGTCCGGCGGCGACGAGCCGCGCGTAGAGGGCGCTGCGCGCCAGCAGGCTCGTGTGCGTGCCGACCGCGTCGACCCGGCCGCCGTCCAGCACGACGATCCGGTCCGCGTCCCGTACGGAGGCCAGGCGGTGCGCCACCACCAGGCACGTACGGCCGCGCGCGGCGCGGAGCAGCTCGCGCCCGATGAGGGCCTCGCGGCGCTCGTCGACCGCGCTCGTCGCCTCGTCGAGGACGAGGACGGGGGCGTCCGCGAGGAGCGCCCGGGCCAGGGCGAGGCGCTGGCGCTGGCCTCCGGAGAGCGTCGCGCCGCGCTCCCCCACCTGGGTGTCGTAGCCGTCGGGAAGGCGGGCGATCTCGTCGTGGACGCCCGCGGCGCGGGCGGCGGCGTACAGCTCGTCGTCGGTCGCGCCGGGGCGGGCCAGGCGCAGGTTGTCGGCGACGGAGGCGTGGAAGAGGTACGTCTCCTGCGACACGACGGCGATGCCGCGGCGCAGCGCGGCGAGCGCGAAGGCGGTGTGGTCCGTGGAGTCGAGGGTCACGCGGCCGCCGTCCGGGTCCCACTGGCGCAGGAGCAGGGCGACGAGCGTCGACTTGCCCGCGCCGGACGGGCCGACGACGGCCGTCGTGCGGCCCGCTTCGGCGGTGAACGACACCCCGCGCAGGGCGGGCGCGGTGGCGCCGGGGTAGGTGAACCGCACGTCGTCGAAGCGGATGGCCGGGGGGTGCGCGGGGGTGCCCTCCGTGCCCCCGTCCCGTACGGACGGTCGCGCGAGGCGGAGTTCGGCGATGCCGTCGGCGGCCGAGACACCGAGGTAGCCCGCGTGCCACTCGCGTGACAGGTCGCGGACCGGGCGGAAGCACTCCGAGGCCAGCATGAGGAGCAGGTACGTGCCCGTGGCGGCGGTGCGCCCGGACGCGGCCGACGCGCAGGCGACCAGCGCGGCGGCGACCGTGCCGCCCTGCACGGCGAGGTCGGTGATGCCGGTGTCGATCAGCGACACGCGCAGCTTGGCGACGGTGGCGCGGTGCAGGGCGGCCGAACGCTCCTCCAGGCGCGCGCGGACGCGGGCGACCGCACCGGCGGCCCGCAGCGCCGGCATGCCCTGCAGCGCCTCCAGGTAGTCGGCGGAGAGCGCCTCGTACGACCCCCAGTGCTCCTGCCCGCGCCGGGCCAGCAGCTTGTCCCACCAGCGGGGCGCGAAGAGGGCCAGGACGAGGGCGGGGACGAGGGCGAGGAGCGCGGCCGACTCCACCACGGCGACGGCCACGAGCAGCAGCGGCGGCAGCACGCAGGTGACCAGGAGCTGCGGCAGGTAGCGGGAGACGTACGCGTCGACGCCCTCGACGCCGTCGACGAGCGTGGCGCGTACGGCTCCGGCGCGGGCGTCCGTGCCGCGGCCGACGGGGCCCAGGGTGCCGAGCCGCTGAAGGAGCGCGTCGCGCAGGCCCGTCCGTACGCGCGCCCCGGCGCGGACGGCGAGCGTGCGCTGACGGCGGGTCAGCGCGGCGCGGACCGCGACGGTGGCGAGGACGGCGGCCAGGAGGCCGGGCAGGGCGGCGGTCTCGCCCCGGGCGATCCGGGCGAGCGCGAGGGCGAGGAGCACGGCTTGGGCGAGGTGCGTGACGGCCACGGCACCGAGCAGAGCCGTGGCCCCGAGGAGGGGGCGGCGCGCGATCCTGGCGGCGCGCAGCAGCTCCGGGTGGAGCATCATGGCCGGTCGGTCCCTTCTGTGTGGGTGGTGTCGGCGGTGCGGAGCCCCAGCGCGAGGGCGTGCACGAGGTCGGGCGGGCCCTCGGGGCCGTGCTGCCAGGAGCCGATCGGGCGCGAGGCCAGCCCGAGACGGACGGCCACGGCCTGGGCGAGGCCCACGGCGTACCCGGCGTGCAGGTGGGTGTGGCGGACCCGGGCGGGGGGCGCGTCGTCGGGGCAGCCGTGCGCGAGGAGCAGGGCGCCGACGTGTCCGAGCCAGTGCTGGCCCGCGGCGCGGGCGGCGAGGGCTGGGGGGATCTCGGTGGTGAGGTGCCACCGCACGGCCGTCGTGCGGCGGGCCGCCGCCAGGACCGTGTCGAGCGCGGGCCGTTCGGGTACGGCGGGGAACGGCGGCTCCGCGCTGCGGCGCGAGCGCAGCGCGGCCTCTGGAAGCGCGGGGGCTTCCGTACGCAGCCAGGCCGTCCCGCCGCCCAGCCCGTCGAGCGCCTGCCAGGTGTCCTCCAGGGCCTGGGGCGGCGCATGGCGCGTCGGCGGGGGTGGGGCCCCGGGCCCGTACGCCGACCAGCGTTCCAGTACGTCGGGCGGGCCGGGTGTCAGGCGGACGGCGGCGAGCGGGTGTTCCGGTTCGGCGCCGTGCCAGTCGGGCGGGAGGCCCGCCGCCCGGGCGAGGAGCGTGACGTCCGCGTCGGGGCACCACTCCGGCGCGCCCGCGAGCGCGAGGGCGGCAGCGGCGTGGCCGGTGTCCAGGAGCAGCAGCGGCCAGGCGCGGTGGCCGTAGTGGGAGGCCGTGCGCCGCGCGGTGACGGTGAGGACGGCGACCGCGCCCGGCGGGGCGCCGGCGGGCGCGGTACCGCGCGGGACCAGGCGGTGGCGTACGGGGTCGTACGCGTACCGGCCGGGCGGCAGCGCGGTGCCCGGGCCCAGCAGGAGGTGGGCGTTGACCGGGTGCAGGGCGCCGGCGGACGCGGCCGGGCGCAGGCGGCCGCCCGCGAGGGACAGCCGCAGGAGCCGGTCCAGCGGCGGCGGGACGGGCCGGGGTTCGCCGGGCCAGGGGGTGACCTGGTGCCCGGCCGGGAAGTCCGGGCCGGGCTGCTGGGGGGAGCGGGCTCGGGTCAGGGCGTTCATCACATGTGGGGCGGCGGCGCGAGGGTGAAGTCGGCGGCCGTGGCGGGCGCCTGGGTGCGCCAGTGGCGTTCCAGGGCCGCTTCGGCGAAGCGCGGGCAGCCGAGGTAGGCGAAGGCCGCGGGCTGGTTGGGGATCAGGCCGGAGACGAGGACGCGGGCGACGCGCAGGGGCGTCTCCCGGACGTCCTCGGTCGTCAGGTCGAAGGTGAGGATCCGGTGGCCGGCGAGGCGGGCCTCCAGCTCGCTCCGGGTGCCGGGCTTGACGTCGGTGACGGGGACGGTGCCGAGCGCCGGGTCCGTGAAGCGGCGCGCGTACGGCTCCATGCGCGGGTCGAGCCACACCTGGACGTGGGCGCCGAGGTCGCGTACGGCGGCGAAGTCCGCGCCGCAGTCGTCGAGGTAGCGGCGGTCGGGGCGGTGGTCGAGGTAGAGGCCCCGGGCGAGCATGCCCGCCTCGATGGCCTGGAAGACCCAGCCGTCGGCGTCGGTGGTGCCCTGGGTGAAGACCCACGTGTGCACGGCTTCGAGGACGGCCTTGCGGGCGGCTTCGGCCGGGTCGTAGCGGCAGGCGAAGCCGGCGGCGTAGAGGCCGCGGGCGGGGTCGTGGACGAGGGCGGCCATGCAGGGCGCGAACTCGGAGGGCATCTCCACGATCCACACGTCGAGTGCGCAGCCCGCGAGGTCGTCGAGGAGGCCGGGCACACTGGCCGGGTCGATGCCCCGGGCCGGCCCGTCGAGGTGCCACCACAGTTCCAGGGCGTCGCGCTCGACGATCTCGAGGAGCGCGCGTTCGACGGCGTCGTCCAGGCCCTGGCCGGTGGCGATGCCCGCGTAGTTGAGGTGGTGCGTGCGCGGGAGCGAGCGGTGGGCTCCCTGGCGCCAGTTGAGGTGGGTGAGGGCGACCGGGGCCCACACCTCCTCGCCGTTCTCGGTGCCGCGCGCCCAGAGGGCGGGCGTGTCGGGGGTGAACGGCCGGTACGGGAACCCGGGCCGGGCGTACTGCCAGGGCGCGTAGGCGGGCAGGTCGCCGGGGCCGTACAGGCGCTTGCCCTCGGCGGCGAGTTCGGCGGCGGTGGCGCGCCGCGGCGCGTCGGGGTGGCCGGGCGGCGGGACGCGGTTGCCGCAGTAGCGTTCGACGGCCTCGGCGATGGCCGCGACGCGGGCGCCCGCCGGGTCGCCGAAGGTCGTGCCGAGCGAGACGCGGTCGGCGGGCCACGCGCCGAACCGGCGGGCGTCGGAGACGTCGGCGGTCATGGCGGTGTAGCGGGGCGGGGCGCCGGTGGGGTGCGGTACGGGCTCGACGCCGCGTATCAGCCCGCAGACCGGGTCCACGAGGGCTTCGATGTTCACGTCTGGATCTCCTGTACGGGGTCGACGGGGTGGGCGCCCCGGACGACGGGGAGGAGCAGGGCGCTGCCCCGGGTGCGTACGGTGCGGCGGGAGGGCAGCAGGCGGGTGGCGGTCACCGGGTCCTCGCCGGTGTGCGGATTGCGGGCGTGCGCCGGGAAGTGGTGGCCCGCGACCTCCAGGCGCAGCCGCGTACCGGCGCGCAGCCGCCGGGCCAGGTGCCCGAGCGGGACGGTGAAGGGCCCGGGCTCGGTGCGGCGTACGACGCCGGTGGCGAGCGGGTCGGCCCGGCCGTCGGGGTCGAGGGCGACGAGCCGTACGGCCCAGTCGGCGCTGGGCGCGTCGGCGGTGGCGTCCAGGGAGACGTCGGCGGGGCCGAGCAGGTCCAGCGGGCGCGGCAGGGGCGGCGAGAGCAGCAGGCAGCGGTCCGGGGTCCCCTCGGCGGGGACGTCCAGGCCGTCGGAGCGGACGGGGCGCTCGGGGTCGGCGGTGAAGTCGGCGCCGCGCAGCAGCCGCAGGCCGGTGCCGAAGGCGTACGGGGCCGGGTCGAGCGGCTGGGGGCGGTACCAGTGGTCGCTGCCGCCGAGCGCGAGCGCGCCGGTCCGGCCGGTGAGCGCGCCGGCGAGTGCGGCGCGGGCCCAGCCGGTGTAGAGGGCGCCGAGGGAAAGGCGGTGCGCGGGGCGGGACTCGGGCGCCGGTTCGGCGGTGAGCCGGTGGCCCCAGGGGCCGAGCAGCAGACGGGCGGGGCCGGGCCAGTGCCGCCACAGCCGGAGGGTGTCCTCGGCGAACGGGTCGCGGCTGCCTCCGACGGCGAGCAGCGGCACGGCGGAGGCGGGTGTCTCGCGGCGCGGCGCCCGCCACAGGGCCCGCCAGGCCGGGGAGTCGAGGATCCCGGTGACGGGGAGGTGGTCCAGCGCCGCGGGCGTGACGGTGAGGCCGCCGTGCTGGGACCACCAGCCCGCGCGGGCCTGGAGGCGTTCCGGGCCGGTCGTCTCGCGCGCGGTCTCGGCGAGGCCGAGGGCGGGAACGGCGGCGATCACGGCGTCGGCGCCGGGTGTGACGAGGGCGCAGTGGGCGGCGTAGGAGGCACCGGCGGCGATGACCCGGCCGTCGCTCCAGGGCTGGGATCGGACCCAGTTCAGGGTCGCCTCGCCGTCCGCGCGTTCGTGGTCGCCGTACGGCTGCCAGTCGCCGTCGGAGGCGTGCCGGCCGCGGACGTCCTGGGCGAGCGCGGCGAAGCCCCGGGCGGCCCAGCCGCGCAGCTCGGCGCGGTGGTGGCGGCGGTCGTACGGGGTGCGGACGACCACGGCGGGGTGGGGGCCGGGCGCCGGGGGCAGGCAGACGTCGGTCGCCAGCCCGTCGATGCGGACGGTGCCGGTCACGGGCGGGCGTCCAGCGGGGCGACGTCCGGCACGGGCAGGACGGGGTGTTCGGTGACGGTGAGGTCGCGCACGTCGAGGCGGCGCAGCCGGCGCCGTACGGGCAGGGGCGCGCCGTTCGCCCAGGCGATGAGGTCGCCGGTGAGCAGGGCGGCGGTGAGCGCGGCGGAGGCCTCGGTGTGGCCGCCGCCGTCGGGGGTGGTGTGTCCGGCCCAGTAGGCGGCGAGTTCGCGGTGCGCGGGGGTGGCGGCGAGGCGCCGGAGCCGTACGTGCGCGGAGGTGACGTCGCCGGGGGCGCACGCGAGGGGCTCCAGCCAGGCGTGTGCGCCTTCGCGGTGGCAGCGCAGGAAGGCGGTACCGCGGGCGGGGAGTCGGTCGGCCTCGTCCCAGACGCCCGCCGGGGCGGGCCCGTCCAGGCACCAGACGACCGCCGTGCGCGCGGGGTCCTGGTCCCGGAGGGCCTGGTGCAGGTCCGGAAGGGCCGCCTCCCGCACGCGGGCTCCCGCGTCGCGGACGTACCGCGTGAGCGGCCCTGTCAGCCCGGGGTCCCCGAGCACGACCACGGTGCGTCCGTCGAGCGGGGCGGGAGCCCGCGTGCGGGTGGTGTAACCGGCCTCCTCGAAGGCGTCGGCGAGGGCTGCCAGCTCGCCGGACGCCGGGTGACCGGTCGTCAGGTGTGCCAGGAGGTCCGTCTCGTCCACGTCTCCGGTGTTCACCCGCAGAAACGTTCCATCGGGCGTGCGGACGGCAAGGCCCTGGTCAGGGACGGTGACGAGGGCGACGCCGGGGGCGAGCCGCACGGTGGCCACGAGGTTCCTCCAAGGGGGAAGGGCGGGACGGGGACGGGACGGGCCCGCCCGGGAAGGCGATCCGGGCGGGCCCAGGCACGGGTGACGCGGTGTCGGCCTCGCTCGGCCGACTCGGCCTTGTTCGGCCTTACTCGCCTTGGCCTTGTGCGGCCTTGGCCGGCCTCACTCGGCCCTGCGACGGCCTTACTTGGCCGCGTCGGCCTCGACGGCGTCGGCAGCGTCGTCGAAGGGGTTCTCGACGAGGGCGTTGGAGTGGGTCGCCGACAGGTGGGCGAGCTGACCCTGCTCGGCGATCGGCGTGAACACCTTGTTCTGTTCCATGAGTTGAGCCTCCGTTTTCTCCGGGTGACCGCGCCGCCGGACCGGCGACGCACTGCAGACACTAATGAATATGATTTTCATTTCGCAAGGGCTGAGCGGAGGGAAGAGGGTGATCTGGGTAACACACGGGCCAGCCACCCTCCGGATCGCGCCCCACCCGGCCCGCCACGCCGAGGACGTCGGCGAGCAGCGCCGGGGTCACCACCTCCGCCGGCGGCCCGTCCGCCGCCACCGTGCCGCCCCGCAGCGCCACGATCCGGTCCGCGAACCGTGCCGCGTGCCCGAGGTCGTGCAGCACCATCACCACCGTCAACCCCCGCTCCTCGCGCAGCCGTACGACGGTCTGCATCACCTCCAGCTGGTGCCGCAGGTCGAGGTAGGTGGTCGGCTCGTCGAGCAGCAGCACGCGCGTGTCCTGGGCGAGCGCCATGGCCAGCCGTACGCGCTGGCGCTCACCCCCCGACAGCGCGTCCACGGGCCGGTCGGCCCACGCGGTGACGCCCACGTCCGCCATGGCGCGGCCGCACACGGCGTCGTCCCCGTCCCGCAGCATGCCGAGCGGCCCGCGCGCCGCGTACCGCCCCTGGCGTACGAGCTGACGCACGGTCATGCCCGGGACGGCGGGGGCCTGCTGGTGCAGCAGGGCGACCCGGCGGGCGGCGGCGCGGCGCGACAGGCGGGCGAGGTCGTCGCCGTCGAGCAGCACCCGCCCGGCGGCCGGTTTGAGCAGCCCGGCGCAGAGCCGCAACAGGGTGCTCTTGCCGCAGCCGTTGAGGCCGACGAGGGCGACCAGGTCACCCGGGGCGATGGTCAGGTCGACCCCGTCGAGCACCTCGCGGCCCGGGTAGCCGAAGCGGAGCCCCTCGACGCGTACCGAGCCGGTGGCCGTGGCCACCGGGTCCAACAGAACGCTCACGTTCTCACTCCTCACTCGCCGTGCGGCGGCGCGCCACGATCAGCAGCAGCGCCGCGCCCACGCAGGTCGTCAGCGCCCCGGCGGGTACGCTCAGCCGGTCCATGTCCAGCGCCTTGGCCGCCACTTGCGACAGCCACTGGGCCCCCGCGTCCGCCCCGCCGACCACCACCGCGCCGAGCAGCGCGGCGCCGGGCAGCGCCACGCGCAGGTCGGCCCCGAAGAGCGCGAACGCGAGGTGCGGCACGAGCAGCCCGACGAAGCCGAGCGCGCCGACCGTCGAGACCGCCCCGGCGGTGAGCGCCACCGCGCACACGAGCGCGGCGACCCGGGCCCGTCCTGTGTGCAGCCCGGCCGCCGCGGCCTGTTCGTCACCGCAGCGCAGCAGGGTCAGGGGCGCGGCCAGGGCGTAGGCCGCGAGGGCCCACACGGTCGCCCAGGGCCACAGCAGGTGCCAGTGGGCCCACACCCGGCCCTCGGTGGAGCCGACGAGCCACTGGACGACACTGCCGAGTTCGCCGGGCGCGACCAGCAGCATCACGGCCGTCAGCCCGGCGAGGACCGCCGAGACCAGCACGCCGTACACGGCCATCTGCGCCGGATCGCCCTTGTCGTGCCCGGCCAGCAGCCACAGCAGGCTCGCCCCGGCGAACCCGCCCAGGCAGGCGGCGGTCACCACGGCCGCCGGGGACTCCCAGCCGGCCAGGCCGAGACCGGACGCGGCGACCGCGCCGAGCACGGCGCCCGGCGTGACGCCGGTGACCTCCGGCCCGGCGAGCGGATTGCGCAGCGCCGACTGGAGGACCGTGCCGGCGAGCCCGAGCGAGGCGCCCGCGGCCAGGGCCACCAGGGTGCGCGGCAGGCGCAGGTGGAGGACGACGTGCCGGGCGGTGGCGTCGCCGCCGCCGCCGAGGACGTCCCAGACGCCGGAGGCCGGCACGGCCCGTCCGGCGACCAGCCCGGCGGCCGCCACGGCGACGGCGAGGAGCAGCAGGGCGGTGGTGCGTCGCGCGTACGTCATCGGCGCGACCTCGCCTTCAGCAGGGCGACTCCGGCCGGGACGCCGACGAGCGCCGTCCAGGCGCCGACCGGGGTCTCGATCGGTGCGAGGGCGAGCCGCGCCGGCTGGTCGGCGCAGGCCACGACGAGCGCGCCCCACACCGCCGACCAGGGCAGCCAGCCGACCGCGTCCGAGCCGGGGCGCAGCTTCCGCGCCAGGTGCGGCGCGAGGAAGCCGACCCAGGCGACCGGCCCGCACACGGCGACCACCGGCGCGATCAGCAGCACGGAGATGGTGAGCGCGGCGAGCCGCGCGCGCCGCACCCGTACTCCGAGGGCCTGGGCGTCGTCGTCGCCGAGCCGCAGTACGCCGAGGACCGGCGCGCAGAGCACCAGCGCCGGGACGGCCACCACCAGCCAGGGCGCGAGGCCCGTCACGTCGTCCCAGGTGCGGGCGGAGAGGCTGCCGAGGAGGTAGCGGTAGATGAGCTGGAGGTCGAGCTGGTCGGCCAGCACCATCAGCACCAGCAGCGCGGCCTGGAGCGCCGCGGCGACCGCCGCGCCGGTGAGCAGCACGGCGGACGGGCTGCGCCCGAACCCGGCGGCGAGCAGCGTCAGTACGCCGCCGACGGCCGCGCCCGCGAGGGCGAGGAGCGGCTGTACGGCGAGCGGCACGGACAGTGCGAGGACGAGCGGGGCGGCGACGCCGAGCGCCGCCCCGCTGGAGACGCCGAGCATCTCGGGGACGGCGAGCGGGTTGCGCAGCGCCTCCTGCAGGACGAGCCCGGCGGCGCCCAGGCAGGCGCCGGCGACGAGCGCCAGCACGAGCCGGGGCAACCGCAGTTCGGTCACGATGACGCCGGCGAGCCCGTCCCCGCCGAGCGCGTCGGCGAGCGCGGCGGGGGGCACGTACGGCGTACCGAGGCAGAGCGCGCAGCCGATGACCGCCAGCAGCACGACGGCCACCGCGGCCCCATGGCGTACGGAGACTCGTGCGGTCACTCGTGCGGTCACTTCAGTGCGGCCGTGGCCTCGTCGAGGACGATGCCGAGCGACCGGGTGCCGCGGCCCTTGGCCCACACCTCGGAGTCGACCTCGTGGACGTCGCCGTTCTTGACGGCCGGAATGCGCGACCAGAGCGGGTTCTTGGCGAGCTTGTCGGACAGCTTGCCGTCGGAGGGTCCGCCGAAGGAGAGCGTCTCGACGAACATCACGTCGACGTCGGCGGCGAGGATCTCCTCCATGCTGTACGTGCCGTCGACGCCGCGGCTCTTCCACGGGTAGTGGGCGATCTTCGGGAAGAGCCCGCCGGCGACGTCGTTGCCGGGGGTGGCGACGCCGAAGTTCTCGTCGCTGCCGAAGATGATCAGCGCGGTCTTGTCGCTCTTGGCGCTCTCGGCCCGGGCGAGCTTGGCGCGGAACGCCTTCTCGGCCGCCTCGCCCTGCTGCGTACGCCCGGTGAGGGCGGCGAGGTTGCGCAGGTAGCCGACGCTGTCCTCCCAGTTGTTCGGCTGCACCGGCCAGAAGACGGTGGCGCCCTTGAGCGCGGGGGCGAGCTTGCCGTGCGTGTCCTCCAGGCCGATGACCAGGTCCGGCTTGTACGACAGGATCGCCTCGGCCTCGGGGGCGAGGAACCCGCCCGGGACGACCGGGATCTTCGCGGCCTTCTCCTTGCCCAGGAACTTCGGGTGGGCGAGCAGCTTGGAGTTGGTGGCGGCGGGCGTCATGCCGAGCTCGGCGAGCATGTCGTCGCAGAGCGCGACGAGGCAGACGACGCGCTGCGGCGGGGCCTTGGTGGTGACGGTGACGCCCTTGGCGTCGGTGACGGAGCGGGCGGCGGCGATGGGCTCGACCTTCACCTCGGTCTTCGGCCCGGCCTTGGCGCCCTCCTCGGCGCCGCCCCCGGCGGTGTCGGCGGCCCCGCCGCAGCCGACGAGCAGCGCCCCCATGACGGCCGTGGCGGCCCAGCGGCGCACGGTGATCCCCAGCATTCTGCGTGACATATGGCTCTCGGTTCCCTGTCTCGGTCCCGGGGCGGGATCGGGCGTGCGGCAAGGGCGCCCCGGGCCGCTCCCCCCACCACACAGATGTGCCACATGATAATCATTATCAACAATGTCGCCGTTCCACCACCCCTCGGGAGCCTCGCCATGCCGCTCGCCCCACGTCTGCTGGTAGCCGATCAAGTCGCCGGATCCATACGCGCGTTGGACCTGCCGGACGGCCGCGTCCGCGGTCTCGTGGAGGGCCGGCACCTCGCCGAGCACGCCGGGTTCCTGGCCCTGCCCGGCGGCCGCTGGGCGTTCGTCGACGACCTCGCGGGCGAGCTCGTCGTCCTCGACCCGTACGGCCCCGACGCGGGCCGCCCGCTCGTCGCGGCGACCACGCCGGTGGCGATCCCGGCCGAGCACCTGGCCGTCGACCCGTCGGGGCGGTACGCGGCGGTCACCACGGGCCTGGGCCGCAGCTGGGAGCCGTGGTCGGACCTGCTGACGGTGGTCGACCTCGACGGCGGCAGGTCCGTCCGGGTCCGCGCGCGGGTGGGCGAGCCGGGCGTCACGGTGCTGGGCGGGCCCGGCGAGCCCGGCGGTCCGCTCGTCGTCCTGCGGCACCGGGAACCCGGCGCGCTGGCCGCCTACCGGTACGACGACCTGCTGGCCGCCGCCCCCGCGTGCCCGCCCGCGACGCCCGCGTACGAGACGGAGCTGCCCGACCACGACGGCCACGGCGACGCCCACGACCCGCTCACCGGGCGGCTGTTCGCGGCCGCCGGCTCCGGGGTGCACCGCGCCCGGCGCGAGGGTGACCGGCTGGTGGCCGAGGAGCCGCTGCCTTGGGCGGGCCCGGGACGCGGCTACTACCTGCGGCTCGACCCGGTACGCCGGGTGCTGTGGTCCTGCGTGCGCGGCGGGCCCGCCGACCCCGGCCGCTGGCCGGAGTGGACCAACGACGCCTGGTTCCACACCCTCGACGGCGAGCGCACCGGGCGCGTGCCCCTCGGGCCCGGCCTGGTCTTCCGGCTCGCGGTCGCCGCGCGGCACGTGGCGTACGCGCGCGTGCACCCGGACGGCGACGAGCTCGTGCTGCTCGACCGCGACGAGCCGAGGGTCGTGGCCCGCCGGCCGCTGCCGCCCATGGACGGCGCGCCGAAGCCCGGCGCCACGCCCTGGGACGGGGTGCAGCGGCGGGCGATCGCCGCGTCACCGGGTGCGGGGTTCACCGCCGTCACCCGGGGCGGTCACGGCGAGGTTCACCTTTTCGACGGAACCGAGCCGGTGGCCACTTTCACCCTGCCGACCCCCCTCGACGACGGGGGCCACCTGGCCCTGACGGCCCCGGGAGACGGCGCCTGGGGCGACCCGGTGGGCCGCTGAGGGGCTGCGGCGGGCGCGGCCGGCAGTGGCCGGACGCCCACTGATTGTGAATCAATTCACCTGACCCTCTTGGCCGGGCGTGCCGTTCCGTGCTGAGATTCGTCCGGGCTCAACGGCACTCACAGCACTCAACAGCTCAATGGCGCGCTCGGGGAGGGCAATGTGGCGGATACCGCCATGTCTGGTTCCGGAACGACCGCAAGCGACGATCCCCTCCAGACCGCGGTATGGCGGCTGCGTTCCCGCGGCTGCTGGAGCGACGCGGCCGCCCTGCTCGCACCCCGCGCGGACGAACCCGCGGCGGCGCTGCAGCGCGCGGCCCTGCTGATCGAGCGGTGCCTGTACACCGAACAGGGCTGGGCCGAGGCGGAGGACGCCCTGCGCGTGGCGGAGGCGCTCGCCCACGACGACGGCGAGCGCGGCGCGGCCGCCTGCGAACGCGGCTACCTCGCCTACGCGTCGACGCTGCACGGCGTACGGGACCGGGCCGACGAGGCCCGCGCGGCGCTGGGCCGCGCCGCCGCGCTGATCGGTCCCACCGCGCCGGGCCGCCCGCTGCTGGACTTCCGGCGCGGCCTGCTCGCCCAGAACCTCGCCGACTCGCCGCAGGCCGCCCGCGCCGCGTACCGCCGCGCCCACGCCGGCGCCACCGCCCAGGACGACCGGCTGCTGATGTCCTTCACCTGGCGGCACCTGGCGGGGCTGGCCCTGCGCGACGGGGAGCTGGCCGAGGCCCGGCACGGCTTCGCCGAGTCGCTGCGGCTGCGCGAGGAGCTCGGCTACCTGGTCGGTACGGCCCCGGCCCTGGCGGCCCTCGCGGAGGCCGAGCCCGAGCCGGAGGCGGCGCGGCTGCGCGAGGAGGCGCGGCGGCTGTTCCGGTTGCTGGGGGGCGTACCGACGTGGCTGGCGGCGCAGTTGGCGGTCCGGCCTGCCGCCTGAGGGGCGCGCTCCCGGCTCAGGGAGCGCTGGCAGAGGGCGTTGTCAGAGGGCTCTGCCATGATCCGTGGCATGAGCGACACCAGCCTCGACCAGGCACGCAGAGCCCTCGACGCCCTCCGTACACGCGAGGGCCTCGAACTCCTCGACGGCATCCCGGACACCGAACTCGACACCTGGCCGATCGCGATACCGGCGGCCGTCCGCGCGGTGCTGCGCGAGGTGGGCGGCATCCGGTACGGCCGCGAGCGCTACGACTTCGGGCCCCGGGGGCTCGACACCGGCCAGTGGGGCACCGGCGACCTGCTGGTGGGCGTGGGCGGCGAAGACGACTGGGGGCCGATGGTCCGCGTCGAGGAGTACGACGACATGGAGATCGTCGTCGAGGCGCCGACGTTCACCTCCTGGCTGCTGACCCTGGGCGCGGAGCGATCCGCCCCCGAGGCGACCCTCGCCGCCATCCCCTCGATCGAGGCGGCCGAGGGCCCGGACGCGGAGCTGGCCGCCCTGGCCGACGGCGGGGACTCCCTCACCGACCTGGTAGACCTGCGCGCGGTCCCCGGCTACCCGTGCCGGGTGGCGTGGGAGCCGTACCACTCCCTGGAGTACGAGACCGCCGACACGGGCAGCAGCGACATCGAGTACGAACTCATCGGTGGGGGCCGGGCGTTGCTGCTCCGCAGCGTGCCCAGCGGCGACTTCCTGGACCGCCCGGTGCGCCGCCACCGTGTTCCCGCCGACGCGCCGCGCCGCGCCGTCACCGAGCTGCGCGCCCTCGCCGCCGACCACCCCGACCTGGTGACCCTCGAACCGGGCTGCACCGACGAGGAGATGGACGGCTGGCCGGTCCCGGTCCCGGAGGACATCCGCACGGTCCTCCGCGAGATCGGCGGCGTCCGCATGCCGGGCCTGCACACCCTGCGCCTGCTGCCCGGCGCGCCGGAGCACACCGTCGACCCGGAGGTGCACCGCATGATGGGCGGCGACGGCACGTACTGGCCGATCGCCCGGGTCACGTACGGCTTCAGCGTCGCGCTCGCCCAGATCCGCATCGACCCGGACACCGGCGAGTGGGGCTACGCCGTCTCGATCCCCTCGGGCCCGCGCGACCTCGGCGAGGAACCCGAGCTGTCGCTGCTGGCCGAGTCGCTGCCGCACCTGCTGCTGACCGTCGCCCGCACGGCCCGCGAGGCGGCCGTCTCCCCGGACTTCGGGCGCCACGTCTCCTCCGCCCTCTGCTGGTTCATGCCGAACACCGGTGAGCCGTGGACCCGCCCGGTGCCCGTCGAGGAGTGGTCCGACTCCTCCGACCCGCTCCGCGCCGCGCTCGCCACCCTCCCGCCGGGCACCCACGTCGCCGACCTGCACGACTCCCCCATCCCCACGGACCTCTGCTTCCACCGCTCCTACCGGTGGCCTTACGGCGCGGACTCGCTGGACCGCCTCCACTTCACGGCGGGCGGCCGCCTGGTGGCGGCGATACCGAGGAAGCCCTGACCCGGCCTCGGGTGTCACAGGTCGGCGAGGGTGCTGTCCACGGTGGCGAGCAGGGCCTGCCTGTCGTCCCGGACCCTGCCGAGCACGCGCAGTCCGTAGTACGTGCTCTGGATCCGGCGCGCCAGGGCGCGGACATCACCGGAGGCGCGGATCTCGCCCGTGTGGCGGCCGGCGGTGAGGGCCGCGTACAGCTCGTCCTCGACCCGGTCGAAGCTGCGTCGTACCGCTTCCCTGACGTCCTCGTCGAGTCCGGCCGCCTCGATGGCGGCGTTGATCGCGAAACATCCCCGGCGGTCGGTCTCGTCGAGGTCGGCGTCGATGGCGTGGATCATCATCTCGCGCAGCCGGTCCTTGACGGGGCCCGGGCGCCGGAGGAGCGCGATCTGCTCGGCGGTGCTGGTCTCGTAGTAGCGGTTGAGGGCGCGCAGGTAGAGGAGGCGCTTGCCGCCGAAGGTGTTGTAGAGGCTCGAAGGCCCGAGGCCCGTGCTGTCGCACAGGTCGCGGGTCGACGTGCCCTCGTACCCATGACGCCAGAAGGTCTCCATGGCGGCGGTGACGACGCGGTCCTCGTCGAACTGTCGGGGCCTGGCCATGTCCCCCACCCTAGGTTTTTTGGAACAGGTTGACAAAACGTGACTGTGGGCGGCCTTCGGGCGGTACGCGCCGCCCACAGTCCGCGCGTCAGGCCACGGCACCGACCGCCTCGATCTCGATCATCCAGTCCGGGTCGGCGAGCGCGGCGACCTGGACGAAGCTTTCCGCGGGGAACGGCGGAACGTAGTACTCCGCGCGGAGGGCCGCGAAGACGTCCTGGTGGGAGAGGTCCGTGACGAAGACGGTGACCTTCACCGCCTGGTCGAGACCCGAGCCCCCGTTGGCCAGGACGGTGGCGACGTTGGCCAGGGCCCGCCGCGCCTGCGCCTCGAAGTCCCCGCGCCCGACGGTGGCTCCCGTCGCGTCGACCGGCGCCTGACCGGAGGTGAAGACCAGCCCGCCCACGCGGATGCCGAGCGAGATGCCGTCCTGCGCGTACCAGTCGGGGTCCGCCGTGACGCGGGTACGAGTGAGGGGCGGCGTGGAAAGCGGTGCCATGTCTGCTCCTTCTGGCGTGACGTGGTGGTCGGATGTGTGCCTGGGAGGGCCCCACGTTTTGGATCGAGTGCTTCATAACGCGGCGCGAGACGTAAAGCACCTCGCCCCGGCAGGGACCGTAGCACGTTATGAAGCGAGTGCTTCAAAACAGGGGCCAGACCGGAGGCTCACGCGGGGCGGCGATCCCTACGCGTCCTCCGGTAGGTGGTAGTAGACGGTCCCCGACCGCCAGGCGCCGTGCTCGGTCATCTCCGCCTCGATGACGACGTCCTGGATCTCGACGGGCCCCAACGCCTCGATGGCGTCGGCCAGTCGCCGCAAGAGAGCGGGAACGCTGTCGCAGCCGGGGCCGAAGGGGTTGGCCAGCGAGAAGTGGCGCACGGTCCAGTGCGCGGGAGTTTCGGTCACGGGCCGATCGTAGGTTCTGCCGTTACCCGGCCCACACCTTCAGCTCGGCCCACACGGTCTTGCCCACCGGCGCCCGGTCCGCCACGCCCCACGCGTCGGCGAGCGCCGCCACCAGGAGCAGCCCGCGCCCGCCGTCCCCGTACGGCTCGGGCGCCACCACCACCGGTCGGCGCTCGCCCCGGGTGTCGCTGACCTCGATCCGCAGGACGCCGTCCCCCGACAGCGCGAGCCGCACCTCGAAGTCCCGCCCGGGCACCCGCCCGTGCGTCACGGCGTTCGCCGCCAGCTCCCCCACCACGAGCGCGGCCGCCTCGGCGCCGTCGCTCCCGTACGGAACGCCCCACACGTCCAGCCGGTGCCCGGCCAAGTGCCGGGCGAGACGCGCACCGCGCCGGGTGGAGCTGAACCGCTGGGTGAACACACGTACGGTAACCGGGCTTTGCTCTGTCACATGACCGCTCATGCGCCCACCGTGGCGGCTGCGCAAGGGGGTTGACCAGCCGAACCGCTCGTACGCTGCCGCAGCGTACGGGCTCACGCTGTGGACAGTACGCGTCACGGTCCGTGACGATACGGGGCGGAGGTGTTGCCTTATGACAGCCAACAACACGGAACCCGAGTCGTCCGACAGTCTCAAGGCGTTCGGCGCGGTACTCAAGGCTTTCCGCATCCGGGCGGGCCTGACGCAGGAGGAGTTCGCCGCGAGGGTCCACCACTCCGTGCACTTCGTGGCCTCGGTGGAGCAGGGCCGCCGGATGCCCTCGCCGGAGTTCGTGGAGCTGGCGGAGGAGGTGCTGGACGCGTTCGGGGCGCTGCGGGGGGCGGCGGCGCACTTGTCGCGGCAGCGCGGGCTTGCCAAGTACTTTCGCGAGTGGTCCAAGCTGCACGAGACAGCGCTGAGCGTCTGTACGTACGAATGCCGCGTCATTCCGGGGCTGCTCCAAACCGAGCAGTACGCCCGGGCGCTCATGCTCAACACCCCGCCGCCCAGCTCGCCGGAGTGGGTGGAGGAACGAGTGTCCACGCGCCTGGAGCGGCAGCGCCTCCTGACCCGCGATCAGCCGATCGCGTTCAGCTTCATCGTCGAGCAGGCACTGTTGGAGCGCGGCACCGGAGGCGACGATGTCACACAGGGCCTGCTGGACCACCTCATCGCCCAATCGGCCCTGCCGAACGTCCAACTGCAGATCATGCCGCTCAAGGCACCGGAGCACGCTGGTATGGACGGTGCGCTGGAACTCCTGGAGACAACGGACTTCAAGTGGCACGGCTACATCGAAGGCCACAACACTGGCCATCTGATTCAGGACCCGAAGCCCGTCAGCATCCTCAAACAGCGCTATGACAAACTGCGATCGCAGGCGCTCACCCCTGCGGACTCCTTGGGCCTACTGAAGCGAATGCGAGGAACTCTGTGAAGGACGCACTCGAGGAAGTGACCTGGTTCAAGAGCAGTTACAGCGGCTCGGCAAACGACAGCTGCGTCGAGGTCGCCACCTGCGCCTCCACCGTCCACGTGCGCGACTCCAAGGACCCGGCGGGCCCGCAGCTCGCGCTCTCGCCCGCCGCTTGGGCCGCCTTCGTACCGCACGTCAGCTTGGGGTGACGGGCGGCAGATCGTCGGGCGGCGTGATGCCGAAGGTGTCGGCGAGGACGCCGGACAGCTCCTCGTCGGGCACGTCGCGCTCGGTGCGGGTGCCGTCCGCGCGGGTCTCGGTGAGGCGGCCGTTCGCGAGGGACAGGTGCGTGTCGTCGGTGACGCGCTGGACGTAGAGGGTGCGGGAGAACGGGGAACGGGGGTTGGTGGCGATGTGCCAGTTGATGACCTCGAAGTCGGGCGCCTCGAAGGGCTCGACCGTGAACGCGTACTGATCGGCCCACGTCCCGGCGCCGCCGCCCTCGGAAGGCTCGTACGCCTGGAGCACCCACATCTCCAGCGGCCCGTCGTGCGGGGCGTGCACGAGACGGTGGCGGCGCGCACCCGCGCGGAACTCGGTGTCGGCGACCAGCGGCACCGCCTCGATGAGCGAGCCCGCCGCGCCGAAGCCGACGTCCGCGAGGAAGTCGCCCTCGCCCGGTACGTGGACGAGCAGGCACATGTGCGTGCGCGGCCGGATCGCGCCGTCGGCGCCGACGAGGACGCGGGCGGCGAGCCGGGTCACGCGGAAGCCGAGGGCTTCCAGGGCGGCGGCGAAAAGCGTGTTGTGCTCGTAGCAGTAGCCGCCGCGCCCGCCGTGGACCAGCTTCGCGACCAGGTCCGGCAGGGCGAGGGACGGCGCGACGCCCCGGATCGGGTCCAGGTTCTCGAACGGCACGGCGTAGAGGTGCGCACGGTTCAGGGCCCGGAGCGTGTCGGCGTCGGGCTTGTGGTCGCCCCGCAGCCCCACGTGGGTCAGGTAGGCGTCGAGGTCGAAGGGCGCGGTGTCGTCAGGTCTGGCCATGATCCAACCGTACGCACGTACGGGACGATGCGGCCAGGGCCTGCTCGCACAGCGGAACACGTGCCGTGTCAGTGCCGTGCGCTTCACTTCCCTCCATGGAGCTCACGCATGCCGACGTCAACGACCTGCTGGCCCGACTCGACCCGCCGGCGGCTTCATGTACCTGCCCAGCGGCATGGACCCGCAGGTCCTGACCGACCTGCTCTCCGGCATGTTCGGTGCTCCGCGCACCCTCGTCCTCGACGGCTTCACCGATCCGACGGTCGACGAGTCCAGGGGTGCGGCGCTGCTCGCCTTCTTCGAGGGCCGGGCCGTGCGGATACGGGCGTGGGCGTACGGGGATCAGTGGATCGGCACGGGAACGGCGCGGGACGCGGAGGGGACCGAGCGGCCGGTGCTGGCGGTCGCGCGCAGGGTGGTGCCCGAGCCGGTGACGGCCGCCCCGGGCGAGGACGTCGACTGGGTGCGGCGGCTCATACGGATCACCGGCTGGACACAGCCCGCGCAGCGACCGGACGTGGACTGGGCGGAAGTGGAGTCGCGCCTGGGCACCGCGCTGCCGAGCGACTACAAGCGCATGGTGGAAACCTTCGGGGAGGGCGCCTTCGACGCGTGGCCGGCCCTGCACCAGGAACCGTGGACGGACCTGCGGGAGGAGGGTCTGCTCACCCGCCGTTCCGCGCAGCTCCCGTCTCGGGTGAGCGGATGGTTGCCCCGGTTCGTTCGGGGTGGCGGGGACGGGTGTCGTCGTCGCAGCTCGGCTCGACAGCCAGCGATGTATAGCACTTGATCGTGTCGGTGATGAAGTGCCGGCTGTGGTCCGGGCTGAGCGCCTGAGCCTGGAGGTGCGCGTACACCATGTCGTACTGCTGCACCTCGGCCGGCCTTTCCAGACAGAGGCCGCTGGTGAACTGCTCCAGGTACACCACTGCTTCGCGGCTGTCGGGGAACCGCAGGAGGGAGAACCGTCCTGAGAGGCCCGGGTGAGCGCCGGCCGTGTGGGGGAGGACCTGCACGGTGATGTGCGGCTCGGTGCTCAGTGCGTGAAGGTGCTCCAGTTGCTCGCGCATGATTTCCCGGCTGCCTACGACGCGCCGCAGGGCCGACTCGTCCAGGACGACCCACAGCCGAAGGCGGCAGGCGGGGTCGTAGATCCGGTGCTGGCGGCGAAGCCGCACCTTCAGACGCGCAGCGGCTTCTTCGACGGTGGCCAGGGGGATCGTTTCCTCGATGACCGAGGCCGCGTAGGCGGGTGTCTGCAGCAGGCCGGGGATCACCATGCACTCGTAGGTATGGATGGAGGAGGCTTCCGTCTCCAGGCCGACATAGACGCCGTGGGGGATGTCGCCGTAGGCGTGCCACCAGCCCTGTCGGCTCGATGCCCTGGCCAGCTCCATGAGGCAGTCGACGACATCCTGGTCGGTGACGCCGTAGAGGGTGCACAGGTCGCGCACGTCGCGGGGACTGACGGCACGGCGACCGGTTTCCATGTGACTGACCTTGGCCTGGGAAATCAGCAGACGCGCCGCCACCTGCGTGCCGGTCAGACCGCTGGCCTTACGGAGCCGGCGCAGTTCCGCTCCCAGTCGTCGCCCCCTGACGGTGGGGTGGTTGTTCGCCGCCACGGGCGGTGTACCTCCAGCTCCAAGTCACTGCCTGCGCCAGCAGGTTGCCATGGAGGACCGGCTGTTGATCACGTGCCGTGCCGTCGGGTTCGGCGGCGGCGAAAACGGATTGTGACCCTGTAATTTGCCGATCGCCGCTCCGCCGTACGGAGCAGTGCTGCGCACCGGGGGGGATGGGCCTGTCGGGCGACGCCGAAGGTCGCCTGGTAGGGGCCGGAACCGGCGACCGCGCCCCGCGAACCCTCAGCCCGCCGCCGTCGCCGTCAGGGCCGAAGGGGCCTTGCGCGGCGCGCCCGTGCACTGCAGGGCGAGGTTCTTGTCGGCCTGCGCCAGCTGTCGCAGGGCGTCGGAGAGGCAGGTGCGGAGGGCCTGCTGGCCGTAGAAGTTGGGGTGGAGGGACTCGGCCTCGTCGGTGGCGGGGAGGGGGTTCTTGGAGCGTTCGAAGTAGCGGGCCCACTGGGCGTCGGCGGCGGCGGGGAGGTAGACGCGGCCGCGGGTGGTGAGTTCGGCCTGGTGGGTGGAGGTGTGGCAGACCTCGTGGCCCTCGGCGACCCTGCGGACGTCGAGGAAGGAGACCTGCTGGGCCGTGGCGGCCTTCTTCAGGGCGGCGGACAGGGCGGGGTAGACCTGCGTGTTCAGCCAGGCGAGGTCGCGGTTGTAGAAGGGGCAGCCGTAGGTGCCCCAGCGGGTCCAGCTGTGTTCGTCGCCGGCCGTCGTGGCCGGGTCTCCCGGGGCGAGCGTGGCGGGGTAGGACTGGAGGACGATCCGGGCCGACGAACCGGCGGCCGCGAGGGCCTCCTTGACCTTGGCGACCGTGTCGGCGGCCTCCTGCTCCGCCGCCTTGACGCTCTTGAGGACGGGCTCGGTCACCGCCCGGTCCACCGAGCAGTACGCGTTCGCCTTCCAGGACGCGGCGCACCTGCCGGCGGCCTCCGGGAGTGCAGAGCCGCCGACGGAGACGACCACGTACCCGACCTTGGTGCGCTCCGAGGCGAGGAGCGCCTTCAGCTGCTCCAGCTGGGGCCGCTCGCTGCGGTAGGGCTCGCTCAGGACGTGCCGGGTCTGCGCGCCGGAGCAGGCGAGGTTGAGGGGGTGGGCGATCTCGCCGTGCGGGCTGGGCACGCCCTTGGCGCCGTGGATCTCGGCCGTGTCGGAGCGGTGGCAGTCCGAGGCGCTGGGCGCGTACACCGAGTCGAGCGGCAGGTTCTCGGCCTGCGTGCGGTCCGTCGCGGCGCGCAGCTCGGCCGGGACGCCGCCCTTGGCCCAGTCACCCTCCGCGTTGCCCTTCCAGCGGGCCCCCTCGCCGGCGATGAAGCCGTCGCCGAGGGCGACCGCGTAGACGGAGTCCGTGGAGGGCGCGGGGGCGGGCGCGGGCGCGGGGGCCATGGCCGTGAGCGAGGCGGGCAGCGCGACCAGCGCGCAGAGCGCGGCGGTACGGCGACGGCGGCGGCGCGAGTGGCTCATGAGGGCGGCGTCCCTTCGGGCGGGAAAGATGCGGGGTCGAGGGGATCCTGACCACGACGAGTGCCCACGGCGTGGGGTGGGACGCCCGATCACCCGCAGGAGCGTTCCGCCTGCGCCAGGCAGAGCAGTACGTCGTCCAGGCCGACGACCAGCGAGCCGTCGCCCGTCACGGCGACCGCGCGGATCCGGGGCCCGGGGCGGAAGCGCAGGACCCGGCGGGCGCCGAGGCCGTGCAGACCGTGCAGCTCGGCGAGGCCGTCCGCCCAGGCGACCGCGAGGAACCGGTCGGCGGCGTGGAGGGCGACGACCGGGTGCGGGCGTGCGGCCACCGGACGGCGCGCGGGCGCACGGCCGGGGCGCCAGGCGCGTACGGTGCCGTCCGTTCCGCCGCTGTACGCGGTCGACGCCGAGGCCGCCAGCGCGGTGACGCGGCCGGGGTGCAGCGCGGCCTGGTCCACCCCGTCGAGGCCGAAGGCGTGCACCGTGCCCATCCGGTCGCCGGTCAGCACCGTGGGGCCGGCGGTTGCGAGGGCCGTCGCGGGGTGCCGGGCCAGGGTGGCCGTCACGGCCTCGGTCAGCCGGGTCGGCGGGCCGCCGCGCGTCTGCAGCCGACCCCGTTCGTCCAGCGCCAGCCGCGTCCCGTCGGGGAGGCACGCGACCGCCGTGGCGCGCGGCTCGTCCGCCCCGACCAGGCGCCCGTCCGGCGTGGTCGTCAGCGCGGTGCCGGGCGTACGGCGTGACCACGCCAGGCGCCACGGCTGCCCGGCGGCCACTTCCGCGAGGGCGGGCGCGAGCCGCCGGTCGGCGGTGTCGTCGAGCGCTGTGAGCAGGACCAGGGCGCGGCCCGCCGGGGTCTGCCCGTCGCGGATCAGCGCCTGCCCGGCGCGCAGCCACGCGGCGCGCAGGCCCCCGTGGGGATCGGTGCCGGACTCGTACGCCTCGGTGACGGACAGCGGGTCGGCGGCGCAGACGGCCTCCGGGTCGTCGAGGTTCGGCGGGGAGTAGGGAGCAGGGGGCGGCGGCGGGCCGGTCGCGACGACGTCGAGGTGGCCCAGCGCGCGGAGCGCGTGGACGAGGTCGTCGTCGGGGGCGAGGTCGTCGTCGGGGGCGAGGTCCACCCGTACGGTGCGGGGCGGCCCGGCCAGGAGCGCGGACAGCAGCTCGGCCGGGGTCCCGGCGACCACACCCAGCCGGTTGGCCAGCGTCCACACGGCGGCGCGCCGGGTCACGCCGGTGCCGCTCACTTGGCGCTGGTGAAGTGCTCGCGTACCAGCGACTGCACCACCGACAGGTCCTGGGCGATCAGCGCCTCCAGCAGGGCACTGTGCTCGGCGGCGTCCGCGACGAGGTCGGCGCGGCGGGCCCGGGGCTGGTCGGTGAGCGGCCACTGGGCGCGGCGGTGCAGGTCGTCGGCGATGTCGACGAGCTGGGCGTTGCCGGCCAGGGAGAGGACGGCGCGGTGGAACGCGCGGTCGGACTCGGCGTAGTGGGCGATGTCGCCCCGGGCGGCGGCCGCGGCGGTGGCCTCGGCGAGGGGCCACAGCTCCGTCCAGCGGTCGGCGGGGATCGTACGGGCCAGCCGCAGCATGACGGGCACCTCGATGAGGGCGCGGACCTCGGCGAGTTCGGCGAGCTCGCGCGGGGTGCGGCGGGTGACGCGGAAGCCGCGGTTCGGCACGACCTCGACGGCGCCTTCGAGCGCGAGCTGCTGCATCGCCTCGCGGACGGGGGTGGCGGAGACGCCGAAGCGGGCGCCGAGCGCGGGGGCCGAGTACACCTCGCCGGGGGTGAGCTCTCCGCTGACCAGGGCGGTCCGCAGGGCGTCGAGGATCTGTCCGCGTACGGAGTGCCGCTGCACGAGCGGCCCGGCGGCGGCACCCGGGGCGGGGACGCCGGGGGCTGGGGCCGGGACGCCGGCACCCGAGGCAGGGGCGCCGGGGGCCGGGGGCTCGCTGTGGGTGTGTTCGCCGCGTGCGTGCTGTTCGGGGAGGCGGGCCGCCGGGTGCCCGCCGGGGCGCTGCCCGGGCAGTGACCGGTGCGGCGGGTGCGGCGGGGTCGTGGCCCTCTCGCGCGCGCTGCCCTGCTGCTCCACTCGGGTCCTCCTGGTGCCTGGTGCCAGGGCCCGGCTCGCGGTGGAAAGGGCCCGTGTGCACGATAAGGCCACGCAGTCGCAGTTCCCATGTCGATCAGATCGGGTAAGGTAAGGCTTACCTGCCAACGATCGTGATCGGTGGTCCCTGCATGACCGTCCCCGCGCTCCTCTCCACTCCCCGTTCCACCGTCGCGGCCTCGCCCGTGGCGGAGGCGTACGCCCGCCTCGCCGAGGTGTTCCCCGGGCTGCGGGTGCGTGAGCCGGCGGACGGCGAGTCGGCGCCGCGCGGCGGCGGCTGGGTCGGCGCGGACGAGCTCGCGGCGGGCGGGGAGGCCCTGGACGCGTTCCTCGCCTGGGACGACGCGCAGGTGGTGCGGGATTACGGGCAGCGGGCCCGCCCCGACGTCGTCGCCAGCTTCGCGCTGCACCGGTACGCGTGGCCCGCCTGCCTCCTCGTCACCGTGCCGTGGTTCCTGCACCGCCGGGTGCCCCGCCTGCCGGTCGCGGACGTGGCGTTCCAGCGGGCGCTGGGCCGGATGACGGTCCGGGTGCGGGAGTTCGCCTGCCTGCCCGGCGACCCGGCGGCCGCGCTGCCCGGCGCCCGGGTCGTCCCGGACGAGGAGGCGCTGCGCGCGGAGGTGCGGGCGGCCGTCGCCGAGCACCTGGCCCCGGTCCTGGAGGGCTTCGGGCCGCGCATGCGGCGCGGCAAGCGGGCCCTGTGGGGCATGGTCACGGACGAGATCGTCGAGGGGCTCTGGTACATCGGCCACCTGCTGGGCGAGGAGCCGCGCGCGATGGCGGAGCTGGAGCTGCTGCTGCCGGGCGCGAGCACGGGCAAGGGCAGGGGCACGAGCCGGGGCACGAGCACCGGTACAGGCAGGGACACGGGCACCGGTACGGGCAGGGACACGGGTACGGGGGCCACGGCCGGCAGCGGTGCCGGACCGGACGCGAGAGCCGAAGCCGCCGCCCGCGCCGCCGCGCTCAAGCCGTACGTCGGCTCCGCCGGGTTCCGCGAGCTGACCGGGCCGAACGGCGAGACGCTGCCGACCCGCGACCGGGCCAGCTGCTGCCTCTTCTACACCCTGCGCCCCGAGGACACCTGCGTCACCTGTCCGCGTACCTGCGACGCCGACCGCGTACGCAAGTTGAGCGCATCGGCGTGACCTCCACGCCACCCGCCCGGGTGGCATGAATCGAACGCAACTCGCGCCTCCCCTACGGTAGTTCGATCAGATCGCACCTATTCGTATGCCGTGCGACCCCGATGGCGTCCTCTTGCTCCGAAACCCCCGTGGTGCCCCGCGGCCTTCGGCCAATATGGCGGCCGACCGCCCTACCGCGAGCGACGATGCGAGGGACACCGCATGAGACTGACCGACATATCGCTGGACTGGCTGCTTCCGGGCGGCCTGATGCTGGTGGGGCTCGTGGCGGCGGTGGCGGTGCTCACCCGCGGCAAGCGGGCCGGCGAGAAGGCCGCCGACGACTCCTGGGAGCGCGGCGAGGAGCGCCGCCGCCGTAAGGAAGCCGTCTACGGCACCGCCTCCTACCTGCTCCTCTTCTGCTGCGCCGCGGTCGCCGCCGCGCTCTCCTTCCACGGACTGGTCGGCTTCGGCCGGCAGAACCTGAGCCTGTCCGGCGGCTGGGAGTACCTGGTGCCGTTCGGCCTCGACGGCGCCGCGATGTTCTGCTCCGTCCTCGCGGTGCGCGAGGCCAGCCACGGTGACGCGGCGCTCGGCTCGCGCCTGCTGGTGTGGACGTTCGCGGGCGCGGCGGCGTGGTTCAACTGGGTGCACGCGCCCCGGGGCGCCGGGCACGCGGGCGCCCCGCACTTCTTCGCGGGCATGTCGCTGTCGGCGGCCGTGCTGTTCGACCGGGCGCTGAAGCAGACCCGGCGGGCCGCGCTGCGCGAACAAGGCCTGGTGCCCCGGCCGCTGCCGCAGATCCGGATCGTACGGTGGCTGCGGGCGCCCCGCGAGACGTTCGGCGCGTGGTCGCTGATGCTGCTGGAGGGCGTACGGACGCTGGACGAGGCCGTCGACGAGGTCCGCGAGGACCGGCGGCAGAAGCAGCAGAGCCGGCTGCGGCGGCGCGAGGAGGCGAAGCGGGAGCGGGCGCGCCTGCGGGCGTTCAACCGGCAGCACCGGGCTTGGGGGCTCGGGCGCGGCGGCCGGCAGGTCGACGTGCGGGCCATGAGCCCCGCCATGGGTTCCACGCACGTCGAGGTGCAGGCCGTCAACGTGGCGAACCGCCCCTCCGGCTCCGGCTCCGCGGCGACGGCCGTGGGATCCCCCATCGCGGAGCCTGCCATACCCGGGACGGCGGAGCCGCCGCCCCGATCCCGGCCCTCCCTCCAGGCCGTGAAGGACACTGAGCCGCGCATGGTCGACCTCACCGCGGAGGACGACACGCAGACGCTGCCACGGCTGGATTCCCTGGAGCAGAAACTCGCCCACCTGGAGCAGCAGTTCGGCTGAAGCACCCGGGGTGAACCCGGGCCGGGACCAGCTGCGTGGCCGACGGGTCCGTCAGGTCCGTCGAGTCCGGCGGGTCCGTCAGGTCCGGCGGGTCCGTCCTGGCGCTCGCGCGTCAGGCGGGCCCGACCGCGCCGGACACCTCGAACCACACCGTCTTGCCCACCCCGTGGCCCCGTACCCCCCACGCGTCGGCGAGCGCCTGCACCAGGAAGAGGCCTCTGCCGTGTGTGCTGTCATCGGCGACGGATATGTGCGGCAGGGGCGGCGCTCCGTCGAAGTCCCGCACCTCCACCCGTAATCCGCCTCCCGGCTCGACCGTGGCCGTGACGACCGCGCCGTGCCGGGTGTGGATCAGGGCGTTCGTCACCAGTTCGCTGGTGAGCAGCTCCGCCGCGTCGGCGGAGCCCGGTTGGCCCGAGTGCCGCAGCAGCTCGCGCAATCCGTGCCTCACCTCCCCTACGGCCGTGAGGTCGTCGCCGCTCACGTGCTTGCGCCACCGCGTCGGTCGTGCCGCTGTCTGACGCCTGCTCATAGCCCCCACCCGCACGGCTCGGCCCTTTCGCTCGAACTGGTTCACGGGATGCATGCCCCCGCCCACACGCCGTCACGCCTACGATTCCCAGGCCAGGGGGGCGGTCAGGGGGGCGCATCGGGGTAGTACGCGAGCGTGCGGGGAGCACCGGTCGGGCAGCGCGTCACGGCCGGGGGATGTTGCGCAGGTTGGAGCGGGCCATCTGGAGCATCCGGCCCACCCCTCCGTCCAGCACGATCTTGCTGGCGGAGAGCGCGAAGCCCGTCACCATGTCGGCCTTGATCTTCGGCGGGATGGAGAGCGCGTTGGGGTCGGTCACCACGTCGACGAGCGCCGGGCCCTTGTGCTTGAAGGCGTCCTTCAGCGCGCCCGCCAGCTGCTTGGGCTTCTCCACGCGCACCCCGTACGCGCCGGCCGCCCGGGCGATGGCCGCGAAGTCGGGGTTGTGGTTCTCCGTCCCGTACGACGGAAGGCCCGCGACGAGCATCTCCAGCTCCACCATCCCCAGGGAGGAGTTGTTGAAGAGCACCACCTTCACCGGCAGGTCGTGCTGCACCAGGGTGAGGAAGTCGCCCATCAGCATGGAGAACCCGCCGTCGCCCGACAGGGAGACGACCTGCCGTTTGCGGTCGATGAGCTGGGCGCCGATGGCCTGCGGCAGGGCGTTGGCCATCGAGCCGTGCCGGAACGACCCGATGATGCGGCGCCGTCCGTTGGGGGTCAGATAGCGGGCGGCCCACACATTGCACATTCCTGTGTCAACAGTGAAAATCGCCGCGTCATCGGCCATTTCGTCCAGTACGGAGGCGACGTACTCCGGGTGGATCGGCGTGTGCTTCTCCACCTTCCTCGTGTACGCCGTGACGACCCCCTCCAGGGCGTCGGCGTGCTTCTTCAGCATCTTGTCGAGGAACTTGCGGCTGGACTTGGGGCGCACACGGGGCACGAGGCAGCGCAGGGTCTCACGCACATCGCCCCAGACGGCCAGGTCCAGCTTGGAGCGGCGGCCGAGGTGTTCCGGCCGCACGTCGACCTGGGCGATCTTGACGTCGCCGTCCGGCAGGAAGGCGTTGTACGGGAAGTCCGTGCCGAGGAGCAGGAGGAGATCGCACTCGTGGGTGGCCTCGTAGGCGGCGCCGTAGCCGAGCAGCCCGCTCATCCCCACGTCGTACGGATTGTCGTACTGGATCCACTCCTTGCCGCGCAGGGCATGCCCGACCGGTGCCTTGACGCGCTCCGCGAACTGCATCACCTCGGCGTGGGCGCCCTGGGTGCCGGCGCCGCAGAAGAGCGTGACCTTGTCGGCGTCGTCGATGAGCCGGACCAGCGCGTCGATCTCGGCGTCGCCGGGGCGGACGGTGGGGCGGGTGGTGACCAGGGCCTGCTCGACGGGCTTGTCCGGGGCCGCCTGGGCGGCCAGGTCGCCGGGCAGGGCGACCACGCTCACCCCGCCGCGGCCGATGGCGTGCTGGATGGCGGTCTGGAGCACCCGGGGCATCTGCTGCGGACTGGAGATCAGCTCGCAGTAGTGGCTGCACTCCTGGAACAGCCGCTCGGGGTGGGTCTCCTGGAAGTAGCCGAGGCCGATCTCGCCGGAGGGGATGTGCGAGGCGAGGGCGAGGACCGGGGCCATGGAGCGGTGCGCGTCGTACAGGCCGTTGATGAGGTGGAGGTTGCCGGGGCCGCACGAGCCGGCGCAGGCGGCGAGCCGGCCGGTGAGCTGGGCCTCGGCGCCGGCCGCGAAGGCGGCGGCCTCCTCGTGGCGCACCTGCACCCAGTCGATGCCGCGGGTGCGGCGGATGGCGTCGACGACGGGGTTCAGGCTGTCGCCGACGACGCCGTACACCCGCTGGACGCCGGCGCGCACGAGGATCTCGACGAACTGTTCCGCCACGCTCTGTTTGGCCATGCTCCATCCATCTCATGGCCGCCGCGTTCCCGCCTCTTCATTCCTCCCACAGGGCCACGGCCGTACGGTCATCGGCGTAGCCCTTCACCCTCAGCTGGGTGTCCGCGAGGAACCGCGCCAGGCCGGGCGGGCCGCCGCTCCCCCACCGCTCGGCGAGCTCCTTCGCCAGCGCGCCCTCGCCGCGCAGCGGCTCGGCGAGCCCGGGGCCGGCCAGCAGCAGCGTGTCGCCGGGGCGGGCGACGGAGGCGCGGAAGCGGAACGGCTCCGCCGGGGGCGGGACGGGAGGTTCGATGTACGGGGAGGGGGGCGTGGGGACGCCCAGGTCCATGGTCAGCCGGTCGCCCTCCGGGGTCTCGGCAGGCGTCGCGTCGGCCCTTGCCGGGTCCGGGGGTGAGCCGTAGCCGACGACGGGCTCGCCCGTGAGGTCCTTCCGCTCCGGGGGCCGCGGCTCGATGTCCTGCCAGACGCCGCCGCGCAACCGGAACAGCCCGCCGTCGCCGACGCCGAAGAACACACGGGTACGGCAGCCCGGATCGGCGGTCATCAGCAGGCAGCGCAGCCCGGCGGTGTACTCCTCCGGCGCGACGCCCAGCTCGGCGGCGCGGGCGCGCAGCTTGCCGTAGGTGCGGTCGGTCAGCCGGTGCAGGCCCGACTTGAGGTCACGGCGGCGGCCCGCCCTGATGTCCTCGGACAGCCGCGCGTGGCTGCGGCCCACCGCGTCGCCGATCCGCCGGCAGGCGTCGGCGGCGGCGAGGTGCGCGGCCTCGGCGGCGCGCGCGCCGGTGGCGACCGCGACCAGCACGAGGGCGGCGTCTCCGCCGCCGAACCGGGCGGTCAGCAGCGCGTCGCGGCGCGGCTCACCGCGGTAGCGCGCGGAGTCGCCGCGTACGGACGCGGCGCGCAGGGTGTACGTGCCGTAACGGGCGCCGTCGAGCACGGTGTCGGCGACCAGCTGCCCGAGGTGCCCGGCCTGGGCGGGGGGCAGGGCCGTCGGTTCGGCGTCGTACGTCGGCGGGCCGGCGCCGACGTAGCCGGCGCGCGGGCCGGGGAGCCGGGGTGACGCCGCATCAGCCGCTATGCCGGAGGCCGGGGCGGAGGCCGCGTCGGGCGCCGAACCGGACGCCGTGTCGGACGCGCTGTCGGACGCCGAAGCGGGGGCCGGGGCGGACACCGGGCCCGCGACCGGGTCGGCCACCGTGTCGGACGCCGAGTCGAAGCGGTCGTCCAGAGTGTCGCCCGTCGCGGCCGGGGCCGTGTCCGGTGCGCCGTCGTCGTACAGCTTCTCCCACCAGTCGTCCCCGCCGGTGGTGGGCGTCTCCCCCTGTGGGCTCATGCCCTTAATTGTCCACCGCCGGGTGCGGAGGAAAACGGTCATCCGGAAAATGACCGCACCATGGCAGCGGGGCGGGTGGGGCGGTCATGATGAGCGCGGCGGGTTCACGCCGTGGCCGTTTCACGCCACGGCCGCGGGAACGAGGGGGCTTCAGGGGTGCTGTCCGCGATAGGCCTGGACGAACGGCAGGAGTCGGCGTACCGCGCGCTGGTGTCGCTGGGCGCGGCGGAGGTCGCGGACCTCGCGCACCGGCTCGCGCTGCCGGAGCCGGACACCGAACGCACGCTCCGGCGGCTGGAGTCGCGGGGCCTGGCCGCCCGGTCCCCGGTGGGCGCGGGGCGCTGGGTGGCGGCGCCGCCGGCCGTGGCGCTCGGGGCCCTGCTGACGCGCCAGCGGCACGAGCTGGAGCGGGCGGAGCAGGCGGCGGCGGTGCTCGCCGAGGGGTACCGGGCGGAGGCGGCCGGGCCCGAGGCGCACGACCTGGTGGAGGTGGTGACGGGCGCGAGCGCGGTGGCGCACCGGCTCCGGCAGCTCCGGCTGGGGGCGGCGCGGGAGGTGTGCGCGCTGGTGACGGAGCCGGCCGAGCACGGGGTACGGGAGACCGCAGACCGGGAGGCCGGGGAACGGGAGACCGCGGGCCAAGAGGCCGCGGACCGGGAGACCGCGGGCCAGGAGGCCGCAGACCGGGAGACCGGGGGCCGGGAGGGCCTCGCGCCCGTGGCGTACCGCGCGGTCGTGGCCCGGTCGGTGCTGTCGCGACCGGACGGGGTGGCCGGGCTGCCCCGTGCGGGGCGGCTTCGGGTCGCGGACCGGCTCCCGGCGGACCTGGTGATCGCCGACGGGACCCTGGCCATGGTGGCGCTGACGGGTGGCCGGGACGCCGAACCGGCGGGGCTGGTGGTGCACGCGAGCGGGCTGCTGGACCTGCTGACGGCCCTCTTCGAGGCGGTGTGGCGCGAGGCGGTGCCGCTGCGGCCGGGCGCCGGAGAGCGCGTGACGGAGGGCACGGTCCCCGGTCCGGACGCCACGGACCTGGAGATCCTCTCCCTGCTGCTGGCGGGCCTGACGGACGCGAGCGTCGCCAAGCAACTGGACCTCGGCCTGCGCACGGTCCAGCGCCGTGTGAAGGCCCTGATGGAGGCGGCGGGCGTGACCACGCGCCTCCAGCTGGGCTGGCACGCGTACGAACGCGGGTGGGTGGCGCGCAGCTGACTCCGACCTGCGCGGAGGAAGCGGGTCCGGCAGGCTGGACGCGTGGGTGCGTGGCAGCTCGTCATCGCGGGGTCGGTGATGCTGCTCGGCCTCTTCGGCGTGCTGGTGCCCGGCGTGCCCGGCACCTGGCTGGTCTGGGCGGCGACCGCGTGGTGGGCGCTCCACGAGAAGAGCGGCCTCGCCTGGTGGCTGCTCGTCGCGGCGACGGCCCTCCTCCTGCTGACCCAGGTCATCGTCTGGCAGCTGCCCGCGCGGCGGCTGCGCGGCGCGGGCGTCACCGTCCGGATGGTGGTGTACGCGGGGGTGGGCGCGGTGCTCGGCTTCGTACTGGTCCCGGTGATCGGAGCCGTACCGGGCTACATCGGCGGCATCTACCTCGCGGAGCGGCTCCGGCTGGGCGGCCACGGGCCGGCCGTCAGCTCGACCCGGACGGTGATGCGGGCGATCGGCGGGAGTGTGCTGGTGGAGCTGTTCGCGTGCCTGCTGGTCGTCGGCGGCTGGATCGGCGCGGTGCTCGGCGGCTGAGGCTACCGGCTGCCCAGGTACCGCGTGGCGTACGAGCGCCAGGGCCGCCACTCCTCCCGGTCCGCGCGCTCGTCGAGCGCCACGTCCGGATCCCCCAGGGCGCGCATCCGGATCAGCGCGGCCGACCGGGCCCCGACCCCGGGCAGCGCGCGCAGCGCCCGCTCGGCCTCGTCGCGGTCGGCGCCCGGGTCGAGCCGCAGGTCACCGCCCGCCAGCGCGGCGGCGAGCGCCCCCGCCCGCGGGTGTCCGAGCAGTGCGGCGGGCGCGGGGAACAGGTGCGTGAGCCCGCCGCACGGGGTGTCGAGCGGCGTGCCGTGCGCCTCGACCAGCCGACGCGCCTCCGCGCGCCCCACCAAGGTCCGTACCGCGAACTCCTCCGGCTCCGCGGCGCCGGGCGACCGCAGCCCCGGACGCGCGGCCGCGAGGGACCCGAGCCGCTCGGCGACCGCGTACGGGTCGGCGTCCAGGTCGAACAGCCGCCGCAGCCGCTGGACGGCGGTCGTCAGGTCGCGGAGGTCGCTCAGGTGGATGCGGGCCTCCAGCCACGGCCCGGAGGACCGCTCGTCGACGGCGGCGATCCCGGAGCCGTACGGCAGCCGCAGCGTACGCCGGTAGGTGCGCGCGCCGGGCCGGCCGGCGACCTCCTCCACGCCGTCGACGGCCTCGTCCGCCAGCAGGTCGAAGACCTCCCGCGCGGCGTACGCGCCCCGGTACGCGAGCCGCAGCGGGACCCCGCCGGGCCCGGTGTCCGCCCGGCCGCGCCGCTCGCCGCGCAGCTCGCTCGGCGTGCGCGCGTAGATCTCCCGGATCGTGTCGTTGAACTGCCGCACGCTGGAGTGCCCGGACGCGAAGGCGATCTCCGTGACCGGCAGCGGCGTCGTCTGCAGGAGTGTCCGCGCGGTGTGGGCGCGCTGGGCCCGGGCGAGCGCGACCGGCCCGGCGCCGAGCTCGGCGTTGAGCAGCCGCTGCACCTGGCGCGCGCTGTACCCGAGTCGCTCCGCCAGACCGGGGACGCCCTCGCGGTCCACGACCCCGTCACCGATCAGGCGCATGGCCCGCGCCACCACGTCCGCGCGTACGTTCCAGGCGGCGGACCCGGGCACGGCGTCGGGGCGGCAGCGGCGGCAGGCCCGGAAGCCGTGGCGCTGGGCCGCGGCGGCGGTCGGGAAGAACGTGACGTTCTGCCGTTTGGGCGTGACGGCCGGGCAGCTGGGCCGGCAGTAGATGCCGGTGGTCGCCACCGCGAAGAAGAACACGCCGTCGAAGCGGGCGTCGCGGCTGCGCACCACCTCATACCGGGTGTCCGGCTCGTACCGGGTGTCCGTCCCGTGCCGGGTCTCCGTCCCGTGCCGGGTCTCCGTCTCGCCGTACGTCCGTGTCACGCCTCCAGTGTCGCGGGGCCGCCGGGGTGCGGTCCGGCGGTTTTCGGACACCGCGTTCGTGGCGCGGCGCGGACCGGGGCGCTCACCCCGGACCTCACCCCGGGGCGAGCGCGGTCTCGGTCGCCAGCGTGGCCGGGTGCCGGGACCCCAGCACCTCGGCCTGGTGCGGGAGCAGCCCGGCCAGCAGTTCCCTGGCCTCCGATGGGCGACCCGTGCGCAGCAGGACGTCCGCGAGGCGGGCCCGGGTGGCGAGGGTGTGCGGGTGCCGGGCGCCGTTGCGCTCCGCCTGCTCGGCCGCCGTCGCGGACAGCAGCTCCGCGGCCTCCTCCGCGTGTCCCGCGCCCGCCGCCCGCCCGAGCAGCTCGCCGAGGCGCGAGCGGGCGTCCAGCACGTCGGGGTGGCCGTCGCCCAGCACGCGGGACCGGTCCGCGAGGACCGTGCGCAGCTGCGCCACGCCCGCCTCCGGGTCACCGGCGGCGGCGGTCCACCACGCGATGCCGAGGCGGGTCGTCAGGACCTCGGGGTGGTCGGCGGACCCGTACACCTCGATGCGCTCGTCGCGCAGGGCGGTGAGCTCCCGCACCGCGCGCTCCGGGTCGCCGGTCTCGCCGTGGATCCAGGCCATGTTGTGGCGGGTGATCAGCACGGTGGGGTGGCGGTCCCCGTTGACGCGGCGCTGGTCGGCGAGGAGTTCCTCGTGGAGCCGCAGCCCCTCGACCGGGTCGCCGAGTTCCCAGGTGTAGCGCGCGATGTTGAGCCGTACGAGGAGCGCGTCGGGGTGGTGCGGGCTCTTGACCCGCTCCACCTGGGGGAGCAGTTCCCGGTAGGCGGCGAGGCCTTCCCGGGGCCGGCCGCCCTCGGCGGTGAACTTGCAGATGTTCATGCGGCTGAAGACCACCTGCTCGTGGTCCTCGCCGAACACCTCGACACGGTCGCGCAGCAGCTGCTCGTGCATGGCGAGCGCCTCGTCGGGCCGGCCGAGGCGGCCGTACCAGTACGCGATGTAGTGGCGGCTCTCCAGGACGTCCCGGTGCGTGGGCCCGAGGACCCGGATCTGGTGCGGCAGGAGCTCCTCGTGGAGCCGCAGGCCCTCGGCCATCGCCCCGCCGCGCCCGGTCCAGTAGGCGATGTGGTGGCGGGTCTCGAGGGTCCGCCGGTCGTCGGGGCCCAGGACGCGGGTCTGGGTGGCGTGGAGCTCCCGGTGGAGCTCCACGGCCTCGGCGAAGCGGCCCGTCTGGCCGGTCGCGTAGGCGATGCGGTGCCTGCTTTCCAGGATGTCCTCGTCGTCGGGCGGCAGCACGCGCGACTGGACCTCCAGCACCTCCTCGTACATCCGGCGCGAGGTGCTGTACGACCCGGCGCGCCCGGCCCAGTAGGCGGCGTGCTGGCGGGCCCGCAGGGTCGCGATGTGCTCCGGGCCGGGCCGGGCGGACAGCCGTTCGCACCAGGCCAGCCACCGGTCGCGGTTGGCGGCCGCGTCGGGCGACGGCCGGGCCTCCAGGCTGGCGAGTACGCCCGGGTAGTCGCCGAGCTCCCACAGGTGTACGGGTTCGGCGTCGCGCGCGTACGCGTGGAGGGGGTCGTCCGGATCGTGGTGGATCATGGGGGCCATTGTGCCGAGCGCTTCGGCGAGGGCGCGGTGGCCCTCCGTCGGCGACAGCCGCCCCTCGGTCTCGGCCGCCTCCGCGATGTGGTCGACCATGGTCTGGTGGTCGGCGCCGATCATCTCCCCGACGCGGGGCTCGGGGACCCGGCTCAGCAGCCCGGGCAGCAGCTCCAGCACCTGGTCGAGCTCGGGTTCGGTGCCGGGGCCGTGGAGGTGTGCGGCCGCCCGGAGCAGGAGCGGGCGGGGCAGCACCGGGCCCTGGCCCACGGCGCCCAGGACGTTGAGCACGGCGTCCACCCATGCGGCGCGGCCGCCGGGCGCGTTCCTGCGGGCGCGGTCCCAGGCCTCCTCGTACAGGGCGTCGTGGAGGGTTTCGGAGCCGGCCGCGGCCCCGGCCTGGACCAGCAGGCGGACCGTCTGCCAGTTGCCGGCGGCCCGCCGGAGGATGTCGCCGCGCCGCCCGGCCCCGCCGCCCTCGGTGCGCAGGTACCCCTTGATCTGCTCGTCGGAGGCGGGTTCCATGGGCAGCCGGTGCCACGAGTCGGGCAGTCGGAGCCCGTCGCGGCTGGTGACGACGATGCCGAACCAGGGGGGCGTGCCCGCCACGAGGCTGTCCAGCGCCTCGGTCAGGCGCGGGATCTGGCTCGGTTCCATCTGGTCGAGGGCGTCCACGACGACGCGTACGGGCCCGGTGGACGTGCAGCGGGACAGGGGCTCGGCCAGCAGGCGCCGCTGCGGCGGCATCGCGTTGCGCTCGGGCTGCGGTACGTCGCGGCGGAACGCCGCTTGGGCCTCCGCGAACCCGGGCAGGTAGGCGGCGAGTTGGCGGGCGATGTCCGAGAGGACCCGCTCGTCCGCGGACGTCGGGCCCAGGTGGTGCAGGGCCGTGACGCGGAACTCCGCGGCGTACGCGAGGAGTTCCGGCCGGCACAGGGCGGCGGCGAGCACGCTCTTGCCGTAGCCCTTGCGGCCCACGACGGCGACCGCCCGGTGCGTCGTCACCGCGTCGATGACCTTCGGCAGCGACTCGGGCGTCTGGAACCGGCGCAGATGGGTCAGTTGCGCCTCACCGGGCGGGCTGGCGGCGAGCACGCTGAAAGCCTTGACGTAGGCGGCGTTCCGGGCGATCCAATGCGGCCGCGCGGGGTCGGGGCCGCTGTAGGAGCCGCCGTGCGCCACCGTCTGCGGCTGCTGCCCCCTGGCGGCCGAGCCCGCCGCCCAGCGCAGCTGGTCGTGGTAGAGCAGGCGGTCGAGGCGCGCGTGGCCGTCCCGCAGCACCCGGTTGACCTCCCGTACGAACGACAGGCCGTAGGCGGGCTGGTCGGTGGAGGCGGAGGTGAGGACCGCGATCTCGCGGCCCCGTTCCACGGAGGCTGGGAACCACTCCCGGGCGGCGGCGAGCGCGGCGACGCCGGACTGGCAGGCGTCGATGAGCACGGCCAGCGCGCGGACGTCCCCGTGGCGGGTCAGGCCGTCGCGCAGGCCCTCCGGGACGGAGTAGGCCGTCCGCGCGTCGGGCACGGCCGGGCTGGTGGCCACGGGGTAGAGGAAGTCGTCGTGGCGGACGCCGAGCCCGTGGCCGAGGAAGGCGAGCAGGAGGGTGGCGGGGCCGTCCTGGGCGGACGCCGTGGTGTGCGCGAAGGCGGTGGCGACCGCCTCCCGGACGGCCTCGACGCCGTCCGGGTCGAGCAGCAGGCCGCCGCCGTGGGCGGGCAGGCAGCCGCCGCGGTCGTCGTCGAGCAGATACGCGTTGAGCGCCTCCGCCTGACGCGCGAGGTCGTCCAGGTGCCGGCCGGAGCCGTCCCACTGCGCGGCGATCACCAAGGAGAAGCGGTTCGACATCGCGCCATTATCGGGGAGGGGTGCGCAAAGGAGGCTGTACGGCGGCGAGTTGACCGCCCGCACGGCCGGAAGGGATGCTGGTGCGGCAGCTACGGCTGCACTGACGCGACGGATGCGGTCGCCGTCAGGCGACAGCGAGAAGCCCGGGCCGGTGACGGTCGGCGCCGGGCCGGCGGAGGGGGACCGCGCACGGTGGCAGAAGTCGTTCTCGTCCATGGCATCGGCCCCTTGGGCCAGACCGTCGACGAACTCCACGGCGAGTGGACCGCGGCGATCGGCGAAACCCTGCGGGCGGCGGGCGAGGCGGACCTCGCCGACCGGCTCACGACCGGGCGCGTCAGCAGCGCCATGGCGTACTACCGCGACCTCTTCACGCCGTACACGCCCCGCGACGAGTGGGACCAGCCGCTGCCCGAGACGATGGCGGCCACCGCCCAGCGCGTCGGCCAGGACCTCCTGGAGAACGTCGAGGAGCACGCCGCCGACCCCGACGACCGCGCGGAGGCGGCGCGGGAACTCACGGCGTTCCGTGAGGACCTCGGGCCCGAGCAGGGCGTTCCGGAGCTGCTCCGGCTCACGGTGGGCAGCCTCGCCCGCTGCGGCATCGTCGCGCGCTCGGTCTTCGGCGCGCTGAAGACCACCCTCCTGCGGAACCTGGCCCAGGTCGCCGCGTACCTGGAGGACGAGGACATCCGGGAGCGGGCGCAGCAGGCCGTGCTGGCCGAGATCGGGCCGGAGACGCGGGCGGTGTACGCGCACTCCCTGGGGACGGTCGTCGCGTACGAGGCACTGCACCGGCTGGACGCGCCGCTGCCGCTGCTGGTGACCTTCGGCTCGCCGCTGGGGCTGCGCACCATCGTGCGGGAACGGGTCCGCCCGCAGCCGCCGTTCGCGCCCCCGCGGGTGGCCCGCTGGGTGAACGTCGCCGACCGGGACGACTACATCGTGGCGTCGATGAACCTGCGCAAGGTGCTGACGGGGCCGTGCGAGGCGCTGGAGGAGACGAGGAAGGTCTCCAACCCCGGCCTGGACGCGCACCCGGCGGTCAAGTACCTCGGCCACGACGAGACGGTGCTGCCGCTGGCCGAGGCGCTGCGGGACGGCGTCTCGGAGGCGGCCGCCGTCAGCTGACAGAGCGTCAGAGCCGGGCCGAGACCCCGGAACGGGGTGCCGGGGGGCAAAGGCTGCCGGGATGGGGCGCCCGCGCCAGGAAGGCACGAGCACCCCCGTCCCGCTCGTATCAGCCGAACCGGTCGTACGGTGTCAGCGCGTGCGCCCCCGCTTGGCGTCCATCGCCGCACGGCCCTCCGCGCCCCTGCGCTTCCACTCCTTGCGCATCTCCACGCGCAGACGGGCGTTCGTCTTGGCGACGATGTGCCGGTTCTCGCGGAGGAGCTTGCGGTAGCTGTCCAGGCGTCGCTCGGGGAGGGTGCCGGCCTCGACGGCGGCGAGGACCGCGCAGCCGGGCTCCGCCTGGTGGGCGCAGTCGTGGAACCGGCACTCCTCCGCCAGCTCCTCGATCTCGGAGAAGACGTGCCCCACGCCCGTCCCGGCGTCCCACATCCCGACGCCCCGCAGCCCGGGCGTGTCGATCAGTACGCCGCCGCCCGGCAGGAGCAGCAGGTTCCGGGTCGTGGTGGTGTGCCGGCCCTTGCCGTCGACGTCGCGGATGGCCTGGACGGTCATGGCGTCCTCGCCGAGCAGCGCGTTGGCGAGGGTGGACTTGCCCGCGCCGGAGACGCCGAGCAGCACGCTGGTCCCGCCCGCCACGACGGCGGCGAGCACGTCGACGCCCTCGCCGGTGGCGGAGCTGACCGGCAGGACCTGCACACCGGGTGCGGTGGTCTCGACGTCCTGTACGAGGTACGACAGCCCGACGGGGTCGGGCACCAGGTCCGCCTTGGTGAGCACGACGAGCGGCTGCGCGCCGGACTCCCAGGCGAGGGCGAGGAACCGCTCGATCCGGCCCAGGTCCAGCTCACCGGCGAGGGAGACCGCGATGACGGCGTGGTCGACGTTGGCCGCGAGGATCTGCCCCTCGGACCGCTTGGAGGAGGTGGAGCGTACGAACGCGGTGCGCCGCGGCAGATACGCGCGTACGTACCGGGGAGTGCCGTCGCGCTCGACGGCGGCCCAGTCACCGGCGCAGATGACCCTCAGCGGGTCGTGCGGCGTCACGAACGCGGTGTCGGCGCGGACGAGCCCTTCGGCGGTGACGACGTCGCACTGGCCGCGGTCGACGCGTACCACCCGGCCGGGGAGCAGCCCCTGGGCGGCGTACGGGGCGAATTCCGCCTCCCACGCCGCGTCCCAGCCGTACGGGGCGAGGGAACGCGGCGCGGAGGAGGTAGAGAAGGAAGACGAAGAGAACGAAGACGACGACGAAGTCGACGAAGACAAGGGGGAGACCCTTCAGGGAAGGGTGACCTCCGGCGAGGGCGCGAGCCCGGACGGGCGCGCGGTCTCAGGGTTGCGTTGCGTCAACCGGAGGCCACGGGAATGGCGGTGACATAGGACTGGATGCGGGCAGCGCCCAGCGCAATGACAGTCATCGGTCAACACCTCCCGCCCATAGTTCTGACGTTCTCGTCGTGGTCGTGCGAACGGCTTTACCGTAGGCCACTTCCGCACACCCGCGCCAATGTTTTTTCCGGCGTGCGGCAGTCGGCCCGGTTCACCGGCCTTCGGCAGGCCCGCTGACGGTCACGCCGTCCTTTGCTTCGTCCCTCGCTCCGTCCCTCGCGCCGTCCGCCATCCGCTCGTGGCCGGACGGCGGCGGATCCGCGCGGGGCCCGGGGCGGCGGGGCAGGCGTACGCGCCGCAGGGCTGGTTCCGTCCAGCGGGCGGCGAGGGGGCCGAGGATCACCAGGATGAGGACGTACGCCGTGGCGAGGGGGCCGACGCGCGGTTCCGTGGCGACCGCGAGGCCCGCGATGACGATGGAGAACTCGCCGCGGGCGACCAGCGCGCCGCCCGCGCGGAGGCGGCCGCGGCTGCCGATGCCGGCGCGGCGGGCCGCGTACCACCCGGTGGCGATCTTGGTGAGGGCGGTGACGAGGGCGAGCAGCAGCGCCGGCACCAGCACCGGTGGGATGGCGGCCGGATCGGTAGAAAGACCGAAGAAGACGAAGAAGACGGCGGCGAACAGGTCGCGCAGCGGGGTGAGGAGCTTGCGGGCGCCCTCGGCGACCTCGCCGGAGAGCGCGATGCCGACGAGGAACGCGCCGACCGCCGCGGAGACCTGGAGTTCCTGGGCGACGCCGGCGACGAGCACGGTGAGGCCGAGGACGACCAGGAGCAGCATCTCCGGGTTGTCGGAGGAGACGGCGCGGCTGATGAGGCGGCCGTGGCGGAGGGCGACGTACAGGACGAGGCCGACCGTGCCGAGGGCGATGAGGACGGTGATGCTGCCGCCGGCGAGGCCGACTCCCGCGAGCAGGGCGGTCAGGAGCGGGAGGTAGACGGCCATCGACAGGTCCTCGATGACGAGGACGCCCAGGACGACGGGGGTTTCGCGGTTGCCGAGGCGGCCGAGGTCGGTGAGGACCTTGGCGATGACGCCGGAGGAGGAGATCCAGGTGACGCCGGCGAGGGCGACGGCGGCGACGGGTCCCCAGCCCAGGAGGAGGGCGGCGACGGCGCCGGGGGTGGCGTTGAGGAGGAAGTCGACGGCACCGGACCGGGATTGCGTCTTGAGGCTGGTGACGAGCTCGGTGGCGCTGTACTCCAGGCCGAGGAGGAGCAGGAGGAGGATGACGCCGATCTCGGCGCCGACGGCGACGAAGTCCTCGCTGGCCTTGAGCGGGAGGAGCCCGCCGTGCCCGAAGGCGAGTCCGGCGAGGAGGTAGAGGGGTATCGGGGAGAGGCCGATGCGCCCGGCGAACCGTCCGACGAGTCCGAGGCCGAGGATGACCGCTCCCAGTTCTATGAGGAGCGCGGTGGTGTCGTGCATGTCATCCTCCGGCGATGATCACGGAGAGGGCGTCCACGCCCTCGCGGGTGCCCACGGCGACGAGGGTGTCCCCCACGGCCATCCGGAAGTCGGGGCCGGGCGAGGGGTGGACACTGGTGCGGCGCAGGACGGCGACGATGGAGGCGCCGGTGCGCGTACGGGCCTGGGTGTCGCCGAGCAGCCGCCCCGCGTAGGGGGAGCGGCTGCTGACGGGGATGTGTTCGGTGACGAGGTCGAGGCCGTCGGTACGGATGGCCTCCAGCGGCGCTGGATCGATCAAGTGGGCCAGGGCGGTGGCCTCGTCGGGGGTCAGCGGCACCGACGCCTCGCAGGTGTCGGGGTCGTCGGCGCGGTAGAAGCCCAGGAAGCGGCGGCCGTCGTTGTGGACGACGACGGAGATGTGCTGGCCCGCTTCGGTGGTGACGTCGTACTGCGTGCCGACGCCCGGCAGCGGGGTCCGACGGGTTCCCATGATCGCCCTCCCGGGGTGGCGCGTGGGCGCGGTCGATGGCGGCGAGAAAAGGATCTTCTTTACCTTATCATTACACTTTCTGCAGTGGCGCGGCGCCGAACGAGACGTCGAAGCGGTCGCACCAGATGCTGACGCTGGCGTACTCGGCCGGGTCGATGCCGGCGGGCAGCGGGTAGTTCTGGTCGCCCTTGTTGCCCTTGAGGTCGCCGAGACTGACGTACGCGCCGTCGTCGAAGACGTGCCAGCCGGCCTTGCCCTCGCGGACGGGGGCGTCGGTGAGCCAGACCTTCAGGTCGGGGCCGTTGCTGGTGTCGAGGCCCTCCAGCCGCAGGACGTGGGAGCCGTCGGCGAGCTTCAGCACCCGGACGCTGCCCGTGGTGCGGTGCTCGTGGCTGACGAGGCTGCCGGTGGCGACCGTGCGGGGCGCGGCCGGGGTGGCCGGGGTGGCCGCGGCCGAAGGGTCCACCGTGGGCTGCGCGGTGGGCGGCGGCGCCACGGCCGACGGGGCCGACTCGTCGACCGTCGCATCGGCCCACAGCTTCCAGGGCTGGAACCAGTACAGCCCGAAGCCGACCGCCGCCAGCACGAGCGCCACGGCGCCCGTCACCACCGGGCCGGTCATCCGACGTCGTACGCGACTCATCACTGCCTCCAGGTATCCACGGGGTCCGCTCGCATGTACGGCCCATTCAACGCGGAGTACCGGTGTCGGAGGCGGCTCACGCCATGACGAAAGTCTTACGTCACCGGGACGTAAGACCCGTACGATCCCCGGGCCTACGCCCCCGGAGCGGCCGGGAGGACGACCTCGAAGCGGCAGCCGCCGTGGACGTTGCGCACGTCGGCGCGGCCGGCGTGCGCCTCGACGATGCCGCGCACGATGGCCAGGCCCAGGCCCGCTCCCGCGGGCGGCGTCCGGGCCGCGGTGCCCCGCCAGCCGGTGTCGAACACCCGGGGAAGGTCGGTTTCCGGTATGCCGCCGCAGCCGTCGGTCACGGAGAGCACCACCTGGTCGGCGCGGCGCTCGGCGGCGACCGCGACGGTGCCGTCGGCGGGGGTGCGGCGGATGGCGTTGACCAGCAGGTTGGCCAGCACCCGGGTCATCTCGCGGCTGTCCACCTCGACCGGCACCGTGTCGACGCGGTCGCCGACGAGCCGTACGCCGAGCTCGCGGGCGAGCGGATCGGCGCCGGCGAGGGCCTCCTCCACCAGGTCGTCCACGGATACGCGGGCCGGGGTCAGGGAGAGCGCGCCCGCGTGGATGCGGGAGAGGTCGAAGAGGTCGCCGACCATGGCGTTGAGCCGGTCGACCTCGGTGCGCATCTGCCGGAAGTAGCGCTGCGGGTCGGGCGCGACGCCGTCCTCGAGCGCCTCGGACATGGCGCGCAGCCCGGCGAGCGGCGTGCGCAGGTCGTGCGATATCCAGGCGACGAGCTCGCGCCGGGACTTCTCCAGGGCGTGCTCCCGCGCCCGGGAGGCGGACAGCTTGGCGCTGGTGGCGGCCAGTTCGCGGCTGAGCTCGGCCAGCTCGGCGGTGGCGGCGCCGCCGGGTGCGGCGAAGCTGCCGCCGTCGCCGAAGGAGCGGGCCGCCCGGGTCAGTTCGCGGCTGCGGGCGACGACCCAGCGGCCCAGCAGCAGGGCCGTGGCGAGGGCGACGACCCCGGCCATCGCCACGACGGTGGTCATGACGGAGAAGTCGTGCGGCTCCAGGAACATCGCCTTGCAGACGGTGAGGGTGCCCGCCAGCATCGCGGCCACGGTGACGGCGGCGACGACCGTCAGCGAGACGACGAGCGAGCGGTGGCGCAGGGCGCGCAGCACCAGGGCGCCGACGATCCCGGCGGCGGCCGCCCCGGCGAAGGCGTAGGCCGCGATGAGCAACAGGTCATTCATCGGCGCCTCCCGGCCCGGGGTCGAAGCGGTAGCCGACCCCCCACACCGTCCGGATCAGCCGGGGGCTCGCCGGATCGTCCTCGATCTTGCCGCGCAGCCGCCGCACGTGGACGGTGACGGTCGACAGGTCGCCGAACTCCCAGCCCCACACCTCGCGCATCAGCGCCTCCCGGCTGTGGGCCTGCCCCGGGTGCCGCATGAGGTGCCCGAGCAGGTCGAACTCGCGCAGCGTCAACGCCAGCTCGCGGCCGTCCTTGGTGGCCCGCCGGGCGGCCGGGTCGAGCACGATGCCGGCGCTCCTCGCCGGCGCGGGGGGCGGGGGCGCGGCACCCCGCCGCAGCACGGACTCGACGCGCAGCACCAGTTCGCGCGGGCTGAACGGCTTGGTCACGTAGTCGTCGGCGCCTATCTCCAGGCCGAGGACGCGGTCCTCCTCGTCACCGCGCGCCGTGAGCATGATGACCGGCACCGGCCCGCGCTCGCGCAGCGCGCGGCACACCTCCAGGCCGTCCATGCCGGGCAGCATCAGGTCCAGCACCACCAGCTCGGGCCACCGCACGGCGGCCAGCCGCAGCGCCTCGGCCCCGTCGGCCGCGCGCGCGACGGAGAAACCGGCCCGTTCGAGGTAGCCGGTGACGACCTCCGAAACGGTGGGGTCGTCGTCCACGACGAGGATGTTGCGCATGCCGCCAGTCTGGCGGACGGCACTGACAACGCCCGCGGCGCGGGTGACGACCGTTCGGTGACGTCCGATTCGTACAAGACCGGCCCCGCGGAGGCTGCCTAGCGTGCGGTCATGACCACTACGAAGCCCACGACCACCCCGACGCCACACCTGGACGCCATCGGCCTCGTCGTCTCCGACATGGCCGCCTCCCTCGCCTTCTACCGCCGCCTCGGCCTGGACATCCCCGCCGGCGCCGACGCCGCCCCGCACGTCGAGGTCACGCTGCCCGGCGGGCTGCGGGTGCTGTGGGACACCGAGGACGTCATCCGCTCGTTCGACCCCGACTGGACGCGCCCGCGCGGCGGCGACCGCGTCGGCCTGGCGTTCCGCTGCGCGGACCCGGCCGGCGTCGACGCGGTGTACGAGTCGCTGGTGGCCGCCGGTCACCGCGGGCACCTGAAGCCCTGGGACGCGGAGTGGGGCCAGCGCTACGCCGTGGTGCTGGACCCCGACGGCTGCGCGGTGTCCCTCTTCGCCGACACCGACGCGACGTAAGCGCTCAGCGTGGTACCGGCCAGGGCCCGCACCTCCCGCGCCAGGTGCGCCTGGTCGGCGCAGCCCGCCTCGACCGCCGCCCGCGCGTACGGCACGCCCGCCCGTACGCGCGCGAGCGCGCGTTGGAGCCGCAGCACGCGCGCGAGCGTCTTGGGGCCGTAGCCGAAGGCGTCCAGCGAGCGGCGGTGCAGTTGGCGGGCGCCCAGGCCCACGGCGGCGGCGGTGGCGGCGACCGGGCGGCCGGCCTCCAAGCCCGCGACCACGGCCCGCACCAGCGGGTCGGGGCGCGGCGCGTCGGCGGCGAGGCGCAGCGCCAACTCCTCCAGCGCGGCGGCCCGGTCGCGGGCGGCCGAGACGCGCTCCGCGAGCCGCCGCACGCGGGGGCCGGGCCACAGCGCGTCCAGCTCCACGCGCCGGTCGCGCAGCTCGTGGGCGGGCACGCCCAGGATCAGCGGCGCGTGCCCGGGCGCGAACCGGACCCCGGCGTAGGCGTCGCCGGGGTTCTCGGGGACGTACGCCCGGGTGTCGGGTCCGGCGACGAGCAGGCGCCCGTCGGTCCACAGCAGATCCATGCACCCGTCGGGCAGGACCCGTCCCGTCCCCGTGGGCGACCCGCCGTGGGTCCAGACGACAGCGCCCTCGAGGCGTGCGGTTCGCTCCTCGTACACGCGTGCCAGGCTAGGCCGACCGATCCGTGTCGTCACGGCGTCGGTCCTTGTCGCGGTCCCGCTCCCGCTCCCTGTCCCTCTCCTTTTCCTTGTCCTTCTCCTTCGGCGAGTGCAGCCGCGCCACCACGTCGTCCGGCGGCAGGAACCGCGACCAGCGCTCGGGGAACTCCGAGGGCATGTCCGGGTCCTCGTCGTCCAGGTCCTCCACCGCCGCCTTCGCCCGGGCCACCAGGGCGGCGGCCTCGGCCGCGCGGGCGCGCTCGTTCTCGGCGCGGGCGGCGGCGGTGGCGACGGACGGCCAGACCCGGTCGATCGCGGCGTTCACCGCGGCGCCGACCAGGACCGCGAAGGCGGAGATGCCGATCCACAGCAGGACCGCGATGGGCGCGGAGAGCGAGCCGTAGATCGTCGGCCCCTCGACCGTACTGGTCAGGTAGATGCGCAGCAGGAAGCTGCCGAGCACCCACATCCCGAGGGCCACCAGGGCGCCCGGCACGTCCTCGATCCAGGGCGAGCGGACGGGGACGGACACGTGGTACAGCGTGGTGAGGAAGGCGATCGACAGGAGGATGACGACGGGCCAGTACAGGACCGAGACGACTTCCGTGCCCCAGGGGATCAGCTCCACCACCCGGTCGGGGCCCACGACGGCCAGCGGCAGGACGACCGCGCCGATCAGCAGGGCCACGATGTAGAGGAGGAAGGCGAGCAGCCGGGTCGCCACGATGCCGCGGTGGCCGTCGAGGCCGTACATCACGGTGATCGTGTCGATGAAGACGTTCACGGCGCGCGAGCCCGACCACAGGGCGATGGCGAAACCGATCGAGATGACGTCGGGGCGGCCGCCCTGGGTGACGTCCTCCAGGAGGGGTTTGGCGATGTCGTTGACGCCCCGCTCGGACAGGACCGTGCCCACGGCCGCGAGGATGTTCTTCTCGATGGAGGCGACCGTGGTGGTGTCGGTCCACTCGTCGATGTAGCCGAGCAGCCCGAGCAGGCCCAGCATGAGGGGCGGCAGCGACAGGAGCGTGAAGAACGCCGCTTCGGCGGCGAGACCGAGGATCCGGTACTCGATGCACGAATTGACGGTGTCCTTCAGGAGGAGCCACGCCATTTTCCGCTTGGAGACGTTGCGGTAGAGGGCCCGCGCCCGGTGGAGTCGGCCCGGTGACCTGGGGTGCCACTGGGGTGTTTCTTTTGCTGCCTGCACCTCCTTACCGTATCCGCATGGCAGCCACCACCCACACAGTGACCAACCAGCCTCCGCCCCTGGTCGGGTACGACGTCTTCGCCGCCGATCATGCACTGACCGAGGCCGTGGAACGCCACCTTCCGCTCGAACTCCTCGACGAGGCCCGCAGCGAGCTGTCGAAGCTCGGCACCACGGCCGGGTCCGTCCAGGCGCAGGAGTGGGGGTTCCTCGCCAACGAGAACCCCCCGAAGCTGCGCACCCACGACCGGTACGGCCACCGGATCGACCACGTCGACTTCCACCCGGCCTGGCACCGGCTGCTGGGCCACGCCGTGACCAACGGCCTCACCAACGCCTGGGGCCGGCCCGGCGGCCACGTCCGCCGCGCCGCCGGGTTCCTGGTGTGGACGCAAACCGAGGCGGGGCACGGCTGTCCGTTGTCGATGACGCACGCCGCCGTCCCGGCGCTCCGCACGGACCCCGAGCTCGCCGCCGTGTGGGAGCCGAAGCTGACCTCGCAGGTGTACGAGGGCGAGGAGCTGCGGTCCCCCGCCGAGAAGAACGGCGTGCTCTTCGGGATGGGCATGACCGAGAAGCAGGGCGGCAGTGACGTACGGGCCAACACGACGACGGCCACGCCGCTGGCCGCGGCGGGCGAGTACGTCCTGACGGGCCACAAGTGGTTCTGCTCCGCGCCCATGTCGGACGCCTTCCTGGTGCTGGCGCAGGCGCCCGGGGGGCTGACCTGCTTCCTGGTGCCGCGCGTCCTCGACGACGGCGGCCGCAACGTGTTCATGATCCAGCGGCTCAAGGACAAACTGGGCAACCGGTCGAACGCGTCGAGCGAGGTGGAGTTCGACGGCACCTGGGCGCGCCGGGTCGGCGAGGAGGGCCGCGGGGTGCGCACCATCATCGAGATGGTGGCGGCGACCCGGCTGGACTGCGTGGTCGGTTCGGCGGCGCTGATGCGGCAGGCGGTGGCGCAGGCCGTGCACCACGCCGCGTACCGCGGCGCGTTCGGCGGCGTACTGATCGACAAGCCGCTCATGCGCAACGTCCTGGCCGATCTGGCGCTCGAGTCGGAGGCGGCGACCGCGCTGGCGATGCGCCTGGCGGCCGCGTACGACTCCGACAGCGAGCAGGAGAAGGCCTTCCTGCGCCTCGCGGTGCCCGCGGCCAAGTACTGGGTGACCAAGCGGTGTACGCCGGTGACGGCGGAGGCGCTGGAGTGCCTGGGCGGTAACGGCTACGTCGAGGAGTCGGGGATGCCGCGGCTGTTGCGCGAGTCGCCGCTGAACTCGATCTGGGAGGGCTCGGGCAACGTCCAGGCGCTGGACGTGCTGCGGGCGCTGCAGAGAGAGCCCCTGGCGCTCAACGCGCTGCTGGAGGAGGTCGGCAAGGCGCGGGGCGCCGACCACCGGCTGGACGCGGCGATCAAGGACCTGCTGACCGAACTCGCCGACCTGGAGGGCGTCGAGGCGCGGGCCCGCCGGCTGGTCGAGCGGATGGCGCTGGTCCTCCAGGGCTCGCTGCTGGTGCGGTGGGCCCCGGCGCCGGTGGCGGACGCGTTCTGCGCGTCGCGCCTGGGCGGCGACTGGGGCGCGGCGTTCGGGACGCTGCCGCACACGCTGGACCTGGGGGCGGTGGTGGAGCGGGCGCGGGCGGTCGTCTGACACGGGCCCGAGAGGCAAGCGGGCGCGGGCCGCTGTGTCCGTACGGCCCGCGCCCAGGGAGAGTGGGGTGGTGCTGCGCCGACACGGCACCAACCCAGTGCTCGTACCGGAGACCGTCGCCGGACGACCGGTACGACGCCACTTTCGTACGGGCGCACGCCCCTGCGCGAGAGTTGCAGGGGGTTGCAGCGTCATGGGCAAAGCCGGTGCACGCCCGTGGCGGTCAGGGGAGGATGGGGTGACGTATACCGGCCACCGTGTGCGGGGCAGCGGGGAGGGACAGGTGCGCAGGGCGACTGTCGACATGGCGCGACTCGCCGCCATGGACGCGCGGGAGGCGGCGCTGCTGCTCAAAGGCGTGCGGGACGCCACGCTGAGAGGCGGCCCCTCGCCGCTGGCGCCGCGCGCCGACATCCGCGAGTCCTGGCAGCGGATGCTGCGCAAGGGCGTGGATCCGGACAGGGACCACCGCTCGCGGCTGCTGTCGTCGGTCGAGTTGGAGCGCCGCCGCAGCGCCTCGCCGCTGGCGGAGCTGCTGCCGCTGCTGCGGGAGGGGCTGATGGCGGCGCCGGGATCGGCCTCCGGGTCGGCGCCGCACATCATGGTCGTGGCGGACGCGGACGGCCGGGTGCTGTGGCGGGAGGGCAGTCCGGCGGTCCTGCGGAAGGCGGACGGGCACGGGTTCGAGCCGGGCGCGGACTGGACGGAGGCGACCGTCGGTACGAACGGCCTGGGTACGCCGCTGGTGACGCGCCGCCCGGTGCAGGTGCACTCGGCGGAGCACTTCGTGTCGACGCACCACTCCTGGACGTGTGCGGGCGCGCCGATCACGGATCCGCGGGACGGGCGGCTGCTCGGCGCGGTGGATGTGAGCGGGCCGCTGGCGACGATGCACCCCGCGACGCTGCTGCTGGTGAGCTCGGTGGCGAAACTCGCCGAGGCGGAGCTGCGCAACCGGCACTTCACGGCGCTGGAGCGGCTGCGTTCGGTGGCGGCGCCGGTGCTGTGCCGGGTGGGGGGCCGGGCGGTGGCGGTGGACGCCCATGGGTGGATGGCCGCGGTGACGGGCATGCCGCCGGTGGGCCGGCTGACGCTGCCCCGCGGCTTCGGGGCGGGCCGGGTGCTGGTGCCGTCGCTGGGGCGGTGCGCGGTGGAGCCGCTGCCGGGCGGCTGGCTGCTGCGGGTGGAGGACGACGAGGACGGCGCGGCGGTGGCCGGGGGCCCGGGGCGGGTGGTCCTGGACGTGAGCCGGCCGCGCCGCTGGTCCCTGGAGGTGTCGGGCGGGGCGGGCGGCTGGACGCAGGAGCTCAGTCCGCGCCACGCAGAGCTGCTGTACGTCCTGGCCCGGCATCCGGAGGGGCGCAGCGCGGCGCAGCTGGCGGAGGACGTGTTCGGCGACCGTACGCGCACGGTGACGGTCCGCGCGGAGATGTCACGCGTCCGCCGCACGCTCGGCGGGGTGTTGGCGCACCGGCCGTACCGGTTCCGTGAGGAGGTGGAGGTGGTCCTCCGTCATCCGGACGATCTGTCCGAGCTGCTGCCGCATTCGACGGCCCCGGCTGTGGTGGCGGCGCGGGGTGGTGCGGCTTCTAAGCTGTGAGCCGCACAAGGGCGGGGTGGGGCGGGGCGGGGAGGCGCGGCGGATGCGGGACGCGGGCGGCGGGAACAGCCGGAACGTGGTGGGCGACAGCACGGTGGTGGGTTCCGTCGTACAGGCCCGGAACATCGGGCAGCTGACGATCCATCAGGCGCCTGTGCCTCTGGTTCCGTCGGGTGCCGAGGATCCGTGGGTGTCGGCGGTCCGCGGCTCCGCCGTCTGGAAGCACGTGCCGGACAGCCGGGACGCCGGGCCGCACCGCGAGGCGGCCGCGGCGATGGCCGGTGCGCTGGCCCGGCTGCGCGACGCGGCCGAGGCGCGCCTGGCCGACGATCCGTGGCAGGACCCGCACGGCGCCCTGCGTTTCGCCGAGCGGGTGGAGTGGCTGCTGGGCGAGGAGCCGGGGCTCGATCTGCATCCGGCGGAGGCGGCGCTGTTCGCGCTGGTCCCCCTCCTGTCGCGGGTGCACGACCTGCGGATGGCGGCGGCCCGGCTGGACGTCGCGCCGTGGCTCCTGGGCGTACCGGTGCAGGCGCCGGAGCGGGCGTCGTTCGAGGCGTACGCCGACGGTCACCGGCTGCTGGTGCAGCGGGCGCTGCTGCGCCCGGAGGCCGAGGCTCCGATCGGCTGGTGGCTGTACCACCGGTGGCTGGTGCGGCACGAGAGCCATGCGCACGAGGAGACGGTGCGGGAGCTGCTGGACGCGCTCGGCACACCGGAAGCCCCCTTGCACCGGGTGGTGACCCCGCGCCGGGTGAGCCGGCTGCTGCACGCGCTGCGGCGCGGCCCCGACGTGTGCAACCCGGAGTTCCTGGACGCCCTCCCCTCGGAGGAGACGCTGGGCGTCCAGCGGGTGCGGGACCAGCGGCTGGCCCTGCTGTGCTCGCTGGCGTACGCGCTGACGGCCGAGGTGACGACGCTGCCGGACATCGTGGCCGAGCACCTGGGCATCCCGCACCCGGTCGGCATGGCCGCGCTGCGCACGACGCTGGAGGAGTCGTCCTGGGGCGGCCCGGCGGACCTGCCGGTGCTGCGCGCCGAGTGCGCGCACGAGGCGGTCGTGGAGGGGTTGCGCACGGCCGTCGCCCGCGTGGACGAGACCCTGCACGCGGTGACCCGTACGGTACGGGAGCGGATCACGCACCCGATGCCGCGCCTGCCGGTGCGGCTCTCGGCCGACGGAGTGGTCCCGGCCGACGGCACCTTCACCGGCTGGGCGAGCTTCCGCCTCGACGAGCGGCGGGTGCGGGAGCTGCTGATGGGCGTCCAGCTCTACAAGGACCCGGACCTGGCGGTCCGGGAGCTGTACCAGAACGCCCTGGACGCCTGCCGCTACCGGCGGGCCAGGACGGAGTACCTGGACCGGACGCACGCGGGGGCGACGTACGCGTACGAGGGCTCCATCGTCTTCGAGCAGAGCGTCGACGACGAGGGCCGCGCGTACGTGGAGTGCCGCGACAACGGCATCGGCATGGGCGAGGCGGAGCTGCGGGGCGTGTTCTCGCGGGCGGGCGCCCGCTTCGCCGAGCAGCCGGAGTTCGGCGAGGAGCGCGCGGAGTGGGCACGGCTGGACCCGCCCGTCGAGCTCTATCCGAACAGCCGGTTCGGGATCGGTGTGCTCAGCTACTTCATGCTGGCCGACGAGCTCCGCGTGACCACCTGCCGCCTCGGCCGCGACGGCCGCCCGGGGCCGGTGCTGGAGGCGTCGATCTTCGGGCCCGGGCACCTGTTCCGCATCGTGAGACGGGCGGAGCGCGGCGGGGAGCCGGGGACGACCGTCCGGCTGTATCTGCGGGAGGCGGGCGACAGTGACTGGTCCTGCCCCGGCGTGCTGGACCGGCTGCTGGGCGTCGCGGAGTTCCCGACGGTGGCACGGCACGGCGTCGATGTCCTCAGGTGGGAGCCGGGGCGGCTGCACGAGAGCAAGACGCCCAAGAACGAAGAGCTCGGTCTGCATGTCTCGGGAGCCATCGACGCCTGGCCGGACGCCCCGGCCGGGGTCCAGGTCTTCTGGTGCGCGAGAGGCGGAGGACTGCTGGTGGACGGCCTGGTGGTCAACCCTGCGGAACGCGTTGGCCTGGTGTCGACCCGAGGCGCCGACCTGCCGGGCGCCGTGGTGAACCTCTCGGGGCCATTCGCACCCGAACGCCTCACGGCGGACCGGTCCCAGATCCTGGACGACCTGCGTGAGCCGCTGCGGCGGCTGCTGACCGACGCCGTGGGCCACCTCCTGGACAGTCCGTTGCCCGACCACCAGTGGCTGACCCGGCTCGCCGAGGACAACGAGGTGCTGGCCGACCTGGTGGTGGAGCGCTGCATCGCCGAGAACCGCGTGATCGCCGTGCCGGGGATGACCTTCTGCGATGCCCGGACCGGCTACCTCATCGAGGACCTCCCGCTCCTTTTCCCGCAGCTGAAGGGGGTGTACGACGCACGGAGGTGGCGCACGGCGACCAGGCTCTCCGTGCCCGACCACATTCTGTTGTGGCGGCTGCTGGCGCATCGCCCGCACCCGGTGCTGAGTGAGCTGATCGGGCTCTGCCCCGAACTGGACGCCGTCGGCCCCGTGGCACCCGCCCTGCCTTCCGACGTTCGCCTGCTGCGGCAGCGGCGTCGCCTCTCACGCGGGATGCGGGGCGATGGGGTCCGGCAGCTCGCCCATGTCCTCGGCCGGTCCTCCCGGGCCGTCGCCTTGCGCGCCGCCCAGCTGGGGTTGTTCGACGGTTCCTGCGAGGCGTTCCCCTCCGAGCTGCCACCGGCGGGTACGGGCGCGAGAAGGGCGGCCGGGCGGCGCACCCGCCCACAACCCGGCGTGAGTCTGCTCCTCCGGACCGCCCGACAGGAACGAGCGTCGCTCGGCTCCATCGTGGACCGGTGGAGGAACGCGGGCGTCGACGTCCCGGACGCCATGGTCCGAACCGCCGAGGCAGCCGCCGCGGACGATCTGCTCGGCCCCTTCCTGCGGGAGCGCGAGGGCAACCAGTGGTTCGCGCCCGGCGTCGACGTCGAGCCCGGCCGGCTGGTGATGCTGGCGAATGCCCTGGCCGTCACCGTCCCGGAGCTCTGCGCCCGGCTGCGCGCGTGCGGACTGCGCGCGGACGGAACCGGCCTGCCCGCCCGGCCCGCACCTGAGCTGGCTCCGGTCCTCAGCGCCTGTCTGACGGGGACCTCCCCGTGGCTGGCGGCCGGTGATCCCGTGTCCCCGGCGCATGTGCTCGAGGCGGCGCAGGCAGGGGGGATGACTCCGGCGGAGGCTCTCACCTGGTACGAGGGCCTGGGTTTCGCAGCGCCGGAGGGGTTCCCCGCGGAGGTGGAGCCCCATGACCTCGCCCTGCTGACCCCGCCGCAGGGCCATGGTCTTACCGAGGAACCCCTGCGACCGGGCAGACCCGTCGAGTTCAGCCACGTGCTGGCGGCCGCACGCCGGTGCGGTGTCTCCCTGGCCGGGGCGGCGGCCCGTCTGCGCGCGTTCGGACTCGCGGTTCCCCAGCTGCGCTCCGTCGCCCCGTCGGACATGGACGACCGGCTGTTCGCGGACGACGGCCCTCTTCTGTGGGATGACCTGCGCGCCGACCAGCCCGTACCCTTCGCCCGCATCCTGCTCGCCTCGGAAACGCTGGGCGTCCGCCCCCGGGAGATCGCCGGGCGGCTGACCGAGTACGGGTTCACGCCCTCGCGCCCGGACCTGCCCGAAGGGCTCTCGTACGACATGGCCCTCCTCTTGATCGACGACTTCGGGGACACGACCAGCCGCAAGGACGGCACGCTGCAGCTCCTCATGGAGAAGGCCAGGCAGGTCCACGAGCCCATCGCCCGCGTCCACCACTGGCTCACCCAGCTCGGCATCCCCGTCACCGACCCCGCCGAGGCCATCCGCGCCGCGCTCCCCCGCATCCCCCTCATCTCGCGCGCCCCCGCCGACTGACGCCGCTGGCCACGGCACCGCACCCCGTGTTTCCCTGGCCCCCATGAGCAGCAGCAGCCTCACCGTCACCACCTGGTCCCTCGAGCAGACCTCGCCCGCCGACCTGCGCCCCGCGGCCGTGCCGCCCGGCGATGTCGAGATCCGGCGGGCCGAGGTGCCGTCGCCGGAGTTCAGCCGGTTCCTCTATACGGCGGTGGGCGGCGACATCCGCTGGGTGGACCGGCTCGGGCTGACCTACGACCAGTGGCGGGAGATCGTGGAGCGGCCCGGGGCCGAGATCTGGGTGGCGTACGAGAAGGGGACGCCCGCCGGGTACGTGGAGCTGGACCCGCAGGACGACGGGGTCGTGGAGATCGTCTACTTCGGGCTCATCCCGGCGTTCCGGGGCCGGCGGATCGGCGGGCATCTGCTGTCGTACGGCACGGCCCGCGCCTGGGACCTGGCGGAGCGGTGGCCGGAGCGGGTGCCGACGAAGCGGGTGTGGCTGCACACGTGCTCCCTGGACGGGGAGCACGCGATGGACAACTATCTGCGGCGGGGCTTCCGCCTCTTCGACACCAAGGTCACGGAGGAGCCGGATACTCCGGTTCCGGGACCCTGGCCTGGCGCCCACCCCGCCTGAGCCGGGCAGGCAGCCCCGCAAGCGTCCGATATGAGTGACGCATGACACATTGGTCCACACTCCGAGACATCCATGTCCGCATCGTGGACAAAGGTGGACTGGGTCCAAAGTCCCATGCCACGCTTCCGTCATGTCTCGAGCTGGAATTGCCTTGGTGAGTCGGCGGCACGTCGACCTCGGCCGCATGTCCAGCGCCATCTGTCCGGTGAGCTGAGCCCAGCAGCACCACCGCGATCCCCGAACCCCGCAATCCACTGCGCACCGCCGCGCCGCGCCTTGTGCCGCGCGCGAGTGTGCAGGTCAGAGCCGCCCTCCTGCAGTCCCGAAGGACGTATCGTCATGGCCTCCACCCCGGAAACGCCCGCCTCCGCCACGCCCCGCCGCAAGCCCGGGCGGCACCGTGGTGAGGGTCAGTGGGCCAGGGGCCACTTCACGCCCCTCAACGGCAACGAGCAGTTCAAGAAGGACGACGACGGTCTCAACGTGCGGACACGCATTGAGACGATCTACTCCAAGGCCGGCTTCGACTCGATCGACCCCAACGACCTGCGCGGCCGCATGCGCTGGTGGGGCCTGTACACCCAGCGCAAGCCCGGGATCGACGGCGGCAAGACCGCGATCCTGGAGCCGGAGGAGCTGGACGACGAGTACTTCATGCTGCGCGTCCGCGTCGACGGCGGCCGGCTGACGACGCAGCAGCTGCGGGTCATCGGCGAGATCTCGCAGGAGTTCGCGCGCGGCACCGCCGACATCACCGACCGGCAGAACATCCAGTACCACTGGATCCGCATCGAGGACGTGCCCGAGATCTGGCGCCGCCTCGAAGAGGTCGGCCTGTCCACGACCGAGGCGTGCGGTGACACCCCGCGTGTCATCCTCGGCTCCCCCGTCGCCGGCATCGCCGAGGACGAGATCATCGACGGCACCCCCGCCATCGACGAGATCCACCGCCGCATCGTGGGCAACAAGGACTTCTCCAACCTGCCCCGCAAGTTCAAGTCGGCGGTCTCCGGCTCCCCGCTGCTCGACGTGGCGCACGAGATCAACGACATCGCCTTCGTCGGCGTCGAGCATCCCGAGCACGGCCCGGGCTTCGACGTCTGGGTCGGCGGCGGCCTCTCCACCAACCCCAAGATCGGTGTGCGGCTCGGCACCTGGGTCTCGCTCGACGAGGTCCCGGACGTGTACGAGGGCGTCATCTCGATCTTCCGCGACTACGGCTACCGCCGGCTGCGCAACCGCGCCCGCCTGAAGTTCCTCGTCGCCGACTGGGGTGCGGAGAAGTTCCGCCAGGTCCTGGAGGACGAGTACCTGAAGCGCAAGCTGTCCGACGGCCCCGCGCCCGCGCAGCCCGTACAGCAGTGGCGCGACCACGTCGGTGTGCACCGGCAGAAGGACGGCCGCTTCTACGTCGGCTTCGCGCCGCGCGTCGGCCGTGTCGACGGCGCCACGCTCACCAAGATCGCCGAGGTCGCGGAGGCGCACGGCTCCGGCCGGCTGCGCACCACCGTCGAGCAGAAGATGATCGTCCTCGACGTCGAGGAGGCGCAGGTCGAGCCGCTGGTCTCCGCCCTGGAGGCGCTGGACCTCACCGTCACGCCGTCGCCGTTCCGGCGCGGCACGATGGCCTGCACCGGCATCGAGTTCTGCAAGCTGGCCATCGTCGAGACCAAGGCGCGCGGCGCCTCGCTCATCGACGAGCTGGAGCGCCGCATCCCGGACTTCGACGAGCCGATCACCATCAACATCAACGGCTGCCCCAACGCCTGCGCCCGTATCCAGGTGGCGGACATCGGTCTCAAGGGCCAGCTGGTCCTGGACGACGACGGCAACCAGGTCGAGGGCTACCAGGTCCACCTCGGCGGCGCGCTGGGCCTCGAGCCCGGCTTCGGCCGCAAGGTGCGCGGTCTGAAGGTCACCTCGGACGAGCTGCCCGACTACGTCGAGCGGGTCCTCAAGCGCTTCCAGGCGGAGCGCGAGGACGGCGAGCGCTTCGCCACCTGGGCGGCGCGCGCGTCGGAGGAGGCCCTCTCATGAGCGAGCGCGCGGCGCCGTTCTACTGCCCGTACTGCGGCGACGAGGACCTGCGGCCCAGCGAGACCGGGCACGGCGCCTGGGAATGCGCGGCGTGCAATCGAGCCTTCCAGCTGAAGTTCCTCGGGCTGCTGGCCCGGGGAGTTCAGCGCAACGACGGCGGAGGGGAAACGTCATGACGGCGGTTCAGAGCAAGGAAGAGCTGAAGGCGCTCGCCGAGCAGGCGGGCCGGGACCTCGAAGAGGCCACGCCCCTGGAGATCCTGACGTGGGCGGCCGAGACGTTCGGCAAGCGCTTCTGCGTCACCTCCTCCATGGAGGACGCGGTCGTCGCCCACCTCGCCTCCCGCGCCTTCCCGGGCGTCGACGTCGTCTTCCTCGACACCGGCTACCACTTCCCGGAGACCATCGGCACCCGTGACGCCGTGGACGCCGTGATGGACGTCAACGTCATCACGCTGACCCCGCGCCAGACGGTGGCCGAGCAGGACGCCGAGTACGGCCCGAAGCTGCACGACCGCGACCCGGACCTGTGCTGCGCGCTGCGCAAGGTCAAGCCGCTCGAAGAGGGCCTGACCGCGTACGACGCCTGGGCGACCGGGCTGCGCCGCGACGAGTCCCCGACCCGGGCGAACACCCCGGTCGTCGGCTGGGACGAGAAGCGCCGGAAGGTCAAGGTGTCGCCGATCGCCCGCTGGACGCAGGACGACGTGGACGCGTACGTCGCCGAGCACGGCGTCCTGACGAACCCGCTGCTGATGGACGGGTACGCCTCCGTCGGCTGCGCGCCCTGCACGCGCCGGGTGCTGGAGGGCGAGGACGCGCGCGCCGGCCGCTGGGCGGGGCGCGCCAAGACCGAGTGCGGGCTGCACGGCTGATGACGACTGTGGGAGAAGAGAACGTGACTGGGGCCACCATCTGGCTCACCGGGCTGCCGAGCGCCGGCAAGACCACCATCGCGTACGCGCTGGCGGACCGGCTGCGCGGCGAGGGCCACCGCGTCGAGGTGCTGGACGGGGACGAGATCCGCGAGTTCCTCTCGGCGGGCCTCGGCTTCAGCCGTGAGGACCGGCACACCAACGTGCAGCGGATCGGCTTCGTCGCCGAGCTGCTCGCGTCGAACGGCGTGAAGGTCCTGGTGCCGGTGATCGCCCCGTACGCGGACAGCCGTGAGGCGGTGCGCAAGCGCCACCAGCGGGAGGGCACCGGGTACGTCGAGGTGCACGTGGCCACGCCCGTCGAGGTGTGCTCGGAGCGCGATGTGAAGGGCCTGTACGCCAAGCAGGCGGCGGGCGAGATCAGCGGCCTGACCGGCGTCGACGACCCGTACGAGGAGCCGGAGTCCCCGGATCTGCGTATCGAGTCCCAGAACCAGACCGTGCAGGAGTCCGCGGCAGCGGTCCATGCGCTGCTCACCGAAAGGGGTCTCGCGTGACCACCACCGCTGCCAACGCCCTCGACGAGGCGACCGACACCCCGTACGCCCTGAGCCACCTGGACGCCCTGGAGTCCGAGGCGGTGCACATCTTCCGCGAGGTGGCGGGCGAGTTCGAGCGGCCGGTGATCCTCTTCTCCGGCGGCAAGGACTCCATCGTCATGCTGCACCTGGCGCTGAAGGCGTTCGCCCCCGCGGCGGTCCCCTTCTCGCTGCTGCACGTGGACACCGGGCACAACTTCCCCGAGGTCATCGAGTACCGCGACCGCACGGTCGAGAAGCACGGGCTGCGGCTGCACGTCGCCTCCGTGCAGGAGTACATCGACGCCGGCAAGCTGCGCGAGCGCCCCGACGGGACGCGCAACCCGCTGCAGACGGTGCCGCTGACCGAGGCGATCCAGCAGCACCGCTTCGACGCCGTGTTCGGCGGCGGGCGCCGCGACGAGGAGAAGGCGCGCGCCAAGGAGCGGGTGTTCTCGCTGCGCGACGAGTTCTCGCAGTGGGACCCGCGCCGTCAGCGCCCCGAGCTGTGGCAGCTCTACAACGGCCGCCACGCGCCCGGCGAGCACGTGCGCGTCTTCCCGCTGTCCAACTGGACCGAGCTGGACGTGTGGCAGTACATCGCCCGCGAGAACATCGAGCTGCCCGAGATCTACTTCGCGCACGAGCGCGAGGTGTTCCTGCGCAACGGCATGTGGCTGACCGCCGGCGAGTGGGGCGGCCCGAAGGACACCGAGACGGTCGAGAAGCGGCTCATCCGCTACCGCACCGTCGGCGACATGTCCTGCACCGGCGCGGTGGACTCCGACGCCACCACGCTGGACGCCGTGATCGCCGAGATCGCCGCCTCCCGGCTCACCGAGCGGGGCGCGACCCGCGCCGACGACAAGCTGTCCGAGGCCGCGATGGAAGACCGCAAGCGCGAAGGGTACTTCTAACCATGACCAGCACCACCGAGCAGCTCAGCGCCACCACGCTGCTGCGCTTCGCGACCGCGGGCTCCGTCGACGACGGCAAGTCCACCCTCGTCGGCCGGCTCCTGCACGACTCCAAGTCGGTCCTCGCCGACCAGCTGGAGGCCGTCGAGGCCGCGTCCATCAAGCGCGGCCAGGAGGCCCCGGACCTGGCGCTGCTCACCGACGGCCTGCGCGCCGAGCGCGAGCAGGGCATCACCATCGACGTCGCGTACCGCTACTTCGCCACGGCGCGGCGCCGGTTCATCCTGGCCGACACCCCGGGGCACGTGCAGTACACCCGGAACATGGTCACCGGCGCCTCCACCGCCGAGCTGACCGTGATCCTGGTCGACGCCCGCAACGGCGTCGTCGAGCAGACCCGCCGCCACGCGGCCCTCGCGGCGCTGCTGCGCGTCCCGCACGCCGTCCTCGCCGTCAACAAGATGGACCTGGTCGGGTACGAGGAGTCCGTCTTCGCCGCGATCGCCGAGGAGTTCACGGCGTACGCGACCGAGCTGGGCGTCCCGGAGGTCACCGCGATCCCGATCTCGGCGCTCGCCGGGGACAACGTCGTGGAGCCGTCGGCGCACATGGACTGGTACGGCGGTCCGACCGTCCTGGAGCACCTGGAGACGGTGCCGGTCAGCCACGACCTGACGGGCTGCCACGCGCGCTTCCCGGTGCAGTACGTGATCCGCCCGCAGACCGCCGAGCACCCCGACTACCGCGGGTACGCCGGCCAGATCGCGGCCGGTACCTTCCGGGTCGGCGAGCAGGTGAAGGTGCTGCCCTCCGGGCGGACCTCGACGATCACCGGGATCGACCTGCTGGGCGAGCCGGTGGACGTGGCGTGGACCCCGCAGTCGGTGACGCTGCTGCTCGCGGACGACATCGACATCTCGCGCGGTGACCTGATCGTGCCCGCCTCGGACGCGCCCGCCACCACGCAGGACGTCGAGGCGACCGTGTGCCACGTCGCCGACCAGCCGCTCACCGTGGGGCAGCGGGTGCTGCTCAAGCACACCACCCGCACGGTCAAGGCCATCGTCAAGGACATCCCGTCCAAGCTGACGCTGGACGACCTCTCCCAGCACCCGGCGCCGGGGCAGCTCGTCGCCAACGACATCGGCCGCGTCCGGGTCCGTACGGCCGAGCCGCTCGCGCTCGACGCGTACGCCGACTCGCGCCGTACCGGTTCCTTCCTGCTGATCGACCCGGCCGACGGCACCACGCTCGCGGCCGGCATGGCGGGCGAGTCCTTCGCCGGGGCCAAGGCGGCCGCGGCCGTCGAGACCGACGACGAGGGCTGGGACTTCTGACGTGACCACAACCGACGTCTACGCGACCTTCGCCAAGGAGGGCGGCCGGGTCGGCAGCGGCTCCCTCGGCGCGGGAACCGGGGGTGTCGCGCGATGTGCCCGATGACGCCGCGCCCGCTCCCGTACCACGCGTACCGCCGAAGAACGACGACACCGCCGACTTCCCGGCCGCGCCCCTGACGACGATCAGGAGGGCGTAGCGCCGGGCCGACGAGAGGAACGCCCTCCCGTGCCTGCCACCATCCGCGTCACCGCCCTGCGCCTGCGCCGCCGCTTCGCCGCGGCGATCGCCCTGCCGCTGCTGTTCGGCACGCTCGCCTCCTGCGGCTACGGCTCGCAGGCCCCGAAGGAGACCCGGGCGGAGGCCAAGGGCGAGAAGCTCTCGGCCGACCGGGTGCGGCTCGGGTACTTCCCGAACCTCACCCACGGCACGGCCCTCGTGGGTGACCAGGAGGGCTTCCTCCAGAAGGAGTTGGGCGGCACCCGGCTGGACGTGTCGCTCTTCAACGCGGGCCCGTCCGCGATCGAGGCGCTCAACGCCGACTCGATCGACATCGGCTTCATCGGCCCCTCCCCCGCGATCAACGGCTACACCAAGTCCAAGGGCGGCAACCTGCGCATCATCGGCGGGGCGGCCTCAGGCGGGGTCAAGCTGGTCGTGAACCCGAAGAAGATCAAGACCCTGGACGACGTCAAGGGCAAGAAGATCGCGACCCCGCAGCTGGGCAACACGCAGGACGTCGCCTTCCTCCACTGGGCCGCCACGAAGGGCTGGAAGGTCGACTCGCAGAGCGGCCAGGGCGACGTCTCGGTGGTCCGTACGGACAACAAGGTGACGCCGAACGCCTACCAGACCGGCGCCATCGACGGCGCCTGGGTGCCGGAGCCGACCGCCTCGAAGCTGGTCAGCGAGGGCGCGAAGGTGCTGCTCGACGAGTCGGCGCTGTGGCCCGGGAAGAAGTTCGTGATCACGAACATCGTCGTCTCGCAGAAGTTCCTCAAGGCGCACCCGGACGTCGTCGAGGCGGTGCTGCGCGGTGTGGTGACGACGAACGCCTGGATCAACGCCAACCCCGACAAGGCGAAGGCGTCCGCGAACGCCAAGCTGAAGACCATCACGGGCAAGCCGCTGGGCGCGGACGTGATCGACGCCGCCTGGCCGTCGATCCAGTTCGTCGACGACCCGCTGGCCGCCACCCTCAAGGCGCAGGCCGACCACGCGGTGCAGGCGGGTCTGCTGGAGAAGCCCGACCTGAACGGCATCTACGACCTGGGGCCGCTCAACAAGGTCCTCAAGGCCGAGGGCAAGCCCGCGGTCACCGACGCCGGTCTCGGCGTCAAGTGACCCCGGCCCACCTCTCCCCCGCACCCGCACCCGCTCTGAACGACTCTTCCAGGAGGTGACGACCATGGCCACCACGCTCGCCAAGGCCGAGGACCGTACCGCGGTGACCACGCACGCCGCCCGTCTCGAGCACGTCTCGAAGTCCTTCACCACCCCGGCCGGGCGGCAGCTCGTCCTCGACGACATCTCGCTCGACGTCGCGCCGGGCGAGTTCGTGACCCTCCTGGGCGCCTCGGGCTGCGGCAAGTCCACGCTGCTCAACCTGGTCGCGGGGCTCGACCGGCCGTCCGCGGGGTCGATCGACACCCCGGGCGGGCGGCCGGCGCTGATGTTCCAGGAGCACGCGCTCTTCCCGTGGCTGACGGCGGGCAAGAACATCGAGCTGGCACTGCGGCTGCGCGGCGTCCCGAAGAACGAGCGGCGCGACGAGGCGGAGCGGCTGCTGGAGCTCGTCCGGCTGAAGGGCTCGTACGGCAAGCGGGTGCACGAGCTGTCCGGCGGCATGCGGCAGCGCGTGGCGCTGGCGCGGGCGCTCGCGCAGGACAGCGACCTGCTGCTGATGGACGAGCCGTTCGCGGCGCTGGACGCCATCACCCGGGACGTGCTGCACGACGAGCTGACCCGGATCTGGAGTGAGACGCGGCTGTCGGTGCTGTTCGTCACGCACAACGTGCGCGAGGCGGTACGGCTGGCCGAGCGCGTGGTGCTGCTGTCGTCCCGTCCGGGGCGCATCGCCCGCCAGTGGGAGATCGGCATCCCGCAGCCGCGCCGCATCGAGGACGCCGCGGTGGCCGAGCTGTCCATCGAGATCACCGAAGAACTGCGTGGGGAGATCCGCCGTCATGGCCAGCACTGATACGACGACCGTCACGAAGGGCGCCCGGTCCGACGACCTCGCCGGTCTGGAGGCGGGCCTCGACGCGCTGGACGCCGTGCAGGTGGCGCGGACCCCGGTGCGCGACGTCCTGCTGAAGAAGGTCCTGCCGCCGCTGCTGGCCATCGCGCTGGTGCTGGTGGTGTGGCAGTTGCTGGTGTGGGCGAAGGTCACGGACGAGTACAAGCTCCCCGCGCCGTCCGCCGTGTGGGACAGCCTGTCCACCATGTGGCTGCAGGGCACGCTCTTCGACGTGCTGTGGACCAGCGTGTCGCGGGCGCTGCTGGGCTTCCTGATGGCGCTGGCGATCGGTACGCCGCTGGGCCTGCTGGTCGCCCGGGTGAAGTTCGTGCGGGCGGCGATCGGGCCGGTGCTCTCGGGGCTCCAGTCGCTTCCGTCGGTGGCGTGGGTGGCTCCCGCGGTGCTCTGGATCGGCCTCAACGACTCGATGATGTACACGGTGATCCTGCTGGGCGCCGTGCCGTCGATCGCCAACGGTCTGGTGGCGGGCGTCGACCAGGTGCCGCCGCTGTTCCTGCGCGCCGGGCGGACGCTCGGCGCGACCGGGCTGCGGGGCGCCTGGCACATCGTGATGCCGGCCGCGCTGCCCGGCTACCTGGCCGGCCTGAAGCAGGGCTGGGCGTTCTCGTGGCGGTCGCTGATGGCCGCCGAGATCATCGCCTCCTCGCCCGAGCTGGGCCTGGGTCTCGGCCAGTTGCTGGAGCACGGGCGCAACAACATCGACATGCCGGGGATCTTCCTGGCGATCATCCTGATCCTGGTCGTCGGCATCGCCATCGACCTGCTGATCTTCAGCCCCCTGGAGCGGGCCGTGCTGCGCAGCCGCGGCCTGCTGGTGAAGAGCTGATCCCCATGAACGATCCCGTCCTGCTCGTCATCGCCCACGGCAGCCGCGACCCGCGGCACGCCGCGACCGTCCACGCCCTGGTGCGGGCGGCGGGCGCGCTGCGCCCGGGGCTGCGGGCGGAGACGGCGTTCCTGGACTTCAACGTCCCGTCGGTGCCGGCCGTGCTGGAGCGGCTGGCGGCGGAGGGGGTGCGCGAGGTGGTCGCGCTCCCGCTGCTGCTGACGCGCGCCTTCCACGCGAAGGCCGACATCCCCGCCGTACTGCGCGAGGCCCCTCCGTCGCTGCGTGTGCGGCAGGCGGAGGTCCTCGGCCCGTCGCCGCTGCTCCTGGCGGCGGTGGAGCGGCGGTTGTACGAGGCGGGGCTCACCCCCGCCGACAAGGGCTCGACCGGGGTCGTCCTGGCCTCGGCGGGCTCCACGGACCCGGAGGCGATCGCAGTGATCGCAGAAACGGCGCGGGAGCTGCGGCGCACTGGTTGGTGTGCCGTGCGGCCTGCGTTCGCCTCCGCATCTCTTCCCCGGACCGAGGACGCGGTACGGGCGCTCCGCGCCGACGGGGTGCGCCGCGTGGCGGTGGCGCCGTACGTCATCGCGCCCGGCCGCCTGCCGGACCGCATCGCCGAGGGCGCGGCCGGGGCGGACGTCCTCGCCGACGTGCTGGGCCCGTCACCGGAGTTGGCGCGGCTGCTGGTCGAGCGGTACGACGGGGCGCGTGCGGAGGAGCGGGCCGCCGCGGCGTAGGGAACCCGCGGCGCCCAGGCGGGTCGCGCCGTACAGTGGCGTCGTGATCTCGGAGACGTTCAGGCTCGGCGGCGACCTGCCCGTACGGCGGCTCGGCTTCGGTACGGCGCAGTTGACCGGTCCCGGCTACTGGGGGCCGCGCGGTACGCGCGCGGACGCGGTCGCGGTGCTGCGCCGGGCGGTCGAGCGGGGCGTCACGCTCATCGACACGGCCGACAACTACGGTCCCGGCCTCGCCGAGGAGTTGGTGGCCGAGGCGCTGCACCCGTACCCGTCGGGCCTGGTCGTGGCGACCAAGGGCGGCGTGGTGCGCACCAGCGACAGCGCCTGGCACGTGGCGGGCCGCCCCGAGCAGCTGCGCGCGATGTGCGAGGCGAGCCTGCGGCGGCTGCGTACGGAGACGATCGACCTGTACCAGCTGCACCGGCTCGACCCCGAGGTGCCGTTGGAAGAGCAGCTCGGGGCGCTGGCGGAGCTGCGGCGGGAGGGGAAGATCCGGTACGTCGGGCTGGACACGGTGTCCGCCGGGCAGCTGGAGCGGGCGCTCGCGCTGGACGTGGTCCCGGTCGCGTCCGTGCAGAACCGTTTCAACCTGCTCGACCGGTCCTCGGAGGACGTCCTGCGGGTGTGCGAGGCGCACAGCCTGGCGTTCCTGCCGTGGTTCCCGCTGGCGAACGGTTCCCTGACCGGTTCCCCGGCGGCCGGCCTCGACGCGGTCGCCGCCCGGCACGGCGCCACCCGTGGCCAGATCGCCCTGGCATGGCTGCTGCACCGCTCACCGGTCCTGCTGCCCACCCCGGGCACCGGCTCACTCGCCCACCTCGACGAGAACCTCGACGCCGCGTCCGTCCGCCTGGACGCGGACGACCTGGCCCGGCTGGACGGGCTCGCCGCCGCTAGCTGAACGGCGTGCCCTGGTGGAAGTAGAGCAGCCAGCCCCTGCCGGTGCGGCGCCACACCGAACTGCGGTGGGTCCAGTGGCCGTGGGCGCGGTCGTGGTCACGGGCGCGGTCAGTCACGGGTGAGCTCCACCAGTTTGACGACGGTGTTCCAGTTGCGGGTGGTGCCGATGATGCCCTTGGTCAGGGCCGGGCGTCCGAGCGCCTCGGCCAGTTTGGAGCGGCCCAGGCCCTCGGGGGCGTACAGGTAGAGCGCCCGGTCGCCGAGCCGGAACTCCTCGGGCAGGAAGGCGGCTTGGTCGAGCGCGGCGAACCGCTCCGGGCCGACCCGCTCGGAGAAGAAGGTGACGTGGAGCTGCTTGCCCTCCAGCTCGGCGGCGGGGAAAGGGCAGGCGTCGGCGATGGCGCGCAGGTACGTTCCCTCACGGACGACGCAGTCGACGGGGAAGCCGAAGTGCTTCTCGATGGCCCGCTCCAGCCGGAGGCGGAGCGCCTCCTCGCCGCCCTCGACGCCCTCGCCGTCGTCGGATCCGCTGCTGAAGACCGCGTTGCCGCTCTGCAGATACGTCTGTACGTCACCGAGTCCGAGCCCCGCGAGCACCGCGCGCAGCTCGGCCATCGGAACCTTCCGGTGCCCGCTGACATTGATGCCGCGCAGCAGCGCGGCGTACCTCGTCGCCATGGGCACACACCCTAAGGCGGCCGCCGTGCCCCGTGGGGGAGGGCACGGCGGCCGCCGGTCAGGGGCTCCGCGGAGCTGCTACTCGACGATCTTCAGCAGCATGTTGGGCGTGGAGCCGGTGGGGTTGGAGATCTTGCCGGGCGTGGCGCCGTCGACGAGGGCCTTGGCGACCTGCTCCGGGGTGGCGTCCTTGTGGCCCGCGAGGTAGACGGCGGCGGCGCCGACGACGTGGGGCGTCGCCATGGAGGTGCCGGAGATGGTCTTGGTGCCCTCGTCGCTGTCGTTCCAGGCGGAGGTGATGTCGGAGCCCGGGGCGTAGAGGTCCACGACCGCACCGTGGTTGGAGAAGTCCGACTGCTGGTCGTCCTTGGTGGACGAGGCCACGGTGATGGCCTCCTGGACGCGGGACGGGGAGCCCTGGCCGGCGTCCTGGGACTCGTTGCCGGCGGCCACGCCGAAGGTGACGCCGGCGGCGATGGCCTTGCGGACGGCCTCGTCGAGGGCCTCGTCGGCGCCGCCGCCGAGGCTCATGTTGGCGACGGACGGGCCCTGGTGGTTCTTGGTGACCCAGTCGATGCCCGCGACGACCTGCTCGGTGGTGCCGGAGCCGTTGTCGTCGAGGACGCGTACGGCGACGATCTTCGCCTTCTTCGCGACGCCGTGGGCGGCGCCGGCGATGGTGCCGGCGACGTGGGTGCCGTGGCCGTTGCCGTCGTCGGCATCGTTGTCGTTGTCGACGGCGTCGAAGCCGGAGACGGCGCGGCCCTCGAAGTCCTTGTGGCTGACGCGGACGCCGGTGTCGATGACGTACGCGGTGACGCCCTCGCCCGCGCCGTCGGGGTAGGTGTACGCGCTGTCGCCCGCGGTGTCGGCCTGGTCGACGCGGTCGAGGCCCCAGGACGGCGGGTTGGCCTGCGTGGCGTCGATGGTGAACTTCTTGTTCTGGACGACCTTGGCGACGGCCGGGTCGGCCGCCAGTCGCTTGGCCTCGGTCTCCGAAAGCCCGTTGGCGGAGAAGCCGTTGACGGCCGAGCTGTACGCGCGCTGGAGCTTGCCGCCGTACTCCTGCGCGAGCTTGGCCTTGTCCGCCTTTTCGTCCAGCAGGACGATGTAGCTCCCGGCGACGGCGCCTTCGGCGCCCAGGCCGTACACGGTGCCCTCGGCCGCGGCCTCGGGCGCGGTACCGGCGGAGGCGTGGGGCGCGCTGAGGGCGGTCACTCCGGCGACGGCGGCGATGGCCGTGGCGAGCTTGATCCGGCGGGCGCGCTTGTGGGTGGTCATGAAGAGGGGTCTCCTCGTCATCATTTGTGGGGGGATTGACCTCCGGACGGAAGATCTCCGGGGGTTGGTTCGAAACCCTGACCGATTGACGCGCCTAGATCAAGAGCTTCATACGCCTGTGACTTACTCAACAAGTGTTCGTAATGAGAAATGGGGGCAAGTCGAGTAAAGCGGTCTGCTTGAATCCTTTACGATCCCATCGACTTCACGAGACCTCCACGAGAAGCGCGCAGGCAGGCGGGCCTCTTCGCCTCAACTCCGCACCACGGACGAGCCGTTCACCGACCACACCGGGCGTCCGCCGGGCGGAGGCCTGAATATGCTCACGGTTCCGGAATGAAGGCGGGGTCGATGCCCATCGCGGCCACGCCCTCGCGCACGGAGTGGTGGAAGTGTCCGATCTCCGCCACGAGAACGCCCCAGGCGACGGGCGCGGTCCAGAAGTCCGGCGAGAAATTCGAGCCGATGCGCCAGCCCTCAGCGGAGTTCGCGATGCGGATCAGCCCTGGTTCCGCCTGCATCGAGTCCAGCGCGAAGTCCCCACGGCCGGCATCCGGGCTCCGGAGCCAGAGCGCCAGGTGGTACGCCAGCTCGGCCACGGGGAACGCCTCCTCGGACCACACCTCACGCCCTGACTCCCGGATGGACAGCTCCGCCTCGATGTCGAGGAGCAGCACCTCCAGGGGCGCCTCCCCCGGGGTAAGCCCGCGCCGCGACAGGTCCGACAGTCCGAAGTTCCGGCACACGAACCGCACCGCCCGGCCTCCATGAACTCTGAGGCCCGTTAAACGTCCAGGCCGACCAAATCCGGACAACCGTACCAACGGGCACCAGGCGCGCTGCCGAGCCCTCCCCGAATCGGACGGCGACGCGGACGCGGACGCCGACGCGGCCCGTCAGCGGCTGGGCCCAACCGCTCGCGCCTCGACACCGACCGCGCGCAGTGCGGCCGCGAGCTGCACGATCTCGGGCATCGTGCCCGCGTGCCGGCCCGACCGAACCTCCCCCAGCTTTGCCTTGGCGGCGGCCGGGTTCAGGTCCAGCGCCGCCCGGAGCACCTTCATCGCCACCGCCGCTCGGACATCGCCGTCTCCAGTCAGTTCGAGCCGCGCCGGGCTGTGTTCACCACCGGCGAGCAGTCGCTCGCGGAGTTCGGCAGGCGCGGCGTCCCGCCCGCAGAGGAGAACGGGGCCACAGGACGGGCAAGCCGTCTCGATGCTCCATTCCAGCCGTCCGGAGATCAGGCTCTGGCCGCCGGAGGCCGCGGCCTCGGCTCCACAACGGAGGCAGGGCATGGTGAACCGGACGTGGTCCCACGCGCTTTCCTCACTCACCTACTCGCACTCCTGCCCGTACGGGCCGATCGACGCCACGTGGCGCTGCCCAACCGTCTACACCGCGGGCCCGGTTGGTCGACGCGTTGCGGGTCTCGGTCCGAAAGGCCACCGGGTCGCCCGGCGAGGGCACCGACGTGTTCCGGCCGCGGGGACGCCGCCCAGGCGGAGATCGATCACTCGCATGACCTCGCACTGCAGGGCGCGTTCCTCGCCGCCTCATCCATCCACCCGGGCATGGAAGCCGGCTCACCGTGCCGGGACCGGCACATCACCTCGCACCGAAACGGTCCGAGCCTAAGCGGGCCGCTGCGCCGGGGAAAGTCCGGGATCAGGCCAAACACCGCCGTACGGCGGCGTGTTGGGGCGATGGAGCGCCTTGCTATGGTGCGCCGATGTCATCGATCAAGGAGTTCCAGGTCACCTTCGACTGCGCGGAACCCGAGCGCGTCGCTCGTTTCTGGTGCGAGGTGCTGGGGTACGTCGTGGCTCCTCCGCCGAAGGGGTTCGCCTCGTGGGAGGCTTTCGACCGCTCTCGGCCTCCTGAGCGGCGGGGTGCGGCGTTCGCCTGCGTCGACCCCTCGGGGGCGGGCCCGCGCCTGTTCTTCCAGCGCGTTCCCGAAGGGAAGGTCGTCAAGAACCGGGTGCATCTCGACGTGCGGGTCGCCACCGGGCTCGTGGGTGAAGAGCGCCTGGCCAAGCTCGAGGCCGAGTGCGCACGACTGGTCGCGCTCGGCGCGGTTCACGTGCAGACGCTGTATGACGGCAATGACGCGTGCATCCCGATGCTGGACATCGAGGGCAACGAGTTCTGTCTCGACTGAGCGCCCCCGCCCCGGCCCGGCATCCCGGCCCCGGCACCTCGGGACCCGCACCTTGGGGCCCGCACCCCGGCCCCCGCACCTCGGGACCCGCGCCCAGGGGCCCCGGGCCCCTCGTACCGGCAGGGGTCACGCCACCGGCAGCTCCGCCTCGATGAGGTCCGCGGCGCGCGGCGTGCCGCCCTCGGTCGCCATCTGCCGGCGGATGGCCTCGGCGCGCTCGGCGACCCGGGGGTCGGCGACCAGGTCGAGCACGGCCGTGCGCAGGGCGTCGGCCGTGGCGTCGGCCATCGGGAGGTGGCGGGCGACGCCGAGGGACTCCAGCATGTCGGCGTTGCCGAACTGGTCGACGGCCTGCGGGACCGCGACCATCGGCGTGCCCGTCGCGAGGCCCTCCTGACAGCCGCCCGCACCCGCGTGGGTGATGAACGCGTCGGCCTGGCGCAGGATCGCCAACTGGGGCACCCAGTCGTGGACTTCGATGGTGTCCGGTACGTCACCGAGCTCGGCCGGGTCGACGTACTTGCCGATCTGGAGGACGACGTGCCACCCGGGCAGGTCGCCGAAGGCCTTGACGCACTCCCGGTAGAAGTCCGGCTGCTTGGTGAACGTCGAGCCCAGCGATACCAGCAGGACCTTCTCCGCGCCGGCCGGCCGCTGCCAGTCGCCCTGCTCTACCCGGTCGTCCCGGCAGGCGCCGACGAAGGTGAACACGGACTCGTCGACCCGGTCGGCGTGGGGCTGGAGCGCCTTGGGAATCAGGACGACCGCCTTGCGGGGCCGGGATATCAGCCGGTCGGGGTGGGTGTCGACGCCGTTCTCGGCGAGCCATGCCTCGAAGCGGGCGTAGTACGCCTTGCCGCGCTCGGACGCCTTGAGGTCCGCGAACATCGGCTCCGCGACCTCCTCCTCGTACCCCTCCCAGGGGACCAGGTTCGGCCACAGGGATACGGCGGGGACGCCCCACCGGTGGGCGAGGACGGGCGCCGGATAGGAGGTGATGTCGTGGAGGACGAGGTCCGGCTCGTCACCGTCGAACGCCGCGGCGAGCTGCGGGAGGACGTGGATGGCGTCGTCGAGGAACGGCTCGATGTTGTCGATCAGTTCCGTCCCCCACGCCTCCGGGTCGTCGTCCGTCGGCAGGGTGGAGGTGTAGACGACCGGCTCGGCGCCGGTGGCGGCGACCTTGTCCGCGAAGGAGGCGGGGATCGCGTAGCTGACGCGGTGGCCCCGGGCGACGAGCTCCCGGATGACGTCGAGGCTGGGGTTCACATGGCCGTGGGCGGCGATGGAGAACATGGCGATGTGGGCGCGGGCGGCTGAGGTCATGCCCCCACCCTAAACGAGACGAGACGTCTCGTGCAACGCCGCCTTTCCGGGTCGGCCTATCTCTGGTAGCGGGCCAGCACCCGGTTCCCGTCCCGCACCAGGCGTTTCTCCAGTTCCTCGGCATCGATGGCGCCGCTGTAGTACTCCTGGAACGCGGGGGTGGCGACCTTGTCCTTCCACTCCGGATACCCGCGTACGGACTGCGCCGGAGCCGGACGCAGGTGCTCCGCCAGCGCCACTCCGGTCGCCCAGCCGTCCTTCGCGGTGTGCAGCGACGGGTCCCCGAGCGCCTCCGTCCCGGTCGGCAGCATCCAGTCGCCGCGCGCCAGGCGGACCATGTTGCGCGGCTGCAGCAGGAAGTCGATGAAGCGCGCGGCCTCCTTCTTGTACGGACTGTCCTCGGCGATCGACAGGGTCTGCGGACTGACCCCCTGGGCGAGCCCGCCCTCCCCCGCCGGCGCGGGCAGCACCATCCACTCGAAGCCCTCGGGTGCCTGCTGCGCGATCTGCTGACGGTACGAGAAACCGAGCGGCACCATCGCGTACCGGCCGCCGAAGAAACCGGGCAGGGTGTCCGAGCCGCCCATGCCGAGGGTGGAACGGGGCGCGGTGCGGTCGGCGGTGATCTGGTCGTGGACGGTGCCGGGCATGACGGCGTCGCCGTCGGTGAAACGGATGCGGACCTTGCCGTCGCCCTCGCGGTGGAAGAGCCGCCCGCCCGCCGACAGGCCCAGGTTGAGGGAGACGGAGACCGGCTCCTTCAGCGGCCAGGCGACGGCGTACCGGCCCTCCCCCATCGTCGCCGTGAGGTCGCGCGCGACCTGACGGAACTCCTCCCAGCTCCACGGTTTCGCGGGCGTGGGGATGCGGACGCCCGACGCCTCCAGGAGCTTCTTGTTCGCCATGATCACGCGCGGCTCCTGGAGGAACGGCACGCCGTACACGCCGCCGCCGAAGGTCGTCGTCTGCCAGCTGCGCTCGGGTATGTCCGCCGTCAGGCGGTCGGGCAGCAGGCCGCGCAGGTCGGCGAGGTAGCCGCCGTAGGCGAAGTCGGCGAGGTCGTCGGAGGCGTCGTGGATGATGTCGGGCGCCTCGCCGCCCTCGAAGGAGGTGAGGAGCTGGTCGTGGACGCTGTCCCAGCTGCCCTGGACGTACCGCACCTGGACGTCGGGGTGGGCGGCGTTCCACTCCGCGACCAGCTGCTTGTTGGCCTCGACCGACTCCTGCTGCCAGGCGAGGGACTGGAAGCGCAGCACGATGCGCCCGGGCGTGCGGTCGTCTCCGCCGCCGGAGCAGCCGGCCAGCAGCAGCCCGAGCGCGGCGACCACGGCGATGACGGTCCGTCGCGAATCCATCAGGACTTCACCGCCCCGGCGAGCATGCCGCCCGTGATCCGTTTCTGGATGACGGCGAAGACGACCAGCGACGGCAGCGTCGCGAGGAACGCGGCCGCGGCGAGCGGGCCGAGGTCGGCGACGCCCTCCGCGCCGAGGAAGTGGGTGAGGACGACCGGCAACGTCTGCTTCTCCGGGGTCTTGAGCAGGACGAGCGCGAAGAAGAACTCGTTCCACGCGGTGATGAAGGCGAAGAGCGCGGTGGCGACGATGCCGGGCGCCAGCAGCGGCGCGGTGACCGAGACGAGCGTACGGAGCCGGCCCGCCCCGTCGACGGCGGCCGCCTCCTCCAGCTCGGCCGGCACGGCCCGTACGTAACCCGCCAGCATCCACAGCGCGAACGGCAGCGACCACACCACGTACACCATGACCAGCCCGGGCAGCGTGTTGATCAGGTGCAGGTTCTTCAGCACCAGGAAGAGCGGGATGATCACCAGGACGAACGGGAACGCCTGGCTGACCACGACCCACCCGGTCGCGGCGGCCGAGAGTCTGCCGCGGTGCCGCGCCATGACGTAGGCCATGGGCGTGGCGAGAGCGACGGTGATCAGGGCGGCGCCGAGCGCCGCCGTCAGGCTGTTGGCGGCGGCCTGGAGCAGGGGCTGTTCGCCGAAGGCCTGCCGGAAGTTGGCGAGGGTGGGGTCCTCCGGGATCCAGGTGGGGTGCAGGGAGCCGAGCTCGCGGGCGGGCTTGAAGGCGGTGGAGACCAGCCAGAGGAAGGGGAAGGCGAGGAAGACGAGGTACGCGAGGAGGGCGGCGTACTGCCCGGCCCGGCCGACCCGCCGGGACCGCCGGACATGGCCGGCCGGGGCGGTACGCCGGAACCGGCCGGCATGGCTGACAGGGCTGACATGGCCGACATGGCCGACCGGGGTGCCCGCACGGTGCGCACGCCCGAGCCGGGCGGCCGCGCCCCGGACCCGCCCGAGCCGACCACCCGCCTCCCGGGCCCCTCCGGGCCGCGCACCCGCGCCGGGGGCGCCGAAATCCGTGCGTGGATCCCTCACCGCTCCTCGCCTCCCCTCAGCCGCCCCACGAGATACAGCGCCAGGAGTACGGAGATGACGGCGACCATCACGCAGCCCATCGCCGCCGCGTAGCCGAACTGCCCGTAGCGGAAGGCCTCCTCGTAGGCGAAGAGCATGGGCAGCCGGGTACGGCCGCCGGGGCCGCCGCTGGTCAGGACGTACACCAGCGCGAAGGAGTTGAAGTTCCAGATGAAGTTGAGCGCGGTGATGGCGAGGGCGACGGGCCTCAGCGCGGGCCAGGTGACGGTACGGAACCGGCGCCACGCGCCCGCCCCGTCGAGGGCCGCCGCCTCGTGGAGTTCGCGCGGGGTGTTCTGGAGCCCGGCGAGCAGCGCGACCGTCGTCTGCGGCATGCCCGCCCAGATGCCGACGAGGATCACCGCGGGCAGCGCGGTGGCGAGCCCGGTGAGCCAGGCCCGGCCGTCACCGAGGCCCAGGTCGCGCAGGGTCTCGTTGAGGACCCCGGCGTCCGGGTGGTAGACCAGCCGCCACATGATGCCGACGACCACCTCGGGCATGGCCCAGGGGATGATCGCGAGCGCCCGCGCCAGCCAGCGGAAGCGGAGATTCTGGTTCAGCAGCAGGGCGAGGCCCAGGGCGAGGAAGAACTGCGGAACGGTGACGCCCAGCGCCCAGAACAGCCCGATGCGGAACGACTCCCAGAAGAGCGTGTCGTGCAGCAGGTCCTGGAAATTGAGCGTGCCGACCCAGCGCGTGGCCTGGGTGCGCCCCGACTGGGCGTCCGTGAAGGCCAGAGCGATGCCGTAGAGGAGGGGGCCGACGCTGAGCACCAGGATGGGGATCAGGGCGGGCAGGACCAGGAACCAGGCTCCGTGGTCCAGGGGTCGGCGCCGCACCGGTCGGCGCTCCGACCGACGTGGGGGTCCGCCCGCTTTCCCACCGGACCGTTCCGTCGCGGTGGCCAATGTCACGGAATCGCCCCCTTTGTAAAGGTGAGCCGGCCTTGCGTCATCGTCCTGAGGGGCGGTCGGTTCGTCAAGCGGGCCTGCGCGAATGCGAGACTGTGCCGTTCGGAACGGATGCGGAACGGATGCGAACGGCACCGGCGGGTCCGGCCGTGTACAGCCGTGTACAGGAGGGACGCCATGGACGAGGCGCGGGCGCGCGAGGTCCTGGACGCCGCCGGAGTGGAGCCGGGGGCGGCACTGCTGGCGCTGGGTGAGAACGCGGTCTTCGCCGCGGGTGACCTGGTGGTCAAGGTGGGCCGCGGGGCCGAGTTGCTGGAGCGGGCCGCGCGGGAGGTGGCCGTCGCCTCCTGGCTGGAGCAGTCCGGTGTCCCGGCCGTACGGGCCGCCGAGCCGAAGCCCCGGCTGGTGGAAGGCCACCCGGTGACCGTCTGGCACCGGCTGCCGGACGCCGTGCGCCCGGCCGAGCCCAGGGACCTCGCGCCGCTGCTGCGCCGCGTCCACGCGCTGCCCGAACCGGCGTTCGGGCTGCCGCGCCGTGACCTGCTCGGCGGGGTCGAGCGCTGGCTGCGCCTGGCGGGTGACGCGATCGACCCGGCCGACGCGGAGTACCTGCGGGAGCGGCGCGACGGTTTCGCGTCGGCGGCGGCCGCGCTGACCCCGCGTCTGGCGCCGGGCCCCGTCCACGGTGACGCGCTCACCCGCAACGTCCACGTCGGCCCGGACGGCCCGGTCCTGGTCGACCTGGAGACCTTCTCCTCGGACCTGCGGGAGCACGATCTGGTGGTGCTCGCCCTCTCCCGGGACCGGTACGGGCTCGACCCGGCGGCGTACGACGCCTTCACCGCGGCGTACGGCTGGGACGTACGCGAGTGGGAGGGGTGTGCCGTGCTGCGCGGCGCGCGGGAGACGGCGAGCTGCGCCTGGGTCGCCCAGCACGCCCCCACCAACCCGAAGGCGCTCGCGGAGTTCCGCCGCCGGGTGGCGTCGCTGCGGGAGGGCGACCCCGGGGTGCGCTGGTACCCGTTCTGACATGATGGTGATCAACTCCCTTCCCCGACCGGAGGCTTGCGATGCGGGTGGAACTCGGCGACGTGGCGCTGGAGGTACAGGACAGCGGGGTGACGACGGCGGACGGCCGCGCCCCCGTCCTGCTCGTACACGGCTTCCCGGACAGCCATGACCTCTGGCGCCACCAGGTGGCCGCGCTGAACGCCGCCGGCTACCGCACCATCGCCCCCGATCTGCGCGGCTTCGGCGGCTCCGACCGGCCTGAGGGCATCGAGGCGTACGCCCCCGGCCGCTTCGTGGCCGATCTGCTGGGGCTGCTCGACCGGCTGGAGGTCGAGCGCGCCCACCTCGTCGGGCACGACTGGGGCTCCGGCATCGTGCAGGGGCTGGCCGGGGCGGCCCCGGACCGGGTGGCGAGTCTCTCCCTGCTGTCGGTGGGTCACCTCGGCGGGCTGTTGTCGGCCGGCTGGGAGCAGCGGGCGAGGTCCTGGTACATGCTGCTGTTCCGGATGGAGGGGCTCGCCGAGGAATGGCTGTCCCGCGACGACTTCGCGAACCTCCGCGAGATGCTCGCCGAGCACCCGGACCGGGACGAGCGGGTCGACGCGCTGCGCGCGCCGGGTGCGCTGACGGCCGCACTGGCGCTGTACCGCAAGGGCCTGCCTCCCGAGGTGGCGTTCGGCCCGCCGCTTCCGCTGCCGCCGCTCCCCGGCCCGGTCCTGGGCCTGTGGAGCACGGGCGACCGGTTCCTCACCGAGCAGTCGATGACCGGCACGGAGAAGTACGTGGCCGGCTCCTGGCGGTACGAGCGGGTCGAGGGCGCCGGTCACTGGCTCCCGTTGGACGCCCCGGAGCAGGTCAACGCACTGCTGCTCGACTTCCTGGCCGAGCACGGCTCCCCGGAGCGCTGACGCGCGCTCAGCCCGCGGCGGGCGCGGCCGCCGGCGCCAGGTCGCGCAGCGGCCACGCCGGGTCTATGACGGCGTCCGGCGTGCCCTTGCGGCGCAGGAAGCTCTGGAAGTCGGCGGCCCACTCCGCGTGCCAGCGGATCTGCCGCTCGTGCAGCTCCGCCGCCGTCAGCGCCCCGACCGGGGCGTGCCGCTCCGCTATCGCGCAGGCCACCAGCACGGCCGCCAGCGCGTCCGCGGCCGCCTCGTGGGCGCCGTCCAGCGCGACGCCGTACTCCCCGCAGACCGCCTCCAGGTTCCGCTTGCCGCGGCGGTAGCGGTCGACGGCACGGTCGATGGTGTACGGGTCGACCACCGGGCCGATCGGCGCGCCGCCCAGCCGTTCGGCCAGGCCCGGCAGCCCGTGCCGCCGCAACTCGGCCGTCAGGAGCGTCAGGTCGAAGGCGGCGTTGTACGCCACGACCGGCACGCCGCGCGACCAGTAGCCGACGAGGGTGTCGGCGAGCTCGTCGGCCACCTCGCGGGCGGGGCGGCCCTCGGCCGCGGCGCGCTCGCTGCTGATGCCGTGGATCGCCGAGGCCTGGGCGGGGATGAGGATGCCCGGATCGGCCAGCCACTCGCGGCGCACCACCGTCTCCCCACCCCGTACCTCCACGATCGCGGCCGTCACGATGCGTGCTTCGAGCGGCTCCGTGCCCGTCGTCTCCAGGTCGAAGCCGACCAGCGTCTCCCCGTGCCAGCCCATGCTGAACCTCCTTGTGGTGCGGTGGTGCGCCCCCGTGCGGTGCACTCCCCCCGTCGCGTCTTGGTCTTCACCTTCGCACGCACCACTGACAATCAGCCGGGACGAACCGGGACCGCGGGTCAGGAGACCGGGCGCGAGTCGGCCCACACCGACTCGAACTCCTCGCGGTAGGTCTCGAACAGCCCGTGGTCCGGCTCGGTTCCCGAGGTGACGACCGGCCGCCGGCCGCCGCGCAGCACCAGGACCGGCGCCTCCATGCCCCGGGCCCGGCGCAGGTACGTCTGGACGACGCCGACGCCGTCCGGGCCGTCCCCGTCGACCAGGTACGCGGTGAAGCGGGGCGTCTCGTCGAAGACCTGGATCTCGAAGGCGCCGGGGTCGCGCAGCCGGGACCGGACGCGCCGCATGTGGAGGATGTTCATCTCCACCGAGCGGCTCAATTCGCCCTTTTTGATCCCCAATTCCCTTTCGCGCCGTTTGACGGCGCTGCTGGCCGGGTTGAGGAAGAGCAGCCGTATCCGGCAGCCCGACTCGGCGAGCCGCACCAGCCGCCGCCCGGAGAAGTTCTGCACCAGCAGGTTGAGGCCTATGCCGATGGCGTCGAGGCGCCGCGCCCCGCCGAAGAGGTCTTCGGCCGGCAGCTGCCGCTGGAGCCGCACCCGGTCCGGGTGGACCGAGACCACGTCCGCGTACCGGTCGCCGACGAGGTCCTCCACCGCGTCGACGGGCAGCCGGTGCGCGGACGGCACGCCCGCGCTGCCGCCCAGGATCTCCAGCAGCCGGGCGGACGCCCGCTCGGACTGGTCGAGCACGGTGCGCGACAGCGCCCGGTTGCGGGAGACCACGTTGCGCGTGACCTCCAGTTCGTCGAGGGCGAGCTCCACCTCGCGGCGGTCGTCGAAGTACGGCTCGAAGCAGGGCCAGTGCTGGACCATCAGCTCGCGCAGCTGCGGCAGCGTGAGGAAGCTGAGGACGTTGTCGTCGGCGGGGTCCAGGAGGTACCCCTTGCGGCGGGAGACCTCGCGCACGGCGACGGCGCGCTGCACCCACTCCTGCCCGGCGGGCCCGGCCGCGGCCACCACCCAGTCCTCGCCGTGGACCGGCTCGTAGATGGGCCGCAGCACGGCGGCCACCACCGCGCGCAGCCGCTGTTCGACGAGATTCAGCCAGATGTACGCGCGTCCCGCCCGCTGGGCGCGGGTACGCACCTCGTTCCAGGCCTCCGCACCCCAGTCCAGCTCCGCACCGATCTCCATCGGCCGGGCGAGTGAGACCGCGCCGGGCGGGACATCAGCGGGGTCAGTGGAGTCCCCCTCATGACCTGCGTCACCTGGGGGCAGCTCCAACCCTCCCGAGCTCACCCGCGCACCGCCTTCAGCTCTCCGGACACCCGTCTCCAACGATCAAGGAAGGGTACTCCGGGAGCGGGAGCCGGTGCAGCCGGATGCACAGGCTCTTTTCCCAACGTCCGCTTCGGAACCGGCCGTTCCGGGGCCACCGCCCGGACGGAGTGAGCGGATTCATAATGGTCGCGTCCATGCCGGGCCGCCGCCCGGCCGCCCGGGCGCCCCCCGCGCACCGGCCGCACTCCCCTCAGCGCTCCGGGCGACACGCCGGAACGCGAGGTTGACCCGGGCAACCGCGCACCTCCCGCCACACCGGCCCCGGGCCCACCGGACACGGCCACCGCAGTCCTATGCGCTCGCTCCACTTTCGTGGAGGATCTGGCTCGAACCATCCCCAGAACCCGGATCAGAAGTGGAAGAGTCTTATCTATGCAGGTCTGGCCGGGACAGGCGTATCCCCTCGGCGCCACGTACGACGGCGCCGGAACCAACTTCGCGGTCTTCTCCGAGGCCGCCGACCGAGTCGAGCTGTGCCTACTGCACGACGACGGCTCAGAAACCGCGGTGGAGCTGCGCGAAACCGACGCGTTCGTACGGCACGCGTACCTGCCCGGCGTGATGCCGGGCCAGAGGTACGGGTTCCGGGTCCACGGACCGTACGCGCCGGAGCGCGGGCAGCGCTGCAACTCCGCGAAACTGCTCCTCGACCCGTACGCGCGGGCGGTCGCCGGCGCCATCGACTGGGGTGAGGCGGTGTACGGCTACCACTTCGGCAGGCCGGACTCCCGCAACGACCTCGACTCGGCGCCGCACATGATGGCGTCGGTCGTGGTCAACCCCTACTTCGACTGGGGCGACGACCGTCCGCCGCGTACCGACTACCACCGCACGGTGATCTACGAGGCCCATGTGAAGGGCCTGACGATGCTCCATCCGGCCCTGCCGGAGGAGCTGCGCGGGACGTACGCGGGGCTCGCGCACCCCGCCGTGATCGAGCACCTGACCGAACTGGGGGTGACGGCGCTCGAATTGATGCCGGTCCACCAGTTCGTCAACGACCACCGGCTGGTGGACTCCGGGCTCGCGAACTACTGGGGCTACAACACCATCGGCTTCTTCGCGCCGCACAACGCCTACGCCTCCTGGGGCGACCGGGGCCAGCAGGTGCTGGAGTTCAAGTCGGCGGTGCGCGCGCTGCACCAGGCGGGCATCGAGGTCATCCTGGACGTGGTGTACAACCACACGGCCGAGGGCAACCACCTGGGCCCGACGCTCTCCTTCCGGGGCCTGGACAACGCCTCGTACTACCGCCTCGCCGACAATCCCCGGTACTACATGGACACCACGGGCACCGGGAACTCGCTGCTGATGCGCTCGCCGCACGTACTGCAGCTGATCATGGACTCGCTGCGGTACTGGGTGACGGAGATGCACGTCGACGGGTTCCGCTTCGACCTGGCGGCGACGCTGGCGCGCCAGTTCCACGAGGTGGACCGGTTGTCGTCGTTCTTCGACCTGGTGCAGCAGGACCCCGTGGTCAGCCAGGTGAAGCTGATCGCCGAGCCGTGGGACGTCGGCGAGGGCGGCTACCAGGTGGGCAACTTCCCGCCCCTGTGGACCGAGTGGAACGGCAAGTACCGGGACACCGTACGGGACCTGTGGCGGGGCGAGCCGCGCACGCTCGCGGAGTTCGCCTCGCGGCTCACCGGGTCGTCGGACCTGTACCAGGACGACGGCCGGCGCCCGCTGGCCTCGGTCAACTTCGTGACCTGCCACGACGGCTTCACGCTGCGCGACCTCGTCTCGTACAACGACAAGCACAACGAGGCGAACGGCGAGGGCAACCGCGACGGCGAGAGCTACAACCGCTCCTGGAACTGCGGTGTGGAGGGCGGGACCGACGACGAGGGCGTGCGCGAGCTGCGCATGCGCCAGATGCGCAACTTCATCGCCACCCTGATGCTGTCCCAGGGCGTGCCGATGCTGAGCCACGGCGACGAGTTCGGGCGTACGCAGGGCGGCAACAACAACGCCTACTGCCAGGACAACGAGATCGCCTGGGTGCACTGGCCCGAGCCGGGACCTGAAGCGGGGTCCGAACCGGGTTCCGACGAGGAGGCCGCGCCGGACGCGGAGGAGGCCAGGTCGCTGCTGGAGTTCACCCGTTCGATGGTGTGGCTGCGGCGCGACCACCCGGTCTTCCGGCGCCGCCGGTTCTTCCACGGGCGGCCGGTGGAGGGCACGCACGACGAGCTGTCGGACATCGCCTGGTTCACCCCCGAGGGTGAGGAGATGGGGGTACGCGACTGGCAGGCGGCGCACGCGAAGGCCCTGTCGGTGTTCCTGAACGGCAGCGCCATCTCCGAGCCGGGCCCGCGCGGGGAGCGGATCGCGGACGACTCCTTCCTGCTGATGTTCAACGCGAGCGCCGAGGAGCTGGAGTTCGCCGTTCCGGTGAACCACGGGCGCCAGTGGCAGGTGATCGTGGACACCGCCGTCCCGGAGGGCATCGAACCGGGCCAGGGCGCCAAGCTGGCCGCGGGCGACCGGCTCACACTGATCGGCCGCAGCCTGACGGTCCTGCGCCGGCCGGCCTAGACGGTTCCCGTGACGACGGGGGCGGCGGCAGGGGTACGGGGCCGGGTGCGGACCGTCCAGGACAGCACCGCACAGGCCACCGCCCCGGCCGCCGCCACCGCGAAGGCGGCGGCCGGGCCGTAGGTGTCCGCGAGGCGTCCGGACAGGGCCAGCGCCAGCGCCTGGCCGCCGACGATGCCGCTCGTCAGGAAGGCCATGCACTCGGCGAGGCGGCCGGGCGGGACGATCCGCTCCGTGAGGCCGAAGACGGTGATCAGGTGTGGGGCGTACGCGACGCCGAGCACGACCACCGCGGCGTACAGCGACCAGAGCGCGTCCACGAAGAGCAGCGGGACGGAGAGCGCCACCAGGGCGACGGTGGCCGCCCGCCAGCGTATGGTCAGGCCGATGCGGGAGGGGACGGCGGCCATCGCGAGCCCGGCCGCCGCGCTCATGACGCCCATCGCGGCGTAGACGAGCCCCGCCTGGGCGGGCTGCCCGAGCCTCTCGGTGAGGGCCGTGATCCCCGCCTGGGAGGCGCCGAACATGGCGCCCTGGAGGACCATCGTCACGCGCAGCGCGTGTGTGGCGCCCGGCAGCTTCGTACGGTCCCGGTCCGCGCGGGCGGTGGCGGCCCCGACCTTCGTCGCCGTCGGGTGCAGCGCGAAGGCGGTGCCGCACACCGCGAGCAGCCCCGAGGCGACGAGCAGCGCGGCCGCCGGGTGCGCCAGGGCGGCGGCGAGGCCCACCAGGGCGGGGCCCAGCACGAACGACACCTCGTCCACCGTGCCCTCGAAGGACAGCACCGCGCCCACCGTCCGGTCGTCGGCCCCGGCCCGCCGGGCCAGCGCCACCGAGCGGGTCCTGGCCAGCGGGCCCACCTGCGGCACCGTCGCCCCGGCGAGCGCCCCGAGCACCACCAGCCAGCCCGTCGCGGCCTGCGCCAGGGCGGCGGCCACCAGCGCGGCGACGGCCGCGGCGTTGGCGAGGGAGGCGACGAGCACCACGCCCCGCTGGCCGTGCCGGTCGGCGGCGCGTCCCAGCAGGGGCCCGGCGACCGTCTGTCCGGCGGCCAGCGCCCCGCCCGCGAGCCCGGCGGTGGTCAGGGAGCCGCTGGTCTCGGCGACCAGCAGGAGGCTGCCGAGCTGGCACATGGCGGTGGGCAGCCGTCCGAGGAAGGACACCACCGGGAGCAGGGGCCCTATCAGGGCGATGACGTCGCGATACATCCGGAACATCACGCGAACGTAACGTAGCGTCGGACGTAAATCGCATGGGGTGATGCACCAGAAGCCCCCCAAGCGGGTACGTACGTTCGCATGACGCCCAACTCGACCTATCGGCTCCAGATCCAGCCGGAGTTCCCCTTCTCCGCCGCCGCGGAAGCGGTGCCGTACCTCGCCTCCCTGGGGGTGTCGCACCTGCACCTGTCGCCGGTCCTGGAGGCCGTCCCCGGGTCGGCGCACGGCTACGACGTCACCGACCACAGCCGGGTGCGGGAGGAGCTGGGCGGCGAGGACGGGCTGCGTGCCCTCGCCCGGACCGCACGCGCGCACGGGCTGGGCCTGGTGGTGGACCTGGTGCCCAACCACATGGCCGCCGCGCCCCGCCACAACCGGGCCCTGTGGGAGGTCCTGCGGGAGGGCCCGGACTCCCCGTACGCCCGCTGGTTCGACATCGACTGGGCGGCGGGCGGCGGCAAGGTGCTGCTGCCGGTGCTGGGCGGGCGGATCGGCGACGAGCTGGACCGCCTGAGCGTCGTCGGCGGGACGCTGCGCTACTACGACCAGGAGTTCCCGCTGCGCGCCGGTACGGAGGGGCTGGCGCTCCCGGAGCTGCTGGACGCCCAGTGGTACCGGCTCGGCTGGTGGCGGCTGGCCCGTACGGAGCTGAACTACCGCCGGTTCTTCACCATCTCGGACCTCATCGGAGTGCGGGTCGAGGATCCGGAGGTGTTCGCCGCGACCCACGCCAAGATCGTGGAACTCGTACGGGACGGGGTGATCGAAGGGCTGCGGATCGACCACCCGGACGGGCTGGCGGATCCGCGCGCGTACCTGAGCGAGCTTCGGGAAGCGACGGGCGGGGCCTGCTGGACGGTGGTGGAGAAGATCCTCACCGGGGAGGAGCGGCTGCCCGCGCGGTGGCCGGTCGCGGGCACCACCGGCTATGACGCGCTGTACCGCGTCGACGGCCTCTTCGTCGACGAGGCGGGCGCGGAGGAACTGGCGGAGCTGTACCGGCGCTACGCGCACCCGGCCGGAGACCGGGGCGGCCACTGGGAGGCGACGGCGCGCCGGGCGGCGTACAAGGTGGTGACGCACGCACTCGCCTCGGAGGTGGCCTTCCTGACCCGGACGGCCGCCCGCGTCTGTGCCGCCGACCCGGCTCTGCGCGACCACGCGCCCTGGGCGCTGCGGGCCGCCGTCCGGGAGCTGCTGATCCGGGTGCCGGTCTACCGGCCGTACGGGCCCGGCGCGGAGGACGTCCTCACCGCCGACGCGGCCCGTGAGGCGAAGGCCACCTTCACGGTGCCGGAGGAGGCGGACGCGGTCGACGTCGTACGGGACCTGGCGCTCGGCCGGCTCGGGGACGGTCCGGACCACCGGGCGTTCCTGGTGCGCTTCGCGCAGACGTCGTCGGCGCTGCGGGCGAAGTCCGTCGAGGACACGGCCTTCTACCGGTACACGCCCCTGGTGTCGGCGAACGAGGTGGGCGGGGAGCCCGGTCGGCCCGCCGTGAGCCCGGAGGAGTTCCACGCGTACTGCGCGCGGCTGGCCCGCGACTGGCCGGCCACCGGGACCGCGCTGTCCACGCACGACACCAAGCGCAGCGCGGACGTACGGGCGCGGATCGCGGTCCTGTCCCAGTGTCCGCAGCGGTGGGAGAAGCTGCTGGACGACGTGGCCGGGCGGACGGCGGCGCCCGCGCCGGACGGGCAGCTCGCGTGGGTGGCGTGGCAGACGGCGTTCGGGCTCGGACGGGCCGCGCCGGAGCGGCTGGAGCAGGCCCTGCTGAAGTCCGTACGGGAGGCGGGGCTGCACACCAGCTGGACGGAGTCCGACCCGGCGTACGAGCGGGCCGTGGCGGACTTCACGGCGGCGGGCCCGGCGGGTGCGCCGCAGTACCTGGCCGGGGAGCTGGCGCGCGAAGTGGAGCCGTACGTACGGGCCAACGTGCTGGGCGCGGCCCTGCTGCACCTGACCATGCCGGGGGTGCCGGACGTGTACCAGGGCACCGAGCGGGAGTACCGGGCCCTGGTCGACCCGGACAACCGGGACCCGTTCCGGGAGGGCCCGCCCGACGAGAAGACGGCGCTCACGCGTGCGGCGCTCCTGCTGCGGCGGCGCCGTCCGGACGCCTTCGGTACGTCGGGGACGTACGAGCCGCTGAGCGCGGCGGGGCCGGCGGCGGAGCACTGCGTCGCCTTCTGCCGCTCCGGGGAGGCGGTCACGGCGGTGACCCGGCTGGCGCTGCGGCTGGCGGAGGCGGGCGGCTGGGGCGACACGGCGCTGAGGCTGCCGGACGGGCTCTGGTACGACGCGCTGGACGGGCGGGAGTTCGGCGGGGCGGTGCCCCTGGCGGAGCTGTTCGCCGCGCGGCCGGTGGCGCTGCTGACCAGGGAGCGCGCGTCGGCGGGTTGACGAGCCTCGCCTCCCGCGGCTCCCTGACCGCGTGCCCCTTGACCGCGCGTCAGCGGGTGGAGCGCGCGGTGAGGCGGAAGCTCATCTGTCCGAACGCCACCAGGTCGCCGGCCCGTACGACGACCGTGCCGGTGACGCGACGGCCGTTGACGGTGGTGCCGTTGGTGGAGCCGAGGTCGCGCAGCAGCCAGTGGTCGCCCTGCAGGGACAGCTCGGCGTGCGCCCGGGACACCGTCTCGTGGCTGAGCCGCAGGCCGTTGGCGGGGTCTCGGCCGATGCGCAGGGGGTACGGGCCGGGTTCGGGGAGCAGCAGCTTCGGCAGCCGCTCGGCCTGCCACGCCCGCCCCAGACGTACGGTGAAGGCCGACATCCGCTCGACGACGCCGAACACCCGCTTCGCCCAGCGGCCTTCGGTGCGCAGGTCGGCGGTGAGCGCGGCCAGTTGGTCGGGGCGCTGGGCGACGAGGGCGAGCTCCATGCGGTGCAGGAAGGTGTCGTGCGACAGCTTGCCCTGCGCGGCGCCCTCGCGGAGCATCCCCAGGACACGGTCCCGTTCGGCGTCCGACAGCCGGGCGGAATACGTGTGGAACTCGGAATGCGACGTCACATGTGTGATTGTCGGTCCGGTCGGCCCGGGGTGTCCAGACAGAACCCCGTTGTCAGACGCCCTTGGTACGGTCTTGATACGTGATCCCTCCGAGGGACCGCGGGGGACTTCAGGGGGAAGAAGAGCACATGAGCGATCTGACCGTACGCGCTCTCGGCGCGGACGAGGCACGGCTGTTCCACACGCTGCGGGACCCCGGGCTGGTGGGCCGGGTCATCACCGGTGTCGACTACCGCACGGTGGCGGAGGGCGGCGACTACCGCCCGGAGTGGACCTGGGTCGCCGAGCGCGACGGCGAGGTGGTCGCCCGCGCCGCCTGGTGGGGCGGGCCGGACGACACCGAGCCCATGCTGCTCAACTGGTTCGACTTCGCCGACGGCGAGGACGAGGCCGGCGCCGAACTGCTGCGCCGCGCCGCACACCGGACCGAGTACGAGCTGATCCTGCCGGCCGGGTGGCGCGAGCAGCCCGGCGTGCGGGCGGCGGGTGAGGCACGCATAGCGGCCGCCCAGGCGGCGGGGATGCGGCTCCTCGTCGAGCGGTTCCGGTACCACTGGACGCCGGAGTGCGGGCTCCCGGAGCGGCCCGGCCGGCTGGAGTTCCGGCCGGAGCCGGACGACGACGTGATATTCGAGATCCTGCGCCGGGTCCACTCCGTCACGCTGGACGCGCACGCGCTCCACGCCATCGCCCAGGGCGGCCCGGACGCGGCCGCGCAGGAGGAGCTGGACTTCTTCCGCTGGTGGCCGTCGCCGCGCGAGTGGTGGCAGGTGGCGTACACGCCGGACGGCGAGGTCGTCGGCCTCCAGATACCCGCGCGCAACACCGCCGGTCCGATCGTCGGCTTCATCGGCGTCGTACCGGAGCAGCGCGGACACGGGTACGCGTACGACCTGCTGGTCGAGTGCACGCACTTCCTGGCCGAGCGGGGCGCGCAGTTCATCGCCGGGGCGACCGACCAGGGCAACTTCCCCATGGCGAAGCACTTCGCCCGGGCCAACCACCCCGTCGTGCAGGAGCGCGTGCACCTGGTGTGACCGACGGCCGACGCGGGCCGGCGGCGCGGCTCGCGACGCGGCTCGCGCGTTCGGCCAAGTGTCGTGCTTCCGGTTCTCGATCTTGCCAGGATGGAGGCATCGGGGGATTCGACGACAAGGGGATCGCCAGTGCTGTTCGAGGTGTGGGCGCCGGAGGCGGAGGAACGGGTCGAGCTCCAGTTGGAGGGTGCCCGGCACCCCATGGCGCGCGACATGCGGCGGGACGGCTGGTGGCTGGCCGAGGCGGCGGCCGGTGAGGGCGCGCGGTACGGCTTCGCGCTGGACGGCGGGCCCGTCCTGCCGGATCCGCGCTCGCGCCGCCAGCCCGACGGGCCCGACGGGCTGAGCGCGGTCGTGGACCACGCGGCGTACGAGTGGCGGCACGGCTCGCCCCCGCGCGGGCTGCGCGGCGCCGTGCTGTACGAGCTGCACATCGGCACGTACACGCGCGAGGGCACGTTCGACGCGGCGGCCGCGCGGCTGGACCACCTCGTCGAGCTGGGCGTCACGCACGTGGAGCTGATGCCGCTGTGCCCCTTCCCCGGCCGGCACGGCTGGGGCTACGAAGGGGTGTCGCTGTGGGCGGTGCACGAGCCCTACGGCGGCCCCGAGGCGCTGAAGCGGTTCGTCGACACCGCACACGGCCTGGGCCTCGGCGTGGTGCTGGACGTGGTCCACAACCACCTGGGCCCGTCCGGCAACTACCTCCCCGCCTTCGGTCCGTACTTCACCGACACCCACCACACCCCGTGGGGCGCGGCCGTGAACCTGGACGCGCCCGGGTCGGACGAGGTCCGCGCGTACCTGCTGGGCAGCGCACTCGCCTGGCTGCGCGACTACCGGATCGACGGCCTCCGCCTCGACGCGGTGCACGCGCTCGCCGACACGCGGGCGCTGCCGTTCCTGGAGGAGCTGTCGGCGGCGGTGGACGAACTCGCCGCCGAGCAGGGCCGTGAGCTGTTCCTGATCGCCGAGTCCGACCAGGCCGACCCGCGCACGACGCGGCCGCGCGAGGAGGAGGGCCTCGGGCTGCACGCCCAGTGGAACGACGACTTCCACCACGCCCTGCACACCACGCTCACCGGCGAGTCCCAGGGCTACTACGCCGACTTCGCACGCGCCCCGCTCGCCGCGCTCGCCAAGACGCTCCAGCACGTCTTCTTCCACGACGGAACCTACTCCTCCTTCCGGGGCCGCACGCACGGCCGGCCGGTCGACCGGGAGACGACGCCCGCGCACCGGTTCCTCGGCTACGCCCAGACCCACGACCAGATCGGCAACCGCGCCACCGGCGACCGGCTTTCGGCGTCCTGCTCCCCCGGGCTGCTCGCGTGCGCGGCGGCTCTGGTACTGACCGCGCCGTTCACGCCGATGCTCTTCATGGGCGAGGAGTGGGGCGCGGGCACGCCTTGGCAGTTCTTCACCGACCACACGGACCCGGAGCTGGCCGAGGCCGTACGCAACGGGCGGCGGCGGGAGTTCGCGGCGCACGGCTGGGCCGAGGAGGACGTGCCGGACCCTCAGGACCCGGCCACGCGGGACCGGTCCTGTCTGGACTGGGCGGAGCGCGAGCGGGAGCCGCACGCGCGGCTGCTGGCCTGGCACCGGGAGCTGATCGCGCTGCGGGCCGCCCAGCCCGATCTGACCGACCCGGACCTGGCGGCGATCCGCGTCTCCTACGACGCGTCGGCGCGCTGGCTGGCGTACCGGCGCGGGGACCTGCGCGTGGTCGTCAACTTCGCGAAGGAGCCCGCCCGGGTGCCGCTGGGTGCGCCCGCGCGGGTGCTGGCGGCCTGGGAGCCGGTCGAGGACCCGGACGGCGAGGGCACGGTGCTCCTGCCCCCGGAGTCCTGCGTGGTCCTCACGGACGCGACCGACCACTGAGCGCGTCCACCCGCGGTCACTCCACGATCGCGAGCTCGCGCGAGGTGGTGTTGAAGCGGCGGGCACCGTCCTCCGTGACCGTGACGATGTCCTCGATCCGCACGCCGAAGCGGCCCGGGAGGTAGATCCCGGGCTCGACGGAGAAGCACATGCCGGGGACGAGCGGCAGCTCCTCGCCCTCGATCATGTACGGCGGTTCGTGCGTGGTGACGCCGATGCCGTGGCCGGTGCGGTGGATGAAGTGCTCGCCGTACCCGGCCTCGGTGATCACGGCGCGGGCGGCCCGGTCCACCTCCTGGCACGCCACCCCGGGCCGGACCGCCGCGACCCCGGCCTGCTGCGCCTCCCGTACGAGGTCGTGGACGCGGCGCTCCTCGGGGGTGGGCTCGCCGACGTGGACGGTACGGGAGGTGTCGGAGCCGTACCCGTGCTTCAGGCCGCCGAAGTCGAGGACGACCATGTCGCCCTCCTCGATGGTGCGGTCGCCCGCCTCGTGGTGCGGGTTGGCGCCGTTGGGGCCGGAGCCGACGACGGTGAAGTCCACCTGGGAGTGGCCGAAGTTCAGCAGCAGCGCCGCGAGGTCGGCGGCGACGTCGGTCTCCTTGCGCCCGGAGAAGCGCACCTTGAGGATCTCGCGGTACGCCGCGTCGGCGGCGGCCCCGGCCGCCTCCACGCGCTCCAGCTCCCGCGCGTCCTTGACCGCGCGCAGCATGGGCAGCGCCTCGGTGAGCGCGGCGTACGCGCTGTCGGGCAGGCGCCGCTGGAGCCCGAGGAGGTGCAGGGCCCAGGCGTTGTCGCTGACGCCGAAGCGGCCCTTGGGGTCGAGGAGCGGCGCGGCGACGGCGTACGGGTCCACGGCGTCGGTCCAGTCCCGCAGCGTGAGCGCGGCGGCGCCCGCGGCCCGCGCGGCGTCGGGGGCCTCCAGCGCCGGTACGACGAGCACCGGCTCCTCGCCGGGCACGAGCACGAGGAGCGTGAGCCGCTCGGTGTCGGCGGGAACGCGGTACCCGGTGAGGTACACCAGGTCGGGGCCGGGCGCGACGAGCAGCCCCGCGAGCCCGGCCGCCGCCGCGGCGTCGGCGGCGCGGGCCATGCGGGCACGGTAGTCGTCGGCGGTGAACGGAGCGGGCGTGCTGTCCATGGGGTGCTTCCTCCCTGGTCCTCGGCCAGGCCATCCTCCGCGGCGGCTCGCCGGCCGCGCAACCGAGACGCTCGCGGCCGACGACCGCGTACGAGAGGTTCAGGACACCGGCACCACGAGGTCCGCGCTGTCGCGGCCGGCGGCGACCAGGCGGGCGTTGGCCTCGTCGGACTCGCGGACCCAGCGCTCGGCGTACGGCCGCGCCTTGCCGAAGCGGACGTGGCGTTCGACGAGCCGGCGGACGCGGCGGCGGTCGTCCAGCTCCAGGAACCAGACTTCGTCGAGGAGTCCGCGCACGGCGGCCCACTGCCCCTCGCCGTGCAGCAGGTAGTTGCCCTCGGTGATGACGAGCGGGACGTCGGCGGCGACGGGGATGCTGCCGGCGACCGGTTCCTCCAGGGCGCGGTCGAAGGCGGGCGCGTAGACGGTGACGCCGGGTTCGGCGGCGCGCAGCCGCGTGAGGAGGGCGACGTATCCGGCGGCGTCGAAGGTGTCGGGGGCGCCCTTGCGGTCGGCGCGACCGAGGCGCCGCAGCTCGGCCTGGGCGAGGTGGAAGCCGTCCATCGGGACGAGGACGGCCAGCCCGTCGAGGCGGTCGACCAGGCGGCCCGCGAGCGTGGACTTGCCCGCGCCGGGTGCGCCGGCGAGGCCCAGGACCCGGCGGGCCCCGGGGACGGCGAGGCGGCGGGCGCGGGCGGTGAGCTCGGCGAGTTGCTGCGCATCCATGGACGGCATTGTTCCCAGGTGCCCCACCTGGTGCCCGTCATACGTATAACCTGACTCCATGAGCCCCACCTCGTACATCGCCCTCGTCACCCTCGTCGTCCGCGACTACGACGAAGCCCTCGCCTTCTACACCGGCGCGCTCGGCTTCGAGCTCGTCGAGGACAGCCCCCGGCCGGACGGCGGCCGCTGGGTGGTCGTCCGCCCGCGCGGCGCCGGCGCGGCGACCGGGCTGCTCCTCGCCCGGGCGGCGGGCGAGGAGCAGGAGGCGAGCGTGGGCGCCCAGACCGGCGGGCGCGTCGGGTTCTTCCTCCACACCGGGGACTTCGCCGCCGACCACGCCCGGATGCGCGCGGCGGGCGTGCGCTTCCTGGAGGAGCCGCGCCACGAGCCGTACGGCACGGTGGCGGTCTTCGAGGACCTCTACGGCAACCGCTGGGACCTGCTGCAGCCCGCGTGAGGCCGGCCGGGCCGGACCGGTGGGACGGCTGCGGAAGGGGCGGGCCCGCTGCCCGACGCCACCCCTCTCCCCCTCCCCCACGTGCCACGCGCCTTGCGCCACACGCGCTCGGCCCGTCAGTCCGTCAGTCCGTCAGCGACAGCAGCGGGAAGGCGTCCACGCCCGGACGGTGCCGGGTCAGCAGGTCGCGGACGTGTTCCGTCAGGCGCCAGTCGTAGCCCAGGGACTCGACGGCGCAGCGTACGCTCGCGTACCGGGCGCCGGGGTTGCCGGCGCGCTGGACGTCGAGCCAGGCGTCCAGCTCGCCCAGGAAGGCCGTGTCGTCGATCCGGCCGCGGGCCGTGTTCCCCCCGACGGTCGCCCGCCGGCGCTCGCGTTCCACCTCGTTGAACCCGTACAGCTTCAGGCTCACCTCCTCCGCGCCTGCCAGGGTGTCGGGGCGGCTGTCCAGCAGGCCCTGGGCGAGGCCGTTGTGGTCCAGGGCGTGGGTGAGCGACAGGTCCCAGACGCGCCCGCTGCGATCGGTGAGCGGGATCGGGACCGTCTCGCCCGACCGCGTGACGCAGGGGCCGCGCAGCCCGGTCGCGGCAGCGGCGAGCAGGGTGCTGGCCTCGGACGGGTGCCAGCGCAGGACGTCCACCGCCCAGGCCGGGAGGGTGGGGTCGAGAGTGGTGCCGTCGCCGACGAGGCGGGGCAGCAGGGTCTCTTCGGGTACCTCTCCGTCGAGGCCGGGGCCGGCGACGTACACGGTGGTGCGCACGCCCGCCAGCCGGCAGGCCGCGAGCACGAGCGCGTCGAGCAGGGGACTGGCGAGGGTGGGCTCGTCGCCGTGGGCGAGGATGTCGCCGCCCATGTCCACGACGCCGATGTGGTCGGCGCCGAGTGCGCGGGCGGTCCGGCCTATCTGCTCGGCGAGGCCCTCCACCCCGGCGTAGGGGTCGAGGAGCCCGAGCCTCGTCGGCAGCCGTCCGGCGAGCCGGGGCAGGGTGGACACCCGCGGCGCGACCGGCTTCGTGCCGGGGGTGACGAGCGGCACGGGCAGGGTGGCGTGGTCGAGACCGGTGAAGTGGTCCGGGGCGAGGGCGCCGGGCAGCGGATCGACGGTGAGGCGCTCCCAGGCGTAGGTGAGGACCACGGCGTCGGCCCCGGCGCCCAGGTTCGCGTGGACGAGGGCGGTGCCGACCGGGTCGCCGCCGCCGCCCGCCGCGATGAACAGCTCGGTCACGAAGCCGCCCCGGCGGTACGCGTGCCCGTACGGATGCCGGAGATGCCGATCGGCGTGCCCATGTGCTTCCGGGCCCGCTCGTTCTGCTCGTGCAGACCCTCGTAGTACTCGCGGTCGAGCTGGACGACGGCGTCGGAGAAGAACATCCAGGACAGGATGTCGCGGTACTTGAAGCCCTCCGGGGTGAGCTGGACGCGGCGGCCGAGTCGGCGCAGGAGTCCGGTCTCCTCGGCGGCGTCCAGGATCGGCTCGAAGAGGTGGGCCTTGTCCTGGTAGCCGAACCGGTCCAGTTCGGCCAGGTCCAGGTCGAAGGTGTCCAGGACGAGGCGCTTGCGGATGATCTCCTCGTCGTCGAGGACGAAGCCGGTGAGGGGCTGCAGCGCGTGGGCGTTGGCCTTGGCGATGTAGTCGGCGACTTCGGACATGGACGGTTTGACGGAGCCCACCATGTAGTCGAGGACGCCGGTGTAGGAGCGGGCGCCCACACCGAGCCCGAGCAGCGGCACGCCGTGGAAGGTGAGCACCTTCTGCCGGTAGCCGCCGCGGCCGAGCTTCTTGTAGCGGACGGAGCCCTCCTGCACGTAACCGTGGTCGGTGAAGACCTGCCGGGCGTAGTCGTAGCGCTCGTACAGGTTCGGGGACTGGGCGTACTGGTAGGCGCCCGTCTTGGAGAACCAGGCGTCGGGGCGCACGGTCAGGAAGTAGGTGCTGATGGTGGTCGGTTCGAGCTTCGCGAGTTCGTCGACCGACGTCCGCCAGGTCTCGTCGGTCTGGCCGGCGAAGCCCATGATGAGGTCGGTCGAGAGGTCGGGCAGGCCCTTGTCCTGCACGATCTCGACGGCCCGGCGGATGACCTGCTCGCCCGCCTGGCCCCGTCCGGCCTCGCGTATCTCCTTCGGCACGAGCGACTGGATGCCGATGTTGGCCCGGGTCAGGCCGAGCTGCAGCAGGCCTTCGAGGGTGGCGGGCTCGTTGACGATGGAGTCCGGGGTGGCCTCGATGGCCACTTCCTCGACGGTGGAGCGCCAGTTGGGGTAGACCTCGTCCAGCGTGCCGAACAGCTTCTCGAAGTGGCGCAGCGACAGCAGGCTCGGGGTGCCGCCGCCGATGTAGACGGTGCGCAGCCGGCGGGCGCGGATGATGTCGGCGTGGTCGCGGAGCTGGGTGCACAGCGCGTCCATGTACGCCGTGTAGACGTCGGCGTCCTCGCTGATGACGGTGTACAGGTTGCAGAAGCCGCATTTGTAGCGGCAGAACGGCACGTGCAGGTACAGGTTGAGCTCGGGTACCTGATGGACGCTCAGGTCCCGCTGCCACGCCTCCTCGACGGTCCAGCGGCCGTCGAGCGGCCGGTAGGTGGAGCGCGACGGGTAGGAGTAGTTGTACGGCGGGATGACGCCCTGGCGGATGAAGTCGGTGAGCTGTGCGGCGTAGCCGGTCACGCGAAGTTGTCCCTCTCGTACAGGTGTGACGGTTCGGGTCAATCCGAGAGTCAAGCCGCGATCGGTGGCCGGAACCCACACCCGGTACCCACGAAAACCGGGTCTTTTGGGGGCTGTTGTCCCGTGCGATGACCCTAACTCCAGCGGAACAGTCGCTTCCGCAAAACTGAAACTCTAAGATCTCGCGCTTCCGCCCCCGGCTGTAGCTTGCTCCAACCGCTGACGCCTGATCAATGCCGCGCTCTGGTGGTTACGTTCATGGCCGTGGTCCAGCGGGTGAGGTCTACTGCGCTGCGTGAAGAAGAAGATCCTGCTGATCGAAGCACTCGCGAATTCGGGCCCGTATCTGCTGGACGCCGCCCACGCGCTCGGGCACGACGTCTTCGTCGCCACCCACGAGGACGTGTACGCGAGCTACCCCGCGGCGCTGCGCGACGGGATCGACGGCACGGTGTTCACCGACCTCACCGACCCGGAGCGGGCGCTGGCGGACCTGTCCGCGTTCGCCGGGGCGACGGGGATCGACGCGGTGGCCGGCTGCTGGGAGCTCTTCACCCCGCTCGTCGCCCGGCTGGCCCAGCGCCTCGGGCTGCCCGGCAACGACCCGCTGCGCGCCCAGGCGTGCCGGAACAAGGCCGAGATGGCCCTGGCCTTCGCGGCGGGCCGGGTGGCGGCGCCGCGCACGGTCACCGTGCACACGGCCGGGCAGGCGGCGCGCGCACTCGACCGCGCCGGCATCGGGTTCCCGGTGGTCGTCAAGCCGGCCGAGCAGGGCGGCTCGTGGGGTGTCAGCGTGGTCAAGAGGCCCGAAGAGCTGGACCTCGCCGTACGGCACGCCCAGTCCTGGCCGGTCGCCGCCCCGCACGGCCTGCCCATGGACCAGCGCGTCGTCCTCCAGGAGTACGTCTCCGGGCCCGAGTTCAGCCTCGACACCGTGGTCTGGCGCGACGAGTACGTGCACCTGCCCGTGGTCGAGAAGCACACCACCGGCGGTGCCTACCGGGCGGAGACCGGCCACACCTGCCCCGCCACCCTACCGCCCGCCGACGTCCGCGCCCTGCGGGCGGCCACCGAACGGGCCCTGAAGGCGCTCGGCATCCGCAACGGCGTCGCCCACACCGAGCTCAAGATCCCGTCCGGCGCGGGCCCCGTCGTCATCGAGGTCGGCGCCCGCCTGCCCGGGGACCACCTCGTGGAGGTCGTCCGCCGCGCCTCCGGCATCGACGAGGCCCGGGCGTACCTCCAGGCGGTTCTCGACGAGAAGCCGGACGTACCCGCGCCCCGGGAAGGGGCGTGCGCGATCCGGTTCCTCACCCCGCCGCGAGCGGGCACCTTCCGCGGGGTGACCATCCTCGGCCGGCACGACGGCCTGGTCGGCCGGCACATCACGACCACACCCGGCACCGCCGTCGGCAGTGCCCGCGACAACTCGGCCCGCATCGGCCACCTGGTCTTCGCCGCCGCGACCCCCGGCCAGGTCAACACCGACGCCGCCCACGCACTCGCCCACACCCGCATCGAAGTGAGCTGACATGCAGCGCATCGCGTTCCTCCGGTCCGTCGACATCCGGAGGGCCGACCCGTACATCCACGGCATCGCGCCCGCCCTGGCGCGGCTCGGAGCCGAGGCCCGGCTCTTCCACACCCACGGGGACGGCGGCCCCGAGCTGTTCCCGGGCACGAGCGAGCGGCTCGACCGCACCGCGACCCCGGACGAGTTCGTCGGGCGTGTGCGCGCCTGGGGGGCCGACGCCGCCGTGGCGATCTCCCTGCCGGACGAGCACGCCCTGCGTGACGCCGTCGTCAAGACGAAGCTGGAGGCGCTGGGCGTCCGCACGGTCATGACGCCTCTCGCCGCCACGCGCGTCCTGTGCGACAAGTGGGAGACCAAGCGGGTCCTGCACGCGCACGGCCTCACCACCCCGCCCGCCGTCCTGGTCGACGGTGACCTCCTCAACGGCCGTGCGCTGCCCGTCCCCGCCTACCCGGACGCCGTCCGCCTCGCGGCCCAGGACCTCGGCTACCCCCTCATGGCCAAGCCGCTGTGGGACTCCACCAGCATGGGCATCGAGTTCCTGCCCGACCGGGCCGCGCTCGACGGGTACCTGGCCGCCCGGCCGGCGGCGCACGCGGTCCTGGAGAAGTGTGTCGGCGGGCGGCTCTGCTCGGTCGACATCGTCGGCGCCGGCGGCCACTACACCGTCATGCCGCTCGTCTGGACCGGCACCGCGGGAGGTCCGCCCGCGTTCACCTTCGAGGACGTGCGCTCCGTCGATCCCACCCGGGAGGACGACTTCGGCCCCACGGCGCGGCGCCTGGTGGAGCTGTGCGCGGACCTCGGGGTCGAGGGGTCGGTCAACATCGACATGATCCACGCCGACGGCGTCTACCACGTCCTGGAGATCAACCCCCGGATCGGCGGCGCCACCACTCTGTCCATCGCCGCCAGTGGGCTCAACACCTTCGTGGCGCTCCTCGACATCCTGGACGGCACCTGGCCGACCCGCACGGACGCCCCGGCCGAGCGCTTCGCGATCGAGTGCCTCACCGCGAGCCCCACCCCCGCGCTGGTCGCCGAACTCCGCGCCCGTATCAACCTGGTCACCTGGCACGACCTGGTCATGGGCGGCCGCGACCACGGCGGCATCCTGACGTTCACCGTGGAGCGGGGCGACGAGCGGCGCGCGGTGAAGGAACTGTCCGAGCTGTGCGCGCGGACCGGCTTCCTCTCGGCCTCCCGGCTCGACAAGATCCGCCGCCTCCTGACCCCCGCGGTCCCGTGAGGATCCGCACCGGCAGGCGATCGGCACGCCGTCTCACCGCCCCGGGGGACGCACCGGGTGACGGACCGGGCGGCGGCGGGCTGCGGGCACGGGCGGGGCTGCCCGTACTCACCGGAGCGGGCCGCTTCGTCGCCGCACACGCGGTCGACAGCCTCGGCACCGGTCTCATGTTCGCCTTCACGGTCGTCTACCTCACGCACGCCACCCGCCTCTCCCTCACCGAGATCGGTGCGGCGCTCACCCTGGGGAACCTCCTCGCGCTGCCCGCCCCCGCGCTCGGCGGGTTCCTGCTGGACCGCTTCGGTCCGAAGGCGGTCGTCGCGGTCGCCAACCTCGTCTCCGCCGCCGGGTTCGCGGTCTTCCTGGGGGTCCGTTCGCCGTGGCAGATCAGTTTCGCCTACCTCGTCGTCCAGGCCGGTATCAACCTCTACTGGACGGCCGCCCGCAGCCTGGTGCCCCTGGCGAGTGTGCCGGGCGAGGAGCGCCTGTGGTTCGGGTTCATCTCGTCCCTGCGCAACCTCGGCATCGGAGCCGGGGCCGCCGTCTCGGCCGTCGCCCTGGCCCTGTTCGGGCCGGGCAGCCTCTCCGTGCTCATCGCCGCGAACGCCGCCACGTTCCTGTGCGCGGCGCTGCTGTTCTTCACCTGGAAGCCCGCCGGACGCCCGCCGGAACCGAAGACGCCACCGGAACCGAAGACCCTGACCGGCCCACGGGACGGCGGTGCCGCGCCGGCTCGGCGGAGGCGCCGGCCCGCCCTCCTCCGGGACGGCCGCTACCTCCTGCTCGTCGCGGTCAATCTCGCGTTCGTCCTCGCACAGATGGTGCCGCCGGTCCTGCTCGCCGTGTACGTCACCGGCACCCTGGGCGCGGGCGCGTGGCTCCCCGCCACCCTGCTGGTCGTGAACACGGCCGCCGTCGCCCTCCTCACCCCCGCGCTCACCCGCCGCTCGGCACGCCACCGCCCGCACCGTGCGATCGCGGGCGGATTCCTCGTCGGCGCCGGCGCCTTCGCCCTCTTCGCAGCGCCCCTCGCCTGGAAGGGTGCGCCCGGCTGGACCGTGGCCTCCGTCCTGGTGGCGGCGATGCTGCTGTTCACCCTGTCGGAGATCCTCAGCTCCCCCGCACTGAACGAACTCTCCGTCAGCCTGGCCCCCGCCGAGGCGGGCGGCCGCCACCACGCAGCCTTCCAGCTGTCCTGGTCCCTCGGCGGCGCCGCGGCGCCCGTCGTCCTCACCGCGCTCCTGAGCCGGCAGCCCGTACTGCCCTGGCTGCTCCTCGCCTGCCTCAGCGTGCTCGCCGTCCCCGCGGCCCGCGCCCTCGCCCCACCCGCCGACCCGGAGGAACCTCTGCCGTGATCGTCACCCTCGTGTCCGACGTCATGGACGTCCCCGCCGCGTCCTGGGACGCGCTGGCCGCGCAGGCGGGCTTCTACCTCTCCCACCGGTGGCTCGCCGCCCAGCAGCACGACTCCACCGCCCAGGTCCGCTACGCCCTGGTGCACGACGACGGCCGGCTGATCGCCGCCGCACCGCTGTACGCGGTCGACTCCGAGCCCAACGCCCTCTACCGCGTGCACGAGCTGCTCCCCGGCCGCGCACCGGCCAGGCCCCTGCTCGCGGGAGCCCGCCGCGGCTACCTCAACGCCCCGCTCCTCCATCCCGGCCTCGGCCCCGCCCGGCGGCGCGAGGCCCTGGGCCGGCTCGTGTCCGCAGCCGCGTCCCTCGCCGCCGCCCGGGAGGCACAGCCGTGGTGGCTGTACGTCACCGACACGGCGGCGGCCGAACTCGCCGAGGCCTGCGGCACCGAGCCGATACGGCTGGGCGAGGACGCGCGCATCCCGCTGAGCGGCGGCACCTTCGACGCCTACCTCGCGGGCCTGCCGTCGAAGCGGCGCGTCGCCGTCCGCCGCGAGCGCCGGGCCTTCGCGGAAGCCGGATACGAGGTGCGCACCCTGCGGCTCTCCGCGTGCGCCGACGCCGCCGGCGCCCTCCTCGCCCAGCTCCAGGAGCGCCACGGCCACCCGGCCGACCCCGCCGTCATGGCCCGGCTGCTGCGCGACCAGGCCGACGGCATGGGCGACAGCGGAACCGTCCTCGCCGCGTACGCCGAAGACCGCATGGTCGCCTTCAGCCTCTTCTACCGCCACGCGGGCACCGTCTGGCTCCGCGCCACCGGCTACGACTACGCGCGGCTGCGAGGCGCGCACGAGTACTTCAACCTCGTGTACTACCTGCCCATCGAGGACGCGTGCGCCCACGGGGCCACCGCCCTCCATCTCGGCATGGAGTCCCTCCGCGCCAAGACGCTCCGCGGAGCGGTCACCGCGCCGCTGTGGGCGGTCCCGGGCGCCTGAGCGCCCGGGACCCGGCCCGCCGCGCTCAGTCCCCGTCGGGGACCAGCCGCAGCGAGACCGAGTTGATGCAGTACCGCTGGTCCGTCGGCGTCGGGTAGCCCTCGCCCTCGAAGACGTGCCCGAGGTGCGAGCCGCAGCGGGCGCAGCGGACCTCGGTGCGGACCATGCCGTACGTGCGGTCCTCGATCAGCTCGACGGCGTCGCTCTCCTTCGGGTCGTAGAAGGAGGGCCAGCCGCAGTGCGATGCGAACTTCGTGTCGGAGGTGAAGAGTTCCGCCCCGCACGCGCGGCAGGAGTAGACGCCCTTGGTCTTGGTGTCGGTGTACTCACCGGTGAAGGGGCGCTCCGTGCCGGCCTCGCGCAGGACGTGGTACTCCTCCGGGGACAGCTCCGCACGCCACTGCTCGTCCGGCTTCTCGACCTCGTACGCCATCGGGCCCTCCTCAGTTCGCCAGGCGGGCGATGCGGTCCAGGATCCTCGGCCCGAGGTCCGTGACGTCGCCCGCGCCCATCGTCAGAACGAGGTCGCCGGGCCCGGCCATTCCCGCGACGACGTCCGGCACGGTGTCCTTGTCGGACACCGGCGTGACGTCGGCGCCCGCCGCGCGGGCCGCGTCGATGATCAGGGCGCTGGTCACGCCCGGGATCGGGTCCTCGCGGGCCGGGTAGATGTCGAGGACCACGGAGGCGTCGGCGAGCGCCAGCGCCTGGCCCATCTCGGTGCCCAGCTCTTGGGTGCGGGAGAACAGGTGCGGCTGGAAGACGACCAGCAGGCGGCGCTCGGACCCGGCGGCGGCGCGCATCGCCTCCAGGTCGGCGGTCATCTCGGTGGGGTGGTGCGCGTACGAGTCGATGACCTGGACGCCCGCGGCCTCGCCCTTGAGCTGGAGGCGCCGGCCGACGCCGGTGTACGCGGTGAGGGCCTGGGCGAGGGCGGCCGGGTCGATGCCGAGGCGGGCGCCGGCGGCGAGGGCGGCGGCGGCGTTGTGGGCGTAGTGGCGGCCGGGCACCGAGACGGTGAAGACGATCTCGTCGTGGCGGTCCGGGAGGACCACGCTGACCTCGCTGGTCATGCCCTTGGGCGTGATCCTGCGGATCCAGACGTCGGAGTGCTCCGCCTCGCCCACGGTCACCACGTGCAGGTCCGGCCGGCCCGAGACCCGGCCCGCCAGCTCGCGGGCGCCCGCGTGCTCGCCGACGACCAGGGTCCCGCCCGGGTGGATCTTGGCGACGAAGGCCTCGAAGGACTCGTAGATCTCGTCCATGGAGGCGTAGTTCGCGTGGTGGTCCAGCTCGACGTTGAGGACGATGGCGACCTCGGGGTCGTACTTCTGGAAGCTGCGGTCGCTCTCGTCGGCCTCCGCGACGAAGATGCCGCCGTCGCCGTGGAGCGCGTTGGTGCCCGGCCCGGCGAGGTCGCCGCCGATGGCGTACGAGGGGTCGAGGCCGAGCTCGGTGAGGGCGACGGCGAGCATCGACGTGGTCGTGGTCTTGCCGTGCGTGCCGGCCACGGCGATGGAGCGCAGGCCGGTCATGAGGGCGGCGAGCGCGTCGGAGCGGTGGACGACGGGGATGGCGAGCTCGGTGGCGCGGGCCAGCTCCGGGTTGTCGGCGCGGATGGCGCTGGAGACGACGACGCAGCTGGTGTCGGCGGCCACGTGCTCGGCGGCGTGCCCGATGTGGACGGTCGCGCCCAGGGCGCGCAGGGCGGCGGCGGTCTCGGAGTCGCGCGCGTCGCTGCCGGCGACCTTCGCCCCGCGCTGGGCGAGGATCTTGGCGATGCCCGACATTCCGGCGCCGCCGATGCCGATGAAGTGCGGCCGTTCCATGGCTGCGGGAATCGCGGCAGCGGCGGCAGGGATGGCGGGTGCCATGCGTGTGTCTCCCCGGGTGTGGCGGTACGTGAGCGGCCCCAGCCTATTCGGTCGGCGCCTCGTCGTTGTGCGCGAACAGCTTCAGCACCGGTACGCCGACCTTGTGGCGGGCGCGGGAGGCCCAGTCGCGGTGGAAGAACTCCTCGACGTAGTGGGGTGCGGTCAGCACGATGACCTCGTCCGCCTGCGCCTCCTCCACGACGGCTTTCAGCTTGTCGAGGGGGTGGTCCTCGACGACCTGGCCCACGGCTTCGCAGCCCGCGTCGCGCAGCGCCTGGAGCGAGTGCTCCAGGGCCTGCCGGGCGGGCAGCTCGGCGGCTCTTCCCTCGGGCTGCTTGCCCTCGCGGACCGCTTCCTTCAGGTCGCCCATGGCGACGTCGTCGATGGCCCGGAGCAGGACGACGGACTGGTCGCCGCGGGGCTGCATCAGCACGATGAAGGAAGCGCCCTCGTCTCCGTGCAGGTCCGTGACGAAATCCACGTCCACCCGGGACAGCGGCTTTTCGATCATGAGAACGCTTGTGAACACCTCGGATGCCCTTCTGCGGAAACCATCCTTCCCCGTGGCCGCACGGGGACTGCGAGATTAGTGTGCCCACCCGGAGCGAACCGGAACGACCTATTCCGCTTATTGCCACGAGCGGGAGGGCCCCCGGGGCACGCCCTCAGGGGCGCCGGTACCGGGTGAAGAGAAAACCTTCCTCCTCCAGGATCGAGTCGAGCGCGAATCGTTCCGGCACCGCCAGCGACGGCCCGCCGGCGATGCGCTGCGCGTTCCCCGCGGTGAGGGTGGGCGAAACCGTCAGGCACAGTTCGTCCAGCACCCCGGCCGCCACCAGCTGCCCCAGCAGCCGCGGCCCGCCCTCCGTGAGCTGGCGGGTCAGGCCGCGCTCGGCCAGCACCCGTACCGCCCGCGCCGGCTCGACGCCCGGCCCGTCGCCCGCGACGAGCACCTCGGCGCCCGCCCGCTCGGCCTCCCGCACCCGCTCCGGGGGCGCCGCGGCCCCGGTGAGCAGCAGCGTCGGCACGAGGGGCTGCGTGAACAGCGGAGCCGAGAAGTCCAGGGCCAGCGAGGCGCTGACCACCGCGATCGCGGGAGCGGGCCCCTGTCCGGCCGCCGCCCGGCGCGCCGCGAAGGCCTCACGCGCGCGTGCCGGGCGGTAGCCCTCCGCCCGTACGGTCTCGGCGCCGACGATCACCACGTCGGCGAGCGCCCGCAGGGTGCCGAAGATCCGCATGTCGGCGGCGGACGAGATGGGCTCGGAGCGGCCGTCGTGCTGGGCGGCCCCGTCCAGGGAGGACACCATGTTGGCGCGCAGCCACGACAGGCCTCCCGGCGAGGCGCCGGGCCGGGGGTCCGGCTGCCGGTCGGGGTACGCGTAGGCCTCGGCCAGCTCGTCGAGGGACCACTCGCGGTGCTCGGCCGCCGCGGGTGTCGGGTCGGTCACAGGGAACAGGCGTCGCATGCCGTGCAGTCTGACACGGCGCTTAGAGTGGGAAACGTGTCCACCAGTGCCCCCCGTGCCATGACCACCGAAGCGGCCCCGGCCCCGCTGTCCCTGTGTGCCCGCGAGCCGCGCGTCCCCGCCGAGCGGCTGGTCGCCGAGATGGTGCCGCCGCCGCGGTTCGACGCGGTGCGCTTCGACACGTACATCCCCGACCCGAACCAGCCCAGCCAGACCCAGGCGGTCGAGGTGCTGAGCTCGTTCGCCGCCGGGCTGGGGGGCGCGCACGCGAGCGGCGCCGGCAAGCGCCGCTGGTTCCAGCGGAAGCCCGCCGCGCCCTCCGCGCCGCGCGGGGTGTACCTGGACGGCGGGTACGGCGTCGGCAAGACGCACCTGCTGGCCTCGCTGTGGCACGCCACCCCGGCGGAGCCGTCGCTCAAGGCCTTCGGCACCTTCGTGGAGCTGACGAACCTCGTGGGGGCGCTCGGCTTCCAGCAGACCGTCGCCACGCTCAGCGGGCACCGGCTGCTGTGCATCGACGAGTTCGAGCTGGACGACCCGGGCGACACCGTGCTCGTGTCGACGCTCCTCGGCAAGCTGGTCGAGGCGGGCGTGGCGCTGGCCGCCACGTCGAACACGCTGCCGGGCAAGCTCGGCGAGGGCCGGTTCGCCGCCGCGGACTTCCTCCGCGAGATCCAGGGCCTCTCCGCCCACTTCCGGCCGCTGCGCATCGACGGCGAGGACTACCGCCACCGCGGGCTCCCCGAGGCCCCGCCGCCGTACGCCGACGAGCAGGTGACGAAGGCGGCGCACGCCACGCCCGGCGCGTCGCTCGACTCCTTCCCGCGTCTGCTGGAGCACCTGGCCCGGGTCCACCCGAGCCGGTACGGGGCGCTGACCGACGGCGTCGCGGCGGTCTGCCTCACCGGCGTGGAGCCGGTGCCGGACCAGTCGACGGCGCTGCGGCTGGTCGTCCTGGCCGACCGGCTGTACGACCGGGAGGTGCCGGTCCTCGCCTCCGGGCTGCCGTTCGACCAGCTGTTCAGTGACGAGATGCTGAACGGCGGGTACCGCAAGAAGTACTTCCGGGCGATCTCGCGGCTCACCGCGTTGGCGCGCGACGCGAAGCGGCTGGTGGAGCAGTAGGTTTGGGGCCAGTCGGGACCGTCCTTCCGAAGGGAACCCACATGGCCACCACGCGTCACGCGCACACCGTCTGGGAAGGCAACCTCACCGAGGGCACGGGCACCGTGTCCCTCGACTCGTCCGGCATCGGCAGCTACCCGGTCTCCTGGCCGGCCCGCGCCGAGGAGCCGAACGGCAAGACGAGCCCGGAGGAGCTCATCGCCGCCGCGCACTCCAGCTGCTTCTCGATGTTCCTCTCCGGCGCCCTCACCAAGGCGGGCAACCCTCCCACCCGCCTGAACACCCAGGCCGACGTGACCTTCCAGCCCGGCAAGGGCATCACGGGCATCCACCTCACCGTGGAGGGCGAGGTGCCGGGGCTGGACGAGGCCGGCTTCGTCAAGGCCGCCGAGGACGCGAAGGCGGGCTGCCCGGTCAGCCAGGCCCTCACGGGCACGGAGATCACCCTCACGGCGAAGCTCGCCTGACGCTCCGCCCGAGGTTCCACCTGTCTCTCCGTCCGTCTCTCCGTCCGTCTCTCCGCCTGTCGGGCGCCTGACGGCCGCGCGACGATCGCCCGACGCGTCCGTCCGGCTCCTCTCGTACGGGTGAGGCGACGTGGCCCGCACGGCCCCCGCGGTTCACACCGTCCGCACTGTTCACGTGTCACCACACCGCGTGATACACACGTGCGGGTCACGTCACACCTCCTGTCGCCGCCAGCAGAAGGTTGGTGCCTCATGTCCGCAACACGCCGTCAGATCCTGGCCCGTACCGGGGCGTCCGTCGCCTCCATCGCCTTCACCGGGGCCGTCTCCGAGGTCTTCGCGGGTACGGCCGCCGCCCGCGGCCACGCCGGTTACGGTCCGCTCGTGCCCGACCCCGCCGGCCTGCTCGACCTGCCGAAGGGCTTCCGCTACAAGGTCCTCTCCCGCGAGGGCGGCCCGCTCGGGTCCGAGGGCCGCGTGCCGAGCAACCCCGACGGCATGGGCGCCTTCCGCGGCCCGCGCGGCCGGGTCCTGCTCGTGCGCAACCACGAGAACAGCCACAGCGGCAGGGCTCCGGTGCCGACGATAGGGGGACTGACCTACGACCCCGGGGCACGGGGCGGCTGCACGGTCATAGAGCTCGACGCACGCAACAACGTCCTCGGCGAGCGCGTCGGCGTCGCCGGCACGGCCGTCAACTGCGCGGGCGGGCCCACTCCTTGGAACACCTGGCTCACCTGCGAGGAGAACGAGTCCAAGGCGGGCACCAACGGCTACACCAAGGACCACGGCTTCATCTTCGAGGTCGACCCCGTCGACCCGCGGAACACCGGGGCCGTCCCGCTGACCGCGATGGGCCGATTCCAGCACGAGGCGATCGCCGTCGACCCGTACAGCGGGATCGTGTACGAGACGGAGGACGCCTTCCAGCAGCCGTTCGGCCTCTTCTACCGCTTCCTGCCGGACAAGCCGCTCGGCGGCACCGGCTCGCTGCGCGCGGGCGGCGAGCTGGAGGCGATGCGGGTGCCGGGCGTGCCGGACCTGTCCGCGATCCAGGAGACCGGGGCGGTGTTCGACGGCATCGAGTGGGTGCCCGTACCCGACCCGCAGGCGCGCGAGACCCCCATCCGCATCCAGGACTTCGGGCGCAAGGGCATCACGCACGCCCAGAAGCTGGAGGGCTGCTACTGGGGCGGCCGGTCCGTCTACTTCGTCTCCAGCTTCGCGCGCGCCTCGCAGGGATCGGCGGCCGACCACTACGGCCAGGTGTGGAGGTACGAGCCGCACCGGCGCCGGCTCACGCTGGTCGTCGTCTTCGGGCCGAGCACCGACCTCCAGCTGCCGGGCGAGTCCCCCGACAACATCTGCCTGGCGCCGAGCGGCGGGCTGATGGTGTGCGAGGACGGCGACGGCGGGCAGCACGTGTACGGGCTGACCAAGCACGGCGAGGTGTACCCGATGGCGCGCAACGCGCAGAACATCGGTACGCCCGAGGCGCCGGAGTGGGGCGAGTTCGCGGGCGTCACCTTCTCGCCGGACGGCGGCACGATGTACGTGAACTGCTACTCCCCGGGGACGACGTTCGCCGTCACCGGTCCGTGGCGGTGACACGGGCGCAGCGCTCCGCCCGGACCGTCCATTAATCATATAGTTTCACTATGTGATCGAACCTGTACGGTGTGCTGTCCGGAAGCTGTCGTCGGTGACCGCTCTCGCCGCTCTCGCCGCCGCTCTGACCGGCTGCGGCGGAAGCGGCTCCGGCGTCGCACACGCCCCGCCGCCCGCCGGGTCGCCGAGCGCCTCCCCGTCCCCCTCCCCCGCACGCGTCGCCCCGCGTACGCCGCCGACGATGGCGCCCGGCCCCGGTGGCCTCACGCCCGTGTTCACCCGGGGACCCGCCCGGACCGAGAAGACGGTCGCCCTGACCTTCGACGCCGACATGACGGCCGGCCAGGGGTCGCGGGCGGCGAGCGGCGAGCGGTTCGACAACCCGCAGCTGATCGCCACGCTCAAGCGCCTGGAGGTCGACGCGACGATCTTCATGACGGGCCGCTGGGCCGAGCAGTACCCCGACCAGGCGAAGGCCATCGGCGCCGACCCGCGCTTCGAGGTCGCCAACCACTCCTACAGCCACTACGCCTTCAAGGCGCCCTGCTACGGGCTCCCCGCCCTTGAGGCCGGCGACGGGCGGGCCATGGCCGCCGACGTACGCCGCGCCTTCGACGCCTTCCGGGCGGCGGGCGTGCGCAACGTCGTGCCGTACTTCCGCTTCCCCGGCGGCTGCTACGACGACGACGCGCTGCGCGCCCTGGCGCCCGCGCGGGTGACCGCCGTGCAGTGGGACGTGGTCGGCGGCGACGCCTTCGCGACCGACCCGGACGCGGTGGCCGAACAGGTCCTCGCCGGTGTGCGACCGGGCTCCCTGGTGGTGCTGCACTGCACCCGCAGCGCGGCGCCCGTGACCGAACAGGCGGTCCGCACGATCGTGCCGGAGCTGCGCAGGCGCGGCTACCGGTTCGTGAAGGTGTCCGAGCTGATGGGCAGGTGAAGCGGCGCCGCCCGACAAGGCGTCGCACGCAAAGCCGTCGCACGAAAAGGCGTTGCCCGGCCGGAGGCCCGGCTGCCAGGCTTCCGGCCATGTCCGACACCACCCACGGCGGCGTGGCCGCCCTCTTCTCGCGCGGCCGGCTGACCGCCATCCCGCGCAAGGCGGCCCGCCGCGAGCAGCTGCTCAACCACCTGACGGAAACGCTGTTCGAGCGGGACCGGGGCTACACCGAGCGCGAGGTCAACGACGCGCTGCTGACCGTCCACGAGGACTACTCCGCCCTGCGCCGGTACCTGGTGGTGGCGGGGCTGCTGACCCGTACCAGGGACGGCAGCAGCTACCGCCGCGCCGCGTAGGACGCGGAACGCCGCCGGAGACTAGCCGGAGCAGGCCGTGCGCTCGGCCTCGCGCCACTCGCAGACCGGGCACAGCGTGATGCCCTTGGTCGACTCCGGGTACTCGGTCGGCTCCTGGCACAGGACGCAGGCGGCGTACGGCCCCTCGCCGGCAGCCGGGGGAACCGGCTTCGTCTCCGTCTCGCAGTACGCGTCGTCGTACGGATCGTCCATACGTACGAGCGTACTCACTCGCGCCACGCGGTGAGCCAGCACGCCCGCGCCACGGGGAGGGTCAGCTCTGTGCCACCTTCTGCGGAGTGAGCTCGCTGGGCCGGACGATCACGAAACCCTCGCCCCGGAGCATCAGCTGCACCGCCTCTCCCGAGCCGCCGCGGATCATGGAGCCGACGGACTGGGAGCGGTGGAGCCCGGTGTCGAGCTGGGCGCTCCAGCCGACGACGGCGTCGGTGTCCACATACACGGGCTGGTGGGCGGTGACGGGGATGACGATGGGGCTGCCGTCGCAGACGACGGCGAGCTTTCCGTACCCGGTGAAGACGCTGTTGAAGAGCCCGCCGCCGGTCATGCCGGCACCCTTCACGGTCCTGATCTCGTACGAGAGGGTCGGGTCGAAGCACAGGACGTTGCGGCCGTTGACGGTGAGCGCGTCGCCCTGCTCGATGTCGACGAGGAAGCAGTTCTGCGCCTCGTGGGCGAACCACGCCTCGCCCTGGCCGCGCACGGCCATCAGCGGCAGCCCCTCGCCGGTGACGGCGCGCTTGAGCATGCCGCCCAAGCCCTGGCCCTTGCGCTCGAACTGGAGGTTGCCGCGGAAGGCGATCATCGAGCCCTGCCGGGCGTACATCTCGCCGTTGACCGCGTACTTGACCGACTTGGCGTTCTGGAGCGTCATGCCGGGCGCCGCGGCCTGCTGCGCCAGGTTGTCGGACGCGAAAAGATCGCTCTTCATACGGGCATCCTGTCCCGGAATCCGCGGCTCCGCCAAGGAGCTCCTCCGGCCCGGCTGGCAGACTGTCCCGGTGAGCAGCGCAGAAGCCCCCGGAGCCCCGGAAACCCCCGAAGTCCCCGCACGCCCCGAGTTCGCCCTTCCCCTCGTCGTACGCATCGAGCGGGACGGTCCGCCCGCGCGTACCGACGCCCTGGAGACCGCGGCACGCGCGGTGGTCGTGATGCTCTCCGACGACCGGTCCCTGGGCGACGGCGCATGGGCCCGGGCCGTCCGGGACTGGGAGGACGCGCGGATCCGCAAGGTGGTGCGCCGGGCGCGCGGCGCGGAGTGGCGCAAGGCGTCGCGGCTGCCGGGCATCACCGTCACCGGTGGCACCGCCGAGGTGCGGGTCTTCCCGCCCGTACCGGTGGACGGCTGGCCCAAGGAGCTGGCCAAGCTCCAGGTCTCCGGCACCGAGCTGGACGACACCGGAGCGCTGCCGGACGTCGGGCCGGGGCAGGTGGTGCTGTGGCTCAACCCCGGGCTGCGCATGTCGACCGGCAAGGAGATGGCCCAGGTGGGGCACGGCGCGCAGCTGCTGTGGTGGGCCCTGGACGACGCCCGGCGCAAGGCGTGGCGCGAGGCCGGTTTCCCGCTCGCGGTGCGCACCGCGGACCCCGGCCGGTGGGCGGAGCTGACCGCGAGCGGGCGGCCCGTCGTGCGGGACGCCGGGTTCACGGAGGTCGCTCCAAACAGCACTACGGTCGTCGCCGACTTTCCCGTACGGGTCAACTGAACGCCGCACCACCGGTATACGTACCTCCCAGTAATGCCATTCGGTTCGGGAGGCTCCACCTTGTTGTTGCGACGCATCAACGGCACGGCACTCATCATCGCGGCGCTGGTCGCCACGGTCGGCGCGCTGGCGTTCCCGGTCTGGTCGTACGCCGACCGCTCCGGCACCGGCGAGGCCAATCTCAACGCGTCGACCGTGGCCACCCAGTGGGGCCCGCTGTCGGCGACCGACCGGGACTTCCTGGTGAAGGTGCGGCTGGCCGGCCTGTGGGAGCTGCCGGCCGGCCAGCAGGCGATCGAGCGGGCGCCCAGCCAGGCCATCAAGGAGGCCGGCGACCACCTCGTCGTCGGCCACACCGACCTGGACCAGCGTGCGCGGGACGTCGCGGCGAAGCTGGGCGTGGAGCTGCCGAACCAGCCGTCGGAGCAGCAGCAGGGGTGGCTGCGGGAGCTGTCGGCGGCGAGCGGCGAGGAGTACGAGCGGAAGTTCGCCAACCTGCTGCGCAACGCGCACGGCAAGGTCTTCGCGCTCGTCGCCCAGGTGCGGCACACCACCCGCAACACGCTGATACGGCAGCTGGCGAGCGACGCCAACCAGACGGTGCTGGACCACATCACGATGCTGGAAGCCACGGGCAAGGTCGACTTCGACGCGATCGCCAACGAGGCGGCGGGGCTGGCGACCGCGAGCCCGTCCGGTCCCCCGGCGCCCAACGGCAACCTGCCGCCGGCGCCGTCGCCGGCCGTGCCCTCGGGCGACCAGCAGTTCACCTCCCGGCCGTCGACGCAGCCCGGGCCGCCGACCGCGATCAACACCAACCGCCCGTGAGGCCCCTCCGGCGGGCGGAAGCTCAAATCAACCTCTGAACCTTCCCCGGGGTGGGTTGATCACTCCCCGCCGGGGCCATCACCCCTCCACGAACGTGCAGGAGGGGGACAGGGACATGACGGAACTGAGGCTGGGTACCGGCATCGGCTGGCGTCCGGAGATCGCGGACGCGGTGGCGGGACTGCCCGGGGTGGACTGGGTGGAGGTGGTCGCCGAGAACGTCTGCGCCGACCACCTCCCCGATCCGCTGCTGCGTCTGCGCGAGCGCGGGGTCACGGTCGTCCCGCACGGCGTGTCCCTCGGCCTGGGCGGCGCGGACCGCCCGGACGCGGGGCGGCTGGCGGCCCTCGCCGCCACCGCGGAGGCGCTGGGCGCGCCGCTGGTCACCGAGCACATCGCCTTCGTACGGGCCGGGGGACCCGCCGGGCCGCTGGAGGCGGGGCACCTGCTGCCGGTGCCCCGCACCTGGGACGCGCTGGACGTGCTCTGCGAGAACGTCCGCATCGCGCAGGACGCGCTGCCGGTGCCGCTGGCGCTGGAGAACATCGCGGCGCTGGTCTCCTGGCCGGGCGAGGAGCTGACGGAGGGCCGGTTCCTCGCGGAGCTGGTCGCCCGCACGGGGGTGCGGCTCCTGATCGACGTGGCCAACCTCCACACGAACCACGTCAACCGCGGCGAGGACCCCGCGAAGGCGCTGGACGAGCTCCCCGTCGAGGCGATCGCGTACGTCCACGTCGCGGGCGGCGTCGAACGGGACGGCGTCTGGCACGACACCCACGCCCACCCCGTCCCCCGCCCGGTCCTCGACATCCTCGCGGACCTGTCCTCCCGCGTCTCGCCGCCGGGCGTCCTGCTGGAGCGCGACGACGACTTCCCGCCGGCGGCGGAGCTGGCCGCGGAGCTGACGGCGATACGGGAGACGGTGCGCCTCGGGGCGCACGCGGTACGGCGGGCTGCGGCGGCACCGGCGGGTGCGGCGACACCGGTGGGTGCGGCGATACCGGTGGGTGCGGGCGTGGGCGCGGGCGTCGGGAGGGGCCCGCGCATCCCCGCCCCCGCCGCGCCCCGCCCCCGCGAGGACGGCGCGCCCGACGCGGCCCGCGAGCGGCTGTGGGTCGCGCAGACCGCCCTGCTGTCGGCGCTCGTCGCCGGGACGCCCGTGCCCGAGGGGTTCGACCGGGCGCGGGTGCGGGTGCAGAGCCGGGCGCTGGCGGCCAAGCGGGCCCGGGTGGTGGCCAAGCTCGCGCCCGAGGTGCCGGAGATCCTCGGCGACGGCTACCGCGCCTCGTTCGTGGAGTACGCCCTGGCCCGGCCCATGCGCGGCGGCTACCGGCGCGACGCGCTGGACTTCGTCGAGCACCTGCTCGCGGCCGACGAGCCGGCCGACCCGGTCGCGCGGCGGCGGCTCACCCGGTGGTGGAAGGAGCGCGCGGGGGCCCGGCCGCCGGGGCGCGTGACCCGTCTCGTCCGGTCCGTGCTGGCCCGGCGGTGAACGCCGTGGACGTCTTCGCCTACGCGATCGTCGCGACCGTCCTCGCCTCCTCCCTGGTGCTGCTGTCCGGCACCCTCGCCTCCCGGCCGCGCGGCTCCACGGGAGAGGTCCGCGACTGGGGGGAGGCCGCCTTCCTGGGCGGCGGGCCCGCCCGCGTCGTGGACAGCGCCATCGCGGCGCTCCACGCGGACGGGCGCCTCGTCGTCGCCGGGCCCGGCGTCGTCTCCGTACCGCACCCGGTCCCCCGCGACGCGATAGAGCGCGCCGTGATCGACGCGTACCACGGGGCGCCGAGCGGCGCGCTGTACCTGGTGCGGGCGGCCGCCATGCGGCACCCGGCGGTGCAGGAGGTGGGGGACGACCTGGCCGCGCGGGGCCTGATCGTACCGCCCGGTACCCGGCGGGTGTGGCGCCGCTGGAGCGTCGCCCAGGGGATGGTCTGTCTGCTGCTGCTCCTCGCGGGCATTCCCGTGACCCTGGTGCAGCTGACGTGGCGCCTGGTGGACGATGACCCGCCGTTGCCGCTCATCGTCACGGTGGGCCCGGCCCTCGCCGTCGGCGGTGTCGTCGCCCTCTGGTGCGGCCGCCTCGTCGCCTCGGGGATGACCCGCGCGGGCCGCGCGGCGCTCACCGCGTACGGCAGGGCCCATGGCCACCTCGGCGATCCGGCGCACGTGGTGGCGTTGCAGGGGGTGCGGGCGGTCCCGGATCCGGACTTTCGCGGCCATCTCGTCTCGGCGCGCCGGATGTATCCGAGCGGCGGCTCGGGCACCACGTCCGTCTCGGCCGCGCTGCTCGCCGACGGCGCGCCCGGCGGGGTCTGGTGCGGCGGCTCCGAGCCCGGGCGGTCGGGCTGCGGCTCCGGTTCCGGCTGCGGTTCCTCCACCGGATCCAGCTGCGGGAGCGGCAGCGGCTCCAGCTGCGGGAGTGGGAGCGGCGGTGGTTCGAGCTGCGGCGGCGGCGGTGGCGGGTCGAGCTGCGGAGGCGGGTCGAGTTCGTAGGGGTTAAAAGGACGCCGGTGCGGCGCGCGTGACGCGCGCCGCACCCGGAGCCTGACCCGGTGTCGCTGGAGCGTCGGGCGCAGTCGCCCGCCGTCTGATCTTCCGGGTCTGTGGGGCGGCGCGGCTTACGCGAGCCCCGCCACCAAGTCCGCCACCGACTTGCGGCGGCCGGTGTAGAACGGGACCTCCTCGCGGACGTGCATCCGCGCCTCGGAGCCGCGCAGGTGGCGCATCAGGTCGACGATGCGGTACAGCTCGTCGGCCTCGAAGGCCAGGAGCCACTCGTAGTCGCCGAGCGAGAAGGAGGCGACGGTGTTGGCGCGCACGTCGGGGAAGCCGCGCGCCATCTTGCCGTGGTCGGCGAGCATGCGCCGCCGCTCCTCGTCGGGCAGCAGGTACCAGTCGTACGAGCGGACGAAGGGGTACACCGAGACGTAGGCGCGCGGCGTCTCGTCGGCGAGGAACGCCGGGATGTGCGAGCGGTTGAACTCGGCGGGGCGGTGCAGCGCCATGTTGGACCAGACCGGCTCCAGGGCGCGGCCCAGCTTGGTCCGGCGGAAGAGGTTGTACGCCTCCTGGAGCGCGTCCGAGGTCTCGGCGTGCCACCAGATCATCAGGTCGGCGTCGGCCCGCAGGCCGGAGACGTCGTACGTGCCGCGCACGGTGACGTCCTTGGCGGCGAGCTGGTCGAACAGTTCCTGGACCTCGTCGGCGTAGCCGGCGCGGTCCTCGGGCAGCACGTCGCGCAGCTTGAAGACGGACCACAGGGTGTAGCGGATGACCTCGTTGAGGTCCTTCGCCTTCTTACCGGCGTTCGGGATCTTTTCGGGCGCACTCATACGGCTATTCTCGCTCGTCACTCAGGGTGCCCTGCGCCAGGGTCGGCGTGGCGGGGGTGGCGGCCAGGATTTCGTCGGCCGCGCGGTGCGCGCTCGCGATGGTCGCGGGGATGCCGACGCCGTCGTACACGGCCCCGCAGACGCGCAGGGCGGGCAGTTCGGCGACGGCGTGGCGGATGCGGGCGACCCGTGCGAGGTGGCCGACGGGGTACTGCGGCAGGCCGCCGATCCAGCGGGTGACCTCGCTCGCGACGGGCTTGGCGGCCAGCCCCGTGGCGGCGGCGAGGTCCCGCAGGGACGCGGAGACGAGGTCGGCGTCGTCGCGCTCCAGGTGCTCCTCCTCGCCGTACCGGCCGACGGAGGTGCGGAGCACGAGCAGGTCGCCGGCGCCCTCGTCGGTCCACTTCCACTTGCGGGTGGAGAAGGTGGACGCCTTGATGGTGCGGCCGTCGACGGGCGGCACGAGGAAGCCGGAGCCCTCGGGCAGCGCCGCTTCCGCGTCGGTGCGCCGGAAGGCGAGGGTGACCAGGGCCATCGACGCGTACTCGACGGCGGCGAGTTCGGCCGCGGCGGCCGGGGACTCTGCGGCGAGCAGTGCGGAGGCGGACCAGGCGGGGGTGGCGAGGACGACGGCGTCGGCGTCGAGGAGGCGCCCGTCGGTGCGGATGCGCCAGCCGCCGGCGGCGCCGCGGGTCAGGGCGTGCACCGGGGTGTCGGTGAGGACCTCGCCGCCGTGGGCGGTGACCGCGGCGGCGACGGCGGCGGGGAGCGTGCCGATGCCGCCCGCGATGCCCATGAACGCGGGGCCGGTTTGCTGCCGGGCGGCGCTCTGGACGGCGCGTACGGCGTCGGTGAGGGTGCGGTGGGCGCGCGCGGCCTCGAAGAGCTTCGGTACGGCGGCGCGCAGGGAGATGCGGTACGCGTCGCCCGCGTACACCCCGCCGAGGAGCGGTTCGACGAGCCGGTCGACGACCTCGCGGCCGAGGCGCTGCGCGACGTACGCGCCGACGGCGACGTCGTCGCCGAGCGCGTCGGGGTCGGTGGGCGGCAGGTCGCGCTCCCGCGCGATGCGGGCGACGCCCTCGGCGGAGAGCAGCCCGGCGAGGGCGGCGGCGTCGCCGGGGACGCCCATGACGTGGCCCTTGGGCATGGGACGCAGGGCGTCGCGGGTCCACACGGCGGCGGTGGCGGTGGCGGGCGGCTGGAGGCGGTCGCCGAGGCCGACGGCGCGGGCGAGGTCGACCGCCTCGGGGCGGCGGGCCAGCATCGACTCGGCCCCGAGGTCGACGGGGACGCCCGCGATCTCGCCGGCGTGGAGCTTGCCGCCGAGGCGGCCGGTGGCCTCCAGCAGGGTCACGCGCCGGCCGGCGCGGGCCAGCCGGTGGGCGGCGGCGAGACCGGCGATGCCACCGCCGATGACGACCACGTGGCCGTCGGAGCCACCGTGCACTGTGTCCGCGTTCATGGTTCAACTATGGCAAACGCCGTTCCGAGTCCCGACCGTGACCGGTTCGTAAGCCGTTTCGCGGGCCGGGCAGGCAACCGGCCCGGGCGCCCCATACGTCGAAGGGACAGCACTCATCACGGATCCTGGGGGGATCTTGCGTACACGACGACACTCCGTCGCGGTGGCGGTACTGATCGGCGCATCGCTCGCGCTGGCCGGCTGCAGCGCCGGGGACGAGAGGAGCGCGGGCGCCGCGAAGCCGGGCGCGGCGCGCGCCGACGAGGGGGGTCAGGGCTTCACGGCCGACAAGCCCGCGGAGTCCGCCGGGTCCGGGGCGAAGGCGCCCGAGAAGGCCCCGCGGCCCCAGCACGTCATCCGCACCGCCGAGCTGGCGGTGGAGGTGGCGGACGCGGCCGAGGCGCTCGCCGCGGCCCGTGCCACCGCCGCCGAGGCGGGCGGGCACGTGGCGAACGAGACGACGGAGCGCGTCGACGACGACCACGTGACCTCCCGGATCGTGCTGCGGGTGCCGCAGGCCTCGTACGACTCCGTCCTCGGGAAGCTGGCGGGCGGCGGGAAGCTGCTGTCCCGCAAGGCGGAGGCGAAGGACGTCACGGAGCAGGTCGTCGACGTGGAGAGCCGGATCGCCACGCAGCGGGCGAGCGTCGCGCGGGTGCGCGCGCTCATGGACGAGGCGACCAGGCTCGAGGACGTGGTGACGCTGGAGAGCGAGCTGAGCCGCCGTCAGGCGGACCTGGAGTCGCTGCTGTCCCAGCAGGCGTCGCTGAAGGACCGTACGACCATGGCCACGATCACGCTGGAGCTCACCGAGCGCGAGGACGCGGCGCGGGAGACGGACGACGGCGGTCCCGGCTTCCTGGACGCGCTGAGCGGGGGCTGGAACGCGCTGGTGACGGCCCTGACGTGGGCGGTGATCGTCCTGGCGGCGGTGGCGCCGTGGCTGGCGGTGCTGCTGGCGGCGTACGGGGTGTGGCGGTGGCTGGTGCGGCCGAGGCTGCCGAAGCGCAAGAGGCCGGACACGCCGGCGACGTAGCGTGTCGGTATGGGACGACGAGAACGACTGGTCATCATCGGCGGCGACGCGGCGGGCATGTCCGCCGCGTCGCAGGCCCGCAGGCTCAAGGGTCCGGACGAGCTGGAGATCGTCGCCTTCGAACGGGGCCACTTCACCTCGTACTCCGCGTGCGGCATTCCGTACTGGGTCGGCGGCGACGTCGACGACCGCGACCGGCTCATCGCGCGCGGCCCCGAGGAGCACCGGGCGCGCGGCATCGACGTGCGGCTGCGCCGCGAGGTGACCGAGCTGGACCCGGACAAGCGGCGGGTACGCGTGCGGAACCTGCAGTCGGGCACCGACGTGTGGGAGCGGTACGACAAGCTGGTGATCGCGACGGGCGCCCGCCCGGTGCGGCCCCCGCTGCCCGGCATCGACGCTCCCGGCGTGCACGGCGTGCAGACCCTCGACGACGGGCAGGCGCTGCTGGACACGCTCACGGCGCTGAACGGCACACCGGGGCGGCGGGCCGTCGTCGTCGGCGCCGGGTACATCGGCGTGGAGATGGCGGAGGCGCTGCTCAACCGGGGCTATGAGGTGACGGTGCTGAACCGGGGCGAGCAGCCGATGTCGACGCTCGACCCGGACATGGGGCGGCTGGTGCACGAGGCGATGGACGGCCTCGGCATCACCACGGTCGGCGGCGCGGAGGTCACCAAGATCCTCACGAGTGACGACGGCCGGGTCCGGGCCGTGGCGACCGAGGACGCCGAGTACCCGGCGGACGTCGTCGTCCTCGGCATGGGCGTGGAGCCGGAGACGGGCCTCGCGCGGGCGGCGGGGCTGCCGCTCGGCGCGTACGGCGGGCTGCTGACCGACCTGTCGATGCGGGTGCGCGGCCGGGACGACATCTGGGCGGGCGGCGACTGCGTGGAGGTCCTGGACCTGGTCTCCGGCCGCGAGCGGCACATCGCGCTCGGCACCCACGCCAACAAGCACGGCCAGGTCATCGGCTCGAACGTGGCGGGCGGCTACGGCACCTTCCCGGGCGTCGTCGGTACGGCGGTGAGCAAGGTCTGCTCGCTGGAGATCGCCCGCACGGGCCTGCGCGAGCGGGACGCCGAGGCGGTGGGGCTGCGATTCGTGGCGGTGACGGTCGAGTCGACGAGCCGCGCCGGGTACTACCCCGGCGCGGCCCCGATGACGGTGAAGATGCTCGCCGAGCGCCGCACGGGCCGGCTCCTCGGCGTCCAGATCGTCGGCCGCGAGGGCGCCGCGAAGCGGGTGGACATCGCGGCGGTGGCGCTGACCGCCCGCATGACCGTGGACCAGGTCGCCGCCCTTGACCTGGGCTACGCCCCGCCGTTCTCCCCGGTGTGGGACCCGGTCCAGGTCGCCGCCCGCAAGGCCGTGGCGGCGGTGCGGGCGGCGGGCTGACTCAGCGCGCGGTCTGCGTGTGGACGTACTCGACCAGGCGCGTCAGGGCGTCCGGGTCGGTCGTCGGCAGGACGCCGTGGCCGAGGTTGAAGACGTGGCCCTCCAGGCCGGCCGCGGCGTCCAGCACCTCGCGGGTCTTCGCCTCGACGGCCTCGGGGGTGGAGAACAGGACCGCCGGGTCGAGGTTGCCCTGGAGCGCCTTGCCGGGGCCGACGCGGCGGGCCGCCTCGTCCAGCGGGACGCGCCAGTCGACGCCGACGACGTCGGCGCCCGCCTCGCCCATGAGGCCGAGGAGCTCGCCGGTGCCGACGCCGAAGTGGATGCGCGGCACGCCGTAGGAGGCGACGGCGTCGAAGACCTTGGTGGAGGCGGGCATCACCGAGCGGCGGTAGTCGGCGGGGGCGAGGGCGCCGACCCAGGAGTCGAAGAGCTGGACGGCGGAGGCGCCGGCCTCGATCTGCACCTTGAGGAAGGCGGCGGTGATCTCGGCGAGCCGGTCCAGCAGGTCGGCCCAGAGCTCGGGGTCGCCGTACATGAGCGCCTTGGTGTGCTCGTGGTTGCGCGACGGTCCGCCCTCGACGAGGTAGCTCGCGAGGGTGAAGGGCGCGCCCGCGAAGCCGATCAGCGGGGTGGCGCCCAGCTCGCCGGTGAGCATGCCGATGGCCTCGGTGACGTACGCGACGTCGTCCGGGGTGAGGTCGCGCAGCCGGGCGAGGTCCTCGCGGCGGCGGATCGGTTCCGCGACGACCGGGCCGACACCGGGCTTGATGTCGAGGTCGATGCCGATGGCCTTGAGGGGGACGACGATGTCGCTGAAGTAGATCGCGGCGTCGACCTTGTGGCGGCGGACCGGCTGGAGGGTGATCTCGGTGACGAGCTCGGGCCGCATGCAGGACTCGAGCATCGGGATGCCCTCGCGCACCTTCAGGTACTCGGGCAGCGAGCGACCCGCCTGGCGCATGAACCACACCGGGGTGTGGGGCACGGGTTCGCGCCGGCACGCCTTGAGGAAGGCGGAATCTGCGACGGCGTTGGTCTGCGGCTGCTGGCCCGAGGGGCTGTCGATGGCACTCACGCCCAGAATCTTCGCATGCGGGCGCAAGCCGCTTCGCCGGTGCGGGTGTCCCTCCCTGCGCGAGGGGCTCCTTCCGCCTACTCTTCCCCGCATGGCTGCGGCTCAGGGACAGTTCTCCGATCACCCCGCCCACTCCGAGGGCCCCGAGGGCGTGCCGCCCGCCTTCGCGCTGGCGGTCGACGCCCTGCGCACGGCGCGCGTCCGGCCGGAGGTCGAGGCGGAACCGACGCGCCCGCCGCAGCGGCTGGCCCCGTACGCGTACGCCCTGGAGGCGGCGGTCGTCGAGGGCGAGGAGGACCTGGCGGACGGGCGGCTGGTGCTGCTGCACGACCCGGCGGGGCACGACGCCTGGAAGGGCACCTTTCGGCTGGTGACGCTGGTGCGCGCGGAGCTGGAGCCGGAGATGGCCGCCGATCCGCTGCTGCCGGAGGTGTGCTGGTCGTGGCTGACGGGTGCGCTGGAGGCGCGGGGCCTCGCGTACGGGGAGGCGAGCGGGACCGTCACCCGTGCGGGGTCTCACTACTTCGGTGGACTCGCGGAACGCCGTCCGGCGACGCAGATCGAGATCCGCGCCTCCTGGACGCCGCGCGAGGGGCGGGGCGGCGTGCCGGACGCGGCGGGGCACCTGACGGCCTGGTGCGACCTGCTGTGCCAGATCGCGGGGCTCCCGCCGTCGGCCCCCGGACCGCTGGACGGGGGCGCGGGGTCGCCGGGCGCGGGCGTGGTGTCGCTGCCGCAGCGGCGTGGCCCGCAGCACCCCTGACCGTCCACGGGAGCGCTCGCGCGCCGTTACGAGCCCTACGATGCGACGACCGGGCGGCCGCGTACGGGTCCGGCGGCGCCGGAGTGCGGGGGCGCGCGGCCCCGATCGCAGGGGGGCGCTCGTAGGATGATCGATCGCCCGTCCGAATTGCCCCAATTGTTACTCACCAAATCGTGATCTTCCCCTAAAGGCGGACGGGTGGGCTGCCGAAGAGGTCTGTGACCCTTCAAACACGGTTCGCCCCGGCTTTTCCCCGAGCCGGCTGTGTCCCGCACCTTCCCAGGAGGCCTGGTGTCCGTTCTCCTCGAGCAGCCCGCAAGCCTGGTCGCCTACCGCCCGAACAAGCCGACGGCCATGGTCGTCGTGGCCGACCCGCGCGTCCGCTCGACCGTGACCCGCCACTTGTGGGCACTCGGCGTGCGTGACGTCATCGAGGCGTCGTCCATCGCGGAGGCTCGTCCCAGAATCGGCAACCCGCGCGACATCTGCGTTGCCGACGTCCACCTGCCCGACGGTTCCGGGCTGACCCTGCTGTCCGAGACCCGCGCCGCCGGCTGGCCCAACGGCCTGGCCCTCTCGGCGGCGGACGACATCGGCGCCGTGCGCAACGCCCTCGCGGGCGGAGTCAAGGGCTATGTCGTCACCGGTACGCGCACCAACATCGGCCACCCGACCCGACCCGGCGCCGCCCCCATCGGCGCCGCCGCCCGGATGCACCGCCGTCCCCCCGGCGCCCCGAGCCACCCGGGCGGCTACCGCGAGCTCTCCGGCCGTGAGGTGGAGGTGCTCCGCCTCGTGGCGGAGGGGCAGTCGAACAAGGCCATCGGCGTCTCGATGGGCCTGTCCGCGCTGACCGTCAAGAGCCACCTCGCCCGCATCGCCCGCAAGCTCGGCACCGGCGACCGGGCCGGGATGGTCGCCGTGGCACTTCGTACGGGAATCATCCACTGACCGGTTCACACCACATCCACGCCCGTCGACGGAACGTTCCGTCGGCGGGCGCTTGCCGTTCACAGATACCCTTGACAGGTGAGCGACGCCCAAGAGACCGCAGCAGAGACCGTACTGCGCATCACCGGGGGCGGCCCTCCGGACGACGGCGTCGCAGACGGCGCAGTCGACGGGACGCCGATCCCCTTGCTGGTGCCCCGCGAAGGGGTGCCGCCCGTGGTGGCCGACGAGCATGCCCTCGCGCAGGTGATCGCCGCCTTCGCCGAGGGCACCGGACCCGTGGCCGTGGACGCGGAGCGCGCCTCCGGCTACCGCTACGGGCAGCGCGCCTATCTGGTGCAGCTGCGCCGCGAGGGCGCGGGCACCGCGCTGATCGACCCGGTGGGCTGCCCGGACCTGTCCGCGCTCGGCGAGGCGCTCGGCGACGCCGAGTGGATCCTGCACGCCGCGACGCAGGACCTGCCGTGCCTGCGCGAAATAGGCATGGTCCCGACCCGGCTCTTCGACACCGAGCTCGCCGGGCGGCTCGCGGGCTTCCCGCGCGTCGGCCTCGGCGCGATGGTCGAGTCGGTCCTGGGCTACGCCCTGGAGAAGGGGCACTCGGCGGTGGACTGGTCCACCCGCCCGCTGCCCGACCCCTGGCTCCGGTACGCCGCGCTGGACGTCGAGCTCCTCGTCGACCTGCGTGACGCACTGGAGAAGGAGCTGGACCGGCAGGGCAAGCTGGACTGGGCGCACCAGGAGTTCCACGCGATCGCCTCGGCCCCGCCGCCCCCGCCGCGCAAGGACCCCTGGCGCCGTACGTCCGGGATGCACAAGGTGCGGCGGCGCCGCCAGATGGCGGTCGTCCGGGAGCTGTGGACGGCCCGCGACCGGATCGCCCAGCGGCGCGACGTGTCGCCGGGCAAGGTGCTCAGCGACGCCGCGATCGTGGAGGCCGCCCTCGCCCTGCCGGCGAACGTGCACGCGCTCACCGCGCTGAGCGGCTTCGGCCACCGCATGGGCCGCCGCCAGCTGGAGCAGTGGCAGGCGGCCGTCGACCGGGCCAAGGCCCTGCCGGACGCCGAGCTCCCGCAGCCCGGCCAGCCGGTGACGGGCCCGCCGCCCCCGCGCGCCTGGGCGGAGAAGGACCCGGCGGCCGCGGCCCGCCTCTCGGCCGCCCGCGCGGCGGTGTCGGCCCTCGCGGAGCAGCTGAACCTGCCTCCGGAGAACCTGATCACCCCGGACACGGTCCGCCGGGTCTGCTGGGAGCCCCCGAAGGAGCCGACGCCCGACGCGGTCGCGGCCGCGCTCGCGGGCTACGGCGCGCGGCCCTGGCAGGTCGAGCAGGTGACGCCGGTGCTGGTGGCGGCGCTGGCCGGCGCGAACGAGCCACAGCAGTAGGCGTAGGAGCAGCGGAAAAGGGTGCCCCCTCCGGCGGAGGGGGCACCCTTCTGTTGTGACCACGCAGTGTGACGTTCACCGCTCCGGGCGGGGGGACTGTGCAGCCTGGTTACTCGTAAGTAGCATGGGGGCTGCAAGCGCACGCTTAGCCGCGTCCGCAGCAGTGCAGTGCCATCCCGCACCCTGGAGGAGAGCCATCGTGCCTCGTACCGTCAGGGACGTCGTCTTCGTCGACGGCGTCCGCACCCCGTTCGGCAAGGCGGGCCCGAAGGGCATCTACCACGAGACCCGTGCCGACGATCTCGTCGTGAAGGCGATCCGGGAGCTGCTGCGCCGCAACCCGGACCTGGACCCCGCGTCGATCGACGAGGTCGCCATCGCCGCGACCACCCAGATCGGTGACCAGGGCCTGACCATCGGCCGCACGGCCGGCATCCTGGCGGGTCTGCCGCAGTCGGTGCCCGGGTACTCCATCGACCGCATGTGCGCGGGCGCCCTGACCGCCGTGACCTCGGTCGCGGGCAGCGTGGCCTTCGGCGCGTACGACGTCGCCATCGCCGGTGGCGTCGAGCACATGGGCCGCCACCCCATGGGTGAGGGCGTCGACCCGAACCCGCGCTTCGTCAGCGAGAAGCTGGTCGACGAGTCGGCCCTCTTCATGGGCATGACCGCGGAGAACCTGCACGACCGGTACCCGCACATCACCAAGCTGCGCGCCGACGAGTACGCCGTGCGCTCTCAGGAGAAGGCCGCCAAGGCGTACGCCGACGGCAAGATCCAGGCCGACCTGGTGCCGATCTCGGTGCGCCGCACCAACGCCGAGGCCGGCGAGACCGGCTGGGGCCTGGTCACCGCCGACGAGCCGATGCGCCCGGGCACCACGCTGGAGAACCTGGCCGGCCTGAAGACGCCGTTCCGTACCCACGGCCGCGTCACCGCCGGTAACGCCGCGGGCCTCAACGACGGCGCCACCGCGTCGATCATCGCGTCCGAGGACTTCGCCCGCGAGAACGGCCTGCCGGTCAAGATGCGCCTGGTCTCCTACGCCTTCGCCGGCGTCGAGCCCGAGGTCATGGGCTACGGCCCGATCCCGGCGACCGAGAAGGCGCTGGCCAAGGCCGGTCTGTCCATCGGCGACATCGGCCTGTTCGAGATCAACGAGGCCTTCGCCGTCCAGGTCCTGGCCTTCCTCGACCACTACGGCATCGCCGACGACGACGCCCGCGTGAACCAGTACGGCGGCGCCATCGCGTTCGGCCACCCGCTCGCCTCCTCCGGCGTACGCCTGATGACGCAGCTGGCGCGGCAGTTCGAGGAGCAGCCGGAGGTCCGTTACGGCCTCACCACCATGTGCGTCGGCTTCGGCATGGGCGCCACGGTCATCTGGGAGAACCCGAACCACAAGGACGCCGGAGGCGAGAAGTGAGCACCACCGCTGAGCTCCTGAAGGGTGCGGCCGAGCTGTTCCCGGACGAGGTCGTCACGAGCGCGCACGTACGCCACTTCGACCTGCCGTTCGGCGCGGGGAAGTTCGCGCTGATCACGCTGGACAACGGCTTCGACCACACCAAGCCGACCACCTTCGGCCCGCAGTCGCTCGCCAACCTGAACACGGCGATCGACCAGGTCGAGAAGGAGGCGTCCGAGGGCGCCATCGTCGGTGTCGGCATCACCGGCAAGCCGTTCATCTTCGCCGTCGGCGCCGACCTCAAGGGCGTCGAGCTGCTGAAGCGCCACGAGGACGCGCTCGCCATCGGCAAGGGCGGCCACGACGTCTTCAAGCGGCTGTCCGGCCTGGCCGTGCCGACGTTCGCGTACTACAACGGCGCGGCGATGGGCGGCGGTGTCGAGGTCGGTCTGCACTGCACCTACCGCACCGTGTCGGCGGCCGTGCCGGCGTTCTCGCTGCCCGAGGTCTTCCTGGGCCTGGTCCCGGGCTGGGGCGGCTGCACCATCCTGCCGAACCTGATCGGCGCGGACCGCGCGGTCTCGGTCATCATCGAGAACTCGCTCAACCAGAACAAGCAGCTCAAGGGCGCTCAGGTCTACGAGCTCGGCATCGCCGACGCGATCTTCGAGGGCGCGGACTTCCTGGAGCAGTCCCTGCTGTGGACGGCCTCCGTCCTCAAGGGCGAGATCGTCGTCGAGCGCGCGGACGTCGACCGCGGCGAGGGCTGGGACCAGGCCGTCGCCCGCGGCCGGTTCATCGCCGACTCCAAGGTGCACGGCGCGGCCCCGGCCGCGTACCGCGCCCTGGACATCATCGAGGCGGCCAAGGACGGCGACCTCCAGAAGGGCTTCGACGCCGAGGACACGGCGCTGGCCGACCTCATCATGGGCGGCGAGCTGCGCTCCGGCATCTACGCCTTCAACCTGGTGCAGAAGCGCGCCAAGCGCCCGGCCGGCGCGCCGGACAAGAGCCTGGCCCGCCCGGTCACCAAGGTCGGCGTCGTCGGCGCCGGTCTGATGGCCTCCCAGCTGGCGCTGCTCTTCCTGCGCCGCCTGGAGGTGCCGGTCGTGCTGACCGACATCGACCAGGAGCGCGTCGACAAGGGCGTGGGCTACGTCCACGGCGAGATCGACAAGCTGCTCGGCAAGGGCCGCATCAACCAGGACAAGGCCAACCGCCTCAAGGGCCTGGTCTCCGGTGTCCTGGACAAGGCCGAGGGCTTCGCGGACGCGGACTTCATCATCGAGGCCGTGTTCGAGGAGATGTCGGTCAAGCAGAAGGTGTTCGCGGAGGTCGAGGCGGTCGCCCCGGCGCACGCGATCCTCGCCACCAACACCTCCTCGCTGTCCGTGTCGGAGATGGCGTCGAAGCTCCAGCACCCGGAGCGGGTCGTCGGCTTCCACTTCTTCAACCCGGTCGCGATCCTCCCGCTGCTGGAGATCGTGCGCGGCGAGAAGACGGACGACGCGTCGCTCGCCACCGCCTTCGGTGTCGCGAAGAAGCTGAAGAAGACGGCCGTGCTGACGAAGGACGCCCCGGCGTTCGTCGTCAACCGCATCCTGACCCGCTTCATGGGCGAGATCCAGAACGTCATCGACGAGGGCACCCCGGTGGCCACCGCCGAGAAGGCCATCGAGCCGCTCGGTCTGCCGATGTCCCCGCTGGTGCTGCTGGAGCTGGTCGGCCCGGCGATCGGTCTGCACGTCTCGGAGACGCTCAACCGCGCCTTCCCGGACCGCTTCAAGGTGTCCCCGAACCTCAAGGCGGTCGTCGAGGCCGGCAAGCGCGGCTTCTACGTCTACGACTCCGGCAAGCCGGAGCTGGACCCCGAGGTCGCCGCGCTCCTCAAGCAGGGCGACGTCGTCCTGACCGAGGAGCAGGTCCGCGCCCGCGTCCTGGACGCGGTGGCGCAGGAGATCGGCCTGATGCTGGAGGAGGGTGTCGTCGCCGAGGCGCAGGACATCGACCTGTGCCTGATCACCGGTGCCGGCTGGCCCTTCCACCTGGGCGGCATCACGCCGTACCTGGACCGTGAGGGCGTCTCGGAGCGCGTCAACGGCAAGCGGTTCCTGCCGCAGGGCGTGGCGAGCGTCCCGGCGTAACCCGTCTGTCATGCCTCACCGCCCCGGCACCGCGCGCTCGCGGTGCCGGGGCGGTGGCGTTGTCGGCACCGGATGGGAGGCTGGGGCCATGAGCGTCTTGGTGGTCGTCGACGCGGCCAACGTGGTGGGCTCCGTCCCGGACGGCTGGTGGCGCGACCGGCGCGCCGCCGCCGAGCGGCTGCGGGACCGGCTGGTGCCGTACGCGACGGAGGGCGTGGACGGGCGCCCGGGGCCGGTCGAGGTCGTGCTGGTCGTGGAGGGGCGGGCGCGCGGCGTGGAGTCCGTACCGGGGGTGCGGGTGGAGTCGGCGCCCGGCAGCGGGGACGACCTCATCGCCGAGCTGGCGCGCGAGGCCCGGGAAGCGGCCGGCCGGCCGTGCCTGGTGGTCACGGCCGACCGGGAGCTGCGGCGGCGGGTGGAGGCGTACGGCGCCGAGTGCGCCGGGCCCCGGGCGGTGCACGGACCGCCCTCCTGAAACCCCTAGGCGTCGCGGGTGCCCAGCGGGACCCGGCGGCCGCCGAGCCGGCTGTGGGAGCGGCCGTACAGGAAGTACACGACGATGCCGAACGCCATCCAGACGGCGAACCGGAACCACGTCTCCCCCGGCAGGTTGAGCATCAGCCACACCGACGCCGCGACCGACAGGATCGGGATGAAGGGGACCCACGGCGTGCGGAACGCCCGGTGCAGGTCCGGCCGGGTGCGGCGCAGGATGATCACGCCGAGCGCGACCACGACGAAGGCGAAGAGCGTGCCGATGTTCACCAGGGTCGCCAGCTCGTTGATGCTGGTGAAACCGGCGATGATCGCGATGAGCACGCCGAGGAGGATGGTCGGGCGGTACGGGGTGCGGAACTTCGGGTGCGTGACGGAGAAGAACCGCGGCAGCAGGCCGTCGCGGCTCATGGCGAAGAAGACCCGGGTCTGGCCGAGGAGCAGGATCAGGCACACGGTGGTGAGGCCGACGGCGGCGCCGAAGCTGATGACACCGGCGTAGAAGGGGTGTCCGGTCGCCTTGAAGGCGTCGGCGAGCGGGGCGCTGACCGACAGCCTGCTGTAGTGCTGCATGCCGGTGACGACGAGCGAGACGGCGACGTAGAGGACGGTGCAGATGAGCAGCGAGCCGAGGATGCCGCGCGGCATGTCGCGCTGCGGGAGCTTGGTCTCCTCGGCCGCGGTGGCCACCACGTCGAAGCCGATGAAGGCGAAGAAGACGACGGACGCGGCGGTGAAGATGCCCATGACGCCGAAGTTCGTCGGCTCGTAACCGAAGATCGTCTGCACGAGCGGCGCGTCCCAGCCGGAGGACGCCGGCGGGGTCACCGGGTCGGGGATGAACGGCGAGTAGTTGTCCCCCACGATGAAGAACAGACCCGCGATGATCACGATCATGACCACGGTCACCTTGATGGCCACGACCAGCGCGGTGATGTTGGCGGACAGCTTCATGCCGAGCACGAGGATCGCGGTCAGGACCAGGACCAGCAGGAAGGCGAGGAGGTCGAAGGTGCCGTCCGCCACGTCCGGTCCCTGCAGCGCCGCCGGCAGGTGCCAGTCCACGTTGTCCATCAGCGAGCGCACGTAGCCCGACCAGCCGACGGCCACCACGGCCGTGCCGAGGGCGAACTCGAGGACCAGGTCCCAGCCGATGATCCACGCGGGCAGCTCGCCGAGGGAGGCGTACGCGAAGGTGTACGCCGATCCGGCCACGGGGACGGTGGAGGCGAACTCGGCGTAGCAGAGGGCGGCGAGGGCGCAGACGACGCCCGCCGCGACGAACGCCAGCGCGGTGGCGGGGCCGGCGGTCTCCTTCGCCACCTTGCCGGTGAGCACGAAGATGCCGGTGCCGATGATGACGCCGACGCCGAACACGGTCAGGTCCCAGGCGGAGAGGGACTTCTTGAGCGCGTGCTCCGGCTCCTCGGTGTCCTGGATCGACTGCTCCACGCTTTTCGTCCGGAACATCCCGGTATCGCGTGATTGCTGGCCTGTGCTCACCGGCGTACCTCCGTACGTACCCATCGGCCCCTAAGGCCATGATCGGGAGGGGTACGGGGCGGCGCCCGCCGTGAGGGGCCCTTTCACACCAATGGACCGGCCGGAAACCCCTCGGGTACTCCGACCGGTCCAATCAGGTGCGCGGCGGTGGCGGTGGCGGCGGTGTCAGTCGCGCGCGGCCTGGATCTCGGCCTCGTCGTACCGGCCGTCGAGCGTGGAGACCAGCCCGGTGACCTGGCGGGCGATGTCCGGGGCCGTCAGGCCGATCTCGGCCAGGATCTCCGCGCGCGAGGCGTGGTCCAGGAAGCGCGGCGGGATGCCGAAGTCGCGCAGCGGTACGTCGACGCCCGCGTCGCGCAGGGCCTGGGCGACCGCGCAGCCGACGCCGCCGACGCGGCCGTTGTCCTCGACGGTCACGACCACGCGGTGGCGGGCGGCGAGCGGCGCCATGGCCTCGTCGACCGGCTTGACCCAGCGGGGGTCGACGACGGTGGTGGAGATGCCCTGCTGGTCGAGCAGCCCGGCGATCTCCAGGCACATCGGCGCCAGCGCGCCGACCGAGACCAGCAGCACGTCCGGGGAGTCGGTGCCGGCCTCGCGCAGCACGTCCATGGAGCCGACGCGCCCCACGGCCTGGACGGCCGGGCCGACCGCGCCCTTGGAGTAGCGCACGACGGTCGGCGCGTCCTTGACCTCGACGGCCTCGCGCAGCTGGGCGCGGACCTGGTCGGCGTCGCGCGGGGCGGCGATCCTGATGCCCGGGACGACCTGGAGGATCGACATGTCCCACATGCCGTTGTGGGAGGCGCCGTCGGTGCCGGTGACACCGGCCCGGTCCAGGACGAAGGTCACGCCGCAGTTGTGCAGCGCGACGTCCATCAGGACCTGGTCGAAGGCGCGGTTGAGGAAGGTCGCGTACACGGCGACGACCGGGTGGAGGCCGCCGGTGGCGAGGCCGGCCGCGGACACGGCGGCGTGCTGCTCGGCGATGCCGACGTCGTACACCCGGTCCGGGAAGGCCTTGGCGAACTTGTCGAGGCCCACCGGCTGGAGCATCGCGGCGGTGATGGCGACGATGTCCTCGCGCTCGTGGCCGAGCTTGACCATCTCGTCGGCGAAGACCCCGGTCCAGTCCGCACCGGAGGAGGAGATCGGCAGGCCGGTGTCCGGGTGGATCTTGCCGACGGCGTGGAAGCGGTCGGCCTCGTCCGCCAGGGCGGGCTGGTAGCCGCGGCCCTTCTCGGTGAGGCAGTGCACGATCACCGGGCCGCCGAACCGCTTGGCGCGGGAGAGGGCGGACTCCAGCGCCTCGATGTCGTGGCCGTCGATGGGGCCGACGTACTTCAGCCCGAGGTCCTCGAACATGCCCTGCGGGGCGATGAAGTCCTTCAGGCCCTTCTTGGCGCCGTGCAGCGTCTCGTACAGCGGCTTTCCGACGACCGGGGTGCGGTCGAGGATCTCCTTCGTACGGGCGAGGAAGCGCTCGTAGCCGTCGGTGGTGCGCAGCGTGGCCAGGTGGTTGGCGAGGCCGCCGATGGTCGGGGCGTAGGAGCGCTCGTTGTCGTTGACGACGATGACGAGCGGGCGGTCCTTGGCCTCGGCGATGTTGTTCAGGGCCTCCCAGGCCATGCCCCCGGTGAGCGCGCCGTCGCCGATGACGGCGACGACGTGGTCGTCCTTCTTCAGCACCTCGTTCGCCTTGGCGAGGCCGTCGGCCCAGCCGAGGACCGTGGAGGCGTGGCTGTTCTCGATGACGTCGTGCTCGGACTCGGCCCGGGCCGGGTAGCCGGACAGGCCGCCCTTCATCTTCAGCCGCGAGAAGTCCTGCCGGCCGGTGAGCAGCTTGTGGACGTAGGACTGGTGGCCGGTGTCCCACAGGATCTTGTCCTTGGGCGACTCGAAGACCCGGTGCAGGGCGATGGTCAGCTCGACCACACCGAGGTTGGGGCCGAGGTGTCCGCCTGTCTTGGACACGGCGTCCACGAGGAAGGACCGGATCTCCGCGGCCAGCTGCTCCAGCTGCTCCGGGGAGAGCCGGTCGAGATCGCGCGGGCCCGTGATACGGGTCAGCAGAGCCACCCGTGCCTCCTTGCGTGTTGAGCTGGTCGAGCTGCCGATTTTGTCGAGTCTAATGTTCCGCTCCCGATCATCATCATCGGGCGGGTCCCCCTACGTCATCACATTGGCGCAGACGCAGCGGTGCCCGGCACCGGTTCAGCGGTGCCGGGCACTGCGGCGCATCTCACCCGTGAGGCTAGGGAGTGTCCGCAAAGTAGCGTCGTCCGCCCGGAGGGCGGGCCTGGCGGCGTCTGGGGGCACCCCCAGGCGCAGCTCTGGGGGAGCGTGCGATCGCAAGGCGGAGGAGGGAGCCACTGCGGTGGGGGCACCCCCGTGCCCGAAGGGCTACGGGGGCCATTGGCGACTGACGACAACGCGGCTGGGGGCACCCCCAGGCGTAGCTCTGGGGGAGTGCGTGCCAGACGCCGCCAGGCAGACGGGACTTTGCGGACACGACCTACGCGCGGCCCGCGGTCTTCTGCGTGCGGCGGGAGACCGAGTCGATCACGACGGCGGCGAGGAGCACCGCGCCGGTGATCATGTACTGGATCTCGGAGGCCATGCCGAGCATGTTCAGGCCCTGCTGGATCGCCTGGATGACGATCATGCCGAGCAGGGCGGACCATACCTTGCCGCGGCCGCCGAAGAGGCTGGTGCCGCCGATGACGGCCGCCGCGATGACGAGCATCAGGGTGTTGCCGCCGCCGAGGCTCTTGGTGGCGCCGCCGGAGAGGCTGGCCACGAAGAGGCCGCCGAAGGCGGCGAGCAGGCCGGAGAGGCCGAAGACGGTGATCCGGATCCGGTCGACGTTGATGCCGGCGCGGCGCGCGGCCTCGGCGTTGCCGCCGACCGCGAAGACCTGGCGGCCGAAGGTGGTGCGGCGGGCGACGAAGTCGGCGACGACCAGGACGACCAGGAAGAGCACCAGCGCGAGCGGCAGACCACGGGCGCCGGCGGGCTCGTTGAGCACGTACGCGACGACGAAGCACAGGACCGCGACGACGGCCGTGCGCAGGACGACCTCGCTGGTGGGGCGGGCGAGCAGGCCGGCGGCCCTGCGGCGCTGCCGGTCCAGGAGGAGCGAGGCGGCGTAGGCGAGGACGGCGATCAGGGCGAGGCCGTAGGCGGCCGCCTTGTCCTCGAAGTAGTAGCCGGTCAGGTGCTCGACGATGGAGCCGGTCGGCGCGTTGATGGAGCCTTCCTTGCCCATCAGCCAGATCTGCAGGCCGCTCCAGCCGAGGAAGCCGGCGAGGGTGACGACGAAGGCCGGGACGCCGATCTTGGCGAAGAAGAAGCCGTGGAGCAGGCCGAGCGCGAGGCCGCAGAGGACGGCGATGCCGACGGCGAGCCAGTCGTTCATGCCGTTGCTCACGTTGAGCACGGCCCACACGGCGGCGCCGACGCCCGCGACCGAGCCGACCGACAGGTCGATCTCGCCCAGGATCAGGACGAAGACGATGCCGACGGCCATGATGCCGAGGCCGGAGGTGTAGACGGCGATGTTGGCGACGGAGCTCGCGGAGAGGAAGTTCGCGTTCTGCGACTGGAAGACGATCGCGATGACGATCAGGCCGATGAAGACCGGGAGCGAGCCCAGCTCACCGCCGCGCACCTTGCGGGTGAACTCGGTCCAGTAGCCCTTGAGGCCCTCTTCGCGTACGAGCAGGCGGGGGTCGACGGCCGGGACGGGGGCGGCGGACTCCGCGTTCTCGCTTGCGGAGGTCTTGGTGAGGTCGCTCACTTCGCGTCCCCCTTCGTGGCCGTACGCGCCTGGCGGCGGGTCACGGCGTTGTCCGTGGCGCCGGTGATGGCGGCGATGATCTCTTCGTGCGTGGTGTCCTTCACGTTGAAGACACCGTTGTTGCGGCCCAGCCGCAGGACGGCGACCTTGTCGGCGACGGCGCGGACGTCGGCCATGTTGTGGCTGATGAGGATGACGCCGTGGCCGCGCTCGCGCAGCCGCTCGACGAGGTCGAGCACCTGGGCGGTCTGCTCGACGCCGAGGGCCGCGGTCGGCTCGTCCAGGATGACGATCTTGGGGTCGCCGATCAGGGCGCGGGCGATGGCCACGACCTGGCGCTGGCCGCCGGAGAGGGCGGCGACGGGGATGCGGACGCTCGGGATGCGGATGGACAGGGTGTCCAGCAGCTCCTTGGCGCGCTTCTCCATGGCGATCTCGTCGAGGACGGAGCCGCGGCGCAGCTCGTTGCCGAGGAAGAGGTTGGCGACGACGTCGAGGTTGTCGCAGAGCGCCAGGTCCTGGTAGACGGTGGCGACTCCGAGGTCGGAGGCCTCGTTCGGCTTCGTGATGCGGACGGGCCGGCCCTCCCACTCGATGGTGCCTTCATCGATGGGGTGGACACCCGAGATCGTCTTGACGAGCGTCGACTTGCCGGCGCCGTTGTCGCCGACCAGGGCGACCACCTCACCGGCGTGGATCTCCAGGTCTACGTCGGTGAGCGCCTGGACGGCGCCGAACCGCTTGGAGACTCCGCGCAACGCCAGCACGGGCGTAGCGAACACGTGAATCATCTCCTTCGCCGCCTGTCCGGCGGGGATGGTGGTGCGATGAGCTGAGGAAGCGTGCGAGGGGGTGCGAGCGGGTGCGAGAGCGGGTCCGGCGCCCGCCCCCGGTGCTTGCGGGGCATGGACGGGGCGGGGCGCCGGACCGGCGTGGGGAGGCCGCGTGCGCGGCCTTCGCGCGTGGGGGGCGGGGTGCTCGCGGGCGAGGGGTGCTCGCGGGCGAGGGGTCTCGCGTGGGGGGTGCTCGCGTGGAGGGGGTGGGGTGCCGGCGGTTACTTGATGCCGGCCGCCTCGCAGGCCGCCTTGTACTCGGCGGTGCAGATGTCCGCGGCGGTGTAGACCTTGTCGGCGAGGATCGTGGAGGCGATGTTGTCCTTGGTCACGATCTCGGCGTCGTACAGCTTGGCCGGGATGTCCTTGAACTCACCGGTCAGGCTGGTGACCTTGGCGCTCACCAGGTCGTCGATCTTGTCGCCCTTCAGCAGGCGGACGGCGATCGCGGCGGTGGTCTCGGCCTCGGGCTTGATCTGCTTGTAGATCGTGAAGGCCTGGTCGCCCTTCAGGATGCGCTGCAGACCGGCGAGCTCGGCGTCCTGGCCGCCGACCGGGACCTTGATGCCCTGCTTGGCGAGGGCGGTGATGATGCCGCCGGCCATGCCGTCGTTGGCGGAGTAGACGCCCTGGAAGCCGTCCTTGCCCAGGGAGTCGATGGCGGCGCCCATCTTCTTGTTGGCCTCGTCGGGCGACCAGTCCGGGATGTCCTGCTCGTAGACGACCTTCTTGACCTGCTTGTCGAGGACGCTGTGCGCGCCCTTCTTGAACAGCGGGGCGTTCGGGTCGGTCGGCGAGCCGTTGATCATGACGACGTTGGCGTCCTTGGCCTGGGCACCGAGCGCCTTGACCAGGGCCTCGCCCTGGAGGCGGCCGATCTTCTCGTTGTCGTAGCTGACGTAGGCGGAGATCGGGCCCTCGGCGAGGCGGTCGTACGCGACGACCTTGACGCCCTGCTTCTCGGCGCTCTGGACCCACTTCTTGGTGGCCTTGTAGTCGACCGAGTCGAGGATGATCACCTTGACGCCCTGTGTGACCAGCGCGTCGAACTGCTTCTTCTGCGTCTCGGTGTCCTGCGCGGCGTTGTTGTACTTGACCTCGCAGTCGTCGCAGAGCTGCTTGATCTTCGCCTCGATGATCGGGCGGTCGAACGTCTCGTAACGGGTCGTCTTGTTCTCCGGCAGCAGCAGACCGATGGTCTTGCCGTCGCCGCCGCCGCCACCCGCGGCGTCGCCGTCGCCGGCCTTGCCACAGGCGGCGAGGGTCGCGGCCATGGACACCGCGGCGGTGCCTATGACAAGGCGTCGCGTCAATGCGTTCATGTGGGTTGCCTCCCTGACGAGGCCGCGACGTTGCGGCCGAGGTGGCTGGAAGTCAACTCGGCCGCCACCCCGTCGTCAAGGAGTAAATTGACAACGAGATGACAACGGTGCCATTCGTTATCTAAGTGAACGCAGGAGCCGACCCCGGCAGCGCACTCTGCAGAAGGGTCGAATCCCCCATTTCGCTCAGTACGAGGGCGAGGGCGCCGAGCACTTCCGCGCGACCGCCGAGGGCTCCGGGAGCGACCGACAACTGGCGCGCGGCGCTGGGGATGGCGTACCGCGAGACCGACTCCCGGATGGGGGCGAGGACCAGCTCGCCGGCCTCCGCGAGGTCGCCGCCCAGCACCACGCGGCTGGGGTTGAGCAGGTTGCAGAGGTTGGCGACACCGCTGCCGATGTGGCGGCCGACGTCCGCGATGACGCGGCGGCAGCCCGGGTCGCCCTCGCGCGCCAGCTGCACGACCCGCTCCATGGTGAGATCGGCGCCGTGGCTGGGCTGGAGCAGCGGCAGGACATAACGCGCGGCGGTGAAGGTCTCCAGGCAGCCGCGGTTTCCGCAGCGGCAGACCGGGCCCGACTCGTCGAGCGTGATGTGGCCGATCTCGCCGGCGGTGCCGCCCGGGCCCCGGTAGATCTGGCCGTCGATCACCAGACCGGCGCCCACACCGCTGGCCACCTTGATGTACGCGAGGTCCTTGACCCCCCGGCCGCCGCCCCAGACCAGCTCGCCGAGGGCGCCGAGGTTGGCGTCGTTGTCGACGTACACCGGGACGCCGAGGCGGCCGGAGAGCTCCTGGCTCGGGTTGATGCCGGTCCAGCCCGGCAGGATGGACGTGGAGCCGAGGGTTCCGGAGGAGACGTCGATGGGGCCGGGGACGCCGAGACCGACCCCGATCACCTTGTCCTGGCCGATGCCGGTCGCCGCGATCAGCCGCTTGACCAGCCGTTCCGCCCGGTCGAAGCCCTCGGCCGACGAGGCGTCGACGTCCAGCGGCTCGGCCTCCTCGGCGAGCACCTGGTGGGCGAGGTTGCCCACGGCGACCCGCAGGTGGGTGTGGCCGAAGTCGACCCCGATGACGATGCCGGCGTCCCCGCTGAGCGAGACGCTGCGGGCCCGGCGGCCGCCCGCCGAGGTGGGGGTGACCTCGACGGTGCCGCCGTCCTTGAGCTCCCGGACGATGTTGGAGACCGTGGCGGCGGAGAGGCCGGTGGTCCTGGCGATCTCCGCCTGGGTCAGAGACCCGGCCATGCGGACGGCGCGTACGACGCGCTCGAGGTTGGCCCGATGCAGAGATGTCTGCGACCCCGGAGTCTCCATCGACTCTCTCACTCCTGCCGTTTTCTCCAACATGTGAACTCTAAGCTGAGCCTTTCGGGTTGCTCCCCGTCAAGACCTTGAGCGTTCCGGGCCTCGGATGAGCGAATGACAGGGGGACAAAGCGGGCGCAAGCGCTCACGAGGGAAGAAAAGCGCCCGCCGATAGCGGGTGGGCTATCGGCGGGCGGTTCGGGAAAACGCGGAGGGCGCGGGGCCGTGGGAGTGACGGACTACTTCAGCGCGCCCGCCGTGAGGCCGGACTGGACCTGCCGCTGGAAGACCGTGTAGACGACGAGCACCGGCAGCATCGCGATCATCATGCCGGCCATCAGGGCGCCCCAGTCGTTCTCGTACCCCTGCTGGAGCGCGATCATCGCCAGGCCCTGGGTGAGGACGTACTTGTCCTCCTGCTGGTTGAGCACCATCGGCAGCAGGTACTGGTTCCACTGCCCCAGGAAGTTGAAGATCCCGATGCTGATCAGGCCCGGCTTCGCCATCGGCAGCATGACCTGGAAGAAGGTGCGGGTGTGCGAGGCGCCGTCGATCATCGCCGCCTCCGCGACCGACGCCGGGAGCGTACGGAAGAACGCCGTCATGAAGAAGACGGTGAAGGGCAGCGAGTAGGCGATGTAGACGAGGATCAGCCCGTGGTACGTGGCCAGCAGCGAGCTGCCGGGGAAGTCCCGCAGGACGAAGAAGAGCGGGATGACGAGCATGAAGACCGGGAAGGACATGCCGGCCACGAACAGGTAGTAGACGAACCGGTTGCCGGGGAAGGTGAAGCGGGCCAGGACGTACGCGGCCATCGAGCCGAGCACCATCGTGCCGACGACCGAGCCGCCCACCACGATCGCGGTGTTGACGAAGTACTGGCCCATGTTCGCGTCGTCCCACGCGTTGGACCAGTTCTCCCACCGCAGCGCGGTCGGCAGGCCCCACGGGTCGGTGAGGATGCCGTTGCTGTCCTTGAAGGCGCTCCACAGCACCCAGAGCAGCGGCACGCCGACCATCAGGGCCCACACGATGAGGATGCCGTGCGAGAAGACGTTCAGTACGCCGCCCTCGGCCCCCCGGCCGGCGCGGCCCGGGCCGCCCGTGCGACCGGTGCGGCGTGCGCGGCCGGTTGTCGGGCCGAGCCGCCGCCGTGCGGCCTTGGCGGGCGGCGGGGCCTGCTCCTTGCTCACCGCGCCGTTCTCGTCCTCGTCCCGGATCTCGTCGGTTGTCATCCGGCGCACCCCTCCCCCTAGTACTCGATCCGCTCACGGCGCGCGAAGCGCATCGTGAGCACGGCGAACGTCATGGTGACGATGAGCATCGCGACGCCCATGGCGGCGGCGTAGCCGAACTGGCTGTCGCGGAAGGCCGTCAGGTACAGCCTCAGCGGCATCACGTCCGTGGCGCCGTCCGGGCCGCCCATGTTCACCGACATGATGTGGACGAGCGCGAAGGCGTCCAGCGCGATGATGCCCATGTACACCCAGCCGGTCTGGACGGTGTCCCACAGCAGCGGGAGGGTGATCCGGAAGAAGGTGTGGAAGCGGCCGGCCCCGTCGAGCAGCGCCGCCTCGTAGATGTCGCGGGGGATGGAGGCCATGGCGGCGGAGAACAGCACCACGTAGAAACCGACGTGGCTCCACACCATCACCGCGCTGATGCACCAGAGGGCGAGGTTCTTCTCCCCCAGCCAGGAGTTCTGCAGGGCGTCCAGGCCGACGGCGCCGAGGAGGGAGTTGAGCATGCCGTCGTCCGGGTCGGGGTTGTAGATGTTGAACCAGATGACGGCGACGATGGTGACCGAGATGACCTGCGGGAAGAAGAAGACGAACTTGTAGAAGCGGGACCCGGCGACCCCGGTGACGACTTCGTTCTTCCGGCGGCGGCCGCCCACGTTGAGCATGAAGGCGAAGAACAGCCCGAGGGCGAGCGTGACCACCGGGACCAGGGCCAGCATGTAGACGTTGTGGCGCAGGGCGTTCCAGAAGTCGTCGTTCTCCCAGAGTCTTCCGAAGTTGTCGAGGCCGACGAACTTCGCGGTGCCGACGAGTCCGGACCAGTCCGTCATCGAGATCTGGAAGGCCTGGACGAAGGGCGAGATCACGAAGACGCCGTAGATGAGCAGAGGCAGGGCCAGGAAGCCCACGATGAATCGGTACTTGCCGTGTTGCATGGGCTCCCCGGCCCTTCCCCTCTGGGTGTCCGCCCGGCGGTCGGTCAGGCGGTGCGTCGCTGGTGGCGTCAGGCGGTGCGTAGCTGGTGACGTGAGGCGGTGCGCTCCCGGCGTCAGGCCGTGCGCTTGAACTTGGTCACGGAGTCGTCCTTGGCGACCCGGTCGCACTCCTGCTGGGTCTTCTTGATCCAATCGGCGGCTTTGAGCTCGCCCGTGAGCAGCTGACCGGTCAGACCGCCGATCTTCTCGTCGGTGAGCGCCGGGTACCACTCCTGCAGCTGAAGGCTGATCAGGTTGTCGCCCGCCTCCTTGAAGGCCTTGCTGGCGGAGGCGAGGCCGGGCGAGAGGGTCATTCCCTCGGTGGCGTCCATGACGCAGGTCAGCGACTTCACCTTGGTGGCGAAGTTCTGGGCGTGCTTCTTCGAGAGCATGATGCGCAGCAGCTCCATGCCGCCCGCCGGGTTCCTGCCCTTGCTGGCGACGAGGTACGGCTCGCTCGGCTCGCCGCGCAGGGTGCCGTGCGGCATCTTGTCGCCGGTTCCGTCGAAGAGGGCGCCGACCGCCATGCCGAAGTCCTTCGGCGTGGTGGGGGCGGCTTCGTTCTCGACCCAGGAGCCGTTGGGGATGAAGACGGCCTTGCCCCGGTTCCAGGCGGTCTGGGACTGGATGTGGGTGAGGCCCTGGCTGCCTTCGAGGAAGTACTTCTTGGCGGCGAGCTCCTCGTAGTGCTCGACGACCTCCTTGACCGCGTCGTTCGAGGTCCAGGCGTTGGGCTCCAGGTTGTCGATGGCGATCCACTTCTCCATGCCGCCGATCTTGGCGATCTGGGCGAAGAGGTTGAAGTGGACGTAGTACGGATACTTTCCGGCGTACGTCCAGGGGGCGATGCCCGCCTTCTTGATCTCGGCGCAGAGGCCGACCATCTCGGAGAGGGTCTTGGGGTACGTCCAGCCGCGGTCGGCCAGCAGCTTCTGGGAGTACCAGGTGCCGTAGATGGTGAAGGCGTAGTAGAGCACGTCGACCTTGTCGCCGTGCTTGCCCTTCTCCAGGGTGCTGGGGTGGAGGGTGTCGCGGACCTTCTTGGCCGGGTCGTCCAGCGAGGGCGCGTCCAGCAGCGGGGCGAGGTCCTGGAGCTGGCCCTGGGTGGACAGCTTGTTCATGTCGAGGTGGTCGGCGCCGGAGTTGTCGATGACGTCCGGCGGGTTGCCGCCCGCGAAGCGCGGGGTGAGCTTGGGCCCGACCTGCTGGGTGCCGGTGTGCTTGACCTCGGCGCCGTAGGTGGCCTTGTAGTCGGCCTCCGCGTCCTTGGCGTACTGGTCGCCCAGGCCGCCCTTGAAGATGAACGCCTCCAGCGGGGCGCCCTGCGCCACGCCGAGCGGGTTCTTGGCCGACTTCTCGCCGGCGGGCGCCTTCGTCTCCTTCTCGCTGCCGCCACCGCCGCCACCGGTGGCGCAGGCGGACAGGAAGCTCATCGTCGGCACGCTGATCAGCCCGAGTGCGGCGGACCGCTTGATCAGCTCGCGGCGGCCGGGGCCCTCGTGGTCATGGCGGGCGGAGGTGGATCCCATGCTCAAGTACTCGCCTTCTCCAGGACTCAGGCGGTGTGCCGGTCGCCCCGAACCGCTTCTCGCCTCAGGCGAAGGGCCCCCGCCACCGCGCGGTCTTGTGCAGGTGGGTCGTGCTACAGTGCTGGGTTGCCGACAGGTATAGTCCACTTCGCGTCGCCTGAGCAAGATCGAGGCGGACTTTCGGCAGCAGTCTTCTCCGAGTTGAGACCTGCCGGAAAGAGCGCGGCGCCAGGAAGTTTTTTCAGCCGTCCGGCCGCGCCAACACCCTTGACACCACACGCCACTTACCTCCTACTGGGTGCTGCGCAGATCAGCTGACAACGTTGTCCGCGTACGACCGGCGGCCAACCGACGCACCACCGACGGACGTCCGACGCGCTTCGGCAGGAGCAGGAGGCACGACGCGGCATGCAGCCCAGACCACGATCGCTCAAGCGACGTACGGCCGCCCTCGTGGCGGCCGCCACCGTGACCGCTTCCCTGGCCGTCTCCCTGACCGTGACGGCCGGTCAGTCGGCGGCGCAGCCGCTCCCGCACCAGGCCGCGGCCGCCGCCACGGAGTCCGGCACCTCCTTCACGACCTCCTTCGAAGCCGGTGAACCGCCACCCACCTGGCGCGACACCGTCGACCTGGACGCCGAGGGCCGCAAGCGGTCGGCCGGTGTCGACGGCGCCTACTCCGCTGGCTTACCGGGCGACGTCACCGAGAAGGTGACGGAGCTGCGCGCCAGCGGCGAGAACAGCGCCGCCGGGGAGACCAAGGAGAACCTGGTCGACCTCCAGCCCAGCACCAAATGGCTCACCTTCGCCCCCACCGCCTGGGTCGAGTTCGACCTCGACGAACCGGTCAAGGTGGTGACGTACGCCCTGACCTCCGCCAACGACGCCGCCCCCCGCGACCCCCGGGACTGGACCCTCAAGGGCTCCGCGGACGGCAAGGAGTGGACGGTCCTCGACACCCGCCAGGGCGAGACGTTCGCCAAGCGCTTCGAGACGCGGACGTACGACGTCGACGCGAGCCGCGCGGCGCCGTACGCGCACTACCGGCTGGAGATCAGCCGGAACAACGGTGCCACCGGCATCACCCAGCTCGCCGACGTCCAGTTCTCGAACGGCGACGCCTCCGCTCCCGTGCCGCCCGACATGCGCAGCCATGTCGACCGGGGCCCGGGCGGCTCCCCCACCGCCAAGGCGAACGCCGGGTTCACCGGCAAGCGGGCGCTGCGCTACGCCGGTACGCACCACCCGGCGGGGCGCGCGTACTCCTACAACAAGGTCTTCGACGTCGACACGCGCGTCGCCCGCGACACCGAGCTGTCGTACCGGATCTTCCCCTCCATGCCGGAGACGGACCTCGGCTACCCGGCGACGCACGTCTCCGTCGACCTCGCCTTCACCGACGGCACCCATCTGAGCGAGCTCGGCGCGCTCGACAGCCACGGCGGGCGCCTCAGCCCCCAGGGCCAGGGCGCCGCCAAGCGGCTCTACGTCAACCAGTGGAACCAGGTGCGGGCCTCCATCGGCACGGTGGCCGCGGGCAGGACGGTGGACCGGATCCTGGTGGCGTACGACGCGCCGAAGGGCCCGGCGAAGTTCCAGGGCTGGATCGACGACATCGTCCTCGGGCGCGCGGCCCCCGTGAAACCGCTGCCCCGCGTGTCCGACTACGCCTCGACCGTCCGCGGCACCAACTCCAGCTCCTCCTTCTCGCGCGGCAACACCTTCCCCGCGACGGCCGTCCCGCACGGCTTCAACTTCTGGACGCCGGTGACCAACGCCGCCTCCAAGAGCTGGCTGTACGAGTACGCGCGCGGCAACAACGCCGACAACCTGCCCACCGTGCAGGCGTTCAGCGCCAGCCATGAGCCGAGCCCCTGGATGGGCGACCGGCAGACCTTCCAGCTGATGCCGTCGGCCGCGCCCGGCGCCCCGCCCACCGCGCGTACCGCTCGCGCGCTCCCCTTCCGCCACGAGCGGGAGACGGCCAGGCCGCACCACTACGCGGTGACGTTCGAGAACGGCCTGAAGGCCGAGATCGCCCCGGCCGACCACGCCGCGATGATGCGGTTCACCTACCCGGGTGCCGACGCCTCCGTCGTCTTCGACAACGTGACGGAGGAGGGCGGGCTGACCCTCGACCCGGCGAACGGCTCCTTCACCGGCTTCTCCGACGTCAAGAGCGGCCTGTCGACCGGCGCCACGCGCATGTTCGTGTACGGCGTCTTCGACGCGCCGGTCACCGACTCCGCCTCGGCGGGCGTCACGGGCCACCTGCGCTTCGCCGCGGGCCCGGACCGCACGGTGACCCTGCGCATGGCGACCTCCCTCATCAGCGTGGAGCAGGCGAAGCGCAACCTCGCGGCCGAGATCCCGATGGGCACCGGCTTCGAGCGGGTCCGCGAGCGGGCGCAGGCCGCCTGGGACCGGATCCTCGGGCGCGTCCGCGTGGAGGGCGCGACCCACGACCAGTTGGTCACGCTCTACTCCAACCTCTACCGGCTGTACCTCTACCCCAACTCGGGCTTCGAGCGCGTCGACGGCGAGGACCGCTACGCCAGCCCCTTCTCGCCGCAGACCGGCCCCGACACCCCGACCCACACCGGCGCCAAGATCGTCGACGGCCGGGTCTACGTCAACAACGGCTTCTGGGACACCTACCGCACCACCTGGCCCGCCTACGCGCTCCTCACGCCACGCAAGGCGGGCGAGCTGGTGGACGGCTTCGTGCAGCAGTACAAGGACGGCGGCTGGATCTCCCGCTGGTCCTCCCCCGGCTACGCCGACCTGATGACCGGCACGTCGTCGGACGTCGCCTTCGCCGACGCCTACGTCAAGGGCGTGGACTTCGACGCGGAGGCGGCCTACGAGGCGGCGCTGAAGAACGCGACCGTCGTGCCGCCCGGCAAGGGCGTGGGCCGCAAGGGCATGGAGACCTCCCCCTTCCTCGGTTACGCCTCGACCGAGACGCACGAGGGCCTGTCATGGTCCCTGGAGGGCTACCTCAACGACTACGGCCTGGCGAGGATGGCCGACGCGCTCTTCGCCAGGACCGGCAAGGCCCGGTACAAGGACGAGTCGGCGTACTTCCTCAACCGGGCCCGCAACTACGTCACGCTCTTCGACTCCCGGGCCGGCTTCTTCCAGGGCCGCAGTCTCACGGGCGAGTGGCGCGTGCCGTCGGAGGCGTACGACCCGAGGATCTGGGGGTACGACTACACCGAGACGAACGGCTGGGGTTACGCCTTCACCGCGCCGCAGGACAGCCGGGGCCTGGCCAACCTGTACGGCGGGCGGGCGGGGCTGGCGAAGAAGCTCGACACCTACTTCTCGACGCCCGAGACGGCCTCCCCGGAGTTCACGGGCTCGTACGGCTCCGTCATCCACGAGATGACGGAGGCGCGCGACGTGCGGATGGGCATGTACGGGCACTCCAACCAGGTCGCGCACCACGTCACGTACATGTACAACGCGGCCGGTCAGCCCTGGAAGACGCAGGAGAAGGTGCGCGAGGTGCTGTCGCGGCTCTACACGGGCAGCGAGATCGGCCAGGGTTACCACGGCGACGAGGACAACGGCGAGCAGTCCGCCTGGTGGCTGTTCTCGGCGCTCGGCTTCTACCCGCTGGTGATGGGCGGCGGGGAGTACGCGATCGGCTCACCGCTGTTCACCAAGGCGACGGTGCGGATGGACAACGGCCGCACGCTGGTGGTCAAGGCGCCGGAGAACAGCGCCCGGAACGTCTACGTGCAGGGGGTACGGGTCAACGGCGAGCGCTGGACGTCGACGGCGCTGCCGCACGACCTCCTCGCGCGCGGCGGCACCCTGGAGTTCGCCATGGGGCCGAGGCCGTCGGCGTGGGGCACCGGGCCGGGCGCGGCGCCGGTTTCGATCACCCGGGGCGACGAGGTGCCGTCGCCGCGCCGCGACCTGGCGAGCGGCGGGGGCGCGCTCCTCGACGACACCTCGGCCACGGCGGCGGAGCTCACGGCGCCGCTGGAGCTGCGCGTCCCGGGCCCGGCGCGGGCGGTGCAGTACACGCTGACGTCGTCGGACCGGGCCGCGGCCCCGACAGGCTGGGCGCTGCAGGGGTCGGCGGACGGGGCGACGTGGACGGAGCTGGACCGGCGTACGGGCGAGAGCTTCGCCTGGGACCGGCAGACGCGGGTGTTCACGGTGGCCCGGCCGGGCTCGTACCGGCACTACCGGCTGGTCCCGTCGGCCGGTTCCGGCGGCGTGCTGGCGGAGGTCGAACTGCTGGGCTGAGCAGGGAGAACGAGCGGCGCGCGGAGGCCGGGCCTGTTCGGCTTCGCCCTGACGGTGGTGTGGTCCGCGGAGTTCGTCGACCGGACCATCGGCGGGAACGTCGCCGCCGCCCTCCTCGGCCACGAGGCGCACGACGCGCCGATCGGCGGCGCCCTCGCCGGTATCGCCTTCGCGCTCGCGCTCGCGACCGGGGTGGCGGGTACCTTCACCGCCTGCAACGTCGCCGCGTTCGGCGCCATCGCGCCGCTGGCGGGCGCGGGCACCGTACGCACCCGGCGCGGCCGGCTGGGGCGGGTGCTGCGGCCGCTGGGGCCGCCGGCCGCCGGGGCGGTGGTGGTGTCGGCGGCCTACGGCGTGGTGGTCGCGCTCGTCGGTACGGGCATGCCGCAGTTCCAGGAGAGCGCGCCGGGCGGGGCGTCGGCCGGTCTGTCTCCCCGGCTGATCCAGGCCATGGTGGTGTTCGGCGTCATCGGGCTCGTCATGGTGGTGTCCGGCTGGCCGCGCTGGGGCTGGCCCGTGACCCGCTGGCGCGCGTCTCGGCGCGCTTTCGCGGCGCGCCGATGTTCGTGATGGGCGCGCTCATCGGCGCGTTCCTCATCGGGCGGCCCTTCCCGCTGCCCCGGCAGCTGTTCCGGGACGCGGCCCGAGAGTCACAGCGTCCTGTACGGGGCGGTGGCGTTCGGGCTGCAGGCGCTCGGGAACGTGCTGGTCATGGCGGTGTTGTTCGTGGTGATGGCCCTGGTGGCCGGTGAGCGGCCGGGCGCCTGGTTCGCCGCCGACCCGCGGCGGGCGTCCGCCGTGACGGCGGGCGCGTTCATCGCCGCGGGCGTGTTCATGATCCTGTACTGGGGCGTGCGGATCCTCGCCCGCCGGGACCTCATCTGGTACCCGATGGCGCCGCGGGCGTGAGGCCGGGCCCACGCTCCGGTGGCGACGGTTACTTCGTCACCAGTTCGTCACAGATTGACGGCGCGTCAGGGCGGCAGCCCCTGGCGCGTAGGTCTTTTCATCCCGATAAGGGCTGATTTCCAGGGGCGCTTCCCGGGCTTAAACCAGTTGCCCCGTAAAGGTGTTGTGCAAGGATCTCCATGATCCCGCGGCGACTGGGGCGTACCACCACCCGAGATCGTCGCACCCCCTTTCTCATGGAGAACATACGTGGCCAAATTCTCCGGCCTCAAGCGCGGGCGCGCGCTGTCGCGTCTCGCCGTATCGGCCATAGCCGCCACCCTGGTCGGCGCCTCCGCCGGTTCCGCGGTGGCGGACACGCCGGCCCCCGCACCGCTGAAGAGCATCAACCAGGACGGCTTCACCCAGCCGGTCCCGCAGAACGGCACGCTCGCCGCCAGCGCGGCGGCCCCCGTCTTCGCGCTGTTCGCGATGGACAAGTACGGCGACCTCTACGTGTACGGGCCCAACGGCCGGGGCGGGCTCGGCGCCCGCGAGCACGTCACGAGCGGCTGGGACGCCTTCCGGGGCGCCGCCCAGGCCGACCAGGACGCCGATGGCAACGCCGACGGCCTGTACACCTGGGACAAGCAGGGTTACCTGTACTACACCGGCGAAGGCGAGACCCTCGAGCTGGGCCGCGGCTGGGACGCCTACGACAAGATCGTCGTCGCGGGCAACCTCGGCGGGACCACCCCGGCCGACGTGCTGGCCCGTGACAAGGCCGGCGTGCTCTGGTTCTACAAGGGCAAGGGCGACGGCACCCTGTCCGCGCGGACGAAGGTCGGCTCGGGCTGGCAGGCCTTCAACCAGATCGCGGGCCAGGGCGACCTGACCGGCGACGGGCGGGCCGACGTCGTGACCCGCGACAAGTCCGGTGTCCTGTGGCTCTACAAGGGCACCGGCAACGCCGCGGCCCCGTTCGCCAAGGGCACCAAGGTCGGTGGGGGCTGGAACGCCTTCAACCACCTGATGTCGACGGGCGACCTGAACATGGACGGCCGCACCGACCTGATCGCACGCGACGGCGCGGGCGCGCTGTGGCGCTACAACGGGACGGGCAACGCCGCCGCCCCGTTCGCGAAGCCGACCAAGATCGGTACCTCGGGCTGGAACGGCTACCCGATGATGTTCTGACCGGTGCTCCCACCGGTGTTCCCACCGGCGTGACAGCACGAAGAGGGCCGCACCCCGAGGGGTGCGGCCCTTTCGCGTACCGGCCGGGCCGGGTCCGCTTACTTGCGGATCAGCGAGCGCAGCACGTACTGCATGATGCCGCCGTTGCGGTAGTAGTCGGCCTCACCGGGGGTGTCGATGCGGACGACCGCGTCGAACTCCACGCCCGTGTCGGTGGTGACCTTGACCGTGCGCGGCGTACGGCCCTCGTTGAGCTCCGTCACGCCGGCGATGGAGAAGGTCTCCTCGCCGGTCAGACCGAGGGACTCGGCCGACTGGCCCTCCGGGAACTGCAGCGGCAGGACGCCCATGCCGATGAGGTTCGAGCGGTGGATGCGCTCGTACGACTCGGCGATGACGGCCTTGACGCCGAGCAGCGCGGTGCCCTTGGCGGCCCAGTCGCGCGACGAACCGGAGCCGTACTCCTTGCCCGCGAGGACGACGAGCGGGATGCCCTGCTCGATGTAGTTGCGGGAGGCGTCGTAGATGAACGACACGGGGGCGTCGGGCTGGGTGAAGTCGCGGGTGTAGCCGCCCTCGGTGCCCGGCGCGATCTGGTTGCGCAGGCGGATGTTGGCGAACGTACCGCGGATCATGACCTCGTGGTTGCCGCGGCGCGAGCCGTAGCTGTTGAAGTCGCGGCGCTCGACGCCGTGCTCCGTGAGGTACTTGCCGGCCGGGGTGTCGGCCTTGATGGCGCCGGCCGGGGAGATGTGGTCGGTGGTGACCGAGTCGCCCAGCTTGGCGAGGACGCGGGCACCGGTGATGTCGGTGACCGGCGTCGTCTCCATCGTCATGCCCTCGAAGTACGGGGGCTTGCGGACGTAGGTGGACTGCGGGTCCCACTCGAAGGTGTTGCCGGTCGGGATCGGCAGCGCCTGCCACTGGGCGTCGCCCGCGAAGACGTCGCTGTAGGACTTGGAGAACATGTCCTCGCCGATGGCGTTGGCGACGACGTCGTTGACCTCGGACTCCGACGGCCAGATGTCCTTGAGGAAGACCGGGTTGCCGTCCTGGTCGGTGCCCAGGGCGTCCTTGGTGACGTCCACCTTCATGGAGCCGGCGAGGGCGTACGCGACGACCAGCGGCGGGGACGCCAGGTAGTTCATCTTGACGTCGGGGTTGATCCGGCCCTCGAAGTTGCGGTTGCCGGAGAGCACCGAGACGACGGCGAGGTCGTTGTCGTTGACGGCCTTGGAGACCTCCTCCGGCAGCGGGCCGGAGTTGCCGATGCAGGTGGTGCAGCCGTAGCCGACGAGGTTGAAGCCGACCTTGTCGAGGTACGGGGTCAGGCCCGCCTTGTCGAAGTAGTCGGTGACGACCTTGGAGCCCGGGGCGAGGGTGGTCTTCACCCACGGCTTGCGGGTGAGGCCCTTCTCGACCGCCTTCTTGGCCACCAGCGCGGCGGCGACCATGACGTACGGGTTCGAGGTGTTGGTGCAGGAGGTGATGGCGGCGACGGTGACGGCGCCGTGGTCCAGCTCGTACGAGACGCCGTCGGCGCCGGTGACGGTGACCGGGTTGGACGGGCCGGGGCCGGGGACGACGGCGGAGTGCTGCGGGGCACCGGCGCCGTTGTCCTCGTGGCCGTAGGCCGGGGCGTCGGAGGCCGGGAAGGACTCGTCGCTCGCCTCGTCGACCGGGGAGGACAGGTCCTGCCCGCCCTGGCCGGCCGGGACGTAGTTGAGGACGTCGCTGTTGAACTGCTCGGCGGCCTGGGCGAGGACGATGCGGTCCTGCGGGCGCTTCGGGCCGGCGATGGAGGGGACGACCGTCGAGAGGTCGAGCTCCAGCTTCTCCGAGAAGTCCGGCTCGGCGGCCGGGTCCAGCCAGAGGCCCTGCTCCTTGGCGTACGCCTCGACGAGCGCGAGCTGCTGCTCGGAGCGGCCGGTGAGCTTCAGGTACTTGATGGTCTCGTCGTCGATCGGGAAGATCGCGGCGGTGGAGCCGAACTCCGGCGACATGTTGCCGATGGTGGCGCGGTTCGCGAGGCTCGTCGCCGCCACACCCTCGCCGTAGAACTCGACGAACTTGCCGACGACGCCGTGCTTGCGCAGCATCTCGGTGATGGTGAGCACCAGGTCGGTGGCGGTGGTGCCGGTGGGCAGCTCGCCGGTGAGCTTGAAGCCGACGACGCGCGGGATGAGCATGGAGACCGGCTGGCCGAGCATGGCGGCCTCGGCCTCGATGCCGCCGACGCCCCAGCCCAGCACGCCGAGGCCGTTGACCATGGTGGTGTGCGAGTCGGTGCCGACGAGGGTGTCGGGGTACGCCTGGCCGTCGCGGACCATGACCGTACGGGCCAGGTGCTCGATGTTCACCTGGTGGACGATGCCGGTGCCGGGCGGGACGACCTTGAACTCGTCGAAGGCGGTCTGGCCCCAGCGCAGGAACTGGTAGCGCTCCTTGTTGCGGCCGTACTCCAGCTCGACGTTCTGCTTGAACGCGTCGTTGGTGCCGAACTTGTCGGCGATGACGGAGTGGTCGATGACCAGCTCGGCGGGCGCGAGCGGGTTGATCTTCGCCGGGTCGCCGCCGAGCTCCTTGACGGCCTCGCGCATGGTGGCGAGGTCGACGACGCAGGGCACACCGGTGAAGTCCTGCATGATCACGCGGGCCGGCGTGAACTGGATCTCCTGGCTGGGCTGCGCCTGGGAGTCCCAGCCGCCGAGGGCTCGGATGTGGTCGGCGGTGATGTTCGCGCCGTCCTCGGTGCGGAGGAGGTTCTCCAGGAGCACCTTGAGGCTGTAGGGGAGGCGCGCGGAGCCCTCGACCTTGTCCAGCCTGAAGATCTCGTACGACTCGTCGCCCACGCGCAGCGTGCTGCGGGCGTCGAAGCTGTTCGCCGACACGACAGTCTCCTTCATCAATGTGCGCGTTCTTACCGCATCCTGCCGTGATGGCTCCTCGCCGATCCGCTAAGGTAAGACTTAGTTAGGTAACCCTTACCGGCTGGCGCGGCTGCGGTGCGTCTTTTCGGCAGATATCTCGATGTCGAGATAACTCTAGTACATGAGGGCTGCCGGGTCATGCGCGCGCCGCGTGACCTGCCGCACCGGACTTCCTTCGGCCCCCCTGGGCGGAGCGGGCGGATCGGCCGCGTCCGGGCTCAGGCGACCGGTACGAGCGTCAGGTACGCGATGCCGAGGACGCCGCGGTAGCCGTTGAGCCATGTCGACCGCTGGTGGTCGACCCGGTCGCGGGTCTCGGCGGCGAGGGGGTGGTCCGGGTGAGCTGCGAGCCAGAGCTCCGTGTCATGGCGGTAGCCGGACTCGAACTCCTCCCACTCCTCACGGCCCGCCGTCTCGATCCAGGCCGGCCGGAAACCCGACTCGACGGCGAGGTCGACGAGCGGCCCGAGCCTCAGATGGTCGCTCGCGTGCGCACCGGGCCACATGGCGGCCAGTTCCACGTCCGTCGGGGAGCGCTCCCAGAAGCCCTCGCCGAGGACGACACGCCCGCCCGGGCGGACCAGGCGGCGCAGCTCACGGAGGACGACGCCGGGATCGTACGGCTGCCCGGGCTCGCACAGCGCCTGACCGGCCCCTAGGCAGAGCACCGCGTCCACGGGCCCGCGCGACGTGCCGAAGGCCGACTCCTCCGCGAACTCCACCCGCTCGGTGAGCCCCCGCCGCTTGGCGAGGTCCCTGCCCCTGGCCAGGTCTTCGGCGTTGATGTCGAGGCCCACGCCCGTCGCTCCCGGGACGGACTCCAGGACGCGGAGCAGCAGTTCGCCCCAGCCGCAGCCGATGTCGAGGACGGTGGCGGGCGAGGCGTCGGCGAGCCGCGTGACGATGCGCGCGGCGCGGCCTGCGGAGAGCGGGCCGTGGAAGGTCAGAGCGCCGAGACGCGGGGGAAGGCCGGAGGAGGTCATGGGCCGGACGCTAGTTCTTCCGGAGTGGTGTGCCGAGCGCTTTTCACCGTGGCTCGCCCCTCCTGGGCACACCCGAAGAGGGGTGCGCGCGAGCCGGACGCGTGCGAGCCGGATGTGCGGGCGCGCGGTGCGGTCCGCGCCCGCCGCTGTGATGCGCGTCACCAGCAGAGGGTTCCGGGCCGGGCCTGCGCGATCATGACCGGATGGACGCGCGCTTCCTTGGTATCGACGAGTTGGCCGAAACTCCCTCCGTGGCGGTCGTGGTCGACGTCATGCGGGCTTTCACGGTGGCCGCCTGGGCCTTCGCCCAGGGAGCGGAGAAGATCGTCCTCGCCGAGTCGCTGGACGAGGCCCTCGTGCTCAAGACGCGCCACCCGGACTGGGTGGCGCTCAAGGACGGGCCGTCGGCGCCCGGGTTCGACGCCGTCAACTCGCCGGGCCTGCTGCGCTCCCGGGACCTGGGCGGACGGACCGTCGTGCAGAAGACCACGGCGGGGACGGTCGGTGCCCTCGCGGTCAAGGAGGCGTCGCTGGTGCTGTGCGCCGGTTTCGTGGTGGCGGAGGCGACGGCCCGGGTATTGCGTACCCACGCCCGCGACACGGTCACGTTCGTGGTCACCGGCGAGGACGGGCGGGCCGACGAGGACCTGGCGTGCGCTCAGTACATCGCCCGGAGGACCACCGAAGCCGAGACGGATGCGGCCGCGTTCCTCCGCCGCGCCGGCGCGTCGCGCGCCGCCGCCGAGCTGAGGGAGGGTGTGCGTCAAGGAGTCCACCCCGATGACGTCGCGCTCTGCCTGGAGCTCGACCGGTTCCCCTTCGCCATGGTGGCGGCCGTGGAGGACTCGCTCATGGTCCTCCGCCGGCGCGCCGTGCGGTCGCCGGCGGAAGGGGTGGCGGGCGGCTGAGCGCTCCGGCCGGGCCGGGAGGCCTGCCGGAGCGCTGACACGCGGCGGTCAGCCGTGCTCGGGCTCCACCGGGAGCCACAGCTCGGCGTCGGCCTCCGTCTTGTCCGGCGACAGTCGGGTGCGCAGGATCTCGGGACCGGTGCGGCTGCGGTACGGGTTCGACGGGAACCACTCGGTGAAGACGTCCCGCCACAGTTCCTGGATGGCCTGCGGCACCGGCCCGGAGGTGGTGAAGACCGCCCACGTACCGGCCGGGACCGTCAGCGTGGACGTGCCCTCGGGAGCGGCCGCGGAGGTGATCACACCGTGGTAGTAGTCGAGTTCGGTGCCCTCGGCACGACTGGGGTCCAGGTCGTCGCAGACGGCGACGACGCCGTGCGGCTCCTGGTCCGACAGCTTCTCCAGGCCCTCCAGCGTCTGCGGGTCGATCCCGCGGACGAAGTCGATGATCGCCTGGTTCGGCCCCGCGTGCACCAGCGGTACCCGGGTCTTGAGCCCGACGACGGTGAAGTCCGCCTTGTCCACAACGCGGTATCGCATACTGCTTCTCCCCTCGATGGTGAGGCGGAAGGTCATCCGGGGCTGGGAGCTGAGCGCGGCGCCGGTACGCCGGGCCTCGCCCGGTCCGATGCCGTGCATGGCGCGGAACGCCCGCGCGAACGCCTCGCCGGAGCCGCAGCCGTAGCGCACCGCGATCTCCAGCAGCGTCTCGCGGCCCGCGAGCACCTCGGCGCCCGCGAGGGTGAGCCGCCGTCGCCGGATGTACTCCGACAGCGGTATGCCGGCGAGCGCGGAGAACATCCGACGCAGGTGGTACTCCGACGTGGCCGCGATGCGCGCCAGCTCATCGACCGCGATGTCCTGGTCGAGACGCCGCTCGATGTGCTCCATGGCCTGGTTCAGCCGCTCCAGCATGCCCGGTTTTCCTTCCTTTTGACGATCACCACGCTAGGGAGCGCGCCCCCTGCCGGACCCGACATCCTGTGCCCGATCGGGTCGGGTCCGGAGGAGGAGCGGCGTCGGCCCGCTCCGTCACGCCGCCAGCACCGGGTAGTCGGTGTAGCCCGCCTCCCCGCCCACGTACATCAGGCCGTCGTCGCGGACCGGGTTGAGCGGGGCGCGGAGGCGCAGGCGTTCGACCAGGTCGGGGTTGGCCAGGAAGGCCCGGCCGAGGGAGACCAGGTCCGCTCCGGCGGTGAGCAGCCGCTCGCCCTCGCGGCGGCCGCCGTCGGCGGGGAGGGGGCCCGGGTACGGCAGGGCGGGGTTGGCCATCAGCGTGCCGGGCCATGCCCTGCGGAGCGTGTGGAACAGGGGCTGGTCGGGGTCGGCGAACACGACGTGCAGATAGGCCAGGTCCAGGGGCGCCAGGGCGGCGGCGAGCGCCGGGTGGAGGGCCTCGGTGTCGCCCTCGTCGATGCCGTTGACGGTGACCCCCGGCGAAACGCGCACCCCCACGCGCTCCGGGCCGATGGCCGCGGCGACGGCCTGGACCACCTCCACGGCGAACCGGATCCGGCCGGTGACGGAGCCACCGTAGGCGTCGGTGCGGTGGTTGGTGTTCCGCGCCATGAACTGGTGCAGGAGGTGGCCGTTGGCGGCGTGCACCTCGACCCCGGCGAACCCGGCGTCGAGCGCGTTGCGGGCGGCGGTGGCGAAGTCGGCCACGGTGGAGCGGATGTCGTCGAGCGTCATCTCGCGCGGCACGACGGCGTCCTTCCGCCCGCCGGGGGTGTGGATGGTCTCCGGCAGCGGGATCGGCGAGGGGGCGAGCGGCAGCAGCCCGCTGTTGTCGGGGTGGCCGACCCGGCCGCCGTGCTGGAGCTGGAGGAACATCCGGCCGCCCGCGGCACCGACCGCGTCGGTGACCCGCCGCCAGCCGGCCACGTGGGCGTCGTTGTGGATCGCGGGGATGTTGGGGTAGGTCTGCCCGACGGCGTTGGGCGTGGTGCCCTCTGCGATGATCAGCCCGGCGGAGGCGCGCTGCGCGTAGTACGTGGCCATCATCGGCCCGGGGACGCCGTCGGCGCCCGCGCGGTTGCGCGTCAGCGGGGCCATCACCAGCCGGTTCGGCAGGTGGAGGGGCCCGAGGCGGGCGGGTTCGAGGAGCGGCGAGGCCGCGGGTGTCTGCGTCATGCCGGTACCGTAGAAGTTGACACCAGTGTCAGATTCAAGTCGCTTGGTACGCGGACGGGGTGGGGCATGCGGATCGGTGAACTGGCGCGGCGCACGGGAGTGAGCGAGCGCTCGCTGCGCTACTACGAGAAGCAGGGCCTCCTGACGTCCGAGCGCACGCCGGGCGGCCACCGCGAGTACGGCGACTGGGCCGTCGACCGGGTCATCCGCATCCAGGCGCTCTACGCCGCCGGCCTGCACAGCACGAAGATCGCGCGACTGCTGCCGTGCATGCGGGACGCGGACGGCGGCCCGTCCGAGGTCGCCACCGCGCGGCTGGTCGCGGAGCTCACCGAGGAGCGGGAGCGCATCGACCGGATGATCGGCGATCTGGTGCGGTCGCGGGAGGTGCTGGACGAGGTGATCGTCGCGGCGTCGGAAGCCGAGGCCTCGGCGGCGGCCTCGGCCGCAGCGGGCCGCCTGGTGGAGAGCGGGAGGCGGGCGGAGGCGGCCCACTCGGCGTAACGGAGCGTCATTACTGAACTATCCGACATGCCCGGCTTGTCCTGTCGCTCGCTCGCCCAGCCGCGCCCCGGTTGCGGCGGTTTCGTACGGTATCGAGCATGGAGGCATGTTCAGCGGCGCGCACGTCATCATGTACACCCACGACGCCGACGCGGACCGGGCCTTCGTCCGCGAGGTGCTGGGGTTTCCGCATGTCGACGCGGGGCGCGGGTGGCTCATCTTCAAGCTGCCGCCCGCCGAGGTCGCCGTACACCCGTCGTCGGGCGAGCCGCGGCAGGAGTTCTACCTGATGTGCGACGACATCGAGAGCGTGCTGCGCAAGCTGACGGAACGTGGGGCGGAGCTCGCGCGCCCGGTCAGCGACCAGGGGTGGGGGCTGCTCGCGGCCGTGCGGCTGCCGAGCGGCGCCGAACTGCCGCTGTACGAGCCGCGCCACCCCACAGCTCACAGCGTGTCACCCTAATGACCTACCCCACCGCGAGCGCCATCTCATATCTGAGATAACCTGCGGCCATGGCAGACGACTACCTCGTACGCATCGGCAAGCTCATCCGTGACGCCCGTCAGCACCGCGGCTGGACGCAGACGCAGCTCGCCGAAGCCCTGGCCACCAGCCAGAGCGCGGTCAATCGCATCGAGCGCGGAAACCAGAACATCAGCCTTGAGATGATCGCCCGCATCGGCGAGGCGCTCGACAGCGAGATCGTGTCGCTCGGTTACGCCGGACCCATGCACCTCAGGGTGGTCGGCGGGCGCCGGCTGTCCGGCTCCATCGACGTCAAGACCTCCAAGAACGCCTGCGTGGCGCTGCTGTGCGCCTCCCTCCTCAACAAGGGCCGCACGGTCCTGCGGCGCGTCGCCCGCATCGAGGAGGTGTACCGCCTCCTGGAGGTGCTGAACTCCATCGGCGTCCGCACCCGGTGGATCAACGACGGGATGGACCTGGAGATCGTCCCGCCGGCGCACCTGGACATGGAGGCCATCGACGCGGACGCCGCGCGCCGCACCCGCTCCATCATCATGTTCCTGGGCCCGCTGCTGCACCGGCTGCGGCAGTTCAAGCTCCCGTACGCCGGCGGCTGCGACCTCGGTACGCGCACCATCGAGCCGCACATGATCGCGCTGCGCCGCTTCGGCCTGGACATCACCGCCACCGAGGGCCTCTACCACGCGCAGGTGGACCGCTCCATCGCGCCGGACCGCCCGATCGTCCTGACCGAGCGCGGCGACACGGTGACCGAGAACGCCCTGCTGGCGGCCGCCCGCCACGACGGCGTCACCGTCATCCGCAACGCCTCCTCCAACTACATGGTCCAGGACCTGTGCTTCTTCCTGGAGGCCCTGGGCGTACGGGTGGAGGGCATCGGTACGACGACGCTCACGGTGCACGGCGTGCCGGCCATCGACGTGGACGTCGACTACTCCCCCTCCGAGGACCCGGTCGAGGCGATGAGCCTGCTGGCCGCCGCGGTGGTCACCGAGTCGGAGCTGACGATCCGTCGCGTACCGATCGAGTTCCTGGAGATCGAGCTCGCGGTGCTGGAGGAGATGGGCCTCGACCACGACCGCTCGACGGAGTACACCGCGGACAACGGCCGCACGCGGCTCGTGGACCTGACCGTGCGCCCCTCCAAGCTGGAGGCGCCGATCGACAAGATCCACCCGATGCCGTTCCCGGGCCTGAACATCGACAACGTGCCGTTCTTCGCGGCCATCGCGGCGACGGCCCAGGGCCAGACCCTCATCCACGACTGGGTCTACGACAACCGCGCCATCTACCTGACGGACCTCAACCGCCTCGGCGGCCGCCTCCAGCTCCTCGACCCGCACCGCGTCCTGGTCGAGGGCCCCACCCGCTGGCGCGCGGCCGAGATGATGTGCCCGCCGGCCCTGCGCCCGGCGGTGGTCGTGCTGCTGGCGATGATGGCGGCGGAGGGCACGTCGGTCCTGCGCAACGTCTACGTCATCAACCGCGGTTACGAGGACCTGGCGGAGCGGCTCAACTCGGTGGGCGCGCAGATCGAGATCTTCCGCGACATCTGATGGAACAGCACCGCCGCACCCCTTCTGACCTGAGAATACGCTGGGCAGATGGCGGTGCGGCGGTGGCTGTGGGACTTCTCGAGACCGCCCAGTTCGAGCTGCCGGAGGGCAGTCTGCCGGCCCTGTACACCGACGGCCTCATCGAGAGCCGCACCCGGGATGTGGACACCGCACGGGCGGTGCTGCGCGATGTCCTGGCAGGGGCGCCAGGATCGCCCGGCTCCCCCGGCTCCTCCGGGCCGTCCGGGTCACCCGACGAGATCTGCGACCGGCTGCTCGCCGCGCTGCTGCCCAGCCGCCCCGCCGATGACGTCGCCCCGCTGGTGGCGCGGACCCGGGCGCTCGAACCGGGGCGGGTCGCCACACTGGACCTCCCCTCCGACCCGGCGGCCGTCTCGGGGGCCCGCGCCTTCACCTCCGACAGGCTGACCGCCTGGGAGGTCGGCGACCTGTCCTTCACCACCGAGCTCATGGTCAGCGAACTGGTGACGAACGCGATCCGCTACGGCAAGGGCCCGATCCGGCTGCGGCTCATCCTCCAGTCCACGCTGACATTGGCGCCGGGCACGTAGTCGTCCGGGTTACCGCCCTACGCCTCGGCGGTGGCGCGGCACTCACGTTCATGGTGTCTCGCTTTCCCGGTCCATGGGCCGCGCCCGGGGGTCCCGCCCCGGATCCGCCGCTCCGAACGGCGTCACCTCACGGACCGGACTCTGTGGGGGGTGCCGCGTAGCGGGTGGCGGTCGCGGCGGCGCGGTCGTGTAGGGAGGCGCGCAGCCACTGCGGGGCCAGGGCTTCCGCGCTCGTGGCGAGCTGCCACAGTGCCCACTCGGCGTGCCGGGAGTCCTGGAAGATCACGTCCAACCGCAGCCAGCCGTCCGCGTCGGGTTCCTCGGCGCACACGGCCAGCGCAGTGCCGACCAGCTCCTCCCGGCGCGCGGGGTCCACGCGTAGCCGCACGGCGACCTGGTCGCCGCCGGCCCGGAACCGCGTGTTGCGTTCCTGCCAGGTCCGGTCCAGATCGACGGTGTCCGGTCGCTGGGCGGGTTCGTCGAGCTCCTCGGCGGCCAGCACCCGGGACAGCCGGTAGGTCCGGTCCGCACCTGCTCTCATGGCCAGCAAATAGCCCTGGTCGCGCACGGTGACCAGGCCGATGGGGTCCACCGTGCGCCACTGTGGGGCCTGGCCCGGAGCCGCGTAGTGGATCCGCAGCTTGTGCCCGCCGAAGACCGCGCGCCGGACCTCGGCCACCATGGTTTCCGGCAGCTCTTCGGCGGCCACGCGGCGCGAGAGAAGGTCGGTCTCCGGGTCGATGAGTAGGCGCCGCGCCGCGTCGGCCGCGGTGTCCCGAAGGCCCTCGGGCAGGGCGTCCACCACCTTCAGCATGGCCGAGGCGAGCGCCGAGCCGAGGCCGAAGAGCTGCGCGCCTCGCCGTGATCCGGCGACCAGCAGGGCGAGCGCCTCGTCATGGTTCAGTCCGGTGAGCGCGGTCTGGAAATCGGGCAGCAGCGCGAAGCCGCCGTGCCGGCCGCGCTCGGCGTAGACCGGGACACCGGCCGCGGACAGCGCCTCTATGTCGCGCAGCACCGTGCGGGTGGACACTTCCAGCTCGCGGGCCAGGGTGTCCGCGGTCATCCGACCGCGCTGCCGCAGCAACAGCACCAGGGAGACCAAGCGGTCGGCGCGCATGCCAGAACTTTAACGAAATACCTGACCAAGGGTGTCATGATTTCTTGGCAGGCTCCTTCACACGGCGTCAAGCCCCGGCATACGCACGGTGGTTGGAACGCCCGTACTGTCAATGAAGCGAATGGAGCCAGTGCGACGATGGAACGATCTGCGGTCAACCCGGTGAACTGGTCGGTCGAGATGGGCTTCAACCAGGGTGAGGTCGTCTCCGGCCACTCACGGACCCTGTACATCTCGGGGCAGACCGCGATGAGCAGCGAAGGCAAGCCCGAGCACGATGGTGACATGGCGGCGCAGCTGGCGCTGAGCATCGACAACATCGAGGCCGTCCTCGCCAAGGCCGGCATGTCTCTCGCGAACCTCGTCCGGCTCAACGTCTACACGACCGACGTCGACCTGCTCTTCCAGCACTACGGCGTGCTGGCGGGCCGGCTGGGCGCCGCCGGGGTCGCGCCGACGACCACGATGCTCGGGGTGACGCGCCTGGCGATCCCCGGCCAGATGGTCGAGCTGGAGGGAACCGCGGTCGCGTGAGCTGACCTCGCCCCCTCCGCTGCCCGTGCCGGTCGAACCGGCACGGGCAGCGGGCTTCACTCGCCGCGAACCGTGCGGCGGAGCTTGGTGAGGCGCTCACGCAGGACGCGCTCCTCGCCGTGCCGCGTGGGCCGGTAGTAGTCCTTCCCCACCAGTGCGTCCGGCGGGTACTGCTGCTCCAGGACGCCGTCGGACACACGGTGGGGGTAGCGGTAGCCGACCGCGTTGCCCAGCTCCGCGGCGCCCGCGTAGCGGCCGTAGCGCAGGTGGGCGGGCACCTCGCCCACGGCGCCCGCTCGCACGTCGGCCATCGCCTCGTCGATGCCGACGATCAGGGCGTTCGACTTGGGTGCCGTGGCCAGGTGCACGGTGGCCTGCGCCAATGCGAGGCGTGCCTCGGGCATGCCGATCAGCTGGACCGTCTGTGCCGCCGCGACGGCCACCTGGAGCGCCGTGGGGTCGGCCAGCCCGACGTCCTCGCTGGCGTGCACCAACAGCCGCCGCGCGATGAACCGCGGGTCCTCCCCGGCAACCAGCATGCGGGCCAGGTAGTGCAGCGCGGCGTCGGGGTCCGAGCCGCGGATCGACTTGATGAACGCGCTGATGACGTCGTGGTGCTGGTCGCCCTGGCGGTCGTAGCGCACGGTGGTCTCGGCGATGGCGCGCTCCACGTCCGGCACGTCGATCACCGTGCCGCCCGTGCCGGTCACGCCGTCGGCACTCGCCTCCAGCGCGGTCAGCGCGCTACGGGCGTCACCGGCCGCGAGGCGTACCAGGGCGTCCTCGGCCTCGGGGGCCAGCGAGACCGAACCGTCGAGGCCGCGCTCGTCCTTCACCGCCCGCCGCAGCAGTTCCCGTACCTCGTCCTCGGTCAGGGACCGCAGTTGCAGCACCAGCAGCCGGGAGAGCAGTGGCGACACCACCGAGAACGACGGGTTCTCCGTGGTGGCGGCGACGAGCAGGACAAGCCTGTCCTCCACGGCCCCGAGCAACGCGTCCTGTTGGGTCCTGGAGAAGCGGTGCACCTCGTCGATGAACAGCACGGTCCGCCGGTTCTGGCGGTCGTGGCGACGGCGTGCGTCGCTGATCACGTCGCGCACTTCCTTGACCCCGCTGGACAGCGCCGAGAGGGCGACGAAGTGCCGGGTGGCGACGGTCGCGAGCAGGCGCGCGATCGTGGTCTTCCCTGTGCCGGGCGGGCCGTAGAGCAGCACCGACGCCGCCTCCCCGCCCTCCACCAGCCGCCGCAGTGGCGCGCCGGGGCTCAGCAGGTGCGCCTGGCCCACAACCTCATCGAGCGTGCGCGGCCGCATCCGCACCGCCAACGGCGCGGTGGCCCGCGCGGGCGCCGGCTCTGCGGTCGGGAGGTCGGAGGCCGGTAACGCGAACAGTCCCTCGTCCTCGTCGGTCATCGCGGCCCCACCTCGGGGTGGTCGGTGGAAGATGCTCTCCTGGACACGCGTGGCGGCCCTTCATCCGTGGGTTGGTCACTCCTGCGTCCCGGCGGCTACGCGTACAGCGTTCCCCGGGCGACGATGACAGCCGACCCCGCCACCTGGACCGACTCGATCCGCTCCGGCGTCCCCAGGGCGCGGGCCCGCATCGTCGAAGGACGGCCCATCTCGACACCTTGGCGGATCTCGATCCACTCACCGAAGGGGATCAGACCATGCCGGGCCAAGTGTACGGCGAGCGCTCCCGCGGCCGAGCCGGTGGCCGCGTCCTCCACGACGCCGTAGGCGGGTGAGAACATCCGCAGTCTCCACCGCGTGCCCGAGCCCGCGAAGCAGTTGGCGGCCATGTCGGGCAGTCTCGCGAGGATTCGCTGGTCGGGCTCCAGGGCGGAGAGCGCGTCCACGCTGTCCAGGCCGACGAACACGTGCCGCGGTCCGTTGCGGTAGATCTCGACCGGCAGGGTGCTGCCGGTCGCCGTGAGATCGAGGGCGGTGAGCAACTCGTCGGCCCGGTCGTACGGTTCCCAGGTCGGGACGGGCTGCCACATGCTGGCCGCGCCGACCGCGCCGTCGCCGGCCCGCTCCAGGTCGAACGCCACGGTGCCCATGGCGGTCTCCATCCGGAGCGTGTCCGCCGGTTTCGACTCGCCGAGCACGATGGCGGTGCCCAGGGTCGGATGTCCGGCGAACGGCAGTTCGTTCACCGGGGTGAAGATCCGGACTCGCACGTCACCGTCGTCTTCGGCCGGGAGGACGAAGACGGTTTCCGACAGGTGCATCTCCTGTGCGATCTGCTGCATGCGCGGGGCGGGGATGCCGGAGGAATCCAGGAAGACCGCGGTCGGGTTTCCTTCCAGTGGGACCTCGGTGAAGACGTCGGCCACCACGTACTCGTACGCAACCATGGTTTCCCGTTCTCGAAGTGGGTCGGTCTTGAAGCAGGTCGGTCTCGAAGTGGGTCGGTCTCGAAGCGGCTCAGTGGGTGTCGAACAGAGTCTGGTAGCGAGCGACTGCCCGCTCGGTGGCCGCGCGCTCCTCGGGGGTCGGGTTGAAGGGGTCCGCCGCCGGGGGCAGGGCCCCGAGTTTGAGCAGCGCCGCCATGAGGAGCATGCGCGCCTTGGTGGCTGTGAGGTTGTTGCCCGAGATGAACGTCGGGTCGGTCCGGTACGCCATGCCGCCGGTATTGCCACGTCCGGTGCGGACCACCGGCATGCCGGCGAAGATGGCGACGCTCAGTGCCGCGTTCCTCGTCGGGTCCGCCATCCCGAACGGCGACATGCCCTCGCACACGAAGCCGGCCAGTGGCGCGTTGGCGAGGTTGGCGCTGATCCGCGCGAGGATCTCGACCTCGTCGTCGGTGGCGGGCGGGCTGTCGGGGCCGGCCCCCGTCGCCGCGTACCGGCTGTACTTGGTGATCGTGACGTGCGGCATCGCGCCGGATAGGAGTCCGTCGGCGTCCTTCGTCGGGACGTCGACCAAAGACACGCCCGGCCCCAACGCCCCGGCGACACCGGTCACCCGCTTGGGGAGCTCGGTCAGACGGAGGGCGGAGCGGTGGGTGTGGCCGCGGGCGGGGAGGTAGGTGAGCTGAGGGGGGCCGTACCCACCCAGGTCGGCGACGACTCCCCCGTGTCCGCCGGTGACCTCGTAACCGCCCGGTCGGGCGTCGACCTTGGTCACGTCCCGGGCCGAGTAGACGAGCTCATCGACGATCACGCAGGCACCGACGCGGTCTTCGCCCCGTTCGTCGAGGGCGACCCCCGAGACGATGTACTTCACCCCGTCCACCACGTTGCGGTCGCCGTCCGCGCTCAGGGACTGGTGGCGGCGCTGAGCGGCGTGTCCGACGAGGGGCGCCGTCGTGTCGACCATCAGTCCGAGCCAGTACAGGGTCTCGTCGACGGTCGGGCTCCCTTCGAGCCACTGCACGCCGGCGTACTCGCCCGTGGCGAGGACGGCTTGGACCTGGTTGGTCGCCTGGGCGAGGTTCCCCAGGCCGGGTTCGGTCTGCAGGTGGTAGGGGTAGTAGACGAAGAAGTCCTGCCCGAGGCGCTCGGAATCCGGACCCGTGGTGTACCCGCCGGACGGAGCGGCGCGGAAGAAGTCGAAATCGGCGACCGACCACAGCTCGACCGGGGTCCCATGGTCGGCGAGGCCGAATCGCTCGATCTCCTCGTACAGGCGGCGGGCGTCGGGGTAGAAGGTCTGCCGAGCGGCTCCCGGCGGTGCGAACGGTGCCGTGGAGGTCTCCTCCCAAGCGGACCCGTTCGCCTGTCTGCCCATGTACGGGAGGGGGTAGAGGCCGTCGGCGGGGTCGAGCTCGGCGACGTACACCGGTGTGGCGTCGTCGTGGGGCCGCTCGGGGTGGAAGGTGCCGTCCTTGTCGAGCCAGCCGTCCGGAGGGGCGTACAGGTCGGCCGCGTCGCGTTCGAGCGGGTGCGCGCTGAATGCCTCGATGTACACCGTCACAGGTGCCGCGAGCCGCTGAGGGCGCAGGACGTCGAAGCGCGAGGGGCTCGGCGGCAGACCGTGACGTGCGCGCGCCTTGTTCGATGTCACCAGGTCAGGTGTGTTCAGAATCGTCGCCGTCGGCCCGGCGAACACCGCGATCCGCGGTCGCGGCGCGCCGTCCGGGCGAGTGTCGCGCCTCACAGTGGCCTCAGGTGCTCGATCGTGACGTCGAACCGCTCGGCCAGCCGCTGGGCGACCAACGACCGGTGGCAGGCCTCGGGGTCGGTCTCGACGCAGAACAGCGCGGCCGTCCCGTCGCTCGGCAGCGCCGACACGACGGACGCGAGGTCGGCGTGGTCGAGGATCTCGGCGGTGTAGCGGCGGGTGTACTCGGCGGCGAGCTCGCGGCGGGAGCGCTTGCCGACCCCTTGGCGGTCGTCCTCGGCGTACTGGAGGTGACGCAGCTCGGTGGTCGGGGCGAGTTCACGGTGGTGCGCGTAGGCGATCCCGGCGTCGGCGAGGGCCGCCTGCAGCCGCCGTGAGTTCGCCCAGGCGTAGTCGGGTCCGCGGACACCGCGGCGCTGACGTACGTCGATCAGCAGGCGGACGTCCGCCTGTCGCAGTCGTTGCAGGTAGGAATCGCCGTCGAAGCCATAGACGCCGATCGTTGCCATCTTGAGCACCGGGGATCTCCTGTTCGAGCTGTTACTCGTGCCCCGCCCGCCGGTTCCGCGCGGGCTCTTTTCGTGGTGACGCCGTCCCTTGGGGACCCGTGGAGTCAGGGGCGCGGCGCGGCGATCAGGGCGGTCGTCTCCATGGGCAACTCGGCGGAGCCGGTGAGGTCCAGGCCGGCCCGGTTGAGCAGTTCGGTGATCCTGCCGAGGGTGCGGTGTTCACCGCCGGTTGTCACCAGGAGGTGCAGGTCCCACAGCGCGGGCAGCACGGTGGGATTCTCGTCCTCGACGAAGCGGTCGAGGATCAGCAGGCGCGCCGAGGAATCCGCCATGGCGCGGCGGCAGTTCTCGAAGACGCCGACGACCGCGTCATCGCTCCACCCGGCCAGCACCCGGCAGAGTATGTAGGCGTCCCCGCCCGCCGGGACGTCTTCGAACATGTCGCCCGCGACCAGCTGGACACGGTCCAGTCCGACGGTGGCGGCCAGGTGCTCGCGCGCCTTGGGCATCATGTGCGCGCGGTCGAGGAGCGTGCCTCTGGCATCCGGTGTGGCGCGGAGTATCGTGGCGAGCAGGTGCCCGCCCCCTCCGCCCACGTCCACGACCGTCTTGCCGCCGGAGAAGTCGAAGATCCCGGGTACCTGGTGGAAGAACATGCTCGCGGCATTCATGGTCTGCTGGAATCGCCCGGCGGTGGTCGCGTCCTGGCCGAGATAGTCGTAGAACGGCCGGCCGTAGGCGACCGCGAAGCCGGAGCTCCGCGTGCTGACGGCGTGGTGGGCGTGACCCCAGGCGGCGTAGAACTCCTCGCCGTAGAGCAGACACATGTCGCGGAGGGACTGGGGGCCGTCGAGCAGTGCCGCGCTCACGTGCGTACCGCGGTACCCGGTGGTCTCGCCGCCCTCGAATACGCCCATGGCGACCAGGAGCCGCATCAGGCGGTGCACGCCCTGTTCGTCCGCCCCGGCCGCCTTGGCGAGCTCGGCGCTCGTGGTCAGGCCGGCTTCGACGTGGTCGGGCAGGCCGAGCTTGACCGCGGTGTAGAGCGCCTGCGCCCTCCAGCCACCGGTGATGATGTCGACCACGTCTCGAGTGGCCTGTACGTCGACTGTCATGTGAGAGCTCCCCATCCCGGCCTCCGGGCCCATACCGCTCGGCCCGCTCTGCCGCGGTCCTCCGCGGCACGTCACAACGCTTGGCCACCCGCGCGGGTCGGCCAAGCGGCGGTCCTTCCGCGCGCGGCCGAGGCCTGGCGCGGAAGGACCGCCGCCCGATAGCGGGCCGGCTACTGCTTGATGTTGAACATCCAGGTGATCCCGAACTTGTCCACGAGCGTGCCGGCCTCGTCACCCCAGGACTGCTTCGCCAGGGGCATCGCCACGAAGCCGCCGACGGACAGCTTCTCGAAGTAGTCGCGCAGTTCGGCGTCGTCGCCGCCGAGGTAGAGCGCGACGTTGGTGCCCGGGTTGTAAGGGACCCGCTCCGGGACGTCCCACGCCATCACCGTGAAACCGTCCGCGGTGCTGAGCGTGGCGTGCATGATCTTGTCGGCGTCGGGCATCTCCGCCGAGCCGAAGTCGCCGAAGGTGCCCAGCTCCAGCTCGCCGCCGAGGACTTCGTGGTAGAACTCCATCGCCTGCCGTGCGTTCCCGTTGAAGGCGATGTACGGGTTGAGCTGAGATCCCACCTGGTGCTCCTTGCTGTGAGTGCGAACAACGTGGACCCGGGGACGACGAGACCCCGGGAACACCGTGGACCGGGAAGAGGACATCCCTACGTGGGGATTCCGCCTCGATTGACCTTCGGCACCTCGATACCCAGCGCGCGCAGCTGCTGGAACGGGTTCATGAACTCGCGGTTCTGCTTGATTTTTCCGTCTTCGAGCAGGAACGAGTGTATGAAGTGGTTCCGGTAGTAGCCGGGCGGATAGTCCGGGTAGAGGATCTGTCCCTCTCCGTCACACTCGACCCAGAACCTGTTGGGGTCTTGTGTCTCGAAGATCTCGACGTTCTTCCATTCCCAGTCGGGGAACATGCGCAGCGACCACTCGCCGTGCGCCTTGAGCTTCTCGTGCCCGTGGGAGACGATCGGTTCGCCGGTGTCGCTGGTCCACAGGCCCGCGCTGCCGTCCTCCGCGAAGAGCAGGTAGCGCGTCAGTCGGTTCTCGCCCTTGCGGCTCATGTAATCCGCGACGACGGCACGGTTCCGGGCGCGCAGGTCGAGGTCGGTGCCGAAGCCCTCGGGCCGAGTGTTGTCCGTTCCCATCTCGAATCCCCCCATCCTTTGTTGAGCGTGGAATGTGGTCAGAGCCGGAGCTCGGGGCGGTAGATGTCCAGCCAGGTGCTCAGGTCGAGTACGCGCTCCATACCGTTGCGGACGTCGATGGGCATCGTGCTCGCGTCCTGCCGCGTGATGTCCTGCAGCCAGCTGCGGTCGACCAGGCCGAACACCGGGTCGTCGGTGGTGAGCAGTTCCTTGGACTGCTGCAGCAGAGCGTCCGTGTAATGCGGATCCACGGTGGCGGGGTAGGGGGCCTTGGCCCGATGCAGCACCGACGCGGGCAACAGGTCGGCGGTCGCGGCGCGGAGCAGGCTCTTCTCCCTGCCGTCGAAGGTCTTCATCGACCACGGGGTGTTGTAGACGTACTCGACGAGCCGGTGGTCGCAGAAGGGGACCCGGACCTCCAGTCCGACGGCCATGCTGATCCGGTCCTTGCGCTCCAGGAGCATCCGGACGAAGCGCGTCAGATGGAGGTGGCACATCACCCGCATCCGCAGCTCATGGTCGCTCTCACCGTCGGCCCGCTCGACCTCGGCGACCGCGTCGGCATAGCGGTCGCGGATGTAGGTGGGCAGGTCCAGGGCAGCGGTGATGTCGGCGTTGAACCGATCGGACACCTGGGCCCGCGCGCCGCTGACGAAGACCGCCATCCAAGGGAAGGTGTCCGCGGCCTGGACCTCCGGCTGGTGGAACCACCGGTATCCGCCGAAGACCTCGTCCGCGGACTCCCCGGAGAGGGCGACCGTGGACTGCTCGCGGATGGTCTGGAACAGCAGGTAGAGCGAGGTGTCCATGTCGCCGAGGCTGAGGGGGCTGTCCCGCGCGGTGATGACGGCTCGGCGCACCGCCGGGTCGGCGATCGCGACGTGGTCGAGCACGATCGATTCGTGCCGGGAGCCGACGTGCGCGGCCACCTCACGCGCGTAGGGTGCGTCCGACGTGGGGCGCAGTTCGTCGGCCACGAAGTCGTCGTCCCGCCCGACGAAGTCCACGGCGAAGCTGCGCACCTTCTCACCGGGTTCGCCGTGCTCCCCGGGCCGGCCGAGCTTGGCGGCCGCCAGTGCGGTGATCGCGCTGGAGTCCAGACCGCCCGACAGCAGGGTGCAGCGCGGTACGTCGGAGACCAGCTGGCGGCTCACGATGTCCTCGAGGAGCTCGCGCACGGTGGCGATGGTGGTCTTCAGGTCGTCGGTGTGGGGGCGGGTGGGCAGAGTCCAGTAGCGGCGCTCACGCAGCCCGGAGCGGTCGACGGTGACCACGCCACCCGGTACCACCTCGCGCATCCCGCACCAGACCGCGCTCCCCGGCGTCTGCGTGAAGCTGACCAGTTCACGCAGTCCTTCGAGGTCGACCGCCCGGTCCGCCAGCGGATTGGCGAGGATCGCCTTCGGCTCGGAGCCGAACAGCACGCCATCGTCGGTGCGGGAGAAGTAGAGCGGCTTGACGCCCATCCGGTCGCGGATCATCACCAGCTTGTCGACCCGGGCATCCCAGACGGCGAAGGCGTACATGCCGTTGAGCCGCTCGGCGACCGCCACGCCCCACTCCAGGTAGCCGTGGAGCACCACTTCGGTGTCGCTGCGGGTCCGGAACCGGTGGCCTCGGCGGATCAACTCGCCCCTGAGTTCCGTGTAGTTGTAGACCTCACCGCTGTAGGTGATCGCCACCGGTCCGTCGTCGGTGGGCACCACCATGGGCTGGGTGCCACCTTCTATGTCGATGACCGCCAGCCTGCGGTGGCCGAGCGCCGCGTGCCGGTCGAGCCAGGTGCCCGCGGCGTCCGGCCCCCGGCATGCCATGGTCTGCGTCATCGCGTCCAGTTGCGAACGCTGCTGAGTCAGATCCCGGGTGAACGAGACCCAGCCCGTGATTCCACACATCGACGTGCCCTTCTTCCTCTCGAGTCAACGGTCCTGTGCAGGGTCAGGGTTGGAGCCGGTCCACGCGCCAGCCGGCACCGTCGCGCTCGTAGCGCAGCCTCCGGTGCAGCCGGTCCGGGTCGGCCTGCCAGAACTCCACCGACGCCGGCTCCAGCAGATAGCCCAGCCAGCGGGCCGGGCGAGGCAGTGCCACGCCGTCGCGTCCCAGTTCCCGGGCCTGCTCCCGCAGCGCGCCCTCGTCCAGCAGCGGCGCGCTCTGATGCGATGCCACGGACATCGGGTGCGTAACGACCGGCCGGGCAGCCCACAAGGCGTCGGATTCCTCGTCGGGCAACGGCCGGGTGGGGCCGCTCACGCTCACCTGGCGGCCGGCCTCGCGCCAGTAGAGCACGCCCGATGCCCAGGCCGTCTCGGCCAGGTCCCGGCCCTTGCGGCTGTCGGCGTGGCTGGCGAAGACCAGACCCGTGTCGCGGACGGCGAGCACCTGCACGATCCGGTTGGAGGCGTGGCCGCGGGCGTCGGAGGTGGCCAGTGCCAGCGCGCCCGGCTCGCGGACGGCGTTCGCGACGGCGCTGTCGAACCAGGCCTGGAGCAGGCCCACCGGTTCGGCGGGTGGGGTGGAGAACTCCTCGTCCTCCCGGGATCGGGTCGGCGCGCTCACAATGTCTTCCTGGTCGGTTCGGTGGCTTCGAAGTCGTCGGAGGTTTCGAAGGCCAGGCCGCGTTCGGCCAGGCGGCCGGAGTGGACGCCTTCGACGATGGCCTCGATGTCGGTCGCCATGCGGTCGGTCGGCGGGTATCCGATGAGCTCGGTGGCCCGGTTCGGGGGCATCGGTGCCGTCAGATCGGCCGCGGAGTCCCACAGCATCACCGCGCCCCAGCGGTTGGTCCGCCGATCGGAGATCCAGAACTTCAACCGCAGACCGTGGATCCGCGCCCACGGGTCCACGCCCTCGTCCCGCAGATAGACGCGTAAGGAGTCGATGGTCTGGTCGGACGCGGAGAGGTCCCACCAGGAGATGGTGGCTTTCATGCGTTCAGTGCCTCCGGGGTCTTCATCAGCGGGGCCAGCAGCTCGCCCAGGACGCGCTCCCCGCCCTGGGTGAGCACCGATTCGAGGTGGAACTGCACCGAGCTGAAGTGCGGCCCGCGCAGGGCGTGCACCTCACCCGTACCGGCGTCGAGGCTGACCTTCACCTCGCCGACGCCGGGGCACTCCACCTGCTCGGCTCGTGCGCGGGCCTCGTAGGAGTTGTAGAAACCCACCCGCTCCCGCGAGCCGAACAGGTCGATCTCGCGCTGGGTGCCCTGGTTCGGGACGTCCCGGCGTCTCAGTTCGAACCCGAGGTGCCGGCACAGCAACTGATGGCTCAGGCACACGGCCAGGAAGGGGATGCGCCGGGCCAGCAGGTGTTCGAGCGCCGACGTGAGGGAGGCCATCCTGGGGTGGTCGGTCTCCCGCGGGTCGCCGGGTCCCGGGCCCACGATGACGAGGTCGTGGTCATCGAAGCGGTGGGACGCGTCGTAGCGGCTGAGTCGCACCGTCAGCCCGATGGCGCGCAGTTGATGGGCGAGCATCGAGCTGAAGGTGTCCTCGCCGTCGATGATGAGCGCCCGCCGCCCGGCCAGCAGCGGATGCGGTCGCGCCCGCGAGTCGGCGTCGCTGAGCCAGAAGCGCGCGATGGTCTCGTTGCGCCGCCCCAGGGCGTCCTGGACGAGCGGGTGCGCGTCGAGCCGCTCGTCGGCGCCCAGCGCCGAGAGCAGGCCGGCGGCCTTGGTGCGGGTCTCGGCGACCTCGGTGTCGGGGTCGGAGTGCCGGACCAGGGTCGCCCCCACCCCGACCTCGACGTGACCGCTGTCGTCGACGCCCGACGCCCGGATGTCGGCGGTACGGATGAGGATCGCCGAGTCCAGGGTGCGCGCGCCGTCGGCGTCGCGGCCGATGAGGGCCGCGACACCCCCGTAGTACCCGCGGCCGCGCGGCTCGTAGCGCTCGATCACCCGGCAGGCGTTCTCGAGAGGGCTGCCGGTCACCGTGGGCGCGAACATCGTCTCCCGCAGGATGTCCCGGGGGTCGAGGTCGCTGCGCCCCTCGATGACGTACTCGGTGTGCGCGAGCCAGGCCATCTCCCGCAGGAACGGCCCCCGCACCCGGCCGCCCCCCTGGCAGACCCGGGCCATCATCTTGAGTTCCTCGTCCAGGACCATGTACAGCTCGTCGGTCTCCTTGCCGTTGGTGAGGAACTCCATCACCTCCGACAGAACCGGCCCGGTGGGCGGGTAGCGGTAGGTGCCGCTGATCGGGGTCATCGCCGCGATGCCGCCCCGCAGGCTGATGTGGCGCTCCGGGGTGGCGCCGACGAAGGTGCGCGCGCCGGTGTGGATGAGGAAGGTCCAGTAGGCGCCGCTCTCCCGGGTGAGCAGCCTGCGGAACAGACTCAGTGCGCTGCGGGTGGAGTAGTTGGTGATGGTGGTGACGAAGGAGCGCTTGATGACGAAGTTCGAGCCCTCTCCGGTGCCGATCTCGTTGGCGAGCACCGCGCGGACCGTATCGGCGTAGGCGTCGTCGTCGGTGTCGAAACGGCCGCCGGTCAGGGTGATCGGCTCGTCCGGCAGGGATCTGAGCGCCTCGGTCGTGGTGACCCGCCCCTGGTCGGTCACCGACATCGCGAGCAGCGGTGAGCCGTCCGTCGCGGCCGCGAAGCCGCGCTCCGTGATCTGCTGGTGGGGCACCAGGACCAGCGTTTCGTGCCGGGCGTCACCGGGCCGCCCGGTCGGGCCGGCCTGCGGGATGTCGGCGAGCCGGGCCGGGGTGCTGACCCGGCCCCGCAGGATCTCCACGTGGTCCGGCCCCAGCGTCTCGGGGCGGTGCAGCAGGGCGAAGGCACCGGGGTTGGGCCCCAGCACGTGGTCGAGCAGCTCTCGCGCGTTCATCGGAACACCTCCTCGGTGGTGGTGACCACCGAGCAGCGAGCGGCCGCGTAGTCGAGGGCCAGCCGGTGGTACTCGGCGGAGAAGTCGCCGACGGCGTCGGCGACCAGGAAAGGCTGGATGTCGTTGGTGAACGCCTCCAGGGCCGTCGCCAGTACGCCGACATGCGCGTACACGCCGCAGACGATCAGCTGGTCGCGGCCCTGGTCGCGCATCCGCGCGAGCAGGTCCGAGCGGAAGAACGCGCTGTAGCGCCACTTGGTGAGGACGTGGTCCGCGGGCCGCGGTGCGAGCTCCGTGACGATCTGACGGTCGACGGGGTCCACCCGCATGCCCGGACCCCAGAAGTCCTTGAGCAGGCCCCGTTCCTCATCCGTCATGCCACCGGGCTGCGCGGTGTGGAACACCGGTACGCCGAGTGCGGCGCAGCGGTCCCGCAGCCGCACGCAGTGGCGCACCAGCGGGTCACGCACCGACGCGGGGAACGGCGCGAGGAAATAGCGTTGCATGTCGTGTACGAGCAGGGCCGCACGGCGCGGGTCTAGGGTCCACTGTGCGGTGTTGGTGGGCAGTTCAGCCGTCGTGGGCAGTGGGTAGGCAGAGATCGGCGCTATGCCCGGCACGGTTCTCCTTCGGACCTCTCCGTCATCGTTCGCGTCTGCCAGGCGGAGACCACCGCCACCGCCTGACGAGGGTTGAGTCGTGGGTCGCATAACGTCGTGTACTTGTCGCCGACCCGGTCGGTGCGGTTCGGCGCATCGGCGCATTCGGTCACCTCGTCGGGCGTCGTCTCCAGATGAATCCCGCCCGCGATGCCGCCTGCGGTGCGGACGGCCGCCTGGAAGGCCATGACCTCCCGGGTGATCGTCTGCACGACTCGCGTCTTGCGTCCCTCGGCGGTGGTCACGGTGTTGCCGTGCATGGGGTCGACCAGCCAGATCACCGGGTGTCCGGCGGCGCGCACGGCTCGCACCAGGGGCGGCAGCAGATCCATGGTCGCGTCGGCGCCCATCCGGGCGATCAGGGTGAGTCGGCCCGGCTCCTGTCCGGGGTCGAGCCGCGCGCAGAGGCCGAGCAGTTCGGTGACCGTCATGCGCGGCCCGACCTTGCACGCGACGGGATTCACCACATCCGCCAGCAGCGCGACGTGGGCCCCGTGGAGCTGGCGGGTCCGCTCGCCGATCCACGGCCAATGCGTGGAGGTGAGCGCCGGCCGGCCCTCCCGGTCGCGGCGGAGCATCGGGATCTCGTAGTCGAGCAGCAGAGCCTCGTGGCTGGTCCACACGGCCGGGTCGAGGCGCGCCTGCGGCGTCGGGCAGAGATGGGCCATGAGCCGGCTCGCCGCCCGGTAGCCCGCCAGCAGGCGCTGGGGGTCGGGCCGTCGGGCTTCCGGGTCCGGCTCCGGACCGTTCACCATGTGCCCCCGGTACACCGGGATCTCGACGCCGCCGACCGACTCCGTAGGCGCCGACCGGGGTTTGGCGTACTGGCCCGCGATCCGGCCCACCCGCACCACCGGCTGATGGGTGATCGCGCTCATGACGCCGGCCAGTACGTCGAGGAGTACCGCCTTCCGCCGCACGTCAGAGGCGGTGCACTCCGCCGGATCCTCCGCGCAGTCCCCCGCCTGCACCACGTGCGCCTGCCCGGCGGCGACTGCGGCGAGCAGCCCCCGGAGCCGGCCCAGCGATGCGGGCTCCACGAGCGGGGGGAGGGTTGCCAGCACGTCCCTGACGTGCTGGACCTGTGACGGGTCTTCCCACTGGGGCTGCTGCCGCGCAACCGGGGTTTGCGAGATTTCGAGCGAGGTGATGTTCAATTTTGCTTCCCACCTCCAATATGTCGGCACAGCACTATCCGGGCGTCGGCCAATGGCCGGTCATCAGGGCCAATGGCGAAGCCCAACAGGGCGGCAGGAGACTCCCCCGGGAAATCCTTATGGGCGGCACTTGCGTGCGGGCACGGTGAATCCCGGATTTTGCCCGGCCGGTTAACCGACGGGGCAGCTCAGTCCGCAGAAATTCAAGGCCGTCGAAATGGCCTGATCAGTGGTGCGCCCGGGCCGCTGGCGCGGCTTCACCGTGGGGCGGGTACGGGTTGTCCTGCACGTACAGCCACGTGCCGTTCGGCTGCTCCTGCACGGTGTCGCAGAAATTCCCGGTGAAGCTCTCGCGGGTACCGTCCGCGGCGTTCTGCTCCAGCGAGTAGTCGCCCATGATGGCCGCCGTGCGGCCGCGCACCCTGCCGTCACCTGTACGCTTGCCGCCCGCGAGCACGGTCTGGCGAGGGTTGACGGTGAGCACCGGATCCGACTTGAACCAGTCGATGTAGAACGCCCGGATCTCCTTGTGCCCCCGGATGATCGAACCGTCGTAATTGACGATCGCCGCTTCGGGCTCATGGAGAGCGATGATTCCGTCGACGTCCTTTGCCTTGATCCTCTCGCCGAGGAGCTGGAGCAACTCGGCGGGGGTCTTCGCGCCCGGCCGCGCGGCGACGGCGCTGTCACTGTCCGGTGTCGTGGTGTCGGCTGACGCGCTGGCAGCAACCGACTTGGTCTGTATGAAGGTGGGGCCGACAATGCTTCCGGCCGTCAGCGCAATGGCCGCGACAGCGATCGGAAGCGTGTGCTTGATTTTGCTCATGACATCCCCCCAGAACTGGAGATGGCAACGGGTCGATACAACGCGTCTACGGCGTTGGGCCCTCTGGCACTCCCCCATTGGCCATCCCGCCCCCTTGATGACAGTCATACAACAGTCCGGAACAGGCCCCTGTCAACGTTTTAGTAATGCGCGGGGCACCGGCCCGCTATTTCCTCCGGGCGAACGTTGAAGCGGAATATCGGCCACGCCATGATGACCTGCGGCAATCACCGCTCCCGGAACACCGCCCACCACGAATCCGGGTGGCGGGTCGGAGAGGTCGGCGACCAGGAACCGTCAATTCCAGCCGCCGACACCTCTGCAGGTCGCCCGATTTGCGGCGATATCGCCCCGGTCAGGCGCCTCTCAAGTGAGGGCCGCCACACCATTTCACTCACCGGTGAGCGCGCGACGCAGGCCACCGCCAGATAAAGGAAGAGGAAAGTTGAATTCCGGACGCGCCGAATGAATGGCCTGGACCGCAGCTCGCCGCGAGTGAATATGCCACACGAACTTCCCGGTCCGTTGACCGATTGATGCATGCCGATAACAGAGGGTCGGTCGCGAGCGGCGCCGTCGTCCACCGGCTCCAGGCCCTCCACCGCGGGCGCCCGGGACTCGCGGGCCTCCCGGGACTCGCCTGCCTCCGGGACTCGGGGGCCGAGGCCGGGGCCGTACGCCGGCGGCCCGTCAGATAGGTGGCGATCGGTTCGGTGTAGCGGGCGGTGAGCGGCCAGGCGATGACCAGGATGAGGACGTACGCCGTGGCCGGCGGCCCGCGTTGCGGTTCGATCCCGGCGGTCACCGCGAGGCCGGCGATGACGATCGAGAACTCCCCGCGTGCCACGAGGGTGCCCCCGGCCCGCCACCGGCCCGCCACCGGCCCTTGGCGGAGATCCCGGCACGCCGGGCGGCCCAGTAACCGGTCGCGATCTTCGTGCCCGCCGTCACCACGGCCAGGGCGAGGGCGGGCACGAACGGCCAGGAGGTAGAGGGGTATCGGGGAGAACCGGAGACGTCCGGCGAGCCGGCCCAGCAGCCCCAGGGCGAGGATGATCGCGCCGAACTCGACGAGCAAGACCGCGGAGGAGTGCACGGGCGCTCACTCCCGGCCGAGTATCGCGGCGGCGGCCTCGACGCCTTCACGGGTACCGATCACGATGAGGGTGTCCCCGCCTGCCAGTCGGAAGTCCGGCGCCGGGGACGGGATCACCTCGGCCCGCCGCAGCACGGCGACGACGGACGCGCCCGTTTCCGTACGCATCCGGGCCTCCCCGAGGACCCGCCCGTTCCAGTGCGAGGTGGCCGGCAGTTCGATCCGCTCGGCGAGAAGCGCCGGGTCCGTGGTGGACAGCAGGTTGGGGCGCGGTGATCGGGCATCAGCGCGTTGATGAGCGCCTCGGTCTGACCGGCGGATGCCGCCGCCCCGCGTGGCCCGCACGAGTGCCGGCCGACGGGGCGGCGGCATCCGCGCCCGGGGTGCCCCCGCTCGTTCCCGGAGGCGCCCCGGGGCTTGGTCAGGCGGGGCTCGTCGGCTGGGACTCGCCGCGTTGGTTGCGCAGTTGCTCGTTCATGCGTTGGGCTTCTTCGAGCTGGTCCTCGAGGATGACGATGCGGCAGGCGGCCTCTATGGGGGTGCCCTCGTCGACGAGTTCACGGGCTCGGGCGGCGATGCGCAGCTGGTAGCGGGAGTAGCGGCGGTGGCCGCCCGGCGAGCGTCCGGGGCTGATCAGGCGGTGCTCGCCGAGGGCCCGGAGAAAGGCGGGGGTGGTGCCGAGCATCTCGGCGGCCCGGCCCATGGTGTAGGCGGGGTAGTCATCGTCGTCGAGGTTGGCGACGTGGCGGGAACTGCCAGGGGGCATAGACCTCTTCTTTCGGGGACGCGTCGGGGGGGCCGGGGGGGGGGGGGGGGGGGGGGGAACAAAAAGTCCCCCACCCCCCCCCACCCACACCCCCCACTCCCTCTTCTCTCCCGGCTCCTTCCCCAAAAGAGGGAGCACGGGGAGGAG